>WFVD01000015.1 GCA_015491865.1 Gammaproteobacteria bacterium
ACCTGTCTTGCGGCAATTCTATACTGCAAGCTTCATACAACCATTCCGCTATTTCTGAGAACTGTCCTGTTAGAAAGTCTTCATCAAGATGGCTTTCATCTTTCAGGGTAAAATCCAAATCCTCTGAGAAACGATAGGTTTCGAAGTAACATTTTTTAAGGCATGTGCCGCCTTTGAAAACCCAGCTATCGGTAAATGCCGTGTTTTGGTGAATGGCGGCAAGCATCCAGCCAAGCACATAATCTTTTTCAACAACAGCCGGGGTTAAACCCGTTTCATCGGCGACGGAAAGTACTTCGTCTTTACTAATCAAAACTTATATCCTTTCGGTATCCATAGCCGCCACCGGGTTACGAGGCTTTTGTCTTTCGCATTTTTATCAAGCTGCGTATATCCCGTTGTAAGGTTCTTGGCGCATTCGTCAATGAAGGATTGTTCGAAACCAAGCGCCTCTGCCAGGAACCCCAGTTTTTTGAAGAGAGCGCCATTGCCGATTTGTTTGGCGTAGACCATTAGCTTTTCGAGGTCGCTTTGCTTGTTATAGAGCTGCTTGAATTCCTTCAAACAATCGATGGTATGCTGCAAGCCAGCACCAAGATAGGGATCGTCAATAATGTCGAGTATCGTTTTATAAGGGTCGGAGATACTGATCTTAATCTGGTCGCGCCAAATGGTTTTTGTTCCAAAAACCAGGTTTTCAGGGACATGCTTAACGAAAAAACTAACACCTTGATGCTCAGTATTCCCGTAAGCAGTGCGCTTACTGGTGAGCACGCAAACGGAGCGGAATAACTGTTCTGTGAGTTCCCAGTGCTCCAATGCGCTCCAGCCGCCTACGTAGCCGGGGCTGTATAGCTCAGGGACAAGTATCCATGGGTCTTCTAATACTTGGGTTTTCCCTAGAGCCGTGGGTTGGACAGGTACATAAAGCCCTCTGGCCACGCGCCTGAGAACGCCCTGGTTATGCCAGCCAGCCAGTAGCTTTGCCGCATGAGACCTGTCTAAATTCAAGGCTTCCATGGCATCACTCACTCGGATAGTACCTGACGTGTGCCGCAGGACGGTGGCTAGCCTTTTCTGGCGTGTCGAAACTTGATCACTCATATCGCTATATCAAAATACGTTAAATTCTTACATTTCGAGAATAGCATGTAGCTTTGTATGGCGCTATAAGAAAATACAGATTATTCCTTAAATACATGAAAATAGTGATTTTTGATATAGTTTTTTCCAAATTGTGTGTCCCTTAACCGTGCTTAGTGTCTTTTAAAACCAGGCAAACAGCCATTTAAGGGACATTAGATTTCCGGCTCATAACCGCGATCTTGGTTTTTATCCCGAATCCTCTTGGGCTTTCTGGATTTACTGGCTTTTTCAGATGTCTGTCGGAATTCTTCTCTCAGTTTTGAAGGCTTATCGGTTTTGAGATTGCGATAGTCCTGAATATCCTGGCGTAACAGCTCGATTTCCAGCTCGTGAGTGTGGATTTCACTGCGCTGGCGCAGGCTCAATTGTTGGCGTTGCTGGATATGCTTGAAGATCAGCTCGTCTTTTTCCTGGCGGTCGCGCTGGAAGGCGACAAGTGCATCGAGTTCATTTTGACGTTTTGTTTTCTCATATTTGCCAGTCAGCCGATGCCAGATACCCTTAAGGCCTTTGGCTAGGCGCTGAGAACGCTCTTTTGTTTCCGCATCCCAGCGTTTGCGGTGAAATTCTTCCAGAGATTGCCGCTCTTTGCGCTGATCTTCCACCAGGCGCTGGCGTTTGAATTCAAAGGCGGCAGAACGTTTTTGTTTGGATGCTTGCGCATGGGCAAGGTGCTGCTGAAGCCGTTTGGTCATATCCGAGCCGATCTGATCCCTGGCTTGCTCGATGGATGGCAGCGTTTGCGGATCGCCCAGGCGCTTACGAACATCCTTGGCTTTTACGCCTGCATATCTGGCGATTGCGTAGACTTCGCCCTGGTAATCAACCGCAACAAATCCGCGCCGATCTCCGCGAGCCAGAACAAAGCCCTTGCTCAGTAGTGCACCCGCAAAGGCTTTGCGGCTATCTGAGATAGCCCAGCTTTCCTGAAATGTGCGTTTAATCTCCTTGGGGTTCAGGCCAGCGCGGCGCGCTTGCTGCCATTCTTCACGGCTGAAGTTGAGCGGGTTTCTGTCCTCGCGATCAATGATGCCTGGTGGAATCTTCCAGCCATATTCCAGATACAGCTCCCTGGATACGTCTTTCAGCTTCATTTTGTAGAACGGCAGGTTAATGGCCTTCATCTCGTCTGTGTCGATCCTCGATCAGACCACATGGGCATGACGGCGGCCTTCTTTCTCGTGGAACACGATGGCGCGGGGCTGATCTTCCAGGCCGAGTTTTTGCTCAATCTGCTCGATAGCTGTTTCAAAAACCTCAATTGGCACGCGCTCGTGAGGCGGTGGACTGAGGCTCAGCGAGAAAAAAGGCTGCTTGGCGCGAGTGCCTTTGCTGACGGCATGGATTTCATTGAAGGCTGACGGCAGGTCGTCAGACATAAAGCCACGCAGCTCATGGACTTCGACATGCTCATTGTCTTCGGTTTTGAGCAGGTGCGCGGCGAGTTGCCTACCGCCTGATCGCTGGCTTCCCTTCAAAATCATGGCTACACCTCCGAGGAGTAATAGCCCAAGGCCTGCATGAGCAATATGCGCATGGCTCTTACGTCATCACAGGCATTTTGCAGTGCCTTCTCGGTATCCGGCGTAACGGGGAGTGAGCCAGAATTAGCCGCTTTGGCGAGTTGGTTGATATTGCTGGCAAGACGGGATTTACCCAGTTTGCCCAGCAACTCCCCCAGGGCTTTTTCGTCTTTTAGCGGTTTTTTTGTGCGTGTGCGTTTTCTGCGCGGCTTTTCTTTGCCGCCGAATAGCTTGGAGCGGATATAAGCCCCCAATGGCTGGGAACCAGGCGATTGCTCCAGGGCTGCACGCTCTTCAAAGGTCAGTCTGAGCGAAAAAGGAGTGGTTATCTTATTGTTATTGTTTGGATTTGAAGGAGATGTGCTCATTACGCCACCTCCTTGAAGAACGGCGCAAACTTCTTGAGAAACTCATTCCATTCCTCTAATGTCTGGAAAAGGCGGTTCGAAGTTTCTCCTTCGAAGTGCGCCATTTTTTAAAGAAGCCTACCCACCCGGGTGGTTTTTTTTGTGCCCAGAATTTGAGCAGCCACCGCAAGCTCTTTAGGCCTCACAAAGTGGTCATTAACCGCGTAGAAAAATAGGTTGTCACATCTCTTTAAGATATTCCTCAGAATGTTGAAAAGAGCTGGGCGCCCGTTACCGTTCCATCAAGCTCTGCTTGAGTAGCCGGGCACAATTAATCCCAGTATGGGGGCTATTGTAGGAAAAGGTTGATCACCTTCATCTCATCGATGGCTAGTTTCACATTAACTCTGCCAGTGACTGTTTTGACGATATAGAGCCTTGTAAATATATTCTGATACTCGATTTTGAGAATTCTTTATGCTTGCTGCTGTTTACTTTAGAGATGAGTATGAATTACATGATTCTATTATTAAAGTCCTGCTTTCTTTTGCAGATATCTGGAGCATCTGAATATGCCGATGATAGTGCGCTGTGGAAGTTAAGAGGATGCGTTTCTACGGTCACTGCTATTGGCACGTTCTTCATGAATAGTTAATGATGACCGGGGTGATCTGTGAACAATGTGATAAGAAAGGAGGAGCTGCTTTTATCCACTCAGGGAGCGTTTAATGCAGCAGAGTTTGTGCTGGAGTACCTCTCTCAAATCAATGTGGATAAAATCTTTGGGGTGCCGGGTGGTGCAATAGAGCCGCTGTTTGATGCTGTTGCCCGTTTTAATCGTGATAAAGAGCAGAAGTCGACCATCGATCTAATTACATCTCGCCATGAAACCGGTGCAGTATTTATGGCGGATGGTTATGCCAGAGAGAGTGGGCGTCTGGCTGTCTGCTGTGCTACCACCGGCCCGGGGTCAACTAATATGATTACGGGTATCGCATCGGCTTATACAGATCAGATACCGATGTTGGTATTGACGCCACAAACATCGATGGCCGGGTTTGGCAGGCAAGAGCTACAGGATTCATCGGATGATTCTGTTTCGGTCGTGACGATGCTCTCTCGTTGTACTCGCTATAACTCAATGGTAACGCATATAGATCAGCTAAAATATAAGCTGATAAAGGCTGTAAAAACAGCGCTGACATACCCCTGTGGCCCGGTGCATTTGAGTATTCCCATGGATATCTGGCACCAGACTGTTGAAGCGGAAATACCAGTGGTAGCAGGTGGGATGAAAGTGCAGTCTCATGATCGCTATGAGCAGCCGAATTATGAAAAATTATGCCAACTGTTAAGCGGTAATCATAAAAGTGTCTTTCTGCTCGGTGTCGATAGCTTGCCTCACATCAGGACGATTATTGAATGTGCAGAAATAATTGGTGCTGAAATTGTGACTACAGCCGCAGCCAAAGGTGCCATTTCAGCGAATCATCCGCTCTATCGAGGCGTAATAGGGTTTGCTGGCCACCAGCAGGCAATAGAGCTGCTGTATAGCAATGAAACGGATCATATTGTTGTTATTGGTAGTAACTTAAGTCCGTTTGAAACAGCCGGTCTCTCTAGTTGTGACGCTATTATGAGTAAAGTGCTATGTGTTAATTTCCCACTGAGCGATGATTTTGTCTATGAAACTGCCCAATTACAGCTCTATGGAAATCTGGAGAAGATATTCGATGATCTAAAGAATTATCTCTACAAACGACAGGCGATTGATCGTTACACGCATAAGAGATCAATTCATAGCCACCGTTGCAACGTAATTCAATATGGTGGTTTTTCTAAGGTGGGTGTTGATAGCCGTATTCCTTCATCCACCTATCTTGATCAGCCGGATAAAGAGGCGCTTGTGAAGCCTCAGTATTTAATGGGTAAACTACCCGGGCTGCTCCCTTCAAAAAGCCGTTATCATATTGATGCGGGTAACTCATGGGCGTGGGCAACCCACTATCTTCACCTGAGTTCAGTGTTGAATTATCGAATTGCGATGGGCTTTGGTTCGATGGGGTGGGCGATTGGTGCCGCAGTTGGTGCTGCCTGTGCTCAGGATGAGGCACCAGCGGTATGCATTACCGGTGATGGGAGTTACCTGATGAGTGGGCAGGAAATTACAGTGGCAGTACAGTTACAGCTCCCTGTCATTTTTATTGTTTTGAATGATCACGCCTTTGGAATGGTAAAGCATGGTCAGCGACTGGGTGGCGCAGAAGCGATAGGTTTTGAGCTACCTCCTGTCGATTTCGCGATGATGGCGCATGCCGTAGGGGCAGCTGGAATAAGTATAAAAAATGCACAGCAGCTTGATGAGCTGGAGATGGGGCCGCTACTCGAAACAAAAGGCCCCGTGTTACTGGATATTCATATCGACCCAGAAGAGGTGCCGCCGATGGCATCGCGGATGAAAGAGCTTGGAAGAGGGTAGCTCTGTACTATCCTCAACGATTGCTACCCTTATCAAGCGCTATCATCTCCAGCAATGCGGTGATGGCATCGATACGATCCTGTAGCGTTGGTAGTTGCATCGTAAAGCGTAGCTTCTCCTGCCCATCAAGTTTATAGGTGTTGGGCTTGCGCTGGATCAGGTTGATGATCTTCATCGGGTCAACATTGGGCAGTTCCCCAAAGACGATACGTCCGCCGTGAGCCGCCGCCTCGATCTTGCGTATGCCAAGAGGTGCGGCAGTCAGTTTTAGTTCGGTAACAGTGATCAGGTTTTTAGCCGCTTCTGGCAGCAGCCCAAAACGATCAATCATTTCGACCTGTAACTCACGTAGCTCAGCGCTGTCGCTGGCATTGGCGATCCGCTTGTAGAGTACCAGTCGGCTGTGAACATCAGGCAGGTAATCTTCTGGTAGTCGTGCGGGGACACCAAGATCGATCTCAGATCCGCTCTGTAGCGGCTGTAGTAGTTCAGGTTGCTTACCGGCCTTGAGTGCGGCGACAGCGCGATCCAGCAAATCGGTATACATCGAAAAACCGATTTCCTGAATGTGGCCACTCTGTTCATCACCGAGGAACTCACCTGCGCCGCGAATCTCAAGGTCGTGCGTCGCAAGGGTAAAACCTGCCCCCAGCTCTTCGATCGATTCAATCGCCTCAAGCCGTTTCTCGGCATCTCGGGTCATACTGTTTTTCGGTGGCGTGATCAGATAGGCGTAGGCCTGATGGTGGGAGCGACCGACACGGCCGCGCAGTTGATAGAGTTGCGCAATGCCGAGTTTATCGGCGCGATTGATTATGATGGTGTTGGCGTTCGGAACATCGATACCGCTTTCGATAATGGTCGTGCTGACTAGAATATTAAAACGTTGATGGTAAAAGTCGAGCATGATCTGTTCCAGCTCACGTTCGTTCATCTGCCCATGTGCAAACTTTATCTGCGCCTCTGGCATCAGTTTCTTAAGCGCTTCAGTGGTCTTTGCAATGGTACGCACTTCATTATGCAGAAAATAGAGCTGTCCACCACGGCGGATCTCACGCAGGCACGCCTCACGAATCAGCGTCTCATTCCATTGTCGAACAAAGGTTTTGATGGCGATGCGACGCAGTGGTGGCGTGGCGATAATCGAAAGGTCACGAATGCCCGTTAGCGCCATATTCAGTGAGCGGGGAATCGGTGTTGCGGTAAGGCTTAAGGTATCAACATCGCTACGCAGTGATTTCAGCTGCTCTTTCTGCTTAACGCCAAAGCGGTGCTCTTCATCGATAATAAACAGACCGAGGTTATTAAATTTGATGTTTCCGCTGATCAGCTTATGGGTACCAACCACGATATCGACTTTGCCATCAGCAATCTTTTTTAACGCCTCATCTCCCTCTTTTCTGGTGGTAAAGCGTGATAATACGGCTACCTCTACCGGCCAGTCGGCAAAACGGTCTTTAAAGTTCTGGTAATGCTGCTGTGCCAGCAGAGTAGTGGGTACCAGCACCGCCACCTGTGTTCCACCCTGTACTGCAATAAACGCAGCACGCATCGCCACCTCTGTCTTACCAAAGCCGACATCGCCACAAACGAGGCGGTCCATCGGCTTGTCGCTGGTCATGTCGGCAATCAATTCAATGATCGCCTCCTGCTGATCCGGTGTCTCTTCAAATGGAAAGCCAGCGGCAAATGAGGCGTACTGCTCGTCAACGATAGGAAAGGCGTGGCCCTTGCGTGCCGCACGTCGCGCATAGATATCCAGTAATTCAGCCGCAACATCGTGTGCTCGCTCGGCGGCCTTACGCTTTGCTTTGCTCCAGGTCTCTGTACCGAGGCGATGTAATGGTGAGCGCTCTTCAGAGACCCCTGCATAACGGCTGATCAGGTGTAGTGAAGAGACCGGTACATATAGTTTGTCGCCACCCGCATATTCGAGTAGCAGGTATTCGTTAGTCTGGCCACCGGCATCGAGTGTCTGTAATCCGAGGTAGCGTCCGACGCCGTGCTCTTCATGTACGACGGGTGAACCAACGGTGAGTTCGGTCAGGTTTTTAACTACCGCATCAACATCACGCCCACGCTTTTTACGGCGACGGCGCTGCATCACCTGCTCACCAAAGAGCTGTGATTCGCTGATGATCGCCAGCTTTTCTGTTCCACAGGCAGCGCTATCGAGTATCATCCCTTCATCAAAGGGGGCAACGGTGATCGCCAGCGGCGTATCACTCTGGACAAAATCAGCCCAGCTATCGAGCTGTTTCGGATAGCGCTCATGGTCGCGGAACATCTCAAGCAGTGTCTCGCGTCGCCCGCTGGTCTCGGCTGCGATGAGTACCCGCCCTTCAAAGCTACCGAGAAACGTTAGCAGTGGCTCGAGGGGGTGAGGTGAGCGCGGGGGAAGGCTTAATGCAGGCGGGGCACTGGTTGCAAAGTTGTAGTGGTTGGCATTCCGAGGGTCAAGTTCTATGCGGTTTAACTGAATGGTGTTGTGTCTCTGCAGTTGTTGCGACAACTGCTGGGGTTCAATAAACAGGCTGTCTGGGGAGAGTAGTGGCCGCTCAAGGTCATGTTGTCCCGATTCAAATCGCTCACCGCACTCACGCCAGAACTGTTCGGCGGCATCATGCACGCCGTTGGTGGTGATGATCAGCGTGTTATCAGGCAGGTAATCGAACAGTGTCTGCGTCTGTTCAAAAAAGAGCGGCAGGTAATATTCGACCCCGGCGGGGGCAAGTCCCTGCGAGATGTCACGGTAGATCACACTCTCTTGCGGGTTACCCTCAAATTGCAGGCGGTACTGCTGGCGAAAACGGGTAATGCCCGCTTCGCTAAGTGGAAACTCGCGAGCGGGCATCAGGTGAATACAGTCGATACTGTTAATGGTTCGTTGTGACTCAGGGTCAAAGGTGCGGATAGTCTCTATTTCATCGTCAAACAGGTCGATCCGGAACGGGGTTTTACATCCCATCGGAAAGAGATCAAAGAGCCCCCCACGAACTGTAAATTCACCATGCTCCATCACTTGTGAGACATATCGGTAGCCGCTGTTATCGAGGCGTGTGCGCATCTGTTCGATATTGAGCTTTTGTCCAACATCAAGCATCAAGGTATTTGCTTCAAGATAATTCTGAGGCGGCAGCTGATGCATTAAGGTGCTGACCGGCACGATGATGATGCCGCGCGACATGGTTGGCAGCTGGTGCAGTGTACCCAGTCGATCAGAGATTATATCCTGGTGTGGTGAGAAGTGATCATAGGGAAGGGTTTCGCGATCTGGAAAGATTGAAACTGCTATCTCAGGATGGTTGCCAAGATAAAAGCCAAGCGTCTGAGCTAGCGTCTCTTCGCCATGAATATCTGCCGTAACCACCATGACAGGGCCGCTGTGTTGCTGTGCGGCAGAGCTGATTGCGAGGCTGCTGCTGTTACCGTAGAGTTTCCCCCATTGAATGGTAGCGCTTCTGGTGGATGGTAAGGGTGGAGAAAAAGGGGTGATTAGGCTCATCTGATTCTGGATTGTTGCGTGATTTTAATGGTAACGAACGATTTTTTACTGTGTGTGGTCGAGCAGTAGCGGCAGTGTTTCGAGGGTAAAAGTACCGTCATAACGCAATACACTCCCCTGTTGATACCAGTCGCCAAGCACAGTGCGTCTGGCAGTTCTGCCGTGAAGTTTAAACTGGTGTTGCGCCGGACGGTGGGTGTGGCCGTGGATGAGATGGTAGAGATGATGCTCCTCCATTACCGCTTCAACTGCCGCCTGGTTGACATCCATGATCTCCGCGCGTTTCTTCTTTGAACGGATGCGGCTTGTTTCACGGAACTGGCCTGCGATCTCAATCCGTTTTTCAATGGGGTGGCTCAAGAACTCATTACAGAAATCTGGGCTACGCACTTGCAGGCGAAAGGCTTGATAATCGACATCATCGGTGCAGAGGGTATCACCATGCATCAATAAGATGTTGTCGTTACCGAGTTTTATCATGCAGGGATCAGGAATCAGCGTGGCGCCTGAGGCCGCTGCAAACCGATCACCCAACAAAAAGTCACGATTGCCATGCATGATGTAAACCGGAATCTGCTGTTGGTGCAGCTGCTGTAGTGCCTCGATAACTTGCAGGCCCGTTTTATCGAGCACATCATCGCCAATCCACGTCTCGAACAGGTCTCCAAGGATGTAGAGATGGTCGCCGCGTTGCAGCCGTTGTTGCAGGAACTCGACAAACAGGCGGGTGATTGCCGGACGACCTGCACAGAGGTGCAAGTCGGAGATAAAGAGAGTTGACATTCAAATAACAGAGGCTATTTATTTGGTAACCAGGCGGGTGATCTTTTCAATGACAACCATTTTTCTCGGTACATCGGTTGGAAAGGGACCGCCGCGCCCCGTTTTCTGGCGCTGGATTTTATCAACCACCTTCATCCCTTTTATGACTTTTCCGAAGACAGTGTAACCCCAGCCACGCGAGTTCTTGGCGGTGTGGTTAAGAAAGTCGTTATCCTGCACATTAATAAAAAACTGTGCGCTGGCAGAGTGTGGTGCGTTTGTGCGTGCCATGGCGATGGTGCCTCGGCTATTTTTCAGGCCGTTGTCGGCTTCGTTCCGGATCGTTTCATGGGTTGCCTTTTTATTATAGTTTGTATCGAACCCCCCCCCCTGAATCATAAAGTCGGGGATGACGCGATGGAAAATTGTTCCGTCGTAATACCCCTCATCGACGTAGCGGAGAAAGTTCTTTACTGTGATCGGTGCTCTGGCCGCATCGAGCACGATGGAGATATCGCCCATATTGGTTGTCATGGTTACTTCGACCTTATCACTAGCGTTAACGATCGAAGAAAAGGTAAGAGTAGCGGCGAGTATGGGAAAAACAGAGTGCTTTAAAAGTCTTTTAATCATCGTTCAATCCAGTTTCTCAAATCAGAAGACGTATATAGTAAAGGGTTTGCGCGGCAGATAAAAGTGGCCTGTTGTGTAACGCTACCCGAACAGGCGGCCTGGTCAGGTCGCGACTCAGTTCCGATTCAGGTACTGAATAGCCGCTGACCTGGAGATAGAACAGCAACGGGCAATGTTAAACAGCTGAGCCGGAGAGGTTAAGCATCTACGTGCTCTGTTTTACGCTTGATCTCTGATGCTGTTAGCTCCCAGAAGCTCTCAGGGTAATCATTTACTGGCAGATTAAGCTTGCTGGCTGCCAGCACTGCAAGAAAATAAGGTTCTTTGCATGATGAGATATCAGCAAGTTCAACAGCTTTGGTCGTGATGTCGTTGAGTGCGTGCTGATCATGATATTCAGATGCTTTTTCAGCCAGACTAATCAGGTTCTTCATTCGATTGGCTGCATCTTCAAACCAGAATGGTTTATGCAAATAATCGCCTTTTTCCATAATGAAGTTCACATTTGCGGGATCACTGAGACCACTGACAAAAAGGAAGCGCATCTTGCCATTGAGATCGTGCATCTTTTTAGCCAGCAAGATCCCGTCCGGGGGGGGCATGAAGACATCAAGGACAGCCGCATGAAACTTTGTTGGGTCTTCAGAAAAGCGTTCAAGCGCAAGTGAAGAATCAAGAAAAGCCTCATACTGGACACCGAAACGTTTGGCAATGCCTTCTAGGTAGATGAGGATATCCTTGTCATCATCGACAATCATCAGTTTCATTACGACTCTCCTTGTCTATCAGTATGTCGGAACGGCTTGTTCCCTGCTTTTTTATCGTCAAAACCGGGTTAAATATGAGTTTATTCCTGCTTTTATCGGGTTATGCAACTAACTGCTTTCAATAAAAAAATGACCTGTGGTGTAGGTAATAGCCGATAGAAAATGTCATCGAATGAGTTTATTTCTTGGTTATTTGTGGTTTTCATCAAAAAAGTCAGATAGATAGCATCATGACCACCGATAGCTGGAGGGTTAAGTGATATTGCTTTGAAAGCTTTTATTTACGATCCTGAGTGTAATGGTCTATTATTTACTTAAAGTTGAATGTTCGCGTTGATGTGGCACACATCACTAATGTGGGCAAGCATGGCGTTCCTGCTTATGCTGAAATAGAAATTTTATTGAGGAGAAGCTGATGTCAATGTTAGCCAAATCATCCTTCAGGATAGCGCCCATCATGCTGTGTAGTGCTATTGCTCTTACGCTATCCATCGTTCCGGTTAATGTTAGTGCGGTCGAAGAGGCGACGCCTAAACCAGCTGTATCAATAGAGGGGCATAACTTTGTGTTAGCTGCCCGTTATGGTCATGAGGGTGTGATTAGAAATCTACTCAATAGTGGTGCTGACATCGATCTCATTGACGAGCTTGGCAATACCGCGCTGATTGTGGCCGCAGCAGAGAATCATCTGTCAATATTAAAGCTACTGGTTTCACTGGGCGCCAATATCAATGCTCAGAGCAACGATGGCACGACTGCGCTGATGAATGCCTCGCTATATGGCAATTTTGAGGCGGCGAACTACTTGCTGGAAAGCGGGGCACAAGTTGACCTGAAAAAGGTTGATGGTGGGACTGCATTGGTCAGCGCTGTCCAGTATGGTCGTCTACCAATGGTTGAGCTGCTACTCTCAAAAGGTGCTGATGCAAATGTGATGACAACTGGCGCAGCTAATGACAGGCGAGGCACGACACCTTTGATGTACGCTGCTATGCATGGATTAAAAGGTGAACAGGGTGACTGGGACCAGATTGTCTCAAGCCTTTTGAAATATGGTGCAGTTACTAGCCTGGCACGTGCCAATGGTGATACGGCGCTGACCATCGCACAGTGGAACGGCCATAACAGCATTGTCGATATATTACGTGCTGCTGGTGCGCGAGATGAAACTCATTATGCCGCACTCTCGAGTGAAGACGCCCTGATTAAGGCAGCAAAAATTGGTGATCTGGAAAAAGCCAGAGCACTGCTAAAGCAGTCGACCGATGTGAACTACCGCGATAAAAATACGGGGGTTACTCCCTTGATCAGCGCTGTCTATTTCAGGAATGCTGATCTGGTACATCTACTGGTAGAGAATGGTGCGAATGTGAATCATGTTCCATGGGGGCTGAAGGAGCTACGCATTGCAAATTCAAGTGTGACATTTAAAGAGCGTGAGTTACTACGGACAATTTCCCGGAACGATACCGCATTACTGATTGCTGTACAGAATAATGATTTAGCGATAGCGGAGTATCTTATTGGTCACGGCGCAAAGGTTTCTGTTGGTAACCGCAGAAAAGAGACGCCCTCATTGATTGCAGCACGAAATGGCAGTGCAGAGCTGCTAGCCTTATTGATCGCAAATGGTGCGGATCCCGATCGTGCAACAATTGATAAAAAAGTCGACCGATTTATAATCCGCGCCCATAAAAAAGAGTTAAGTTCCTCGCTATTGATTGCGGCCGCAAGTGGAGGTCATATTGATGCGATAAAGGTGCTGCTCAACGCCGGCGCGGTTACGGATATTCAGGATGAAAAAGGGGTCACGCCTCTGTTTAAGGCGGCCGAGCAGGGATATGTCAGGGCCGTTGAACTTTTACTGACCCATGAGGCGAACCCTAATTTATACGATAACATTGGCCGTACCCCGTTAATGATCGCCTCTCGAAATGGTTATCAGAATATTGTTGAAGCATTGATCGCACATGATGCTGATGTCAATGCCATTGAACAGTTAGAGCCAAATTCTCATCGGGATATTTCGATAGGCGGTATGACAGCCCTTATTTATGCCTCAAGAGGTGGGCATACCGAGATTGCAAGAATTTTGTTGGAGAACGGTGCGGATAGACGACTTTCATCGAATACTGGTGAAACAGCAATGGGCGCAGCAAAACAGCATGGGTTCAAGAAAATTGAACGGCTATTAGCGGGTGGCGCAATTGATGACTGAAGCAATAATTAAAGCGCGCTTGCTTAACCGCGAGCTTTTTCTTTTTCAGAGCAAAAGATTTCCCGAAATCCAAAGGTTTTATGCAATTGAAATTTATTGAGTTATTATGGCTCGATGTTTAATAGTAATCGAAGAAACCACAGCCTCATTATATCTGCCTTTTTGCTAGTACCCCTGTTGTTGCAGGGTATGACTGGCTGTGAGCGACAGGAAAAGGTTGTTAGTAAAAGTGCGATTATTAGCGAACTGGATGTCTGGATGCATACCGGGAACAAAGAGGCGCTGCTGTTGATCAAAGATCAGGTGGCCCGTTTTAACACGAATCATAGCCGTATCCAAATCAACCTGACCTCTATTCCTAAAGGGACCTATAACGCACAGATTAATGCCGCGATCAGAACAAATACTATGCCTGATATCGTTGAGCTGGATGGCCCATACCTCGCCGGCATTGTCGAAGGTGGGGGGCTGATTAAGCTGGATAAACTGTTAACTGATACCGCTCGCCAAGATATGTTGCCAGCCATCTACAGGCAGGGAATGTACCAGGGGCGAGTCTATTCGTTGGCAACATCGGCTAATAATTGGGTGATGTATGCCAGGAAGAGTGCGATAGAGGCTGCTGGGTATCCTGTTCCTGTTATGTCAAAGGATGCGTGGAGTTTGACGGTGTTTGAAGCGTTACTTGCATCGCTTATGAAGCGTAGTGATTTTTCAGCTGCAATTGATCTTGGATTACAGCAACCGGGTGAGCGGCTATCGAATGTGCTCCATCCTATTCTGCTCTCATTTGGGGGGGGGATGATTGATAAAGATAGGCCCCTTGATGGAATGGGGGTTTTAAATAGTGAGCAAAACATAGCAGCTTTAAGCCATATCCGGCGCTGGATTAGAGATGGTTATGTTGATAATAATAGCGATGGTAAGGCATTTATTAGTGGGCGTGTTGCGCTGTCGTGGGACGGGCTGGATAAATATGATTTATATCAGCAGCAATTTGGGGATGACCTGGCTGTGGTACCACTGCCTGATTTTGGTGCTGGGAGCTATAGAACACAGCGAGCCTGGGGGTGGGGGTTAACGCGAAGCTGTGAAGACACACAGGCTGCGATGCGGTTTTTAGAGTTTCTGCTTCAGCCGGACGAAGTGCTGTTAGCGGCAAAGGCCAATGCCACTTTTCCTGCGACATACAGCGCTCTCGCCCGTTTTGATACTTTTAATAAAACCCCTTCGTTTTCAGCCTTGATTGAAGAGCAGAAACGTGGTGATATATTTTTTCAGCCGCAATCACCACTTTATTCTGTGATAAGCGAAGCCTTTCAAAAGGCATTTGTGCGTATCAGAAAGGGTGAAGATGTCGAATCATCACTTAATAGTGCAGCAAAAATAGTCGATGAGGCACATCATAAATTTGACGCTGAATTAAAAGAAGTGGCTGCTTTGCCCCACTAATGATCTAATTCTGTTGTTTATTGCGCCTTGTTCTGGTGTGCTACTATGTTTCAATGTTTTCCATAACATCTTCTTAAAGAATGTTTGAATCATGGCGATAAGCTATTGCATAGCCATGTAATTATGCATTTAATGTCACGATAGAACATATGTAAGATCACTTGAGGGAGTAATATTTGATGGAAGCGGTCGATTTAATTAAAGGCTCAGTAAAACTTGCGACGCTGCCCGAGGTGTTCACTAAGATCAATGAAATGGTAGATGATCCCTCTTCATCTGCATCTGATATTGGCAAGTTTATCAGTCAGGATCCTGCGCTGACAGCAAGACTTTTAAAGATAGCCAATAGCCCCCTTTATGGCTTTCCGTCCAAAATAGATACCGTCTCCCGGGCGATCACGATTATCGGTACGCGCGGCCTGCGTGACCTGATTTTAGCCACGTCGGTGATTAATAATTTCTCTCACCTCTCAAATGAACATATCGATATCCATACATTCTGGCGGCATAGTCTTTATTGTGGTGTTCTGGCACGATTGATTGCAGTGAAATGCAATGCGCTCCATACCGAGCCTTTTTTTGTTGCTGGTCTTTTGCATGATATTGGTCAGTTAATCATTCTTAATAAATTGCCAGAGATGTCACGTGAAACGCAGTTGCGTGCTAATGATGGTATGGTGCCGCTATTTGAGGTTGAGCAAGAAGTTATCGGTTTTGATCATGCAAAAGTGGGTAGTGAGCTGTTACGCGACTGGAAATTACCCGAGACAATTATCGATGCTGCTGAATTCCATCATGAGCCAGGTAAAGCAGAAGTCTCTCCACTGGGGGCATGTATTGTTCATATCGCAAGTGCTATAGCGGTAGATGCTGAGGCTGTTTCAGAAAAGCGTGATGAGGGCTGTTTTATCACTACAGTTGATCCCGTCGCGCTGGCAGTAACCGGTTTGACAGTGGAGACGATTGAGCCGATTAAAGAAGAGGCTGCATTGCAGTTCACCGCCGCTGTAGAGTTGTTTTTACCTCAAGCAGTTTAACTGTTATTAAAAGTGAAAATCACCCCATTGTACAGCGAGTCTCTGCTTGCTGCACAATGGAGTATCTAATAGATATGGTGAGTATTTATAGCGAAGAGGTTTTAATTCTCTCTTGCCAGTAGTGTGATCTTTTTTTATCGACAGGGAGCCCAAACCACCCCTCCTGATAGCCGACAGCAAGATACTCCTGAGCTTCAGTAACGCCATTTTCAGCTGCGCGTTGATACCATTCAAGTGCTGCAGACTCATCAAAACCGACATGTAAACCGCCATGATACATGAGTGCGATATTAAACTGTGCACGCGGATCCCCCGCTTTGGCAAGTGGCATCCAGTATGAGAATGCAGCGCTATAATTTTCATCAAGAGCAGAGTTAACGGCGCTATCGTATGAATCTGCCGTTGCATTGGCCGCGCCTAGCGATAGTATGGCGGCAAGGAGGGTTGTTCTGAGGCGCATAGTGATGATTCTCCCGCTAAAGCGTATTTGAGTGATGTTGAAACTATGCTTTAATATGTGATTGAAATCTGCGATGAAGGTCACAATTCTGATAGTAAATACTGCATATAAAACAGCCGGTTATGTTGCTTTTAGATGTCTATCTCTGGTATGGCTGACTCAGTCTCCCATGGGTAAATTCGCTCTATATTAATGATTAACTGGTAGCCTGGGCCTGTAGGGTTTTTAATAACTCTACCGCTTGCCTCTGCAGTTTCATAAAGGTTAACTTGCATTGTGAGGGAATTTGCGATGTTTCTAGTGCTCGTCAGGTCGCCTAAAAAATCATGTTGAGTGAGGTGGTGTAATATCTCAAAATCGCCCAATACTCTGTTCATGGTTAGTTTAATTCTGGATGGGTTTTGATAGGATTTAAGAGAGTACGATGGGCGCTGATGCAAGGAAAAGAGTACCGTTAATTTTCCGCGAATCAGCTGGTAACTGATGTTTGTAATTCGATTGGGGCGAGGTATGACCTGTGTGCCAAATAGTGATAAAAACTCATCAGTAGTAATTTTATTGCGGTCACTATTGTTATAATCCAGCAGCTTCTTCTTTTTTGATCCATCAACCTTGAATATACCTTTTTCTGTTAGCGGTTGAATGATAGATTTATCACTCGGTTTTGGCGGTTTTTCAGCCACTTCATCTAGCAGTTCGACTTGAATAACCTTTTTTTCACGCAATAATAAGCGCTGTTTGTAATGGCTGCCTAATCGCCGCTTAAGGCTTATTTCTATCTTTGTCTCAGCGAGTGGGGATGAGACGAGCTTAAGACTCCTGACAAGCCTTCCGCTGAAATTTTTCTGCCTGAAGGATTGAGTGATGCTTGCAGGTGAGAGTTTCAGGGTAGCGTGCTTTTCATCACCAACTAACATTAAGAGCGTGTTGAGCTCTCCCTCATAAGTGATGAGTAATAGATCTCCCCCTGGTATCGGCTGAATATCGATTTCAGAAATGGTAGCTGAAGAGGCAAAAGCGGGCTGTGAGAGCGCGGCAAAAATCAACAATAGCCATTTGCAGGTTCTGGGTAAGCACCTTGTGGTTGTAGCCATAATATCTCAATAATTACTGCATAAAATTAGCCAATAATTTTTTACTCTCTGTCTGGTTATGCTATCGACATAAAAAGAACAAGCTTTATATTTCTTTTTAATCAAAAAGATAGCGTTAATTTATGCGTTTTTTTGTGCCAGTTGTGAATGAATTCTGATAGAATCACCACTATGATTTATGTGAAATTCCAAGGAGTACGCGATGTCCGCATCCCCCCCATTCAAAGATCGTAGAGCCAATTCGCACGGCATGATCGATGAGCTGGTTAATGTGCGAGCTCAGATGTTGTCACTGTACGGCGAACTGGCGGCTCAACATCCGTTTGAGGATGATGAATCTGTTACTGAGTTGCTGGAGCAGTTTTGCCAATCTTTGATCGACTACACGGCCGACTCTCATTTCCGCCTTTATCGTTTTATTGACGAGCGAAAAGAGCGCCGTCGTGCCGTGATTGAGATTGCTGACCAGGTTTACCCCAAAATTGTATCGACGACACAGACGATTCTGGACTTCAATGATAAATACGATATCTCTGAGCATAGCGAGTTAATCGAAGCGCTGGAGGGGGATCTCTCAAAACTGGGAGAGAACCTGGCGGATCGGATTGAGCTTGAGGATGAGGTGATTAAGGTGATGCGCGCAAATTAACCGCATTCTGCTTTTAATATGTCAAATGCCCGTTTCAGAATGTAGATGGGGTGGTGTTAGTTATCCTCGTAACCTTCCAGTACGCTATCCCATGACTTTCTTGTATTAGTGTCATCGCTATATGATGAGGGCGTCATATCATCGTCAACGTCATCGAAGGGGCCGGACCAGTCGTCTGGCGCATCCAGTAATTCAGGAGAGAGCCCCTCCCAGAGGTCTAGTTCGAGTTCGCCGACAGTGCCATCAAAATATTGAATTTCGATGGTTTCATCGCTCTCATCAATTGCAACAACCTTGAATAACAGGCTGCTGCCTGATTGATACCAGTTGCCAATTTCTGGTTCATATTTAATTGCCATATCTTATAAGTCCTCGAACAACGCGCTGTTGAATCGTGATGGTTTCCTTGTCGCTCAGGGTTACGTATCGGCTTTCCAGTGGTATCCTTTAGCGCTGAACAAATACGCTATTATCGGAAACATCCTTTTATAATTAATGAGATAGGGCGCTCTCTGGTGTTCTTTAGTGTGATAATATCGACTAGAGGAGTGCTGTTATACCGCTAATACCCGTCATCGAGTCGCCGAATAGTATGAATCCCACAGCGTTGAAATTTGATCAGAACTGTCGCCGTTGCCCACGCCTGGTAGCTTTTGTTGAGGAGGTTCAGGCAAAGCACCCCGACTATTACGCCGCACCGGTACCCCCTTTTGGAGTTGAAATTCCCGCGCTTCTGGTGGTGGGGTTAGCGCCAGGCATGCATGGGGCAACCGCGACAGGGCGCCCATTTACTGGTGATGGTTCTGGAGCGATGCTCTATGAAACGCTCTACCAATATGGTTTTAGCAGCGCACCGGAGTCGCTGTCGAGCGATGATGGTTTGCAGCTATTCAACTGTGCAATTACCAATGCAGTGAAGTGTCTTCCGCCCGAGAATAAGCCAGTAGTGGCCGAGGTGAAAGCCTGCAGCGCTTATCTTGCTGGGGAGTTACGGGCGCTCAATAGAGGTAGTGTGGTGGTGGCACTTGGCGCTATTGCGCATTCTGCTGTGCTGCGCGCAATGGGTGTAAAATTAGCTGCATATAAGTTTTCTCATGGTGGGGAGCATGAGCTGCCAGGGAGGTTGACGATGATAGACTCTTACCACTGTAGTCGCTACAACACGCAGACGAAACGTCTGACTGAATCGATGTTTCAGGCGGTTTTTGCTCGTGTGAAAGAGAAGATCGTTTCGTAAGCAGCATGGCTACTAACAGATCTACTGATTCTGCTCCTGCCGCATTTGATAAAAAGCGCTTTCTTCAGATGCTCCCGGAAGAGCCGGGTGTATATCGCATGTTTAACGTGCGAGGTGAGATTATATACGTGGGTAAGGCGCGAAACCTTAAGCAGCGCGTTTCAAGCTATTTTACACGCGCAGATGGCTCTCCAAAAACGCGAGCGCTGGTATCACATATTGATCATATCACGGTGACCACAACCCACACCGAGACTGAGGCGCTGATTCTCGAGAACAATTTAATCAAGCAGCATAAGCCACGCTACAATGTATTGCTGCGCGATGACAAAAGTTATCCCTACATTTTTCTTTCCACTTCGCAAGCCTATCCACGTCTTAGCCTGCAGCGAGGTGCGCGCAAACAGAAAGGGCGCTATTTTGGCCCGTATCCCAATGCAGGTGCAGTGCGCGAGACCTTAAATTTACTGCAAAAACTATTTCAGATCCGTCAATGTGAAGATAGTTTCTTTAGCAATCGTTCGCGCCCCTGTCTGCAATATCAGATTAAGCGCTGTAGCGCTCCCTGTACCGGGGAGATTTCTATCTCTGGCTATGGCGATGATGTGCGCCTTGCAGCCATGTTCCTTGATGGCAAAAATCATCATGTGATAGATGAGTTAGTTGAGAAGATGGGTAACGCGGCTGAACAGATGGCCTATGAGATGGCGGCAAAATATCGTGATCAGATTGCTGCATTACGGGTGATACAGGCGAAGCAGTATGTCAGCAGTGATAAAGGGGACATTGATGTGGTGAGTGCCGTGACTCAGAATGGTGTCGGTTGCGTTGAGGTTTTTTTTATTCGTGATGGACACAACCTTGGTAACAAAAGTTTCTTTCCAGAGCATACTAGCAATGCTTCGGCTGAAGAGATACTCGCAGCATTTCTACCGCAGTTCTATCTTGGTAAAGCGGGTGAAAATGAGATTCCTTCACAGGTGATCATCAATCACGAGCTGGAGGACGTAACGGTGCTGCGGGATGCTTTGAGTAAACTGGCGGGGCGGCAGGTGACGGTGAGTAGCCGTGTCCGCGCTGAACGTAGTCGCTGGCTCTCGATGGCGACGGCGAATGCTGAGCAGAATCTGACACGCTATATCAACACTAAAAGCAACATCATGCAGCGCCTCATCGCATTGCAGGAGGCGCTGCAGCTGGATGCGCTACCACAGCGGATGGAATGTTTTGATATCAGTCACACCTCAGGCAAACAGACCGTTGCTTCCTGCGTGGTTTTTAATAGTGAAGGTGCGCTGAAGTCAGATTATCGCCGCTTTAGTATTGAAGGTATTACCGCGGGAGATGATTACGCGGCGATGAATCAGGCATTGATGCGTCGCTATACACGCTTGAAAGAGGGGGAGGGGAAGTTGCCTGATATCCTCTTTATCGATGGTGGTAAAGGGCAGGTTCGTGAAGCGGAAAAGGTGCTGGAAACATTGCAGGTTCACGGGGTCAATTTAATTGGCATTGCAAAAGGACGTGCGCGCAAGGCGGGGGAGGAGACACTCTATTTTGCGGATAGCGGCAGAGAGATAAATTTGCCACCCGATTCTGCAGCACTTCATCTGATACAGCAGATTCGCGATGAGGCGCACCGTTTCGCAATCACGGCTCATCGTGCCAGGCGAGCGAAGGCACAAAAAAGCTCAGCACTTGAAGGGATTCGTGGGGTTGGTGCTAAACGACGGCGCCAGCTACTACAGCAGTTTGGCGGATTGCAGGGGATTGCACGTGCCGGTGTTGAGGATCTTGCTAGTGTTAAAGGCATTAGTGATGAACTCGCACAGCGTATTTATGATATCTTCCATGCTGGGAAGTGATGTGATCCCTTCCCCATTAAACCAACCAGTATGCGGAGCAGTCAGGTAGTGATGACAACGGCAACCAATCTCACCCTTCTCAGGATCGCCTTGATTCCGGTGTTTGTGGTATTTTTCTATCTGCCGGTTAGCTGGTCCAATATTGCTGTTACCGCTATCTTCAGTATTGCAGCAATTACGGATTGGCTCGACGGCTACCTCGCCCGTAAGATGAACCAGACCTCCGCTTTTGGTGCCTTTCTGGACCCGGTGGCAGACAAGCTAATGGTCGCCGCAGCGCTGGTGCTGCTGGTTGAGGCCAGCGCCACAGCGTGGATGGCAATACCGGCGGTGATTATTATTGGGCGAGAGATCGCAGTCTCAGCGCTGCGGGAGTGGATGGCAGAGATAGGACAGGGCAATCTGGTTGCAGTTAACATGCTCGGCAAAATCAAAACCACGGCACAGATCACCGCGATTATTCTGTTGCTATATCGTGAGCCTCTATTTGGCATTATCCCGACGGAGGCGCTGGGGTACATCGCCCTATATATAGCAGCAGTACTGACGTTGTGGTCAATGTGGGAATATATGCGTAAGGCATGGCCTTCACTGCGTGATGCTTAACTGCTGGAATGGGTTGAATTTTATTGGTCAAAGGCTTGACACAGACGTGTAGATCCATACAATACGTGTCTTGTTTGAAGGGCGGGAATAGCTCAGTTGGTAGAGCACAACCTTGCCAAGGTTGGGGTCGCGAGTTCGAATCTCGTTTCCCGCTCCAATTATATATTGCGGCATTTTTTTCTCTAAAATCCCCTTTTTTGTGATCTGGTTAAGGTGTGATTTAGCCCCATCCCGGCTGGGTGGCAGAGTGGTTATGCAGCGGCCTGCAAAGCCGTGGACGGCGGTTCGATTCCGCCCTCAGCCTCCATTAACACATTTCACTGTTTTCCTCAGCTCGCCTGACTAAATGATTCCGCCGTTAATCGAGATCACCTGGCCGGTGATATAGGCCGATTCGTCTGAGCAGAGAAAACCAACCAGATGAGCAACCTCTTCGGGTTGTCCCGCCCGTTTCATTGGCACCATCTGTTTGATGGTGTTGTCGTCAAAGCTATCGCCGATGTCGGGTGTTGCAATGATACCGGGTGCAACAGCGTTAGCCGTGATGCCGCGGCTGGCAACTTCCAGGGCCAGTGACTTTGTGGCTGAGTTAAGCGCCCCTTTTGCTGCAGAATAATTAACCTGCCCGCGATTACCGGTGATTGCAGAAAGGGATGAGATGTTGACGATTCGCCCCCAGCGCGTGCGGATCATCGGCATCATCAGCGGCTGGGTTACATTAAAGAAACCATTAACTGAAACGTTGATCACATCGTGCCACTGGCGCTGGCTCATCCCGGGGAATACCGCATCATCATGAATGCCGGCATTATTGACAAGGATCTGAACAGCGCCCGCTTCCAGAGCGTTTTCCAGTGCAGCTAATGTGGCATCTCTATCAGAGATATCAAAGGCTAAAGCGGTTGATTGACCGCCACTGGCATTGATCTCATCGCTCAGGGCCTGCGCTTTTTTCAGCCCGGTATTGGCATGAATATAAACATAGCAGCCATCGCCCGCTAACTGTCTGGCGATGGCAGAGCCGATACCACCACTTCCCCCGGTTACTAACGCTCGCTTCATAATGAACCCTCTGGTGAGCTTTTGAATATTGCTTTATCAGCAGTCAATGTGTGAGCGCTATCTTAGACGTAAGTGCCGATGATGCCAAATAGTTGCATGGCTAAATGGTGGGGTGAAGAGTAGAATAAACTTACACAATTAGCGGAATTGTTATAAACTTTAATTAAGGAAGCTATGATTAGTTGCCTTGGCTCTCATTGCGGGTAAAGCGTGACGGAGTGGCAGTCCAAATTCTTCAGGGCGGGACTCTTGACACTAGATGAACCAATAAGTTAAGTGATGACTTTGACGCTTAACTCATCGTAATGACAATTAATCAGAGGTTCCTTAGAATTAGTAGCGCTAAATTTATTGCTATATGCTCGTTATGTCGGCACCTTTTCCAAAGCTGATTATTGCTGTTTTAGAGTGCCAGAGTGGAATATTTTGATGATGACGGTATTGAGATAGCAAGCACCATTTTCGGAATCTACATTTATGCAAAATGAGGAGAATCACTCCCTTCCTGGAAAGAATATGGCAGATGTTCTTGTGATTGGGGGAGGGCCGGCAGGCTCAACTGTCGCCGCACTGTTAGCTGAAAAGGGGCATTGTGTAACATTACTGGAAAAGGCACGACACCCTCGGTTTCATATTGGTGAATCGCTGTTGCCTGCTAATCTACCGCTGCTGGAGAAACTGGGTGTTAAAGATGAAATTGATGAGATTGGCATCAAAAAATGGGGTGCTGAATTTGTCTCTCCATGGCATGAAAATACCCAGGAGTTTGACTTTAGCGAGGCGTGGGACAAATCCATGCCATTTGCTTATGAAGTCAGACGTTCTGAATTTGATGAAATATTAATTCGTAATGCTGCGCGCAAAGGCGCATCTGTTATAGAAGGATGTCGTGTCTCGAATGTTGAATTCCTGCCAGATGATGGTGGTGCTATTATTCAGGCTGAACATGATGATGGTACAACAGAAGCGTGGCAGGCGCGCTTTGTTGTGGATGCCTCCGGGCGTAATACCTTTCTGGGAAACCGCTTTAAAACAAAAGTGCGTAACCCTAAACATAATAGCGCAGCGATTTATGCACACCTTTCTGGTGTTGAGCGAAAGCCTGGAAAGAAAGAAGGTAACATCTCTCTTTTCTGGTTTGATCACGGCTGGTTCTGGCTTATTCCACTTAAAGGGGATGTAACCAGTATAGGGGCAACAGTATGGCCCTATTATATGAAAACGAGAGGCAGTCGTAGCGTAGAGCAGTTTTTCTTCGATACAATTTCACTATGCCCTGAACTGGAAGCACGCCTTAAATCGGCTGAGCTGGTTTCAGGCGTTGAAGCAACCGGCAATTTTTCCTATAGCTGTGGCAAGAGTTATGGCCCCAATTATATTCTATTGGGGGATGCATACGCCTTTATTGATCCTGTATTTTCGTCAGGGGTTCTTATCGCGATGAATAATGGGTTTGCTGGTGCAGAGGTCGTTGATGTTCATTTGCGCTCGCCCGAGAAGTCGGCAGCCGCATTTGCCAGATTTGATAAGCTGATGAAGCATGGCCCTCGGGAGTTTTCCTGGTTTATCTACCGGGTAACCAATCCAACCATGCGGAATATCTTCATGAAACCCAACGATGGAAAGATGAAGGATGCGCTGCTCTCGCTATTGGCGGGTGATATCTATGGTAAAACACCGATCTGGGGTAGCATATTAGCGTTAAAGGGACTCTATTATTTTCTATCGCTGATCAATATTAAGCGGACAATAACCGCCTGGCATCGCAGAAAATCGAATATATTAGTGGTTGATGACCAGGATCCCGCGACAAAAAAATGAGCCAGTCAATCCCCTTATCCTTGATCCATCTGCCCTGTTCTAGCAGTGACCCGCTATTGCCAGAATACAGTGAGCAGACATTAGCATGTGTAACATTCATCCAGAGTGACTGCATAGCTGCCGAACCTACTAGCACTGTTGTGCAGGTCAACACGCCAATGATTGGTGTGAATGACCAGCATGTTGAGCTCTGGTCTGCCGGGGGGGCGCTCTCAGCAGGCGAGTTGAACGGGGTAAAGTATCGTTTTAACCATGAACTGCTGTTTGGTTCTATCATCTTATCCGAATCTGCTTTTACCGAAGCACCAGCAGAGAATGGAGGAGAGGCAACACCATTACAGCGAGCTACGAAACTGGCCTTCACTTCGATATTTGGTTTGCTTGAGGCGCTGGATTATCCGCACCTCCTTCGAATATGGAACTACTTCCCCGCCATAAATTCTGAAAGCTATGAGCTGGAGCGCTATCGCCAGTTTAATATCGGCAGGCAACAGGCATTTTCTGCCTGTGGGCGCTCATTAACTAAAGACATACCGGCCGCCTGCGCCCTGGGAACGATGGGAGGGGAGCTGGTTATCTATTTCATCGCTGTGCATGAAAAGCCGATCGCGATTGAAAACCCGCGGCAGGTCAGTGCGTATCATTACCCGCCTGAATATGGCCCGAGTGAGCCAACTTTCTCGAGAGCAACGCTTGGTTTTATCGGTGAGCAGGAGGTGCTCTTTATTTCTGGCACAGCAAGTATTGTTGGTCATAAGAGCATTCATATTGGTGATGTGGTTGCGCAGACGAAGGAGACGCTGCTCAATATTGAGGCTGTTATCAAGGAGGCCAGCCAGCACTCTTCCCGACAGAGTTACACACTAGAAGAGCTCGTTTATAAGGTCTATTTACGCCGACAGGATGATTTCAAAGCGGTGCATCAGCTTCTTGTAGAGAAGGTTGGGCCTACAGTACAGGTCTCTTATTTAGAAGCGGATATCTGCCGGCAAGATCTTCTGGTTGAGATTGAGGCGGTCGCAGGTGTTCCGTTGAAATCTCTATAATTATCGCAATAGAGATGGAGCAGCGCTCTTTAATCCGTATCCCATCGTTTAGTCTATTTGTTCGATGAAGCGACTTTTATACACCTTTTTAGAGTATTGCGCTCTTTATCTCGGGCTGGGCTTCCTCGGATTACTCTGTCTTTTATGGATGCCCGTTGCAACAATCCTGAACCTGGCATTACCCAGGCGGCAGGCAGGCATCATAGGTCGTTTTGCCATTATGGCTGGTTTTTACATCTATATCCGCTTTCTTGCACTAATGGGGGCCTGCCGTTTTGATATTAGTGAACTCGACTCTCTACGTGGAGCGCCAGCCATGATCATCGCACCAAACCACCCCTGTCTGCTTGATGCGGTGATGGTGATATCCCGCTTACCCAATGTGACCTGCATAATGAAGGCCTCTTTGATAGACAATATCTTTCTGGGTGCCGGGGCGCGTCTGGCACAATATATTCGAAATGGTTCAACGATCAAGATGGTCCTCGACGCTGCAAATTCCCTGAAAAGTGGCAACCATCTTCTTATTTTCCCTGAAGGCACGCGCACCACACGCCCCCCTTGTAACCCCTTTATGGGGGGGATTGGCTATATTGCACACCGTGCAAAAGTACCTGTACAGGCGGTCTTTATCGAGACTGATTCTGCTTATCTAAGTAAGGGGTGGCCGCTGTTCCGTAAGCCATCGATGCCGATCACATACCGTATCAGACTAGGAGAACGATTTGAGCCTGAGGGTGATATAAACGCTTTTATTGTGAAATTAGAGCAACACTTTGCTGCAGAGTTAAGTAGTACGAAGCCAGTGAGTGGCTCTTATTGAAAGAGTGCAATGTTTTAATTAATCGCCCGTTTATGAGAGGATAGTTTTATCTCTTAATTATTCTGGAATAGCGATTATGGTTTCTCCCTCCAACACTCACCTCGTTCTTATTCCTAGCTACAATCCTGGTCATTGCGTTTATAAAACAGTCTCTCAAGCGCGCCACTACTGGAACCCTGTCTGGGTGGTTGTGGATGGTAGTGACGATGGCACGACCGAGGGGTTGCTTGAAATGGCTCAAACAGATAAGGGATTGAAGGTGGTCCCCCTATCCGAAAACCGGGGGAAAGGTGCTGCGGTGCTACACGGCAGTGAGCTGGCACTGGAAGCTGGCTTTACTCATGTATTAACAATGGACTCTGATGGGCAGCATCCAGCAGAACTCATCCCAGAATTTATGAAAGTTTCCAGCCGACAGCGTGATGCGATGATTCTCGGCACTCCTGTTTTTGATGCTGATGCGCCAGCACTCAGAGTCAGGGGGCGACAAATCTCTAACTGGTGGGCGAATCTGGAGACGCTATGGATGGGAATTGGTGATTCATTATTTGGCTTTCGGGTTTATCCACTTCAACCGCTGTGCCAGATTATGCGTGACAGGATCTGGATGCGCCGTTTCGATTTCGACCCTGAAATCGTAGTACGCATGTGCTGGCAAGGCATCAAACCCGTTAATTTGGCAGCGCCGGTGAAATATTTAAAGCCAGAAGAGGGGGGCGTTTCTCATTTCAACTATCTACGCGATAATCTTCTGCTGACCGGGATGCACAGCCGTCTTTTTCTGGGTTTTTTGCTGCGACTCCCCTCATTACTGCTCAGACACTGGCCTACAACTCACCGCGGTGAGTTGTAGGCCAGTGTCGATAGATACTGTTCCAGCCACTCCTCAATCTATAATCTCTTTTATCTTATCATCCTCGAAGTTAACGACGATGCGATTCCATCTGTTTACCCAGTAGGTCCACTGGTTGAGGTCCGTTGTCGGTGTAACATGGGCTGGTGGGTAACCGTAAGCGAGTATCGTTTCTGCTTTAGTCATGCCGACAATGAGCTGCCCACTCATTATCGCCTCCTGAACTTTTTTAGAGGACTTTGATATGTCAACCTTTTTAGGGCCAAACATGCGCTCCTTGATTTCCTGCATATTTTTCTGAGTATGTTTCTTCGCATTGACAACAGTGACTTTAATATCGCCGAGCGAGGGAAGTTCTATTTTTATTTTTTTCCGGCCCATATCGTTAATCTTGACTGGTGAATTGATGGGAACCAGAATGCCGGTGTGATAATTTGTTGTTACATGTTTGTTTTTATATACATAAAAACTATGTTGCGCATAATAAACCGAATCATCACTATCGGCTATTGCAGTCGCAGTCCAGGATAAAGCAATGACCGCAATAAGGCTGCGTATGATCTGGTATCGTTTTTTTATATTCATGATAATGTTCCTTTTTATCTACTTACTTAACAGCGAAAGTAGGAATTAACCAGGGATATATCGTCTCTTAAATTATGTTATCAGCAATATGACAGCCCGATTATTACAGGCTTTTTTGTTGATAAGCAAGCCACCTTGCCATAAAACACTATTTTACACAGGAGAGTTTATTTAGATGGTACCTGGGTGTTCAGGGTGCTGTACTCGATACAATTACACGTAAAAATGGCTCACCTTCCTTTCGCGTCTCTATTGAGCAAAGGTCTTGCTAAGTCTGTTGACCGTTCAGCTAATATGGCGGCAAAGAGTAGCGCCAGGATCACGCCGGGGGCCACAGTCATACCGATGTTCTTAAGAATAGGAACGGCCGAGAAGGCGAGCAGGGTAAAAATGGTAACGGTGGTGGCATTTGCAAACAGCAGTGATGCAAGGGTCCGGCGGTAACCAGCACCATCGCCCTGGTGAAATCGTTGATCAAAAAATAGTGCGTAGTTGGAGCCGATGGCAACGGTTAATAACAGGCCGATCAGGTGAAGTATCGTTAAGCGGTAGCCGTTCCACAGCAACCCGGCTATCACGATGATAACAGCTAGCACAAGCGGGAGCAGGAGGCGTATCACCCGGCGTGGGGACTTTAGGGCAATCAGTAGCAGCGCAACAATTGCAATAAAACCAGCAAGCGAAAGGTAAAGGACTTCACTTAAATAACCAGAGTACATCTGATCCAGCTCTTTTTTTACATCGATGAAGAGCGCGCTGCTTCGTGACGCCTTCTCCAGCGCAGCCTGGAGCGGCTGGGGATCTATACTTGACATGTGGCCGTTGAAAGTCACTGCCTGCAGAGGGATAAGCGCACTCCAGCGGTTCTCCTGCTCAACAATCAGGCTCTCGACGGCGAGCGCTATCGGTGTTCCTGCAAGATCAGATAACTGGAGTGGTGGGGCGTGACGCGCGCGTTGCGCATCATCGATAAAACCTGTCAGGCGCTCACTGCTGAGCGGGAGATCTGCAGTTGCGTCCTGCAGGCGTCTGGTTAGTTCATCTCGATCAGGGATCGCGGCAAGCCGTGCTCTTTGAGTGGCGAGACTCGGTAGATAGTGGCTCGGGCTGTTGTAACCAGCGATAACCCCAGCTTCAACTAACGGCTCAAGTTGAGCGCTCACTTTTTCTGCGCCAGCAATGGCAGCCTCAATACTGTCGCCAGAGACAACAATGATATAGCGGGGGTTGGGAGCGCCAAGGTCACTGCGTAAAAGGGTATCGAGCGCGCGATCTGCGTCAGAAACAGGGCTAAGGGCGGCAAGGTCAGTGTTCCAGATATTGTCTCGGTGGATATAGATAATGGTACAGGCCACTAGTAGTAGCAGTGCTGTTAAATAACGCAGCGGCACCGCATAGTACGAGACTCTGATAAGGACCCCACCGAAGCGGGTGACATCGCGTACATGAAAGTGACCGGGCAGTAGAACTGGCAGGACAAAACGTGTGACGAGAGCGGCAGCAATTAAACCGGCACTAGAATATAAGCCGAGTTGAGCAAGACCAGGAAAGCCGGAGAAAAGCAGGACAGAAAAACCGACGATGGAGGTCAATACGCCGAGCCGTATAGTGGGCCAGAATGAGTTAAGCCAGCCTTGGTTGTGAGCTTCCTCTCTATTGTATTTTGATTGCAGAAAAAGGTAGATCGAATAGTCGATCGCCTCTCCGATCAGGGTGATCCCAAAACCAAGCGTTACCCCGTGCACCATCCCAAAGCCGAGACTGACTGCTGCAATACCGACGACGATACCGGTGAGCACCGGAATGGTACCAAGCAATACGGCAGTGAATGAGCGGTAAAGTAGCAGCAATAAGGTGATGATAAGGACGCTACTCACAATCGACAGACGTTGCACCTCTTGCTTGATCGTCTCGCGTGAGGTCACTGAAAAGAGACCCTGCCCGCTCATCAGCAGGCGGGCAGAAACAGCTTCTGCTTTAGTTATCTGGTCAAATATCGTTTGGATAACCGTCATGGCATGTTGCTGTCCATCAATATCAGATCCCTCCGCCTGGGTCTGTAGCAGCAGGATTGCGCGCTCACCCTGTGGTGAGACCCATACCCCGTCGTACATTTGAGGGCCAGTGTCATGATTGAAACTGTTAAGCAGTCGCACTGTTTCACCGGTAGGATCGCGTGTCAGGAGCGGTTTAACGAGTAGCCCGGCAGGTGATGCAAGGAGTGCGATGCTTTCGCTGATGGCATCGTGTAGACCCGCGCGGGTGAAGCGCTCAGCATCCACTGCAGGACTTAAAAGATAGCGATGGGTGTAAATAAATTTCCGTTTCTCCTCATCATCAACAGCCTCCCCGTTATTGACCAGGGTAAAGGCCTGCTGCAGGCGAAGCTGTCGTGACATCGCTCTGGAGATCGATACGAGCGTCTCTGTGTCAGCACCTTCGATGCCGACCAGGATGAGCCGCGAGGCGGCACCGCTTTTTAGTTGATCGATAAAAACTTTCTGATTTTTAGTGGGTTCACTGGGCATGAAGGCCGTTAAGTCAGCACTAAACTGGGTACGCTCTATGATAAAGGCGCAGGTGAGCAGAAGAAGCAGCCACAGCGTAATGGATACTGCCCGGGCTGACCTCATGGTGTGGCCACTTCCTCAATCTTCATGATGGAGTAGTCCCCGTCTGCCTGGTGAATCTCGATGGTATTGATTGTCTCCTGCTTGCCGAGGATCACAATGTGGTTGAGAATGTCAGCCATGCGTTTGTCGGTTGGTGAGAGTGTTAATTGCCAATGTTCCGCGTTACCGGCAAGGGCCAGTTGGTATGAGCGTTCCAGTGCTGAAATATCTCCAGCAAGCGTACCGCGGATGCTCTCGATAAATATGGCAATTCTGGGGTGCCGTTTTAGTTTCAGTGTGTGCCGTTTTTTGCCTCGCTGGATTGTAATGACGCCATCATCTAGTACGAAGCTTTCAGGCGTCGGTTTGAGCGTTCTTTTCTCCAGATAACTGGGTGCGGTGTAGTGAAGTTCGCCAGATGATTCGAGCGGTGTATCGAGCATGGCGATAAATTTTTTTTCGGTGAAAGTTGTAACCCCGCCGCTATTTTTGGCTAATGCCGCCATTAACGAGCTGATCCCCCACGCTGGTGGTTGCGCTATCGATGGTGCAGCCATCATGGTCATTAGCAGCAAAAGGGAGCAGAATCTGGTTATCACTAATTGAAGGGAGAATGGCATATGGGGCAACTCATGTTGTCGAGCTTACTATGATTCGGGTTGGCGGGCTGCTTGCCAGAAGTCGAAGAAATTAAACCAGTTATAGGGGGCTTTGTGGCAATATTTTTCTAATAGCGATGCGTATTGCTCGGTCGCTAATTTAATTGCCACATCACTATTATCCGCAGAAACATCGGAGAAATCGGCTAGTGGTTCAAAATGAATACTGTAGCGGTTTTTGCCTAAATAGAGTGCAGTCATAAAGATCACTGGGCGGCGCATCAGGGCGGCCATACGAAATGGTCCGGTCGGAAAGGTTGCCAGCGCACCCATGAATGGAACAGCTAATGTGGTATCGTCACCAAAAGTTCGATCTGCGAGAATACTTAGCACTGCACCCTCATCGAGCTTTTCGTGGACCTTTAACATGGTGTCAACATGCCCGAGTGGAATGATATCCTGCTGAATCTCAGGGTTGATTGCAGCAAGCATTGTATTTATTTTTCGCGCATTCTCTTCAAACATGACCATGATGACCTGAAGATCAGGGTGGCGCCGTCCCATCGAGTGTGCGGCTTCAAAACTACCCAGGTGGCCACCGAGAAGAAAGGCACCGCGCCCCTGAGAGAGGGTGCTCTGTATGAGCTGCTCGTTATATGTGATGATCTCAAAGAGATCATAGCGATCATTGATGAGATAAACCCGGTCATGGATGGTGGCAGCAAAGGTGAAGAGGTGCCTGTAAAGGTCGCGCAGGGTCGCTTTTCGTTTTAGGGCCCGTCCCAGGTAGTTGCGTGAAGCGTGTCGTGATGAACGGGAAAAAATCAGAAAATAGGTGGTGATTAAATGCAGCACCACGCGGCTGGCGTTTCGCCCCAGGTGGAGTGAAATCCAGCTCATGACGCGCAACATAAACGTACTGCCGCGTTCTGGTTTCTCCGCCCAGTTTGTCTCTTGCTGCTGTTCAGATGCGCTACGATTTTTCTGCATTCGCCTCTACCAGTGCTATTAATGCTGCCTGTGGGAGTTTTCCTGTCTTACTACGAGGAAGTGCATCGATGAAAATAATCGGTCGAGGTAGAAATACAGGGTCAATTCGGTCGCGCAGAGCGCGCATTAATGAGCGGCTATCCAGGGTGGGTGCAACAACAAAAAGGGTGAGACGTGATATCTGCTTCTCAGTTTTATTGTTCGGCATAAAGAAAGCGGCATCCTCAACCCCTTCGACCGCGATGGCCTGATGGTTGAGGTAGGAGAGAGAGCTGCGTTTTCCTGCGATGTTGATCATATCTTCCGATCGCCCATGGAGCAGAAAGTGGTTATGCCGGGTGATCTCTAACCTGTCTGAGATGGTGATCGGCTGGTCGATATGCCCACCTGATGCTGTGACTTTATCCCCCTCCATCGTGAGTTGAATGCCATCAAAGAGCTGCCACTCTGCGCTCTCGGCCGGGCGTCGAGTGGCGAGCTGGCCCGTTTCGGTGCAGCCATAGATCTCCAGCAGGTGAGACTGCAAACGGCCCTCCGCCTCCACTGCCAGTTCCTTTGAGAGTGGTGCTGTTGCCGATACGATCAGGTTGACCGCTGCAACCTCTATTTCTGAGGCGAGTAATGAGTGCAAGTGGTAAGGGGTTGTGACCAGCAGGCGAGGCTGGGGCGTCGCTGTGATGGTGTTATGAATATCGACCGGGTAGAAGGGACGACCCGCATCGAAGGCGTTGCCGCTCTGTAATGCGACCAGTACAGTCGATTCGAAGCCGTACATATGTTGAGGCGGTACAGTGCCAATAATAGTATGGTTGGCACCATCCTGTAACCCCAGCCGTTTCCCTTCGATACGCACATTTTTTACCAGCGATCCCCACCGTTTTGGGTGGGGCACGGGAGAGCCTGTTGAGCCTGAGGTGAACACCCACGCAGCTAGTTGTGCCGCTTTAACCTGCGGGACCTTAGTTATCTCTTGCTGATGGGGAGGGGTATCTGCCTGAAGGCGCTTGTTGATATCATCGTCATCCAGGGTGATATAATTGGGTGCAAGGCGCTGTAATGAGCGCAATGTTTCAGTGGTGAGGGAAGATGGCATCAGGCTGATGCAGTCAGCGATCAGCGTTGCTGCAAAACCGAGTGCGAAATGGTAACGATCCTGACAGGTGTTCAGGATATACCTTTTTTCAGGCAGAGTTGAGGCGACTTTGTGCGCACCGTGAAGAAACTGCCTCGCCGTGATTACGCTGCCGTTGCGGTATGCGACTGCGGCGTCGAGGCTGCTATGGGTAATCAGAGGAAAGTGAGTGGTGGTGCTCATAGCGGATGACCATTGAGGGTGCCCGTACAGGCGCTTCTCTTAAATTTACGCACGGTTGTCATCAACTCAGTCAAGCGACCCAAAGCCTCTATTGCCAGTTTCACGCAGCCAGTAGCAGCATTAGAGGCGCTACTCTATTTTGTTCGATGCTCGGCAACATGTGCAGTGAGGCTGCGTAGCGAACCAAAGATGCTAATGTTGTCATTGCTGTCAGAGCGCAGCTGAATCCCGTACTGTTTTGATAGCACCAGTGATATTTCGAGGATATCGATGGAGTCCAGCCCCAGTCCTTCACCAAACAGGGGGGCGTCAGGCTCAATGTCAGTTGGGGGGATCTCCAGGTTGACTGCTGTTACGATCAGTTCTGCGATTTCTATCAGAAGGGTGTCATCAGTTGCGGGTGTCTGGTTTTGATTTGGCATTAGGTTGTCAGGTTTTAGTTGGTATGGTCAGGCACTCTATATGCCTTAATAATATTGGGCTAATAATCGAAAATAATTGCTGTATATTCTATGGTAGAAAGGCGCTTCATTCAACTTATATCCAGTTTGCTACATCTGGGCAGGCGCAGCAGTTGAGTGGTCATAACGCTTAACCGGGGGCCGCCATCTGTCACAAATGCCACAATGTTGCTGCTGCTGCTGTTGCGGCGAGCGGGATAGCGCAGATACTGTGGTAAGGGGTGGTGCTCCTGATTTCTGATGAGTCAGCATCATGGCACCGGTTTTTTTTCATCGTTCAGGTGGGCGTTACCCGGTTTGACTAGCAGGCCACCGCGGCCGCTGGCGATACTACTGATTTTTGCTTTTAAAAAGCCGAGCCCAAAGCGTAGTAGCCGCAGCAGGTGGTTGGGGTAGTGAATGGTCAATTTGGTGTAGTACCAGCCGACGCGAGGGCGTTTGTAGAAGGCGGTAAGAATGCTCTGATATTGTCTGTCTAGCTCTTCAACTGATATACCGTCGGGTGACCAGACAAAATTCATCCCATTCATCTTTTCCCAGTGATCCTCTCGGATATTGGTGCCGTAGATATCACGATAGATTGGGGAGCCGGGGTAGGGGGTGAATTTAGTCAGGTTCATAATGGTCATCGGGATGCGGCGAATAAACGCCTTTGTTTGTGCGATCGTTTCGCTATCCTCACCAGGAAAACCGAGCATAAAAAGCCCCTTGGTACGGATACCGGCAGCAGCAGTCCACTTGATGGCCTGTTCAGATTTTTCCACTTCAGCGGCCTTATCCATCTTTTTCAGAAGCGCATTGGAGCCTGTTTCAAGTCCAAAACTGATCTCCCAGCAGCCGGCCTTTTTCATCAATGCCAATACATCAGGTTTGACAGTATCGACGCGCGCTGTGCAGGTCCAGGTCATCTTTAAATTGCTGGCTAGTAACATGTTGCAAAGCTCGGTAGTGCGGACTTTACTCGCTAGAAAGAGATCGTCAACAAACATGATGTGGCGTATACCATAGTTGTCATGCAGGTGCTTCATCATTTCAAAAACTTTCTGTGGCGAGTAGTGGCGTACTTTGGAACCAAAAGTTGAAGTGTCGCAAAATTTGCAAAAAAATGGGCAGCCACGTGATGCCGCGATCGTCGCCACCGGCCCGCGTGGAAAGTCATAAATAGCGGGTTTATAAGCATGAGGAAAGCCTGGTAGCAGATCCCAGGCGGGGAAGGGGAGTTCATCTAACACCTTATTCGCAGGCCATCCCGATGTCTTGCGGGTAAAGATACCGTCGCGGAAAATAATGCCCGCTACCTCTGAGAGTGGGTTCTGGTTATCGAGTGCATCGAGTAGTTCGATGAGAATTTTTTCGCCCTCCCCGACAACGGCAACATCGAACTCCTTGAAGCGTGTGATCGTCTCTTCTCCCATGGAGGAGATGTGGGGGCCACCGACGATAATGGTGGTGTGGGGGAGTGCTGCTTTAATCTTTCGTGCAATGGCAGCGGCAGACCAGATACCGACAGTAAATAGTGTGATACCAACATAAGCTGGCCTGGCTGCGATCACCTGATCAGCTACCTGCTCGACAGATAAATTGGCGATGTCGCTCTCTATAATGGAGGGTGTGTAGCCACGCAGGCGCACCTCTGCTGCCAGATGAAGCAGTCCTAAAGAGGGGGAGTTGTTAGTGATATGTTTGACAAACTCATAGCCACGCGCAATCCGCTCGTAAGGCGGATTAATAAAGATGATGCTTTTCTGTGCCATCATGGTATGGGCTTGCGTCTGTTTCTTGGTTACGCTAAAGGTCGCATGGCTCAGCTGCTAAAGTCAAATTGGTTGAGAGTGAGCTAGGCGCTAGCTTGAGCGGAAGGCGAGAACGGCATTAACCCCACCAAAGGCGAAAGAGTTAGAGATGGCTGCGCGCAACGGCCTCTCTGTCAGCGGCTGCCCCATGATATGGTGAACACCTTCACAGGCGGGGTCGATCTCATTTAGGTGAGCCGTAGGGGGGGCCGCATTTTTCTCCAGTGCCATCACCGTCGCGATCGCTTCTATCGCCCCGGCTGCGCCCAGCAGATGTCCATGCATCGATTTGGTTGAGCTAACCGGCAGGCTGGCCGCACTTTTCCCGAATACGGTTTTGAGCGCTGAAATTTCTGTGCGATCCCCCTCCGGGGTTGCCGTGGCGTGTGCATTGACATAATCAATATCATTAACATCGAGACCACCGACTGTGAGCGCTTGTTGAATAGCAGCGACTTCACCGGCCACGTCTGGGCGTACAAGATGGCTGTGATCACAGCTTGTACCATAGCCAACCATTTCAGCATAGATCTTTGCGCCACGGGCCTGGGCATGGTCCCACGCCTCCAGCACCAGTGCGCCAGCCCCTTCACCCAGCACAAGGCCGGCTCTATCTTTGCTAAAGGGACGACTCGCTTCATGGGCTGTAGCGGCATCTGCTGGTGCCAAAATTCGCAACGCAGCCCAAGCGCGCAGTACCCCATAAGCGAGTGGAGCCTCTGATCCTCCGGCAACCATCAATGAAGAGCGGCCGCTGCGAATAGCATGGAAGGCCTCGCCAATCGCAACTGTAGAAGAGGCGCAGGCGACAGAGTATGTGAGGCAACTGCCCGCAAGGCCCAGTTTTATGGCGATATGTGCAGCGGCAGCATTATTCATCCCCATTACCACGGCAATGGGTGAAAATAATTTTTTATTGCCTCGGTATAAGTCCTGATAACCGCGTTCATAAGTGGTGACTCCACCAACGGCAGTCCCCCACGTTAATCCATAGTCCGCCTCTCCGTTATTAGCTTCGAGCGCTAAGCCGGCATCCTGCCAGGCGGAAAAGGCTGCTGTGGCCCCTAGCTGGCTGAATCGATCCATGGTGTGGGAGAGCGGTTTTCCCAGTGATATCACTGGATCAAAGTGGTGGCACTGGAGTGCCGGCATGCTGAGTGGACCTGCCGGGTCATCATTGGTTAACAGGGAGATTGCCGACTGCCCCTGTAAGAGGTGAGCGAAAAAATTCTCCGCCCCTCCCCCATAAGGGTTGACCAATCCCAGGCCAGTTACAGCGACACGGCGATGATTCATAGGGCTACTCTTTGCGAATGTTGCGGTTGCACTGGCTCATTTGAAGGTGATTCGGATATTGTCTGTGCCCTGGAGAAGTGTCTGGTAGTTTTCTCAAAACAGAGCCCCTCACATCCATTGGTGCTTTTAAACAATTTAACCGATTTGAATGATGGCTCATTAAACCTGACCGCAGTAACCCACCCTGACGATTTTACTGAACTAATCCCTTTTTTGCCAGGTAAAAGCTAATAGTAGCGCTTATATAGAGAAAGATGTTTTAATTACCTTATATTAATGAGGGTGGGGCAGTAGTGTGCACTAAACTGCGTTGGTTTAATGAACTAGATTGTGTTGTGTATGAAAAAAGTACTTGTGGTCTACTATTCTCAAACAGGCCAGATAACTTCAGTCGTGGATTCTATATGCGAGGCGATACAGTCCGAAGGGATAAGCGTAAGTCGAGAGTGTTTGCGTACTGAGCAGGCGTACCCCTTTCCCTGGCCCTTTTTTCGTTTTCTGGATGTTTTTCCCGAATCGGTCTATCTGGATCCCCCTGCGCTGATGCCGCTTTCAGTCTCCCCCGATGATGACTATGACCTGGTTGTTCTTGCCTACCAGGTCTGGTATTTATCACCATCACTACCGATGACCGCCTTTATTAAATCCGCAGCGGGACAAAAAATTCTGGAAGGTCGCCCTGTCGTTACCGTTATCGCATGTCGCAATATGTGGCTCATGGCCCAGGAAAAAATGAAAAAGATGCTCAACGATGCAGGGGCCAGGTTACTGGATAACGTGGCGCTGGTTGATAGCCAGTCTGCACTTGTTACATTTTTGACCACCCCTCGCTGGCTGCTAACAGGTAATAAAGGAACCCAGGGGGGAGTATTACCACCGGCAGGTGTGGCCGAGAGTGATGTTGCCAGCGCTGCTCGTTTTGGTAGCGCGCTGGCTTCAGCCCTGGAGAATGATTTAGAGAAAATAGGAGAACCTTTACTGACAGGGCTGGAGGCAGTAAAGGTAGACACCCGTTTGATTGCCAGTGAAAAAATAGGCCATCGAAGTTTTCTGATCTGGGGGAAATTATTACGCGCAATAGGTCCTCAGGGTGCGCCCCTTCGGCAGTTTGTGCTGGCCATTTATGCTGTATTCCTCGTGTGTATGATTATCACGGTGGTCCCTATTACAATGGCGCTTAAATTTTTACTTAAACCACTGCTTAAAAAAGGGCTAGAGCGAGAGCGCGAATATTTTGAAGCCCCATCAGGCTCATCAAATAATCGCATGAAGGATTTTTTGCATGAGTAATAAAGTGTTTATTACCAGAATTGCTGCATATTTACCTAATGAAGCGGTTAGCAATGAGGAAATAGAAGATGTGCTGGGGGTAGTCAATAACAAAAAATCTCGAGCGCTTAAGGTTGTATTAAGAAATAATGGGATCAAGTCGCGCCATTACGTGCTTGATAAACAGACAGGTCAACCGAAATTTAATAACGCGCAGTTAACCGCCATGGCCGTTAAGGGGCTAAACGACAATGACTTCTCTATTAATGATATTGATTGTTTAAGCTGCGGAACGACGATTGCAGATCAGCTGGTGCCGGGGCATGCGGTGATGGTTCATGGTGAGCTTGGTATCCCGCCCTGTGAAACTGTGACAACGATCGGTGTCTGCTCGTCCAGCATGTCATCACTGAAATATGCCTATATGAATGTCATGAGCGGTTGTAGTTCGAATGCTGTTGCGACGGGGTCTGAGGTGGCGTCTCTCACACTACGTGCCAATGCTTATGCCAGTTTAAAAGATGAGCGACCTGCGGAGGATATCAGACGCAGACCTGAGCTGGCATTTGAGAAGGACTTTTTACGCTGGATGTTGTCAGATGGAGCGGGTGCCATATTGTTAGAGTCACACCCCCGCGATGGCCAGCTGTCGCTACAAATCGACTGGCTTGAAGTGATCTCTTTTGCAAATGAACTGGAGCCCTGCATGTATGCGGGTGCGATGAAAGATGCCTCCGGTCAACTGGTTGGGTGGCGTGAATTTCCACTGCAGGAGATGGTAGATAAAGATATCCTGGCGCTCAAGCAGGATGTTAAATTACTTAATCAACATATTGTACCGCTGACACTTGAGCGCGGTTTAACGATGGTCAGAGAAAAGCATGCCCTCGCTGTTGATGACATTGATTACTTTCTGCCCCATATATCCTCTGAGTATTTTCGAGAAAAGCTGGCTCAGGGGCTAGAGAATATCGGTTTTCCACTTCCCCAGGAGAAATGGTTCACAAACCTCGCCACCAAAGGCAACACCGGCGCGGCATCCATCTATATTATGCTGGAAGAGCTATTTCATAGTGGTCGGTTAAAAAGAGGGGAGCGGATTTTGTGTTTTGTTCCAGAGAGCGGGCGGTTCATCAGCTCATTTATGCTGCTAACGGTTGTATAGCCATGGAAAAAAAGGATGTCCCACAGGATAGTAATGCCGCCTTAGACGGTGCGCGCAAGGTGGTTTATGCCGTAGATGAAGATGGTAAATATAGTACAGTCGCAACGACAGGGTGGGCGGTGGAAGAGGTGGTAACCTCCATGGCTGTTGACCATTACACCCAGCTGGCGCAGGAGGCGTTACTCCGCGCCAGACGTGGCGAGAGTTCTCCGCTTGAATATCACATGTTTACACGCCGTTTAAATGTCGTTACGTTAGCGCAGGCGACCGGGAAGTTTCAATGGCTAGTCAAACGCCATTTGAAACAGCCTATAGATCAGCTATCACCAAAAACAGTGCGCCGTTATGCCGAAGCGCTAGGGATGGCGCTCTCTGATCTATCACGGCTCCCTTAGCAGGTTAGCATTCCCCCTCCTGGCTCAGTTACCATAACTGCTCATACCTGGTTTAATTTATGATTACCGCTGAATCTTCTATTATCGTGAACAGTGACTATGTACACCGCCATGCAGCGCACTGTGAAAGTGGTGCCGTATCCTCTCTGTTACGACATTACGGGTTGGAGATGAGTGAAGCGATGACCTTTGGTTTATCCTCTGCCCTGATCTTTGCACATTTTCCTTTTGTAAAGGTTGAAGGCTTTCCACTGACCGCATACCGGGCAATGCCTGGTGCAATCGTAAAATCTACTGCCAGATCGATGGGGGTTCGTATGCGCCGGGAGCGTTTTCGTGATCCGCAGGCTGGTACAGCGCGGCTGAATGAATTACTGGCGCAGGGACGGGTGGTGGGTATGCAGGCCTCGGTATACTGGCTTCCCTATTTTCCACCCAATATGCGTTTTCATTTTAATGCTCATAATATGGTGGCTTACGGAAGAGAGGGCGATGACTACCTGATTAGCGATCCTATTGCAGAACATCCTGTCACCTGCCCTGCCGCAGACTTGCAGAAAGCGCGTTTTGTAAAGGGGATGTTTGCACCCAGGGGATTGCTTTACTACCCGCTTGATACACCGAGTGAGGTGGATCTCAGCAAGGCAGTTGCGCGCGCGATTAAAAAGACAACATTTGTCATGCTCAATACTCCGCTGCCATTTGTTGGCGTGAGGGGGATACGCTATCTTGCGAAACGGATTAGAGAGCTAGGTCTCAAATCTAGTGATGCCCGCTATGCGCTACTTTTTATTGCGACGATTGTGAGGATGCAGGAGGAGATTGGCACTGGTGGCGGAGGGTTCAGGTTTATTTACGCCTCATTTCTTCAGGAGGCGGCAGAAAAGATTGGTGAACCGCGTCTGCAAGAGGCGTCAGAGTTGATGACCTCTTCTGGTGATGCGTGGAGAGAATTTGCACTGCTGGGGGCCCGTTTCTGTAAAAAGAAGCCTGATGTCACGCTGGATCAGCTAGCTGAAGCGCTGTTAGTTTGCGCCGATTTCGAAGCAAATGCATTCCGCCTGCTAAGAGCGATCCGCCTGTAACCCATACGATCCCTTCTTATATCACTGAGAGAGAGACCGCCGCATAACGGCGGCCGCGTTTATCTCGATTGATATGTATTAAAGAGCGGCCCCGTTTCTCGCCAATAAATGATGCCAAGGTATAGGCACAGTGCGTTGTGTGAAACGGCACATGATTTGCGCACTTATAAATCCCGCAAACATTCAGATCAGCTGCGAAGTTTACAGCGGTCTCATCGCTAATGTTATCTCCGCCAGCCAGGTAGGTGGGGGAGGGGAGTGCTGCCTGTTGCAGAAAAGATAAGAGTCCCGATTCATCAGCAAAGAATTTAACCCACTCGCAGCGGGCTAATGCATGCTGTTGATCTCCTGCGCCAATATGCAGCCAGCTACTACCCTCTGCTAACGGTGCATCAGCAGCCAGATTCATCCGTTGACGATGTTGTGACAGGGGGTAGGCGCACTCTTCCACACCCCCTACCAGCGCGCAAGGGACGGCCCGGCCGCTGTTGGCTATATTGAACATGGCTAGATCTAATGCAGTTTCAAAAGGGAAAGAGTGGTGAGCGATGGTCAGGTTTGAACTGTGTAACTTCAGGCTTTGAGCAAGATAAAATCCCGCCATGTTGTTAGAGATGTTGAGAAACGCCAGCGGCATTGGCGCTTCCTGCTCTTTTAATAGCAGGCGGGTGATATCGGCAACGCCGGCAACATTTCCCTGCTCTGTCGCCAGGTAGAGATCACAGTCAGCTTCTATTTCGAGTTGTGACTGGTCAAGGCACGATTTTGCCCCAATCAGGGCGAGCTCAATAAAGTGGTTGATGCGCCGGAAGCGTTTTCCCCAGGCGGCCTGAAGCTGGGGCTTCAGGTCGAGCGCAGGTTCATTTGCCTGCCATGCATGTGCGGCAGCACCATAGATGTAAGTGAGTCTATCGTTCATGGCTCGTTAGCGATCACCAGTGAAGTGTTGTTGCCCCCAAAACCAAAGTGATTCAACATGATATTACCCCCGTCAAAGGGGAGCCGCTGCGTCAGTGGTGTGCAGCCACAGGTTTCATCAAACGTTGTAAAACCGGGGGTGGCGGGAACAAAATGCTCTTTGAGGCATGCCAGCATGATGATGCTTTCAACGACACCGCACGCCCCCAGCGTATGGCCAACATAAGGTTTTAATGATGTGAATGGTGGTAGCTCATCACCAAATAGTTGGCGCATACCCTGCGCTTCAGCGCTATCGTTTGCCGGCGTACTGGTACCATGCGCCTTGATAACCTTTATATCTGCCGGATGAAGGTTCGTTTCAGTGAGCGCCTGCGCGATGACCGCTGCGATCTTACTCGAGTCAGAAGAGGTGATGTTAACGGAGTCTGTAAGGTTTGCCCCCCCCAGACAATAATAGGGGCGTGCTGCTGAAAAATCTGATGAGAGCGGTTTTTGGCGGCTAATGACAATTGCGCCGATACCTTCACCCAGCACTGTGCCGCTACGATCCTTGTCGAAAGGCTGGCAATGTTGCGCTGCCAGCAGCAGCATCGTATTAAAACCTTGCAGTGACATCTGGTTGCGTGTTTCAACGCCGACAACAAGGGCGTTAGCAATGCGCCCAGCAGCTACCATTCTAGTGGCCATCAAGAGCGCATTGGCACCAGAGCTACAGGCGGTATTGAATGTAAACTGTTGCCCGTCGCTCTGGAGTCTATCAATAATATACTCCGCCAGCACACCAAAGCCGCAGCGGTACAGCGGTGGAGCATCGACGTTAGCGTGATGTAACTCATGCTGGTAATGTGATTCAAGATCAGAAATATCACCGGCAGTTGAGCCGACAAACACAGGGAGATGTGATATCTCATCGACTGTGAGCCCTGCATCATGGATTGCACTATCAACAGCAATGTTGATCTGTTTGTAGAGATCTGGGCTGGAGATCTTATCTGTTTTACCGGGCAGGGCGTAGTAGGGTAGAGGCTGTTCACAGGAGTGAGGAAGCGTCGTGGAGCCAGGTATCGCGATGCCGTTATGACATGTCAGTGCGATCGCCTGCTGAGTGGTTCCAATGGCGCTGACGACGCCGCAGCCGCGGATAAAAACACGGTTTTTGACCATTACTAGCGTGACTTTATCTCATTTGCCAGGCTATTGACCGATGTAAATGCGCGTCTTGCATCGTTACTGCCTGTGATCTTCAGGTTATATTCTTTATAGATTGCCATCGATAGCTGCAGAATATCTAATGAATCGAGTTCGATGACTGACGCTTCGCCAAATAGCGGCTCATCATCGCTGATACTTCCGGGGTCTATCCCTTTGTCAGACTCGATGGCGATTATCTCTTTTAGCCGCTGTTTAAGCTTTTCATCTTCTGCCCCCATCATTTTGAAACCCTCTCCTTTCAGGGATTAATACGCTTTGTTAAACCTGTAGGCTGCTATGGTGGTGCAAAACAGGCCAAAGGTCGATAAATAAAGTACTTCAGGCAGTACTGCCTCCCATCCGGACTGACGCAGAAAAAGATCCAGGAATCCTTCAAGCCCCCATGACATGGGTGAAATATAGGTCAGCGTCTGCATTGTCTCAGGCATAATAAACTTTGGCACCATAATCCCGCCGAGTGCGCCAAAGATAATGTTAACAACCCCCCCAATGGTCGTTGCCTGCATGGTCGTTCTGACCATCGTCGCGACCATTAGCGCGAAACCGATGGCGGCGATACTGCAGGCTGAAGAGATAAGTATTAACCCCAGCATTGAGTGTGGCAAACTGAGATTCTGCCCCCCTAAGAGCGGCACGATCAGAATACCAATAGCGATCATCACGACCATCTGGATCTGGTTGACACAGAAATAGGGGACTAGTTTACCTAGTAGAATGGTTGGTGCCTCTATATTCATGACACGCAGGCGCAATAAGGTACCCTGTTGCTTTTCGATTAAGAAGACAGTTGAGAGTGGGATTGCAACGAAAAACATCGCAAAGACCAGCCACGCCGGCACATTCTGCTGCACCGCATTGGGGGTCGATGGCGCAACATCCGCTTCTGAGTAGATATACGTTGCACCCAGATTGAGCTGGCCAAGCTGGTCCAGGGTGGACTGCGGCACAATCGGTGCGGCATTGGGAGCTGTACGCTCGTTTAGCATCCAGTCTATCTTCTGGCGTATCAGGATTGCGCTCAACGAAGCTGTAAATATCTGCTGGATATAGGGTTTAACAGTAGGAGCAAGGAGTAGCTCCGCCGCCGGGGGTAGCGCTGTTTCTGCGCCCTGCGTAGTGCTTATCAGCCGTTGACGAAAATCATTGGGGATAATGATGGCGAGCTGGTAGTCACCTTCGATAATGCCCCTGCTGACACGCTCTCTTGTGCTGTCATTGGGCAGCGGCACCCGATCAAACCCTGGGATGGTGTTTAGCTTTTCGAGTAGTGCTGCCGGTAACGGGGTGTTGCTCTGGTTGAGGAGCGTATATGAGATAGAGAGGCGCTTATGTTCCCCAAAGGCATTTTCCATCGCCATTGACATAATTAAAATAAATGCCGCGGGCATCAGGAATAGCACCATCAGGCCATGCCAGTCTTTTGCCAGGACGATAAACTCTTTTTTTACCAGTGCGATGAATTTACCTGGCATCGTTGTCTCTCGTGTCACTGCCTGTTAATGATAAAAAAAGTGCTTCCAGACTCTGCTGGCCGTAAGCGATATATTCGACCTCATTTTCAGGGGCTGATAGCTTCTCTGAAATAGCCTGTATCACTGTGAATGGGTTGCTGGTCTCAACGGTAAGCGTGTGTGAGTCTGCTACCGTTAAGTGGGGAAAAGCCGGGAGCTGTCGTACTAGTTTTTCAGCATTTTGTGCGCTGAAATGGATGCGCAGTTCATTTTTCCCCTGATGGCGAAGTAGCTGGTTGATCTCATCCTGTATCAGGATCGTGCCCCGATCAATAATCGCTACACGGTTGCAGAGGTTCTGAACCTCATCCATGTAGTGCGATGTATAGATAATTGTGACCCCTTCACGATTTAGCGACTTGATGCTTTCCAGTATAAAACGACGTGTCTGTGGGTCGATGCCAACGGTGGGTTCATCGAGAAATAACACAGCAGGCTGGTTTAATAATCCAATGGCGATATTGAGTCGCCGCTTCAGACCGCCCGAAAAATCCTGTGCTTTTTTATTTAAATGGTGGTTAAGGGCTGTTGTGGTGACCGCATAATCAATATTCTGTGTTCGCTTCGCACCCTTCAGACCAAGTACGTCGGCAAAAAAATTAAGGTTGTCCTGCGCTGTTAGCATAGGGTATAGCGCTAAATCCTGAGGGACGACACCCGTGGTGGCACGCACCTCCTCGATGCACGCTTCCAGCTCGACTCCGTTGACTAACACCTGACCGCTCGTTTTTGGTGTGATACCAGTCAGGATTGAAAGCAGCGTGGTTTTGCCGGCTCCATTTGGGCCAAGCAGTCCAAACAAGCTACCTTTGGGAATATTGAGGTTTACCTGGTTAAGGACGGCAAGAGGCGGTTTCCCATACTCTTTGCACAAGTCGATTGTTTGATACAGCACTAGAACTCCGATGAGGCTATGTGGCAACGTATTTCAGGGCACCTCCTGTCGGTAGTAGTATATTGCATTACTGCCCTCTAATGCGATGGATCTGCGATTATTGCACGCTAATATTATGGCCAATGGGGTGTGATTCCAATGAGGCAATCGTTATCATGTCTCATTTGCTAATGAACCTCCGTTGAGGGGGGGCAATAGATAACGAGAAGATAACCTTTGCATGGATATTACGACGACAATCAATGTGCCCTCCGACGCCGCCTATTTTGAAGGGCACTTTCCAGGGAATCCTATTCTGGCTGGCGTTGCAGAGGTCGCGCTTGTACTGGAGGCGCTCGCAGAGGAGGGCGTGGCTGAGTTAACGCTACAGGGGATCACCTATATGCGTTTGCGGCAGATTGTCCTCCCTGGTGATCACCTTGAACTGGTGGCTAAAAAGGGGAATAGCGGACGGCTTCGTGTCGATTTGAAACGCAAAGGACGGCTGGTTGCCAATGGGGAATGGACGCTGGCTGCGTCGGCGGCTGGCAGTGACGAGGTGGCTACCGCTGTCGAGGAGGTTTCGTTGCTATCTGAGATCCCGCCTTTAGATGAGCTGCTGCCTCACCGTCCTCCAATGCGTTTCCTTCAATCAATAATCTCCGAGGAGCAGGGCGCTCTGGTTGCGCTTGCGGCTATTCCTGCTGATTGCCCTTTAGTTGAAGATGGCACTGTCGCGGCGGTCGTTGGGCTGGAGGCCGCCGCCCAGGCTGCCGCGGCGTGGGAAGCATTACAGCGCTCGCGTGATGGCGGTGAAGCGGCGCCGCGTGTAGGCTACCTGGTCGCACTGCGCGAGGTCTCTTTTTTTACAGACCGAATCCCGGCTGAGCAAACATTGCGCGTTGTTGTCAGGCTGGACGCCTCGGCACCGCCACTAAGCCATTACCGGATGGCGCTGTATGCGGATCGTAAATTACTGGCGCAGGGAATGATCGCTACTTTTCTAAACGAGGGTGAGTGATGATCATTCGTGCTCAACAACAACGACAGAGATAAGTATGCAGCATCTTGCGTGGCTCTCCAGGGGGAGTATTGCGATCATCATCATCCTGTCGATCATGAGCGCTTTTCATCTGATTGAGCATGAAACGCTCGGCATCATTGAGGCCCTTCTGCTATGTACGATATGGCTGGCGATGAGTGCTGAGAAACGCTCAAAGTCTACAATTTACAAGTTCATCGCCCCACTTCTTGTGCTACTGGTGATTATTGCCGTCTGGCTCACATACCCACTACTGTTTATCTATGTGCCAGCCATCTGCATTAATCTTTTACTAGCCGGTTTTTTCTTTAGCTCCTTGCGAAAAGGGAGCGAGCCGGTGGTGACGCGTATAGCCCGCATTGAGCGCGATACGTTTGATGACAGGCTTTATGCCTATACCCGGGGGGTTACCTGGGCATGGGGGCTATTCTTTTCCGCATTGGTAGTTGAAACCATTTTACTGATCACATTTGCCTCTGTTTCAACCTCGCTGCTATTTTTAAATTTTGGGAACTATGTTTTTATTGCGCTCTTCTTTCTGGCGGAGAATGGTTATCGGCGTATTCATCTGCGCGGATATAAGCACATGTCGGTAAGAGCCCTGGCGGCCCGCCTGTCAAGCCGCGGGATCATGAGCTTGATTCGCTATGGTGATAAGAACCAGGGGGCCGCTGATTGATTGCTCTGTCTTTCATGGCGAGCAAAGCGTGACGACGCGGAACTCCTGCCCCTTCAGGGCTGCAATCTCGACGCAAGATGAACCGTTGAGTTAAATGATTACTTCGTCGCTTTACGCCTTGCAATGACGCTAAAACAGCGCTTCTCTGGCGATTTGGCCGACAATGTTATCTCTTTTCATTGGCAAGTTTTTCAACGAGCACAATCAGTTCGCCAATCGTCTCGATATTGATGATTGCATCATCAGGGGCGTCGAAGCCCAGTTTGGACTCAAACTCGAAAACGAGCCCAAGAAAGGAGAGTGAATCGATATTGATCTCCTCTAATCTGGTGTCCGGTGTGATGCTTTCTGGTGGAATAGCATGGTGCTCGAGCAGATAGTCCTGAATAATCCTGAGAGAGTCCATTGTTGAGTTGTGCCTTCTGTTTTTAGAGTTAGTGGCTGGAAAGCTGCCGATATTCTAACGCTATTCAATCCGTTTTCCGAGGATTAACGCAGCTGAATAGATCGTGATAGTTTAGGGAGGTCCTAAATCCACAGAGCCTTGTACAGAACCCTGTACAGCAGGTTATTACAGCTACATTAGCAACTTTGACTGGCCGCAATCGTGCCTGATGTATTACACTTGACAGGTGAATGACGATTATTCTCCAGTGGTCGCCTCGATAGCGATATTGAATAGCCTGTTTAATGAAATGCTAAAATGGACTAGCCTGTGATGCTCTATTTTATCGGAAAGATATCGACGTGACGCCACTCCTGCTCTCTCATTACACTGCGACTAGCGCTGTCGGCTGTGGTCTTGAAAAGACGTTAGCGGCCCTGCACAACGGCACATCGGGGCTGGCGTTATGTGATTTTGATACGGTTGATATAGAAACCTTTGTCGGGGCAGTGGCGGGAGTGGAGGAGGAAGCGATACGCCATGACCTCCGTGATTACCACTGCCGCAATAACCAGCTTGCCCAGTTGGGGCTGCGCCAGGATAACTTTTCGGCGGCGGTCGAAGCTGCCATTGCAAGGCTCGGGCGTGACCGTATCGGTGTCTTTCTGGGAACAAGCACCTCCGGAATACTGCAGGCAGAGCTGGCGTATCGGCATCGAGACTCGACGGGTCAACTGCCTGCTGACTTTATCTATGCAACGACTCAGAACTGTAGCTCCGTATCTGATTTTGTTCGCCACTATTTCTCGATCACCGGGCCGGCGATGGTCATCTCGACCGCCTGCTCATCCAGTGCCAAGGTGTTCGGTTCAGCATACCGCATGATTGAAAGCGGCATGATCGACGCAGCGATAGTCGGTGGGGTCGACTCCCTGTGCCTGACAACACTCTACGGCTTTAACTCTTTAGGGCTGGTGTCGGCGGAACCCTGCAGACCTTTTGATGTTGATCGCAGCGGTATATCGATTGGTGAGGCCGCAGCCTTTCTTCTCCTGGAGCGCGCGCCGGCTGAGCCTGCCTCTGATGACATTATGCTGCTCGGTTTTGGCGAATCAAGCGACGCTTATCACATGTCCTCACCGCACCCTGAAGGACTTGGTGCTTCAAAGGCGATGGAGATGGCGCTGGCCTCGGCTTGCCTCGCAGCAGCTGATATCGACTATATCAATCTTCACGGCACCGCCACCCCCAGTAATGATGCCGCCGAAGGGGCGGCGACCCGGCGAGTGTTTGGCAGTTCAGTCCCTGCCAGCTCTACAAAAGGGATAACCGGCCATACGCTTGGTGCTGCCGGTGGGCTTGAGGCGGTGATCGCAGCACTTGCAATAGCACATAATTTTATGCCGGGAGGCGTTTCCGAAATGCAGTTAGACCCCGCTATCGAGATCGATTATCTTACTCGCAACCGAGAGCAGCCTCTCACCAGAGTCGCGAGTAACTCTTTTGGGTTTGGTGGCACCAACTGCAGTCTTGTTCTTGGGCGAGCTTAGGTACGGTATGCAAAAATTACTGGCCTACATTGAGGGGATTGGTGCGATCGGCCCTGGTATTAATAACTGGAAAGAGGGGCAAGCGGTTCTTTGTGGTGATGTGGAATATCATCCACAGAAAACCGTTTATCCAGCGGTTAGTGCCCTGCCGCCAACTGAGCGGCGGCGTACCGGGAAGGTGGTTAAACTTGCCCTCTCTGTCGGGCTGGAGGCGGTGGCAGATGCCGGGCAGACGGCCAATGATCTACCTGCGATCTTCGCATCTTCCGGCGGCGACACCTATAACTGCCACGCTATATTTGAGACGCTGGCATCTGATGACCGCAGCATCTCACCGACACGTTTCCATAACTCTGTTGCCAATGCGCCGGCGGGTTACTGGGGTATTGCGACGGGTTCTATGGCACCATCAACAGTCGTTTGTGACTTTGATGCCAGTTTTGGTGCCGGCCTACTGGAATCACTGGCTCAGGTGGCTGTGGATAACCGGCGCTGCGTCTACATCTCATATGATATCGACTACCCGGAGCCGCTGAATAGCGCGCGTACAATCAGTGACGGTTTTGGCGTCGGTTTTGTGCTGGCACCACAACAGAGTGCATCCAGTTTGTATGCGCTGGAACTGACGTTGACACAGGAGAAGGCCAGCAGTTGCACCAGTCAGATACTGGAAGCCCTTCGTCTGGGAAGCCCTGCGGCACGTGTTTTGCCGATGCTTCAGGTGGTGGCAGGCAATGAAACCGCACGAGTGGTGCTCGACTATCTGGATACCTCACGAATATCACTCACCTTGACGCCGTGCCGTTAGCAACAGGTTGTTCATGAATTCCCCAGCGGCCATCAGCGCTGTTCATAATCTGGAAAACGTGCTGTTTTTCACACTACTACAGATAGCGATCATCATTGTCATCGCCCGTCTCGCGGGTAATCTTGCGCGACGTATTGGGCAGCCGCGAGCGGTGGGAGAAATCATTGCAGGCCTGCTGCTGGGACCATCACTACTGGGTTCGCTTGCGCCAGAGACCTTTCAGTTGATCTTTCACTCGGTCGATGCGATGCCACTGACCGTGATGAGTCAAATTGGCCTCATCCTGTTAATGTTTCAGGTCGGCATGGACTTCGACTTTTCACATCTGACTGAGCAGCGTAACCGAGTGGCCGTGCTGGCGGTTTCAGTGGCAGGCATCACCGTACCTTTTGTGCTTGGCTTCATATTTGGCCAGTTAAGTGCGCAGAGTCTAGCGCCAGAAATTAACCCGCTGACCTATTCGCTGTTTATTGCGACCGCATTTTCGATCACAGCAGTGCCCATATTAGGGCGCATCATGAATGAGTTTGGGCTGAATCGCACCCAGCTAGGGGCGATCACCATCTCATCAGCAGCAATTAATGATGTGGTTGGCTGGACGTTGCTCGCGGCTATTTCAACGGTAGTGATGGCCAATTTCTCACTGCTTGGGATTGCCCAGCAGGTAGGCGCCATTCTGCTTTATCTCTTCTGTTGCTGGCTGATTGTCAAAATGCTTAAACGACACCTGATTAGCCGTTATGATCTTAGCCGTGGATTACCACGCGACCTGATGGCGATCCTCCTTATCATGGTATTTGTTTCCGCGATGGTCACCAATCAGATTGGCATTTTTGCCATCTTTGGTGGTTTTGTGATGGGGGTGTTATTTCATTCAAATACAGATCTGGTAGCGGCCTGGAAGGAAAAAGTTTCCGATTTAGTCATGGTCTTTTTTTTGCCGATTTTCTTCACTTACTCAGGTTTACGGACCGATATTTTAGGATTAGATAGCTGGGAGCTGTGGATCTGGTGCGGTGCGGCGCTTATCCTTGCAACCGTTGGGAAGTTTGGCGGCTGCTATTGGGGCGGACGTTTCGCCGGATTAAACCGGTATGAGGCGCGCAGCATCGCGATCATGATGAACACACGCGCCCTGATGGGGCTGATCGTCCTTAATGTTGGGCATGACCTTGGGGTAATCTCCCAGAATGTCTTTACCATGATGGTGTTGATGGCGATCTTTACCACTATCATTACTGCCCCATGTCTACGCCTGTGGCTGCCGCGAACAGGGCATGTTATTCCACAGGGCCGCGACGGCTAGGGGGTATGAATAGCACGGGTTTGCCGCTTTCTTTCTAGTCAGAGTGATTGTTGCCATGTATACTGCGCCTGACTTTATTGATCGAAACAGGATGACTCTGCTCATTGCTGTTTAACTTCAGGATTTATAAAGAGATTCAGAAGCGACAGTGGTAATATCTGATGCGCCTGATTTAGCGCCGATGCTGTTTCTGGCTCCACTTGCCCAGGTGGTGAAATTGGTAGACACAAGGGACTTAAAATCCCTCGGCTTCACGGCCGTGCCGGTTCGATTCCGGCCCTGGGCACCATCTTATTTTCCGTTTTATCCGATGATAAAAAACGATCCTCCCGCTCTAGAATTACGACATGACATCCGTTTCTGTTGTGCCATAATCGTCACCGCACGCAGGGCATACAGGCGTTCAAGAGCCGCCCTGTGATCTAGTAACGATGGATTTAACATGACGATAATAAGAGTACTCGGTGGCATTAGCTGCCTATCATCACTGCTTTTCTCAATGTCGCTACAGGCGGCGGATATCAATTTCTTTTTTTGCAAAAAAGGGCTAAAGAGCGCATCGGAAGAGGCCTATGTGGTCGATTATGATAATAAATATATCTATCAGGTGGAGTATCGACCGCCACTGGATGCGGTGAAGGTGACGCGCTTTAGATTGCTAGAGATCCTCGAGCACAATATTCGCGGTGTGATCGATGAGGAGTATAGTGGCGACTACCTGACAGGAGGTGGGGGGTTTAAACCACTACCTAAAAACCGTCTTCGCAAGATGGTCTCCCTGGACATGACCAAAGGCGTTTTAATGAAACTCTATTCTGGGGGCGGCGACAAATTTGGTGCCTGCCAGGTCTCGACGGTTGAGCCACTGGATGTTGAATCCCTTCTGAAAGAGCAAGGGTTAACCATTAAAAACAATGTGATCAACTAGTCCGGATGATTCATGAGTCATCCAGGCTAAGAGACTACCGCCGACTCGGGCGGCTGTCAGCGGTGCGCGCTTTACCGGGCAGGCGTCTGGCTGGCCCCTTTTTGTGAGATTTACTCTTTTTTGCCACCGCTTTTGCTTTGCGATAGATGACAATGACCGCCCCGATTTCCTGAATAAGATGCCCCCCTGTTTCCGTACAGATTTTCTCTCTGACTTGAATACGAGCCGCTTTGTCACCACAACTAAGTTTGATTTTGAGTAACTCATGGTGCTCAAGTGATAGCTCGATTTCGCTGAGCACGGCGGCCGTTAAACCCGCACCGCCCACCGTTACTACCGGTTTGAGTGCATGAGCAAGTGAGCGCAGCTTACGTTTCTGTTGTTGATGAATTATCGCTTCAGCAGCCATCTCTGTTTCCTGGTTCAGTCGTCAAAAATAGCCGCATAGTATACTGGTATACTCTGCCGGGTAGCCAGGAATTAACAGATGATGGTCGAAACAGAAGCGTGGCATGATGAAAAAGCATCAAAGTAAACAGCAGTGGTTAGATGAGCATGTTAATGACGAATATGTCAAAAGGGCTCAGAAAGATGGCTTTCGTTCAAGGGCGGCCTATAAATTGCTAGAGATAAATGAGCGTGACCATATTTTGTCACCAGGCATGAAGGTAATCGACCTGGGTGCCGCGCCAGGTGGATGGTCGCAAGTAGCCGCAAAAATTGTAAGTGAAAAGGGGCGTGTGATCGGGCTGGATCTATTGGCTATCGAACCGGTTCACGGTGTTCATTTTTTGCAGGGTGATTTTAGAGAAGATGATGTTTACGAGGCGCTTATGAATCAGCTCAATGATCAAAAAGTAGAAGTTGTCATCTCCGATATGGCACCCAATATCAGTGGTATGGGGACGGTTGATCAACCCCGTGCAATCTATCTCGCAGAATTAGTGCAGGAATTTTCTCACCGGGTGCTGGTTAAAGGGGGTACTGTACTGGTCAAATTATTTCAGGGCAGCGGTTTTGATGAATATGTTCGCAGCATGCGGCGTGATTTTGAAAAGGTCTATATTCGAAAGCCCAAGGCTTCACGGGCGCGTTCTCGTGAAGTCTATGTGCTGGCCAAAGGATATTTAAACTAATTGCACGGATTGTATTGTTAAAATGTAGTCATACCTATTATATTAGGCGCAACTGAATGGAAAGCCTATTTCTGTGAACAGAGGACATTATTTTGAACGACATGGCTAAAAATATCGTTTTGTGGGTGGTTATCGCCGTAGTGCTGATATCCGTGTTCAATAACTTTGGACCACCACAGGCTCCTGCCCGCACGATCTCATACTCCGACTTTATTGAAGAGGTCAGAAGTGGCGTGATTCGCGAGGTAGAGATCAAAGGACGCCACATCCGCGTGACGACCCAGGCCGGGGAAAAATTTATGACCTATAGTCCTGGTGATCAAGGGCTTATTGGTGAGCTGCTAAATAACCGTGTCACGATTCAAGCGCGCCCGGCAGAAGAGCAGGGTGTATTCATGCAGATCTTTATCTCATGGTTCCCAATGTTGTTACTGATTGGTGTCTGGATTTTCTTTATGCGTCAGATGCAGGGCGGTGGTGGCGGTGGTCGCGGTGCGATGTCATTTGGCCGCAGCAAGGCGCGCATGCTGAGTGAAGACCAGGTCAAGACCACCTTTGCCGATGTGGCCGGTGTCGAAGAGGCAAAAGAAGAGGTGGGCGAGCTGGTCGACTTTCTACGTGATCCGAGCAAGTTCCAGAAGCTGGGTGGAAAGATTCCTCGCGGTGTACTGATGTGCGGCTCTCCCGGTACCGGTAAAACCTTGCTCGCACGAGCGATCGCGGGTGAAGCCAAGGTGCCATTTTTTACCATTTCTGGTTCAGACTTTGTTGAGATGTTTGTTGGCGTGGGCGCCTCGCGAGTGCGCGATATGTTTGAACAGGCCAAGAAGCATGCACCCTGCATTATCTTTATTGATGAGATCGACGCTGTCGGTCGTCATCGTGGCGCTGGTCTCGGTGGTGGGCATGATGAGCGCGAGCAGACCCTTAACCAGTTACTGGTCGAAATGGACGGTTTTGAAGGTAATGAGGGGGTGATTGTCATTGCGGCTACAAACCGCCCTGATGTGCTAGATCCAGCCCTGTTGCGCCCCGGCCGTTTTGACCGTCAGGTTGTTGTACCGCTACCTGATGTGAGAGGCCGCGCCCAGATCTTGCGTGTCCACATGCGTAAAGTGCCTGCGGGTGATGATGTTGATGCGAACATTATCGCCCGAGGAACGCCGGGGTTTTCCGGTGCTGACCTTGCCAACCTGGTAAATGAGGCAGCCCTGTTTGCGGCACGCGCTAGCAAACGAGTGGTCGATATGCTGGATTTTGAGAAGGCCAAAGATAAGATCATGATGGGGGCAGAACGCCGTTCCATGGTGATGAACGAAGATGAAAAGAAACTGACCGCTTATCATGAAGCAGGTCACGCGATCGTAGGGCGCCTGGTGCCCGCGCATGACCCAGTGCATAAGGTAAGCATCATTCCACGTGGTCGCGCGCTGGGTGTGACGATGTTTCTGCCAGAAGAGGATCGCCTCAGTTATAGCAAGCAGCGCCTTGAGAGCAATATCTCCAGCATGTTTGGTGGTCGTATTGCGGAAGAGCTGATCTTCGGTAAAGAGGCGGTCACCACTGGTGCATCAAACGATATTCAGCGCGCCACCGAGATTGCGCGCAATATGGTGACAAAGTGGGGTTTTTCAGAAAAACTTGGCCCTCTGATGTACAGCGAAGATGAGGGTGGTGATGTCTTTCTAGGTCACTCGATGGGGCAGAACAAAAGTGGGATTTCTGATGAGACCACACACATCATTGATAAAGAGATACGGGCATTTGCTGATCGCAACTATCAGCGATCTGAAAAGATCTTAAAGGAGCATATGAAAGAGCTCCATATGATGGCGGAAGCGCTACTTAAATATGAGACGATCGACAGCAGTCAAATCGATGACATTATGAATGGGCGCGAACCGGGTCCGCCTAAAGGGTGGGGCCAGGACTCTGATTCAGGTGAAGGTACTGGAAGTGCTCCTGATACCGAAGCGTCCAGCGATAGTGATGATACGGCCTCTAAAGAGAAAAAAGAGGGTGCTGATGAGGGCAAGTTAGGTGGTACGGCTGAACAGCATTAATTTAACTTGTTGAGATCATTAAATTCCCTGTTACTCATTAAGTCTATCCAGATGAGTAACAGGGGTAAGTGTGATGTTGAAACTTAACGAACTTACCTACCCGGCTGTGATGGGTATCCTCAATGTCACCCCCGATTCATTTTCTGATGGGGGTGATTTTTTTTCGCCAGAAAAAGCCTTGCAACACGCCCTGGAGATGGCCGGGGAGGGTGCTGCGATTATTGATATTGGTGGTGAGTCGACACGTCCAGGCGCTGAAACGGTCTCGGTTGATGAAGAGCTTTCGCGCGTTATCCCGGTGATCGAAGCGCTGTCTGCTGAAATCGATATTCCCATTTCAATTGATACCAGTAAGCCGGCGGTGATGCGTGCGGCGGTTGCGGCTGGCGCCTCAATGATCAACGATGTGCGCGCACTACAGGAGGCGGGGGCGCTTGAGGCGGCGGTTGATCTGCGGGTCCCAGTCTGTTTAATGCACATGCAGGGGGCACCTCAGACCATGCAGTCTGCGCCCATCTATGATGATGTGGTGCTGCAGGTGGGGGCATTTTTACAGCAGCGGGTTCAGGTCTGTGTCGATGCCGGCTTATCGCGTGAGTTAATCGTCATTGATCCCGGCTTCGGTTTTGGAAAAACACTGCTCCATAATCAAGCGCTACTCAAGGGGTTAGATCGGCTGCTTGAGCTTGAGTTACCGATACTGGTGGGGCTCTCTCGAAAATCTATGATTGCACATATGCTTGACCTGTCGGTTGATGAAAGACTTTATGGTAGTATATCCCTTGCATCTGTAGCGGTATGGCAGGGTGCATCAATTATCAGGGCTCATGATGTCGCAGCAACATTACAGGCGGTCAGGGTTAGCTATATGTGTCGCACAACAGGGAAATAGTGGATGTCTGAATCGAGGAAAAAGCGTTATTTTGGCACTGATGGGATTCGCGGCAAGGTTGGTGAGACACCAATAACACCAGAATTCATCCTGAAGCTGGGCTGGGCCATCGGTCGCGTGATGAAGCGTGATGGCAAAGATGGCATTCTGATCGGAAAAGATACCAGGATTTCAGGCTATATGTTTGAGTCCGCACTGCAGGCGGGTCTATCTGCCGCCGGTGTGAATATTCGCCTTTTAGGGCCAATGCCAACACCCGGCATCGCCTATCTGACTCGAACACTGCATGCGCAGGCAGGTATTGTCATCAGTGCTTCGCATAACCCCTTTTATGATAACGGTATCAAGTTTTTCTCATCTGAAGGGACAAAGCTTCCAGATGAAATTGAGTTTGCGATTGAAGACGAGCTTGATAAACCGATGGAAACGGTAGAATCAAAATACCTGGGTAAAGCAAAGCGCATTGTAGATGCGGCGGGACGCTATATCGAATTTTGTAAAAGCACGATTCCTGCTAAAATTGATCTTAGCGGAACGACGGTAGTTGTGGATTGTGCTCATGGGGCTACATACCATATTGCACCTAATGTTTTCAAGGAGTTAGGCGCTACAGTTATTCCAATTGGTAATCAGCCGAACGGCTTGAATATCAACCTTGACTGCGGTTCTACAAAGCCAAAGGCGCTTCAGGCGGCGGTGGTAGCACATCAGGCCGATATTGGGATTGCACTGGATGGTGACGGAGATCGCCTGATCATGGTTGATCATAAAGGCGAAGAGGTCGATGGTGATGAGATCCTGTTTATTATTGCAGAGTCGCGGCGTAATACAGCTTCACTACATGGCTCGGTCGTCGGCACTGTAATGAGTAATCTCGGGCTGGAACACGCGCTGAAGGAGCGAGGCATCGGTTTTGAGCGTGCGCTAGTGGGTGATCGCTATGTGATGGAGCTGCTGAAACAGCAAGGGTGGATGATAGGCGGTGAATCCTCTGGTCATATCCTCTGCCTTGATCGAACCTCAACAGGTGATGGTATTGTCTCTGCGCTTCAGGTGATCTCTGCGATGTTTGAGACGGGCAATACACTCCATGAGCTTAAATCCGGGATGAAAAAATATCCGCAACATCTTATTAATGTGCCGGCCGACAAGTTCTTTGACCTGAAAGAGAATAAGGTGGTTAGCCAGGCGGTCTCTGATGTTGAAACAGAACTGATGGATAGCGGTCGAGTCCTGTTACGCCCGTCGGGCACTGAGCCGGTTGTTCGGGTGATGGTAGAAGGCGTCGAGGCTGTGCAGGTCACAAGGCTTGCAAAACAGTTGGCCGAGGTGATTGTAGATGCCCAAAAGAGTCATTAAAACAAATAGATGCAGGTTACTGTAAATGTTGATAGTTGCTTATTATCGCCTGTAGATTTAATTTTATGAGAACGCTCCTAACGCTACTTTCTGGTTGTTTTTCCAAAGTTTACGTTGATTTATCCCGCGTCTACCGGTAATCTTTTGCGCTTCGTTTTGATGTGGCAAATTTATGAAAGGGAACAATAATATGCGTCGTCCGCTCGTTGCAGGAAACTGGAAAATGAACGGTACTCGAAAAAGCGTCATCGAGCTGGTTAACGGAATAAAAGATGGGCTTGGTCACCACGCCGCTGTCGAGGTGCTGGTTTGCCCACCAGCGCTGTTTATTGACTCGGTGGCTGCTCAGCTCGAAGGGTGTGAGGTCAAGCTCGGTGCACAGAACGTCTGCCAGTCAACCGCACCAGGCGCCTTTACCGGTGAGCTTTCAGCTTCGATGTTGCAGGAATTTGGCTGCTGTTATGTCATTGTGGGCCACTCAGAGCGTCGCCACATCTATGGTGAGAGCGATAAACTGATAGCAGAAAGGCTGGCTGCAGCAGTTGCTGGTGAGATAACCCCCATACTCTGCATCGGTGAATTACTGGAAGCGCGTGAAAACGGCACCACTGAGCAGGCCATTGCACAACAGCTGGATGCCGTTTTGAGGCTTGAAAACGGTGTTGAATTGCTACGTCAGAGTGTACTCGCATATGAGCCAGTCTGGGCGATCGGAACCGGTAAAACAGCCTCTCCAGCGGAGGTGCAGAAGGTGCATACATTTATTCGAGCGCATCTGGCAAAACATGATGAAGTGCTCGCGAATGGCGTTCGTATCCTTTATGGTGGCAGTGTCAATGCAACGAATGCGGCGGACCTGTTCAGCATGCCGGACATTGATGGGGGGCTAATTGGTGGCGCAGCTCTGAAAATCAATGATTTCGTGGCTATCTGTAAAGCCGCAGGATAAATTTTTTATTTTTAAGACTAGGCCAACGGCTTAGTCAGAATTTTTTGTTAAGGCAGATGTAATGCAAACAGCTTTATTAGCAGCTCACGTCATCATCACAATCGCGTTGATCGGTTTGATTTTGATCCAGCGAGGGAAAGGGGCCGACGTTGGTGCCGCGTTTGGTAGTGGCGCTTCACAAACGGTTTTTGGTAGCCAGGGCTCGGCTTCATTTCTGACCAGGACAACGGCCGTACTGGCCACACTCTTTTTTCTGACGAGTCTGACGTTGGCCTATTTCTCAACACAGAGTACAGATGAGAGCAGTGTCACTGACCTGATAGCGCCATCCTCTGTGATAGAGATGCCGCTACCCGAGACAGATTTACCAACTGATGTTCCGCTGATACCATCGCATGAGTCAGCGCCGGCAAGTGATGAGCCGCCTGCAGTCGATGTTGCTCCAGCAACGCAGTAGCAAACAGCCGTCGCGTATCAGGGGGAAAGATTTAAATAGCCGATGTGGTGGAATTGGTAGACACGCCGTCTTGAGGGGGCGGTGGCGCAAGCTGTGCCGGTTCGACTCCGGCCATCGGCACCAAATTAATATCAAGTATCTATAAAAACAAAATCCTTATAAAAATCATGATTATAAAAACTAAAGGGATGAGTAAGAACATAGCGTAAGACTGCTTGACAGACTCTTGTTCACTAGCCTAGACTCGATTCTCTAGGTTCGCGTTATGGGGACGCGATGGCCAGCAGGCCAGCCAGTAGAACAACTAAGCGATTACATAAAACGATAACAATTAACTGACCACCATAGAGTGATCGGTTTCATACGACGCGGGTGACGACTACACATGTTAGAGAATTACCTTCCTATACTTGTGTTCCTGATTATGGGAGCGCTCTTTGGGCTAGCACCGATGATGGCCGGCTTTTTGATGGCCCCCAATCGCCCTGATAGCGAAAAGCTGTCGCCGTACGAATGCGGCTTTGAGGCGTTCGAAGACTCCCGTATGAAATTCGATGTTCGTTACTATCTCGTTGCGATCCTCTTTATTATCTTTGATCTGGAAATCGCCTTCCTTTTTCCGTGGGCCATAGTGCTTGACGAAGTGGGGATGTACGGCTTTCTAGCAATGGTTATCTTTTTAACAGTACTCGTTGTTGGCTTCATCTATGAGTGGAAAAAAGGGGCGTTGGAGTGGGAATAGAAGGCATCCTGGAAGAAGGTGTAGTCACCACTTCTGCTGATACATTGATTAACTGGGCGCGCACCGGCGCCCTGTGGCCAATGACATTTGGGCTGGCCTGTTGTGCGGTCGAGATGATGCATGCAGGCGCTTCGCGCTATGATCTCGATCGTTTCGGGGTCGTCTTTCGTCCCAGCCCGCGCCAGTCTGACGTGATGGTTGTAGCCGGCACCCTGGTTAACAAGATGGCACCGGCACTGCGCAAGGTCTACGACCAGATGGCAGAGCCACGCTGGGTGATCTCAATGGGATCATGTGCCAATGGTGGTGGTTACTACCATTACTCCTATTCGGTTGTTCGCGGATGTGACCGTATCGTCCCCGTTGATATCTATGTGCCAGGCTGTCCACCGACCGCTGAGGCGTTACTATATGGCGTGATCCAGCTACAGAATAAGATCAAACGCACCAACACAATCGCACGTTAAGAGACTAGATTTATGCCTGACAAGATTCAGACATTAGCGACGCACGTCCAGACAAGATTTGAAGGGGTCCTGACCAGCACGGTTATTAACCTCAACGAACTGACTATTGAGGTTGCCAGCACCGGCCTGCATCAGGTTTGCCAGACATTACGTGATGATGCTGAATTTTCATTTGATATGTTGATCGACATCTGTGGTGTCGATTACCTGGAATATGGTGAAGGGAGCTGGGAGGGGGCTCGTTTCGCTGTGGTCTATCATCTCTTGTCCATCAAGCATAATCACCGGATTCGTCTGCGCACCTTTCTGGATGACGACGCACCGCGTGTCAGCTCAGTAAGGGATATCTGGATTGCGGCTGACTGGTTTGAGCGCGAGGCGTTTGATCTCTACGGCATCCTGTTCGAAGGGCATCCAGATTTACGCCGCATTCTGACCGATTACGGTTTTATTGGTCACCCATTTAGAAAAGACTTTCCGTTGAGTGGCAACGTTGAGATGCGTTACGACCCTGAGAAAAAACGTGTCATTTACGAACCCGTCGAACTTGAAGCGCGCACGCTGGTACCTCGAGTGATTCGTGATGATAATCGTTATATCGTCGAACAGGGTGGTAAGGATTAATCATGGCTGAAATTCGTAACTACACACTTAATTTTGGTCCTCAGCACCCCTCTGCACACGGTGTACTGCGCCTTGTTTTAGATATGGATGGAGAGGTGATTGATCGCGCCGATCCCCATATCGGACTACTGCATCGCGGTACTGAGAAGCTGATGGAGACCAAACCTTATATTCAGAGCCTGGGTTATATGGATCGTCTCGACTATGTTTCGATTCTCTGTAATGAACACGCCTATGTGCTGACTATCGAAAAGATGCTGGGGCTTGAAGTGCCGTTACGTGCGCAGTATATACGGGTCATGTTTGCCGAGATGACGCGTGTGCTAAACCACCTGCTATGGGTTGGAGCGCATGCGCTGGATATTGGTGCGATGACCATCTTTCTTTACGCCTTCCGCGAACGTGAAGACCTGCTCGACTGCTACGAAGCAGTGGCCGGTGCACGTATGCATGCGGCCTACTTTAGGCCAGGCGGGGTCTACCGGGACCTGCCAGAGGTGATGCCTCAGTACGAAACCTCTAAATGGCACAATGAAAAAGAAGTGGCGAAAATGAACGAGAATCGCCAGGGTTCATTACTGGACTTCATCGAAGACTTTACCAACCGCTTCCCAGTTCACCTGGATGAATATGAGACCCTGCTGACCGAAAACCGTATCTGGAAGCAGCGCACGGTGGGCATTGGTGTGGTTGATCCAGATCGCGCAAAAGCACTCGGTTTCACGGGTGCAATGCTGCGTGGTTCTGGCGTTGAATGGGATCTGCGTAAAAAGCAGCCATACGATGTTTACGACCAGCTCGATTTTGATATTCCTGTTGGGGTGACGGGCGATAGCTATGATCGCTACCTGGTGCGAATGGAGGAGATGCGTCAGTCAAACCGTATTATCAAACAGTGTATCGAATGGTTGCGCAGCAACCCAGGCCCGGTGATGGTCGATAACCATAAGGTAACACCGCCGAAGCGTACAGAGATGAAGGGTGACATGGAATCATTAATCCATCACTTTAAACTGTTTACTGAAGGTTTTTGTATTCCAGAAAGTGAGGCCTATGTTGCCGTTGAGCATCCGAAAGGGGAGCTGGGGGTCTATATGGTCTCTGATGGCGCAAACAAGCCTTACCGCGTGAAGATTCGCGCACCTGGTTTTGTACATATGGCAGGGCTGGATGAGATGGTACGAGGCCACATGCTGGCCGATGTCGTTACGATACTGGGCACCCTGGATATCGTGTTTGGAGAGGTTGACCGCTAATGTCACAGACTGAGAACAAGGGTTTACTCATTTCGTCTGAAGCGTATGAGAAGATCGATAGATGGATCGCAAGATATCCGGCGGATAAGCGTCAGTCTGCGCTGATCCCTGCGCTGAGTATTGTTCAGGAGATGTGTGGCAACGGCAGCCTGTCAACAGCGCTAATGGATGAGATGGCGGCCTATATTGGTATTCCAGAGATTGCTGTCTATGAAGTAGCAAGCTTTTACAGCATGTATGAGCTTGAGCCGGTGGGACGAAACATGGTGGCGGTCTGTACCAATATCTCCTGCATGTTGTGTGGCGGTGAAGAGATCGTGCAGCATATAGAAGATAAATATGGCGTTAAAATTGGTGGCACCACCGCAGATGGGAAATTCACCCTGAAGCAGGAAGAGGAGTGCCTCGCCGCCTGTGCTGGCGCACCGATGATGACGGTGAATGGTCACTATCACGAGAAACTGACACTTGAAAAAGTGGATAGCATTATTGAGGGGCTGAAATGAGCCTTCTAAGTAAATTAACAGAAACACAGGTCTGCTTTGATACGCTTCAGTTTGATGAGCCGTGGACACTTGAAAACTATCTGAAAGTGGGTGGTTATCAGGCGTGGAAAAAGATTTTAAAAGAGAAGACCTCACCAGAAGAGATCATCGACAATCTGAAAAAATCTGCACTGCGCGGCCGTGGCGGAGCCGGATTCCCAACCGGACTCAAGTGGAGCTTTATGCCACGTACCGCACCGGGTCAGAAATATATCGTCTGCAACTCCGATGAGAGTGAGCCGGGCACCTGTAAAGATCGTGATATTCTCCGCTTTAACCCGCACGCATTGATCGAAGGGATGATGATCGCCGGTTATGCGATCGGTGCAACCAAAGGCTATAACTACATGCGCGGTGAATTTCATCATGAGCCGTTTGAGCGCTTTGAGCATGCGCTGGAAGAGGCGCGTCAGGCCGGTTTTCTGGGCAAAAATATTCTTGAATCAGGCGTCGATTTTGAGCTACATGGCCACCTGGGTGCCGGTGCCTATATCTGTGGTGAAGAGACCGCGCTGCTTGAGTCGCTGGAAGGCAAAAAAGGTCAGCCACGATTTAAGCCGCCATTCCCAGCAAACTTTGGACTATATGGCCGCCCAACCACCATTAACAATACTGAAACACTGGCATCAGTTCCGGCCATTATGCGAAATGGTGGCGACTGGTTTCTGAATCTGGGTAAACCTAATAACGGCGGTGTAAAGCTCTTTTCTGTTTCTGGCCACGTTAACAACCCGGGTAATTTTGAAATTCCAATGGGCACTCCGTTTAAGGATCTACTAGCGTTAGCAGGTGGTGTGCGTGATGGCCATAAACTTAAGGCGGTAATTCCCGGCGGTTCATCCATGCCGGTGATGCCAGCAGATGTGATCATGGACTGCACGATGGATTACGATTCGCTTTCAAAGGCGGGCAGTGGGCTGGGTTCTGGAGCAGTGATCGTGATGGACGACTCCACCTGCATGGTAAAAGCGCTGTTGCGAATTTCACGTTTCTATTATGCGGAATCGTGCGGGCAATGTACTCCATGCCGTGAAGGAACGGGGTGGCTCTGGCGTATCATTCAACGCATTGAAAATGGAGAAGGGCATCCGGAAGATCTCGACCGCCTGGTGCAGACAGCAAACCGCATTGAAGGTCGTACCATCTGTGCTTTTGGTGATGCCGCTGCATGGCCGGTGACGAGCTTTATTGAACGTTACCGCGAAGAATTTGAATACCATATTGAACATAAACGCTGCATGGTAGGTGCAGGATCAAAGCCAGCTTCCAGGCCTGGTGGTAAGTCGGAGGTGGCTGCATGAGTGCCGCACCAGAAACATTAGAAGATATCTCAGTCACCATTGAGATCAATGGTGAAACAGTAAAAGCACGTCGTGGTGACATGCTGATTGAGGCTGCTGACGAAGCGGGCGTATCAATTCCCCGCTTCTGTTATCACAAAAAGCTCTCGATCGCAGCCAGCTGTCGTATGTGCCTTGTTGAGGTCGATAAAGTGCCCAAACCGCTGCCTGCCTGTGCCACACCGGTTACCGAAGGGATGAAGGTCTTTACCAGCTCTCATAAGGCGATCGAAGCGCAACAGGGTGTGATGGAGTTTCTACTCGTTAACCACCCGCTTGACTGTCCGATCTGTGACCAGGGGGGCGAATGTGAACTGCAGGAGCTCTCTGTCGGTTACGGCGGCACCCATTCAGGCTTTGCTGAAGAGAAACGCGTTGTTGGCGATAAAAATATCGGTTCCCTGATCTCAACCGAAATGACCCGCTGTATTCACTGCACGCGCTGCGTCCGTTTTGGTGATGAGATTGCCGGCGTGCGTGAGCTGGGTGCTGTGGGCCGAGGTGAAAATCTCTCCATCGGCACCTATATTCAGAAATCACTGCAATCAGAGATGTCGGGTAACGTCATCGATCTATGCCCTGTTGGTGCATTGACCTCCAAACCATTCCGCTATACAGCCCGCGCCTGGGAGATGAGTGATGCACCATCGATCGCGCCACACGACTGTGCCGGCTCTGCGATCAACGTAAAGGTCCGGCGTGATCAGGTGATGCGTGTTGACCCACGTGAAAATGAGCGTATCAATGAAGTCTGGTTGTCTGACCGCGATCGATTTAGTTATGAAGCATTGAACGGTGATGACCGCCTGACCGTACCGATGGTTAAAGAGGATGGCTACTGGCAGGAGAGCGACTGGTCAACCGCACTTGAAGCTGCAGTGAAGGGGATTCAGGCCGCCGCTGACGCCAGGATCGGTGCACTCGTCTCACCTAGTGCCACCATCGAAGAGATGTACCTGCTGCAAAAACTGATGCGCGGCCTGGGCAGTTCCAATATCGACCACCGCCTGCGTCAGCTCGATTTTTCCACCCAGGCGGATGATCCGGCGCTACCGTGGCTGGGAGAGGCGATTGCATCGCTTGATAACAGCAGTGCCGCACTGCTGATCGGCTCATATCTGAGAAAAGAGCAGCCGATCATCAACCATCGTCTCCGCACAGCTGCACGCAATGGCGCAAGTGTTATGGTGGTCAACTCGGTCGACTATGAATTCAACTACCCATTAAAAGAGAAGGTGATCGCCTCACCGGCAGAGATGGAACATGCACTGGCGGCGATTGCGAAAGCGGCCATCGCCCAATCTGGTAAAAGCGCGCCTGACGATCTCACGGCGTTAATTGAGCCTGTGCAGGTTGAAGCCGTGCATGAAAATATTGTTCAGACGCTCAGTAATGGCCAGCAGAGCAGCGTGCTGCTGGGGTCGCTCGCGCTGTTACATCCGGCCTATTCAACACTGCGTGCACTGGCAAATGTGATTGCCGACCATACCGCGGCATCGCTGGGTTACCTGACAGCGGGTGCTAACAGCGCAGGCGCCGTGATAGCAGGTGCTCAGCCCCATCGTGGTGTTGCCGCCGCAAAGGTGACAGCGGGCCTGAATGCGATTGAGATGATGGCGCAGCCGCAGGAGGCCTATCTGCTCCACGGGATAGAACCTGAGCTGGACTGTGCCAATGCAGCAACCACTCTGGCGGCATTAAAGAAAGGCTTTGTTGTTTCAATGACACCGTTTGTCAGTGATGCCATGAAGGCGTATGCCGATGTGCTGCTGCCGGTGAGTGCTCACACAGAGACCTCGGGGACATTTGTCAATGTCGAAGGCAAGTGGCAGAGCTTTGCCGGGGCAGTTGCACCAAAAGGGGAGGCGCGTCCTGCATGGAAGGTGCTGCGTGTTTTGGGTAACCTCCTTAAACAGCCTGGCTTCGAATACATCTCATCTGAAGAGGTGCGTGATGAGCTGGCTGCGGCTGCCGCCTCCCTTAAACCATCGAATAAGATGAACTGGCGCGCGCCCGCGAAGCTTTCTACCCCTGAAACTACGGTGACACGCATCACCGATGTTCCTGCTTACGCGGTTGACAGCATGGTCAGACGAGGTGAATCACTACAGTCCACGGATGAACGATCCCTCGCAACGGCATACCTCTGTGCCGCTACCGCTGCCGATAACGATCTGCAAGATGCAAACGCCGTCTCCATTACACAGGGATGCACAAAGGTAACCGTGCCGCTTGTGATAGATGAGGGTGTCGAAAAAGGGTGTCTACTGCTGGCAACAGGGCTGAGTGAGACTGCTGGCATGGATCTGGAAAATACAACCATCGATTTGGCACAAGCCGAACTAGACAAGGTAGGGAGCTGAGTAGAGCCATATGATTGAGCTACTACTATCAATCTGGAATCTGGTGCCTGAAGCACTGCAGACTCTGTTGATTATTATTCTGAAGATCGTTGTGATTGCAGTGCCAATCATGTTGTCGGTTGCCTATATCACACTCGCGGAACGTAAGGTGATCGGTTTCATACAGGTTCGAATCGGGCCAAACCGGGTAGGCCCGCGGGGGCTGTTACAGCCGATTGCCGATGGCCTCAAGCTGATGATGAAAGAGGTTATCATTCCGACCAATGCCAACCGTTTTCTGTTTGTCATTGCACCACTGTTAGCACTAGCCCCTGCACTCGCCTGTTGGGCGGTGATCCCGTTTGCTGATGGCTGGGTACTGGCCGATATCGATGCCGGGCTGCTTTATGTGCTGGCGCTGAGTTCACTCGGTGTCTATGGCCTGATCATTGCCGGCTGGGCATCGAATTCCAAATATGCCTTTCTTGGTTCTATCCGTTCTGCAGCGCAGATGGTCTCATATGAAATTGCGATGGGCTTTGCGCTGGTCGGGGTGCTCATGGCGGCAGGTAGCATGAATCTGAGTGCGATTATTGAGTCTCAGTCGGGCAGTTTCCTGCACTGGTTCTGGTTACCGCTATTCCCACTTTTTCTGGTCTATTTTATTGCTGGCCTGGCTGAAACCAACCGTGCACCGTTCGACGTGGCGGAAGGTGAATCTGAAATTGTTGCCGGATTCCATGTGGAATATTCAGGTATGGCATTCGCACTCTTCTTCCTTGCGGAATATGCCAACATGATCCTTATCTCAATTCTGACTGCGATCATGTTTATGGGCGGCTGGTTATCACCGTTCCAGGGAATACCGCTGCTTGAAGACCTCTTTGCATTTGTGCCGGGTATAGTCTGGATTCTGGCGAAGACCTCTTTCCTGCTCTTTCTTTTTTTATGGTTTCGTGCGACTTTCCCGCGCTATCGTTACGATCAGGTGATGCGCCTGGGGTGGAAGGTCTTTATCCCGATCACCATTGTCTGGATTCTGGTAATTGGTGTAGGTGTCATGGCAGAACTCGGACCATGGTTTGATTAAGGATAGTAATGTGATGAGTAAGGTCCAATATTATTTAAAAAGTTTTCTACTGTGGGAGCTGCTCCTGGGGCTGAAGCTGACGGGTAAGTATTTCTTTAAAACAAAGATCACTGTTCAGTACCCGGAAGAGAAGACACCACAGTCGAACCGTTTTCGTGGTCTGCATGCGCTGCGTCGCTATCCGAATGGTGAAGAGCGCTGTATCGCATGTAAATTGTGTGAAGCGGTCTGCCCGGCACTGGCTATTACGATTGATGCTGAACCGCGTGATGATGGCTCACGCCGCACAACGCGTTATGATATCGATCTTTTCAAATGCATTTACTGCGGCTTTTGTGAAGAAGCCTGTCCGGTGGATGCGATTGTTGAGACGCGTGTGTTTGAATACACCTTTGAATCGCGTGATGAAAGTGTGATGACAAAAGAGAAACTATTGGCGCATGGCGATGTGCATGAGAAGCAGATTGCTGCTGACCGTGCGCAGGATGCTAAATTCCGTTAACAGAATGGCAGAATGATGAGTATAGAGCCGATCCTATTTTATATTTTTTCGACTATCCTGGTGCTGGCATCAGTGGCGGTCGTGACTGTACGCAACCCTGTCTATGCCGCGCTCTGCCTGGTATTGGCCTTTTTCACCTGTGCCGCCGTCTGGCTGCTGCTGGAAGCGGAATTTCTGGCGCTGGTACTGATACTGGTTTATGTCGGAGCGGTGATGGTGCTCTTTCTGTTTGTGATCATGATGCTTGATATCAACCTGGTACGATCAAAAGAAGGCTTTATCAAATACCTTCCAGCGGGTGGTTTTGTTGCAATCCTTATTCTGATTGAGATGTGTGTGGTGCTCGGCCCTGAAAATTTCGGTATCGAAATTACCGGTGAGCCGCTCAAACATGCAGCCGATTACAGCAATACCAAAGAGCTGGGGGTGACACTCTATACACAATATGCCTATCCATTTGAGATTGCTGGCGCACTGCTGCTGCTCGCGATTGTTGCAGCCATCACATTAACGATGCGTCGTCGCCCAGATAGCAAGTATCAGGACCCTGCAGAACAGGTTTCAGTACGACGTGATGATCGTGTGCGCATAGTGAAAATGGCAGCGGAGAAGAAGCAATGATTGAACTCTCTGATTTCCTGATTCTGGGTGCGATCCTGTTCTGTATCAGTCTCGCGGGTATTTTTCTGAATCGTAAAAACATCATCATTATTCTGATGTCGATTGAGTTGATGCTGCTGGCAGTCAACATGAACTTTGTTGCCTTTTCTCACTACCTGGGCAATGTCGATGGACAGATTTTTGTATTTTTTATTCTGACCGTAGCGGCAGCAGAAGCGGCGATTGGTCTGGCGATTCTGATACTGTTATTCCGTACCAAGCGGACGATTAATGTCGATCGTCTTGATTCGTTGAAGCACTAAATATCTGGGATAGGAACTGAACGGATGAAAGGCATTTACCTTATAATTGCACTGGCACCGATGATTGGTGCCGTCATAGCCGGTTTTTTCGGCAGCCGCATCGGACGGACTGCGACTCATCTCGCAACAACAGCCGGTGTTGCCGTTTCATTTCTCTGTTCACTGGTGGTGTTCAAGCACATTGTGCTGGATGGCAGCGCGCCCTTTAATGGTGCGATCTATACCTGGCTGGTCAGTGATGGTTTTCGATTCGAAATCGGTTTTCTGATCGATGAATTGACGACTCTGATGATGATGGTGGTCACCTTTGTTTCGCTAATGGTGCATATTTATACCATCGGATACATGAAGGATGATCCTGGTTATCAGCGCTTTTTCTGCTATATCTCGCTCTTTACCTTCTCAATGCTGATGCTGGTGATGTCTAATAATTTTCTACAGCTTTTCTTCGGCTGGGAAGCAGTGGGTCTAGTCTCTTATCTATTGATCGGTTTCTGGCACAAACGTGAGTCGGCAATCTACGCCAACCTGAAAGCGTTTCTGGTTAACCGCGTGGGCGACTTTGGCTTCCTGCTCGGCATTGCAGCAGTTGCGATGTATTTCAACAGCCTTGATTATGCTGATGTCTTTGCAGCAGCCCCGCTGATGGCGGATGTCACCATCCAGATCATCCCCGGCTATGACTGGTCGCTACTAACAGTGATCTGTATCCTGTTATTTATCGGTGCGATGGGTAAATCTGCCCAGGTTCCACTCCATGTCTGGTTACCCGATTCGATGGAAGGCCCCACCCCGATCTCTGCGCTGATCCACGCCGCAACAATGGTAACCGCCGGTATCTTCCTGGTGGCAAGAATGTCGCCAATGTATGAGCTTTCAGAGGTTGCACTCAGTTTTGTGTTAATTATTGGTGCGGTAACAGCGCTCTTTATGGGGCTACTAGGGCTGGTACAGAACGACATCAAGCGAGTTGTTGCTTACTCAACACTGTCGCAGCTTGGTTACATGACCGTGGCGCTCGGTGCCTCTGCCTACGCCGCAGGTGTTTTCCATCTGATGACACACGCTTTCTTCAAGGCGCTGTTATTCCTCGCGGCTGGTTCGGTGATCATCGCGATGCACCACGAGCAGGACATTCGCAAAATGGGTGGCCTGAAAAAATATATGCCGATCACTTACTGGACGGCGCTGATCGGTTCGCTAGCACTGATCGGCTTTCCTGGTACCTCTGGCTTTTTCTCGAAAGATGCGATCATCGAGGCGGTTCATGCTTCGACCATTCCAGGTGCCAGCTTCGCCTATGCCGCCGTGCTGATCGGTGTCTTTATAACAGCGCTCTATAGCTTCCGTATGTTCTTTCTGGTGTTTCACGGTAAAGAACGGATGGATGACCACACACGTGAACATCTCAGGGAGTCACCATGGGTTGTCACAGGGCCGTTAATCCTGCTGGCAATTCCTAGCCTGCTAATTGGCTACATGACCATCGGTGATATGCTCTTTGGCAACTACTTTGGCGATTCAATCGTGGTGCACGAATCGCGTGATGTGTTGGCTCAGATCGGCGCAGGCTTTACCACTGCTGGTGGGTTCATGCTGCATGGCCTTTTGACGCCTGCATTCTGGTTTGCGATGGCTGGCCTTGGTACCGCCTGGTATATCTACCTGCAGCGCCCTGAGCTGGCTGGCTTTTTCAAAGAGCAATGTCTGCCGCTGTTTAAATTGCTGGATCGTAACTATGGCTGTGATGAGTTCAACGATAAGGTTTTTGCCGCAGGCAGCCGTAAGCTCGGCAAAGTCCTTTCTGATACCGGCGATGCGAAGATAATTGATGGCTTTATCGTCAATGGGAGCGCCAATACTATTGGCTGGCTGGCAAGTGTTGCTCGCTTCACACAAACAGGCTACCTCTACCACTACGCCTTCGTGATGATCCTTGGGCTGGTTGGACTGTTAACCCTGTTTGTGATGGTTTAATAACAATGATAATGCAAATATCGGAGGATATTCGGTTTGCCACTGCTTAGTCTTGTAATCTGGTTACCCATTCTGGGTGGACTAGCGGTACTTGCCGCAAGTCGACACACGACTGATGCCAATATCCGTTGGATGGCATTAGCGGTTTCGGCTGTCACATTCCTGGTATCACTACCGCTCTTTTTCAGTTTTGACAGCAGCACGCATGAGATGCAGTTTGTTGAGATGGCGGCGTGGATTCCGACCTTTAATATCAACTACCACCTCGGCGTAGATGGCATCTCGATGCCGCTGATTCTGCTGACAGCGTTCTCGACCATCTTTGTGGTCGCTGCAGGCTGGGAAGTAATCAAGGAACGGGTAGCACAGTACATGGCAGCCTTTCTGATTATGGAAGGGATGATGATCGGTGTCTTTGCAGCACTCGATTCAGTACTGTTCTACATCTTCTGGGAAGCGATGTTGATCCCGATGTTTATTGTGATCGGTATCTGGGGTGGTCCGCGCCGCGTCTATGCCACCATTAAATTCTTTCTCTATACCTTCTTTGGCTCGGTCTTCCTGCTGATTGCGCTGATCTACCTCTATTTTCAGGCAGATAAAAGTTTTGCGATCCTTGACTTCCACGCGCTTAAAATCGGCATGGAGGCGCAGATATTAATATTCCTCGCGTTCCTGATCGCCTTTGCGGTTAAGGTACCGATGTGGCCTGTCCACACCTGGCTGCCGGATGCTCATGTAGAGGCGCCAACGGGTGGCTCGGTGATCCTGGCGGCAATCATGCTGAAACTGGGTGCATACGGTTTTGTCCGCTTTATTATGCCGATTGTTCCGGATGCAAGTTTTGAGCTGGACTGGTTGATCATCCTGATGTCTCTGGTGGCCATTGTCTATATCGCATTCGTGGCGCTGGTACAGGAAGATATGAAAAAGCTGATCGCCTATTCATCGATTGCGCACATGGGCTTCGTGACATTAGGTTTCTTCATGGTGTTTACTATCTTTGAAAAAACGGGCTCTATTCAGGGTGCGGCACTCGGTGTAGAGGGTGCGTTGATTCAGATGGTTTCGCACGGCTTTATTTCAGGTGCCATGTTCCTCTGCGTAGGGGTGATGTATGACCGAATGCACAGTCGCAACATCAGTGATTACGGCGGTGTGACCAACACCATGCCGCTCTTTGCCGCATTTATGCTCTTTTTTGCGATGGCCAATGCAGGGCTACCGGGAACCTCTGGTTTTGTAGGTGAATTTATGGTGATCCTGAGCGCATTCCAGGCAAACTTCTGGTACGCATTCCTGGCGGCATTGACGCTCATCTTTGGCGCGGCTTACACCCTGTGGATGATTAAGCGTGTGCTGTTTGGTGAAATTAAAAATGAGAAGGTTGCGCAACTCAAGGATCTGAATGTACGTGAAGCGGCAATCCTTGGGACATTAGCAGCAGCAGTACTGATACTGGGTCTGTGGCCAGCGCCACTTATTGATGTAATGCATGCTACGGTCAACAACCTGCTTGAACATGTTGTTGTATCCAAGCTTTAACAAACATTAGACGATAGAGAATGATGGCTTTCGAAATCCCAAATTTTGCTCCGGCTCTGCCAGAGATCTTTGTATTTACCATGATCTGCGTGGTACTGATCGTTGATCTTTTTCTGACAGATAAAAACCGTTCCATCACTTACCTGCTGTCGCAGGCGACACTGCTGGGTGCGGCCATTCTTTCAGTTGTCATACAGAGCTCTGTTCCTGAATACACCTTTAGCGGCACATTTGTTAATGATGGCATGGGCACTGTGCTGAAGCTCTTTATCTATTTGAGTACGGCTGTTGTCTTTATCTACTCACGTGATTACCTGATCGAGCGCGGGCTGTATAAAGGTGAGTTCTTTGTACTTGCACTGTTTGCAGTGCTGGGGATGATGGTAATGGTCTCTGCAAACAACCTGCTAACCATCTATCTCGGCCTTGAAGTATTATCGCTGGCGATGTATGCGATGGTAGCGCTGAACCGTGATTCTTCGATCGCCTCTGAGGCGGCGATGAAATATTTTGTACTCGGATCGATCGCCTCTGGGATGTTGCTGTATGGCATGTCGATGCTTTACGGTGCAACGGGCTCTCTGGATCACACCACCATCGCCTCCGCTATCTCTGAAGGTTCAGGTGATGACATCGTACTGAAATTTGCACTGGTCTTCATCGTCATTGGGCTGGCTTTTAAACTGGGTGCCGTGCCATTTCATATGTGGGTGCCGGATGTCTACCACGGTGCACCCACCGCCATCACTCTGTTTATCAGTGCGGCACCAAAGATCGCTGCTTTTGCGATGCTGATGCGTCTTCTGGTCGAAGGGCTTGGTGGCTTGCTTGAGCATTGGCAGGATATGTTAATCATACTGGCAGTACTCTCGATCATGATTGGTAATGTGATTGCGATTGCGCAGAGCAACATCAAACGCATGCTCGCCTACTCAACGATCTCACACATTGGATTTTTGATACTCGGTGTTATCGCAGGCACCAGTGATGGTTACGCGGCAAGTATGTTTTATGTGATTGTCTACGCACTGATGTCACTCGCAGCCTTCGGCATGATCATGCTACTAAGCCGTAAAGGGTTCGAAGCCGACACGCTTGATGATTTCAAGGGGCTCAATCAGCGCAGTCCATGGTTTGCTTTTATGATGTTGATTACGCTGTTCTCAATGGCCGGTGTACCACCTACGGTTGGTTTTTATGCAAAACTGGCTGTGTTAAGCGCAGTGGTTGATATCGGTCTGGTCTGGCTGGCAGTATTGGCGGTGATTTTCTCAGTAATCGGCGCTTTCTACTATCTGCGGGTGATCAAGTATATGTATTTCGATAAAGCTGTTGATAACACTCCGATCAATAGCGCATACGATATGAAAGTGGTGATGAGTGCCAACGGTGTGATTATCCTGCTGCTCGGTATCTATCCGACAGGGCTAATTGCACTCTGCACCTCGGTGCTTGCATAGCTGCGCCATATTTCACGCTGCCGTGCACCGATGTTGATGCATGGCAGCGTCACTAGCCATATGCAGGTCAGGGATACATCTGATCTGTTCTGCCTGTTATGATATTGTGGCGAGATGTAGTGCTGCTTGAGTGACCAAAATAGATGCGAATTTTAATCAGTAACGACGATGGCTACCAGGCAGCTGGCATCCGCCATCTCAATCGCGCGCTTGCCGAGCTGGCAGAGACCACTGTTGTTGCCCCAGACCGCGACCGTAGCGGAGCCAGTAACTCTCTGACACTAGACCAGCCACTGCGCGTTACCCGCAGTGATAACGGCTTTTATTCCATTAATGGAACCCCGACCGACTGTGTTCATCTCGCGATCACCGGGCTGCTTGCAACTGAGCCCGACATGGTGGTTTCCGGAATTAACAATGGTGCAAATCTGGGTGACGATGTGCTCTATTCAGGCACCGTTGCTGCGGCGATCGAAGGGCGTTTTCTTGGTCTGCCAACTATCGCAATCTCACTGAGCAGGCACAACCCGGCGCACTTTGAAACGGCCGCACGTGTTGCACAGCAGCTGGTTGTGCAGCTGTGCGACCACCCACTGGATTCCAACACCATTCTTAATGTCAATGTACCTGACCTCCCATGGGATAAGCTGACGGGTTTCAAGGTAACACGTCTCGGCCATCGCCATAAGGCAGAACCGGTGATTCGTGAAGAAGATCCACGCGGGCGCGACATCTACTGGATAGGGCCGGCGGGCGCGGAGCAGGATGCTGGTCCCGGTACCGATTTTTATGCGATCAATGAAGGTTATGTCTCAATCACACCACTGCAGGTCGATCTCACCAACCACAATGCGCTTGCGACCGTGAGTGACTGGGCTAAAAGGATAAGCTGTTAATGTCTCGTCACCAGGGCATCGGTATGACATCGCAACGCACGCGTGATCGCCTCATCACTCGTCTTGAACGCGAAGGGATCAAAAGTATCGAGGTGTTAGATGCGATGCGCGCCATACCGCGCCACATCTTTGTCGATGAAGCGCTTGCAAGCCGCGCCTATGAAGATACGGCGCTGCCGATCGGTTTTAGCCAGACCATCTCTCAGCCGTATGTCGTAGCAAAAATGACCGAAGTGCTGCTGCTGAGTGGTCCACTCAATAAAGTGCTGGAGATCGGCACCGGTTCCGGCTATCAGGCGGCGATACTCGCACTACTGGCCAAAGAGGTCTATAGCATTGAACGCATTGAAGCGCTACTGAGACAGGCCCGAGCACGTTTTCAGGAGCTAAAACTGCGTAACATTCGGCTTAAATTTGATGATGGTACCGTTGGTTGGCCCGAGTACGGCCCCTATGATGGCATCATCGCCACAGCTGCGCCGTTAGAGGTGCCGATGCCACTGCTGGAGCAGCTCACCCTCGGTGGTCGTCTGATCATTCCGATCGGCAAGCAGGGGGTGCAAAACCTGATGCTTTATACCCGTACCCATGAAGGTGTCGAAGAGGAGTTCATCGAGCAGGTGAGTTTTGTACCGATGTTAAGTGGACAAAAGAGGTAGTCATCAATCATGAAAATCTTCAGCTATCTTTATGACAAGGTGATGGTCTGGGCGGCACACCCACGATCACCTTATTACCTTTCAGCGTTAAGCTTTGCCGAATCCTCTTTTTTTCCGATCCCACCGGATGCGATGCTGGCTCCGATGGTACTCGCGAAACGTTCAAAGGCGTGGTTTTATGCCTTGATCACCACCATCGCCTCAGCACTCGGAGGGGCGTTTGGGTATCTCATCGGCTATTTCGCGTTTGATGCGATTGCACCACTGATTCAGGAGACTCACTACTGGGCAAGCTATGAAATCGCAACAGAGTGGTTTCAGAAGTGGGGGGTCTGGGTGGTCTTTATCGCCGGTTTTTCGCCCATTCCGTATAAGGTATTCACGCTCGCGGCGGGCGCGGTGTCGATGGCATTTCTACCATTTCTGATCTGTTCTATTGTTGGACGTGGCTTGCGTTTTTTTCTCGTAGCCGGCCTGATCTACTGGGGAGGAGAGCGGATGGAAAAAGTGCTGCGAGCCTACGTCGATCGTATCGGCTGGGCAGTGATCATTCTGGCGGTTGTGGTGTATGCTGTGGTTCAGTTGACCTGAAGTACTTTCCCCTGCGAGACTCTTTGAGTGTGATGGCGATGAAGGGTTATGACCTGAACACAGTACTCCTGATGTTACTGGTGCTCTCTGTTGCGGGCTGCGGTTCGCTTATACATTACAAAGTACAGCAGGGTGACTCCCTCTACTCTATCGGCTGGCGTTACGGAAAGGATCCAAAACAGATTGCTGAGTGGAATAATCTAAAAGCCCCTTACGTAATCCACGAAGGGCAGATGTTGCGCATCGCTCCACCGCCTGATCAAGCAAATCCTGCAACGATAGAGGCCGTACGTAGCAGAGAGGCAACAGCTACAGTGGCAACTAGTCAACGCTCAACAGGCAGCCCAACGCCGCAGAAATCACCACCCACCAGTATAGGGATGGGACCTATCGTATGGGGATGGCCTGCAGAGGGAGCGCTGATCAGCACATTTTCAGCTAAAAAACTGGGCCGCAACGGGATCGATATTGGGGGTAAAATGGGCGCCCCTGTTCGTGCGGCTGCCCGTGGTAAAGTGGTCTACAGTGGTAATGGCCTAAGCAGCTATGGCAATCTGCTGATCATCAAACACAACGAAAGCTTTCTTAGTGCCTATGCACACAACGACAGGTTACTCGTAGAAGAGGGTGAGTTAGTGAAGCAGGGGCAGAAGATCGCCTCAATGGGGGCAACAGGGAGCGAGCGGGTAATGCTGCATTTCGAGATACGCTATAACGGCAAACCGGTTGACCCACAGCGATACCTTCCCAAACGTTAGGGGGCCACTGGTTAATAGCTGTTATTGCACCGCTTCGATGTACTGAAAGCTATATTCAGAGAGGGCTGCTCCCGCACCGTCAACTACCACCACGGACCACTTGCCGGTCCAGCCTGGCAGCAGTGTTTTGCTGGAGTTCACCCGCCAGCGGGGACCACCGACATTAAAGCTGATTTCTGCCATGACCTTACCGGCGTAGATCCAGCGGTGGGTGATGGTCTCGCCCTGTAGGTCACGCAGTTCACTAAAAAAATAGACTTTATTCACGTTATTGCCCAGCACCGTGATCTCATCGACGGGTTCACGCGCCTCGATGGCTGAGGTAAACTGCGCCCGCACCACTTCACCCGCAATGAGGTTCTGTAGTGGGCTTAGCAGCATCAATAGTGCCAGTAGTGTGTATCGTTTTTTCATACGGCCTCCTTTCGTTTACATCGCTTCGATACGTGCCAGTTGCTCTTTGAGTTTCGCTAGTGACGACTGGGTTTCAGCCAGTTTCTCCTGCTCTTTCTGGACAACGGCTGCCGGGGCTTTCTCCAGATAGTCTGGATTGGCAAGCTTTGCGCTCGTTCCCGTAAGACTCTTTTCTAGCTTGCCAATCTCTTTTTTGAGGCGCGCTTCTTCCGCCGCCTTGTCGATCAGACCCGCCATCGGAATCAGTATTTTCATCTCACCCACCAGAGCGGTGGCCGACTCAGGAATGTCATCACTTTCAGTGAGTATCGTTACCGATTCCAGTTTCGCCAGCGTCATCAGAAAGTCGCGGTTGTTATCAAGACGGCTGATATCATCGGCGCTACCGTTCTGTAACAGGACTGGCAGAGGTTTACTCGGTGGGATGTTCATGCCGCTACGGATCTTGCGTACTCCTAGAATAGCCGCCATGAGCCACTCGATATCGCTTGTCGCCTGCCGGTCGATCTTGCGCTCATCCATCTCTGGGTAGGGCTGCAACATGATCGTTTCGCCTTCAATACCGACCAGCGGCGCAACACGTTGCCAGATCTCTTCGGTGATAAAAGGGATCACGGGGTGGGCCAGGCGCAGTATCGCTTCAAGTACGGTTAACAGGGTCTGGCGGGTGCCGCGTAGTGCCGCTTCAGAGCTGTTGTCGGAGTAGAGAATCGGTTTGGAGAGTTCCAGATACCAGTCACAATACTCATTCCAGGTGAACTCATAGAGGGTCTGCGCAGCGTGGTCGAAGCGGTAATGCTCAATCGAGTTCTGTATCTGCTGCGAGACAATCTGCAGCCGTGAGGTGATCCAGCGATCCGGCAGGCTTAGCTCAACCGTTTGACCGAGGCCGATCGCTTTCTCTTCGGTGTTCATCAGCACATAACGCGCCGCATTCCACAACTTGTTGCAGAAGTTGCGATAACCTTCAACGCGGTTGAGGTCAAACTTGATATCGCGCCCGGTCGAAGCGAGGGCGGCAAAGGTGAAGCGCAGCGCATCGGTACCGAAGGCGGGGATGCCATCGGGGAACTCCTTGCGGGTCTGTTTTTCAATCTTCCTGGCTAACTGCGGCTGCATCATACCGCTGGTGCGTTTGCTGACCAGCGCCTCCAGCTCGATACCATCGATCAGGTCAATCGGGTCGAGTACGTTGCCTTTCGATTTAGACATCTTCTGCCCAAAGGAGTCACGCACCAGCCCGTGAATATAGATATCTTTGAACGGCACCTGGCCATCCATGAATTTCATCCCCATCATAATCATGCGGGCAACCCAGAAGAAGATGATGTCGAAGCCGGTGACTAATACCTGAGTCGGGTAGAAGTTTTTCAGTCGTTCGCTATTGTCAGGCCAGCCAAGGGTAGAGAAGGGCCAGAGTGCGGAGCTGAACCAGGTGTCGAGAACATCTTCGTCCTGACGCAGCACCACATCAGCGCCAAGATTATGTTTGTTTCGCACCTCACTTTCAGAGCGGCCGACATAGATGTCACCCTGTTCGTCATACCACGCCGGAATACGGTGCCCCCACCAGATCTGGCGTGAGATGCACCAGTCTTCGATGTTGTTCATCCATTCAAAGTAGGTGTTCTTCCAGTTGTCGGGGATAAACCGGATATCACCCTCTTTGACCGCCTGGATCGCCGGCGCGGCAAGGGGGGCTACTTTGACATACCACTGATCGGTCAGGAACGGTTCGATTACTGCACCGGAACGGTCACCGCGAGGCACCATTAGTTTGTGCGCTTTGGTTTCTCCCAGCAGGCTGTTTTCGCCCAGTAGCTCAATGACGAGTTTGCGCGCTTCAAAACGGTCCAGGCCATGAAATTCGGCGGGGATCAGTTCGCCATGTTGATCGTCGCTGCCGATGATCGCCGCATCGATGGTGAAGATGTTAATCAGGCCACCACTGGGCAGGGCGGCAATCGCCGACTCATCACGATGGTTACGCCACACCGCGTAATCGTTGAAGTCATGTGCGGGGGTGATCTTGACGCAACCCGTACCGAAGGCCGGGTCGACATAGTCATCGGCGATAATCGGAATCAGGCGGTCGGTAAAAGGGAGCTTCACCTGCTGGCCCACTAGATGGGCGTAGCGCTCATCACCAGGATGTACCGCAACAGCAGCATCGCCCAGCATGGTCTCGGGGCGAGTGGTCGCGACAACCAGGTGGCCGCTGCCATCTGCCAGCGGGTAGCGCATGTGCCACATATAGCCATCCTCTTCTGTGGAGAGTACCTCCAGATCCGAGACGGCGGTGTGGAGTTTGGGATCCCAGTTCACCAGACGTTTACCGCGGTAGATCAACCCCTCTTCGTGCAGCTTTACAAAGACCTCCTTGACCGCCTCAGAGAGGCCTTCGTCCATCGTAAAACGTTCATGCTGCCAGTCGAGCGAAGAGCCAAGACGACGCAGCTGCTGGGTGATTGCGCCACCCGATTGATCTTTCCACTCCCACACCTTGTCGATAAAGGCGTCGCGCCCCAGGTCGTGGCGCGTCCTGCCTTCGGCGGCCAGCTGACGCTCAACCACCATCTGTGTCGCGATCCCGGCGTGATCAGTGCCGGGTTGCCACAGGGTGTCGTGCCCCTTCATGCGGTGGTAGCGGGTGAGTAGATCCATCACCGTGTTGTTGAAGCCGTGCCCCATGTGGAGGCTGCCGGTGACGTTGGGGGGTGGGATCATGATGCAGTAGGGATTTTCACCACTACCAGAGGGAGAAAAATAGCCCTCTTTCTCCCAGGTTTCATACCACTGTTGCTCGATCGCGTGCGGGGTGTAGGTCTTTTCCATGGTGTTCCGTCTGTTGTAAAGCTCGAATCTGTTTGAAGTGCGCTATTGTAGCGCATCCGGGGATTGATCGGGAGCGAAGAACCGCCCTGGGAAGGCAGCCGTAAGGTGGCGCAGTGCTACTGTGTTAATCGTCGCTGGTTAGCTGTATATGCAGTTCATTGAGCTCACGTTCAACACGCTGCTGCATCTCTTTCTGTAGCTGTGCAATGGTCGCCTCAAAATCGGCACGCGCCTGATTGATGATGGCATCAATCTCAGCTTGCAGGGTCGAGCTGAGCAGCGATGGGCCCGGCTCCGCTGGTGCTGGGCTGGTCGCCTCTTTCACCACCGGCACCACAACATCTTTGAGTACAGGGATATTTTCCTCCAGGGACTGGTTATCAGGCATCTTACGACTCCGGGATCTTATGGGTTTCGGGCTGGTAGCCGCGGTCACGGTAGAACTTGAAGCGCTCTCGCCCTGCCACCTTTAGCGTCTCTTCCTGATTGATTAATTCAGCGACACGTTCAAAGCGGCTAAAGAACCCCGGCACGGTGGGGGCAAGATTGATCAACACATCGCTATGGCTATGGAGCTCAGACGGGGTCTCGTCGCTATAGCCGATGAGAATTTGCGGCGCGCCACCTTGTGCCTCATCTTCAAGTGAATGGGGCAGGAAACTGCTCTCGTTGTAGCTCCATAGGAGGTCATCTAACTGCCTCGCCTGCTCAACGGATGCGGTGTGCAGATAGAGGGTACGCCCCATTCTATAGATCTTTTCCGTCAGACGGCAGGCGAAAAACTCGCGCCCGTTAGGACGCTTATCAGGCAGTAGATAGAAATCAACACGGGTCATTGGTAGTGTGTCAACTTTCGCATCTATCCAGAATATACTGCGTCAGCAGCGGAACAGGGCGCCCAGTCCCCCCTTTTTTCGCACCGGAATGCCATGCAGTACCGGCGATATCGAGATGGGCCCAGTTGTACGCGCTGGTAAAACGAGAGAGAAAACATGCCGCGGTGATGGTGCCTCCTTCGCGCCCACCGATATTGGCCATGTCGGCAAAGTTACTCTTCAGCTGTGCATCGTACTCCTCCCAGAGTGGTAGCTGCCAGCCGCGGTCGTTGCTGCTGTTACCGGCTGCCAGCAAGTCATTCACCAGCTCATCATCATTACCGAGAATGCCAGTCGCATGGCTACCAAGTGCCATCACGCAAGAGCCGGTGAGGGTAGCGATGTCGATCACAACGGCGGGCTTGAAGCGTTCACAGTAGGTGAGGGCATCACACAGAATCAGCCGCCCTTCCGCATCGGTATTCAGAATTTCAATGGTCTGACCAGACATGCTGGTGACTACATCGCCCGGTTTGCTGGCACTGCCATCGGGCATGTTTTCACAGGCCGGTACCACGCCGATGAGATTGATCGGTAGGCTCAGTTCATTAATGGTCGCCATTACGCCGAGCACACTGGCGGCACCACACATATCATATTTCATCTCATCCATTGCCGGGGATGGCTTGATTGAGACGCCGCCGGAATCGAAGGTGACCCCTTTGCCAACCAGCACTATCGGCTGCTCGCCTTTTTTGCTGCCGCTGTAATTTAGTGTAATCAGCTTTGCCGGTTCACGGCTGCCGCGTGTCACAGAGAGAAAGGAGCCCATCTTCAGGGTGGTCATCTGTTTTTCATCTAACACCGAAACTTTAAGTCTGCTATTTCCTTTAGCAATCGCCCTGGCCTTGTTGGCAAGGTAGGTCGGAGTGCAGACATTACCGGGTAGATTGCCGAGGTCTTTGGTGATCGTCATGCCGTTGGCGATGGCAAGCCCCGTCTTCGCTGCGTTGCGACAGTGGCTACGGTTTGCGGTACCAGGAATATGGAAACTTACCTTTTTAAGAGCAGCGGCAGGGCGCTGGTTTTTTTTGCTCTTCATCGCTTCAAAACGGTAGAGCGCATCACAGGTGGCCTCGCACATCTGGCGGATCTTCCACGGCAGATCACGCCCACTTACCTTAATCTCACCAAGGTAGTTGACACACTCTTTGACGCCGATTTTATCGAGCGCGATGGTCGCCGCAGAGAGAACCTTGCGAAACTGCTGCTCATTCAGCGCTGCCTCTTTGCCACACCCAACCAGTAACACCCTGTCGGCAGCGCTATTGGGGAGGGCATGAAGCAGCAGGGTTTCACCCTGTTTCCCTTTAATATCACCTTTTTTGAGAAGCTTGCCAATAAAACTACGGCTGATCTTATTGAGGTGTTTAGCAGAAGCGCTGAGTTTGCCAGCCTCATAGATGCCAACGACAAGGCATGCAGAGCGCTGTTTTCCAATGGTGCTGTTGATAATTTTAAAGTCCATGAATACTCCTGCTATCTGTTTAGTCATCACGGAGAGTTGGCGTTAACCACTGCATTTGCCCAACATGGCCCCGTTTAGTTCCTTTAGGTTTGCCTGATGCGGTATGATGCAAGTGACCATATGCAAACCATTTCTAAAAAATTCTACATGAATCAAGCCGTTTTTACACCGCCGATCACATTAATTAATCACTCATCACTACTGATTGGGCGAAAATAGTGATAATCAGTCGTTATATCCTGAAAGAGATAGGGATGACGTTGGCTGCAGTGGTCACAATCCTGTTGCTGATTTTTCTCAGTAACCGTTTTGTCTATTATCTCGCAGATGCCAGCACGGGTGCGCTTCCGAGTGATGTGATCGTGACGATTTTGATGCTCAAGACGCTCGACGCGCTGGTCATTATATTACCGCTGGCACTTTTTTTATCTGTATTGATCACCTTTAGCCGACTCTATAAAGATAGTGAAATGGTGGCGATGCTGGCGTGCGGGGTGAGTATTGCTCGCATCTATAAAACCGTGTTGGTAGCCGCGCTACTGGTAGCGGTAATTGTATCGGTGATCACCTTCTATGTTGCCCCGTGGGCGACCGAGGAGAGCTACCGTATTCAGGATGAAGCGAAGGCGGAGGCAACCATTGCTGGTATTGCGTCGGGGCGATTTACAGCACCCGCAGGATCTGAAGGGGTTTTCTATGCTGAACATATTTCAGATGATCAGAGTGAACTGAAAGATCTGTTTATTCATCGTGAGCGTGATGGAAAACAGGTGGTGCTCTCCGCAAAAAGTGGCCGTTATTTTGTAAATGAAGAGAGTGGAGGTCGTTTTCTTGAATTACAGGATGGCTACCGTTACGAAGGGTTACCGGGTAGTTCTGATTTCGAAATTACCAAATATAAAATACATGCGGTCCGTATTGAAGAGCAGGAGGTGGTGCGTTCAGATCGAAAGCATAAGGCTTACCCTACCAATGTGCTGTTAGACCCTGAGGCTCGACGCCAATTTGCAGAGCGATATCACAGGGATTTTGATGAACTGCGCCGTTATGATGCCGCCGAGCTTCAATGGCGTCTGGCAATGCCGCTGTCGACTATTTTACTGGCACTACTGGCTGTACCACTTAGCAAAACGAGCCCGAGACAGGGACGATATGCGAAGCTTTTTGTAGCGATTCTGGTCTATTTTATCTATAGCAATTTGATGGGTGTCGGCCGTACCTGGATCGAGCGCGAGGTGGTCGCACAAACGGTCGGCCTATGGTGGACCCACGGCGCTATTTTACTGTTAACCGGGTTATTGCTTTATAAACAATACGGCATGAGCTGGCGGTATTCTCGAAAGAGTAGCCATGCCAGTAGCCACGCAGCAGGGAAAGGCTAACGGCAATGGTGATTCTTGATCGTTATATCATGCGCGCTGTTATTGGTAGTGTTTTGTTAGTGATGTTAATCCTGCTGGCGCTGTTTTCATTCGCCGCGTTTGTTAATGAACTTACCTATATTGGGAAAGGTGATTACGGAGTACTGCTCGCACTTTTCTATGTAGGGCTGACCCTGCCGGGGTTGGCCTATGATCTGTTTCCCGTTGCCGCACTGCTCGGCAGTGTGATGGGGCTCGGTGTGATGGCCAGTAATAGTGAACTGGTTGTGATGCGAGCAGCAGGTGTTTCGATTGGCCGTATCACCTGGTCAGTGATGAAAGCCGGGTTACTACTCGTGATTGTGGCGGTAGTTATCAGTGAGTTTATTTCGGGCGAGAGCGAGCGCCTGGCGCAGGAGGTTCGCAGCCAGGCGTTAACTGGGTATGTTACAAAAAAGATCGAAAAAGGTTTCTGGACACGTGATGAGACGCGTGTCATCAATGTGCGTAGCGTACTGCCCAGTGGTGAGCTGCGGAAAATCTATATCTATGAAATTGATCAACAGCGCCGCATAACAACCATGCTCTATGCAGAGAGTGCAAATTATGAAGATGGCCAGTGGGTGCTCAACAATGTTAGCGAGAGCCATCTGGGTGAGGATAAAGTCAACTCATTATTACTTGCTCACCTGCCGCAACAGCGCCTGATTGACCCTGAGATGATTGATGTGATTGCAATCAAACCGCGCAGTCTTTCAGTGCAGGGGCTATACAAATATATTCAATACCTGAAAACGAATGATCTGAGTTCAGAACATTATGAGATGGTTTTCTGGTCAAAAGTCATCTTGCCATTTGCAACAGCAGTGATGGTGTTTTTATCGGTCCCATTTGTGTTTGGGCCATTGAGGTCAGTGGGTGTCGGGGTGCGTGTGCTGGTGGGGACGCTGGTCGGGATCACTTTTTATGTGATTCATCAGATGTCGAGTTACGTTGGCTTGGTATTTCATGTTAATTCGGCGCTGAGTGCCGTGTTGCCCACGTTGATCTTTTTTATTGCAGCGCTGTTGATGATGCGACGCATCAAATAGCGGTGCAGCAAAATGGTGGTGTTCAGGCAGTGGTATCGATTAACGTGCCAATTGTTTCGCTAACGGTCTCGACAACCTTTGCTGACGCTTCAACCTGGAGGCGAGCCATCATTAGCTCAACCAGAGGCTCTGCAACAGTAGCAGGGTCACCGGAAGTGCTGTTTCCAGTGCTGGCGATGGTTGCAGCGCTCTTTTCGGCTATGGCTATGCTGCGTTGAATGCCGCTGACACCCGCATTAATGGCGGTGATATTACTCATGATATTAACCTCTTGCTACTTGCCTCTTATATCGACAAATAGTGTGGGGGGCTGAAACCGGAGATTACTGATTAGCTGTGCGATTGATCGTTTTGTGATCGTTATCAAATTTTTGCTCACAGTCTGATATCTGAATACGGAGAAAAAATGTTTGATCCCCTCAATAAAAAAGAGCACTGCCCACTCTGTGGCGGACTCAACCGCTGTCAATCTGAGATATCTGTAAGCAGCCGGCAGGGGGCGTGCTGGTGCCACGCTGAGAGATTTCCAGCGGCACTGTTGGCTCAATTACCCGAGAGCGAGCGCAATAGTCGCTGCATCTGCCAGCGCTGCCTGAAGAGGTTTCAAGCGCAGCAGGATAAGCCGTGAAATTATTTTTCTCTCTTCTGTAAATTTAATGAGAAAGGTACGACTAATAAACAGGGTAATGTATGAAACGACAGGAAGGAAAGGTTGATGAATCGTCGTCAGTTTTTAAAATCGGGGGGAGGGATACTGCTAACGGTGGCAACGGTACTGTTGCTGTCTCGAGTGGCCTCAGCGCAGAAAACCAGCGCAGGTAGCGCTATTATCAACAAGGAGAAGATTGTGATGAGTGAAGCGGAGTGGCGCGAGAAGCTTACCGCAGAACAGTTTGATGTGTTGCGTAATGAGGGGACTGAACCCCCTTTTTCCAGCGCACTAAATGATGAAAAACGAAAAGGTCACTATCACTGCGCAGGTTGTGACCAGCCGTTATTTACCAGCAATATGAAGTTTGATAGTGGTACCGGCTGGCCCAGTTTTTTTGAATCAATTGATGGTGCATTTGAAACGAAAATAGACTTTAAATTGATCTATCCAAGAACTGAATACCACTGTTCTCGTTGTGGTGGACACCATGGACATATCTTCAAGGATGGCCCCGAACCGACTGGAAAGCGGTGGTGTAATAACGGTGTAGCACTGAGGTTTATTCCAGCCTGATTAGAGGCGTGAATGGAGGAGTGACATGAACAGATGCCTGGCAATGGGTATACTTATCTTTTTATCTCTAAGTGGAGTGACTGCAGTGGCTGAAGATCATGAGCCCAGACTGGAAAAAGCGACCTTTGCCGGTGGCTGCTTCTGGTGCATGGAACCGCCATTTGATCAACTCGATGGCGTGATTGCCACCACATCAGGTTATGCCGGTGGGGAAGAGGTTAACCCCACCTATAAGCAGGTCTCCAGTGGTGAAACTGGGCACACAGAGGTTGTACAGGTCGAGTATGACCCTTCACGGGTAAGTTACCAGATGCTGCTTGATCTGTTCTGGCGCAACATCGACCCGACGGCGGTAGATCGCCAGTTTGTGGATGTTGGAAAACAGTACCGCAGTGCCATTTTCTATCATAACGAAGATCAAAAGCGGCTGGCCTTGGCATCAAAAGCGGCATTGGCGACAGCAGGCATTTTTGATAAGCCTATTGTGACAGAGGTCGTGGCGCTCAACGCCTTTTATGAAGCGGAGGCGTACCACCAGGATTTTTATCAGAGAAATCCAGTGCGATATAAATTTTACCGTTATAACTCCGGTCGAGACCAGTACCTGAAAATGATATGGGGTAGCCATTAGATGACGTTGTAACGAATGCGGCCTTTTCTTTGATACCAGCCTGCGTGCTGGTTTTTTACAGGGTGGAAGCTGAATGTATTATGGCGATTAAATGTAATGTTATGCCCCCCTTGCATGACTCATTCTCAACTGTTTCTAACCCCGCCATCTAGCGATGGCTACACAGGAAAAATGTTATATGCGAAAAAGTCAGATGATAACCGTTGCTGCTATCACCCTGTTGATCACAGCTTATTTCGCCTTTGACCTGGGGAACTATTTAAGTCTCGACTATTTCAAATCCCAGCGTGCCGAAATAGAGGCCTATTACAGCGCCAGTCCCGTCACCACAGCGGCACTGTTTTTTATCATCTACGTCGTCGTGACCGGGCTTTCGCTACCGGGGGCCGCCATTATGACGCTGATAGCGGGGGCGATCTTTGGGCTTTCTGTCGGTACGCTCATCGTCTCGTTTGCATCGACGCTGGGTGCCACCATCGCCTTCCTCGCTTCTCGTTATCTCTTTCGTGATGCTATCCAGCGCCAGTTTGGCGATAAGCTAAAAACCATTAACGAGGGCATTGAAAAAGATGGCGCCTTCTATCTCTTCACACTGCGCCTGGTGCCCGCCTTTCCTTTCTTTGTCATCAACCTGTTAATGGGATTAACGCCTATTCGTACCGTCACCTATTTTCTGGTGAGTCAGATCGGGATGCTGGCGGGGACAATCGTCTATGTCAACGCCGGTACGCAGATCGCCAATATTGACTCATTAAGCGGGATTCTTTCACCGGGGCTGCTTTTGTCATTTGTGTTACTGGGTGTTTTTCCACTGATCGCTAAAAAGGCTGTCAGCACGATCAAGGCAAAAAAGATATTAAAGGGGTACCCAAAACCGGCGACGTTTGATTGTAATCTCATCGTGATTGGTGGCGGCTCTGCCGGATTGGTGACCTCATATATTGCGGCGGTCGTAAAGGCAAAAGTGACCTTAATCGAAAAGCATAAAATGGGGGGGGATTGCCTCAACACCGGCTGCGTACCATCAAAGGCGTTGATACGTTCAGCCAGCTTTATTGCTCAGCAGAGACGGGCAGAGGCGTTAGGGATGAAAGCTGCCAGTGTCGATTTTGATTTTGCAGATATCATGGCGCGCGTTCAGCGTGTGATCAGAACGATTGAACCACATGACTCGGTTGAGCGCTATCGAGCACTCGGTGTCGATGTGATTGAAGGTGAGGCGAAAATCAGATCGCCTTATACGGTTGAAGTCAACGGGCAGATATTGACGACGAGAAATATTGTGATCGCAACAGGAGCACGCCCTTTGGTGCCGCCGTTACCTGGGCTGGAAGAGGTGGGCTACTTAACCTCTGATAATATCTGGGCGCTACGTGAACAGCCGGAACGTCTTCTAGTACTGGGTGGCGGTCCAATTGGATGCGAGCTGGCACAGAGCTTTGCGAGGCTGGGCAGTCGCGTGGTTCAGGTAGAGATGGGTGATCGTTTGATGGGGCGTGAAGACCCGGATGTGTCGCAGGTTGTGATGAGCCGTTTTAAAGAAGAGGGGATCGACCTGCGTACCGAACATCGGGCAAAGGGCTTCTGCATAGAAGATGGTGAGAAGATGCTTATCTGTGAGTATCGCGGAGAGACGGTGCGTATCCCGTTTGACCAGCTACTTGTTGCACTGGGGCGTGTTGCCAACACCTCTGGTTTTGGCCTTGAAGCGCTGGGGGTGACAGTCAATCGTACCGTGGCGGTAAATGAGCTGTTGCAAACCAACTTTCCCAATATCTTCGCAGCTGGTGATGTGGCTGGCCCCTATCAGTTTACCCATACTGCGGCCCATCAGGCCTGGTATGCGGCGGTCAATTCGCTCTTTAGTGGTTTCAAATCCTTTAAGGTTGATTACCGCGTGATCCCGTGGGCCACCTTTACCGACCCCGAGGTGGCACGGGTCGGTCTGAACGAGAGCGAGGCAAACGAAAAAGAGATCGCCTATGAGGTGAGCACTTACGGTATTGATGATCTCGATCGTGCCATTACCGATGAAGCGGCACACGGTTTTATTAAGGTGCTGACGGTACCGGGGAAAGACCGTATCCTTGGCGTTACGATTGTTGGCGACCATGCGGGTGAGCTGATTGCTGAATATGTTACCGCGATGAAACATGGGTTGGGGCTTAATAAAATTCTCGGCACCATTCACATCTATCCAACGATGGCAGAGGCGAATAAATATGTTGCGGGAAACTGGAAGCGAGCGCACGCCCCCCAGCGTCTGCTAGTGTGGGTTGAACGCTTTCATCGCTGGAGGCGCGGCGCATGAAAAACTGGGCGGTGACATTGCTGTTATCAATGGTGACATTTTCATCGCAGGCAGCAGGTTTTGACCACACCCAATGGGATGACCTGCTCAAAAGGCATGTGGTCGCAATTGATCAGGGTGTCGCTACTCAGGTCGATTATAGCGGTTTTTCCAGGGAGCGATTTCAACTAAAAGCCTATTTGCGCTCGCTTGAATCGATACCATTATCAACCTTCAAAAACTGGCCAAAAGCAGAGCAGCTCGCTTTCCTGATCAATGGCTACAACGCCTGGACAGTTGAACTGATTCTGAGTGAATATCCGAAGGTGAAGTCGATCAGGGATCTGGGTTCCTGGCTTGAGTCCCCGTGGGAGAGACGCTTTATCCCACTATTGGGCAAGCTGCGATCACTGGATGAAATCGAACACGAGATGATTCGCGCTGAACAGCACTATCAGGAACCACGTATTCACTTTGCGGTTAACTGCGCCAGTATCGGCTGCCCCGCGCTCTCAACAGATGCCTTTACTGGTGGCAGACTGGATCGTCAGCTGGATGAAGTGACACGGTTATTTCTGAGTGATCGTAGTCGTAATCGTTTGAGTGGCGACACCTTATATCTCTCTAAAATCTTCGAATGGTATCGCGAAGATTTTGAACGCGGCTGGAATGGTTATCAAACACTGGCGCAGTTTCTGGCTACCTATCAAACAGCACTCGGTCTATCGGATAACGACCTGCAGCGTCTGAAGAGAGGGGCGATCGAGATTGAGTTCCTGGATTATGACTGGCGTCTTAATCGAAAGCCTTAGCCTCTGATTAATTGCTCTCTCTCTCATTGAGAGCAACGCGTAACGGAAAAACGACGTTTTCAACTGCCACAACTTGAAAACAGGGAGTACAATCAACAGAACATTCTCTGCTACAAAGGTTAATCGGCATGATCTATGAACCGCTAGCGAGCGATATGGGGCCTCTGCGCATCGCCATCGATGACGCCTGGCTTGCTGATGAAACCCACTGTGTGACGCAGCTACTAAAACAGACCCGGCTCGATGGTGCGATACAGCAGCAGATTGAGTCACTGGCGCGTAAACTGGTGATTGCGGTCCGTAACAAAACCGAAGCGCAGGGTAGTATCGATGCTTTTATGCAGGAGTACGATCTCTCATCAGAAGAAGGGGTGGTGCTGATGTGCCTGGCGGAGGCGCTGCTTAGGATCCCTGATGACGAGACTGCCGACCGGCTGATACAGGATAAACTCGGCAGCGCAGACTGGGGCGGTCATCTGTGGCGCAGCGCATCGATGTTTGTCAACGCCTCGACCTGGGGGTTGATGTTAACCGGGCGTATCATCGGTCTTGATGATGAGACGGTCAGAAATGGCCAGGGGCTGTTGCAACGGATGGTGAGTAAAAGTGGTGAGCCATTCATTCGTCTTGCGATTCGGCAGGCGATGCGGATCATGGGGCAGCAGTTTGTGATGGGGGCGACGATTGATGCCGCACTTGCGCGTAGTCGTGAACCAGACAATTGCACTTACCGATATTCATATGACATGCTGGGCGAAGCGGCCCTCACATCTGCCGATGCCAGGGGTTATTTTGAGGCCTATCAGCACGCCATCGCAATGGTTGGCAATGAGATTTCAGGCAACGATTCGCTTTATGAGCGACCCGGTGTCTCGGTCAAACTCTCTGCATTGCATCCGCGTTATGAGCCGTTCCAGCGCGCTAAGGTGTACGATGAGCTGACACCGCGTCTGCTACAACTTGCACAGCAGGCGCGCGCAGCGGGTATCACACTGACAGTTGATGCCGAAGAGGCCGACCGCCTGATGTTATCGCTCGATCTCTTTGAGGCGGTCTATCGAGATCCCTCACTCGCAGGCTGGCACGGCTTTGGACTGGCAGTGCAGGCGTATCAGAAACGCGCCCTACGGGTGATCGACTGGTTACAGCAGCTCGCTACTGAAGTGGGACGAAAGATTCCACTGCGGCTGGTGAAAGGGGCCTACTGGGATAGCGAGATCAAACGGGCGCAGGAGCGGGGTTTGTCTGGCTACCCTGTCTATACTCGCAAGGTGACGAGTGATGTGGCTTATCTCGCTTGCGCGCGCAAAGTGCTCGCGGCTATCGACTGCTTTTATCCGCAGTTCGCAACGCATAACGCCCTCACTGTCGCCTCGATAATCGCCCTTGCGGGTGATAAAGCGTTCGAGTTTCAGCGGCTGCACGGCATGGGGGAGGCGCTTTATAGCGAGGTGACCAAACAGGGTGGTTTAGCGCTGCCGTGTCGTATCTATGCACCGGTCGGCCGCTACCATTCACTGCTGCCCTATCTTGTGCGGCGTCTGCTGGAGAATGGTGCCAACACCTCTTTTGTCAACCGAATCACTGATCGCCACGCCGCCGTTGAAGCGATTATCAGTGATCCGGTGGTTGAACTCAGTACGCTTGATGGTAAACCGAACCCCCATATCCCGCTGCCTTCAGCGCTCTATGGGGATGAGCGGCTTAACTCGAGCGGCCTGAATCTCTATAGCACCTCGGTTTCCAGAACACTTGCGAGTGAGCTGGGGCTGTTTCTCGAAGCGGATGGATCGGTGAGAAAGGGTGTGCGATGGCGAGCGGCGCCCATCATCAATGGAAAGGTCAATTATGATGAGGCGAATGCCTTTGCAGTACGCGACCCGGCTGACCAGCGCCACATCACCGGTATGGTGAGCAACGCCAGTGAGGTGATGGTTGCCGAGGCGTTGGCCAGTGCGGCTGAAGCGGCCCCGCAGTGGTCAACAACATCGGCGGTGGCGCGTGCTGAAATTCTTGAATATGCAGCGCAGCTGCTGGAAGAGAACCGAACCGAGTTGATCGCACTCTGTGTGCGTGAGGCAGGTAAGGGGATTGTCGATAGTTTGAGCGAAGTGCGTGAGGCGGTCGATTTCTGTCGCTACTACGCGGCGCAGCTGCGCAGGGAGTTTTCTGAACCACTACAGCTTCACGGCCTTACGGGTGAGCGTAATGAGCTGACGATGCATGGTCGCGGTCTCTTTGTCTCCATTAGCCCGTGGAATTTCCCGTTGGCAATCTTTGTTGGGCAGCTCTGCGCTGCTCTTGCCGCTGGCAACTGTGTGATCGCCAAACCTGCAGCACAAACCCCACTGATCGCCGCGCGTGCGGTGTCGCTCTTTCACCGGGCTGGGATTCCAGGCGAGGTGTTGCATCTATTAATCGGTAGTGGTCGGACTATCGGCATGCAGATGGTAAAAGATCGGCGTACCAGCGGTGTTGCCTTTACCGGGTCGAGCGAAACAGCGCAGACCATCAACCGCGCACTCGCTGCCCGTGCAGGGGGTATCGTTCCACTGATCGCAGAAACCGGTGGACAGAACTGTATGATTGTCGATAGCTCAGCACTACCGGAACAGGTAGTGAACGATGTGGTGCAGTCTGCATTCAACAGTGCAGGGCAGCGCTGTTCGGCGCTACGAGTCCTTTATCTGCAGGAGGAGGTGGCTGATACGCTTATCGAGCAGCTAAAAGGGGCGATGGCTGAGCTGGTTATTGGAGATCCGCTACGACTTGAGACGGATGTCGGACCGGTGATTGATCAGGCCTCTCTCGAGGCGTTAAAGACACATGTTAAATGGATGGCGATAGAAGGCAGGCTACTCTATCGATGCGCGCTACCCAAAGGGGTTGAGCATGGCTGCTACTTTGCACCCCACCTGTTTGAAATTGCCCGCCTTGGACTGCTGCAACGTGAGGTCTTTGGCCCGGTGCTGCATGTGATCCGTTACCGTACTGAGGATCTTGATGGTGTAATTGATGCGATCAATCGCTCCACATATGGTCTAACGCTGGGTGTGCATAGCCGCATTGAGACCACCGTACGATACATTCAGCAGCGGGTGCATGTCGGCAATCTCTATGTTAACCGCAATATGATCGGCGCTACCGTTGGGGTCCAGCCTTTTGGCGGTGAGGGCTTCTCTGGCACAGGCCCCAAGGCGGGTGGCCCCTACTACCTGCACCGCTTTGTAACTGAGCGCACTTTAACGGTAAACACCGCTGCGGTAGGTGGGAACGCCTCGCTGCTCTCTGCAGGTAATGGAGATAGCCCCCACTAACTGGCCCACGGTTAACGCTTATCAGCCACGCCTGAGGCGCTCATCGTTGCTGGTATCGATAGTGGCATTGGCGCTATTCACCCGGCCACATTCATGCATAATGGTTGCCGCCATTGGCAACCAATTCATGACTCAGATCTCAACCATCTCAAAACCATCTTTCCCAGCGCCGCAGTCCGGGCACTCCCAGCTGGCAGGGACATCTTCCCAACGTGTGCCGGGTGGGATGCCATCGCTCGGCATGCCGTCAGCTTCGCGATATACAAAATTACAAATAATACATTTCCACGTTTTCATCTTAGCTCTCCTGTTAAATTATTACGCTCTGTTTACAACACTCACCGGCGCTATAAACGGGTTAATTATGAGTCGCTCTCTTGCGGTGAAAACTTCGCCAGTGTATTACGATAGCGGTTGGCGTGCCTCTCTTCTATTCTGGTCAACGCCGCAAACCTTTTTTCGGCAATTTTCAGGGTCGCCATGAAACGTTCAGCGTGCATTTTTGACTCTTCGATCTGCTCATCAATCTCAGCGACAGCTGCATGCGCTTTCTCTTCCAGTGCGGTGTGGCGAAAAGCGGGGTACATCTCGGTATATTCATGGGTTTCGCCTTCAATCGCCATCGCCAGCATCTTCTCTACGCTCAGCGTATCGATCGGATAGAGCAGTTCCAGGTGTGCCAGCGCATGTTCTGTCTCCTGCGCGGCGGTCTCCTCAAATACCTCTGCAACCTCGTGCGCCCCCAGTTCTCGGCAGCGGCGAGCAAAAAAGAGATATTTTCGGTTAGCCATCGATTCGCCCGCAAAGGCGGCTTCGAGGTTTTTTACGGTCTGGGAAATGTTATTGTTTACCATTTTCTCTCTCCATCTTGTGAATGTCACTACAATTAACTGGCCTTCAGTGATGGCGTGATCGTAACGGCGTCGACGATATTGATCCAATTGATTGTAAATTTATTTATTATTGGTAAAATCGATTTATGTATCTTCCTACTATTCGCCAGTTGCAGTATCTGCTTGCCGTCATTGAGCTGCGCCATTTTGGCCAGGCAGCAGAGCGCTGTTTTGTCACCCAGTCTACCTTGAGCAGCGCTATACAGGAGCTGGAGGGGGGGCTTGGAGTGCAGTTGATCGAGCGTACTAAGCGCAAAGTGTTGCCAACCCCGCTTGGGCTTGAGGTGGCTGAGAAGGGGCGTGATATATTAAAAATATCTTTTGATATCATCGAGTTATCATATTATAATAAGAATCCGCTTTCAGCCGAGATTCGCCTCGGTGCGATCCCTACCATCGCACCTTTTCTGCTGCCGAAGGTGCTGCCGCCGCTACGCCAGGCGTTTCCTGAGCTGGTTCTACTATTGATCGAAGATCAGAGCGCCCATCTACTCAAGCGGCTAGAGAGTGGTGAGATCGACTGCGCTATTCTTGCGCTGCCGTACCCGCTCGGTAAACTTGAATCAGTGCTGATTGGCGCAGAGCCGTTCTGGGTTGCGCTGCCCAAGGGGGACCCGTTGGCCAAACTGGAACGGATTGGCTCTGATGAGCTACCGATGGAGCGGCTGCTGCTGCTGGAGGAGGGACACTGCCTGCGCGATCATGTGATCACCGCCTGTCACGGACGGGACAGGGCAGCGACATCTGCGGCATTTCAGGGAACGAGCCTTTATACATTGATCGAAATGGTCTCCGGTGGACAGGGGGTCACACTGGTACCGGAGATGGCACTCGATTCAGCGCTGTTAAGGCAAACACCGATTGAACTGCGGCCGCTCGCAGAGCCCGGGCCGCACCGTGAACTTGCACTGGTGTGGCGCTCTACCAGTTACCAGCAGTCGAATCTACAACTGCTGGCTGAAAAATTAACCGCTCTGATCACAGGCTGAATGTCAGCTTATAGTGGTAATGAAACGCTATCTAGCCCTAATGGAAGGTGTTATCGATCACCATATGCGTAATATCCTGCTGTGGCTGAATCTGTGCGTATTCAGGCCAATATTATCGCCTAATCATGGCCCTAAGTGACTGTTTTTCGCCAGCTCTCCTTGTGTCCCACTCTCATATGCACTAAAATCCTGCGGTTCCAACAATTTGTTTTCTCCTTGCTTTACCGCGTTGGTCGGAAGGCATAACCATGAGGAGTGTTATGAGACACTACGAAATCGTGTTTTTGGTCCACCCTGACCAAAGTGAGCAGGTTCCAGCCATGATTGAGCGCTACCGTACTTCGATTGAGAGTCGTGATGGTTCAATCCACCGTTTAGAAGACTGGGGTCGTCGTCAGCTTGAATATCCGATCAACAAGGTTCATAAAGCACATTATGTGATGATGAATGTTGAGTGTGATAAAGAAGCGCTGGACGAGATCACCACCGCGTTCCGTTTTAATGATGCGGTTATTCGTAACCTGGTGATCACCCGTAAAGAGGCGATCACGGAGCCATCTCCTTTAGCTCGCCCTGTTAAAGAAGAGCGTTCAACACCTGTCGCTGCAGCGCCGGTTGCTGAAACACCAGCAGCAGCTGAGGAAAAACCTGCCGCTGAAGGTTAATCGGTGGCTGCGGAGAACCGTCTGGTCGTGAGTGGGATTATCTGCCATTCCCCTGAGTCACGTAACAGTCCAGCCGGTATTCCATTGACACGATTTACCCTGGAGCACCGCTCACAGCAGGTTGAAGCAGATCTACCTCGCGATGCTTTTTTTAAGATTGTCGTGATTGCCGCAGGAACAGCGCTGAAACAGGTCGCAGGCAAATTACAGCGTGGAGATGAAGTGCGCGTCGAAGGGTTTCTTAGTCGCATGAGTTACCGCGAAGACGAAGCGAGACTGGCGCTGCATGCCCTGGCAATTAACAGACAGATTTAAACGTAATTAATTATATTTGGAGAGTTATCATGGCAAAATATTTTCGCCGCAAGAAGTATTGTCGTTTTAGTGCAGAAGGACTGGTCGTTGACTACAAAGACATCTACATGCTGAAAAACTACATCACCGAAACCGGTAAGATCGTACCAAGCCGCATTACTGGCACCAGTGCCAAGTATCAGCGTCAGCTTGCTACTGCAGTTAAGCGCGCACGTTTTCTTGCACTGCTGCCTTACTGTGATGCGCACTAGACTTACATAAAATGGATTCACATCTCGCTGTTCCTGTTTTTCTGAGCCAGCGATGAGCGTTGAAACAGACTGATATCATGAAAGCATTAGCCTCATTCATCATGCGTGGTCGCACACAGGCAACTCTGGTTGCTGTTGTGGGTGCCGTACTGTCGTTAGTGATACCACCATTGAGTCACCTCTCTGGTGCGACGATTGGTCTGGTCACACTGCGCAATGGTGCAAAGGAAGGGCTGTTTATTATGGTCGCCCTTGGCATTGTGGTGGCGCTGATTGGCTCAATGTCATCGCTTGACGGCGGCTTGGTGCAGGCCTACGTGATCGGCATGGTACTGCTCTCGGTGCCGGTGTTAATCGCCGCCATGGTGTTGCGTATGACGCGCTCACTGGGGCAGGCATTAACAGTCATTGCCGTAATGGCAGCGCTGCTGGTTCTGTTGGCCAATATGCTGCTGGGTGATGCCGCTGCATGGTGGCGAGCGCTACTCGATACTGTAATGGCCCCTGCACTGAATGAAGCGCAGCTATCCACGCAAGAGGCGAGTGAAATGCTGGATGGAATGGCGCGGATGATGACCGGACTGGTTGCTGCCGTGTTGCTCTATTCAACCATGATTAATCTATCACTGGCGCGCTGGTTTCAGGGCATGCTTTATAATCCCGGCGGTTTTCAGCAGGAGTTCCACGCACTGTTTCTCGACAAGCGTGTTGCCATTGCAGCGGCACTGATTGGTGTTGCCGGCATGGTATTCGCGGGGCAGGGTGGTATTCCGCAGGATCTGATGATCCTGATCGTGGCGCTCTTTTCGGTCCACGGTCTGGCACTGGTTCATGGCGTCATTGGCATCACGGGTATGGGGCGCGGCTGGTTGATTGCACTCTATGTGGGGCTGCTGATTGTGCCGCCGCATATTGCCATGATGCTGGCGATGGTTGGGTATATCGACTGCTGGGTCGATTTCCGTGGGCGTCTGCTAAAAAAGAGTGAAGGGATTGATCAGCAAAGCCGTGACAACCCATCTCGCCAGGATGAACTGGATGATGATACGTCACGAGATGATCGTTCTGATGATGACCGCTCGGATGATGAGCGGCGCTAATAAAATAGAGTCAGATGTGATGATGTTTAAGTCGAACAGGTTAATAGTTTTTTAGTTTATATTTTTAGTTAATATGCTACGTAACGAGGTATATAAAAGATGGATGTTATTCTTCTTGAGAAGGTAGAAAATCTGGGTAGTCTAGGAGACGTGGTCTCAGTCAAAGCAGGTTATGGTCGTAACTATCTGATCCCTGGGAAAAAGGCAGTTCCTGCAACCGCTGCTAACCGTGCTGATTTTGATGCACGCCGTGCAGAGTTAGAGGCTGCCGCTGCGGAACTACTGGCAGCAGCAAACGCACGTGCAGCGGTTCTGGTTGAAAAAACAGTCACCATCGCCTGTAAAGTGGGCGAAGAGGGCAAGCTGTTCGGTTCTGTCGGCACTGCTGATATTGCAGCAGCCTGCACTGAAGCCGGCACTGCTGTTGATAAACATGAAGTACGCCTGCCGGAAGGTGCTTTTCGCCAGATCGGTGAATACCAGGTATCTATTCACCTCCACCCGGAAGTGAATGCGCAGATCACAGTAGCGGTTGTCGCGGACGAAGCATAAGCAGCCATGTTGTGATGATGGCGGCCCCGCGCGGCTGCTATCTAAAATGTTTGACCTCACTCGCGACGGCCTCTCTGGCATTAGCGAGTGAGCGGTTATTAGTACTGGGTTGAAGGAGCTATATGCAGGACTATACCGATTTAGAGAGTAGTTTTGATCACCCATTGAGGCAACTCTCGGACCCGTTCAAGACCCCACCCCATTCGATTGAGGCTGAGCAGGCAGTACTTGGTGGTCTCATGCTTGATAACAATGCATGGGACAAAGTGGCCGATCTACTGATTCAGGAGGACTTCTACCGTCGCGATCACGGCCTGATATTTCGCGCAATTGCAACGCTTGCTGATAGCAGTCAGCCCTGCGATGTTGTCACCATCTCTGAGTGGTTAAATAATAATGATGAACTTGGCAACGCGGGTGGCCTTCCCTACCTCGGTTCGCTTGCCAATAACACCCCTAGCGCAGCAAATATAAAATCCTACGCCGCCATTGTGCGTGAACGTTCAGTGCTGCGTCAATTGATTCGAGTCGGTACTGAAATTACCGATAGCGCCTTTAACACAGAAGGGCGCAGCAGCATCGAGCTGCTGGATGGCGCCGAACAGGCGGTCTTTAAAATTGCCGAGCAGGGTTCACGTAGTGATAAAGGCTATAAACCGGTCTCCGAACTGTTGGCGAATGTGGTGGATCGCATTGATATGCTGGCAGGTCTTGATTCTGCGATCACCGGCATCTCCACCGGCTTTGATGACTTTGATGCGATGACCGCCGGCTTGCAGGAGTCTGACCTTATCATCGTTGCCGGGCGACCATCGATGGGAAAAACCACCTTTGCGATGAATATTGCCGAATATGCCGCGATCAGTGGCAAGTTATCGGTCGCGGTCTTTAGCATGGAGATGCCTGGTGAAGCCCTGGTGATGCGCATGTTGTCCTCACTCAGCCGTGTCGACCAGAATAAGGTGCGTACCGGCAAGCTGGATGATGACGACTGGGCCAGTTTAACCTCCTCGATGAGCCTGTTGAGCGAATCCAAACTGTTTATTGATGACACCCCCGCACTTTCTCCTACTGAACTGCGTGCACGCGCGCGCCGTATCAAGCGTGAACATGAGCTGGACCTGATCGTCATCGACTACCTGCAGTTGATGCAGATAGCCGGCAGTAGTGAGAACCGAACCAATGAGATCTCTGAAATATCACGAGGCCTGAAAACACTGGCCAAAGAGCTGAGTGTACCGGTGATTGCGTTATCGCAGCTTAACCGCTCACTTGAACAGCGTACCGATAAACGCCCTGTGATGTCGGATCTTCGTGAATCAGGGGCGATTGAGCAGGATGCCGATGTTATCTCTTTCATCTACCGAGATGAGGTCTACAATAAAGATGACCCCGATAACAAAGGGCGCGCTGAAGTGATCATTGGCAAACAGCGTAACGGCCCGATCGGCTCTGTGCCACTAACCTTTAACGGAATGTATACCCGCTTTGATAATTATACCGCAGACCGTGACTATTACGATGGGGGGTATGAATGACGCGTGCCGCTGAAGCATCGATAGATCTTCAGGCGCTTCAATATAATTTGCAGCAGGTGCGCCGTCACGCTAAAAGCGCCCAGGTGATGGCTGTTATAAAAGCCAACGGTTATGGTCACGGCATGTTGCGAGTGGCACAGGCGTTATCGAGTAGCGATGCCTTCGCTGTCGCTAAAATAGAAGAGGCGTTAACGCTGCGTAATGCGGGTATCACAAAGCCCATTTTATTGCTCGAAGGCTTTTCAGATAGCGCTGAGCTTGACCAGCTGCAACGGCATGGAGTGAGTGCCGTTGTGCACCATCCATCTCAGATTGAACAGCTTGAACAGGCGTCATTAGTCCACCCCGTTGAGGTGTGGCTGAAAATCGATACCGGAATGCACCGCCTGGGCATCGCCATCGAGCAGCTGGATAGTAGCCTTAAACGGCTTAAGGGGTGCCGTAATGTTGCTGATTCAATCGTGGTCATGAGCCACTTTGCCAATGCAGATGACCGTAGTGATCCGCGCACGGAAACACAGCTAAAGCGTTTTATTAACGCCACAAAGGGGTGTGGTTCCCTCCGCAGTATCGCCAATTCGGCAGCGATTCTTGCCCATCCACAAAGCCATCAGGCGTGGGTACGTCCCGGCATTATGCTGTACGGCGCCTCACCCTTTATTAAAGGGCTCGCTATTGATGATGGGCTGAAGCCTGTGATGACATTGAGCTCAAAATTGATCGCGATTAACCACTATAAAAAAGGCAATGCACTCGGTTATGGTGGCAGCTGGCGCTGTCCGGAGGATATGGCAGTGGGTGTCGTTGCGATCGGTTATGGTGATGGCTACCCGCGTGCCGCAAGGGCGGGGACACCGGTAGTAATTGACGGAGCGCGTGTACCGCTGATTGGACGGGTTTCGATGGATATGATCGCTGTTGATCTGCGCACGCTCCCTTCTGCTGCGATCGGTGACCGCGCCATTTTATGGGGCGGCGGGCTTGCGGTAGAAGAGATTGCCGAATGCGCCCAGACCATCCCCTATGAGCTGCTGTGTCGGGTTACCGAACGTGTCAGATTCACAGAGGTGAAGTAAGGTGGCCGTTAAATCTACTGCCAGTAAGGGGGGGCGACACAAAACAGTTTTCAGTTGCAGCGAATGTGGCTCACAGGCGGCCAAATGGGCCGGGCAGTGTGGCGACTGCGGTGCATGGAACACATTGATCGAAGATATCATCACCACCAGCAGTAAAACAGCACCGCGTTATAGCGGTTATGCGGGGGAGTCCGCAGTCTGTAATATCACTGATGTCAGCGTAGTAGCGCGCGCCAGGGTCAGTACCGGTTTTAGCGAGCTGGACCGCGTATTGGGGGATGGTCTGGTCAACGGCTCTGCCGTATTGATTGGTGGCGATCCCGGCATCGGGAAATCGACGTTATTGATCCAGGCCATCGCCTCACTCAGCCAGCGTGTCGGCACACTCTATGTGACTGGAGAAGAGTCACTGCAGCAGGTGAGTATGCGTGCCCATCGCCTTGGGCTGGCGAGCGATAAAGTGCGCCTGCTCGCTGAGACACAGGTACAACGCATTCTTGCACTGGCCGACAAGGAGAAGCCGGGAGTGCTGGTGATCGACTCAATCCAGACAGTCTATACCGATCAGCTTAACTCCGCACCAGGCTCAGTGAGTCAGGTGCGGGAGAGTGCCGCCCATCTGGTGCAGTACGCCAAACAGAGCGGCACCTCTATTTTTCTGGTTGGCCATGTCACCAAAGAGGGGGCGCTGGCTGGACCGCGCGTACTGGAACATATGGTCGATACCGTGCTCTATTTTGAAGGAGATGCGAGCAGCCGTTACCGCGTGATTCGCGCTGTCAAAAACCGCTTTGGTGCAGTCAATGAGGTGGGGGTGTTTGATATGAGTGAAAAGGGGTTACGCGAAGTCTCCAACCCTTCTGCGATCTTTGTCTCGCGTCATCAAGAACCTGTCTCGGGTAGCGTCATCATGGTGACCCGTGAAGGGACCCGCCCGATGCTGGTAGAAGTGCAGGCGCTGGTAACCGAAAGCCATCTCCCCAATCCACGCCGCGTTACCGTCGGGCTGGATCAGAATCGACTGGCGATGTTGCTGGCCGTGTTACAACGCCACGGTGGTATTGCGATGTACGATCAGGATGTCTTCGTCAACGTCGTCGGTGGCGTACGCCTCTCAGAGACGGCTGCAGATCTTGCTGTGATTCTTTCTGCACTTTCCAGCATGCGTGATAAAGCGCTGCCTAATGATCTTGCCGTGTTTGGTGAGATAGGACTCGCCGGTGAAATACGTCCCGTGCAAAATGGTCAGGAGCGCATTAAAGAGGCGGCGCAGTACGGTTATAAGCGGGTCATTGTGCCGCTCGCCAATAAACCTGCCAGGCCGATTAAAGGGTTAGAGGTGATCGCAGTGCAGCAGCTGGTTGAGGCGATCGAACAGCTGTAGCTATTTTTTGTGCTGAGTGCTGGCCATTAAAATAGCGTAGGTTCATGTTGCCAGGAATCATGCTCTCAATCCTTCAAGGTAACTGATCACGCCCTCCAGGCACGCTCCAAAGAGGGCGCGGTCCTGCCCATTTTTTGCCAGTCCAATCGAGCCTTCAATGCTGGCCACAATAAAAGTGGCTACCTGAAATGTGTCAATCGCTGGATCAACGTTACCTGCTTTCTGACCTCGTGCTAATGCTGCCTCTAAATCACTGCGCCAGCGGTTGATCGCTCTACTGATGCGCTGGCGAAAACCTTCATCAATGGGCGACATTTCCTGCGCCAGGTTATTAAGCGGGCACCCCAGCCGGATCGACTCATCAGAAATCTCCTCGATCTCAGTACGAAGTAGCTCACTGATACTGCTGACGGGATCCGAGGTACTAAGGGCGAGCGCCCACTGGTTGATACAATCAGGCTGATAGACCTCTTCAAGCACCGCATAACCCAGTGTTAATTTGCTCGAAAAGTGGTGATAGAGCGCCCCTTTTGAGAGGCCGGTTTTGGTGAGAATGTCGCTGATACTGGTTGCCTGAAACCCTTTTTCAAGGATCTCTTCGGCTGCAACTTCAAGTAGTTTTCGGCGGTTTTCATCCGATAGCGCGTTCGCATTCATTCCACTCTTCCTAGTTTGAGCAAATATAGACTACCAAACCGACCAGTCGGTTTTCAAGTGGCGGCCCGTTTATTTTATAAATTAACAATAGATACCGAAGCTATCTAATTGTTTTTAAGTGAATAAAGAGTTCTGCGGGGGTGCTAACTACTGGCTATCTCAGATCGCTCTGTTGTAGCATGGAATCAATCTCACTGTTTCACTGAGGTAGCAGAAGTATGAGTTCAATTTACAACAAGATCCATCGCCTTAAACGGCAGCCAGGCTGGAGCTGGGAACATTTTCACGATGAGATCAACAGCATTGATCCCGATGGGATCAGCCCTAAATTGCTGCAAAACTACTATCGTAGTCCACATAAGAAACCGACGCCTCATGTTGCACAAATCATTGAATTCTTACACCATGAATGCTTTCCTGCACCATTTCCTGAAGAGTATGACCGCTTGATGCATCTCTACCGTGAACTGAGAATGAGTCGGCGTTACCTGACAAAAGAAAACGATACAAAAAACCTGCAACGTCATGTCGAAAAACGACTTGAAGAGATGGCTGAAAATGAGTGTTTGGGGCGGGCCTGCCTGTACTGGCTACTTGGGAATATTGAGTTTGATCGCATCGCGCCATTTGTAGACAGGAAGGCGTATGAAGCGCTAGAATCGACCAAACAGCTCGCCCTTGGTCACTACCGTGAAGTTATTTTGGCACTGGAGGCGTACAATCGCCTCTATCCTGAAAAGCGCGTGACGACCTACCATCTCTATCGGGTTCACTACAATATGCTGGCCTGTTACCTTAATGCTGTTACAGAAAAAAACAGGCGCCATGATGCAGTGACGCTCCAGTATATCCGTGACTCAGGCTATCTGGACCGCTGTAAAGAGGCGATTACAGAGGAACCTTTCCAGTGGAGCATTGCGTTAAATGGGTTACGTTTTAGCTCACTTCTGGAAGATGAGGCGTCTGTTAAATCTTTTTTTGATCTGCTTATTGCAATCCACCCTCGGTTTGTTGATCTAAGCTACGAACCCTATAATCAGTTATCGATCTCGGTGATGGAAGATTACCGCTGGGCGATAAAAAATGTCTTAACCCCAGCCTATCTTTCACAGTTGAAAAATCGCCTTAACAGCAAAATTTTAGCTAAAAAGAGAACGATGCTATCGCTTTAACAATACCCATGAGTGTCACACTGTTTATGCAACGTATGGTTAACGAAATTACTCTATATACTCATGCAAGAAAATGATAGCAGGTCGCTTGACCACCTCAGCATAATGACGGAAAAAAAACCGCGCCGCTTAAGCTGGTGGCAACAGGCGCTACTCCTGTTTTTCACCTCGACTGCTGCCATTGTTGCAGCCGCATGGGTTATTAAGGTCTACCTTTTTCCAGGTGAATTTGAACCGGTACTATTAAACACAGAAGAGAAATCGCTATTAGAAGGGAAATTACAGCAGATTGATCGTCTTGAAGTTGAGCGAGAGCTGAAAGAACGCCACGAAAGGAAAACAAACCCCAGTCTACGCATCACCGCAGAGGCCTATAGCGAAGCGCTGGCTCGCCATGAAATCACTTTCACCGAGCGGGAATTAAATGCCTTATTGGCAAAAAATAGTGATCTGGCGCATCGAGTGGCGATAGATTTAGCAGATGATCTACTTAGCGGAAAGCTCCTGTTACCACTTGACGAGGAGGTGCCTGTTATCGGCGGCCAAACCATTAAAGTTCATGCCGGGCTTGAGATTACCTATGCTGACAAACGACCACAGGTTGTTCTGAAAGGTGTAAGCGTCATGGGAGTCGCAATCCCGAATGCATGGTTAGGGGGGCTGAAAAACATTGATTTAGTCGAAGAGTTTGGAGATCAGCAGGGATTCTGGCAGGCATTTTCTGATGGGATAGCCGCGATCAATGTTTCAGATGGTCTCCTGCATATTAAATTCAAGCAGTGAAACAGTTTCAGGTAACGAGCAAGAAATGATGAGAAAGCAGAGTGAGAAAACACTGCTTTTAGTGCCGTTGAGGTGTAAAATCCCACTCTCATTTTTATAACTTTAGCATTGAAATAACGATGGTTGATCAAACAGCGTCCCGAGGTCAATTGGCTGCAGAAAGCGTTAGCTGGAGGCTGATATTCATCTGCTGGCTAATAGCGATGATCGCCACGTTAGGGAGTCTATTTTTCAGTGAGATTATGGGGTTGATTCCCTGTGAACTCTGCTGGTATCAGCGCATATTTATCTACCCGCTGGCCATTATCCTGCTTATTGGGTTGCACCCGCTTGATACGGGTGTCGTTCGCTATGCTCTGCCACTCGCTATCATCGGTCTATTATTTACCGTTTATCACACGCTGCTCTTTTATGGCCTTATCCCAGAGAATCTACAGCCTTGTAGAGAGGGTGTATCATGTACGGATGACAGCATGGTGTTGATGGGTTTTCTGCCTATCCCTCTTCTATCGCTAGCGGCCTTTATGGTTATCATTCCCTTGTTACTTAAAGTGCGCAGGCTTGCCAAAACTGGGCTGAACTAGTATAGATTGTCATTTTTTGTAAACCATAGGAATTTTATGAAACAGAATCACTTCACACTGATCGCCTTATTACTGATGGCTATCGCCTTTATTGCGGCCGCTTTATTTCATAATACAGGTGAAGAGAAAGCGCAGATAGCGCGAGTAACTAATAATAGCGCCGCACTGATTAAGGATCACTCAATAAAAGCGGGCAACCCTGATGCCCGAGTAACCATCGTTGAATTTATTGACCCTGCCTGTGGTACCTGCGCCCAGTTTCACCCATTTGTTAAACAGTTACTACAGCAGCATGGGGGCAGGGTAAATCTGGTGGTACGGTACCTGCCATTCCACCAGGGTTCAGATAAAATGGTCGGCATGTTGGAGGCTGCCAGGAAACAGGGGAAATTCTGGGATGTACTGGAACTGATGTATGCCACACAGAATCAGTGGACAAAAAACCATGTAGCACAGCCTGATATTTTTTTAACACTCATTGAGCGGGCAGGGGTAGATGTTGCGCGCATCAAGCAGGAGATGAATGACCCCACCATCATGAAAATCATCCAGCAAGACATGGCAGATGGGAAGCTGCTAGGGGCCAATAAAACCCCCAGTTTCTTTGTCAATGGAAATCCACTATCGAGCTTTGGCTATCAACAACTTCAGGCGCTCGTTGATGCTGAAGTAAATAAGCACTATTAGCGCTTTAGAAATACGCTATGCCTAAAGCAAGTGATCTAAAAAAAGGGGCCGTGGTTGAGGTAAACGATCAACCCTGTATTGTGATAAACATCGACGTGCAGAATCCATCAGCACGAGGAGCATCAACACTATACAAAGTGCGTTTTAATCATGCACGTACTAAACAGAAACTAGAACAGACCTTTAAGGGAGACGACTTCCTTAAACCGGTTGATATGATACGGCGAAGCGTGCAGTTCTCCTACATGGACGGCGATGACTATGTGTTTATGGATAGTGAAGACTATCAGCAGTTCACCATCAATGGTGATGAGCTAAATGAGGTTGCTGGCTACATCACCGACAAACTGCAAGGGATGGTTGCGGTGTTAATTGATGATCAACTCGTCGGGGTTGAGTTACCACAGACCGTTGAGCTGGAAATTATCGAAACTGCACCGAGTATCAAAGGGGCGAGCGCGACCAGTCGTACGAAACCGGCAACACTTTCAACCGGTATCGAGATCCAGGTACCAGAGTATCTTGCGAGCGGTGAGGTGATTAAAATCAATACAGCTAGCGGGAAGTTTATGTCACGGGCGTAGCGAACTCTTTTCCTGAGACCTTCAATAACCTTCCAGGAGATCAACATGGCAAAACTGGACAACGAGAAACTCAATCAGGTGGTTGCTGATTCCCGCCGAGCACGGGAGGAGGGGGACAGGGGGTATCGTGAAAAAGCGCTAAAGATGTACCCCCATATTTGTGGCCGTTGTTGCCGTGAGTTTGACCGCACCAACCTTAAGGAATTGACGGTTCACCACCGTAACCATGACCACGACTATAATCCAGCCGATGGCAGTAACTGGGAGCTATTATGCATCTACTGCCACGACAATGAGCATCAGCGACAACTAGAGGCACACCAGGGTAATACTAGCACTGGTGGGGGTGCGCGTGATGCTGCAACCTTTAGCCCGTTCGCAGATCTAAAATCGAAGCTCAAGTGATACTGCTATTGGAATCAGAGTGGTTTCGGAAAATCAAGGATAGATTGTGTCGGGTATGAGGTTGAACACGCTTCCCTGGATTCTTTTACCAGGGCTCGTTTAAAAGTGGCATCTGCCGCCAGCCACTCCTTGCGTAGCTCATCATCAATTCCCGCTTCTTTAATCGCTGCTGAAAGTAGTTGCGACCGGATGTCGTAAAGTTCTTCACTAATCATCATGTGCTGGTGTGCTGATATAGGTGTCTTACCACCATAGGCCTTTGGCCCACCCATCAATTGAATCATAAAGTCTGTCTGCTGACTCTCCAGTACCTGCTGAGGCTTATCGGTAAAATACTGTTTTAGCCAGGGATGGGCATAAGCTTTATCATAAAATATACGATGTACTGCAACATAAGTCTCTTTCCCACCCAAACGATCATAAAGCGTCTTGTCGATCAACATTTTGTATCATTCCGTTTCAAATATAACTAATCCTGTATCGGCTCGATTTGCAAACGCTACAAAATTTTTGTAAAGATCGGATAGATAAGTGACCAGCTTTAATTTAACATAATATATATTATACGAACCAGAAAGGAGTCTTCGTAGCCTATCCAGGCATCGAAGGTGTACCAAAAAGACGCTGAAAATTTTTGCTGGTAGCTGTGGCAATCTGTTCAAAAGAGACTCCCCGCTGTGCTGCAATATGGTCAGCAACATGGCGCACAAGTGCCGGATGGTTAGGTTTGCCACGCACGGGAACGGGAGTCAGATACGGTGCATCGGTCTCTATCAGGATGCGCTCCTCCGGTACCATCTTGGCAACCTCGCGCAACTCATCGGCATTGCGAAATGTGACGATGCCAGAGAATGAGATGTAAAAACCGAGTTCCAGACATTGCTGCGCCATCTCGAGCGAGCCGGTAAAACAGTGCATCACACCACCAACGTGCTCCGCCCCTTCTTCTCGCATGATCGCCAGTGTGTCTGACTCCGCTTCGCGGGTGTGAATGATTAATGGCTTGCCAGTCGAGCGTGCAGCACGGATGTGGACTCTAAAGCGTTCACGCTGCCACTCCAGATCACCTTCATTATAAAAGTAGTCGAGTCCGGTTTCGCCAATAGCGATGATCTTTGGGTCACCGGCCAGTTCAATGAGCTGTGCTACTGACGGCTCCTCACCATCATCACTTGGGTGCACTCCAACAGAGGAAAATATATTCTTATAACAGTGAGATATCCGTAGAACCTCAGGGAAATTTTCAAGATTTATCGAGACACACAACATCTGTGAAACACCATTTTCTGCTGCAAGTGCGACCACACCATCGAGGTCTGTGCCGATCTTTTCAAGTGCGAGCCGATCCAGATGACAGTGAGAGTCAATCAGTAACATGGGGGGGTTCCTACGTTGGTGAGTTCTTAAGTGGCGCTGAAAGTGCGATTATAGCGCGCAAGCTGGCAGGTTGACACCTACATGGGGAGAGCTACATCGTGTGGGTCATCCGTTCTGATTTGAGTGCGCCCGCAAGGTAGGTTTCGATCTTGTTGCGCACAGCCTCACCATCTTTGTCGGTAAATTGTACGCCGATACCGGCGATGCGATTGCCCTGGGCACCTACTGGGTTAATCCAGACGACACGACCAACCACGGGCATTTTTTCGGTCTCATCCATCAGTGTCAACAACATAAAGACTTCGTCGCCTAGCTTGTAAGGTTTATTGGAGGGGATGAAAATACCGCCATCATTCAGAAATGGCATGTAGGCGGCATAGAGCGCGCCCTTGTCTTTGATTGCGAGAGATAAAATCCCCTGTCTTGATTTTTTCTCTTCAGCCATTTTTGCGCTAATCCGTTTCTGGTGCGGTTAAGTAAATTGTAAACGTTTCATCTGTTAGCGTCGCGGCGTCCAGCCAATTAACACCCCTTCCAACAACAGCTCTGCGTTAAGAGAGCTGTTATCCGCCAGTCTAAGCGCCTCACTAACCTGGTCGAGCCTTTTATAGAGCAGTGACAGCTCTATATTGGTGGCCATCTTGCTCAGGCGTGGCGCAACGTCAGCATTTGCAATATAGGGGGGGTGACTGACGGTCTTCATACGTACCATATCGACCACCCATCCATATACCCAATATAACGATTCTTTTTTTCCTAACTTTAGCCATTTCTTAGCAATTTCAACTGGATCACAACGCCCGGTGGCTATTTTTTCAAGGTCATCTAACATCTCAGAGCGCTGCATTATGGCGCCCTGGGTGGCCATATCAGCGGCCCGAAGTGGCGCGCCATCGGCCAGCTCAAGTACGGTTTCTGCTATCTGCAGATCAAGTTCTGGCTGCTGATTTCTGAGCCATTCCAGGGAGAGATCGCGCGCGGCTCTTTCAAAGCTGATCACCTGGCAGCGGCTGCGGATCGTGGCCGGCAGAGCTGACGGGCGGTCACTTATCAGCAGTAATGAGGTGTTAACAGGCGGCTCTTCGAGCGTCTTGAGCAGGCTGTTGGCGGCGTTAGCGTTCATGCGATCGGCTGGATCGATCAATACTACCCGATAACCACCACAGAGCGCCGTGAGTGAGAGGTAATCTGTCAGTTCACGTATCTGATCGACGCCGATGATCTGCTTATCCTCTGGCGGCTCAATCTGTTTGAGGTCTGGGTGGGTGCCGGCAGCAATCAGACGGCAACCCTTGCATCGACCACACGGCTCCGCCTGGTTTTCACTGCATAACAGCAGCTCTGCAAGCTGTTCGGCAAAATAGTGTTTGCCGATGCCGCGCCTTCCGCTCAGCAGCAGCGCATGTGGCAGGCTGTCCCGCATGATACGCGCAAGCAGCTTCTCCCACTGCGCCTGTTGCCAGGGTAATGGCCCGCTCATCTGCCCTGCTCTTTCAGGATGGCCTGTAACTCGCTGCCGAGTTGCTGCTGCACCGCCGCCAGTGGGCGTGAGGCGTCGATAATACGGTAGCGTTCAGGCGCCTTCTGAGCCTGTGCCAGATAGGCGTTGCGCACCTGTTCAAAAAAGATCTGCTGCTCTTTCTCGAAGCGATCGGCGGCACTGCGCTCACCAGCACGTGCCAGCCCAATCTCGACCGGTAGATCGAGCAGTACAGTGTAATCTGGGCGCAGCGCCCCCTGCACCCACTGCTCCAGCGTTGCGATACGTTCAAATGGGATGCCGCGCCCTCCCCCCTGGTAGGCGTAAGTAGCATCGGTGAAACGGTCACATAGCACCCACTGCCCCTTATTGAGCGCCGGCAATATCACCTGTGCGATATGCTCTGCACGGGCAGCAAACATCAGCAGTAGCTCGGCATCTGCATTCATGCCGCTATAGCGATGGTCGAGCAGCAACTCACGTATCTCCTCCCCCAGCTGGGTGCCACCTGGCTCACGGGTAGTGATCACCTCGATCCCCGCCTGATGCAGCGCCGCCTGAATAAAGGCGATGTTGCTGCTCTTGCCAACGCCCTCGGTCCCTTCAACGGTAATAAAGCGACCACACGCTGTTTTATTATTCATAATAGATTGCTGCTCATTACGGTACGTCTTTAAGGATTAGCGTTTTTTTAACTGGTACTTTCTGACCGCTGCGTTGTGTGCTTCATTGGTCTCCGAAAATTGATGGGTGCCGTCACCACGCGAAACAAAATAGAGCGTCTTACCCGCTGCCGGGTGTAGCGCGGCGTGAATTGAATCACCACCCGGAAGCGCGATCGGCGTCGGTGGCAACCCTTTTATCCTATAGGTGTTGTATGGATTCATCGCTCTCAGGTCACGTTTTCGGATGTTGCCATCAAAGCGCTCCCCGAGGCCGTAAATCACGGTAGGATCCGTTTGCAGGCGCATCTTTTTGTTGAGCCTGCGTACAAAGACACCGGCGATCTGCTCGCGCTCTTCAGGTGCCGCCGTCTCTTTTTCAATGATCGACGCCATGATTAACGCCTCGTAACTATTTTTATAGGGTAACGCTGGCGCTCGGTTATTCCACTCATATTCAAGGCGCTGTTTCATCTTCCGATAGGCTCGGAGCAGGAACTCAATATCGGTTGTCTGATTTGAAAAGTGATAAGTGTCCGGGTAGAACAGCCCTTCCGGGTGTTTTTCTGGCAGTTGCAGGCGGCTCATGATGTCTCCATTTGACAGCAGTTTTCCGTTGCTATCGATCAGCCTCTTTTTGATCTTTTCATGTTGATGTAACGCCTTCATCATCTGGCGAAAGGTCCATCCCTCCGGGATCGTCAATGTGTAGTCGATCACTTTGCCAGAGACCAGTAGCGACAGCAGTTGCGCGGGGGTCATCTGCGGTGAAATGGCATATTCACCCGCCTTAATTTTATCGGCGCTACCTTCCCACCTCGCCAGCCAGACCCAGTAGCGGGGATGTTCCATCAACCCCAGCTGCTGTAGCTCATTCGCAACACTCATTAAACTGGAACCCGGCTTCACGGTGTAATTAACCGTTTCGACAACGGTATTTGATAACGATGCACGGTTGAAGGTCTGGAATTCAAGCATAAACCAGCCACCGACAAAACTGACCAGCAGCAGGGTAAAACCGATCAACTTTCCAACGGCATTCATCATAGCTATGCGTTAACTTGTTATCGTGGCCAGGCGCGGCTCATCCAGTATTTGCACGAGTGCCTCAATAAGATCGTGCATAATCTTCCCTTGTTCATAGTTTATACCATCAAGTGCCCGCACCGGCCACAGGCCGATGATGCTATTGGTGACAAAACAGGCTGACGCAGCCTTCAAGCGTGCGAGTGATACGGATTCAACGCGCGTGGTGATGCCGAGCTCTGCCGCAAGCGCCAGTACTCGCTCTCGCATCACACCGTTGACACCACACTGCGTTAGGTCGGGGGTAATTAATATTTCATCTTCAACAATAAAGAGATTGCTCATCGTCCCCTCAATCACATCACCATGAAGATCTCTCATTATCCCCTCATCAATATCACTCCCCTGCCATTCACTGCGCGCTAATACCTGTTCGAGGCGGTTGAGATGCTTAATACCGGCGAGTGCCGGATTACAACCAAGGCGTGTGTGACAGACCATTAAAGTGATCCCCTGCTGGTAATGCGAATCGGGATAGGCTGGCCACGGATAAATCGCAAGCAGGCGTGTCGCTTCAGTCGTCTCAGGGATGCGATAACCGCGCCCGCCACTACCTCGGGTAACAATGATCTTAAGGATGGCGCGCGGTTGATCAGCACAGAGCTGCTGAGTCTCCTGCAGTAGCAGCGCGCTATCGGGCAGCGGTATCTGTAACCTCTGACATCCGCAGGCCAGGCGAGCCATGTGCTCTGCCCAGAGACGTGGCTGGCCATCAACCACGGCGACTGTTTCAAACAGCCCATCACCATATTGCAGGCCACGATCTGTCGCCTGCAACTGCTCAGTGGCGATGCCGTTAATCAGCATCACTAACCCCTAATGCACGCAGTAGCCCTCGTGCTTTGATGCGTGTCTCTACCAGTTCTGCAGCGGCATCAGAGTCGGCAACGATACCGGCACCTGCGCGCAGGCTGAGCGCCCTCCCCTCACTTACCATGGTACGAATCAGAATATTGAGATCCATACTGCCATCACGGTTAAGATAACCCATCGATCCAGTATAAGGACCACGCGTGGTCTGCTCCAGTTCGGCGATGATCGCCATGCAGCGCACCTTGGGGCAACCAGTAATGGTGCCGCCAGGAAATAGTGCGCGTATGATTTCACCCGGCGTTACCCCACTACGCCGGGTGCCGCACACATTGGAGACGATGTGGTGTACATGCGCATAGGATTCCAGCACCATCAGCTCATCAACATTAATCGAGCCTGGTTCGCAGACACGCCCAAGGTCATTACGTTCAAGGTCGATCAGCATGATATGTTCGGCGCGCTCCTTGGGATGTTGCAGCAGTGCGGCGGAGAGTGCTAGGTCATCATCGTGACCGCTGGCGCGTGGGCGCGTACCTGCGATGGGGCGGGTAGAGAGCTGGTCACCTTTTACCGATACCAGGCGCTCAGGGGAAGAGCTGATCACGGCACTCTCCTGGTAGCGGGCCAGCCCGGCAAAGGGGGCGGGATTATGCGCACAGAGTCTGCGATAGATATCGGCTACAGAGACGCCAGCGACTATTTCTCCCTGCCATTCACGTGACAGATTGACCTGAAACACATCGCCATCAACGATGTACTGTTTGATCGTTTCCACTGCATTCAGATAGTGTGAGGGCGCTTCTTCAACCAGCGATACCACGAGCGGGGTGTCTGCTGTTGCGATCGTTGATATCGCTGGGGCTTCGATATCGCGCTCCATCTCATCGAGCAGCTCAACATGCTCCCCCTCTGCAACCAGCCAGCACCGCTGTTGATGGTGATCCCTGATGACTGCGGCCGGTATCCGTGTGGCACAGGCAACCGGCAGCTCCTGGGTAAACCCCTGGGTCGGCAGTGCCAGATTGGGTTCCACCTGCGCGGCCAGTTCATAACCGAGATAAAGGAACCAGCCACCGCTAAAAGGGAGTTCAACTGAAGCGTCGTGGTGGACGGCAGCCTGTTGCCAGCTATGGTCGAGCAGGCTCAGAAAGTCACCCGCCTGCAGTAATTGATCGCCTCTTCTCAGGCGGCCATCGCGCAGCAGGGCCAATGTCTCACCGGGGTGAGCGAAAAGAATATCAAAGCGGGCCTGTGCTGCCCCAACGGCAATGCTCTGCAGCAGAAAAGGGTAACGGTCGGGGTGCGCCTCATGCAGCGCGAGTAGCTCAAACGCGGTACGACATTCACGCTGCTGTACAGTGCGCTTCTCACTTAAATGACGGTTTTTTTTATGCGCCATGAGACCTTTGCACCGTTTCAATGGTGATAGGCTGCACACTTGCAGCCTGACACTGTGGATTAAACCTTTTTGAAGATCAGTGTGCTGTTGGTGCCACCAAAACCGAACGAGTTTGACATTGCGATGTTGATCTTCATCTCACGTGCTGTTTTTGGTACGAAATCAAGATCGCACTCTGGGTCTGGGGTCTCAAGATTAATTGTCGGTGGTGCCACCTGGTCGTAAATCGCCAGTGCTGAGAAGATCGCCTCGATACCTCCGGCGGCCCCCAGCAGGTGGCCGGTCATCGATTTGGTCGAGCTCACTGCAAGCTTGCTGGCGTGATCACCAAAGGCGCTTTTAACCGCCATCGTCTCAGCTCTGTCACCGGCCGGTGTCGAGGTGCCGTGTGCATTGATGTAATCAACCTCGTCAGGGTTAATGGCGGCATTACGCATCGCATTCTGCATGCAGCGCATCGCCCCTTCTCCCCCTTCTGACGGTGAGGTCATGTGGTATGCGTCGCCACTCATGCCGTAGCCAATCACTTCGGCGTAGATCTTTGCACCACGTTTTTTTGCATGTTCATACGCTTCGAGGGTAACGACACCGGCACCATCACTCAGCACAAAACCATCGCGATTGAGATCCCACGGACGGCTCGCCCCTTCTGGGTCGTCGTTATTGGTAGAGAGTGCGCGTGCGGCACAGAAGCCACCCAGCCCTGTCGGCGAGGTAGCCATTTCTGCACCACCCGCGATCATCACATCGGCATCACCATATTCAATAATACGCGCGGCATCGCCAATGCTATGAGTACCCGTTGAACAGGCAGTCACAATCGCCAGGTTAGGCCCCTTCAGGCCATGCATGATCGAAAGGTTACCGGAGATCATATTAATGATGTTGCTCGGCACAAAGAAGGGTGAGATGCGGCGTGGGCCACTCTTCAGAAAGGTCGCGTACCCTTTTTCGATACCAGAGACACCACCAATACCGGAACCGATAGAGACACCGATACGATGGGCGTTCTCATCGGTCACCTTCAGTCCAGAATCGATAAACGCCTGATGTCCTGCCGCCATCCCGTAGTGCATGAACGGGTCCATCTTTTTAGCTTCTTTGGCAGTCATGTACTCGGTGATATCAAAATCCCAGACAGAACCACCAAAGCGGGTGGTGAAACTTTCAACATCAAAATGGCTCAGCGGCCGTATACCGCTTTTGCCTGCGAGGATATTTGTCCATGAGTCGGGAACATTTAACCCAACCGGGCATACCATTCCTAACCCTGTAATTACGACACGACGTTTCTCAGCCACCCTACACTCCAGACATAAATACGATGTTACTCGGGGCTATTCTCCTGACCCCCTGAAAATACAAAAGGCCGATTCCACCAGTATGGTGGAATACGGCCCTGAGCATACCAGTCGATTAGCTATTGTTAGCGTTAATGTAATCGACAGCCTGCTTTACGGTGGTGATCTTCTCTGCTTCGTCGTCAGGAATCTCACACTCGAATTCTTCTTCCAGCGCCATTACCAGCTCAACGGTATCGAGTGAGTCAGCACCCAGATCATCTACGAATGATGCTTCGCTGGTGACTTCATCTTCCTTAACACCTAGCTGTTCAACAACAATTTTGCTGACGCGTTCTTCAACAGTACTCATGACAAATTATTCCTCCCAGGAAATTAAACCCATAAAATGGGGTTGCGGCCGTATTCTATTGTAAACACTTGCGATTTGCTACAAAAAATCGCCTTTAACCCACGGATTTTAATCTAACTATATGTTTTTATTGATTCTCAGGAATATGCAGACCCTTAAGCCATATACATTCCACCATTCACGTTAATTGTTTCACCGGTAATGTAATCGGCTGCTGATGAGGTCAGGTACGCCACCGCACCCGCAATCTCTTCTGGACGCCCCAGTCGATTAAGTGGAATCGACTGTAACAGCGCCTCTTTCTGTTTTTCAGGCAGTTCATGTGTCATGTCAGTCTCAATAAAGCCGGGGGCGACACAGTTTACCGTGACCCCTCGTGAGGCGACTTCGCGTGCCAGCGCCTTGCTGAAACCGATCATGCCTGATTTTGCCGCGGCGTAGTTACACTGGCCCGGATTGCCGGTGAGTGCGACCACTGAGGCGATGTTGATGATCTTGCCACGGCGCGCCTTCATCATTGGGCGCAGACACGCCTTGCTGAGGCGATAGACAGAACTTAAATTTGTGTTGATGATCTCATCCCACTCATCCTCTTTCATCCGCATCAAGAGGTTATCCCGAGTGATGCCGGCGTTATTCACCAGGATAGTGGGCGCTCCAAATTTTTCAGTTGCGCACTTGAGTAGCGCATCGATAGAGGCTTGATCGGTGACATTGAGCAGCTCACCACCGCCTTTAACCCCGTTTTCATCCAGATACTGGCTGATGTTTTGTGCACCGCCTTCTGATGTGGCGGTGCCGATCACCGTCGCTCCTTGTTTGCCCAGGGAAAGGGCGATGGCGCGACCGATCCCACGTGAAGCACCGGTGATTAAAACAATTTCATTTTCCATCTCTTTTAACCTTCTGCTGTGACTGTTGCTATCGCCTTTTCAAGCGTTGCTGGATTAAAAACCGGCAGTGCAGTCATACTGCGATCGATGCGTTTATTCAACCCTGCGAGCACCTTGCCCGGGCCACATTCAACCAGCGTATCGACCCCCATACCAGCGATATGCTGAACGCTCTCTACCCAACGGACAGGATTATACAGCTGTCTTAGCAGCGCGTCTCGGATCGAGTCTGCCGCTTGATGGATGGCCACATCTGCATTATGAATAACTGGAATGGTGGGCGCTGTGATTTCAACCGAATCTAACAGTGGCTTCATCTGCTCGGCTGCAGGCCGCATCAGCTCACAGTGAGACGGCACACTCACCGGCAACAGCAGCGCACGTTTGGCACCAGCCGCTTTGGCGATGCTGGTGATGCGCTCGACCGCAGCCGCAGTGCCTGCCACAACGACCTGACCCGGTGAGTTAAAATTGACCGCAGCGATCACGTCGCCCTCTGCCGCCGCTTCACAGCATTTGATCACCTCGGCATCATCCAGCCCCAGAATCGCCGCCATCGCCCCTTCGCCTGCCGGTACAGCCTGCTGCATAAAGCGCCCGCGTTTTTCGACGAGGTTGATCGCCGCCGCAAACGGGATCGCACCAGCACAGACCAGCGCGCTGTACTCCCCGAGGCTGTGGCCAGCCATCACGGCCGGTGTGATATCGCTGCTATTTTGCCAGGTGCGATAGATCGCCACACCTGCTGCAAGCATTGCTGGTTGGGTTTTATCGGTCTGGTTAAGTGCCGTCTCTGGTCCACTTTGTACCAGCTGCCACAGATCATAACCGAGCACATCAGACGCCTCGGCAAAGGTCTGTTCGATAATAGCATCCGCAGCTGCCATCTCGGCAAGCATGCCGACAGATTGTGAACCCTGGCCTGGAAAGACAAAAGCGATTTTATGGTTCATTAGAAAAATCCAGATTTAAATATGGTTAATACTTAAGCAGTGCTGAACCCCAGGTGAAACCGCCACCAAAGGCCTCTAACAGTAGTGTTTCGCCACGTTTGACGCGACCATCACGCACCGCAACATCGAGTGCTAATGGGATTGAGGCCGCTGAGGTGTTACCGTGGTGATCGACCGTCACAACGACCTGATCCATCGACATATTAAGCTTTTTGGCCGTTGCTTTAATAATACGGATGTTGGCCTGATGGGGGATCAACCAGTCGATATCACGCTTTTCCATGTTGTTTGCCGCGAGGGTCTCATCAACAATGCGCCCCAATGTCTTGACCGCCATCTTAAAGACTTCATTCCCCTGCATCTTGATATAGGCGTCGCCCGCCTGCATTTTTTCAAACCCCTGCGAGACACCTTCCGGCACCGTTAACAGATCACTGTAGGCGCCATCGGCATGGAGATGGGTCGATAGAATGCCGGGCGCTTCCGTCGCCTCAAGCACTACGGCACCCGCGCCATCACCAAACAGTACACAGGTAGTGCGGTCGCTCCAGTCTATAATACGGGAGGTGGTCTCCGCGCCCACCACCAGTGCGCGCGTTGCGCTACCGGTACGGATAAATTTTTCTGCGACACTGAGCGCATAGACAAAACCGGTACAGACCGCCTGCACATCAAAAGCGGCACAGCCGTGAATATCGAGTCGCTGCTGTAACAGACATGCGGTGCTTGGGAAGATGCGATCGGGCGTGGTTGTCGCAACGATAATCAGATCGACATCCTGTGGCTTAAGCCCTGCGCTATCAATCGCCTGTCGCGCAGCTTTTTCAGCAATGTCACAGGTGGTCTCGCCTTCAACAGCGATGTGACGCTGCCTGATGCCGGTGCGTTCAGTAATCCATTCGTCCGAAGTCTCAACTATCTTCTCAAGATCGGCATTGGTCATGACGTTCTCGGGAAGATAACCGCCGGTCCCTGCGATACGTGAGTTCATCAGCTTGCCTGCCTTCTGGTTAGTAGTGACTCGAGCTGATGACCGATGAGCGCAGGGACATCTTTCTTCACCTCGGTAATAGCCTCACGTATAGCGGTCTCAAATGAAAGCTCATCCGCTCCACCGTGGCTCTTGACCACGATGCCGGTTAGTCCGACAAAACTTGCACCATTGTAGTTACGCGGATCATATTTTGCGCGGAACGAGTTCAACACCGGCTTCGCACAGAGGGCAGCAAGTTTGGTCAGTGGCGTGCGTAAAAACTCTTTTTTTAAAGAGCTACTCAGCATCTTGGCGACCCCTTCGCAGGTCTTCAGTGCAACGTTACCGACAAAGCCATCACAGACAACGATATCTACCGTACCTTTGAAGATATCATCACCTTCTACAAAACCGACGTAGTTGATGTCACTATCGCTCAGTAACTGTGCAGCCTCTTTGACCCGCTCATTACCCTTCATCTCTTCTGAACCGATATTGAGCAGCCCAACGGTTGGGCGCTCAATATTTTCGACCGCGCTGGTCAGCACCGACCCCATGACTGCGAACTGAAAGAGATGCTCTGCCGACGAATCGACGTTAGCGCCCAGGTCAAGCATATGAGTATGCCCTTTGATGGCGGGCAGGGTCGAGATGATTGCTGGGCGATCAACACCCGGCAACGTCTTCAGTACAAAGCGCGCCGTGGCCATCAATGCGCCGGTATTGCCAGCGCTGACGCATGCTGAAGCACGCCCCTCTTTGACAAGGTTGATAGCAACTCGCATCGATGAATCTTTTTTGCCGCGCAGCGCTAGCGAGGGTGACTCATCCATTGCCACCTCCTGAGAGGTGTGCTGAATGGTCAGGCGCTCATCGCCATCACCACCCTGCTGTTGCAGAGCTGCCATCAACTGCGGCTGATCGCCAACAAGGATCAGTTTAAGATCGCGATGCTTCTTTAGCGCATTGAGTGCAGCGGGGATGGTTACGACCGGGCCGTGATCGCCCCCCATCGCATCCAGCGCAATGGTTAAATCCAAGGCCTATTCGCCTGCGCTCTCGACGACTTTTTTACCTTTGTAATAGCCATCAGCAGTCACGTGATGACGCAGATGAGTTTCACCAGAATTTGAATCGACCGACAGAGTCTTACCTGTCAGAGCGTCATGTGATCGACGCATGCCACGTCTTGAGGTTGATTTTTTACTCTTTTGTACAGCCATGCTAATTACTCCTTCAAAAACTAAAAACACCGATGAGGCCACTGTGCGATTCATATTTACCGCCCCAGCCATGCTAAAAATGGTTTCACAGCACTCGTCTGCCCTCGCATACGCCAGCTTTTTGCCCATTTTTACCTTGCTGAAATGAAAACTATTTTCGTGCAAAGGCTTCAACGTGTAACTTGCCACAAACGTTTTAAGTGCGGTGTGACACAACACTAATCATTACAGTGAACGCCGCCTCTATGATTATTCAGGCTTCACTTTTTTTAATCCAGCCAACGCACTAAACGGGTTGGGCCTCTTTTCCGCTACCGGCAGTGGCAGATCCGCTTCCACCGCCTGCTGTATCACCACCACTTCGCACGCCTCTTCAGCGTGAAACGCAACAATTGGTAGCGCCAGAATCAGTTCATCTTCAACCAGCTCCTGTAATACTACTGTTGGCCCGTCGAGGAGATAAGGCTCATACGTTGCCGGCAACCGCTTACCCGCCGCCTCAGTGTCGACAAAGGCTAGTGAGAGCTCAGTTTCAATCGTTCTCTCAACCGCTGTTAGACAACGCTGACACTCCAGAGCCAGCCTGGCTGCCAGTTTTCCACGGGCAACCCTGTGCCCCTGCGTATCAACATCAAACGTCAGCGCTATTTCGACCTCACCATTTTGGTGGCACAATGAACCCGCCAGCCGCTTCATTCCAGAGAGCGGGATGGTGCCCTGGAGCTGTTCACCACGGTCACAGAAACTGAGCGGTTTTATATATTCTTGCAAGCGGCTCGACATAAACCCGTAATTTTAGGGTGAGACGCGCTAACTGTCAAAAACTATTAACAAAATCGGGTAAGCTAGCCACCATGACAGGGGCGTTTTAAGGGGTGCTGTCTGAGATGAACGGCACCCCAATCATCCGCACCTAAATTCATAGATACATTGTGCAACCTTATGAAATATAAAGATGAACAGACCAGATAGCCCTCCTCGAATCATTTTGGCTTCCAGCTCACCTTATAGAAAGGCGCTGCTGCAGCGCCTGCAACTAGATTTCGACACCCTCTCACCTGATATCGATGAAACCCCCCAAAAAGGTGAATCTGCAGAGGAGCTGGTTACTCGGCTATCACTGTTGAAAGCAGCAGCGGTGGCCAGAGCCAGCCCCGGTGCGCTCATTATTGGTTCGGACCAGGTCGCGCTGCTTGAGAGTCAGATCCTTGGAAAGCCGGGTAATCACCAACAGGCGGTGGCGCAGTTGCGGGCAGCTTCCGGCCGGCGAGTTTCGTTTATCACCGGACTCTGCCTGTTTGATAGCCGGAACGGATGCCATCAAGTAGCGGCGGTACCGTTTGATGTTGAGTTCCGACAGCTGAATGATGCGATGATCGAGCGCTACCTGAAGCGGGAGCAGCCCTACCACTGTGCTGGTTCATTTAAATCTGAGGGGCTGGGGATCTCACTTTTTGAGCGGCTCAGGGGTGACGACCCGAGCGCGCTGATCGGGCTGCCACTGATTAGACTGATACGCATGCTGGAAAAAGCGGGGGTCTCTCTTCTTTAAGCCCTGCTCAATTCTGCCTGGCACTTAACGCCTTTTGCCAACTACTCCTGCGCCGCCTCTTTCATATAATCGGTACTGGTATGACGAACATCCTTCCCTTTGACCAGGTAGACCACATATTCACAGATATTTTTTGAGTGGTCACCGATCCTCTCCAGCGCACGTACAGACCAGATGACATCCAGCGATCGCTTGATTGCACGTGGATCTTCCATCATAAAAGTGACCATCTTGCGCATGATGCCCTCATACTCATGATCGATCACATCGTCCATTTCACACACCTGAACGGCGGCCTCTACATCCATACGGGCAAATGAGTCGAGTGTCTGGTGTAGCATCTTGACCACACGCTCACCAAGACTCCGAACCTCATAGTACTGACTTTTGGGGCGCTCCATTTCAGAAAGATGAATGCCCATTCGCGCAATCTTCTCTGCCTGGTCGCCAATGCGCTCAAGATCAGTAATGGTCTTGATGACGGCGATCACCAGGCGTAGATCGCTGGCTGCTGGCTGGCGTCGCGCAAGAATCTGGGTGCACTCTTCATCGATCATCACTTCAAAACCGTTTACCTTGCGGTCATTTTCGATCACCTGCTCTGCAAGGCGGCAATCACCTTCGACCAGTGCCTTAACGGCATCGGCAATCTGCTGCTCAACCAGCCCACCCATCCTCAAGACCTGATTGCGCACATCCTCAAGCTCTTCATTAAACTGACGTGAAATGTGATGCCCTATATTCATGTTTTCCATTTGATGACCTCAATAAGTAACCGCTTGATGACCTCAATAAGTAACCGCCTGTTACCGGCTAGCCATAACGCCCGGTAATATAATCTTCTGTCCGTTTTTCACGTGGATTGGTAAAGAGTGTATCAGTATCAGAGAACTCGATCTTGTCCCCCATAAACATAAATGCGGTGTAATCGGAAACACGCGCCGCCTGCTGCATGTTATGTGTCACGATGACAATGGTATATTTCTCTTTCAGCTCATAGATCAGCTCTTCTAGCTTCAGGGTTGAGATCGGGTCTAGCGCAGATGCCGGCTCATCGAGCAGCAGAACATTGGGCTCAACGGCGATGGCGCGTGCAATCACCAGGCGCTGCTGCTGACCACCCGACAGCCCCATGCCACTTTCGTGCAGGCGATCTTTCACTTCATCCCATAATGCGGCACCCTTGAGTGAACGTTCAATCACTTCGTCTAACACTCGGCGATCTTTTATCCCTTGCAGGCGCAGACCGTAGGCAACGTTCTCATAGATCGATTTAGGAAAGGGGTTTGGCTTCTGAAATACCATCCCGACACGACGGCGCAGATCAACCACATCGACCGCCTTACCGTAGATGTTCTCACCATCGATATTGACCTCACCCTCAATGCGACAGCCATCAATCAGATCATTCATCCGGTTGAAACAGCGTAGCAAGGTTGATTTACCGCAACCACTTGGGCCGATAAAAGCCGTCACGCGATTTTTTGGGATGCGCATATCAACGCCATTGATTGCCTGCTTATCGCCATAGTAGAGTTTAAGCGAATGAACATTGATCGCTATCTCTTCGTTATCAAGGCTCAGGCCTGCATGACTGCGCCCAAGGGCACTCATGTCGATGGCATGTTTTCTTCCATTGTTGTCACTCATGATTCAATTACCTGTCTTCCTCTCTTAAACGGGTGTCACTTTAACAGTGACTAGTGTCCTGCCTGATATTTCTGACGCAGACGATTTCGAATATGGATCGCGGCCAGATTCAGCACGACAATCACTATCACTAGCAGTAGTGCCGTTGCATACACCAGTGGGCGCGCAGCTTCAACGTTGGGGCTCTGAAAACCCACATCATAGATATGAAACCCCAAGTGCATAAATTTACGGTCTAAATGGAGGAACGGAAAGTTACCATCTAGCGGTAGCGAGGGTGCAAGTTTTACCACACCGACCAGCATCAGTGGTGCCACCTCACCAGCGGCACGGGCGATGGCGAGAATGAGCCCCGTCATCAATGCCGGGCTCGCCATCGGAATCACAATGCGCCAAAGCGTCTCGGCCTTGGTTGCACCCAGTGCCAGGCTCCCTTCACGGACGGCTATCGGTATTCGAGAGAGCCCCTCTTCTGTCGCCACAATCACAACCGGCAGCGTTAATATTGCCAGTGTCAGTGATGACCAGAGAATACCCGGCGTTCCAAAGGTTGGTGCCGGTGCCGCCTCAGGAAAGAAGAGCGCATCGATATTGCCCCCTAAAAAATAGACGAAAAAACCGAGACCGAATACACCGTAAACAACAGACGGCACACCGGCGAGATTATTGACCGCGATGCGGATGACGCGTGTCACCGGCCCCTGTTTGGCATATTCCCGCAGATAGATTGCCGCAATAACACCAAATGGTGTGACTAGAATCGCCATCAATATCACCATCAGTACAGTGCCAAAGATAGCCGGGAAGATCCCCCCCTCAGTGTTGGCTTCACGCGGTTCATCACTTAGAAATTCCCATATCTTCGAAAAGTAATGGAGTAACTTGTCACCATACCCCATCTCATTGGGGCGGTAGATGCGAACAATTTTTGAAAGCGCAATTTCAACTTCACGCCCTTCAATAGAGCGCACCATCACGGAGTCACGATTGATTGCGGCGTAAAGATCCGTTAATTTTTTTTGCAGGAGTTCATAGCGCTGCTCTGCTTCAGCGCGCGCTGCTGAGATCGCCTGCTCCTGTGCGGCATCAAATGTGTTAGACAGCTCCAGCTTGCGCTGTTTCAGGCGTAGCTGTTCAAGCTCATAGTTAATCGCACCGATATCGCTCTTTTCAATCTGTTTAATCTCATCATGCAGTGCCAGCGAGCGTTCCAGTCGCTGCTTGAGTTCTGTGCGCGCTGCAGCCCCTTCTGCCACAATAGTCCCGGAAGCTTTAACTGACTCTAGAAAGCCGTAAAAATTGCCCCACTCATAGCGTTCAATCACAATCACCCCTTCCGGGGTTGTGCGATTTTTCACATCAGGTTCAATCACACTACGAAAGTCCATGCCGTAAAGGTCACGATTACCCACCTTCAGAAGGTGGCGTTCAACATCACCGCGGTGATTTTCAAGTGAGTAACCGGCTTCAATTAAGCGCTCAAGAGGGACCCGCTCAGTTTCACGTTGCTCACCCATTACACGAACTTCAGTGCCATCACGCTCGGTATAGTCCATCGCGACCACATCGACTGGCCAGAAATAACCGAGGCCACGCACCGCTATCAACAGCAACAATCCAAACACCATCACCAGACTGATGCTGACAGCACCGGCACTCACCCAGACCCACGGCGTTCCGCTTCTGAACCAGCCAACCTTCTTATTATTAACGACAGACATATCTTTCTATATCACTCAGTTGGTTACAGTGTGCTGTATTTCTTACGCAGGCGTTGACGCACAATCTCTGCGATGGTGTTAAAGAAAAAGGTAAACATAAAAAGCACCAGGGCAGCGAGAAAGAGTATTCGATAATGGGTGCTATCGACCTCCGCCTCTGGCATCTCGACCGAGATGTTGGCCGACAATGTACGCATCCCCTCAAAGATACTGAAATCCATCACAGCGGTGTTTCCCGTCGCCATCAATACAATCATGGTTTCACCCACCGCACGCCCCATGCCTATCATCAATGCAGAGAAGATGCCGGGACTTGCAGTCAGTAACACAACACGCACCATCGTCTGCCACGGGGTGGCACCGAGCGCAAGTGAACCTTGCGATAGATGGCGTGGTACGCCATAGATTGCATCTTCCGCGATTGAAAAAATGGTTGGAATAACGGCAAAGCCCATCGCAAGTCCAACAATGATTGAGTTTCGCTGATCAAAGCCAATTCCCAGTTCATCAGACATCCAGTGGCGCATATTGCCATCGAAGAGGAGTGATTCAAGGACTGGGCTTAGCGCAAGGCTACCCCATCCCACAATGATCACTACTGGGATCAGTAACAGTGCCTCCCACCCTTCCGGAATGGCGTGGCGCAGGCTACGAGGTAGCTGAGACCACCCCCAGGCGCATAACAGGATGCCTATTGGCATGAGCACCAGTAGACTAAAGGTTCCCGGCAGATGTGTTTCAATCAGGGGTGCTAGCCACAGCCCGGCAAGAAAACCGAGAATAACGGTCGGCAAAGCCTCCATAATTTCGATGCTCGGCTTAACCACGTTACGCATCCTGGGCGCCATAAAGTAAGCGGTGAACAGTGCCCCAAGGATGGCTAGTGGTGCAGCGAGTAACATCGCATAAAAGGCTGCTTTTAAGGTGCCAAATGAGAGCGGAACCAGGCTGAGCTTTGGCTCAAAGTCATTGGATGCAGATGAAGACTGCCAGATATAATCCGGTTCCGGGTAGCTTTCGTACCACACCTTGCCCCATATTGAGTTCCACGAAACCTCAGGGTGATCGTTGTGAATATGCCACACCTGCAGCACACCGCTGGACTCTTCAGCTATCATCCAGTTGGCTCGTGGCGCCACCACAAGGTGTTTGACCGGTTGTGATGAGAGCTTACTCAGCGCGAGGTTCCGCGCCGCAGTTGAGTGGTAGATGCCGACGTTGCCCTGACTATCTGCGACCAGAAACCCTTTGCGATCATATTCTGCCGCAATGGCAGTGATTGGATTATTGCGGGCCTGTTGCTGGTCAAAACCTCGAATGCGTGTCATCACCTCCTGGTTTCGTTCATTACGAACAGGAAACCACTGGCTCAGGTAGCCATCATCGTATCCGATGATCAATGAGATGGTGCCGGTCAGAAACTCGACTGCACTGACATTACGCCCATTCTCGCTGATGTTAATCTGGTAGCGGCGCTGGGGCTCCTCTGCATCACTGATATCAAAATAAGTTAACCTGTTATTTCGCTCTACCACGTAGAGATTTTGCTGATCCTGATCCATCAGGAGTTTTAAGACCTCGCTGTCGGGTGTGGCCAGTTCACGATTAAACTGTTCCAGCACGGGTTCATCATCGAACATCGACTCTTCCGCAATAAATGCGCTAAACAGTAACCGCCCATCTTCTGTCACAGCGGCGACAGCAGTACTCTCTTCACTGCTTTGAAAGGTGATCTGGGTTAGCGCAGCGGCATAAGGGTCGATTTCAAGCGGGGCTTTCCCCAAAGGGTATTTAATCTGCGGGACAATCCTGCGCCTGTCATTGGGGTAGGTCACACGGTAGGTGTGTCGTAATAACAGCATCTGGCCACTGGAAAGCCCCATTGCCACGATTCCCTGATGCATCTGCCCTTTGGCAAAGGAGGTGATGGTAACACCGTCGGGTATTGGCAGGGGCTCACTTTTTATGACCTCGCCGCTAGCCAGGTCAAAAAAGAGCGCTTTGCCTGACCAGGTAAAACGCACCCCGATCTCCGCCTGCTCTTCCATTGCCAGGTAGAGCGTCTGTTCGTCTGCGCCACCAGGGGCGGGGTAGGTCACACGCTTTTCAACCTCGGCAGACTGAAATAGCGGCAAAACCACAAACAGCAGATAAAAGAAAATAAGGACAATGGCAATGATAACGCCAACCCCGCCGACACCCACCGCATAGCGAGTCACGCTATCTTTTACCTTGCGAAGCCGACGATGTTTAGCGGACGCTTCGCTGGCAAAAAGAGCTGCCGCCTGTTTTTCACCTGAACTATTCATGGCGCAAGGATAATAGAGTGATATGACAGTTATGTTACAGCGCTGCCATATTTACCATTTCCGTTTGAAGGCAGTGAGATCTTTGCTCAATCAGGTGGCTATATAAAAGGAGGCGACCAAAGCCGCCTCCTTTGTCCCCCGTCACCTCCGTGTCATCGCGTCGTCCATGCAGGCATCCATGCCACCACCATCCGTGGTGATTCTCCTTTTCAGCCGTAGCCACGGCTGTGGGAACAGTGGCAACCTATATGCATTTTAGCGCCAGCAACAAGTGCCTGTTTTTACATATATCAATATGATAGCATTCAATTTTTAACTTAAATATAAAGTGTGAATTTTGATATCTGCATTATTATCAGCTACTTGATAAAACCGGATGATAGTTAACCAAAGTTTCTACTTCACTGTAATGCGACCTTCTCCTATTGAAAGATCAAAGTATTCCTACAGGGATTTCAGAGCAGAAAAAGAAAAGGCGATTCAGATCAACTGAACCGCCTTTCCTTTTCTAGTGACATCAGCCACTTACATCCTTATGTCACACCACTCCATGGTGTATGCGCTCCTGCGCCTGTCATATCATCCTGACTGCACTCCTTGCAGAAGATTCATCCCTGCGCTCATCCTGAGTTATTATTGACAGACATCCTTATCTCTCCCCCACTATATCGTCTTGTTTTTAAAGAAGATAAACGATTACTGCGTCATATTGAACCAATTTTAATGCGATATAGACATAGTATAAGTAAAGGTTATTATGGTATTCATACTAGAAAACAACAGGTTGCTAATTCTGCTCCGCTGGGCGTAAAGCCTCAGCCTCAGGTTGAAGTATTGATTCATGACACCCTTTTCAGAAAAACCCTACAAAATAGCCGCAGTGACATCTGCGGGTTGACTTAAAATGCGACTCAAAACGACCTAAGCATGGATAGAACAGCGCAAGCAAGCGATCCACAACGCAGCATTACCGTAACCGCCTCTGCCGGTGCGGGTAAAACCTACCTGCTGGTTACGCGCCTGTTGCGGCTACTGCTCTCTGATACACCACCGGAGACAATTCTGGCCATCACCTTTACCCGCAAGGCTGCCACTGAGATGCAGCACCGTATTACTGAGCGATTGCACCAGCTTTTAACCCTGACGCCCGAAGCATTAAATGGTCTCCTTAAGGCTATCGGTATCACCCCCGACGAGACTATGCGCAATAAAGCTCAGACGCTCTATGAACAGTTACTGCGCTGCGAGCAGCCGTTACGCATCACCACTTTTCACGCCTTTTGCCAGGAGATACTGCGCCGCTTCCCACTCGAAGCAGATGTCCCACCGGGATTTGAGATCCTGGAGAGCAGCGGGCTACTTGAAAAGCGGGCGCTGGATGCCCTTTTCAGTGATGCCACTCAGCAACCCGACGGTGAACTGGCAGAGATGTTGGCGACCTTGATGGCGCATTGCGGTGGCATCAGCAGCACTGAAACGGCACTTAAACAGTTTATTCAGCACCGAAGCGACTGGTGGGCATTTACACTCGATCAGCCGCGCCCGCTTGCTTATGCCAGCGAAACCCTTGCCAGGCAGTTGAAAATCAGCGCGGAACGCTATGCAACGGATGCCGACTTTCTAACCCCAGCACTGCTGCTGCAGTGCGAGGAATTTTCAGCGCTGCTCAGCAAGCATAGCAACAAGGGGAATGATGCCCACGCTGCCCTGCTCAATCAGGCTGGGGAGGATTCACTACCACCGCAACAACGTATTGCTGCTCTCAGCACCGTCTTTCTAACCGAGAAAGGTGAACCGAGAAAGCGGAAAGCGAGTGCCGCCCAGAGCAAGTCGATAGGCGTTGATGGGCAGGCGCGTCTCCTTGAGCTGCACCGCACCATCTGCGAAGCGTTAATTGAGCGACAGGATCAACTCAATCGCCACCAGCTCTATCGTGGTTCGGTCGCCTGGTATCACGTTGGCGTACGGTTACTTCACCATTATCAGACCATGAAAGAGGAACAGCGCCTGCTTGATTTTGCTGACCTTGAATGGCGTGCCTACCAACTGCTCAATCACCACAATAATGCTCACTGGGTTCAATATAAACTCGACCAGCGCATCAACCACCTTCTGGTCGATGAGTTTCAGGACACCAACCCCACCCAGTGGCGGTTGCTACTGCCGCTACTTCAGGAGCTTGCGAGCGGCGAGGCTGAACGTAACCGAAGTGTTTTTCTAGTCGGAGATAGCAAACAGTCTATCTACCGATTCCGTCGAGCAGACCCCCGCTTGTTTGCGACCGCTCAACAGTGGTTAGAGCAGCGGCTAAACGCGGTGACATGCCCTCTCGATATCTCATGGCGCTCGGCACCGGCAATCATAGACTTTGTTAATCTTCTATTTGATCGCACACCATTAGGCGAGCGCCTCTCAAACTTTCAGCCTCATGACACTCATCAACACTCTCTCTGGGGTAAAGTGGAGATGCTGCCGCTGCTTGACCCAGATAGTGGTACGAAAGCCCCCCCCTCGGCAACGTTCCGAAACCCTTTAGAACAGCCGCGCATCGGGAGTGGCGACGCCTGGCAGCACCATTATGCTGAAGGCAATCTTATCGCGATGCACATTAACACGATGCTCAATGATGGCACTGCCATCAGGGAGCACGACGAACCGCGCACCTTACAATTGAACGACATCATTATATTACTGCGCAGTCGCACCCACCTTTCCGCCTATGAAGCCGCACTGCGCGAACATAACATCGCCTATATTAGTAACACAAAGAGCACCGTTCTAGACACACTGGAAGCGCAGGATATGGTAGCGCTGCTGAATACACTGATCTCACCACATAATAATCTCGCACTCGCGCAACTGCTGCGCTCGCCACTATTCAATTGCGATGAAAGTGGACTGATCGCTTTGGCGTCATTAACCACACAACAGACGTTGCGCCACCATACTCGCTCCTGGTTTACATCGCTCGGCCTGATTCAGGAGCAGCTCACCCAGGGTGATCCACTTGCACGTGCATATCGGCTCATTAAGCAGTGGCAGCAGTATGCTGGTGAACTGCCGGTACACGATCTACTCGACCGTATCTATCATGAGGGTGATCTACAGCAGCGCTATTTCGCTGCGTTTCCTGCACATTTACACCCAAGGGTCGAGAGCAATCTCACACGTTTTATTGAACTGGCACTTGAACTTGACAGTGGCCGCTACCCCAGCCTGCCACACTTTATTAATCGTTTAAAAAGACTGAAAGAATATGCACCCGATTGCATTGATGAACCGGCTTCGATTAATCATGCGGGTGCAGTCCGTATCATGACCATTCACGCCGCCAAAGGGCTGGAGGCGCCGGTGGTGTTTATGGCAGATGCAGCGCGCGTGACAAAAAGCAAACGGGCACACCATGCGATTGTTAACTGGCCATCGGAACAGGCTAGCCCCAGCCACTTTTTTCTATGTGGCACAAAGAGGTCGATTGACCGCGACACAATGAAATTGTTAGAGGCGGATGATCTGGAAGAGGCGCGTGAAGATGCTAACCTGCTCTATGTTGCCCTCACACGCGCCCGACAGTATCTGATTATCACAGGTTGTATCCCTAAAAAAGGTAAAGAACGCGGCTGGTATGGTGCGATGGCAGAGCAGGTGATGGAGAGTAATGCAATTCAGAACAATGCTGGTTTTGAGATGAGCAATGGGACCATTTTAAAAATTGAAGCTGCAGAGCAGCCGAAATCGATCGAAAATAAAGCAGTGGCCGCTGTTTTCCCTGCGACTTCGACTGCCACCGCGCTCACCATTCAATCACTGCCCATTGAAAACCACACCATTCAGGCCAGCAAGGTTTTTCAGGAGGCGAGCCATCGCCATGGTTTGTCAACACCCCCCAGCGACGATGAGGAGGATGAACAGAGCATTCGCGGTGAGACGATCCATCGTATCCTTGAGCTGATGACCCACCACCCAGCACCAGGACGGGCTGTGGTCACGCAGCAGATTATGGAGGAGCAAGGGGTCAATGTTGCGGCTGACACACTGCTCAAATGGGTTGATGAGGCTGGCTCGCTGGTAGAGAACCCTGAACTTAGCTGGCTATTTGATCCTGCTCAATTTGATGCAGCACATAATGAAATGGCCATCTATTTCTCTGATGATCGAGGTAACTTTGCGGGCATCATTGACCGGCTGGTTATCAAAGATGACGCAATTGTAATTGTCGATTACAAAACACATCGCAATATTACCCCACGCACTGTAGCTGCATATGGAGAGCGCTACCGAGAGCAGATGGCGATCTACCAATCTGGTATCGAAAAAATCTGGCCAGATAAACGTGTCAAGAAGAGCCTGTTATTTACACATAGCGCCCTCTGTTACACGCTCTAATCCGCTGGCGACAGGAGATCAATCGTCCAGAATATGGGTCGGTTTGCCATCAATACTAATTTGGTTGTTCTCTTCCCAGTACGCTTTTATTCCGGCTTCCCCTTTTTTCTCCGACCAGCGTACGAGAGTGTCGCGCTCTCCCTGGTAATCAAATAGCGGAACAGCGTAACCGCATGAAGTCTGAACCAGATCGACCGCCACCTCAATGATCTGGCGTGCGCCTGACTTCTCCGGAAAGCGCGCAAGAGACTCACTCCAAGCGGGATCTCGAGGGTGAATCACCCGACCATTTCCATACAGCCTCAGTATGTTAGGTGGCCCTTCATATGAACAGAACATCACGGTTATGCGACCATTTTCATAAAGATGGGCCGCAGTCTCATTTCCGCTCCCCGTGTAATTGAGCCAGCGTACTTTATTGGGTGAGCAGACCCGAAACGAATCCATTCCCTTTGGCGAGAGGTTGACCCGCCCCTCTGCACCTGCAGTCGCAACAAAAAAGATCTTCTGCTGCTGGATAAATGCTGAGTGCCTCTCATCGATTGAATCAAACTGTTTTGCCATCGTTTTCACCGCCTGCTACTGCCAAATAATGAAGATATCAAGCCAGGTAGTACCTTCTTTTTATATATAAAGAAACCACTAACTAACTAGAATTTATCAATTTTTTCGAATTTTATATCATGTTGGTCAGAAATTGACCGATAACCTCAAATAAGATAGATAAATTAGCAATCTTATAACCACTCGTGCTCTAATCTGGTATAGATTGGCTGAGTATAATCAGAGGAAGTGGACAGTAGCAATGGTAGCCCCCCCCCCTGAACAACTTGTCAGTGATATCGGTGAGCTGGTTTCATTACCGGAGGCGTGCATTCGTATTAATGAAATGGTCGATGATGCCAGCTGTTCTGCGGAAGATATTGGCAAGGTGATTAGCAGTGACCCCGCCTTGACGGTGCGCATTCTCAAGATCGCAAATAGCCCCTTCTACGGACTCTCCACTGAGGTCGATACCGTGAGCCGTGCAATTACAGTGCTGGGCACTGTTCAGCTACGAGACTTGATACTCGCCTCGTCAGCCTGTAAGGCTTTTGAAGGGATCCCCAATGAGCTCATCTCAATGGATGATTTCTGGTATCACAGTATTTTCTGTGCAATTACGGCGCGTAAATTAGCCAATAGCTGCATGCTAGGACGTGGTGAGGCTCTTTTTGTTGCGGGGCTGCTGCATGATGTCGGGCAGCTTGTGATCTTTAATAAACGGCCAGTGGATGCAAAAAAAGTGCTCTTAAGGTCTAAGGTCACACACAATGAATCGGCACTACACCTGATCGAACAGGAGATCATCGGTTTCGACCACACCGAGGTGGGTGCTGCACTCACCAGGCAATGGAAATTGCCCCCATTTCTACAGGAGTGTGTGGGCTTTCACCACGCACCATCGAAGGCGACCATTTTTCCCCAGGAGGCTGCTATCGTCCATATTGCACAGGCGATCACCAACCTTGCGGGCAAGCACTCCCTGGAGGGGGATGATAGCGGTGCAATTGATGAGAGCACCTGGAAAATAGCTGGCCTTTCAAAGGCCGTGATTGAGGAGACGATCGCGGATGTTGAGGCTGAAATCCCGGAAGTGCAGGCGATGTTCTCAACATAGCCAGAGCCCGCCCTACCGCGCAGGGCTATTATTGTGCTGAAATGCTTCATAGCCACACCTGGCCCGAAAAGGTACTGGCCGATGAATGGAGCGTAACGCAGGAATTTTTTAAAAGCCTGGACTAAGTCACAAAAAAAAGGATCCCGAAGGATCCTTTTAATCATGCGGCTATCGACTACTGTTAAAGCGTTTTAACTTAGCCGCCACTGACTGCTTTCATGCTGAGGCGGATACGTCCCTGTTTATCGATTTCAAGCACTTTAACCTTGATGACTTCGCCTTCACTCAGCTTGTCGCTAACGTTCTCTACACGTTCATCAGAGATCTGAGAGATATGAACCAGACCATCTTTTCCAGGCAGGATAGTCACAAATGCACCAAAGTCCATTAGCTTGGCAACCTTGCCTTCGTAGATGGTGCCGACCTCAACATCTGCTGTGATCTGTTCGATACGACGACGCGCTTCTTCGCCGCCCTCACAATCAACCGATGCGATCTTCACCACACCATCGTCTGTAATATCGATGCTGGCACCAGTCTCTTCGGTCAGTGCACGAATCGTTGCGCCGCCTTTGCCAATTACGTCACGGATCTTCTCCGGGTTAATCTTCAGAGAGATAATACGCGGTGCAAACTGAGAGATATCATCACGCGGTGCCGAGATCACAGCATTCATGTTTTCCAGAATATAGAGACGTCCCTCTTTAGCCTGCTCCAGCGCTGCATCCATGATCTCACGGGTGATGCCGGTAATTTTGATATCCATCTGTAGCGCAGTGATACCATCGTTGGTGCCGGCGACCTTGAAATCCATATCGCCAAGATGATCTTCATCACCCAGAATGTCTGACAGTACAGCAAATTTGCTATCCTCTTTGATCAGCCCCATAGCGATACCGGCAACTGGTGCTTTCAGTGCAACACCCGCATCCATCATCGCAAGACTTGAACCACAGACAGAAGCCATCGAGCTTGAACCATTAGATTCAGTAATTTCAGAAACCACACGTACCACATATGGAAACTCTTCCATGTCTGGCATCACTGCCGCGACACCGCGCTTGGCCAGGCGCCCATGGCCGATCTCACGACGTTTGGGGCTACCGACAAAACCGGTCTCACCAACACAGTAGGGAGGGAAGTTGTAATGCAGCATGAATGGGTCTTTCTTTTCACCTTCAAGCGCATCGATGATCTGTGCGTCACGCGCAGTACCCAATGTTGCCACCACTAGCGCCTGTGTTTCTCCGCGGGTAAAAAGTGCAGAACCGTGAGTACGTGGTAGTACACCGACACGAACATTGATATCACGTACGGTGCGGGTATCACGACCATCGATACGCGGTTCACCGTTAATGATCTGGCCACGAACAACATTTTTCTCAATCTTGCTGATCACCCCCTTAACATCTTCAGCAGACCAGCTGGCGTCTTCAGCAGAGGAGAGTTGCGCCACCACATCATTGCGGATTTCCGCAAGACGATCCTGGCGCTCCAGTTTTTCCTTGATCTGGTATGCAGCGGTAACAGCTTCGGTCGCCGCACTTTCGACGGCGCTGATTAATGCTTCATCAACAGGTTCTGGCTCCCATCTCCATGCAGGCGTATTCACTTCAGCCGCCAGTGCTTTGATGGCATTCACCACAACCTGCTGCTGCTCATGTCCAAAGATTACCGCACCTAGCATCACCTCTTCTGGGAGCTCTTTCGCTTCAGATTCAACCATCAATACCGCGTCATCAGTACCGGCGATCACGAGATCAAGGTCAGAGCCTTCTAGCTCAGAAAGCGTTGGATTCAACAGGTATTCGCCATCTTTATAGCCAACACGTGCTGCGCCAATCGGGCCGCTGAAAGGGATGCCAGAAATTGCCAGTGCCGCAGAAGCACCAATAATTGCTGGAATGTCCGGATCAATCTCTTTGTTCAGAGAGACAACAGAGGCGATGATCTGAACTTCATTTTTGAACCCCTTCGGAAACAGCGGGCGAAGTGGGCGATCGATCAGACGGCATGTCAGGGTCTCTTTCTCACTTGGGCGTCCTTCACGCTTGAAGAAACCCCCCGGAATTTTACCAGCAGCATAGGCACGCTCCTGGTAGTTAACGGTCAGAGGAAAGAAGTCACGCCCAGGCTCGGCCTCCTTACGACCAACAACGGTCACCAGTACAGCGGTGTCATCCATATTGACCATGACCGCAGCGGTTGACTGCCTTGCAATCTCACCCGTTTCGAGTGTTACAGTGTGCTTCCCGTACTGAAAAGTTTTTTTAATGGGCGTCACATTTAATTCCTTAGAAAGTAGAAAATCATTGATGGTTAAGAGAGTTGGTGCGCTTACTTACGCAGCCCCAGGCTTTTAATCAGATCCTGATAACGTGAGTTATCTTTTCTCTTCAGGTAATCAAGCAGTTTTCTACGTTGGCTTACCATTCTTAGCAGCCCCTGACGTGAATGGTGGTCGTGGATGTGCTCCTTGAAATGGCCAGACAGTTGTTCAATGCGCGCGGACAGAAGTGCAACCTGCACCTCTGGCGAACCAGTATCACCGTCTGCTCGTTGGTACTTGCTAACGACCTGTGATTTAGTTTCAGCGTTTAATCCCATAATTTCCTCTGTGTTTTACAAACGTTACTTACTTTTAAAAATGAGCGGCTATTTTATCGCCTTAAGTACATGAATGACAAGATAAATAACTGCCCTGAATGGGTACCTTGCAGATTTTAGGCACTATTCAACAGGCGTCTCGGGGCAACACGACCATCATCCATGATATATCCCACCCCCAGAAAGACATTTTCCTCTGCAAAAAGCTTTACAAGCCCCTCACGCGGCGCTTTTGGTACCATCACGGCCTGCCCTCGTTTCAGGAAAAAGGCCACATCTTGTGACAACCTGACCTCCGGCCAGTTAACGAGCGCACTTTCCATCGGAAGCAGTAATTGATCCAGCGCCTCAAAGCCGCCTTCTTCAGCGATATTCTCCAGCTGCGCCGCTGTGATCATCTTTTTGCCGCTAAAAGGGCCGACGCTGAAGCGCCTTAATAGTGCTACATGCGCACCACACCCTAAGCGCTCACCGATATCTTCTGCCAATGTTCGAATATAGGTACCTTTAGAGCAGTGAACATCAAGCTCCAGAAGGTCTCCCTCTGCTGCCAGTATCTCAATACTATGAATCTTAATGTTGCGACCCTTGCGTTCAACCTCAATCCCTTTACGCGCAAGCTTATAAAGGGGTTGACCATCTTTCTTCAAGGCTGAATACATCGGCGGAATCTGCTCAATATCACCCAGAAACTCAGCCAGAACCAACTCTAGTTTCGGGTTGCTATAGTGACCCACTTCACGGGTGAGAATTGCTTCACCTTCGGCATCACCTGTCGTGGTTTTAATACCGAGCTTAATTGTGGCCTGGTAACGCTTATCAGCATCCAGCAGGAAGCCAGATATTTTAGTCGCTTCACCCAGGCAAATTGGCAAGAGGCCAGAGGCCAGAGGATCAAGGCTGCCAGTATGGCCCGCCTTACGCGCATTGAAAATACGTTTAATGCGCTGAAGAACAGCGTTAGAACTCATCCCAACAGGCTTATCAAACAGAAGAATCCCATTGACTTCACGCCCAGACTTACGACGTGCCATCCTGGTCCTTCTTGCGATTTTTTTCATCAGCGGCAACAGCTGAATCGATCAGTGCTGACAATGCGGTGCCCTGTTCAACCGATGCGTCGTAATGAAAACGCAGTGTCGGTACAACACGGAGCTTCATCCGTTGTCCAATAGCGCGGCGTAAAAAAGCGGCAGCGCGGTTGAGCACCTTGATGCATTCGTCTACTTGCTGGTCATCGCCCAGCAATGTTACATGCACCTTCGCATGTGACATATCCGATGAGATATCGACAGCAGTCACTGTCACCATCCCCACTCTGGGGTCCTTGATTTCCTGCTGAATCAACTGCGCAATTTCACGCCGTATCTGCTCACCCACTCTCAGGGTACGACTGAACTCTTTAGCCATAACTAGAGACCGCTACAGATAACACCCAGCTAATAATCAGTATCAAAGCGTACGCTCTACTGATACAGTTTCATAAACCTCAATCTGATCACCCGGTTTAACATCGTTATAATTCTTAACGCCGATACCACATTCAGTACCTGCGCGCACTTCATTAACATCATCTTTAAAACGACGTAATGATTCGAGCTCACCTTCATAAATCACAACATTATCTCGCAGCACACGGATTGGGTTACTACGCTTAACCGCGCCCTCTACCACCAGGCAACCGGCAATCGCACCCAGTTTAGGTGAGGTAAAGACATCACGCACTTCGGCCATGCCAACAATCTGCTCCTTGATTTCAGGTGTCAGCATGCCAGAGAGGGAGTTCTTCACATCATCGATCACATCATAGATCACGCTGTAATAGCGAGGCGAAAGGCCGGACTCTTCACCCAGGCGGCGTGCGGCAGCATCAGCACGCACATTGAAACCTATCAGAATAGCATCGGAAGCGATCGCCAGGTTAACATCAGATTCATTAATACCACCCACGCCAGAGGCTACAATTTTCACCGCCACTTCGTCATTGGAGAGTTTGGTTAAAGCATCGCGCAGCGCTTCAACTGACCCCTGCACATCGGCTTTGATCAGAAGATTAAGGATATCAACCTTATTGCTACCCATCTGTGAAAACATATCCTCCATCTTGGAGGCCTTCTGACGCGCCATCTGCACTTCACGCGCTTTGGCCTGTCTGAACAGTGCCACTTCACGGGCCTTACGCTCATCGGGAACAACCAGCACTTCGTCACCCGCACTCGGGGTGCCAGAGAGACCTAATACAACCACCGGTATTGATGGCCCCGCCTCTTCAACAGGCTTCCCTGCTTCATCAAACATGGCGCGCACACGGCCGTACTCCTGTCCTGCAAGTAGCATGTCGCCTTTACGTAAAATACCGTTTTGCACCAGAATGGTTGCGACCGGGCCACGTCCTTTATCAAGGCTCGATTCGATCACAGCACCGCGCGCTGGGCACTCTTCAACGGCCTGCAGCTCAAGCACTTCTGCCTGAAGCAGGATCGCATCCAGTAGCGCCTCAATCCCTTCACCCGTCTTGGCTGAAACGCCGACAAACATGGTGTCGCCGCCCCACTCTTCAGGGATCACTTCATGACCGACCAGCTCCTGCTTCACACGCTCTAAATCGGCTTCCTGTTTATCAATCTTGTTAATTGCGACAATCAGCGGCACCTCGGCGGCTTTAGCATGCTGGATCGCTTCCAGTGTTTGTGGTTTGACACCATCATCAGCAGCAACGACCAGAATCACAATATCAGTGACATCAGCACCACGTGCGCGCATCGCAGTAAATGCGGCGTGGCCAGGGGTGTCGAGAAAACTTATCATCCCCTTATCCGTTTCAACGTGGTAGGCACCCATATGCTGGGTAATACCTCCCGCCTCACTACTGGCAACTTTCGCGCGGCGAATATGATCCAGCAGCGATGTTTTACCGTGATCGACATGCCCCATAATGGTCACAACCGGTGCACGCGGTACTCGTTCTCCTTCGATCGCCTCCTCTGCCTGTTGCAGCTCATCTTCAACAGCATTTTCAGCCAGTGGTTTCGGTTTATGCCCCATCTCTTCAACTACAATTGAAGCTGTATCCTGATCTAGTACCTGGTTGATCGTGACCATCGACCCCATACCCATCAGCACTTTAATTAGCTCCGCAGCCTTCACTGACATTTTCTGTGCCAGCTCAGCGACGGTGATTGTTTCTGGAATGGTGACATCACGCACGACAGGGGCGGTTGGCATCTCAAAACCGTGCTGACCGCCTGGAGAGACCGCTGGCTTCGCCTTAAATTTCCCTTTCTTCTTGCGTCGGCCCGCTTTATCTCCGGCAACATGAAGTTCACGTCGACCATACTTGGTAGAACGCTCATCTCGCCCTTTTCGCTTATTGCCTTTCTTATCTGTGGTTGATGGTGGCTCCGGCTTAGTGGTCTTTGGCGCTGCGGCAAGTGCTGCCATTTTCGCAGCCTTCGCCACCCTGGCTGCTTCAACTTCCTGTTCTGCGGCAACATGCTCATTCGCTGCTGCTTTCACCATCTCAATCGCTGCCTGCTCCGCAGCACGCTGTATCTCTTCTGCTTTAGCCTGAGCTGCTGCTTTAGCCGCTTCCTTTTCTTTAATGGCCTGCTGCTCACGTTCCTGCTTGAGCAGCTCCTCTTTGACGGCGCTCTTTTCTGCAAAATCGGTCTTTAACGCATCAGCGACTGCTTGCTTAGTCTCTTCTGATTCACGTGCTGCCTCTTCTTCAGCGGCTAACTCGCTACGTTTTGCATAGGTACGTTTGCTACGGAATTCAACATTAACCTTTTTAACCTTTTTTACGCGCCCTTGCGTGCTACTCTGCTCGAGTTCACTAACAGTTTTTCGTCGCAATGTGATTTTCTTAGGCTCACGTTTCGTCGGTGCTTCCTCACCATGGCTTCTTCGTAGATAACTCAGTAGCTCTACCTTATCTTCATCGCTTATCGACTGGTTTTCATCCTTGATGGTTCGACCAGCCTTACCCAGCTGGGCAATCAATCGATCAACTGGAATGCCAACGACTTCTGCGAGTTGTTTTACCGTTACTTCTGCCATGCGTCTCTACCGATTTTAACCTTGATTGATTTGCTCATTCTCAAACCATGGTGCACGTGCAGCCATGATCAATGCGCTCGCGCGCGCCTCATCCATCCCTTCAATCTCAAGCAGCTCATCAACTGCCTGCTCTGCTAAATCTTCCTGTGTCACAATGCCGTTGCTGGCCAGCAGACAGGCAAGTTTTTTATCCACCCCTTCCATTGCCAGCAGATCCTCAGCTGGTTCGGCATCACTAATCTTCTCTTCGGTCGCAATTTCTCGGGTCAGTAAGACATCACGAGCGCGGTCACGTAGTTCCTTAACAATCTCTTCATCAAACTCTTCAATGGCCAGCAGCTCTTTTGTTGGAACGTAAGCCACCTCTTCGATGCTGGAAAAACCTTCCTGCACAAAAATCAGTGCGATTTCTTCGTCCACATCCAGATGTTCCATAAAGAGGTTTTTCAGTGCTTCGCCTTCTGCTTCACTCTTCTCTTCAGCCTGAGCCTCTGTCATGATGTTGAGTTCCCAGCCAGTCAACTGACTCGCCAGGCGCACATTCTGCCCACCACGGCCTATCGCCTGTGAGAGGTGCTCTTCAGCCACGGCTAGATCCATGCTGTGCGCATCTTCATCGACAACGATGGATTCAACTTCAGCAGGTGACATCGCATTGATCACAAACTGTGCCGGATTTTCGTCCCACAGGATGATATCGATCCGCTCACCCCCCAGCTCATTTGAGACGCTCTGTACCCGTGAGCCGCGCATCCCGACGCAGGCACCGACTGGATCGATCCGCTCATCATTTGCATTAACGGCGATCTTGGCCCGCGAACCTGGGTCACGCGCGGCACCCAGAATATCGATCAGCCCTTCCCCTACTTCCGGCACTTCAATTTTAAATAGTTCAATCAACAGTTCCGGGGCAGTTCGACTAATAAATAGCTGTGCGCCGCGCTGTTCGGAACGGACATCCTGCAGATAGCCACGGACACGGTCGCCTGTCCGCACCGCTTCACGTGGAATCATATCATCGCGCAAGATCAGCGCTTCCGCATTCCCCCCCAGATCAAGGATAGCATTGCCGCGTTCAACGCGTTTAACCACACCGGTGACCAGTTCACCAATACGGCCTTTATACTGTTCGACAACCTGAGCGCGCTCTGCTTCACGCACCTTCTGCATGATCACCTGTTTCGCCGCCTGTGCTGCAATACGCCCAAAGCCGACCGATTCTATACGCTCTTCAATTCTGCCGCCGACGACGGCATTGGGGTCACGTTCTCGGGCTTCGCTTAAGGTCAACTGGGTGATCTCTTCTTCGATCTCATCCGAGTCATCAGCATAAATATCCCAGTAACGGAAGGTCTCATAGTCGCCTGTTTCGCGGTCAATTGAGACGCGCACAGCAATATCGTCGCTGTAACGTTTTTTTGTTGCGGTCACCAGGGCCGCTTCGATCGCCTCGATAATGACCTCTTTGGCAATCCCACGTTCATTGGAGACTGCGTCCACAACCAGTAAAATTTCTTTGCTCATATCACGCCTCTATCTCAATCCTGGCAGCAACAAAACTGTTGCGCCAATAATCTATTCATCCTTCTTTATTCAAAAACCAGACGAGCCTTTTCAATCCTCTCCCATGGCAAGCGGATGATCTCTTCATCAATTGCCAGCTCTACCAATTGATCAGCTGTTTCTACCCCCTGTAGCAAACCTTTAAAATTTCGTTGCCCCGCCAGCGGTGTTTGCAATCTTATCTGTACGATATTGCCACTAAAGCGTTCGAAATCTTCGAATTTAAACAGGGGCCTATCAAGCCCTGGTGATGACACTTCAAGGACATAATGGCCACTAATGGGATCTTCAACCTCCAGTACGCCGCTCACCTGATGGCTGACCGTGCCACAATCATCCACTGTCACTCCACCGGCTTTATCGATATAGATACGCAACAGCGAGTGTTTCCCCTGCGGCAGGTACTCCAGCCCAACAAATTCATAACCCAATGAGTCCACAACTGGGGCCAGGAGCCCCTCCAGCTGTGTCTGTGCTCGTCCTGCCATCTCTCGCCGCCATCCCTAATAAAAGGGCTAAAAACAAAAAATGGGCACAAGGCCCACTTTTAAAAATTCTCTGTATGATGCTGATCCACATAGCATCAAATACCGCCTGATCAAAAAACCGGCCAATTACCAATGTACATTCAATAACTTACATACATGACCACTTACTCAGACCTATACCTGAATAGCAGCAGCCCGCTGCTCGTCGGGTATTATATGGATGAATACGCTTTTTATCAATAACTCTTCCGGGGATATTTATCTTACCTGTCTAATCATTTCAATAAATTATGTGCTGAATGTGCACTTTGACCTGCGGCGTTAAATCTCTTTCACGCAGCGAAAGCCAACATCCTCAGAGCGCAGTTCAGCTGCCGCAAACTGGCGCGCCGCACCACGAAAAAACATACTTAAGGCGTAGTGGCCAACGCCGCCGCCGCCGCCACGAATCACCTTGTTCTTTTTACCGAAGAGATCGCTCTGATAGTCAGACCCTTCATAGGGCTGGTACCAGTCTGCTACCCACTCCCAAACATTTCCAGCCATATCATAAGCACCGACGGGCGATATGTTTCCGGGGTATGATCCGACCGGCGCGATCCCCTCATCCCAGTCGGAATCATCGCCTGTATTAGTAATCTTCACATCCCACTGGTTACCCCACGGGTATTCACGTCCATCCGTGCCGCGAGCAGCTCGCTCCCACTCCGCTTCCCGTGGCAGGCGCTTGCCGCGCCATTGACAATAGATGCTGGCCTCCTGCCAGGTGACATCGGTCGCGGGTAACGGGTCCATCTTCTTCTGCACTGCCACCATCGCTGCCATTAGCGCCTCTCGATCCATCTCGCGGGTATCCATATCGAGCTTAAAATCATTGGCCGCGATGTCACGCAGGCGTTCAAGTCTCATTCGCCCGGCCTCCTCCATTGTCAACCCATAGCCATTACTGCCCCATAGAAAAGGCAACAGGCGATCTGTGGCAAGGATAAACTCTTTGTATTCCGCTTTGCTCGTTTCATAGGTGTCGATCATAAACGCCCCCAGTTGATGTTTATGTTCGGGGTGTTCATTAACAAAGAGTGGCGTTGAAAAACCGTAACGCTCCTGTAGCCCCTCATCATCGACCTTGTTGCTTCCCATGATGAATTCGCCCGCAGGTACTGTCACCATTGGAATCGAAGCCGTTAGCGGTGACTCCCTGCCAAGCTGTAGCTCCGTTTCACTCAGCATATCCTGTGGTGATTTTTTCGTAGTGAGCGGCTTATTAGTGATTTCAGAGGCGGCCATCATCGGAGATTTATTCGGTGCAACAGTAGCGGCAGAATCCAGTCCTGAATTTTTATCACACGATAGCAACCCAAGGCTTACCAATATCAATACCCCGCACTTAGTGCAATTCATTACTCATCTACTCCTGACGATATGGCCACATCTTTTGCGCAACGAAAACCAAAGGTGTCGTTTTTCGTCCGTTTGGCAAAAAAGGCGCGGTTAAACAGCGGTGCTGAGATGCCACATTTATAAAATGAACAGTCAAACCATGAACCGCCCTTGAGTGTTTTATAACGCTCACCATAGCTCTCTGATGGCACTTCGTTTCCTGGATAAGGGTAGTACCAGGAGTCCGTCCATTCCCAGACGTTGCCTGAAGTGTCATACAGCCCATATACGCTTGCCCCTTTAGCAAAAGCGCCCACTGGCGTGGTATCACCTGTTTTTCCGGCAGCACGCCAGCGCACCGGGTTGTTGCTCTTTTTCGGGTCAAAAATATCACCCCACGGATAAGTTCGGCCATCACTGCTACGCGCCGCTTTTTCCCACTCTTTATCTGTCGGTAGACGCTTACCCGCCCAGGCGCAATAATCAACGGCATCATCCCATCCGACAAAAACAACGGGGTGATCGACTTTCCCCTCGGGGTAAGTGCGGTTTCTAAAGTGTGCCGGTGAACGTCTGTTATTGGCCTCTATATACGCTTTATATTGAAGGTTAGTTACCTCATATTTATCGATTAGAAAAGCGCTGAGATAGCGCGTATGCTGCGGCCCTTCATCGGGCAAGCGGCCATTGGTTCCCATGATAAATTTGCCTGCAGGTACCTCGACCATCTCACTCGGCTTGGCACCAAAACGGGATTGAGTATAGTAGAGAGGTACGCTCATCCCCGCATCTGCCGTTAATCTCAGTGCTGGATCAACCCCTTCAACTGTTGAAAAAGGGAGCGCAGCAGTAAAATCCCCCGCTTTAATCTGCTCCGCTGTATGGCATTGAATACAGCTATCTTTCGGCTGGGCGAGCACCTTTAGCAGTTCAGATATCCCTTCCTTATGACAGCTCACACACTGCTTATCCGAGTGCAGATGATCCTGTGGACGTTCAGCCGCGACAACTGCCAGGCTCACTAACGACAACAGTAAAACCAGTGCAGGGGAAAGCAATGTGAAAGGGAAAATCACAGGTTCTTCGCCAGCAGTCCACGTTGATAATCGGCACCATCATTTGGTAACAGGATCTTCACTCGGTAACCACTGCCGAGCACCTCATCGACTGCCTCATCTCGCTCATTACGCATCGCTGTCAAGGTGATGGTGCGGCTACCACGAGGCAGTATCAACTCCAGTTCATCACCCACTGCAAACTTGTTTTTGACTTCGACCTCAGCGACACCCGTTTCCGCATCGTAGTGGGTAATCTCACCGACAAAGCGCTGCTTATGGCTGTTGGAACGGTTCTGCATGTAGTTCTGATATTCCTGGCTGTGATAACGTTTAAAAAAACCGTCGGTGTAACCACGATTCGCCAGGTTTTCCAGTACCCCCAGGTGACGTTCATTAAAGGGGCGCCCTGCGAGCGCATCATCGATTGCATGGCGGTAGGTCTGAGCAGTACGCGCCACATAGTAGTGCGACTTGGTACGTCCTTCAATCTTGAGGCTGTCGATCCCCATCTTCACCAGCCGCTCCACATGCTCAACCGCGCGAAGATCTTTTGAGTTCATGATGTAGGTGCCATGTTCATCCTCCTCAATCGGCATCAGCTCACCAGGGCGCTCAGCCTCTTCCAGCAGGTAGACCTGTTCCTGTGCAGCAGAGTGTTGCGGCGCAGGCTTATCACAGACAACGGTATCGCCTGAAATATCTGTTTCAGCATCTTTCACATCATACTTCCAACGGCATGAATTGGTGCAGGTTCCCTGGTTGGCATCGCGATGGTTAAAGTAACCTGAGAGCAGGCAGCGGCCTGAATAGGCGATGCAGAGCGCGCCGTGAACAAAGACCTCAAGCTCCATATCGGGACATTGTTGACGTATCTCCTCAACCTCATCCAGCGACAGCTCGCGTGACAGAATGATGCGCTTCAATCCGATCGATTGCCAGAACTTGACACCGGCATAGTTGACCGTATTAGCCTGCACCGAAAGATGCACTGGCAGATCCGGCCAGCGCTCGCGCACCTGCATAATCAGCCCCGGGTCGGCCATGATCAGCGCATCAGGATTAAGTGCCACCACCGATGTAATATCATCCATGAAGGTTTTAACCTTGCTATTGTGCGGCAACACATTGCAGGCAAGGTAGAAACGTTTGCCTGCGGCATGAACCGTTTCAATGCCAGCCGAGAGGCTTTCGTAGTTACTGAAATCATTATTGCGCACGCGCAGGCTGTAACGCGGCATCCCGGCATAAACGGCATCGGCTCCGTAGGCGATCGCATATTCCAGGTTTTTCATCGTGCCGGCAGGCGCAAGTAGTTCAGTTGATTTCATTTCAGGAGTACAACGCTTAAATTAATACCGTTATGCAAGCTGGTGGCATAACACAAAATAACGTGCCAGTGGCACCGCTTTAGAAAAGGCTTTTGCTTATAGCACAAAAGAAAAATGAGCTAAAACTTTTCTGATTGAAGCAGACCATCACGCACTATTGACAGGTTTCTTAACGATAAGCAGGGAAATATTGGCTTTTTACTCGTTATGGTATCGCGCAAAAAGTTCACAATAACAGCCCAACCAGTGCTAAAGATAGTGGGCAGTACTATAAAGAACGAAAGAGCGTCAGCCAGCTAATAGACTGCTTTTCCGCTTCCTATTCTTCTCGCTCAGCGCGCTCTTTTTTCACTATTCTCGCTGCCAGAAAGCAGGGCAGTATAACGACTAGCAGGAAAGCCAGGCCAAGACCCATGCCACTACTGAGAGCTCCACTCGATGAGAGATTGATAAGCAGCGCAATAATCGCTGCCGCACCGATACAGTAAATTGCTACATTCATAATTTTTTTACCACCATGCTATTAAAAATATCTCTCTCATACAGACGACAATCAAATTAGATTAAGCCAGCCATACACGAGAATGAGGGGTTCCTTCTGTCACTTTAAGTGTTTCTATTAGTGAATCATCTTCACCATCAATGATTGCCAGCGTACCGGCGGCAGAGTTGGATGAGAACACCAGCCGGGTACCCTCCTCGTCGCCAAAGAATGCAAGCGAACCCGATGATGAATCCAGCTTAAGCTCTGTTAATAATTTAATTTTTGGCAGCGTATTCAGATCAAAAACAAGCAGCGCATCGTGCTTCAGATTTGCCGCCTGCTCTGGGCTACCAGAGCTGCTCGTCGTCAGATAGAGCTTGCTACCATCATTATTAAAGTAGTATTTGCTAATGTAGATATCGGGCAGCTCAATTGCGTCCATTACCCTGTGCGTTCCCGCATCTAGCACCGTAAGCTTTGCTACAACATGCTCAGGGTCTGACTTACGATCAGCACCACGACCAAAGATATAACGACCACAGGGTGTCACAAACAGATTGCTGTGCCCCTTAAATTCGATCCGTTCTTCAATCACGTTAGTGACAGGGTTGATGACCGCAATCGTGCCGTAACCGTTGTTCAGGTTATAGAGTTTGCCTGATATCTTTGAATAGACCAGACCATGCGGAAAAGCGTTGCAGGGCGCGCCTGCTCGGCCATCTTTTTCCTTATCAGGCTCACATAGATCAATGGTTGCGATCACTTTCAGGTAGTGCTCTTCATTGTCAGGATCATTGCCAATCGCAGACACCGTGCCATCTTTCAGATTACTGATGTAAGTGGTGTTCGGTACCGCTGGTGCCTGCTCTGATGGGTAGGAAAAACTGGCCTGATGGTGGCCGCGTCCGACACAGATAGTGGCCAGGTGTCTGGCTGAGGCGCTGGCACTATTTTCGATGACCGTGACTGACGAGCCGTGTTCACCACAGTTTATGGTATCGTTGCCGCTCTCTTTATCGCCATCATTCATAAACCAGTCGCGGTTGGCATGGGGGTCTGAATAGATATGTGCGGGAAAGGCGTCAACCGGGAAATTGGTCTGAATACGAATCGACTTAGTCTCAGGATTCAGCAGAATAAAACGGTGCTCTTCAGTCAGTCCGACAAAAATGGGTTTCAGGCCCTTCTCAAGCCCGCTCTCCGCTTCTACCCCCAGGCAGTTGATAGAGAACTCTCCATTGCGTCGTTTAACCACACAGACCCTGCCAGTTTTACGGTCACTGCTGTAATATCCCAGCGTAAAATCAATCCCCAGCGCAGCATCACTCATAACATCATCCTACAAAGCTCAAAATAGCAAAATATAAACCAAACCTGTCAACCCACCCTATCCCCCCGAGAGAGGTTGTATCACGCCAGCACAATCAGGGCCACAGGATAAAATGTGTCAATTATAGCGGATCAGATCAATTGAGTGGAAAAAATCTAATACAAAAAGGGACTTGGAAGCCACCCCACCCCTTATGGGTTCTCAACTGGTGCCGATAAAAATGTGACGAACCAATAACAATAATGGAAAGGGAGTACTCATGTCTGAAGAATCATCCAATACACTCTCCACTTCTCACGCCCCAGATCTGGACTGGAGCCAGATTCGTGAAACCGTTGCGATGCTAACCCTTTCTGTCGCCCGTATTGAGTATGCGATGAAAGATGGTAATGATTCGGTCGATACGCTCACCGAGTGGTTCACCTCGATGGTTGGCAACGCTCAGGTGATCAATATGGCTGCACAGGCGCTTCCTGAAGGTGACACCCGTGACACTATTCTGAGCAACTGCCAGGCGGTCGATGAGAAAGTTCAGTCGGCCATCATGGCCTTTCAGTTTTATGACAAATTTACGCAGCGCCTGAGCCATATATCTGTAATTTTAAAATCGCTCTCTGAAATCGTCTCAGATTCTAGCCGGGTATACAGCCCTTATGAGTGGAGTGCCCTGCAAAATATGATCAAATCAAAATATACACTCGATGCCGATCAGCGGATGTTCGATGCGATCCTTGCTGGTAAGTCAGTCGATGAGGTGCTCAAGGAAGCAGTTCAAATGGAGAAAGAAAAACAGGACTCAGATGTCGAACTTTTTTAATGAGAGGCTAACACATCAAAAGTAATCATATTTTTTAGGGGGTTATAAATTCATATCCAAAAGATAATACAGGAGTTATAGTTAGCTCTTCTAGCCGGGACGGTACTTTAACTGGCCCTGGCTTTTATTCGATAAGAGGAGGTGTTTAATCATGAGGAAAATGTTCGGTCTATCCCTGGCCTTACTGATGATCTTTACAACTCACACCGCCATTTCCGGTAGCGGTCACGGTGAGATTAAAACCATGGCATCAATTCTGGCGGGGCTGAACCATTATCCCAGTAGCGCTGAAAAAAGAGCGCTCAAGGCGATTGTCGATGACAGCCATGTATCAGCTCATTCACGCACCTTGGCACAGGCGATGATCAATCTGGACCACTCCATTAGCAGAGCAGACAAACCAAAACTGCAAAAAATTGCTAACGATTCTGACGCATCAGCAGATGAGCGCGAACTCGCTGCCATTCTATTAAACCTTAACCATAAAGCGAGTTCTGCGGATAAAGAGAAGCTGCATAAGATGCATTAGCAGGGAGTTGAAGTTCACCCAGGCTGCTCGAGCGCCCCATCTAACGGGGTGCTCGAAAATTCATGCAGCGGAACAGTGGCTTTAAAGATTGTCTAGAATGGCTCTCTTTACCGAATCAAGCGTCGCCTCAACACTTTGTAAAGGTGCCTTGCACTGCTTAATCGCGGTATCCGGGTCTTTAATACCGTTGCCGGTAAGGGTGCAGACAACCTTGCTGCCTGCAGGGATCTTGCCGCCCTTGACATCCTTGATCATGCCCGCTAATGATGCGGCCGATGCCGGCTCACAAAAGACCCCTTCACGCTCAGCCAGCATCTTCTGTGCAGCAAGAATCTCTTCATCAGTGCACTCATCAAACCACCCTTGCGACTCTTTCTGGGTCGCCCACGCCTTGTCCCAGCTCTGGGGATGGCCGATACGGATCGCAGTCGCGACGGTTTCCGGGTCATCCACCATCGCACCTCTTATAAAGGGCGCTGAACCACTCGCCTGATACCCCGCCATCACCGGCAGACTGTTCACGATGCCGTGTTCGTTGTACTCTTTATAACCCATCCAGTGAGCCGTGATGTTGCCCGCGTTTCCAACTGGAATGCAGTGATAATCGGGTGCGCACCCCAGCTCTTCCATAATCTCGAACGCGGCTGTCTTCTGCCCCTGCAGGCGGTAGGGATTGATTGAGTTTACAATCGTCACAGGAGCGTGCCCTGAAATCTCTTTCACTAACTGCATACCCACATCAAAATTTCCTTTGATCTGAATCACCGTCGCGCCATGCATCATCGCCTGTGCCAGCTTGCCGAGTGCAATCTTGCCGTCCGGAATCAGTACAAACGCCTTAATACCCGCGCGCGCTGCGTATGCCGCAGCAGAGGCAGAGGTGTTACCGGTTGAAGCGCAGATGATCGCTTCACTGCCCTCTTCTACCGCCTTGGTCACTGCCATGGTCATCCCGCGATCTTTGAAAGAACCAGTTGGATTGAGCCCTTCAAATTTCACATAAACATCAACATCCCCCTCAAGCAGTCCGGGGATATTGTTGAGACGGATCAGTGGCGTGTTACCTTCGCCCAGGCTAATAATACGGGTATCATCATGCACTGGCAGGCGGTCACGATAGGTATCAATCAGACCGGTATAGCGAGATCGAAATGGCATAGTTATGTTTCCTTAAATATTAAATGCGATGCAGCTACGTTTTCTATTGGCAGATCGGGCAAGCGTTATTTATCCAGCTGCTCAAGGCGAATACGGGTAATGTCACCCTCAATCACATCGAGCTGTTCAATGCGGCGAATCGCTTCATTCATCTGGCTCTCAACCACGCGCTGGGTCAGCATGATGATCGATGCGATACTCTCACCTTCGGCAGGCTCTTTCTGAATCATCGCTTCAATACTGATCCCTTGTTCACCAAGGATCTGGGTCACTTCGGCCAGTACGCCCGGTCGGTCTACCGCCTGCATTCGCAGGTAGTAGGCTGTTACAATCTGCTCCATCGCAAGTACGGGCGTATCCGAAAGTGCATTCGGCTGAAACGCCAGGTGCGGCACACGATTTTCAGGGTCTACCGTCATGGTGCGCGCGACATCAATCACATCGGCCACCACCGCTGAAGCGGTCGGCTCCGAACCGGCACCGGCACCATAATAGAGTGTTGGACCAACAGCATCCCCCTGAACCAGCACAGCGTTCATAACACCATCAACATTGGCAATCAGGCGGCGCTCCGGGATCAGGGTTGGATGGACTCGGAGTTCAATCCCTTTCTCCGTTTTACGTGTGACTCCGAGATGTTTAATGCGATAGCCAAGCTGTTCAGCATAGTTGACATCTTCACGGGTGATCTTTGATATCCCCTCGGTATAGGTCTTTTCAAACTGGAGCGGTACACCGAATGCGATCGATGCCAGGATTGTCAGTTTGTGCGCGGCATCGATCCCTTCAACATCAAACGTTGGATCAGCTTCGGCATAACCGAGCGCCTGCGCTTCCGCCAGTACATCAGAAAAATCACGCCCCTTGTCGCGCATTTCAGTCAAAATAAAGTTGCCGGTACCGTTGATGATACCCGCCAGCCATTCGATCTGATTCGCGGCTAGCCCTTCTCGTAGCGCCTTAATAATAGGTATACCGCCCGCGACACCCGCCTCAAAAGCGACCATCACCCCTTTTTTCTGCGCCGCTTCAAAAATCTCATTGCCGTGCAGTGCAATCAGTGCTTTGTTCGCGGTGACAACATGTTTGCCGTTTTCAATCGCCTGGAGTACCAGTTGACGAGCAGGGTCATAACCGCCAATTAGCTCCACGACGATATCGATTTCAGGGTTATTAACGACAGCAAAGGCGTCGTCGCAGATATCTATTCCTTCAGTATTGAGAGCCGGGATCACTTCACGTGCAGCAGCGTGGGTAACGCGAATTTCGCGTCCAGCACGGCGCGCAATCTCCTGCGCATTTCTGCTCAGTACATTGGCAGTACCCCCGCCGACAGTGCCTAGCCCTAACAGCCCTACTTTAATTGGTTTCAACTTTTCTCTCCCATCGCATCACCTGTGGCGTCGTCTAGAACACCATCCTTTTTAAACATCTGTCGAATCCCACGTACGGCCTGTCGTGTGCGATGTTCGTTTTCAATCAAACCAAAACGGACATGGTCGTCACCATACTCACCAAAACCAACCCCTGGTGAAACGGCAACTTTCGCCTCTTCCAGTAATTTTTTGGAAAAATCCAGCGACCCCATCGCCCGATACCTTTCAGGGATACGCGCCCAGACAAACATCGTCGCCCGCGGTTTTTCGACCGCCCAGCCAATGGCATTCAACCCTTCGCATAACACATCGCGGCGACTGCGATACATATCGGTGATCTCCCGAACACACGCCTGCGACCCTTCGAGTGCCGCGATTGCCGCCACCTGAATGGGGGTGAACATGCCGTAATCGAGATAAGATTTGATCCGTGCCAGCGCACCGACCAGCGTCGAATTGCCGCACATAAAACCGACGCGCCAGCCCGGCATATTGTAACTCTTTGAGAGGCTGTAAAACTCAACAGCCACATCTTTTGCCCCCGGAACCTGCAGAATGGAAGGCGCTTTATAGTCATCGAAAACAATCTCGCCATAAGCCAGGTCATGAACTACCCAGATTTCATGCTCACGCGCAATCTCAACGACCTTTTCAAAAAACTCCAGATCAACACACTGGGTGGTGGGGTTGCCGGGGAAATTCAGCACCAGCATTTTGGGGCGCGGAAACGAGTTTCTGATTGCCGACTCCAGCTCTTCAAAGAAATCGACATCGGGCGTTAACGGCACATGGCGGATATCTGCACCGGCGATAATAAAACCGTAGGGATGGATCGGATAAGCGGGATTAGGTACTAGTACGGCATCCCCAGGACCCACAGTAGCCAGCGCTAGATGGGCCAGCCCCTCTTTCGAGCCAATGGTGACGATCGCCTCACTCTCCTGATCCAGCTCCACATCGTACCGATCTCTGTACCAGTTGCAGATCGCACGACGCAGACGCGGAATGCCGCGCGACATTGAGTAGCGGTGGGTATCTCCCCGCTGCGCCGCTTCGGTGAGCTTATCGACAATATGCGCAGGCGTTGGCTGGTCCGGATTGCCCATGCCAAAATCAATAATATCTTCGCCGCGCGCGCGCGCCTGCGCCTTCAAATCGTTTACGATATTGAAAACATAGGGCGGCAGTCGCTTTATTCTGGGAAATTCCTCGATCACCTGCTTATTTCACTCCAAAACTGAACGCCTAAAAATAAACGCGTATAATATCAAACTTTTAAAGATTAGCTATCCGAAATAAAAGTCGCTATTGTAGCCCACTATGAAAAACACAGCAGCATCAGAATCACGTAAAAGCGTAAAAATCACCCTGGATGAAGATCACAGTCGCTTTGGGATCTACGCCTATCAACCGGGTGAAATCACCATTATTCGCCCCAATGAGAGCTATAAAGCGGACAACAGCAGCTTTGGTAACCAGACACTAAAAAAAGAGGTACTGACCAATAGCCTGATCATGATGCCCCACTGCCTTATCAGTGACTGGGCACCGCGAAATATTGATGAGCTGACACAACAGCACTTTGAACTGCTACCCCAAAAGCCGCCACAAATTTTACTACTCGGCACCGGTGCGACTCATCGCTGGCCACCGACTGAACTGTTGGGCTCGTTAACCAACCAGGGGATCGCAGTTGAGGTGATGGATACTGCCGCTGCCTGTCGTACCTACGCCATTCTCACTTCAGATGGACGAGATATTGGTGCTGCACTGCTTATTGAATAACCGATCCCACCCACTATCATAGCTACACATTAAAACAATCTTACCAGGTTGTGAAATAGCTCAAGCTTTAGCTTCTTTTAACCTCCTATAATTTCCTGAAATCCAGTGTATTGCCGTTAGTAATCTGCTAATTAGCAAATCTCGGCTTCCCAGAATAATATTTCGAGAAATGAAAGATGAGCAACGCGATAAAACGAACAGCCTTATTGATAGCGGCAGCGATGATTCTCACGGCATGCAAACCCGACTCACCTGACCAGGGCGAAACCAGCAACGAGACCATAACCCTGTTTGGTGCCCAGGCTGTTAGTGGTGAAGCGGCCGCACTCACAACCAGCGAATACAACCAGCTAACCGCTGAAGAACAATACGCTGTCTCTAACCGTTTAATGGGTACGCTCTACAAAGGGATTCCCGTGGATGAGTTCTTTGATCTCAGCCAGGGGCTTGCATCGCCTAAAGTTGGCGCAGGTGGCAACTTCATTAACCGCACTGCACAGCAACTGACAAAAGAGTTGCCAGATCCTGGGGCATATATTGAACAGATCAATGAAAATTATGATTTCAATTCTACCCGATATGCACAGGAGATGCCGTTGGCACTGATGTTTGATCTACCCGTCAGCCGAGACCTGTTTACCCACTGGATGGCCTATACCCTGGCCAACACCATTCTCTTCTCTCCCGCCCTTGAAATGGAATCAGCTGATTACTTTGATGTCCACCGAGTCTATAGCAAACTGGTTAGCAGAATTAATATGAATATGGAGATCCGGGAGATCATCTACCAGCACATGATCTCTCAGGAGAACTGGCGCCGTTTTCGTTCGCCAGAAGATAATACACGTGAAATGATCGAGATTTATCTCGGTCTGTTTGACAGGGACGACGAAGTGCCAAAGGCTTCACAGGCGTGCCAGAACTGGCACCTGACCGGAGACAACCAGGACTACCAGCTTGTGATCACCCTTGATGAGAATATTGTGCCGCAAAAAGTGCTCGGCCGCTGGATCAATACCTGTTTTGATTTTTACCGCACTGTTGCTGACCACCCTAAAGTCATCACCAGGATGATCTATGTGCTGGTCAACCACTTCTTTATTGATATGGATCAGGCCAAGCGTGCAGCGTTGGTCCAGAGCATCGCCAACAGTAACCCGACCCGTTTTGAACATATCTTTACCGCAATCCTCTTTTCCCGTGAGTACCTGCTCAATAGTGACCGACCAAGACGCCTGGAAGAGACCTTTTTCAATATTGCAGCTCGCACCCAATGGAAGCCTCATCGACGTTTTTTCCAGGATCTGAATAATCCATCGGGCAGCTCCTCATACCCAACTCTGGCACAGATGAAACAGCCAGGGTTAACATTGAAACTTGGACGCTGGCCCTTTCAACCGCTGGATTCCCTCAGTTTCTCTTACTATCACAAACTGGTGCGTGAACGTCTGTTGCTTGATCGAAGAACAAACCTGACAAACGCCAATGATGCCGGCTGGGAACCTGCATTCCTTGAAAAGGCAGCAAACCTGAGTGACGAAGACTTTCTCCACTACCTCTTTTTAAGCACGGTTGGGCGTAAAGCCAATAGCCAGGAGCTAACCACATTGAATGATGTATTTGCGAACCGAGGTTATGACCGGAGTGATCGCCGCACTCAGCAGGCCTTAATCTCATTTGATTACATATCGAGACTACCCGAAACCTATTTCAACAATCGTATTAATTAAGCAGGTATCCTAATATTATGGACAGAAGAAAGTTCCTGAAACACCTTGGCGTGCTGGGTGGTGCCTGCACGGCAGCATCCCTGCTGGGTGGGCGTAATCTTATCTCACCCAGTATGGCGGCACTTAATAATGGAAATGCAAATGATGTCATTCTGAATGAAGTCAACTACGTACGACCCACTGTGTTGCCACAGATCATCCACATCTTTCTCTATGGCGGCCCCTCTGAACTGGCGGGTAATCTTACTAATATCGAAGATATTAATGCCAATTCGCAAAATGCCTACCCATCTAATCTGGACCCGAATAACAGTAACAATATCATTACACCCAATAACTTCTGGGGTGGCGGTAATAACGGAGCCGGCGGCGAGATTATGGAGAGCCTGATTGCATCGGGTGATATGACTATCTTCCGTACCATTAATCGAATTAAAGAGGACTCAAAAGCACACCGCACCAGTATTTTTCAGAACCTGACCGGGCATCTGGATGCAGAAAACAACCCCGGAATGGGAACCACACTGGCTGCTGTTTTGAGCGCCCACAATGCGTTTGGTAAAGCACCTGAAGATATGATATTGCCCTTTGTCTCTTTCGAAGGGGACTCACTGGTATATGAGCTTGCCTCGCTAAATATTCCGCTAGGGGCAAAATATATCTCTCTCGATCAAAACTTTAGAAACCCCTATGATCGCTCAAATAACTCTGCCCTGGGTGGCCCTGGAATTAATGAAGATGCCATTGAAGCGCTCGCTCGCAGCGCGTCGCGGCATGAGAAGTTTTTAAAAGTCAGAGAAGCGTTCACAAAACGAAAAGAGCTATCTGAATTTATTAATGCCAGTTTTAATGCGGCAAGCATCGATGCCGATCTCGCCGGGCTTGGAATTTCCTATCCGAACACCAACTTTGGTCGCCGCATGAAGGCCGCCGTCAGTCTGGCAGTTAATAACCCGGATAGTCTTTTCATCTCCATGGGGAGCGGTGGCCTTGGTGGCTGGGATGACCATGATTCAAGCCTGTCAGATTATCCTGACCGAATGCTGGACCTGATGACATCACTTGAGGTCGCAGTCAACCATATAAATCTTACTAACCGCGACAACATCATTATCAATGTCTATGGTGAATTTGGGCGCAATGTCAATCTCAACAACTCCATCGGCTGGGATCATGGCAATAACCAGAACCTGATAACACTTGGGGGTAAAGGAATACCGGGCAGAACACTAGGTAAAATTGTGGGCACAACAGAGCGTATCGGATCATCCGGTGTCAACCGACAGTTCACCTCACCCACAAGCGATAGCTATCAGGCCGAACCATTTTCTATCGCTTCTTCTGTCTATAAATACTTTGGTGTTCAGAACTGGGATGTGCTCAACGATGATCCACCGTTAGATGAGAATGCGCCAAATGAGGCTATTTAAACTAACCATCTTTAAGAATGAGATTAAAAGCACAGAAATTCGACTTCCTGCTGCTTTAAGAACGCCTTAGCATCAGGCCCTTTAAGTATCGCAAAAGTAGAAAGCATACCCGCCTCCATACAGGTTGATGCAACCGTTGTGACGGATCGCGGTGCGCCTGGAACAGGCCAGCCGGTAAGCGGGTCCAGGATATGTCCGTAACGGACACCGTCTTTGATCAGATAACGCCGCGCATCACCACTGGTCGCAACGGCGCCCGATTTAAGACTAACAACGGCAAGCTGGCTTTTATTGCCAGCCTGTGGGTCTTCGATTGCGATCTCCCATGGACTCCCATCCTGGCGGGGACCAGGCGCATAGAGATCACCGCCATAATTAATCAACACCCCGCTCTCCATGTAAGGCCTGATTAACAGTGCAGTTCGATCAACCGCATACTCTTTCCCTATGCCGCCCAGATCGATTTCCATACCGCTCTTCAAAGTCAGCAAGGGAGGGTTCCATTCAACCTGGGACCAGCCTACACGAGCCAACACTGAATTTATGCTATCTATTGATGGAATTTGATCACTTCCATCAAACCGCCACACCTCACGTAGCACCCCGGATGTGATATCAAACCGGCCTTTACTTAACTGGAAGCATTGATCGGCATAGTTCAGCAGCAGAGCTGTCTCTTCATCAACAGCCACGGGTTGACCCAATGAGTTATTAATTCTGGCAATGATATTATCGTCGCGATAACGGCTGAACTTCTGCTCTATTCGCCTGGTTTCATTTATCGCTATCGAAAGCAGGTGAGATGCCAGTTCATTTTCTGGCGTATCGATCAATAACTCACATGGACCAGCCATCGCACTAAAATGCCCAACCCATAAACCATTAAGGCGCTCTAATGAGAACTGTTCAGATTCCTTCATTAATGAAAATAGCTCAGCATCTACCGATTATGAAAATTTGCTCATGAGAGCAGGTAACCAGAAAATATAGTTTATCAGGGTCAGTTAAAACTTAAAGGTAAATGTTCCCTGGTAGACCAGTGCTCGCATATCGGGTAGATCGACACCTCTGTAACGTTGAAGAATATATGTCGCGCGCATGGCAAATAACCCATTATCGCCAAGCGCCTTACCATACTTTATTCCAATGCTATAAGTGGCCAGCTTACCTAAACGGTAGTCTGCGCTAGCATACTCAGGCAGGCTATTGACTGAAGCATCGATCGCCTTCTGAAAGAAATCAGCATTTGACTGCAGGTTATACCTGAGATGTGGTTGCAGGTAGTTTTTCGGAGCATAGTCATAGCGGTAGTTATAATCAATCGTATGGGATCGAATCCCCCAGTCATCCCAGAAATAACGATAGGAGAAATCAACAACTTTTTTGGGGCTGAGCTGACTAATGGTTTTCCAGTAAATGCTGTTACGCGCCCTTTCATCTGGCCGCTTCTCATAGAGGATTATCACCTCTTCACCATCTAGTTCATAATCCACAACACTAATTAACTTGTAGGGGTCAGTAAGGTAGCCGAGTGAGACGCCATAACTGTAGTTTAGCTGTGTAACCGTACGCTCGTTTAATACCTGTGTCACCCCAATAACACTATCTATCACCCGCTTTGAACCATTACCAAAACGTGGGCTTGTAATGTTGCAGTTTGCCCACGCAGGGCGTGATGCCAGCGCAGCAGGAGTGTCATTACAGTTTGATATCGCCAACCCTTTTGGGGTTCCTGCCCCGGGACGAACGCTCTCACTTAACACTGCCAGCCCAGCGGTAATTGTGGTGTTCCGCTGATTCATATCCCAGGCGACTGTCCCAGCAGCACCATATGAGACGAAATCATTCTCAGATGAATAACTCCCCTCCACTGTCCCCGTCAACATGCGTGATAGTGATTTCTCCAGGCTCAGGTCTATAGCTGCTCGTTTATCTGTAAACTCTGTCAACCATACCTGTCCAGTGTTACCGCTGCTATTCACATTTACACTAAAACCTGATGCCGAGGTAAAGGGGATACTGCTGTCACCCGCCTGCGCAGGTATGATACGCCCATTCGGTGATGCCCCCGTAATGGTATCGTATACAAAATTGGCACGTAAAAGGGTTTCATCACCAAGGTCATTTTCAATAGCAACATGGGTCGTATTAACTGATACCCGGTTCTCTTCAGAGTAATAAAAGGTCGAAAGCCCTATACTGGAGAGTGTATTTTCCTCTTCTTCGGCAGCGACTGATGATAGCGAGCCAGATAAAACTGTGCATGTAGCAACCATGAGCGCGTTACGAACTTTCGGTTTTGGCTGTGATTTTTTATCTATTAATTGCACCCGCAACCTCCTCCACCAACACCCTGTCCACCATTGGCACTCTCACGACTGTAGTACACTTTCTGATTTGCACTATTTTCCAGGGGGTATGGGTTAAGCTGCATTCGCTCTTCTGCCAATAGCGCCTTATGCCACGGTTTAACTTTATCAAAAGCAAACATTCCACCCGGTTTTAAAGTGGAACAACCCGACAATATAAGGAAAGACAATAACAAACTGGAACGTAGCAATATTCTCATCATCATATTTTAGTTTTTACCAGAATTGAGTAGCGCTTTGATTTCATCTTCTAACAATGGGATGTCTCTGTTACGGAACCCCAGATGTACACTATGAAGGTTACCGCCCCTGTCGATCAGATAGGCACTAGGCATTCCCTGTAACTCGTAAAGACCTGCTACAGCACCCTGTGGGTCGAATGCAATATCAAAATTTGGTTGTAGCTGAGTCAGGAATTTATCTGCATCGGCCCGTTTAGCATCCAGGTTAACAGCGATGACACGCAACCCTTTTTTCTCAAAACGAGATTGTATCTCATTCATCCATGGAAATGACATCCGGCAAGGAGTGCACCACGAAGCCCAAAAGTCTAGATAGACAACTTTCCCCTGATAGTCAGACAACTTTACCTTGCCATCTACCCCTTCAAGGTCGAAGCTGGGCGCCGAACCAGCAGCGAATAACGCATGCGATAAAAGAAGTGACAAAGAGAGCATCGTGGCTTTAAGAAGAGCTTTCATCAGCGTCTCCAACGAGTAGTAAAATTAATCATCTCGCTATTAAAGCGCAAATGAGCCATTCATTTTGTGAACAGCTATACAATTCGCTAAAGCGATAATAAATAATTACGATGAGCTAATATTCCTGATGGAGGCAGAAAACTAGGTTATATACAAATAATATATCCGGAAAGGTACAGTGCGGATGGCTAGACGCCCAGACAGCAGAGGGCTACGCGTACAGGTTATTATTCATCGGCGACTAGAGTCACAAAAGCGACCGCGTATTCATCTTCATCTGAAACGGAGAGATGACTTTTACTGACCTTTAAACGCTTACAGTGTTCAATAGCTTTATCACTATATTCCAGTAGCGGTTTTCCTAATGCATCATGCCCGGTGCCGATATGCGATAACATAAGCCCATCTCTGAAACCGCATCCCATCGCTTTCGCAGTCGCCTCTTTTGCTGCAAAACGTTTTGCGAGAAAACTGGCGGGGTTTTTATGTTGTAAGAATTCGGCCAGCTCATTTTCTGTTAAAATGCGCTCTGCAAATTTATTCCCAAAACGTTGCAGGTTTTTTTCAATCCGCGAGATACGGACAATATCTGTACCAATACCAACAATCACCGGCGCGCGTCTCTCATCAATACCTTCATTTCACGCACCGCCTGCTGCAGCCCGATAAAGAGCGCACGGGATATGATGGCATGCCCGATATTCAGTTCAACAATCTCTTTCATGGCCGCAACTGGCTCGACATTATGATAGTGCAGACCATGCCCAGCATTGACCTGCAAACCACATTGATGGGCGTATGAAACCGCCTCTTCGATCTTTGTTAACTCAGCCAGCTTCGCCTGTTCATCCGTAAGGTCGGCATAATGGCCGGTATGGATCTCAATCACGGGAGCTTCGCAGCGCACAGCAGCATCAATCTGCGCTTTATCGGCATCTATAAATAGCGACACAATGGAGCCCGCATCTGCGAGCCGTTTGCAGGCATTTTCTACTTTGGGTTCATGGCCAACAACATCTAATCCACCTTCAGTTGTTAACTCTTCACGGCGCTCCGGTACCAGGCAGACATATTCTGGCCTGATCTCAGAGGCGATTGAGATCATCTCCTCGGTCACCGCCATTTCAAGATTCATGCGTGTCTGGAGTATCTCTTTTAGAATACGAACATCGCGATCCTGAATGTGTCGCCGGTCTTCCCGTAAGTGCAGTGTGATTCCATCAGCACCGGCCTGTTCTGCATCGATCGCCGCCTGCACCGGATCTGGATAACGTGTTCCTCTCGCCTGTCGCAGCGTCGCAACATGGTCGATATTGACACCTAATAATATGGGTTGTTGATTCATTCTTCGTCACCTATCACTTGCTTCGGCTATCTGTTTTTTCAGGAGGAGCTGGCTGTAAACCATGTAGTAATAACTCACGACTATGCAGTGGCTTTCTACCCAGGTGTACGCCAAGCGCTGCTCTCATCAGGTGCTTGCTCTCACGTAACGAGCTGTGATCACGAAAGGCTCCCCGAGCAAGATCGAGTAAACTGCTACCATGAAGCTTGATCTCTTCCCCCCCCTGTGATGAGTAGTGCCTGCTTTCAATGGCCACCGGCCCCCGCTCCAGGTGGTAGTGATATAACGCATCCTCCTGCAAAGGAGCGCCACTCTTCACATCATGATCCAGTATCAAGGCGTAGCCAAGCTCATTTAGTAGTTTAGTTTCAAATATTCGTAATGCAACCTGCTCCTCTTGCTGCACCGGATCAGCAACGTGCTCAATACCAGTGAGTTGTTGCAATACAGTGAGATAGGCCTGAAACAGCTCAGTATGAGGATCATCGCGGTGTAATAACCGTACAAGCAGCTCATTAATATAAAAACCGCTAATGAGCACACGACGATTCAGCGTATGTGGCACGCCATCACTTTCGACAGCGGTTAATGTGCCAAGTTCGCCACGTGCAACCCATGAAACAAGTAGCGGTTGAAACGGTTGAAGCAGCGGCGCCAGGCGAGATTTAGCCCTGCGAACTCCGCGTGCAACCACACTCACACGGCCATGGGTCGCAATAAAAAAATCCACAATCATGCTGGTGTCGCGGTACGGACGTTGATGCAGAACAAAACCCGGCTGTAGCTGGTGTCTTATAGAAGCCCCCACCTGAGGCGTTACCCCGTATAACCCAGGTTTTGTAGCGCACGTTCATCATCAGCCCACTTGTCCTTAACCTTTACCCACAGTTGAAGAAAGACCTTCTGCTCAAACATCGCTTCCATCTCTATCCGTGCCTGCTTGCCGACCGCTTTTAGCATTTCACCCTTTTTGCCTATTACGATCATCTTTTGATTCTCACGTTCTACCCAGATCAACGCATTAATATGCAGCACATTTTTTTTCAGTTTAAACTGCTCAATCTCTACCGTGATAGAATAAGGCACCTCCTGACCTAGTCGCATCATCAGTTTTTCACGCACCAGTTCGGCCGCCACAAAGCGCTCACTTTTATCGGTGACCTGGTCTTCAGGAAAAAAGGGTGGGGATGCGGGTAACAGTGCCGTCACTGTTGCTTCCAGCGACTCAACATTTTCCCCTTTACTGGCAGAAACAGGGATAACCTCTCTAAAGCTCATTTTCTTGGACAACTGCTGAATATGCGGTAGGAGCTGCGCCCTGTCCCCCAGTTTATCCAGCTTATTCAGCGCGAGAATGACCGGCGCATCTACCTGCTTTAGCTTTTCAAGAATAGCCTGGTCATCTTCCTCCCAGTGAAGTCCATCAACGACAAAGACCACCACATCAACGTCATTAATAACACTTGCCGCTGCCTTGTTCATATAGCGGTTCATCGCTTTTTTACTACCACGATGAATACCAGGGGTATCAACATAGACAACCTGGGCATCTTCAGTTGTTTTAATACCAAGAATCTGATGGCGTGTCGTCTGGGGCTTGCGCGTAGTGATACTGATTTTCTGGCCCAGGATCTGATTCAGCAGTGTTGATTTACCAACATTAGGACGACCCACAATCGCAACATACCCACAATGGTTTAAACTCTCACGCTTCATTTTTATTTAACAACTCTAGTGCATTCAATGCTGCATTCTGTTCCGCCTTGCGCCGGCTATCGCCAAGACCAATAACCTTATCGTCCAGCCCCTCAACAGCACAGTCAACCGTAAAGTGCTGGGAATGCCCCTCACCATCAATAGAGATGACAGTGTAATTTGGCAGCGTCAGTTTTCTTGCCTGAAGATATTCCTGCAACCGGGTTTTAGGATCTTTGAGTTCACGCTCTGCACAAACCTCTTCCAATGCCGAATCATATAACCCAAGAATAAAAGCCTTTGCAGCTTCGAAGCCACCATCCTGTAGTACGGCACCAATAATCGCTTCCAGCGTGCCGGCCAGTATCGACTCACGACGAAAGCCACCGCTCTTCAGCTCCCCTGGCCCCAGAAGAATATATTCACCAAGGTTAAGTTCACGCGCTAACACTGCAAGGGTGCTACCTCTTACCAGAGACGCACGCAGACGGCTGAGTTTTCCTTCATCAACATTGGGAAACTGATGGTAGAGCGCTTCAGCAATAACAAAGTTAAGAATTGAATCACCCAGAAACTCAAGCCGTTCATTATTGTTACTGCCGACACTGCGATGCGTCAGTGCCATTTCCAGATAGTGGCGCTGCGTAAACGGGTAGGCAATCACCTTCTCTACTTGCTCAATTGTATGGTTCAGTGCCATGAACACTCCGTTTCATTAATCACTGCGTTAAAGTTTTAGCTGGTCATTAAAGTAGATCACAATATCGATATTACCCACGAGCGGTTTACGTACTTCATATTTAATGTCGATCGTCATATCACCCTTGACTTTCTCAATAGTGATATTCTCTCTTGTCACATTATCAACTTCATTAATTGAAAAGCGACGCTCAAGCAATGTCTTGATCGCTGAGTTTTTCATCTCTTTAACACCGCTTTCATTACTCAGTGAATTTAGAGAAGTAGTGACATTAAAGTGCTCCATGTAAACAGGAAAAAGCTTTAGCAGCAGTAATACTGACACTACGATTGCAGCAAGCAGAACAATAAAGCCACCGCCACTGACACCGCCCTGTTTTGCTATCATTCTTTCCATCACTCACTCCTTGGCCATTCATTATTTAATGCTGGAGCCGATGCGCTCCCAGTTAACGCCACCAGCGGATGAATCCCAGTTTAGCCAGATCATGAAGGCCTTTCCGACCAGGTGGTCTTCCGGCACTGTACCCCAGAAGCGGCTATCATTGCTGTTATCACGATTATCACCCATGACAAAATATTCGCCTTCTGGCACAACAAATTCACCTTCGCGTGCTCGTTGAGCAGTATCGATCAGGATCTCATGCTCCACATCACCAAGTATCTCAATACGTTGACTGGCACCGCTAGAGTTCAATCCACTACCAATACCGACATAGCGGCCTATCTCTTCCTGAGCAACAGGTTTACCATTAATATAGATCATTTTGTTAAAATAACCGATACGGTCGCCCGGCAGACCAACAACACGCTTGATATAGTCGAGCGATGGCTCTTTAGGGTAGCGAAAAACCACCACGTCGCCCCGCTCCGGCTCACCGATATCCACTATTTTGGTACCTGCCACCGGTAGACGCACCCCATAGGTGAATTTGTTTACCAGAATAAAATCACCGACCAGTAAGGTTGGCATCATCGAACCCGACGGGATTCTGAAGGGTTCAACCAGAAATGAACGCATCACAAATACGATGAGAATAATGGGAAAAAATGACTTTGCATATTCGACGTAAGTGGGTTCTTTAAACGTCCTGGCCAGCTTTTCATCATCGATCGGGGGCTTCATCGAGGCACGCGCACGCTTCTTTGCCTCTTCTCTTTTGGGCGCCCACTTCCAGTGGTCTAATCCCCAGATGATGCCGCTCACCACTAGCAGTAGCAACATAAAACCTTGAAAATCAAAAGTCATCGCTATTTACCTGTCTTTAATACAGCAAGGAAGGCGTCTTGCGGGATCTCGACCGAGCCAACCTGCTTCATCCGTTTCTTACCCGCTTTCTGTTTTTCCAGCAGTTTACGTTTACGACTGACATCACCACCATAACATTTTGCAGTGACATTTTTACGCAGTGCCTTGACTGTTTCACGTGCAATCACATGAGCACCAATCGCCGCCTGGATAGCAACATCAAACATCTGACGAGGAATCAGGCCACGCATCCGCTCCGCCAGCTCCCGACCGCGAAACTGTGCACGGTCCCGATGGATAATCAGCGACAGCGCATCAACGCGTTCACCATTGATCAGAATATCAAGCTTAACCAGGTCCGCCGCCTGAAAACGGAGGAACGAATAGTCGAGTGATGCGTAACCCCGGCTCACCGATTTAAGCCGGTCATAGAAATCCATCACCACTTCACTCATCGGCAGCTCGTAGCTGACAGCGACCTGATTGCCATGATAATGCATCTTCTTCTGCACTCCCCGTTTTTCGATACAGAGATTAATCACCGCCCCCAGGTGTGTCTGCGGTACAAGAATATCGGCTTGAATGATCGGCTCACGGAACTCTTCAATCATCCCCGGGTCAGGAATGCGAGAGGGGTTATCAACCTTCAACACCTCACCCTTGGTGGTCAGTATTTCATAAATCACCGTCGGTGCCGTGGTGATCAATGAGAGGTTATACTCGCGCTCCAGCCTCTCCTGAATGATCTCCATATGTAACATACCAAGAAAGCCACAGCGGAAACCAAAACCGAGCGCCTGTGAAGACTCTGGCTCATAAAACAGTGATGCATCATTTAGACACAGCTTGGCCAGTGCATCACGGAAATCTTCATAATCCTCGGCGTTAATCGGAAACAGGCCCGCAAATACCTGAGGTTTCGCCTCCTGAAAATCTGGTAGTGCAGCCTCAGCGGGATTAGCGGTTAAAGTGAGCGTATCGCCTACAGGCGCGCCATTAATCTCCTTGATACCTGCAATGACATAACCGACTTCGCCCGCCGCTAGCGATGCCAGATCATTCGCCTTGGGGGTATAGATGCCGACACGATCGATCTGATGGCTCTTACCCGTTGACATCACCGTCACCTTATCTTTGACCGCGATCGTTCCCTGAACAATACGGACCAGTGATACCACGCCAAGAAAATTATCGAACCAGGAGTCGATGATCAGCGCCTGCAGTGGTGCCTTAGGGTCACCCACCGGTGGGGGTACCCGCGCGACGATATCTTCCAGCAGCGCATCCACTCCCAGCCCAGTCTTGGCGCTGACACGGATGGCCTCTTCCGCCTCTACCCCGACAATCTCTTCGATCTCCTGAATGACGCGATCCGGGTCCGCTGTTGGCAGGTCGATTTTGTTCAACACTGGCACCACTTCGAGCCCCTGTTCTATCGCGGTATAACAGGTCGCGACCGTCTGTGCCTCAACCCCCTGAGAGGCGTCCACCACTAGCAGCGCTCCTTCACAGGCAGCCAGTGAACGAGACACCTCGTAGGCAAAATCGACATGCCCGGGCGTGTCGATAAAATTGAGCTGGTAGCGCTCGCCATCACTGGCAACATATTCCAGTGTGACACTCTGCGCCTTGATGGTGATACCGCGTTCGCGTTCGATATCCATTGAATCGAGCACCTGAGCAGACATTTCACGCTCACTCAGGCCGCCGCAAACCTGAATCAGCCGGTCTGATAGCGTTGATTTTCCGTGGTCGATATGGGCAATGATTGAGAAATTACGTATGTGCTTCATTATGTAGGCAAACTCAGAACGGGAATGACCCCGGAAATTCCAAAAAAGAAGGGGGAATTCTAAACGATTCCCCCCCTTCTTGTATCATTTCCGTGCGAAAAAACGGAAAAACCGGCTTTCTTGCCGTTATCAGCTACTCATCGTCCATAATCTTCAGCGCAAGAAAGACCGGGCCGCTGCTTCGCTGCACCAGCACGGGCACAGAACGTCCCGTTTTCAACTCCTCAACGATCGCCTTGAATCTCTTTACGCCATCGATATCCCGATTATTCAGCATCACGATGATATCACCCTTGCGTATGCCGGCATGTGCAGCGGCACCGCGGCCAACCGAATCGACATAGACACCCGACTTGCCTTCCTCAAGAATCGCCTTCTGCTCATCTTCCAGCGCTGAAACGATCACTGCCAGGCGTTCAATTTCAACCTCTTTATCCTCCGCTTTCTTTGAAGCCGAAACCTTTAAATCGTCATCCAGCGGTAATTCACCAATCTTAACCTCAAGGGTGATCGCTTTACCCTCGCGAATAACCTGGGTCTTAACCTTTTCGCCTACGCGGGTACTTCCGACCATGGGTGGTAAAGCGGAAGAGCTGACGACCTCCTCGCCATTGAAAGCCACCACAACATCACCCACTTTGATGCCGGCAGCTTCAGCAGGGCTTTCAGGGATCACTTTTGCCACCAGGGCGCCGATCGGTTTCTCCATTTCAAATGATTCAGCCAGCTCACGAGTCACATCCTGAATCAGGATGCCAAACCAGCCGCGTGTCACATGGCCACTCTCTTTCAGCTGCTCAACGACATTCATCGCCATATCCATCGGAATCGCAAAAGAGAGGCCCATAAAGCCACCCGTGCGACTATAAATCTGAGAGTTTATCCCCACCACCTCACCCTCTAAATTGAACAGTGGGCCGCCCGAATTACCGGGGTTGATCGCCACATCGGTCTGGATAAAGGGAACATAATTTTCATTGGGTAAACTGCGCCCTTTGGCGCTCACGATCCCGGCGGTCACCGTATGATCGAAACCAAATGGCGAGCCGATGGCCAGCACCCACTCACCCACTTTCAGCGCATTCGATTGACCAATTTTTACAATCGGTAGATCATCGGCGTCGATCTTTAACAGCGCCACATCGCTGCGCTTGTCCATGCCAATCACCTCCGCCAAAAATTCGCGTCGGTCGCTCAAACGAACAATAATTTCATCCGCCCCTTTAATCACATGATTATTGGTCAGCACATAACCATCTTCAGAAATAATAAAACCCGAGCCAAGTGATTTAGCGTCAAAGAGATCGGGGCGACCATGACCACCACCCTCTTTATCACCAAAGAAACGTTTTAGAAAATCATCAAAAGGGGCGCCCGGTGGAATGCCCCGCGGCCGCTCCAGCCGTTCACTTTGGTTCACCTTCTGGGAGGTGCTAATGTTGACGACTGCTGCACTATGGGTCTCGACCAGCGCGGTAAAGTCAGGCAGTCCTAACGCATTTTTTGCTGCCCAGCTACTGTTGATCGTTGCGACAAACAACATGAGTGTAAATGCAATAAAGGAAGCCCCCTTTATCGTCATTGCGTTTCTCATAACATCTCCCTTGCTTTTGACTATTTTATTACTCCTGCCCTTTAAGGGCGGAATTATGTTTAAACTCAACTCGAGCCTCATTGGGTGCGCTGCGCAATATTTCAGGCTGACAGAGATTTCGCCGACGCAGCTTTTGTGTATATCGGCGTAACCAGGCGAAGCCAACAAAAAGGCCAACAGCAGCGCCGAGAATGGTTGTCCCCTCGGATGCCGTGCCCCACCAGCGAACAGCCATCATTTCACCGATACCAGCGCAAAGCAACATCAATAAAAGTGGGACAATATAAACGGCAAAAGAACTTTTTAACAGCCAGCGTTCATCGATACCGATCACAACCTGCTGATCGACCCTGGCATCGATATGGTTGATCGCCCGGAGTTGAACCGCTGCACGCCCCAGCGCTTTGCTGACCACTGCGGTGCCGCAACCTTTATTGAGCGAACAGGATTCACAGGTCGATTTACGCTGCGTCTCAACCCGCGCATATTCACCTTCGATCGCAACCACACGTGCCGTCTCTTCTATCATGAAAATAAGTTCAATGGGTAACCATAACAGGGGTGTGGTGAACTGACTGGCCAATCAGTTCTAACGTCGTCAGCGGCACTTCACCCATAACGACAAGCTGGTAATCATCAATGGCAGCAAGGTAGGCGTTCATCACCCCACGCTGAGAGACGCCATTAAAAGCGCCACTCTCTTCCATTTTCTCGATAAATACTGACACAGCCGCCAGCCCATCTGAAAACACGATATGTTCATAGGCAGCCTGCTGCGCATTCAACAGGCGCTGGTAGCTCACCAGTTTAAAACCATCAGGAATATATTTGACTACCCAGTTATTCGCCTCATCATGACCCGTTACGGGCTTCGATGAGAGGCCCGTCTGAGTCTTGTCGATAACGTTGTCAGCCAGCATCTGACGCACATCGACAGGGAGAGTATTATTAAAAATGTCAATCTCTGAGTAGATCATCTGTTCCAGCACCTCACCGCTCGCGCTCAGGTGAGCGGACTTCAGTAACAGACCGCTCTGCTGATCGATCCAGAGATGATAACCATATCGAAACTCATCACGCGGGATGATCGCTATTTTCTGACTCATTCTGCCAGCTACGCGTGACACCTCAGCAAGTGATAGCTGATAATATCGACCGATCTCTCCCAGACGTGCATGCAGCACCTTTTCGCCCTCGCTCATTCGCTCTCCGTTACCGGAGACAAGCGATATATCACTGCTAGCAAGCTGGCATCTCACATGGTCAGGGTTTCGCGCTACCTCTCCCGCGCTTCCACTGAGTGAGCTTAGCTGTTCAAACATACCCTGCTCTCCCTTGGCCCGCACAATCTTCATCGCCACCATTTCATCTCTATAACGATAAACAAAGGCACCTCGATAGCTAACCGTATGCTCAGCCTTAACCATTTTCTGTAACCACGCCTTCACCAGTACAGACTCATCTGCGGCATAGCTGATCCCCATCGGGATCGAAAACAGAAGCAATAATGCAGAAAAACGGTACGGTGCGTGCTGCATAGGTCTCAGGAAAGTGTGCAATTAGATTTCATTAAGATAAAACTTCCGCACAGATGGTTGAATGTTTACTGCGTACTCTCGTATCCAACCAGGCGCGCATACGGCAGCATCGCCCCCTGGGCAGGCATCGCAACCGAATGCTCATTGTGGTTGACGATATAACGATAGAGCTTTTCGTCAGGGATAGGGGAAAGTGGATAGCGGTGCTGTACCGGCTCCTGCTTCACCTCATGACTCCATGATATCTCACTGAGCAGCGGTACATTGGTGATCTGGGGCTGCTGTGAGACAAACATCTGAGCTGCCGGCTGAGCCGACTGATTTTGCTGGTTCAACTGGAATAGACCTGTCATTGCAACAGCACTGATAGAGGCAGCAATCGCATAGCCTAACACAGGACTCTTAACCTGACTCACTGCCGGCACAGTATTGGTCACTACCACGCTCTCATCACTTGCCGACTGAGATAGCGGCTCATTTTGATGGGTAGCTTCGCTCGCAATCGCGGCACTGATTCTGGTTGATAAATCTGGGTAGATTGTATCTGGGAGGTTTTTGCGCATCGCCTCACCAATCAGGTGGTACTGATCCCAGCTCGCTGCGCCGTTTCCGTTGCCTATCTCAGCGATCATCTCTGCATACTCCTGATTGCTGAGCTCGCCATCAACCATCGATGAAACTCTTTCGTGAAGGCTATTCACTACTGCATCCTGGGTAATATCAGGGGTGATATCTGAAGGAATATCTATTTTCGACATAATTAACACCTAAAATCCAAATCTAGCCACTACTTTTAATTCACCAGCGCTTTCAATTTAGCCTGTATCGTTTCGCGTGCCCTGAAAATCCGCGACCGTACCGTTCCCACAGGACACCCCATCGCCTCCGCGATCTCATCATAGCTTAACCCTTCCAGCTCTCGCAGTGTGATCGCGATCCGTAAATCCTCTGGCAGACTATCGATCGACTCGGCCACCACTCGCTCAATTTCATCTTTAAGCAGCAATCGCTCAGGCGTTGCGTACTCCTTAAGCGCTGCACTGCTATCAAGTTGCTCTGCATCACTCACATCCATATCGATACCAGGTGGTTTACGCCCTTGCGAAACCAGATGGTTTTTTGCCGTATTGATCGCAATGCGATACAACCACGTATAAAAGGCACTCTCCCCACGGAAATTGGGGATCGCCCGATAGGCTTTAATAAAAGCCTCCTGGGTCACATCGAGCACGTCACCAGAATCATTTAGAAAGCGAGATACCAGTTTGACAATGCGATGCTGATATTTCTTAACGAGAATATCAAAGGCCTGCTTATCGCCACGCTGGACACGTTCAACCAGATACTGGTCCGTTTTACTATCGCCCATGCGGGCAAACCCCTACAACAATAAAGGTTTGACGGCGTTCGCTAATCTTCATACGACAACTTGGATATTGTTTAGTTCAGAATTAAATGAAAGAATTATCTGGTATTTCTACTACTTTCACAGTATCAGCCATAGTAATGTATCTATGGCTACCATTCCAGCAGCGCACAACCCCCTAAATATACCTGACTACAACCCTCAAGAATACCCCTTCATCCATTTGCATCAACATCTCGGCGATACTAGCCAGACAGCCTCCGACCCCTTAGCCACACCATTAACGGAGCAGTAGCACAGTGCGCTAAACTCAAGCATACTGACGCTGCGGACACTATCTCTAATTTCTATGAACGCTTGGTGATTGATCATATAAACAGGAAGTGTAAAGCGCGTGACCTTAAACTGGATGCAGGTGCCAAACAGGACATCGCCTGTCTCGCACTCAACCAGTTACCCCCCCCAATTATGTTCGCCATAGTATTGATACCATCTTCTTTATTCCAGATGATGAGCGCACCCAGATCGATAATAATGTCGATAAAGCGGTGAGCAAAGCCATTGATAAAGTCAGCCGCAATCCCCGTTGACAACATCCAGTCACTAGTGGCGCAGGCGGTACCCCTGTTTGAGTAGCTTAATCGCAAATGATGCGAGCCCTGAAAAGGCGACCACCATAATCGCCAGACTTATCCAGGGTGAGGTGTCTGACACGCCAAAAAAGCCGTAGCGAAAACCATCAATCATATAAAAGAAAGGGTTTAGGTGTGAAACGAATTGCCAGAATGGAGGCAAGGAGTGGATCGAATAAAAGACACCACTCAAGAATGAGAGTGGCATGATCACAAAATTCTGAAAGCCTGCCAGCTGGTCGAATTTCTCTGCCCATATCCCCGCAATAATGCCTAATGTTCCTAATATAGCACTGCCCAGCACTGCGAAAAGCAACAGAAAAAGAAAACTGTGCACGGGCACCGAAACAAAACAGATCGCCACGAGAAACACGCCCACTCCTACGACGATCCCACGGACCACAGCTGCCAGCATGAAGGCAAGATAGAACTCCACATATGAGAGCGGCGTTAACAGTACAAACACAATATTCCCTGTTACCTTAGATTGAATCAGGCTTGATGAGCTATTCGCGAAAGCGTTCTGGATGATGGTCATCATCACCAGCCCAGGAATCAGAAAGGAGGTGTAACTGATCTCTTCAAACACCATCACTCGCCCTTCCAGGACGTGGGAAAAAACCATAAAGTAGAGCAATGTCGTGATGATCGGAGCAAGAATCGTCTGAAATGCTACCTTGTAAAAACGCAGTGTCTCTTTATAAAAAAGCGTATAAAACCCTCGATTGATCATTCAGAAGCCCTTTTACGCGTTAGCTCGACAAAGACATCTTCAAGGTCGGCCCGCTCTGTTTCCAGATCGACCACCTGGATATCAACGGCTGCAATGGCGTTGAGCACATCAACGATCGCGTCTTTATCTTTATACAGTTCAAGCCGAATAGTACGGCCATCGATCTGCTTCACCATTTTACGGACAGAGGGTGCCAGCTGTTGAGGCAGGGTAACGACCTCTTCGGCAGTTTTAATAACCAGATGCATCTTGTTACAGATTTCACTCTGCAACAGTGCCGCCCGGGTATCGAGCGCCACCACTTCACCATGGTTGAGGATTGCGATCCGGTCACACAGTTTCTCCGCCTCTTCAAGATAGTGAGTCGTTAATACGATGGTATGTCCTTCCTGGTTTAGCTGCACAACAAAGTTCCACAGCAGCTTACGCAGCTCAACATCGACCCCGGCAGTCGGCTCATCCAGGATCACCACTTCCGGTTTATGGACCAATGCCTGGGCAATCAACACACGGCGCTTCATCCCACCCGAGAGTGCGCGCATATTAGTGTTCGCCTTTTCGGTGAGTGCCAGCGCATCTAACAGCTCATCGATCCATTCGCTGTTCTCTTTGCCCAGCCCAAAGTAGCCAGACTGAATCTGCAGCACCTCTCGCACCGAAAAGAAGGCATCAAACACCAGCTCCTGCGGGACCACGCCGAGCGCACGCCGGGCCTGTCGATAGTCATCAACCACATGATGCCCAAGGACTGAAACATCACCTGAATCCGCATGCGCCAGCCCCGCAATAATATTGATCAAGGTCGATTTTCCAGCACCATTTGGCCCCAGCAAACCAAAAAATTCACCTCGGTGAATCGTCAGGTCAACCCCTTTCAATACCTCAAGCGAACCATAGGATTTTTTTACATTTCTGATTGAGATTGCAGCGGTCATCTGTTGGTGTCACCCATAAAGTCAGAACGGCATTCTACACTAATCAGAATGGCTCTTGTGGTGCCATTTACCCCCCTGACTTTCACCTCAGCAGACAAAAATATAGCCCTGCAATGATGTCTCAAAGCAGGGCTGGCTTCCTCACTCTATTATTTAAGGATTATCGTTATCATAGTCACCCTGATGCGGCCATCGCTTTGCTCACACGGAGGCTGTAATCTGCATCGGCTGCTGCAAACTGCGCAAGCATCCGCTCCTGCACATCTCTGGTAGCATGGGCAAGCGCCTCTGCAATATTGCCTGCCAACAGGTTTTTCTGCTCATCACTCATCAGGCGATAGAGCGCTCCAGCTTGCGTGAAATTATCCTCGTCCATCGTCTCATAAGGCTTGATCCACGCATCCTCCTCAACTGGCATTGCAGGTTCTGCTACTTCTGGCCGCGGAGCTGGTGCCCCATCATTGATGCGATCATTCGGGTAGAAGTTAACCCCTCCTCCCTGGTTGTTATCAGTACCAAAGGCTGGTGGCATACCTGCCATTGCGCCATCCCGTTGATAGTGGTGTACCGGGCAGCGTGGTGAATTGACTGGTAACTGATTAACATTTGCCCCGACACGATAGCGATGCGCATCTGGATAGGCCATCAAGCGCGCCTGCAACATTTTATCAGGCGATGCGCCAATCCCTGGCACCAGATTGCCAGGGCTAAAGGCGGCCTGCTCTGTTTCAGCAAAATAGTTATCAACATTACGATTTAACTCTAGCTGACCAATTTCAATTAATTCAAAATCGGCGTGTGGCCATACTTTTGTGAGATCAAAAGGGTTGATATTGTACTGACGCGCCTCGGCCTCTGTCATCAACTGTACCTTGACAGACCAACCAGGGAAATCACCATTATTAATAGCATCAACCAGGTCCTGCTGTGCACCAAAAGGTGGCAGCATGGCAGCCTCTGCATTCGTCAGATTCTTAATTCCCTGATTTGTTTTGAAATGCCACTTCACCCATGTACGTTCCCCTTTATGATTCCAGAAACTCAGGGTGTGTGAACTAAACCCATGCATATGGCGGTAAGAGAAAGGGATTCCCCGATCTGACATCAGAATTGTCATCTGGTGTAGTGATTGAGGGTTATTTGCCCAGAACTCGAACATTGCTGCAGGATCTGGCGTATTGGTAGCTGGGTTTTTCTTTTGCGAATGGACAAAATCGGGAAATTTAATCGGGTCCCTTAAAAAAAAGACAGGTGTATTATTCCCCACCATATCCCAGTTCCCTTCTTCCGTATAAAATTTTACGGCAAAACCACGAGGATCTCGGGCATAGTCACTTGAGTCCTGCCCGCCTCCGACAGTGGAAAAACGCACAAAAACATCCGTTTTGCTCCCTTCACACTGAAGAAACTTTGCAATCGTATGTGAAGACATCTCTTTAGTTAAGGTAAACGTGCCATAGGCACCGCTACCGCGCGCATGGACAACACGTTCAGGGAGGCGCTCACGATTAAAATGGGCCAGTTTTTCAAACATACGCCAGTTATCAAATGTAAGAGAACCACGCGCTCCAGCGCTGATACTCGCCTGATCATTGGCAATGGGGGCCCCGTTGGTCGTTGTTAGCGGGCATTTAGATGTCTTCTCCATGTCATCACTCCTGTCTGTTTAGCGAAAATTAATGTCGAATAAGCTATCGGTCAAAACTGAAATCAATCCAATTAATAAACCCTTCACCTTAAATCGAATAAATCGATTTCTCAGGCGCATCAACATTAGTACATTAAAAAATCAAATAACCTGGAACCTCTTCTACCGACGAGAGCTGGAGGAGGTGCTATCAAGGAACTTCTGAATTAATTGTCATTCCGAGAAGTGAAGCGACAAAGAGCGGACAAGGAGGGCCAAAACGGAAATCGAAGCGCTGGGCGCACCCGCCCTCCTTGCTCCCCCTATCAATAGACTATGATCGCAAATCAACAAGCGATCCCTGGCCTATTACGGATAACCCTCCAGGAAGAGGGGATGTAAAGCAAATAAGCTGTAGTCTGTACGCCTTTAACCCATTAACGCCAGATATCATTCATGGTTGATGATAATCCACTTGCCATTGAGGCACCGAAGCGTTCGACAAAACGCTCCAGAACCGGCTGGTCGTAGGTGTAATCAACAATTTTGTCGACTCCGACAATCTCACGTGCGACATAACTACTGCTGCCTAGGGCGTCGACCAGACCAACATCAATGGCCTGCTCACCGGTCCAGACAAGACCGCTAAAGATAGCCGAATCATCTTTGAGGCGGTCACCACGCCCCTCTTTCACCACATCAATAAACTGCTGATGGATCGAACCAAGCAGTGACTTGATGTGCTGTGCGTCTTCTTCCTTTAGCGGTGAGAACGGATCCATAAACCCCTTGTTTTCGCCTGCTGTCATCATTCGGCGTTCGATACCCAGCTTATCCATCGCATCAACAAAGCCAAAGCCGTTCATAACCACGCCAATTGAGCCGACGATACTCGCCTTATCAGCATAGATTTCATCAGCAGCAGCGGCGATGTAATATCCGCCAGAGGCGCACATGTCGGTCACAACCGCATAAACAGGCTTATTGGGGTATTGGCCGCGCAGGCGTTTAATCTCATCGTTAACATAACCTGCCTGCACTGGGCTGCCGCCCGGGCTGTTGATGCGCAGAATAATGGCGGCGGAGTTTTTGTTTTTAAAGGCGTCACGTAGTGCCGTAATGATGCTGTCGGCATTGGCCTCGGTATCGGCGGCGATTGTGCCGCGAATTTCAATCAGCGCGGTATGTTTATGGCTTTTATTTGCCGTGTCACTGAGTTCGTTTGGCACATAGGCCATAAAAATGAGTATGGCGATATAGGCAAACATCAGCGATTTAAAAAAGATCCCCCAACGACGAGTGCGACGTTGCTCTTTGTGGGCACTGAAAAGCAGCTCCTCCATCACGCCGCGTTGCCACTTCTCCTTTGAATCACCATTATCAACAGGGTTTTTCCTTTCACCCATCCAGGGGTCATGCTCTTTTGGCGCGGGTGAAGTGGCGTCGTTTTTCATCTCGTCTGACATTATGGTATCCGTACTATCCTGATTGAATGATCTGTTACGTAACTTTAAAATAGTGATGCAGCGTCCGCGACGGGAGCCTCTACGCGCTGACTTACTTATCGGCGACCGCCCTGCTCACATTAATTCACTCTTTATACAGTAGTTCACCCACTTCTGAAATATCATTGAGACACGCCAGCGGCTGATGGCGCAGTAAACGCTCCCGCGAATGCACACCATAGGTGACAGCCAGCGATGCAGTGCCCGCCTCCGCAGCCATCTGTAGATCGTATTCAGTATCACCAATCATTAGCGTCTCCTCTGGTGCGACATCAAGAACAGCCATGATCTCCAGTAACATCTGAGGATGTGGTTTAGAAAAAGTCTCATCAGCACAGCGAGTGATGTGGAAATAGTTGCCAGTGCCGCTCTCCTCCAATACACGGTTCAACCCCCTTCTGCTTTTACCTGTGGCTACCGCAAGCAGATAGTCATCGCGATGAAGGCGTTGAATCACCGCCAACGCCCCCTTAAAAAATAGCGATGCCCCGTGCTTGCCCGCTAAAAAGTGATGGCGGTAACGCTCAACAAAGGTGTCGATGAGATCGCCCCCTTCATCAGGATAGAGCTGGCGTACCGCCTCGGGTAGACCGAGTCCAATGACGTTGCGAAGCTCGTGGTGACTGCGCTCCGCCAGCGCCAGCTCCGAAATAACGTTGGCAAGTGAGTGGGTAATCTGCGCCTCGGAGTCCATCAACGTGCCGTCCCAGTCGAACACCACCAGTTTAAATGCTCTGTTTATCATTTAAAGAACCTCAAATTAATTGTCATGACGAGATGTGGCGCGACAAAATCATCGCTTAATCAACGGTTCATCTCGCATCGAGATTGCCGCCCTGAAGGGTTCAGACTTCTAGTGACGCTAAAAATCTCACTAGATCCGGGCTGAGCGGTGCCGATACGGAAATCTTTTTCTTCGTGGCCGGCAACATAAAGGTGAGTCTGTGGGCGTGTAAAAATTGCCGTTTCAGCCCCTGTTTTTTGAGTTCTCGATTTAAGCGGCGCTGGCCATAGCGCTCATCACCCAGAATAGGGTGACCCGCATGGGCGGCATGAACGCGGATCTGGTGCATCCGCCCCGTCAGCGGCTTCGCCTCAACCAGCGTCATTTTGTGAGCAAAGTGGCGCTCAACGCTAAACAGCGTGGTGGAGGCCTGGCCATCTCTGCTGACGCGTACAGTACGAGAGCCAGATTCAGCTCGACCCTTAAGCAGTGGAAAATCGATGGTGCGTTGATCCTCCTTCCAATAGCCCTGAACAAGGGCGTAATAGCGCTTATCGATCAGATTCTCGCGCAACAGTTCATGTAGCGCCAGCAGCACTGGCCGGTTTTTCGCCAGCAGCAGACAGCCTGAGGTCTGGCGATCGAGACGGTGAACCAGCTCTATCTCCCTCTCCTGCGGGCGGATGGCGCGCATAATCTCAATCACTCCGTTCGCAATACCACTCCCCCCATGAACTGCAATCCCTGCAGGTTTGTTAACCACCATCAGATCGTCATCTTCATAGAGAATCGACTGAGAAATGGCATCGCAGAGCCCTTTTGAAAGGGGCTGCTGCTCTCCCTCTACAGGGACAGTAACAGGTGGAATCCTTACAATGTCATCAAGTTGCAGTCGATATGTCTGCTTGATTCTACCTTTATTCACACGCACCTGGCCAGTGCGCAGCAGACGATAGACGAGACTCCTGGGAACCCCTTTCAGGGCCGTAATCAGGAAATTATCAATCCGCTGCCCGGCATTCCCGCTATCAATTGTCAGCAGCCGTACAGGATGGCGTGTCGTATTATCGCTCAATTCAATCATTCTCCAGTAATATCAATAAAATAACTCATCTTATAGGTTTGATACTACCCGGATAACTTGATATATTGAGTTCCGTGGTGTCCGGCCTTGAGGCGTGAGATACCCAGATTGTCCAAATTTAATGGATAGATAACAAATATTTTTTACACAATATGGCGCAAGAGAGGCTGACTGCGTTGCTCAATACGAAGTAGCGCTGCTCGACCCCCTCCCAGACAAACGGGAAGATAGCGGAGTCGAGTCAGACAAAAAAGTCAGACGATAACGAAACGCAATATTGAGCCCTCAACAGTAGAGGGCAAGGGTAACTAGCCGCTCGACCCTATTTACGAGCGCTGTTTTAAGATACGCCCCCATGCTTTTTTTGCATGGTGAGAGCCGAACCGAAATACCGCCGAGAAGCATGTAAGGGTGCTCAGGCAACATTGAACGGCGGCGAGAAATCGCCGTTCAATCAAAATGAAAATCATAGTTCGGCAATCTCCGGATAGATGGCAACGCATGGGCGCCATAGGGATTGTTATTAAATGAAAAGAATGTTGATTAACGCAACTCAGCCTGAAGAGTTGCGTGTCGCCCTTGTAGACGGTCAGCGTCTATACGATCTTGATATCGAAACACCATCAAGAGAACAGAAAAAGTCCAATATTTATAAAGGGAAAATCACCCGCGTCGAACCCAGCCTGGAGGCGGCATTTGTCGATTATGGTGCAGATCGACACGGCTTTCTGCCACTCAAAGAGGTTGCCCCGTCGGTCTTTTGTAAACAACCGCCGGAAGGCAGGCGCCTCGAAATCAAAGATGTCCTGAAAGAGGGGCAGGAAATCCTGATTCAGGTCGCGAAAGAAGAGCGCGGCACCAAAGGTGCGGCGCTCACCACCTTTATCAGTCTGGCAGGCCGCTACCTGGTACTGATGCCAAACAACCCTCGCGCTGGCGGCATCTCACGCCGCATTGAAGGCGACGACCGCTCCGAGCTGCGCGAAGTACTCGATTCACTCACCATTCCGGAGGGGATGGGGATGATTGTTCGAACCGCAGGTGTTGGCAAAAGCGATGAAGAGCTACAGTGGGATATGGATTACCTCGCCCGCGTGTGGGAGGCAATTGAAGCCGCGGTTCCAGAAAAACCGGCCCCCTTTCTGATCTATCAAGAGAGCAACATCATCATTCGCGCTATCCGCGACTACCTGCGCCCGGATATTGGCGAAATTTTAATCGATGATGAAGATATCTATAACAATGCACGTGAATTTATGCAGCAGGTGATGCCGCATAATCTCAACAAGATCAAGCGCTATGAAGATGCGGTACCGCTCTTTACCCGCTATCAGATTGAAAGCCAGATCGAAGCGGCATTCCAGCATGAGCTGCGTCTGCCATCAGGTGGTTCGATTGTGATCGACCCAACAGAGGCACTGGTCTCTATCGACATCAACTCGAGCCGTGCAACAAAAGGGAGCGATATTGAAGATACTGCGCTCTCAACCAACCTTGAGGCGGCAGACGAGATTGCTCGCCAGCTACGCCTGCGTGATATGGGTGGCCTGGTAGTGATCGACTTCATCGATATGACCCCAAGCAGAAATCAGCGCGAAGTTGAAAACCGCATTCGGGAAGCGCTGAAAAAAGACCGGGCGCGCATCCAGGTAGGTCGCATTTCTCGCTTTGGCCTGCTGGAGATGTCACGTCAACGCCTGAGGCCATCACTGGGTGAATCGAGCCAGCACACCTGCCCTCGGTGCAATGGACTGGGCTCCATTCGTAGCGTTGAGTCTCTTTCACTGTCGATACTACGTATTCTGGAAGAGGATGCGATGAAAGAGCAGACTGCGCAGATCATCGCCCAGCTGCCGGTCGATGTCGCCACTTACCTGCTCAATGAAAAACGTGAGATTGTCTCTGCAATCGAAAGGCGACAAGGTGTTCGCATTCTTTTGATTGCGAACTCATCACTGGAGATACCCAACTACTCAGTACAGCGTCAACGTGAAGATGAACTGCCTGATAACGCGCAGATCAGTTACGAGTTAGCGACAGAAGTGGAAGAGAAAAAAGAGGCGATGATGTCAGCCGCGCCACAGGCTGCCGCGGAACAGCCCGCTGTAAAAGGTGTTGTGCCCAGCACGCCGGCGCCCACCAACCGAGCCGCCAGCACGAGCGATGGAAATAGTGAGAACGGCTTTATTAAACGCCTCTGGAGTACTCTCTTTAGCGCCGGTAACAAGGAAGAGACAACCACTGAAGTTAAGATCACCACCACACCGCCCAAAACACGCCCTGCCCGCGCCAGCGGTGGTGGCCGTAGCCGCGGCCAGCGAGGAGAGAAGTCATCATCTCGTAGCGGTCGTGAAAATAGTTCGAGACGTGGTGGAAGGCGTCGCAATAATAATCAGAACAAGGGAAATGCAGAAGCGAAAGCAGCTGAGCAGAACAGCAGCACGGTGGCAACAGCAGCTGCTGAAACGCCCCCCGCTGTCAAACCAGCAGAGAATGAGGCGGGAGCGGAAACAAGGAGTAGCCGCCCACGTAGACGCCGTGGTGGGCGCCGAAATCGTAACCGTGACAGCAACAGGCAGCGCACTGATAACACCGCCTCAACCGATAGCGCGGTAGCAGAAATGGCTACACCGGCATCCAAACCACCCCAATCTCCAGCGGATAGCGCAGCAGGAAATCCCATTGAAAAAACGCCCGCTACCGTATCAAAGCCAACCGAAAAGCCACCAGAGGCAGCGCAGGAAAAACCCGCTCCCAGGAGCCAAACTGCACAGAGCGCTAAGTCAGTGCCTTCTGATGTCGAAAACAAAACTGATGGCGCAGTGAAAAAACCTGCGGCGGCTCCAAAGCCAAAGGCACCCACAGAGCGATGGGCTGATAAACGGCCAGAAAATGCGGCTTCTTCAGCCCCACAACAGAAAGCAGAAGAAAAGAAGAGTAGCAGCGGCCCTGCAACTGAGACCGTTAAGCGCCAGTCTGATACTTCACCCCCTGGCAAGGTCGCCAGCAGTAGCGCACCTGCCGCTCCAAAACCGGCCCTGGTACAGATAGAGACAAAAAGAGCTGCGCCGCAGGCAGCCGTGAAACCAGCAACACCTTTGGTGGAAAAGTCTAACGACGAGGCAAAATAGAGAAACTCAACGCAGCTACCAAAACTGGGTAGTTGCGTTTTTTATTTAAAATGGTGCTGCTTAATCACCGTTAATAACCCGTCAGACGCAGCCTCCACCATATCGAGCACCTGTTCAAAACCGCTCGACCCGCCATAATATGGATCAGGCACATCCTGTGCGTCGAACTGCGACTGATGACTCAGAAAAAGCGACACTTTCTTCCTCATACCCCTCGGACAGATCGCTAGTAGGTTTTTGAGGTTATCGCTATCCATTGCGATAACGTAATCGTAGTATTCAAAATCCCCGGCCTGTACGCGCCGTGCTCGTTGCGGGCTTAAATCAACCCCTCGGTTTAACGCCGTTGCCTGCGCCCGTGAATCAGGGGGCTCGCCAACGTGATAGGCGTGGGTGCCGGCCGAGTCGATTTCAATCACATCACTCAACGCATGTTGCTCCACCAGGCGCTCAAACACACCCTGGGCCGTCGGTGAACGGCAGATGTTTCCCATGCAGACAAAGAGCACTTTTACCATTTATTCACCTCATTCAGATCGTAATAAACTAAACCATAACACCATGATTACTTATGGAGTTTTATAATATTACACTATAGAATCAAAACATATTATCGATCAGTGTGATTCCTGGTCGGGTATTTTCAAGAGGTTTTGAGCATGACGCAACTGACATCCGATATAGAAATCTTGCGCGATGCAATTGGTCAGCGTGTCCGTTTTCATAATGTCGTTTATGAGATCATCGAAATACTTGAAGACGGACCCGCGCTGGTTTTGCAGGACTGCGAGCAGCACACATCGATCCAACCGGACCAGCATGGCGAAGCGCACCGGCGCGTTCCGCAAACACTGACGCTGCCAGTGTTAACGACAGAAGATGGCATCATCGATTATACGGCGATGGGTTTTGAACCCTTAACCTAGTACTCTTTCAAGGTAATCAATTGGGATTCAGCGTTCCTGTGGTGTTTCGCGGCAAGGCGCAGCGCACAGGCAATGGTTGCTCCCTTGTCAAGCACTGCAACACCGCAGCGGGACACCACAGGAGCGCCCGAAGGATTGGTCTGCTAGCGATCCCTGAGTGAGGGTGATTGAGAACGCTCCCTAGGAGACCTCTTCATCAGCTGGCAGCTCTCTTGCCTCATCGACCAGCATTACGGGTATGTCGTCACGAATCGGATAGGCAAGCCGGTCGACTTTACAGATCAGTTCATGTTGCTCACTGCTATAAAATAGTGGCCCTTTGCATAAAGGGCACGCCAGAATATCAAGTAGTTTTTTGTCCATTACCTCTGATCCATCCTCTCAATTGTTTGCTGTCACATTGTGTAACAAACGCAGTAGCTGCGCTTCTAGCCGCGGTTCTGGCGACATCTCAATCGCCACAACCCAGAGATTCGCCCCTTCAAACTGTGAACACTTTACTGCATCTTTTTCAGTCATGACAACGGGTAAATCATCATTAAACAGAAGCTCTTCAGCACAATAGATGTGGTGATCGGCAAAAGGGTGCGCTATCACCTCGACACCTGCATTTCTGAGCAGATCAAAAAACTTTTCTGGGTTTCCAATGCCAGCAATTGCATGAACCGTCTGCCCGCTGAAATGCGATACCGCCTGGCGCTCAAGTGGTCTATGTAAATTATAAAGAGAAGATTGCGTGACTCTCATGCTGTATTCACCAGCAGTAGCAGCCTCACCATTAACGATACAGAGATCAACACCATTTAAGCGAGCCACAGGCTCACGTAACGGGCCGGCCGGCAGTAGCTGCTCATTGCCAAATCGTCGTTCACCGTCGATGATCACCACCTCGATATCTCGCCCCATGGCATAGTGCTGCAAACCATCGTCAGCAACAACGATATCACAACCACCACTATCCAAAAGTGCCGTAACCGCACTACAGCGGTCAGGCGCTACCACCATCGGGCAGAGGCAGCGGCTGGCGAGCAACACCGCCTCGTCGCCAACTAATGCAGGATCACTCTCTGGCGAGACCTGCTGCGGCCACACAGTCGCACTCCCGCCATAACCGCGAGAGACAACACCCGGTTTATAGCCATTTTGACACAGGAAATTGACCAGCCAGATAACAAAGGGGGTCTTACCGGTTCCACCAACTGTGATATTACCGACAACAATCAGAGGGGCAGCAAAACGGTGTACTGTTAACCAGCCGTGTCTGTATAGCCAGCGTCGAGTCGTGACGACTAAACGAAACAGCCAGGAGATGGGTAGCAACGGAATAGCGCCAACACCACCTCGATACCAGATACGCTCAAGTCTGCTCATCAGTAATAGTGATTAATTAGTACTACTGCTTCGTTTCATCCTGCTCACCAGCGGCCGCAGGTTCGTATTGAAGGTGATAGAGATTGGCGTAGTAACCTCCCATCGCAAGTAGTTGCTTATGTTTACCTTGCTCAACTATTCTCCCCTCATGCATCACAATAATGGTATCAGCCTTTTCAATCGTAGAAAGGCGGTGGGCGATAACAAAGGTTGTTCTGTGTTTCATTAGTACATCAAGGGCAGCCTGAATGTAGCCCTCAGATTCACTATCAAGCGCAGAGGTTGCCTCATCAAGAATCAGGATCGGCGCATCCTTCAGTAACGCTCGGGCAATCGCCAGGCGCTGACGCTGACCACCCGATAGCAAGACCCCGTTATCACCCACCATGGTGTCGAGCCCCTCTGGCAAGGTCTCAATAAACTCCATCGCATGAGCCGCTTTCGCGGCTTGAATAATCTCCGCTTCAGAACAGTTTTTCAGGCTACCGTATGCGATATTCCGCCCTATGGTGTCATTGAATAGCGTCACATCCTGGCCAACAAGTGCTATCTGCTGACGTAGACTTTCAAGTGTAAAATCGTAGATATCGTGCCCATCGATGGTGATCTGGCCAGATGTGTAGTCATAGAAGCGCGGCAAGAGGCTCGCAAGGGTCGTTTTCCCACTCCCTGACTTACCAACGAAGGCGATCGTCTCCCCCGCTTCCGCGCGAAAGGAGACATCGCTAAGCACAGCCCCTTTACTCTGCTCATAACCAAAACAGAGATCTTTAAATTCGATGGCCCCCTCTACGCGCTCAACCTGAATGGTGCCGTTATCCACTTCGGCTTTAGCATCAAGCAGACCAAAGAGGCTGTGAGCAGCCGCAATACCGCGCTGGATGATGACATTAACAGTAGTCAGCCGCTTAACGGGGGTTAGCATCATCATCATCGCGGCGAGAAATGACATAAATGTCCCCGGGGTGATCGATTCCAGCATAGGCCCCAGCGTCGCCAGATAGATGATACCGGCTAACGCACATGCTGAAATAAACTGAATCACCTGTACGCTGGTGGCGCTTGTCGCAATCAGTTTCATAAATTGCCGACGATTGCCCTCATTTATCGTTTCAAAGTGAGCCGCTTCATACTCCTGCCCACCAAAGGTCTTGATCACCCGGTGCCCTTCGATCGCCTCTTCTGAAACCTGTGTGACATCACCCATCGATGCCTGAATACGTGTGCTGATACGACGAAAACGTTTATTCACAAATTTAACTAACACAACAATCACCGGCGCCAGCAGCAAAATAACAAGCGAGAGCTGCCAGCTGGTATAAAACATCAGGGACAACAGAAAGATGATTGTCAGAACATCTCTAACAACAATCGTTATAGCATCCGTTGCCGCTTCAGCAACCTGTTCAACATCAAAGGTAAATTTCGAGATCAGCTTTCCAGATGAACTCGCATCGTAAAAACTGGTCGGTAATGAGAGCATGTGGACAAACATCTCTCGCCGTAGCGTCTTGATGATATGCCGACCGATCCACGCCATTAAAAAAGTCGCGGTAAAAGTCCCGATACCACGCAGCAGCGCAATACCGATAAATAAAATAGGCAGTATCTGGATCCATTCGGGATCTTTCTCAACAAACCCGCCATCCAGTATCGGCTTTAACATTGCAGCCAGACCAGCATCGGTTGCCGCCGCGCAGGCCATCCCAAGCACTGCCAGAAAAAAAGCGAGCTTATAAGGCGCAACATATTTTAGCAGGCGGCGATAGATCTCCGTGCCATCGGTAATCTCTTCAGGGGTTTCGTTTTTAATGCGGCTCAAGGTTACTCTTTAGGTCGTTTTGTAGCGATTGAGAGTTTAACAATGCCGAGCTGTCTTGCCGCATCCATCGCAGTAATCACCGCCTGGTGGGGCGTGTTTGCATCGGCGCTGATCACCAGCGGCACCGCTTTGCGGCCAGCCATTGCCAGTTGAATCGCCTTTTTTAATGTGCCGATCTGGCGATTCACGACCTTTTGCTGGTTGATATAAAATCGCCCTTTCACATCGATTGTTAAGTCGATGGGGGCAAGCGCCGCCTCTACTGGCTCCGCATTGGCCTCAGGTAGATCAACTGTAATCTCGGCCTCTTTAGTGAAGGTGGTGGAGACCATAAAAAAGATCAGCAGCAGAAAAACGACATCGATCAATGGTGTCAGATTGACTTCAGGGTCTTGCTTGGTGAATTGACGCAGGTTCACTGTTTCGACTCGTCTATTTATGTCTGGCTTTAAATTCGACTATCGTTTTCACGGGCGCCATGGAGCACCTCGACCATCTTGATCGATTCGGCTTCCATGATGCAGACAAGGCCTTCAACCTTGCCGCGGAAATGGCGATAAAAGATCAGACTCGGAATAGCGATCGATAGCCCGGTGGCGGTGGTGATCAACGCCTCAGAGATACCACCGGCCAGCACCGCAGGATCACCGACCCCTGCCGTGGTGATCGCAGCAAAAACCTTAATCATTCCGATAACTGTACCGAGCAGCCCCAGCAGTGGCGTAATCGAGGCGATGGTACCCAGTGTATTTAGATAGCGCTCGAGCTCGTTCACCACCTGGCGGCCAGTCTCTTCGATGCTCTCTTTCATTACCTCACGATCGTGACGCAGATTCACCAGCCCGGCTGCAAGGACCTTACCCAGTGGCGACGCCTCACGAAGGCGTGCAATCTCACCGGCATTTAGTTTGTTCTGCTTTTCCAGCTTCCAGATGGTCGCCACCAGATCATCTGGACAGATCTTTCTTTTTTGCAGCGACCATGAGCGTTCAACAATTATCGCCAGAGCGATCATAGAACAGAGCAGGATCGGTATCATTAACCAACCGCCAGATTGTACAAGTTCAAACACGCCTGTTTAATCCCTTGTTTAATTGAAAATATCAGCGGACATCATACCGGATTAACGGGTGCTTTTCATACACCTGATTGGAATCGGATCCCCTGCTCCATACCAATTGAATGCACTTATTTGGCGTGCCAGTAACGGCGATTTAGATCGCGAAAGCGCTGCACGCGAGTGATTTCACCATCGCCATCGAAATGAACTGTGATGGCACCCGCGGTGGCCGTTTGCAACATTTCAGCGCCCTGCTGCTGGTAGCGCTCTGTCACGGTCGTGTGCGGAAATCCATAACGGTTTAAGTGCCCGACTGGAAACAGCGCATACTGTGGTGATACAACCGCAACAAAGGCCGCGCTGGATGAGCTTTTACTGCCGTGATGCGGCACCACCAGGACACGTGCAGGCAACTTATCCTGGCGCTCGCTTAGCAGCGCGCGTTCGGCAGCCGCCTCAATATCTCCACTTAATAAAAGCGACGCTCTCATTTTATCCGCCCCGTTAAGGCTGCTGACCCTGAGCACACAGGAGCCATCATTTCCCTCAAAGCGATCCGAAGATGGGTGCACTATTTCAAACAGCACTCCATCCCGTTGCCACTGCTGCCCCTTTACACAGCGCTGTGCGCCATGTTGCCAGCTTACTTTTTGCGGTACGCTGGTGATGATCTGTTTCACTTCGATCTGTTCAATCACTGAGCGTGCGCCCCCCATGTGATCATTATCGCCGTGGCCGATGATCAACGTCTCCACCTTATCGATACCGACGCTATTTAAAAAAGGAACCACCACTGCGCTGCCGGTATCAAAACTGCTGCTGTATCGCGGCCCGGTATCATAGATCAGCGTATATTTCTGCGTCTGCACCACCGCTGCCAGCCCTTGGCCGACATCCAGCAATGTAAACCACCACTCTCCATCAGCTGGGCGCTGTGGTGTGATAAGAAACAGCGGCAGCAGCCAGAGGGTGCCGAGCCAGCGCCCCGGAATCCCACGCGGGGATAACAGCAACAGGACACCAATCAATGCGGGTAACAGTGTCCAGCTGGCTGGCGGATGCTGCTGCCACAACCCTTGCGGCTGTGCTGCAAGTGATTCGAGCAGTGGCCACATCCAGCCTAGTGCGCTCGATGCGGCATTAAGCAGCATCGCACCGACATCCGGCAAGAGCAGCGTCATCGCAGTACCGAGTAGTACCAGTGGCACTACACAAAAACTGACCCACGGCACTGCAATGAAGTTAGCTACTGGCGACAGCAGTGGAAATTGCTGAAAGGTCATTAACAGCAGCGGCAGTAGCGCCACGGCCACAATCAGATGCACTCTGCCCCAGCGCCACCAGAGCTCATGTGCCCTGTTTGTAGCTGCTCGCCGGTTCATCCGCCCACTCATCGCAAAGATGATCGCCGCCACCGCTGCGAATGAGAGCCAGAAACCGGTGGACATCACGACAAATGGATCGATCACCAGAACGATCATCAGCGCCAGCGCGATTGTATCGCTAAAACGCCGTTGGCGTTGAAGCAGTAGCATCAACATCACGATAGCCACCATCACCAGCGCACGCTGTGTCGGTATCGTAAAACCCGCTAGCGTGGCATAAAATGTCGCTGCCAGTAACCCCGCCACCGCAGCGACCCGCGGTGCTGGCCAGTGTAGCGTCGCACTGGCGATGCGAGGCCACAGCCACTGCGTCAGGAAAAAGACCATGCCTGCAACCAGCCCGATATGTAGCCCGGAGATGGCAACCAGATGAATGGTGCCGCTCTTGCGCAACACCTCCCACTGCGGCTGCGTGATCGCCTGCCGTTCACCGATCGCCAGCGCCATCACGATACCCTTGAAGTCTGGCTGTTCAAGCTGGTCAGTGATCGCATCCGCCAGCGATTGACGCATGCGCTGCACGGGATAAGAGAGGCGATCACTTGATAGCAAGCGGTTATCTGCTGAGGTGCGCACATAACCTGTCGCCCCTATTCGCTGCTGGAAGAGCCACCCTTCGTAGTCAAAACCACCAGGGTTCATAAAACCGTGAGGCCTTTTGAGTCTCACAGTTAACTGCCATCGGTCACCAACATTGAGTAGAGGCGCACTACCGTACCAGTTTATTCTGACACGCTGTGGTGACTCATCAAGGGGCTGACCATTGTGCTGCATCCTCTCAACATCAAATAGAAAACGCCACCGTCGCCCCTGCTGCTGTGGGATAGATGCAATCGCTCCCTGTATTAAAAGATCTTCCCTTTCAAGGTCGGCAGGCAGGCCGCCTGCCAGCAGCAGGCTTGCCTGTAGCAGTGCCCAGTGGAAGCCAGCGACTGCAAATAGCAGCGGACGCAGCGGCGCGACAAAATATGCACATACGATGGCAAGCAGTAACAGTACAACCCAAAGTGCCAGCCGAGTAGATGAGACCTGAGGCAGTTCAGCAAGCTGCTGAAACAGCAAAATCCCACATAAAAATGCGATGGCTCCAAGACGCATATTCTTCCCTGATTATGCACGCCGCCGTACGGTAGATACGGTGGCCAAATATAGACAGCTACCGCAAGCTTAAGCTATTGTAATCGGATGCCCAAAAAAATAATAAAAAGGTTCCTGCCCGATCCAAAAAAGATCCGCGATCATAAACACCTGCAAATTTTTGGCAAGCTGATTCACGAACCCAACCTGTGGCACCTTAACCGCCGCTCCGTTTCAGGTGCGTTCTCGGTTGGCCTGTTTATGGCGCTTGTTCCGGTTCCCTTTCAGATGATTCTGGCAGCCGCCGCTGCGATCCTGCTGCGTGTTAATCTGCCAATCTCTGTCGCGCTGGTCTGGATAACTAACCCACTGACCATGCCGGCGATCTTCTACTGTGCATACAAATTTGGCGCGTGGGTGCTCGACACCCCGGTTCGAGAGATCGCATTTGAACTCTCAACCGAATGGCTAATGACGCAACTGGGTGACATCTGGGCACCCTTTCTGCTGGGCTGCTTCTTGATTGGCCTGCTACTGGCGACCATCAGTAATATCGTGATTCGCTGGCTTTGGCGCTCTCATGTCTTAAGAGGGTGGAAAGAGCGTCGTAAACGGCGCAGGGCGAGACGCCAGCAGAGCTGATTAAGCCGTCTGCACCTTCAACACCCCGTCTTCAAGCAGCAGAATGCGATCCATCCGCTGAGCCAGTGCCGCCTCATGAGTCACCACCACAAAACTGGTATTGAGTTCCTGGTTCAGCTCCAGCATCAGGCCATAAATATGGTCTGCATTTTTACGATCCAGATTCCCCGTCGGCTCATCTGCCAGCACACACTTTGGTTCTGTCACCAATGCTCGGGCCACCGCGGCACGTTGCCGTTCACCACCCGACATCTCGCCAGGCTTATGGTGAGCGCGCTGCCCAAGGCCCACCTTTTCCAGCAACATTACCGCACGCTGAGTTGCTATCGCAGGTGAAACACCGCGGATTAATAGTGGGATCGCAACATTTTCCAGCGCTGAGAACTCCGCGAGCAGATGGTGAAACTGATAGACAAAACCGAGTGTCGAATTGCGTAGCTTACTACGCTGCCGCTCACTTAATTTCGTCACCTCCTGCCCATGCACATAGACCTCTCCACCCGAGGCGCTATCAAGCCCTCCCAGAAGGTGTAGTAGCGTACTTTTGCCCTCTCCGGAGCTACCGACGATCGCAATGCGCTCCCCTACCGCTACCTCAAAATTAATAGCACGCAGCACCTCGACATTCATCCCGCCATCGGTAAAACGTTTTTTCAGATTGATGCACTGCAGTACTGGGAGTGCGGCGCTCACTGAATCATTCATAACGTAGCGCCTCCGCTGGTTGAGTGCGAGAGGCACGCCATGCAGGATAGAGTGTCGCAACCAGTGAGATTACCAGTGAAGCACTACTGATGGCGATAACATCAGAGGCGCGCATATCAGAGGGGAGATCGCTGATGTAATAAACATCCGCCGCAAGAAACTGAATGCTGAAAAGTTGTTCGATGGCTGGCACCAGCGTCTCCACATTAACCGCCAGCGCAACGCCACCGACAGTCCCCAGAAACGTTCCGATCACACCGATCAATGTTCCCTGCACAATAAAGATCCCCATGATCGATGCCGGGCTGCTACCCAATGTCCGCAGGATCGCAATGTCGCTCTCTTTATCTGTCACCATCATCACAAGGGTGGAGACGATATTAAAAGCAGCCACCGCAACGATAAGAAACAGAATCACAAACATCACGGTTTTTTCCATCTGCACGGCACGAAAAAAATTGGCATGCTGGCGCGTCCAGTCACTGGCACGGTAGCCCAGTGGCAGTTCATTCTGCAACTCACGCGTTAGTTTCGGTGCGGCAAACATATCATCCAGCTTAACGCGTACACCTGTCACCCCACCATTGAGGCGGAAAAGACGTGAGGCATCCTCGATATGCATCAGCGCAAGCGCGCTGTCATATTCATACATCCCGATTTCAAAGATGCCGACAACGGTGAAACGCTTAAGCCGCGGCAGCACTCCGACAGCTGTAATGTTCGCCTGTGGCGTGATCAGGGTAACCTTGTCACCAGGCGCGGCACGCATCGATAGCGCCAGATCTTTACCAAGAATGATGCCGAACTCACCTGGCTGAAGGTTTTCCAGCTTTCCGACCAGCATCTTCTCCTCAAGCTTTGAGACCTCACCTTCCTGCGCGGGAAGCACACCACGAATCAACGTGCCACTCACAATCGCCCCCTGACTCACCATCCCCTCAGCCTGAATATAGGGGGCGACGCCAGTAACTCCGTTATACTGGCGCAGCATCTCTCCAACCTGCTGCCACGCCTGTAGCGGTTTACCTACCGCCTGTACGGTGACATGAGAAACCACCCCGAGGATGCGTTCACGTAGCTCTTTTTCAAAACCGTTCATCACTGAGATAACCGTAATCAACACCGTTACACCGAGAGCGATCCCCAACATTGAGATCAGCGAAATAAAAGAGATAAAGTGATTTCGGCGCTTGGCGCGGGTGTAGCGCAGGCCTATAAAGATTTCTAACGGTCTAAACATTGCGGCATTAAAGCATAACTGGCCGTTAAAATAAGTAAATTATTCTGAGGCCTCTGCATGATTCATATTTCCCCGTTCCAGCAAGATAAAAATGAATCGTGCAGCGGATCATCATCTGGAAAAATGGTCGGGGCGAGAGGATTCGAACCTCCGACCACCGGCACCCCATGCCGGTGCGCTACCAGGCTGCGCTACGCCCCGAGTGTACTACTAGTTGACTGCCTTTCAGCTCACTGAAAGCGACAGACAGGTATTACGGACTGACTATTTAGATCTTTATTTGATGAGCGTTAAAACTTCTTCAAGCTCTTTGCGTACTTCACGAACCAGCTGGCGGCTACGGCTATTGTCACTCTTCATCTCAGTTCCCGAAAGCTTCTGACGCGCCCCACCGATGGTGAAGCCGTCATCATAGAGCAGACCACGAATCTGGCGCACTAACATCACATCCTGGCGCTGATAATAGCGGCGGTTACCACGCCGCTTCACCGGGTTAAGGTGTGGAAACTCCTGCTCCCAGTAGCGAAGTACATGCGGTTTTACGCCACACAGTTCACTAACTTCACCGATCGTAAAATATCGCTTCCCGGGAATCGGGGGGAGTTCACTGTTGCTGCTGGGTTCCAGCATGGGCCTCTACTCTTGCTTTTAGTTTCTGTCCCGGATGGAAAGTGACCACGCGGCGTGCGGTGATTGGAATCTCTTCACCAGTCTTTGGGTTCCTACCTGGTCGCTGGCTTTTATCTCGCAGGTTGAAGTTTCCAAATCCCGAAAGCTTGACCTGCTTTCCTGTCGTCAGTGCTCTACGCACCTCTTCGAAAAACATCTCAACCAGGTCTTTTGCCTCCCGTTTGTTGAGCCCAAACTCCTCAAACAGTCTCTCTGCCATATCCGCTTTTGTTAGCGCCATAATTTTTTATTCTCGCCGTAGTTCTATTCTCTCAATGTCGCCCCGAGGTTTTTATTGAGTGATGACAGCACCCCCACTACAACGCTGTCAATTTCAGTATCCGTTAGAGTGCGTGAAAATTCCTGCAAGGTCAACCCTAATGCAACACTTTTTCTTCCTGAATCAACACCTTTGCCTTGATAAAGATCAAATAACTGCAACTCCTGTAAACGCTCTCCGGCGGCAATTTTAATGCAATCACGTATACTCTGCGAGGATACATTTTCATCGACAATCACGGCAATATCGCGGCGTACTGCAGGAAATTTAGAGAGCTCATGAAAAGCTGGCAAGGCCCTTCTGGCGACCGCATCGTAGCTGACCTCAAACAGAAAGGCGTCAACATCCAGCCCCATTTTGTGAGCAATTTCAGGGTGCAACTGCCCCATATAACCACAAATCACGCCATCTCCATCACTAATAGCTGCTGACTGACCAGGATGGAGTGCGGGGTGCGCCTCTGCGTTGAAGGTGAACCTCTGCCCAGCGGCAAGCGCTAGCAGCGCTTCAACGTCCCCTTTGAGATCAAAAAAATCGGCTTCTCGCCTCTTTTCACCCCATTGGAGTTCCAGATGAGTCCCACAGATCACACCAGAAATTACCTTTTCCTCTTTTCTATCATTTAGTTGGCCACGAAACCTCACACCAATCTCGAACAGGCGAATACGTTTCTGCTGGCGATTCTGGTTATAGCTTAACGCCTGAAGGAGGCCGGTCCAGAGGGTTGAGCGCATCACCGACATTTCGGCCGAAATAGGATTGGCCAGTTTGATAGCGGTGATATCGGGGTTCAATCGCAACTGCTGCGCCTCGTCCACAAAGCTGTAGGTGATCACCTCCTGATAGCCGCGATCAACAAAGCGCTGGCGAATCTGTTGTGGGGTCACTTCTGTTTCGGACGCTGCGTTTATCTGCAGGCGCGCGATGGGTGGGATGCTCGGAATATTGTCATACCCCACAATGCGTGCCAGCTCTTCGACCAGATCCGCTTCAATCGAGATATCAAAGCGAAACGACGGTGCGGTGGCACACCATTCACCAGCTGTCGGGCGCTCAACCGTCATCCCCAGACGATTCAGAATCTCGCTTACATCCTCTTCCGCCAGCTCAATTCCAAGCATCCGTTTAAGGCGTGAAGCGCGCAGGGTAACAGCTGCTCGTTTCGGTAGCTGGGCCTCATTAACCACTTCAGTCACTGGCCCCGCATCACCGCCAACAATCGCCAGCAGTAACTGTGTGGCGCGTTCCATTGCGCGGCGCGGCAGCTGGTAATCAACCCCACGCTCAAAACGGTGCGACGACTCTGTGTGCAGCCCGTACCGGCGCGCCTTACCTGCGATCACATCTGGCTCAAAAAAGGCGCTCTCCAAAAACAGGTCTGCCGTCTCATCTTCCACCGCACTATCACTACCCCCCATCACTCCTGCTAGTGCAAGCGCGCCATTCTGGTCAGCAATTACCAGCGTGTCATCGCTGAGTTTAATAGTCTCGTCGTTTAATAATTTGATCGACTCGCCACTCTTTGCCTGGCGAACTTCAATAGCACCAGAGAGTTTATTGAACGCGAAGGCGTGCATCGGCTGCCCCAGCTCAAGCATCACATAGTTGGTTACATCGACAACCGGACTAATAGCACGCACGCCACTGCGACGCAGACGCTCCTGCATCCAGATCGGTGTGGCTGCTTTTGGGTTGATCCCTTTAATGACTCGACCAAGATAACGCGGACAGGCTGCTGTAGCCGTTACTTTAACTGGGAACTGTTCATCGATCGTTGGCTCAACCGCCTCCGTTGCAATCTCGTTTAACCCGCAACGATTGAAGACAGCCACTTCACGCGCAATGCCGGCGATGCTCAGACAATCACTGCGATTTGGGGTAAGACCCAGCTCCAGCGTCACATCATCCAGCTGTAGATAATCACGGATATTAGCCCCGATAGTGGCATCAGCTGGCAGCGGCATCAATCCATCGGCACTCTCAGCAAGCCCTATCTCCTGCTCAGAACAGAGCATTCCCATCGAAGCCACGCCACGAAGCTTCGCCTTCTTAATCTTAAAACCGCCCGGCAGCAGAGCCCCCACACATGCCGTCGGTACGCGCATGCCTGTATGAACATTTTTTGCGCCACAGACGATCTGTAGCGGCGCATCCTGACCAATATCCACCTGGCAGATCTGTAATTTATCTGCTTCTGGATGCGCCTCAACAGAGAGCACTTCACCCACCACCACGCCACTAAAATCTTCCGCAACCGGCAACACCGCATCGACCTCAAGCCCGGCCATGGTGAGCTGTTTTGAAAGCGTTTCGATTGAGATGTCGGGGTTTACCCACTCGCTTAGCCACTGCACACTAAATTTCATATCAATTCAGGGAAAAGGCGCATTGCTTTTTACCTTTTCCCTTTCCCCTTATTTTTAATTAATTAAATTGGCCGAGAAAACGCAGATCGTTTTCAAAAAAGAGACGCAGATCATTAACGCCATAGCGCAGCATCGTCATCCGTTCAACCCCCATGCCAAAGGCAAAGCCGGTATATTGCTCATTATCAAAGCCGATATTGTCGAACACTGCTGGGTGAATCATGCCGCACCCCATCACCTCCAACCAGCCGGTGTGGCTACAGACACGACACCCCTTGCCTCCGCAGATCACACATTGAATATCGACCTCGGCTGATGGCTCAGTAAAAGGAAAATATGAAGGCCTGAAACGAACCGCCAGCTCTTTTTCAAAAAAGGTCTGCAGGAAATCACTCAACACACCACGAAGGTCTGCAAAGCTGACATCTTCATCCACCATAAACCCTTCAACCTGATGAAACATCGGTGTGTGGGTCACATCCGAGTCGCAACGATAGACTCGCCCCGGCGCGATCACGCGCAGTGGAGGGCGGTTGTTTTTCATTGCCCGCACTTGCACCGGTGAGGTGTGGGTACGCAGCAGTGTATGGGGATCGAAATAGAAGGTATCATGCATCGCGCGAGCAGGATGGTTGGCAGGGATATTCAGCGCTTCGAAGTTGTGATAGTCATCCTCAATTTCTGGCCCTTCGGCCACCGAAAAACCAAGCGTTGCAAAAAAGGATTCGATGCGATCCATCGTCCGTGTGACTGGGTGAACACCACCAGGCATCAGCCCTCGTCCCGGTAGCGTCACATCAACCGTCTCTTTCAGCAGACGCGCATTAAGGGCGGCCGTTTCCAGCAGTGCGGTGCGCGCTTCGATCGCTTTCTGAAGCTGCTGCTTGGCAACATTAACCTGCTGCCCCGCTTTTGGGCGCTCTTCATGCGGCAGCGCTTTCAGCCCCTTTAGAACGCCGGTCAATACCCCTTTTTTACCGAGATAGTGAACTCGTAACTGCTCTAGCTCTACTAAACTCTCTACGCTTGCGAGCGACTTTTCAGCCTCTAATACCAGTGTTTCCAGTTCTTGCACAACTTACATCCTGCTTAATTCAAATAGGAGATCAATCTCTGTCGGCACCATCAAAAAAGGGGAAAGGCATAGACCTTTCCCCCTCTCTGTTTGTCCTTAAACCAGGCATCAGTTCATACCCGGCATTAAAAACGGTGTTGCTATCAGTACTTAGAGGTTGGCCTTTGCTTTTTCTGCAATGGCAGCAAATGCAACCTTATCAAATACCGCTAAATCAGCAAGTACCTTACGATCAATCTCGATCGCCGCTTTCTTCAGCCCATTAATCAAACGGCTGTAGGAGAGACCACACTCTCTGGCTGCTGCATTGATACGAACAATCCAGAGCGCACGGAACTGACGCTTTCTCTGACGACGATCACGATAAGCATACTGACCCGCTTTGGTAACGGCTTGCACGGCAACACGATAGACATTTTTACGACGCCCACGGTAGCCTTTCGCCTGCTTAATAATTTTTTTGTGTCTGGCGTGAGCGGTGACACCACGTTTTACTCTAGGCATAACTAATCACTCCTCGCTTAACTATAAGGCAACATACGGCTGACCATTCTGCTATCAGCCTGACAAATAATGGTACCGATACGCAGCTGGCGCTTACGTTTGGTGCTTTTTTTCGTCAAAATATGACTACGGTGTGATTGTCCGCGCTTGAAGGAACCAGACGCCGTGCGCTTGAAACGCTTGGCAGCTCCACTGTGACTCTTGATCTTTGGCATTACTTAACTAACTCCGCATTTGATCGTAATAATTTGATCCTGCAAAAACACGTTGGGCAAGCTATTTCTTTTTGATGGGGGCGAGCACCATCACCATCTGGCGCCCCTCCATCCGCGGAAATTGCTCTACCGTTCCGAGTTCTTTCAGGTCGGCTTCAATCCTTTGTAATAATTTGCGGCCTATCTCCTGATGAGCCATTTCGCGGCCACGAAAACGTAATGTGACCTTTGCCTTATCCCCGGCATCTAGAAAACGAGTCAGGTTGCGTAGTTTTACCTGATAGTCGCCCTCTTCCGTCCCTGGTCTAAACTTTACCTCTTTTACCTGGATCTGCTTCTGTTTCTTCTTTGCCGCGTGTTTCTTTTTGCTAAGCTCAAACAGATGCTTACCAAAGTCCATAATTCGACAGACCGGCGGCTCACCATTGGGAACAATCTCGACGAGATCCAGGTCAGCCTCTTCAGCCATCTGTTTGGCCTCATTTATTGAAACAACACCTGCTTGTTCGCCATCAGCTCCAATCAGACGCACCTGCGGTACGTTGATCTCATCATTCAGGCGCAGCTCTTTTTCTCCAGCGATTTCCTAATCCTCCAAAACAACACGGCCGTGGCTCGCGATATCGGCATTGATATGATCTATAAAGGCATCCAGGGACATGCTTCCAAGATCTTCGCCACTTCGCGTGCGCACAGCCACGAGATTACCATCGACTTCCCGGTCCCCTATTACCAGCAAGTATGGTACACGTTGTAGTGTATGTTCGCGAATTTTAAAGCTTATCTTCTCATTTCTCAAGTCTGATTTTGCTCTGAGTCCGCGCTGTACCAATCTTTTGGTCACTTCTTCTACATATTCTGACTGGCGATCCGTGATATTGAGCACCGCTACCTGTTGCGGTGAGAGCCAGGTTGGGAAGAAACCGGCATGCTCTTCGATCAAAATCCCGATAAAGCGCTCCAGTGAGCCAAGGATCGCCCGGTGCAGCATAACCGGCACCTGCTTTGTGCCATCGTCGGCAATAAACTGTGCATCTAGACGCCCCGGCATCGAAAAATCGACCTGGATCGTGCCACACTGCCACACACGCCCCAGGCAGTCTTTGAGCGAAAATTCAATTTTAGGACCGTAAAAAGCGCCTTCGCCCGGCTGTAGGTCCCAATCCAGCCCCTTCGCATTTAACGCCTCTTCTAACGCATGTTCTGACTTATCCCACTCAGCATCCCCCCCCACTCGATTTTCAGGGCGGGTCGAGAGTTTGATAATGATCTCATTAAAACCAAAATCAGCGTAAACTTGATAGAGCAGATCGATAAAGGCCGCAACCTCACTCTGAATCTGCGCCTCGGTGCAGAAGATATGGGCGTCATCCTGGACAAAATTGCGCAGCCGCATCAACCCATGCAGCGTACCCGAGGGTTCATTTCGCAAACAGGAGCCAAACTCCGCCATTCGTAACGGCAGATCGCGGTAACTCTTCAACCCCTGATTATAAATCTGCACATGACAGGGGCAGTTCATCGGCTTGATCGCGTAATCGCGGTTCTCTGAATGGGTGGTAAACATATCGTCACTAAACTTTTCCCAGTGACCTGACTTTTCCCATAGCGACCTGTCGACCACCTGCGGGGTGCGCACCTCAGAATAGTTATTCTGTTTCAGTATGTTGCGGATATATTGTTCGACTTCACGGTAGATCGTCCAGCCGTTATCGTGCCAGAAGATCATCCCCGGCGCCTCTTCCTGGATGTGGTAGAGATCCAGCTTTTTGGCGATCTTGCGGTGATCGCGCTTTCCGGCCTCTTCAAGGCGATGCAGATAGGCTTTGAGCCCCTTTTTATCTTTCCATGCTGTCCCGTAGATGCGCTGCAGCATTTCATTATTTGAATCACCACGCCAGTAGGCACCGGCCAGCTTCATCAATTTAAAGTGTTTTAATTTGCCGGTACTGGGGACATGTGGGCCACGACAGAGATCAATAAAGTCGCCCTGTTGGTAGAGCGACAGCGTTTCATTGGCAGGAATCGCTTCAATCAGCTCCGCCTTGTATTGTTCCCCCTGGCCGCGGAAAAATTCAATCGCCTCTTCGCGCACCATGACGCTACGTCTGATTGGCAGGTTTTGCGCAGCAATCTCCACCATCTTCTTTTCAATCGCAGTCAGATCTTCCGGGGTAAAGCGCTTTTCATAGGCGAAGTCGTAATAGAAGCCCTCTTCAATCACCGGGCCGATGGTGACCTGAGCCTCAGGAAACAGTGATTTCACCGCTTGTGCCAACAGATGCGCCGTCGAATGGCGAATAATCTCAAGCCCCTCTTCATCGCGATCGGTGATGATGACAACGCTCGCATCTTTTTCTATCAGGGTTGAGGCATCAACCAGTGCGCCATTAACCTTGCCGGCAAGAGTGCCCTTAGCAAGGCCGGCACCGATAGAAGCGGCAACTTCCATTAAAGTGACCGCCTGATCGTATTGGCGTTGACTACCGTCTGGGAGCGTTACTGTAGGCATTTACGACTCTGGATATGTCCGGCTATATATAAAAAAGCACCGAATATCGAATGGATAAACAGTGCCATCAAAAACTTGGTAGACGCGATTGGATTCGAACCAACGACCCCCACCATGTCAAGGTGGTGCTCTAACCAACTGAGCTACGCGTCTTCATAGACGGCGTAAGATACAGGAATTACTGCCCTGATTTCAAGTAATAAAGCTAGCCAGCCGCTTTAATTTATAAAACAGAAGGAACCACAGGTTAATCACCTCCCCTCTCATGGCGTGCCAGGCGTAACGGAGTGGAGCGGAACGCCAGCTCCTTCAGGACGGCAAACTCGATGCGAGATGAAGCGCCAGATTAAGCGATTATTTTGTCTTGTTGCTTCACACCTCGTCATGACAATGACAATTAACCAGAGATTCCTACAGTCAACGAGGTAGCCTCCGTGCCAATTAACGAGCCACAACTGCCAAATCCATGCTCAACGGAGACCCGCTCGGCTGGACAAATCTCACATGATCATTCATATTTCTGCTTCATTTACCGATACGTCTTGTGTCCTTATTTTCAAAGAGAAACTCAATGTCAGAATCATGGGATCAAAATAAAAGCGATAATAACTGGGAGCTGCCAGAGGGGATGGACCCGATGAGAGTCATGCAGGTTGCATCAAGCTACTGGCACTCCTGTGCGCTCCACGCCGCTAATCGACTGGATATTTTCAACCTGCTAGATGGCACCTCTAAAACCCTGGATGAATTAACCGCTGCGACAGGGGCTGACCGTCGCTGCCTGGGTGGCCTGTTAAGCGCGCTTGTTTCTATCGACTTCCTTGATCGCGATGGCGACACCTTTCGCAACAATCCGTTCGGCCAGACCTTCCTGACCTCCTCGAGCCAGTTTTACCAGGGCGGCATCGTCTATATGTTTGAAAACTGGTACGAAGCCTGGGGTGGGCTCTATAACACCGTGATGACGGGTAAACCATCGGCATTGATGCATCAGGAATATTCCGACCAGGAGACGCGCGACTACATGATGGGCATGCATAATCGTGCTCTTTCCCAGTCAGATGTGCTCACCGGCATGGTCGACCTGACGGGTAAAAAACAGCTGATGGATGTCGGCTGTGGCCCCGCCACCTTTGCAATCAAATTTTGCGAACGGTATGACGGCCTGAACGCTGTGGCGATGGACCGTGCGCAGAACCTGGAAATTGCGCAGGAAATTGTTGATCAATACAAAATGGAGGCGCGTGTTGAGCTGCGCCCTGGTGATTACAACGCGGATAGTCTGGGTGATAATAACGATGCGATGCTGCTCTCATCGATGACGAATCAGGAGTCACCCGAAAACATAAAGAAATTACTGCAGAAATGTTATGACTCAATGAATAAAAATGGCGTTATTATGATTCAGGAACAGCTACTCAACCCCGACAAAACCGGGCCAGAACTGGCGGCGATGATCGGTGTTAATCAGATTATTAACACCATTGGTGGCTCTTCATATTCCACAACTGAAATGGAAGAGATCATGGCTGCTGTTGGGTTTGTTGATATCAAATCTGAACAGATGCCTGCGCCCAGCCCCTTTATGTTGTTGACTGGTTACAAACGCTAAGCCCCTGTTCAAACCGGCAGCATCTAGAAAACAGAAAAGCCCTGATCAAATGGTCAGGGCTTTTTCTTTTCAGGGATTTTCCCCTTAGTCAAATTGAGCAATAAAAAGTCAGGCTGACGCTTTTGCCTCACCTGAACTATCCGCAACACTCACTATTGGGCTTTTCGCTGCAGGCCAACTACCGAATGGAAAAGGTTTATCTTCAGTCTGGTAGGTTTGAAATGCAGCGATTGATGCAACATATTGCGAAAGGCTATCGCCAAACGCCATCAATTTCGGATGGTGCTCACCCTGAGAGATACGATAGACAAACTGCATCAGCATTGTCACTCCGATAGCAAACTCACTGATGCGAAGCGCAATCCAGAACAGCACCATAAATACGAGCCTGAGCCACTGCTCACCTAAATCACTTTTCTTATCGGTTGCCGTCTCAGTCACTGAAACAGTTTCCGCGGTGCTATCGATTGTTTGAACCTCTTCCTGCTGACTCATAACTCCCCCCATTTATCTGTTCGCTAAAAGAATCAACTTAAGACAATAGACGCTGTAATAAAGTTCCGTGTTCACTCATAAGATATATTAAAAACTTCATCCCTGTGATGCGACTTTACACAACTTTTACGCATCACGTCAGCTTAAATTTCCTCTCTCTAACAGCAAGCAATAACCCCTCACTGGGAGCGGCATTAAATCAGTTCAAGAATTCAAGAAAGCACAAAAGGATAGACCGCTATGTTTCAGTGACACATAATTAGAAGATATTTTTCTGGCGCAAATATCGAGCACTTAATCGGGTTAAAAAGCATCTTCATAGCTCCCCCTAAACACGACTATCTTACCTGCTAACGATCGCTCTACCCATTTTCAAGCTGACTGATAGCGCCCTGAAGCTCTCTTCCGAAAGTGAATCGCGCAGGAGTAGCAGAGTGTGGCGTTTTCCCTCCGCCTGCAATATCAGAATAATCAGATGAGGGTGAATGTAACTGGATGGTGAGAGTGTCACCTCCTGCGCATCACCCTCTCGCGTATGCAGTCGCCATTCACCTGTTGTTTCTCGCACCAATAGCCGTATTGATGTTGACGTAGATTGCAATATGTGATGTTGATAGAGCCAAAGGTAGTAAAGCCAGAGAAGCGCAATAAGTGGCAGTGCGATGAGCGCGGGATAGACAACAAACAGAACCAGAGTTGCGCCAGTAAAATTGGCGATTAGAAACCATTTAAGAGTGACCGAGGGCTTTGGCTCAATCGATAAAGAGGGCTCGTACCTTATTGACGACATCGGCAATATCCTTATCTTCCGGCTGTTCACGTCCCATTAGATATTCCAGCAACTGCTGGTCAGGGGTTTTGAGTAGCCGCTCAAAGGCCAGCTTCTCTTCAGCTGAAAGGCTGGCATAGCCTTTCTCCAGAAATTCACGAAGAAACAGATCTAACTCCAGCATGCCGCGTCGACATTGCCATTGAAGGCGCGCTTCTCGGTGACTTCCCATGGCTACCGAACGGCTCATCAGGTGAGCTGTTTGAGCATCATATGTTTGATTTTACCAATTGCCCGAGTGGGGTTCAGCCCTTTTGGGCAGACCTGTACACAGTTCATGATGGTGTGACAGCGGTAGAGCTTGTAGGCATCTTCCATCTCATCAAGACGTTCGTCCGTCGCCTGGTCACGGCTGTCGGCAAGAAAACGGTAGGACTGTAACAATGCAGCAGGCCCCATAAACTTGTCAGGATTCCACCAGAACGATGGACACGAAGTGGAGCAGCAGGCACACAGCACACATTCATATAGGCCATCCAGCTCCTCGCGCTGAGCTGGGGTCTGTTTAAACTCCACCTCCGGCTCGGGGTCTTTTACAATCAGATAAGGCTTGGCGGCACGGTACTGTTTATAAAACTGCGCCATATCGACTACCAGATCACGAATCACCGGTAGGCCCGGTAGTGGGCGAATCTCAATTGGCTGCTCAAGGTCAGCAATGGCTGTCACACATGAAAGTGCATTGGTACCGTTGATGTTGAGACCATCCGAACCGCACACCCCTTCACCACAGGAGTGACGAAAACTGAGGCTCTCATCCTGCGCCTTTACCATCTTGAGCGCATCCAGCACCATCTTGTCAGCACCAAGTGCCAGCTCATACTCCTGCATGTAAGGCTGTTGATCTTTTTCCGGATTATAGCGATAGACCGATAGACGAACAGTTTCCATTAACACCACTCCTTCATCAATAGACGCGTGGCTTGGGCGGGAAGGCCGCGACGCTTTTCGGTTTCATCCGCACCGGTTTATATTCGAGCTTGCGTCCCTCTTTAAAATAGAGGCTGTGCTTCATCCAGCGCTCATCATCACGCTCAGGATAATCTATTCTTGAGTGGGCACCGCGGCTCTCCTGGCGTGCGAGTGCAGAGGTCGCCGCAGCCAGCGCAATATCCACCAGATTTTCCAGCTCAAAGGCTTCAATACGTGCCGTGTTAAAGACGCGGCTGTGATCTTTTAACGTTACATGCTGCATCCGTTCCTGAATCTCCAGCAGCTTTTCAACACCCTCGGCCATCAGCGCCTCTGAACGAAACACGCCGTTGTAATCTTCCATTGTCTTTTGCAGATCAGCACGCAGTGAGTCCACGCTTTCACCATCGCCTTTGCGATCCCAGCGCGCCATATGATCCATCGCAGCCGTGATGCTATCCTCATCGATGGGGCGATGAAAGCGGTTCTCAGAAAGATATTCGATAATGTGGTTACCAGCAGCCCGCCCAAAGACGATGATATCGAGCAGTGAATTTCCACCCAGGCGGTTGGCACCATGTACCGAAACACAAGCACACTCGCCTGCGGCATAGAGTCCCGGTACGATCTCTTCACCCTGACGTTCCGGCACCACTACCTGACCATCTCGATTGGTTGGAATACCGCCCATAGTGTAGTGCGCGGTGGGATAGATTGGCACCGGTTCTTTGGCGGCATCGATATGCATAAAGGTCTTCACCATGTCATAGATACCGGGCAGACGTTGGCGCAGCGTCGCCTCCCCAAGATGGTCGAGCTTTAGCATCACATAGTCTTTATTGGGGCCACAACCACGCCCCTCCTTGATTTCAGTGTATATGGAGCGGCTCACCACATCGCGGCTCGCAAGGTCTTTGGCGTGTGGCGCATAGCGTTCCATGAAACGTTCCCCATCCCCATTGAGTAGATACCCCCCCTCGCCGCGCGCCCCTTCCGTGATCAACATCCCCTTGCCAGCAACACCGGTTGGATGAAACTGGATGAACTCCATATCCTGCAACGGGATGCCGGCACGCAGCGCCATCCCCATACCGTCACCCGTATTAATATGTGCGTTGGTGTTGGTGCGGTACATCTGACCTGCGCCACCGGTGGCTATCAGGGTCGTTTTCGCTTCAATGATCAACGGCTCACCGGTTTCGATACACATCACCAGCGCGCCTAAAATATAGCCCTCTTTATCTTTGAGCAGATCAATCGCGAAGTATTCATCAAAAAAGTGGGTCTTGGCCTTGATGTTCTGCTGAAATAGCGAATGCAGAATGGCGTGGCCAGTTCTATCGGCCGCCGCGCAGGTGCGAGCCGCCTGGTCTCCCCCAAAGTTCTGGCTCTGCCCACCAAAGGGGCGCTGGTAGATCTTGCCGTTATCGAGGCGTGAGAACGGCACCCCAAAGTGCTCCAGTTCAACCACCAGGCGTGAAGCGGTGCGGCACATATATTCAATCGCATCCTGGTCACCGAGATAGTCACTCCCCTTCACTGTGTCATACATATGCCAGTGCCAGTTATCGGGGAGCACATTGGCAAGTGCGGCGTTGATGCCTCCCTGCGCTGCAACCGTATGCGAGCGGGTCGGAAAGACCTTTGAGACGACTGCGACAGAAGCATCGGCCTGCGACATCTGCACTGCGGCACGTAATCCGCCGCCGCCGGCACCGATCACTAGCGTATCAAAGCGTCGTCGTTCAATGTTTTGTCTGGTATGGCTCATACAGTCACCGTCAGTAAAATCTTCGTAATCCAGATCGCCGCACCCAGCAGCGCAAAGCCAACCCCTGTCAGCAGCAGCAGGCGCAGGCCATCAATGTGAATGTAATCCATGATCACATCGCGCATGCCGATCCAAGCGTGTACGAGTAGCAGCAGGAAAAAAAGCGTTGCAGTGATTGCGACAAAGGTGTTCGCCATCATCATGCGCCACTCCAGAAACGAAGCGGGTGTGTTTGAGATAAAGTAGATCGCAAAGCCGACCACAAACAGCATCATATAAACAGCGCTCAGGCGCTGCATTAACCAGGTACGTAAACCGATCGATTTGCGGCTCATAACATCACCACCATGCCGATAACTGTCACTAGCAGTCCCGCGCCCAACACACACCATGCGCTCTTGCGGCCATTGACCACATCTACGCCAATATCAAGATCCAGCATAAAATAACGGATACCGGCAAAAAAGTGATGGGCAAAACACCACAGTGCCATAAGGAGCACAAGTCGAAAAAGACCACTATCAAATAGTGAGGTAACCTTTTCGTATCCCTGAGGACTGTTTAGCGAGAGCCCCAGCAGATAGATGACCGCCGGGATGGAGAGGAACATCACTATCCCGGTGATGCGGTGCGCCACGGAGAGCACCGCCATCACAGGCATATCGATACGAGTTAGATCCAGAAAGACCGGACGTTTTTTGTTTTCCATAACCACTCATTATGAATTATCGATGTGTCACCGTAGTGTAACGTATTGAACTGATTCGTCCAGAATATTATCACCCGCGACTATTTCGGCTATCATCACTCTTTATGCAACAGTATGTTGAATACTATTTAAACTGAGCAGGATATTGGCATCAATGAACAGACAGTGGCAGCAGTACCTCCTGAGCCTGGGGGCAGTTTTATCGAGTGATGAGGATCGTATTGAGCACTTTGGCCAGCCAACAAAAGAACAGATGGCGGTCACCACTGGCGATGTCATGATCCCAATCACACAGACCGCCCATATCCATGCTTCAGGCAAAGATGCAAAATCATTTTTACAGGGACAACTGACCAATGACATTGGCCTGATCGATCTGCAGCACAGCCAGTTGAGTGGTTACTGTAACCCCAAAGGGCGTCTGCTGGCGCTCTTCCGTATCTCGCAGCACGATGATGGCTATCGTCTGCACCTGCCTGACTGCTTGCTTGAGAAGACGCTAAAACGCCTCAACATGTTTGTCTTAATGGCGAAGGTCACACTGGAGACGTCATCGCCGGAGATAATACGGACTGGGGTGGCAGGCCCGCGTGCGGTTGAAAAACTTGGCGCCCACCTCAACACCCTTCCTGATGCTGAAAATGGTGTGACTGAAGAGAATAAAGTCACCATTCTCAGGCATCCCGGCCGGCAGCCCCGTTTTGAGCTGATCGCTGATCGTGATGTCATGCAAAATTTGTGGCAGAAATTATCGCCAGATTTTACCCCTGTCGGTAGTGGTGCCTGGCAACGGCTCGATATTGATGCGGGGCAGCCACAGGTGGTAGCCGAGACTGCGGAAATGTTTATCCCGCAGATGCTCAACCTGCATGTGATCGATGGTGTCAGCTTTAAAAAAGGGTGCTACCCCGGTCAGGAGGTGGTGGCCCGCCTCCATTACCGCGGCAAGCTGAAACGCCATATGCGGATCGTTCAATTCAGAGCCGCTCACTGCCCGGCTGCAGGAACAGCCATCTACCCGCTGGATAGCGAAGGCGAGCCACCGTCTGTCGGCAATATTGTGCGGGCAGAATTCATCTCGGCTGATGAATGCCGCGCACTTTGCGTTATCGCAAACGATTCTGCAATTGATAATGGCCTCTGTTTACAACGAGATAGAAAAACAGTACTAACATTGCATGATTTACCGTACGATTTTCCGACAGCGAGTTAGCCACGCAAGCCTTAGCACCACCCAGAATGACCATTTTTATCCGGGATAAAAATGGTCAAGTTAATCATAAAGCGGGCGATAATTTAAGGGAATCATAGAGATAACCATCATAACAAGAATTATCTGCTGTCAAAAACTAAGGCGTTTATGGCTAACTCACTCATCGAAAAGTTTTGCAATGACCTTGTCGCCGACATTAAGGCCAACAAGGTCTCGCTACCTGCGCTGCCTGAAGTTGCACTCAAGGCACGCAAACTGCTGAATGAGCAAGGCACCACATCCAATCAGATATCAAAGGTGATCAGCGCCGATGCAGTGATCACCACACGTCTGTTACGCGCCGTTAATAGCCCACTCTACCGCACACGCAGCCAGGTCGAAGATGTCAAAATGGCCATCACCCGATTAGGCAACGCCAATGTACGCAACCTGGTCACCAGCCTGGCAATGGAACAGCTCTACCAGACCGGGCTTTCTGATGAGGTGAAACAGAAACTTAAAGAGAACTGGAAACATAGCCTGCATGTTGCATCGCTAAGTTTTGTGATCGCGCGAGACTACACTCAGTTGACGCCAGATGAGGCGATGCTTAGCGGCCTGATTCACGACATTGGCGTGCTACCAATCCTTGAGTATGCCGAGCTGCTCCCGGATATCCTCTCAAGCAAGGCTGCGTTAGATCGCCTTGTATTTGTGCTCCATACTAAAATAGGCCACCTGGTATTAAAAAAATGGAACTTTCCTGAGGAGCTTGTCACCGTGGCGCGTGAACATGAGAACTTTGAACGCGATACGGGTATCAACCCTGACTATACCGATGTGGTGCTGGTTGCAAACCTGCTGAGCCATGTTGGATCTGACCACCCCCACACAAAGCTGGACTGGAACTTGATCCCCGCTTTTAACCGCCTCGCCATGACCCCTGAAGAGAGCATTGCAGCGATTAAGGATGCGCATGATGAGATTATCGAGATACAGAATATTTTTTCTCAATAACCTGTTTTTACTTAATGGTTAAACAATAAACGATGTCCCGGGAACTGATTGACAAACTGATCCATGAGATGCTTGATGACATCAAGGCTAACCGTATCATGCTGCCCACGTTACCTGAGGTGGCGTATAAAATTAGAGACCTTATTGATCGTCCGGACACCTCTACCAGTCGTATATGTGACGCATTAAAACTCGATGCAGCACTATCGGCCCGGCTGTTAAAACTCGCCAATAGCCCGCTGTTTCGCACCAGTAGCCCGATTGAAGATATCAATACTGCCGTAACGCGGCTGGGCACCCGAAACATTCGCAATATGGTAACCAATCTGGTGCTGGAGCAGATGTACCAAGCAGGCTGTTATTCACCAGATGTGCAGAAGATTCTTAAAGCGCAGTGGAAATATAATCTACGCATTGCTGCAATCAGCCATTTTCTGACTCAGCATTTCACTTCGCTCAATGCCGATGAAGCGCTAATGGCTGGGCTGGTGCATGACATCGGCACGCTGCCAGTTATTGAATACGCAGAATCCATTCCGGAGTTAACCTCGAATCCGCAGGCGATGGAGATGCTGGTTACCCGGCTTCACACTAAAATCGGTCGTTTAATCCTTAAAAAATGGCGCTTTCCTGAATCACTGATCACCGTCGCAGCAGAACATGAAGATATCTATCGTGATCCAGGTATCAACATCGACTATACCGACATTGTGATTATCGCAAATCTGCTCGCCCATATCGGCACTGATCATCCAGTAACAAAACTAGACTGGAACACCATTCCGGCATTTAACCGCATTGCGATCGCACCCGAAGACTGTATCAACGCGATTAAAAATGCGCGCGATGACATCACCAAAATCCAGCAGATTTTCGCTCACTAACCACACCAGAAAAGGCCCCAATGGAAGCACAATTCATCGACAGATTTATCGCTGGTCTGCTGGAGGAGATCAAGCATAAACGCCTCGACCTGCCGACGCTGCCGGAAGTGGCAATAAAAATCGGCGAAACGGTTGATGACCCCAACAGCACAGCAGCGCAACTCGCAAAAGTGATCTGCATTGATGCTGCACTTTCTGCACGTCTGCTGCAGGCCGCCAATAGCCCTTTGTTTAGAGGTAAAGATCAAATTGATAATATTAAGGCTGCCATTACCCGCCTCGGGGCAAACCAGGTAAAAACATTGATCAATAGCATCGTCGTTGAACAGGTGTTCCAGTCTGGCGGCAATCAGGTAATCAACGCCATCCTTAAACAGCAGTGGCTTCACTCGATGCAGGTAGCGGCGATCAGTTATGTCTTAGCCAAACGTTTTACCCGGCTAAAGCCCGATATCGCCATGCTAGCCGGTCTGATTCATGATATCGGAGCGCTGCCGATCCTCGCATATGCGGGTCGCTTTCCTGATCTGGTGAGTAACAAAACGCAGTTAACAGCCATCACTTATCGGCTGCATACTCAGATAGGAAAGCTTGTGCTTGAAGGGTGGAACTTCCCCCTGGAACTGATCACAGTGGCCGCTGAACATGAGCATTATAGCCGCAGATCTGACCCATCACCCGACTATGTGGATGTAATCATGATCGCCAACCTTCACACCTATATCACTAAACCACACCCCTCAAATATGTGCGAGTGGACGGAGATCCCGGCCTTCAAGGCGCTGGGGTTGACACCTGAAGAGAGCATGTCTGCACTGGAAGAGGCGAGAGCCGAAGTTCAAACGGTGCTAAATATGTTGAAAGTGTAGTACGAGCGCCAGCGCTTGCTGCTGGTTACTTTTGTGGTCGCATGTGCGGAAACAGCAGCACATCGCGAATAGAAGGTGAGTCGGTAAAGAGCATCACCAGGCGATCAATCCCGATCCCCTCTCCAGCGGTCGGTGGCATGCCGTGTTCCAGCGCACAGATGTAGTCTTCATCAAAATGCATCGCCTCATCATCCCCCGCCGCCTTCTCTGCCAGTTGCTGCCGAAAACGTTCGGCCTGATCTTCCGCATCATTTAACTCGGTAAAGCCGTTGGCGATTTCGCGCCCGCCGATAAAGAGCTCAAAACGGTCGGTGATAGAGGGATCATCATCATTGCGCCTTGCCAGCGGGGATACTTCAGTTGGGTATGCGGTGATAAAGGTTGGATCAACCAGACGAGGTTCAACGCTCTTCTCAAAGATCTCGATCTGTAGCTTGCCGACACCATAACTCGCCTTCACCGGAATAGAAAGACGCTCCGCTATTGCACGCAGGCTATCGATTGATTCCAGCGCTTCCGCCTGGATATCCGCATTATAATGAAGAATCGAATCTTTCACTGACATCCGGGTAAACGGTTTACCGAAGTCATATTCATCACCCTGATAGGTGATGACCGTGCTACCTATCACCGTTTCAGCAATCCCGCGAAACAGTGTCTCACTAAGATCCATTAAATCATGATAATCCGCATAGGCCTGATAAAACTCCAGCATGGTAAACTCAGGGTTGTGTCGCGTTGAAAGCCCTTCGTTACGGAAATTACGATTGATCTCAAACACGCGCTCAAACCCGCCCACGACTAGCCGCTTCAGGTAGAGCTCTGGTGCAATGCGCAGGTAGAGATCGATATCCAGCGCATTGTGGTAGGTCTCAAACGGGCGCGCCGTTGCCCCGCCCGGTACAACCTGCATCATCGGTGTTTCGACTTCCAGGAAATCACGCTCAATTAGAAAGTGCCGAATATAGCTAACGATCCGGGTGCGGATACGAAAGGTGTCGCGTGTCGGCTCATTCATGATCAGATCAAGGTAGCGCTGACGATAGCGTATCTCCTGATCTGTCACTCCATGATATTTTTCAGGCAGTGGGCGTAGCGCTTTGGTTAACAGGCGAACGCTATCTGCGCGCACAGACAGCTCACCGGTTCTGGTTTTGAATAGCGTCCCTTCAACACCGATGATGTCTCCGATATCCCAGCGTTTAAAGGCCTGGTACTCATCAATACCGATCACATCGCGCTGCACATAGAGCTGCATCTTGCCAGACATATCCTGCAGGTGAACAAAGCTCGCCTTACCCATCATGCGGCGTGTCATGATGCGCCCGGCAATTTTCACACGAATCGCTGCTGATTCCAGCGCATCATTCTCCCGCTCACCATATTCAGCATGCAGCTCACCAGCTACCACATTACGGCGAAAGTCACATGGAAAGGGGTTCCCCTGCTCACGCAACTGCGTTAATTTTGCCCGACGCTGAGCAATCTGCTCCTGCTCTTCTGCCTGTTGTGCTTGTTCACTCATCTCAATAAATCCCAGCCATTAAATAAAAAACAGTCCCTTTTATAACCCCTTTATCCCAAAAGCTTACAGCCCGCTTTTCAGGCTCGCCTCAATAAACGGGTCAATATCACCATCCAGTACCGCCTGGGTATTTCCAGTCTCGACCGAGGTGCGCAGGTCTTTGATGCGTGACTGGTCGAGCACATAGGAGCGAATCTGACTGCCCCAGCCGATATCGGACTTGCTCTCTTCCAGCGCCTGCTGGTCTGCGCTCCTTTTCTGCATCTCTAACTCATACAGACGAGACTTTAACTGCTTCATCGCCGTCGCACGGTTTTTGTGCTGAGAGCGGTCATTCTGGCACTGCACCACCACGCCCGTAGGTTCATGGGTGATTCGCACCGCAGAATCGGTACGGTTAACATGCTGCCCCCCGGCACCACTGGCACGATAGGTATCGATGCGCAGGTCGGCAGGATTAATATCGACATCAAAATCGTCCGCCACTTCGGGTGAAACAAAAACAGCCGCAAATGAGGTGTGGCGTCGGTTGCCAGAATCGAACGGTGATTTGCGAACCAGGCGATGCACCCCACATTCGGTACGCAGCCAGCCGTAGGCATATTCACCTTCATATTTGATTGTCGCGCTTTTGATCCCGGCCACTTCCCCAGGTGAACATTCGATCAGTTCTGTTTTGAAACCACGGCGCTCACCCCAGCGCAGGTACATGCGGAGTAACATTTCGGCCCAGTCCTGCGCTTCAGTGCCGCCCGAACCAGATTGAATATCGAGAAAAGCGTTGCAGGGATCCATCTCACCGGAGAACATGCGGCGAAATTCGAGTTCGGAGAGTTTCGCCTCAAGCGCATCCAGATCGGTGATGACCGCATTTGCCGTCTCTTCATCATTTTCATCTTCAGCGAGCTGCAGCAGCTCCCGCCCTTCAGTCAACCCCTCAAAAAGTGCATCGAAGGAGCCCACCATCTGTTCAAGCTGCGCGCGCGCTCGACCAAGGGCCTGTGCTCGATCAGAGTTATTCCATACCTCTGGCTCTTCCAGTTCGCGCGTAACTTCTGTTAGCGCTTCACGTCGATTATCGACGTCAAAGATACCCCCTAAGGGCTTCCAGCCGCTGCTGCATCTCCTTGATACGACCAAAAACTAGATTGAGTTCCAACATGTTACATCCCGCTTAATGCACTGAAATTCGGTAAGTGCAGGATTCTACAGGAAACAGGGATTGAGGTATATGCAGCGCCCCCGCTTAAAGAAGCCGGCCCTCCAATCCACCTGATAAGTATTTTTTACGAGAGTGGATTCTTTGGCCCGTATTTTGCTCAACTCTGTTTAAGTGTCAATTTCCAACGATAAAAATTAGATAAATTGATCTGGTCACACGCAAATGAAACGAAATAACAGAGGTTTTCGCTCTACAGAAAAAGGAGTCGCCTCCAGTTCGCCATTTTTCTGGCAACCCATATTCTATCACCTCGCCACGCTCTTGCTAGCAGCCTGCCTGATGCTGATGCACACCAGTACATACGCCAGTGGTTATAGCCTGATCATCAATGGTAAAGCCTTTCATAAAGAACAACCTAAAACAGGTGCCTTTAATGAAAAGAACTGGGGATTAGGGCTTCAGTACGATTACAGCCTCTATAAAAAACACTGGGTTCCCTACCTAACAATCAGTGGCTTCAAAGACTCTTTTAAACGAAACTCTTTTTATGCAGGTGGTGGCATGATGCGGCGCTTCACAGTTGCCAACAGCTATCGTGACCTCAACTTTGATGCAGGCATTGTCGCATTCTTTATGACTCGCAAAGATCACAAAAACGGCCGCCCTTTTTTTGGCATGCTTCCCGCATTCTCTGTTGGTGCTGATAACATTGCACTCAACATCAGTTATGTTCCTAAAGTTGCACCCAAGCTGGTCCCTTTATGGTTTATTCAGCTTAAGCTCTCCTTTGAAAACTTCAACTAAAAGCAACAGATTAGATACTTCATTCGTTGCCAGATAAGAAGTTCACATTTTATAAGGAAATAGGTACACTCGACCGTAGTGGCGCTTTTATAGTGCGCGCAATATGCGCTCAATGCATATGCACATTGCTTTAGAAAACTTTATAGAATAGAGGTTAATGACATGGTTACAGGTACAGTTAAATGGTTTAACGAATCCAAAGGCTTCGGCTTTATCACCCCAGCAGATGGTAGTGCAGATGTATTTGTTCACTTCTCTGCCATCGCCGGCGATGGTTTCAAAACCCTTGCAGAAGGGCAGGCAGTCAGCTTCAATGTTGAAGATGGCCCTAAAGGTCTGCAAGCAACACAGGTTTCCGCTGAAAGCTAAGCAACTGTTTATCGCTTATCGGTGCCCTTGCGAGTTTTCCCGCAAGGGCATTTTTGTTTTACCCATACCCTTTCGCACTGTGCAGTTACGCGCTGCGCTCTGTTCAAGTAATTAAGCAATCCGGCACCCCCTCTCCTCGCCTGAAAGTAAAAAACCTTAAAAACCAATAACTTGATAGGGTCAGGTTATTTCTGTATAATTCACCCCCTTAAATTCTCACCGCACCCAAGAGTACGCGCCCAATGTTTGATCTTCGATCGACTCACAAAAACATCAAAGATGATCTTTTATCTGGCCTCACCGTATCGCTGGCTATGGTGCCAGAGGCGATCGCCTTTGCATTTGTCGCCGGCGTCAATCCACTCGTAGGGCTTTACGCCGCTTTTTTTGTCGGTCTGATTGCCGCATCAATCGGCGGGCGACCAGGCATGATCTCCGGGGCAACCGGTGCGCTGGCTGTTGTCATGGTCTCACTGGTCGCCGACCACGGCGTTGAGTACCTCTTTGCTGCAGTGGTACTGATGGGGGTTATTCAGGTCAGCGCGGGCGTACTGAAAATCGGCAAGTTCATTCGCATGGTGCCATACCCGGTGATGCTCGGTTTTGTTAACGGCCTCGCGATCGTCATCTTTCTCGCCCAGCTACAGCAGTTCAAAGAAGAAAAAGCGAATGGGAGTGAAGGGTGGCTGGCGATGCCTGACATGGCGCTACTGCTTGGGCTGGTTGCCGTGACCATGGCGATCATCCACTATCTGCCTCGCTTTACCCGCGTGATTCCGTCATCGCTCGCGGCGATCATTGTCGTCACGCTGATTGTAACCCTGCTTAATCTTGATGTACGCACCGTCGGCGATGTTGCCTCAATCGGTGGCGGCCTGCCCGATTTTCATATCCCGGCGGTACCCTTTACCTGGGAAACATTGATGATTATCCTCCCTTACTCGCTTATTCTCGCTGCAATCGGCCTGATTGAGTCACTGCTGACAATGCGCCTGATCGACGAGGTGACCCAGACACGCGGCCGCGGCAATAAAGAGTGCATTGGCCAGGGCACCGCCAATGTCGTGACCGGTTTCTTTGGTGGTATGGGTGGCTGCGCGATGATTGGGCAGAGCATGATCAACATCAACTCTGGTGGGCTCGGTCGCCTCTCCGGCATCACGGCAGCAATCGCGCTCCTCTGCTACATCCTCTTTGCCTCTCCGCTAATTGAGATGATCCCGGTTGCGGCACTGATCGGGGTGATGTTTATCGTCGTACTCGGCACCTTTGAGTGGTCGAGCTTCCGTATTATGGGCAAGATCCCACGTGCAGATGCCTTTGTTCTGATACTCGTCTCCGCTGTCACTGTAGCAACTGATCTTGCGATCGCTGTGATCGTCGGTGTCATTGTCTCAGCACTGGTCTTCGCATGGGAAAGCGCCAAACACATGAGCGCCAAAACCTACACTAAAGAAAATGGCACGCTTGTTTATGAGCTTCATGGCCCGCTTTTCTTTAGCTCAGTCACCAGCTTCAATGAGATTTTTGATCCCAACAATGATCCGGATGAAGTTGAGATTGATTTCCGGCACACCCGCGTCTCCGATCATTCCGGAATAGAAGCGATTGACTCCCTGGCAGAGCGCTACTCCAGACTGGGAAAGAAATTACACCTAACTCATCTCAGCCCGGAATGTATTTCGCTACTGGTAAAGGCGGGCGACCTGGCTGAAGTCAATGTCAGCGAAGACCCTCACTACCATGTTGCAACAGATCGCCTCGGCTAAAGCAGCCACTCTTTTTTCCGCCTGTACCACCCCCTGATATTTCAGGGGGTGGCTCTCTTCTCTCATTGCGAGAAAAGCGTGACGGGGCGAAAGTCCAGTCTTTCAGAACGGTCAATCTCGACGCGAGATGAACCGCTACATTAAGCGATAACTTCGACGCTTCACGCCCCGTCATGACCATTAATCAGAGGCTCCCTAAGTAAAGTTTTTGTGACACATCCCTTGAAAAAAAACCGCGAGACACCATCTCACAAACACAGGGGATTGGGGCAAAAATGCACAACTCACCCTGTTAACAATTGTTTATTTTCATATTGCTTATAAGGAGGATATGTCATGACGACTATTGACCTAACACCACTCTACCGTAACACCGTTGGATTTGATCGCCTTGCTTCACTGCTGGACAACGCTTTCAGAATTGAGCAGGGAAACTCTAGCTACCCCCCCTATGATATTGAGGCGCTAGATGAGCAGCGGTATGCCATCTCCCTGGCAGTAGCCGGATTTAACCAGGAAGAGCTTGATATTCAGGCAGAAAGGGGCGTACTGACTGTTAAGGGTAAAAAGAAGGAAGACAAAACAAAGCATAACTACCTCTATCAGGGCATTGCAACGCGCGCCTTTGAACGCAAGTTCAATCTGGCAGATCATGTTGAAATCACAGGGGCCAGGCTCGATAACGGTCTGTTAACCATTGAGTTAAAACACGAGCTTCCTGAAGCGATGAAGCCTAAAAAGATTGAGATCAGCACCGACTCAGGCGTGCTTGAACATCAAGCTAACGCTGAACAGGCTGCTTAAAAGCTGATACCCGGGAGGGGGGTCTCCCCTCCTATAACCAAAGGAGAGACTGTCATGGACCTGAAAAAACTCAACCCCTGGAACTGGTTTAAGCATGAAGAGAAACAACAGGATAAACAGAACACGATCCCAGTTAAACGGGGAGACTACCTGCAGGCGGCGCATCATCCACTAAGCAGCATGCTACAGCTACACCGGGAAGTTGACCGCCTGTTTGAGAATGCTTTTCGTGGCTTGCCATCGGTTGGCCGCTCACCCCTCTGGGATCAGTTGGCAAACGACGACTTTATGCCATTCTTTCACGCAAGTGTTAACGTTGCCAGTGACGACAAACAGTACACCATTACACTGGAAGCGCCCGGTATGTCTCAGGAAGATATCTCCATTGAACTTAAAGGGGACACTTTATTTATCAAAGGAGATAAACAGCAGGAAGCGGATGAGAAAGAACAGCATTTCTATCGTGTTGAACGCCACTATGGCCACTTTGAGCGTGTTCTTTCAATTCCTGAGGATGGTAATACCGAAGAGATTAGCGCATCAATGAAAGATGGAGTGCTTACGCTCACCATCCCACGTAAAGAGGTAACTGCATCTGATGTCAAAAAGATTGAGATCAATCATTAACCGATCTCAATATAAACCACTAAACAAGCCCTGCTCACTGCCGGGCTTGTTTTTTAACTGCTTAAGCGACAGGTTCATGAGCTGAGGTGCTCTACCCATAACAGGAGGTAATGATGAATACAGAGAAGACAGACAACGATAAAGATGACGAGAGTCGATTTATACTGGGCTACGAAAAATTCCTGCAGCGAGCAGAGCAGACACTGCTCACGACAACCAGGCGAACAGAAGGTGCATTAAAACATGCGCTTGAAGTGGCAAAAGAAAAGGCTATAGCGCTGGGTGAACTAACTCAGGAAGAGGCCGAAAAGATCCATGGGTTTGTTACCCGCGATCTCCACGCTGCCGGAGAGCATCTGGCAGCGAAGGAACGCGCAATCACTGACTGGCTTCATCTCGGGGTGCTTGTGGTCGAAAAAACGTTATTAAACCGTTTTACAGCCCTCTCGCAAGCGGCTAAATTAGAGCTGGTTCATCTGAAAAAAGCCAAACAGAGACTGGATGAGTGGCATACCGGAGAGATCACTACCATCGGCACGCTCTGCTGTACAAACTGTGGTAAGCAGATTCATTTTGAGCATGTCGGCCGTATTCCTCCCTGCCCTGACTGCCACGCCACCATTTTTAAACGTGTAAGGACATAGATTAAAGATAAAAGGATAAGATGCAGCCATTCAATCCACACTACCTGACTCAGCGGACCAGAAACACTATTCATAGTCTGCTGATTATAGCCCTTCACTTTCCTCTCCAAGCCATACAAATCTTGCCGGACAATCTGCTAACTTTTTCTTCACCTTGCAGTTTTTTTAAAGGCTTGACCCCATTAAATTCATGCTGGTTGGATTGACCGGGACCTGACTCCACTCCACTTAAGCGCTTTGCGACAACTCCATCAAAATACTCAGACAAAAAACCCTTTTTCATAGCCATTCTCTTCCAATAGTCTCATCTCTCTAATATCATTGTGACCAACTAACAAGTCAGATTCAATGTCAATATTAACAGTCGAGAATGAGACACTCAGGGAAATACGAGAAAAAAAGTTCACGTAGGTTATTTCAAAGCGCTCTGCTCTTCATCGCCCCACAACGGCTGCATTTATAAGCAGTGACTAACTTGCCCTGCTTCACATCAAACTGCTTTTGATTTTCGATCACCCACTTGTGGAAACCCCGACGACAGAGGGTGACACCTTTTGCTTTTTCTGCAGGGTTTTTCTGTTTGAAGGGGAGGATGTCAGCCATGACTCAAAACCAGGGGTCCGGATGGGAGCGGGATCAGAGTCTGTTGGCTCTGATCCCAATCATTAAACTAGTGGGTAGCAGCAACCGCTTCAACGATTTTAGTTGCTGACTCTTTCAGCCCTTTGGCCGCAATAATATCCAGCCCACTCTCTTCCAGTAGTTCAAGTCCACGGGCGGCGTTATTACCTTCGAGATGCACCACGACCGGCACCTGAATCCCGACCTCCTTGATCGCACCGATCACCCCTTCGGCAATCATGTCACAACGCACGATACCACCAAAGATGTTGACCAGTACCCCTTTGACTTTATCGTCTGACAGAATAATCTTAAACGCTTCGGCAACGCGCTCTTTATCTGCGGTGCCACCGACATCCAGAAAGTTAGCCGGTTCTCCACCCTGTAGTTTGATCAGGTCCATCGTTGCCATCGCAAGCCCGGCACCGTTGACCATGCAACCGATGTTGCCATCGAGTGCAATATAATTTAGATCCCACTCACTCGCATGCGCTTCACGCGCATCTTCCTGAGTGGCATCACGTAGCGCCTGCAACTCTTTATGGCGATAGAGCGCATTGTCATCGATATTGATCTTGCCATCCAGGCAGAGGATGTCGCCTGCTTTTGTGACCACTAATGGGTTGATCTCCATCAGGCTCAGATCTTTCTCTTTAAACAGGCGCACCAGCGCTGTCAACATCTTCACAAACTGGCCAATCTGCTTGCCTTCCAGACCCAGGCCGAAGGCGAGCTTACGCCCCTGATAGGGGAGCAGGTCACCCATCGGATGGACAGATATTTTAAGGATCTTTTCAGGGGTCTCTTCGGCGACTTTTTCGATCTCCATGCCGCCTTCGGTGGAAGCCATTACCGTGACACACTTCAATGAGCGATCAACAACCATTCCAAGGTATAGCTCCTGCTCGATATCACAGGGGGTTTCAATCATTACCTGATTGATCGGCTGACCTTTGGCATCGGTCTGAAAAGTGACCAGATTGGTGCCAAGCATCGACCTGACTGCATCAATCACCTCAGCCTTACTATCGGTGATTTTAACACCTCCGGCCTTACCGCGACCGCCTGCATGTACCTGCGCCTTGACTACCCAGCGAGTTCCGCCTAAAGCATCAAGTGCTTCATCTGCCGCATCAGCGTTATCAATGACTCGGTTACTGGGAACAGCAATGCCATATTCTGCAAACAGTGCTTTGGCCTGGTATTCATGTAGATTCATGGATCGATTCCTTATTAACTATCATCTCTATGATTCAGTTCTCATTCTGCTACTGGGCACGACCACAGGGAGTCCTTGTGAGGGGGGCTCCAGTAGCGGCGAATTTATTGACGTTTTTTCCTGTTAGGAATATGAATCGCGCGTCCATCAACGGCAAGAGCCGCTTCGTGGATCGATTCGGAAAGTGTTGGGTGGGCAAAGACTGTCATCGCCAGATCTTCACTACTCGCCCCCATCTCCATCGCGATCACTGCCTGCGCAATGAGTTCTGAACAGTGTGCGCCAATGATATGAATGCCCAGTACCCGGTCGGTCACGGCATCGGCGATCACCTTGACCATGCCGCTGCTATCGCCAGCGGCGCGTGCACGACCACTGGCTGCAAAGGGGAAGGTGCCCACATTATAATCCCTGCCTGCAGCTTTGAGTGCCTGCTCTGTGACACCGGCCCACGCGATTTCTGGGTGGGTATAGATGACCGAGGGGATGGTGTCGTAATTGATCTCGGCCTTCTGACCGGCGATCACTTCAGCAACCATCACCCCCTCTTCTGAACCTTTATGTGCCAGCATCGGGCCGCGCACTGCATCACCAATCGCATAGACCGACGGCTGGTTGGTACGACACTGTTCATTGACATGAATAAAACCCCATTCATCCAGCAGCAGACCAACCTCATCTGCGGCAAGTCCCTCTGTGTTGGGCCTTCGTCCAACAGCAACGATTAATTTATCGACCGTTTCCGTGTATTCACCCTCTGCATCCTGATATTGAACAGCAACACCCGTCTCGCCCATCTCACATGAGGTAACGCGCGCACCGAGGCGAATATCAAGTCCCTGATATTTGAACTGACGCAGCGCCTCTTTGGCAATCTGCTCATCGGCAGCACCCAGAAAAGAGCCCTGCGCCTCCAGCAACACCACTTCAGAACCGAGGCGACGCCAGACACTACCCAGCTCCAGGCCGATCACCCCGGCACCAATCACACCTAAGCGTTGAGGAACCTTATCAAACGCTAATGCGCCAGATGAGTCGACAATCACCCCTTCAGCTAAAGGTGCGGCAGCGATCTCAACGGAACTGGAACCCGGCGCGAGGATGACGTGTGTCGCCTCCAGCACGCTCTGTTTGCCGTCATGTGCTGTGACCGCTACCTGCTGTTTTGGCAACAGTTTGCCATGCCCCTGATGCCATTCGACACCATTGGCTTTAAAGAGCCCAGCGATTCCCTGTGTAAGGTCACTTACCACCTTATCTTTGCGCGCCATCATCTGTGCTAGATCGAGCGCAACACCACTCGCTGTAATGCCGTGCTCACCAAAGGTATGATTGATATCTTCATAATGGGCAGATGATTCCAGCAGCGCCTTGGAGGGGATACAGCCAACATTCAGGCAGGTCCCACCAAGCGCAGGGCGGTTGTCGACCCCGATCCATTTATCAATACAGGCGGTCTTTAATCCCAGCTGCGCGCAACGAATAGCGGCGACATAGCCTCCTGGCCCTGCACCAATCACAACGACATCGTATTGTTTAGACATTTTTTAGCAGCCCTCTCCCTTATTTAAGCTGTTATAAAAAGCGATTAAACTTCTAATAACATGCGTGCAGGATCTTCAAGCATTTCCTTAATCTTCACCAGAAACTGCACCGCCTCTCTGCCATCAATCAAACGGTGGTCATACGAATGTGCAAGATACATCATCGGTAACACCACCACCTCACCATTTTCCACCATGGCCCGCTCCTGAATCTTATGCATGCCGAGAATACCACTCTGCGGTGGATTGATTATTGGCGTTGACAGCATCGAACCAAACACACCTCCGTTGGTAATGGTAAAGGTGCCGCCGGTAATATCCTCTATCCCCAGCGATTTATTCTGCGCCTTTTCTGCATACTCTCTGATCTTTGCTTCAATCTCGGCCATGCTCATCAGGTCGGCATCACGCAGAATCGGTACCACCAAGCCACGCGGTGAACTGACAGCTATGCCGATGTCGTAAAAACCGTGATAGATCACATCATTGCCTTCAATCGAGGCGTTGACCCCAGGCACCTGCTTTAACGCTTCAACCGTTGCCTTGACGAAAAAGGACATAAAGCCGAGGCGTACATCGTGAGTTTTTTCAAACAGGTCTCGATTGCGGGCACGTAGCTCCATCACCGGCTTCATATTCACTTCATTAAAGGTGGTTAGCATGGCAGCGTTGTGTTGCGCTTCAACTAGGCGCTCTGCCACACGTGCGCGCAGACGACTCATCGGCACCCGTTTTTCCGGACGACCGTCAACGTTATCCGTTACCGCCTGTGTGGTAACTGCCGGCTTAGCGGCACTCTCCGGCTCGGGCACTCTGGCTGCTGGCGCGCTATTAATCACCTTAAGGACATCTTCTTTAAGGATACGGCCACCTTTGCCACTGCCCGTTACCTGGGTGGAATCAATACCTTTTTCAGCCATCAGTTTGCGCGCAGCAGGGGCGATGGCAACATCCGTCGCCTCACTTTTATCACCGCTTTCAGTCGCTGCAGGCTGAGCCGTTTCTGTTGCTGCTGGTTTTTCCGCGACAGCACCCGCTTCAATGCGAGCCAGTAACTGTTCAGATAAAACGGTCGCCCCTTCATTTTCGATAATCTCAGTGAGTACACCATCTTCTGGTGCCGGCACTTCAAACACCACCTTGTCGGTTTCGATCTCCGCCAGCACTTCATCCCGTTTAACCTGATCACCCGGCTGTTTATGCCAGGCGATCACTGAGCCGTCGGCCACCGATTCAGGAAAGCCAGGTACCTTTACATCAATTGCCATCACGCTTCCTTTTTAAAGTTAAAGTTGATGCAGCTTAAAGTTGTTCCAGCATCTAGTCATGTTGATACCGCTGGTGGTTCGCCCAGTGCATCGTCGAGCAGATCCTGCAACTGTTTAATATGGAGTGGCATATAGCCCACCGCCGGCGCTGCCGAAAAAGGGCGCCCGGCATATTCAAGATAGAACGCCTTACCCAACACTGTTCTCATGTGATGCTGACTTGAGAACCACGCCCCCTGATTCATCGGCTCTTCCTGACACCAGATAAATTTCGTCGCATTCGGGTAGCGTTCAAGTTCTACTTTTAGCGCATCTTTGGGAAAAGGGTATAGCTGCTCAATACGAATCACAGCCACATCATCGCGCCCATCCTGCTGGCGCCGGTCAAAAATATCGTAATAGACTTTGCCACTACAGATAACGACCCGCTTTACTTTACGCTCATCCAGTGCTTCTGTCTCTGGGATCACGGTCTGGAAATGACCGTCACAGAGGTCTTCTAACGAGTTAACCGCACGCCGATGGCGCAGTAGACTCTTGGGTGTCATGACGATCAACGGCTTGCGGCATTTCATTAACATCTGACGACGTAACAGATGAAACATCTGAGCTGGGGTCGTCGGGGCACACACCTGCATATTGTGCTGAGCGCAGAGCTGCATGTAGCGCTCCAGACGCGCCGAGGAGTGCTCTGGCCCCTGCCCTTCATAACCGTGAGGCAACAACATCACCAACCCACTCAGCCGCCCCCATTTTTGTTCACCCGCACTAATAAACTGGTCAATCACAACCTGTGCATTATTGGCAAAATCACCAAACTGCGCCTCCCAGATCGTCAGGGTATTGGGGTCTGTGGTGGAGTAACCGTACTCAAATGCCAGCACCGCCTCCTCTGACAGAAGCGAATTGATCACCAGAAAGTTGACCGGCTTCACATCGCTCTCATCACTCAGATGACGCAGCGGTACGTGTGTCTCACCATTTTGCTGGTTATAGAGCACCGCATGGCGGTGAAAAAAAGTACCACGCCCACAATCCTGCCCTGAGAGCCGTACACTAAAGCCATCTTCCAGTAACGTGGCATAAGCCATGGTTTCAGCAAAGCCCCAATCGACCGGCAATGCGCCGGCTGCCATTTTATGACGGCTCTCAAAGATTTTGTTCACATTTTTATGAAGCACAAAGCCATCGGGCAACTGATGCATCTTCTCCGCATATTCGCGTAATTTCACCAGTTCAATTCGGGTATCAACCGGCAGTGTGATGTCGCCATTCAGATAGGGCTGCCAGTCAAAAGTGTAGGGGTTTTTAACCTCTTCGTCACGAATATATTCCGGCACGACGCCATCACCGGCATCAAGCGCATCACGAAATCGAATCATAAATGCGGCGGCTTCTTCTTCATCAACGACCCCTTCGCGGACGAGCGTTTCGGCATAGAGCGCCCGCGTTGTTTTCATCGCCTTGATGCGTTGATACATCAGCGGCTGGGTTGCGGAAGGCTCATCCGCCTCACTATGGCCATTGCGGCGATAACAGACCAGATCGATCACCACATCTTTATGAAAGGCCATGCGGTAATCTAACGCTATCTGGGTGACAAAAAGCACCGCTTCAGGGTCATCTCCATTGACATGCAGGATAGGGGCGTTGACCATCTTTGCCACGTCGGTGCAGTACAATGTTGAGCGTGAATCTTTTTGATTACTGGTAGTAAAGCCGACCTGATTATTGATGACGATATGAATCGTCCCTTTGGTGGAATAACCGCGTGACTGAGACATGTTAAAGGTCTCCATCACAACTCCCTGGCCTGCAAATGCTGCATCACCATGGATCACGACCGGCACCACCTGGTCACCTTCGTTATCGTTGCGCCCCGCCTGACGGGCGCGCACAGAACCTTCAACCACTGGCCCTACAATCTCCAGATGCGATGGATTAAAGGCCAGCGCCATATGAACCGGTCCACCGGGCGTGTTAATGTTGGATGAAAAACCGAGGTGATATTTTACATCGCCCGTTCCTTCACTATTATTCTTCGCCTTGCCCTCAAACTCTAAAAAGAGGTCTGCCGGGTTTTTACCCATAATATTGATCAACACATTCAACCGACCACGGTGTGCCATGCCAACAGTGATCTCTTTGACACCGTGGCTACCACCCCGTTTTACAATCTTGTCCAACATTGGAATCAGGGACTCAGCCCCTTCTAGCGAAAAACGTTTCTGCCCGGTATATTTTGTATGCAGGTAGCGCTCCAGCCCTTCTGCGGCGGTAATACGATCGAGTAGCTGTTTTTTTGCTTCATCCGAGAAAGTACCGGGGCCGTAGCCCGCCTCTACTCGCTGCATAATCCAGTGGCGTTCATCTGCATCTGCAATATGCATATATTCGACCCCGATGTTGCCGCAGTAGAGCCGTTTAAGCTGCTCAACAATATCTTTTAGCGCTGCGCGCTGCTTCCCATCAACCATCAGTGAACCGGTCTGGAAAGTGGTATCAAGATCCTGTTCAGAAAGACCGTAATGTGCGAGGCGAAGCTCAGCAACTTCCGGCCGCTCGGTCATGCCAAGCGGATCAAGCGTTGCCTGAAGGTGGCCAAGAAAACGGTATGAATCGATAAACTGGAGAATCTGCGCCTGCTTTTCGCTCTGCGCGGAACCCGCTGTTGATGGCGATGCGGCGGTTACTCGAATCTGCCTCTGCCTGGCTAACTGGCGAAAAGAGTCCTTGATCGCAGTATGCGATAGATCTTTTGTGGTACCGTTAACATTCGGAAGCGTCTCAAAACGCTCACGCCAGGTATCACTGACTGAGCCAGGGTCTTCCAGGAAGTTTTCGTAAAGCAGCTCCAGGTAAGCGGCATTTCCACCCGCAAGGTAAGAACTCTCCCATAGCTCATCCAATGATTTCTTGTTGGAACTCCCGTCCATTTTCCACCCACAATGCAAAACTGATCTATTTTAAGACGCAACCTTAAGTAATGTCGGTAAGCGTCAGGATTTCTATAGTCTTCTAATGATTATCGCTATTTTATGATGATGAAAGCGTAAAAAGGGGATTAATCTTCTTCAGCCGTCCACTTCTGCAGGGCTTCAATAATCTTTCCCGCCTGCTCTTTACTGGAAATATTAAATTTCGACTTCTGCATATATTCACCATTACGCTTCTGGTAACGGCGAATTGTGTATCGTGTCTGGCTATACTCCTCTTTGCGTTTGTCCCAGTCCTGATACTTAAAGATGATTGTTGACCAGGCCCCTTTTGTTAACACCTGTTTGTCGAGCTGTTTTACCAGGTCGATGCCATCTTCTGAGTAATCTATTGTGATCTCGTCCACTGTTTCAGCCATACTTCCTCCAGGTTAATATCAGGCGCTCTGTCGCCCTGATCAGTCAGCACAAATACCATGCCTATCTGTTTCCAGTTCCGTGCCGCTACTGCTTCATATAATAGGCACCTGATTTATAAATCAGTTTGCGACGGTCTGATGATACTTCAAATTCAACATTAATGGTCTGCCGGGATGTCGGCAGCGCTATTTTTACCTGGCTTCCAATATGCTGGTAAGTCCCCTGCATCTTCCCACCCTTTTCTGCAAGTACCGTGACCGTATCATCTGAATCAAAGATCAGAGCATCATCGTCATCATTCTCAGGGTTATAGGCCAGCTCCCATTTCCCTAAAAGCCAGCCTGTATCCTGCTGACCATCTGCACCACAACCCGCCAGTGTTACCATAAAAATGGCGGCCAGTAGCCACCCCAAACCTTGCTTCATTATTACCATTCCTCTAGCTAGCTAGCTGCATAATTTTTGTAAATACACTATCAAATGCCCGATCAAATAGCGGCAGTTCCTCAATAACCCTTGCGTTTCCCTGGCGGAACTCCTCCGCCAGCCCGTAATAAGATTTTTCTGCAACCACCTGGTAGCGCCAGTTCACAAAGGCGTAGTGGGTAAACTCATCCCCTTTCCAGGCCAATTTAGTGCGCCGCCTCTCCCCTTTTTCATCCTGCAGCTCAACCCACGCTCCCACTTCCAGCGCGGCAACCTGCACCGTAAATCTGTCATCTATCCGTGGACCGTGCTCCTCTTCCTGTACAATCCCCATCGCTTCCATCATCTTTTTAAATTCGCCACTATCATTATTCTCAGACGGGGAAAGAGAGAGTTCTTCATTTTTTGTTAGCTCATCAACGGGAAGGTCAAGCTCATCCGCCAGATCCCTCAACAGGCAATCAATTTCATCAACCGGCTGCGGTTTGAGCACAGCCTCTGCCAGGGGCTGCGACGACAGGGTGGCAGTCGAAATATTTGCAATATGATAACGCTCTATCTCCTGAATAACACCCTGCATCTGCGCTTCAGTATAACCGATCATCGCCAGCCCTTCTCTTACCTCGTCGATGATCACCGGTATCACCGCTAACAGCTTTTTTTTCCCACTGGCGGTTTTCGGCGGATCCATACTCCAGACCAGGTCGCCTATCATCTGCTCAGCACGCTGAAAGGCTTCGCTATCGCACCCCTCTTTATCGATGATGGTCGATAACACCTCACGCCAGCGACCCATCAGAAATGCCTTGATCTCTTCCGGGACCTTTCGATGCAGTAACTTCCCAGCGATTATTTCTGCAGTATTTTTATGCGCCTTCGCAGCACGACTGTTTTTCTCTGCCCTTTTACCAATCTCCTGATGAACCTGGTGAAAACCGGCATTATGCTCATCCATAAAGGCAGTCAAATCTGCCAGGCAGGTTTCAAAAAGTTCAACATCCCCCTGAAACTCATGCATCAGACACATCACAATCGATTCAATTTTTTTATAGACCAGATCACTGCTCTTTTCACCTTCTACTACAGCATTAACCGTCTGTCCGGCAATCGTTAGCTGGTTCAATAGCACCCTTGCAGGATGCTCTTTCTGGGAGAAAAATACGCGGTCAATGATCGCTACTTTCAATACGGGAATCTGTAACCGGCCAAGCAGCGCTTTCACATTATCGGGAAGGTGCTCATCACCCATCAAGTCATCAAATATCATATTGATAACATCAATGGTCTCATCATCAAGCTGGCTTATCCCATCTGAAGAGCCACCTTCACGCCCGCTAAGCTCTGTTTTGATGTGAGCCTTTAACGCCTCACCTGACATCTCAATGCCAGACTCAAACAGCTCGTTGGTCGCCTGTAAACCAGATAGCGCCTCTATCAACTGTGGTGTGATCGGTGTTGAAACTAATGCCGCCTGCGGCACCGTCCCTGCAACAGCCTCACCAGTAAATAGCCCTGCCAGTTGCTGGATACCCTGAAAAGCGTGAGGCAAGGGCATCTCTCCTGCAGTTATTCCCGTTCCGGCACCTTCACTAACACTATTAGCCACTCCTTCAACAGGAGCCGTGTACGCTTGCGGCTGTTGAGTAACGCTGCCGGGTGCAGCTGCATGGGTATGATTGCTACTCCCATCCTGGGCGCTACCCTGCTGCGCTGCTCGTACAGTCGAAGGGTGGTTGACATACTCCGGTGCGGGGCTTTTTTTTACTTTTCTTTTGATCTCAGGCATGACGCCAGCCTGGGCTAAAATATCATTTAGCTCATCGTAAAGGGAGCCAATAGATTCCAGCAGGCTTCTTTCAAGGGAGCGATAGATGGCCAGCTTGACCTTGATATCAAGCTCCAGTGGCTGCAGTATCTCTTCAAAGGCACTGCAGATGGTGGCAGAACCAAAGGGCACTCTCCCTTCTTCCATGTCATGCTCAGGCAATAAGCAACTCAAACGCTGCTCCAGTGCATACAGCTCATCGCTACAGTGCTCAAATATTTTCGAGGTGATCTGCTCAACAACCAGCGACTCCTCTAATTGTGACTCTTCAACGAGAGTCAGCGCATCATCCAGATCCTCAATGGAATCGCCATGACGATCACGTTGATTAAGTGCCTGATTAAGTAGCCTCGAATAGCTTAAATGAAACTGTCTGGCGAGGTTGTCGTGCTCACTGCGTAGCTGGCGCATTGCTTCGCTGTAGCGTTGCGCCTTGGTAAATTCATGAGTGGTCTCCATCAATTTAGTCAGATCATTTCTCACCTGCTTGGCCAGCAGTTCAAACACTCTATCGACGTAAGTTTCAGAAGATCTCTGGCACTGTTTTATGAGCGCACGCACCCGTGAGCGAGGCAGGGTAACTCCTTGCTCTTTTTCTTCGAGAAATGGTTTTTCCTCGTCACTCATTTACAGCCATTGCCTCGACGCCTGTTTTCATTGAATGATCTGTATAACCTTATCGGTTAACTTTAACTTAACTTTAATAAAATCAATTACTAACAAAGTTATTTAGATGCCTTCCCTGGCGCTAAAACAACCGTCCTGTCACCCTCTGGCACTCCCTGCCATCAATGGGGCAGGGTGTGAGCGGCGGCTAACTGAAGAGTGCGCCGCCAACCACTTCACCAGAGGGAGCCATTGCGACAGTTCAAGCCGAACCGTTTGAGGGCTTAATTCATGTACTCCCAGACCAGATTCAACGGCACGAATATAGTTATCAGTATCTGCTAATGCAGCGACAAACGGAATATGAAGTTCATCGAGAAAGTGCTTTAGTGGCCGGTAAAGTGCCTTTTTAGCGCGAATGCGGTTCGCCACCACGCCAATGACGGTATGATTTTGACGACATGCATTGATGATCAGTTTCAGCTCATAAATAAACTCAGATGAGGCGTGGATGTCGATCGGAGATGGCACAACCGGTACGATAATCACATCCGCTTTTATCACCATCTCATTCAGTATCTTTTTGCACATACCAGCCGGCGCATCAATCACCACACGCTCAGTGTTATATGGAATGCTAAGCTGAAACGTCCGTGTGACACCAGTTTTAAAATGACTCGCGTCTACCATGTGAATGGCAGGGGAATCGCTCTGTTCACGCAGATGGCTCCAATGGAGACTGGATCCCTGAGGGTCGTAGTCCATCAGTGCTGTTTTCAGGTGTGATGCTGCAAAGAGGCTCGCCAGGTTCGAAGCGATAGTCGTTTTACCGCTCCCGCCTTTCGAATTAATCACTAACACCGTCTGCATATCCGCCTGCTCCATTTTCAGTCACAGGGGACGGCTCACATGTCAGACAAAGGCTCAGCGGCCAGCTACTAGCTAAGGAGTCATCCCCTTCATACTGATTGAGTCGGCACCAGCGCGGTATTTATTAAGCAAACCAGTGGCTATTGAGCCTGCAGGCTCAACAACTACTAACCGTAAGGCACGGCTCAATTATCTGTTTTTTCGTGAATGCCAGCTTTTTCTACGGGCTTGCTACAGCTCAGCAGCCATACATAACCGGCCACACCAGCAATAACTGACCCAGCCAAAACACCTGTTTTTGCCATTAGCAGATATTCAGCCTGACCAGCAAAGCCGAGTTCTGCAACAAAGATAGACATTGTAAAACCGATACCGCTCAGCAGCGCGACTCCACAGATCTGCGCAAAAGAGACCCCTTCTGGCAGGCGGCAGAGCCCCAGCTTCAGTGCCACCCAGCTGATGCCGGCAACTCCGATAAACTTACCGGCAATCAGGCCCGCAATCACACCGAGCGCTACCGGGTGGCTAAGTGTTTCACCGAGGGATAAGAAATCAATCGGAATGCCGGCATTGATAAAGGCAAACAGTGGAATAACCAGAAAAGCCACGGGCATGTGCATGCTGTGCTCCAGGCGTTGCAGTGGTGTTTCAACGGCGTGCACACCATCTTCCAGTGTCTGCACAATCGCCTTCTGCTCATCATTTTTCATAATGCTTTCACCGGGGCGATAACTTCTGTCAAAACGGGCGATCAGCTCTTTTACACGCTGGCTAAAGAGTACCGGATCATATTTTGGACGAGCCGGGATCATCAACGCTGTCAGGACACCCGCCAACGTTGCATGAACACCTGATTTTAACAGTGCAAACCACAGCAATGTACCAATCAGAAAATAGGGCAGCGGTTTACGAATACCGACCACATTAAAAAAGACTAGTACCGCAAAAAGTAAACAGCCGATCAGCAACGGCTCCATCATCACCTGCTCGGTGTAAAAAATTGCAATGACGAGCACTGCGCCAAGATCATCAACAATTGCCAGTGCAACAAGAAAAGTGATCAGCGCCTTTGGTACACGACTTCCCAGCAGTACGAGCGCACCAATCGCAAAAGCGATATCAGTCGCCATCGGAATCCCCCAGCCATGCGCTCCCGCTGTGCCTGCATTGATCGCGTAGTAGATTAACGCCGGAATCAACATCCCACCGATAGCTGCAAGAATAGGCAAAACAGCCTGTTTAGGCTCAGCCAGTTCGCCCACCAATATTTCGCGTTTTAGCTCCAGCCCGACGACAAAAAAGAAGAGTGCCATCAGCCCATCATTCACCCAGTGGTGGAGTGTCTTTTCAATCTCCCAGCTGCCAACGGCTAGTCCGATTTTGGTGTGGACAAAATGCTGGTAAGCCTCTGCGTAGAGGCTGTTAGCGGCGACGAGCGCCAGCAGGGCGCAGGCCATCAATAAAAAGCCACTCGTGGTCTCGCGGTGAATAAACTCTTCAAAGGGGGTTACGACACGATCAAACGTCTTTTCCCAGGGGGCAAAATACTTACGCTGGCTCGATTGGTTGTCAGGCTGCTGCTGTTCCATTATATAACTTCTCTAATATCAACCTGGTTTACTACGCCAGGTAAGGGGGGAATTCATCCCCGAAATACCGCCCAATGACTACTGCCGGCTAAATTCCGAGAGCGGGATATTATACGCAGATATTACAGTGATGTCTCTCTAATTCAGCTGTGGAGACGCCTGAAAAGAGGCGCTAGCCTACCACTGTGGTAGCCACTTCTGGTGCCAGTAATGCACCAGTAAATATCATCATCGGGCGTGTGATCAAAATGCCTAGCCCCTGGGCTCTGTGGTCTTTTTTTAGTGCGATGACCCGCTCCGCCTCCTCTTTGCCCGAAACAATGGCTCGTGCAACCTGTACCTGCACGGCGTAAAGGACATAGAGCGTGATCACCAGCATAAAGTGAATCCAGACACCAAAAGTCAGAATATCACCCTGTGCGATTAGCTGGTTGTACCAGTCTCGTGTCATAAAAAGATAAATTGGGAAAGTTAAATCAAAAATCAGTAGCGAAACCATCACGCTGATATGAAATGTACGAATATGGGCAAAGTAAAAAGCGGCAAACTGTAACAAACAGGTTGCAGATGCAAATATGATCGCGCCAGTCATGCTATATCATTACTCTCAATAATTTAGAGGATCAGTGAAAAACTCGTCAGGAACCACTTGGACAAAAGTGGATAGTAAGGTGATACTCACCATAACGCCAGCATCCGACAATAAATTGCGCCACCACCATTAACCCCATAAAATAGTACGGATTACGCTATGGAACCTCTGACTAATTGCCTTATCTGTCATTGCGAGCAAAGCGCGGCAATCTCGACACTAGATGAGCCATTGAGTTAAGCGATGACTTCGCCACTTCACTCCTCGTCATGACAATTAATCAGATTCCCTAACTTATTTTACTGGAAATTTTTTCGAAAAGAGATTATAAGTGTTTTTTGAGTCCGAGAAAATCGATTATTAAACATCAAAGTATCGACTAATACGAACAATGGTATAGCACAATGAATAGCATCAATTATAAACATCTCCACTATTTCTGGGTCGTTGCCAGAGAGGGAAGTATTGCGCGGGCGAGCGAGCAGCTCCACCTAACGCCACAGACAATTAGTGGCCAGTTAAGTCTGCTAGAGAAGTCTGTGGGTAAAAAACTCTTCTCCAGATCGGGTAGAAACCTGGTGCTTACCGAAGCGGGGCGCACCGCGCTCGAATATGCGGATGATATTTTTCTACTGGGGGCTGAACTTCAAAATGTACTCTCAAACCGTGCGGTTGAAGGCAGCCCACTGCGATTATCAGTCGGCATCACAGATGTAATTCCAAAACTGATCGCTCACCGCTTACTTGAACCTGCACTGCAGATCGACGAGCCGGTCCGCATTATCTGCCATGAGGATAGCCTGGATAACCTGTTAACCGATATCGCCGCGCATAAACTGGATGTTGTGATATCCGATCGCCCCATTCGACCTTCGATGAATGTGCGCGCTTTCAATCACCATCTGGGGTCATGCGATATCACATTTTTTGCCGACGCTAAACTGACTGAAAAATATAAGGGGGGGTTCCCCCACTCACTCGATCAGGCGCCGATGCTGCTGCCTGTTGCTGGCAATGCGATCCGGCGTGAGATTATGCAGTGGTTCGACAGCCTGGGCGTTCGCCCGATCATCGTTGGTGAGTTTGATGACAGCGCATTAATGAAGACCTTTGGGCAGGCGGGTGTGGGGATTTTTGCTGCGCCAACCGTCATCACTAACGATATTGAACGACAGCACAATGTGTTTGCAATCGGTTCAACCGATAAAATTCATGAAGAGTTTTATGCCATCTCCCCGGAGCGCAAGTTAAAACACCCGGGTGTGATTGCCATCAATGACTCAGCCCACAAGAATGTCTTTCCTGAAATGTGATTAATCTTCTGCGGTCGCAATTGGGCGCCATGTTCCGCTAAGCTTTTCAAGCTCACAGTCACTCAAGCGCTCCTCTCCAGCCAGCAGATCACTGGCTATCTCAATCGGCTCACCGTTGTCATCCTGATACCCCCAGCCACCCTCACTGGTAAGATCAATTAACGTACTGGCGATATCATCGATCCGCATTGAATACTCTGCTGCCAGTTCACGTAGATCTGTCATCTGCAGATTGGCCTGTTTTTCGTCGTACGCTTCGCGCAATAACGTGATTAAAAATGGTTTAAGGGAAAGCGGTCCGTGACGAGGCATTCTCAATCTCTCCGATCATTTAAGCTGTCGCAACTGAATCACGTAATACGGGTCGCCATTCACCCGTAAAACCGCGCAGATCCTTTTCCTGAAGACGTGCATTCACATACAATTGATCCAGCGTCTCCCTGGTGATTTTGACTGGTGCCGAGTCTTTTATATATTGCCATTCACCATGAATACAGAGTTCAAACATCGTCACCATAATATCATCAAAGCGGATTTTGTTATCCACCGCGAGCCTATGGAAATCATCTATATTGAGCGCACCTCCCTTCATTCGATAAGCCTCTTTAGCCAGCCCCTCCAGCGCAATATCCCACTTTGGAACCTCGTCACCACCTACTATCATCGAATCACTCACAAGCCACACCCCTCAATACTGGAATTTCACCCATACCAAACCGTAACCACCGGCGTTACTCCCTTGCGCCTCTATCGGCAGTTTTTTGAAAAACCTGAAAAAACTATCATAACTTACTATTTTCTATGTAATTTACCGTTTCATACTTTGGTGGCGTCTGCAAATAGAAGCCGCTTTCATGGAGTGCCTTCATCACCTCAGTCACATCTGCCTGAGCAAGCTTGCGCGCCTCCGACAGCTCTAGTTCCATCACGAACTCAAGCTCCCCTAACAGGCTGGAAAGGGTTTCGGGAATAGAGGAGAGATCATCCTCCTGCCCGGCATCGCGTCTGAGATAGAGATAATAATCAGGTTTTCTTCCGCTTTTATAGACTGCACAATTTGCTCTCATTTCTCACCCGGACGTTTTGAATGTTGTTCAATTTTGAGGAAGAGGCATTCTAGTCCTCACATCCCAATCGAACAAGGAGATGGCTCATTTAAAAACAGAAAAGCGCCGCCAGGCGCTTTATCAGTAGACTTTTAGATCTATTTTGCAGCATCCCTGCTGCTACATTCTTCCCTGTGCTGCCCGCTTAAGGGGGAATAACAGACAGCGACAACTCCGTTTGCCTGTGCGATCCTGCGTTAATGACTGACATCCCTCTCACTCCATTTTGATCCATCCATTGATGCCAGTCCCTTTGGCCTTCTTCCTGGAATAGTCCTGGTTCGACAGACTACCCATTCATCCCATCAAATAACGACGACAGTGCTCAACACCTTATCGCTATGACAGATATATAGCGGCCACAATTCCAGACTCATGAACTCGGATATCACAGTTTTATTAAATAAACCGGTCCTGAGGATCGTACCTGGGGTAAAATAGGCGCTGGCATAATCAGCCTGATTTAAAATTATCTCCAGCGACTTCAATATGTTAAAAAAATTAGAAGTGATGTAATGAGCCATTCTCCAGCTAAAATCGGTTTTGTCAGCCTCGGCTGCCCCAAAGCACTCGTCGACTCAGAACAGATCATCACCCGCCTGCGTGCCGAGGGATACGAAATCAGCGCCAGTTACGAACAGGCCGATATGGTCGTGGTGAACACCTGCGGCTTCATCGACGCAGCCATCGAAGAGTCACTGGATGCGATTGGCGAAGCAATCAACAAAAATGGCAAAGTCATCGTCACCGGCTGCCTCGGCGCTCACGGCAACACGATTCATGAGCAATTCCCCGATCTCCTTGCCGTAACAGGCCCACATGCCGCCCATGAGGTGATGACCGCCATCCATACACACCTGCCCCCGCTTCACGACCCTTACACCAGCCTGGTGCCGCCACAGGGCATCAAGCTCACCCCAAAACATTACGCCTACCTGAAGATCTCTGAGGGTTGCAACCATCGCTGCACTTTTTGCATCATCCCCTCACTGCGCGGTGATCTGGTGAGCCGCCCGGTCGGTGAAGTGATGCAGGAGGCAGAAAACCTCGTCAATGCCGGTGTGCGTGAGCTTCTGGTGATATCACAGGACACCAGTGCCTATGGCGTTGATACCCGCTACAGGCTCGATTTCTGGAACGGCAAACCGATGAAGACCCAGTTTCTTCCCCTGGTCGAAGCACTCGGGGAGCTCGGTGTGTGGGTGCGCCTGCACTATGTCTACCCCTACCCACATGTCGATAATCTCATTCCACTGATGGCTGAAGGCAAGATACTCCCTTACCTCGACATCCCGCTTCAGCACGCTAGCCCTTCTATATTAAAGGCGATGAAACGCCCGGCACACAGTGAAAATACACTGGAACGCATCCGAAAATGGCGCTCAATCTGCCCCGATATCACACTACGCAGCACCTTTGTGGTCGGCTTTCCTGGTGAAACGGAATCTGATTTCAACTACCTGCTCGATTTTATGCAGGAGGCGCAGCTCGATCGCGTCGGTGCCTTCGCCTACTCCCCTGTTACCGGTGCGGCCGCCAATACGCTGCCCAACCCCGTACCTGAAGCGATTAAAGAGGAGCGCCTGGCAGAATTCATGGCACTTCAAGCCACTATCAGCGCTAATAAACGGCAGCAATTAATTGGCAGCGAAATGGTGGTGATTGTCGATGAGGTTAGCGAAACTGGCATCGTGGCACGCTCAGTGGCCGACGCACCGGAGGTCGATGGGATCGTTCACATTCCGGAAATTGCAGAACTGGCTACAGGTGACTTTGTCGAGGTCAGAATCACTGGCGCAGATGAACATGATCTCTTTGCTTCGTTAATGATTGATAAGCCGTAACAGATTTACGAATCCCATTGTCCCCTATTACTATTGACCTCTCAATCGATACATGCGAAATTAGCCGCACTATTTTAGTCGAGATTAGCCACCAGCGTTGGGCCTCGACATTTTTCGGCACTGAGAATGGAGAAATCACAACATGAGCGTCAACCGCTATAAGCAGCTTAAATATAATACAAAAGATGTCATAACACTTCTGGTGGCTATTCCAGTCGTCATCACAATCGCCATTCTGATCGTTTCACAGGTCCCTGCATAGATCTCGACCAGATCTGTTTTTTCTCTGAATCGAGATAAAAAAGAGGGAGCCAGTAGCTCCCTTTTTGTTTGCCTGATCGCCGCAGAAAAAGCGTCAGTAGAGGTTTGCTCGTACCAGAACAGGTCTGTTTTGCACAGGTGATTCAAAACACCGTATCGATAGCATCGGCATCGGTTCCAACCTTCTGGCGTAAAACAGCCCTGAAGCAACATAAGGGGACCACTGTGTTAGTATCCACACTAAACAAACCTTGCCTGAGAGAATAGCTGCAGCATGAATGATCCGATACGCCTCTCCAGACGCCTGATCGAACTGATCCACTGCTCACGCCGAGAGGCGGAACAGTATATCGAAGGTGGCTGGGTACTGGTGGATGGGGTGATTATCGATCAGCCACAGTTCAAGGTACTCGACCAGAAAGTCTCGCTACACCCCGAAGCCACGCTCGCTCCCTGCCCGCCAGTGACGATGATCTTTCATCAACCAACCGGGTTTGATGCAGCCTCACCAACAGCCCCCCTTGCACTGATAACTGCGCAAAGCCACGCCTCGGATGATCAATCGGGTATTCGTCTTCTGAAGCGCCATTTTTCCCGGCTAAAAGCGACCGCACCACTGGAAGATGGCGCGACAGGACTCATCGCCTTTTCACAAGATCGGCGTGTGGTTCGCAGGCTGGTTGACGATGCCAATAAAAATGAGCAGGAGTACCTCGTCGAGGTGAGCGGCGAGATCGCCCCGGATGGCCTTGAGCAACTTAATCGCCCCATGAAGATGGCCAACTGGCCACTCCCTCTGGCCAAAGTGAGCTGGCAGAATGAGACCCGCCTGCGCTTTGCCCTCAAAAACGTGCGCCCCGGACAGATTAAATTCATGTGCCAGAGCGTTGGATTAACAGTAAACGCGATGAAACGACTTCGAATCGGCCGCGTCTCTTTATCAAAACTGCCACCCGGCCAGTGGCGCTACCTGCCCAATGGCACGCTATTTTAAAAGAATTTAAGTATAAAAGGCGGTGGCTACTTATCTCATACAGGTTTATCGAGAATATCTCTCTGTTTTTGCAACAACGGGTTGTAATTCAGAATATCAGCTATAAAATCAATATAATAAGATAACCTCCAGCTCAAAACCAGTTATCCTGTCCGATAGCTGGTACGAACGGACTAAACTCTATGCTGGCACTACGCCACTGAAGGCTGCACCATGATCGTAAAAAGCATCTCAATACTCGCCCTGCTCATCAGCGCCACATGGCAGCTCGCAGTTGCTGCTCCGCCTCTCTCACCCGCACCAGAACATAGCTACTCTGCGGTGCTTGTTGCCAAATTCATTACCCAGTTCCATTACAAAGAGAACAGGCTCGACGATGCACAATCCAGGGCGATACTGAAAGAGTATATCGATGCACTGGACCCTAACCGCAACACCTTTACCCAGAAAGATATTGCGCTCATTAACCGCTACAGCACATCGCTCGACGACGCCATTCGCCGCGGCGACATGGCCCCCGCCTTTCTCATCTACCGAAAATTCAACCGCCGCCGCATTGAACGGGCCGAATATGCGCTGGCACGGCTAGAGCAACCCTTTGATTTCACCATCGATGAAACGTACCTGTTTGATCGTAGCAACGCTGACTGGCCTGAAGATACAGAGGCGCTGGATGAGATCTGGCGCAAGCGGGTAAAGAATGATGTGCTAAGCCTGATGCTTGCGCATAAAAGCGAAGAAGAGCTGAAAAAGACACTACGAAAGCGCTACAAACGCTACATTACCCGCGCCGACCAAATGAAAGCGGAAGATGTTTATGAGGCGTTTATCAACGCCTACCTGACATCGATTGAACCTCACACCGCCTATTTCTCGCCGCGCACTTCAGAAAATTTTAATATCAACATGAAGCTTTCGCTGGAAGGGATCGGAGCCGTACTGCAGACCGTCGGGGACTACACCGTCGTCAAGAAAACCATCCCTGGCGGCCCCGCTGAAAAGAGTGGCCAGTTCCAGCCCGAAGACCGCATCAGTGGCGTTGGCCAAGGGCATGATGGTGAGATAGAAGATGTGGTTGGCTGGCGCATCGATGATGTCGTTGCGTTGATCCGTGGCCCCAAAAACTCAGTCGTGCGACTACAGGTACTCCCCAAAGGTAAAGAGGGTGATGGCGTTGGGAAAATCATCACCATCACCCGTGACAAGATCCAACTGGAAGAGCAGCACGCCCAGAAGAGGATCATTGAAGTACCCAATGGCGACCAGACGACTCGTATCGGCATCATCTCGATTCCCACCTTCTACATGGATTTTGAGGCTGCCAGGCGGGGCGATAAAGATTATGTCAGCACCACGCGTGACACCCGAAAACTACTTAACGAATTAAAAGCGGAAGGGGTTGATGGTGTTGTTATCGACCTGATTGGGAATGGTGGCGGCTCCCTGCCTGAAGCGATCTCCCTCACGGGCCTGTTTATCAAGTCTGGCCCGGTGGTGCAGGTTAAGGATAGTGCAAACAAACTGGATATCAATGAAGATACCGATAACGGTATCGCCTATGACGGTCCGGTCGCGGTTCTGGTCAATCGCTTTAGCGCCTCTGCCTCCGAGATCTTTGCCGGTGCCATGCAGGATTACGGTCGCGCCACCATTCTCGGTGAAACCACCTACGGCAAGGGCACCGTACAGCAGATGCTAGACCTGAATCGCCATGCCCCCAGAGATAGCGCCACACTAGGCCAACTGAAACTTACTATGGCACAGTTCTTCCGCGTCAATGGAGACAGCACACAAAATCGCGGCGTAATCCCCGATATTATTTTCCCTACCGCCGAACCCAGCTCAGAACTGGGCGAAAGTGCACTGGATAATGCACTCCCGTGGGCACGCATTGAGGCCGCCAACTATACGCCATTTAGTCGCGTCCATATGGACCTAGCCGAGGTGATTGCTACCCACAAAAAACGGACACAATCTGATGACGGTTTTGAATATCTATTAGCCCAGACAGAAGCACGTAAAGCGGCTATGGCTAAGAAGTCTGTCACGCTACTTAAAACAGCACGCAAGGCAGAGAGAGAGAAGCAGGAACGTGAAGGGCTGGCGCGAATCAACCATTTCAGAACCTCGATTGGGCTGGAGCCGAACGATATCAGCGACCTTGAGAATGAGAGCGAAGTGGCCACCGCTGAAGATGAACGTTTTGCAGATGAAGTGAAAAATATTCAGCTCAAAGAAGCCGCCGCGATACTCACTGATATTATTGCCCTGTCGACAGATGATAAAATGATCCATCATCGCATGGCGAGCAGCTCACGCTGATGATCGAGAGGGCTGAATTTCGACCGCTTTTGCCTCGCCCCATACTCACCTGAGCGGTTTTAACAGTCTGCTAAACTGCTTCCACCATCTGTATCGCCTCCGCAACATCGACAGCAACCAGGCGCGATACACCCGGCTCATGCATGGTCACGCCGACCAGCTGGTGCGAGATCTCCATCGTGATTTTGTTATGGGTGATGAAGATAAACTGCACCCGGTCCGACATCTCTTTAACTAGCTGGCTAAAGCGGATGGTGTTGTTGTCATCGAGCGGCGCATCGACCTCATCAAGGATACAGAACGGCGCAGGGTTAAGCTCAAAGATTGCAAAGACCATCGCCACCGCGGTGAGCGCCTTTTCACCACCCGAGAGTAGATGGATACTGCTGTTACGCTTACCTGGCGGATGCGCCATGATGGTGACACCGGCATCCAGCACATCATCACTGGTCATCTCAAGACGCGCGCTACCGCCACCAAAGAGGCGTGGAAAAAGCTCCTGTAGCTTGTCATTAACCTTCTCAAAGGTGTCTTTAAAACGGGTGCGAGTTTCGTGGTCGATTTTACGGATAGCGCTCTCCAGCGTCTCCAGCGCCTCACCGAGGTCGGAGAGTTGTGAGTCGAGATAGCTCTTGCGCTCCGACTGCTCAGTGTACTCTTCAATCGCCGCGAGGTTGATTGCACCCAGGCGCTGAATGCGACGCTCCATCTCTTCCGCCTGATTCGCCCACGCCGCCTCACTGGCCCCTTCGGGCATCTCGGCAATCAACGCTTCCAGTCTGTATTGCGACTCGTCAATCTGCTCCTGCAATGTCTGGCGGCGCACCTTGATCTCCTGCCACGCCATCCGCATCTGCTCCAGCTCAGCGCGAATCACCAGCACCTGCTGCTCAGTTTCGCTGCGGCGACTACCGAGCTCGCGCAGCGTGTGATCACACAGCTCAACCTGACGGCGTACCTCTGCCAGCTCACCCTCAACCAGAAGACGTTTTTCAAGCAACGTTTCCAGCTCCATTCTGCTATTTTCGAGCGGCTCAACACCCTCTTCAAGCGCCTGCGTCAGCTCTTCGCGACGGCGTTCCAGATTACCCATCTGGCGCTGCATCCGTTCTGTGTTGGTCGTCAGTGTGCCCAGCTGGGTGCGCATCGAATCAATTCTCAACATAAATTCACGTGCGATGTCGCGGTCGCGCTGCGCCTGCTGGCGACATTCAGCCAGCATCGCACTCAGCTCTTCACGCTGATCGCTAAGCGCGGCGCGCTGCTCCTGATGTTCGGCCATTTCAGCGATCATCAATTCAAGGCGTTCGCGAGCGACAATCAACTCTTCGCCACACTTCTCATTGTGGGCGCGGATCTCTTCAAGCTCCTCCTGCAGGCGACTCTTCCTCGCCTCCACCTGCTCCAGGCGCGCTTTTTTACTGCTTAGCAGTGAGCGCACCTCGGCATTATGATGGGCGATCTGATTGATATTACGCTGCAAGGTCTCGCGCTGCTCTTCCAGTGCAGCAAGCTTGACCTGCCCCTCCTCAAGCCGCTGTTCCAGTTGACAGAGATGCTCATCAGCCTCATCCAGACTCTTCGAAACGAGCTTAAGCTCTTGTTCACGTACAATAACCCCACCGTCTTCTTCACTACCACGCACCACCCGAAGCCAGTCCAGACCAAGCCAGACCCCATCACGAGTGACAACCGACTCCTGCGGCTGTAACTGAGCGCGCAACGCCAGCGCCTCTTCCACAGTATCAACCGCATAGACGCCAGAAAGCACGCCATCGAGTGGCCACTCAGAGTGAACCTTACCCAACAACGGCAGACCGACCGGTCTGAACGAGTCGCGCCGCTTCGCCTGCTGTGTATCAAAGAGGGTCAGCGACCCCTGCTGCAGTGACGCAAGATGATCTGTGACGGACCCGATACCCTCCACACAGAGCGCCTCGATATTCTGCCCCAGCACAATTTCAACGGCGCGCTCCCAGCCGTTTTCAACATTAAGGGTTTCAGCAAGACGCTGCTGCTCATCCAGTTGGTGCGTTTCCAGCCAGCTGGTGACAGCACCCGGCTGCTTGCCGAGCGCCGCCTTCTGCAACGCCTCTAACGAGGCGTGTTGTTTCTGCAGCTCGACTAGGTGACTGCGTGCATCAACCAGTTCACGGCTACTTGCCGCATTCGTTTCACGCTGCTGAGTAATCTCGCTAAGCAGCTGGTGCACCTCCTGCTGCAACCCTTCGAGCTGACTACTACTTTCGGCAGACTGCTCACTGAGGGTAGCCACCTCATCCCTGAGATCAGCCGCATCAAGGGAGCGATATTCTGCCTCCTGACGCTGCAGACGCTGCTGCTGGCGCGCCATATCTTCTTCGAGATGGATGATGCGGGTGCGTTCAACTTCAGACTGCTGTGTCTTGCTCGCAACCGTACTATTAAAAGACTCCCACGCCTCCTGCCAGCCCTGCTGACGCGCCTCGACCGCACGCAGCGCCTCGGTTGAGATCGTCGCCTGCGCCTCTGCGGCCTCAAACTGGGGATCACAAGCCTCCAGTGATGCATTAATCTCTTCGATCTGACGCTGATCATGCTCGATATGCACCCTACCTTCGGTTAAGGTCTGCAGTGCCTGCTCAAGCTCAAGCTGATTCTCTTCGCGTTTTTCCTGCATGTGTTGAATCGTCTGTTCAACACGTGCGATGTCCGCACCGATGCTATAGAACTGCCCCTGCACCTGATTAAACTGCTCGTTCGCTTCACTATGTGCAAGACGCTGCTTTTCAATCTCTGTATCGGTGGCGCACTGCTCAGCCAGCTGACCTTCAAGCGCGGTCTCACGCCCCTGAATCGCCTGATCTTTCAGCTGCACCTCACCGTCAAGCCCCTGGTAACGCAGTGCCAACAGCTGCGCCTTAATCAGGCGCTCTTCCTGCTTGAGAACTTTATACTTCTCAGCGGTCTTCGCCTGGCGCTGCAATGTCTGTAGTCGTTTATCAAGTTCACCCACCAGGTCTTCGATTCGACTCATGTTTTCTTTTGTATGACGAATGCGCGTCTCGGTCTCACGACGACGTTCTTTATATTTTGAGATCCCCGCAGCCTCCTCCAGAAATGCGCGCAACTCTTCCGGCTTCGCCTCAATCAGGCGTGTAATCATCCCCTGCTCAATGATCGAATAACTGCGAGGCCCGAGACCGGTGCCAAGGAAGACATCGGTAATGTCACGACGACGACACCTGGTGCCATTCAAATAGTAGCTGGATTTTCCTTCGCGGTTGATCTGGCGCTTGACCGATAGCTCGCTGTATTTGGCATATTCACCACCCAGTCGCCCCTGGGAGTTGTTAAATACCAGCTCAACCGTCGCTGCGCCAACCGGCTTACGCCCCGATGAGCCGTTAAAAATAACATCCGCGAGCGAGTCACCCCGCAGGTTTTTGGCCGAACTTTCGCCCATCACCCAGCGTACTGCGTCGATCACGTTTGATTTGCCACAACCATTCGGCCCGACAACACCGATCAGCTGGCCAGGCATCTCTAACGTAGTGGGGTCAACAAAGGATTTAAAACCGGCGAGTTTAATTTTCTGCAACTGCATGGCAAGGGAAGATACATGATAAAGAGCACACAAGACAAGCCTGGATATCCCCGGAGATTTCTATTGATACGCACTAAACGAGATCCGAGATTAATAATCTGTTATTTTACCCGCTCTGATGATCTGATTTTAATTGAAGGAGTAATGTCGGGCATCGATCTCAGCCACTACAGATCGACAATTAACCTTTAGTAACAATAGGTTAATATAGATTTACAGAATTTACTGCAGATTGATTCACCGCTTATACAGTCCATGGCAAGCACACCCAGTAAAACACTCGAAACCTTTGACAACCCAAACCAGGATCGCGACTACACCATCCGCATCCGCATCCCGGAATTCACCTGCCTCTGCCCAAAGACCGGCCAGCCGGACTTCGCGACCATCAATATTGACTACGTGCCAGAACAGAGCTGCATCGAACTCAAGTCGCTGAAGATGTACATCTGGTCTTTCCGTGACGAAGGGGCATTCCATGAAAAGGTGACCAACCAGATGTTGAGCGATTTTGTCACCGCCTGCAACCCACGCTTCATGCGGGTCACCGCCGAATTCAACGTCCGCGGCGGGGTCTACACCAACGTGGTGGCCGAGCATCGCAACCCAGACTGGGTCGCTCCTGAACCCGTTCACCTCCCCTAATCCAGATTTTTAAGCCAGACCAGCCAATGGCGCGCCATCCCCTCTATCTGGGAATCGATGTAGGCACCAGCGGCTGCCGCGCCGTCGTCATCGATGAGCACGGCACACAGATCGCCACACACCACGTCACGATGGCCGCCCCCAATCAGGATGGCGCACGCATCGAGCAAAACGGCTGGATCTGGTGGAAGACGGTCTGCACACTGCTGGAAGAACTACGCGATACAGTACCCATGGGTGAAATCGCAGCGATTGCCGTTGATGGCACCTCCGGCACCCTGCTGATTACTGATGAGAAAGGCAATCCACTCTGTGATGCACTGATGTACAACGATGCCCGCAGCAGCAAAGAGGCTGAAAAAGTTGCCGCCGTCGCGCCGCCGAAAAGTGGCGCACATGGCGCCAGTTCAGCGCTCGCCAAACTGCTGTGGTTTCAAAAACAGGGCCTGCCTGAGAATGCCCAATACGCACTCCATCAGGCCGACTGGATCGCAGGGCAACTGAGCGGCCGATTTGGCATCAGCGATGAAAATAACTGCCTCAAACTGGGTTACGATATTATCGAGCGCTGCTGGCCAGCATGGTTTGATCAATTAGATGTTGATCGTTCACTGCTACCCGAGGTCACGATTCCGGGAACCACCATCGATACCATTCGCGCTGATATAGCCACTCATCTGGGATTGTCACCACAAACCAGAATCGTCAGCGGCACCACCGACAGCATCGCAGCATTTCTCGCCACCGGCGCATCAGAGATTGGCGACGCGGTCACCTCACTCGGTTCAACGCTGGCATTGAAAGTACTGTCTGACAAGCCCATCTTCGCCCCCGAGCAGGGTGTCTACAGCCATCGTCTGGGAGATAAATGGTTAGTCGGCGGCGCATCAAACTGCGGCGGCACAACATTATTGCAGTTCTTCAGCACAGAAGAGATGACCGCCATGACACCACACCTCAACCCGATCAAGCCTGCTGATTTAGACTACTACCCACTCCCATCAATAGGCGAGCGCTTTCCAGTCAATGACCCAACACTCGCACCACGTCTCGATCCGCGCCCAGAGAATGATTTACTGTTTTTTCAGGGGCTGCTTGAAGGGATCGCTGCGGTAGAAAAACAGGGCTACCAGCGGCTGGCGGATCTAGGCGCGCCCTACCCCACCCGAGTATTAACCATGGGCGGCGGAGCAAAGAATTACGCCTGGGGAGCAATCAGGCAACAGAGACTCAACACACCAGTCGAACTCTGCCACAAAGTACCAACCGCCCAGGGCCCTGCGCTGCAGGCATTAAACAGCAGGACGCAATAGGGGCACTGCTGCTTTTCCCAGAGTCATAAATATGTTAAGTCAAGATTTGACTCCCTTACTTTCAATAACTGTCAAATGCTCCCGTAAAGGGCTCTAACCCCCTTATTCTTTAATTCTGCAAGAAATGTCAGTATTCTTTACACTTTCACCTGCGATGATAATGTGCGCGTGAATTTTTCATAATAAACAATGTGTTATTTGTTTGGCATAAATTATGCCCAATATTTATAGCTAGCCGACCAACAACGTACAAATAATGGGTTGGCTTGCAATGCAGAGGGGGATGCTTGGGGTTCACGAGTGTTCCAGTTTAATTGTATGTTAACTTTGAATAAGGAAAAGGATTGATCATGAGCGGGCAAAAAATCTTATCTATATTTAAACAAAGTTTGATAGCGTTGCCATTAGTGGCTATTAGTGTTTCAGCATTCGCCGTTCCTATTCAGTGGACTGACTGGGAAACGAGCAATAACGCAAATGGTTTTACGGCTTTAGGTAGTATTACGTCAGGCACCTCAACTGTTGAGGTCACATATAACAATCCTCAAGGCGTCGGGTTTTACAATACAGGTGCTGGTGCTGATTATTGGACTGGTGGAACTGATGCCACTTCGCCCTATACAAGTTCCGTTGTAGATAACAGGCCGACTGGATCGGATATCATCGCGCTACAATATGCTGGCCCGCAAACTTTAAGTTTTTCTGAAGTTATTGCTAACCCGGTTTTTTCCTATGTAAGCCTAAATGGAAATGGTTATGCATTCGATCAGGATTTTGAGATCCTAAGTTTTGGTGATCTTTCTGATGGTAACGCCTGTGGATATTGGGGCTGCGGGACTTCATACAAAGAGGTAGTTGATTTAGGTGGAGGCAACTTTGAATATCGACTTTTAGGTACAGGAGAACCTCACGGTACGATACGGTTTTCAGGTGCTTTCAGTTCCGTTTCATGGACTAGCCTGACGAATGAGTTCTGGAATGGTTTCACCGTAGGCATTGAAGGAACTGCCGCACAGGTCTTTCCACCAACCACTAGTGTCCCGGAACCCGCTTCTATTGCCCTGTTAGGCTTAGGGCTTGTCGGCTTGGCTTTCTCTCGGCGATGTAACAAGGGAACTGCTGCTTAGCTTCTCTGTAAATGCAGCTATTACCCACCGCGCGTAACCACTAAGAACCGCCTCTTGACCAGGGGCGGCTCTTAATCGCTAAAGGACTAAGAGGGCAGGGCCCTTTCAGGGGGCTGATAACCAACGGTGATAGGCGTCGTCTTCACAAAGCACCGGCTCACGACTTCGCCCGCGCTGCACGACATGCGCAGGTGCATCCGGAAAAAAGAATCCAGGCTTCCGCCTTTTTAAGTACATGTACTTACATATTGCATGTTAAAATATTATACATAACCACCGCATGGTAGACAGGCCATGGCTCTCTTCCTTTCGTAAAAAAAACTTGAGTATAGATCTTTTGAGGGGTTCTTCAATCAGAGGCAATCCAGCCTGACCCTGTTGCCACTATCCTTATGCGATAAACACTGGATTTTTATCTTCACACTGGCTAGTCTTGGGGGTTCTGAGGGGTAATAGTTCATTAAATTTTACTATAGAAAACAAGAGGCAGATTAATGGAAATCAAGCGTATGACATTTTTGAAGGGCGTGGCGATTGGGGGCATCGCCATGCTAACAGCTGCATGTTCGGATTCTGATGACCATCACGAATCGAAAGCGGCTGACCATGGGAAAGCGGCTCATGCTGAGAAAGCGAGCCATGCGGGTGCCGCTGGTCACCCCTCCCACTGGGCCTATGAAGGCAATGGTGCGCCGCACGCCTGGAGCGTCATCAAAGAGGAGTACGCCACCTGCGGTACCGGTAAGAGCCAGTCTCCGATCGATATTTCAACGGTCACCATTAGCGATCTCTCTGAAATCGAATTTAACTACAAATCGATTCCGCTGGAGCTGACCAACAATGGTCACACCGCCCAGGTAAACTATCACAGTGGCAGCTACATCACCGTTGGTGGAAAACGTTACGACCTGCTTCAGTTCCATTTTCACGCCCCTTCTGAACATACCATCGGTGGCAAAGGTTACGACATGGTTGTGCATCTGGTTCACAAGGCGGCCGATGGCCAGCTGGGTGTCATTGGCGTGCTGTTCAAAGCAGGCAAAGATAAAAATAAGGTTATCGACAAACTGTGGGCTAACCTGCCAACAGAGAGCGGCCAGACTAATACGGTCAAAAACAGTCGCATCAATGCGATTGATCTGTTGCCAGCAGATCTCACCTACTTCAACTACTCTGGCTCTTTGACCACACCACCATGTTCTGAGGGGGTTAACTGGATGGTCATGGCCACCCCGGCGCCCATCTCTGCGAAACAGGTTAAGCAGTTTACCGATCTGTTCCCGCTGAGTACCCGCCCGGTACAGCCACTGAATGGGCGCGTGGTACGCGTTAGCAACTAGTCTCAGGCTGTTGATAATGGTGGCGAGGATGTGACAGCGTCCTCGCCTTTTTTGTATCTAAAATTCAGGCATCGATGATGGCGTTTCGATGCGCTTGCTCTATTCTGTAACACTACGATGGTTTAGCAGTAGCGCATGTTGCGCTGCTCAACTACCCGCTTTCAGGCAATAAAAAAGGGCGCCCACAACAGGCACCCTTTTCATGAAAAGCAGCGCGTAATTACTGATTCGCTTTTAGCGCGGCAATCCGCTCTTCCAGCGGAGGATGGCTCATAAAAAGCCTTTTAATACCACTACCAATCCCACCCGCGATACCAAAAGCAGCCAGCTGATCTGGTAGCGGCTCTGTCGCACCACTTGCACGCTGCAGCGCTTCCAGTGCGGCAATCATCCTAGAACGATCAGAGAGCTGCGCACCACCTTCATCAGCACGAAATTCTCGTTTACGGCTGAACCACATCACGATAATAGCCGCCAGCACACCGAGGATTAATTCCGCTACGATCATCGTGACATAATAGCCAATACCGTGGCCACGCTCATTTTTAAGGATCACTCGATCGACAAAATGGCCAATTACACGAGATAGGAACATCACAAAGGTGTTTAGAACCCCCTGAATCAGGGCCAGGGTGATCATGTCGCCATTGGCTACATGAGCCACTTCATGCCCGAGTACCGCTTCAACTTCACCCCGACTCATGTTGTCAAGCAGCCCAGAGCTCACGGCGACTAGCGCCTTGTTGCGGCTCATTCCGGTCGCGAATGCATTGGGCGAGGCCGAAGGGAAGATCGCAACTTCCGGCATGCCAATACCAGCCTTTTCGGCCTGACGTTGAACGGTTGCAACCAACCAGCGCTCTGTTTCATTAGCAGGTGTCTCAATCACCTGAGCGCCAGTGGTGCGTTTGGCCATCCACTTGGAGATAGCGAGTGAGATAAAAGAGCCGCCCATACCGAAAACTGCACAGAACACCAGCAGCGCCGGAATATCCAGGTTTATCCCCTGTGCATCCATGTAGCCCTCAAAACCAAATAGACTGAGCGTAATACTCAGGACGATCATGATCGCGATGTTTGTCATCAGGAAAAGAAAAATACGCTTCATTCCAACACTCCGAATTTTCAGTATAAATTGATGTTAAGTTTGCTGATTTCGAATTATACGATGTATGGGGCGTTTTGTCAGAGTTCAAGTCCCCCTGGGGCTTTACACACCTCACCATCACTATAAAGGCTGCCTGAATTGAAACAACCCGTCCGCCTCGATAAGATGGCAGTCCCACAACATGATAAAAAATCAGCCCCCATGAAAAGACGCCTTCTTATCTCGCTCAGCCTGCTTCTCCTGATCGGCTGCGAGCAGTCAGGCCACGATAACCACGCCGCTGAAGGGCATAACCATACAGATGGTATGGAGCATGATCACAGCGGTGATAACGACCATATCGATCGTTCGCAGCATCTAGTCCATATCACCGATCAGAATGAGCTCTTTCTGCAGTACGAAACACTGGTCGCCAAGCGTGATTCTGTCTTCCTTGCCCACATAACAGACTTACGTGATTACACCCCAGTCCCGGGTGGGTTTATCACCATCACCCTTTCAGGGGGCGATTTACCCGACGAGACCTTCAGTGGCAAACGCCCCGTTCGTGCGGGAATTCACATTGAGGTGGCGTTGCCACAATATGCTGGGGAACGTCAGTTGTCACTCAGCTTAACTTCCCCAACGATCACTACCACCCATGAACTCGGAGCAGTGACTGTCTATCCGGACAAGGCCAGCGCCAGAATCAGCCCGCCACCCATATTGCCAGATAATACGATCTATCTTGAAAAAGAGGCGCAGTGGCAAGCGGGGCTAACCATTTTACCCCCGGAAACTGATGCACAGCTGCAGTTGATGCTCCCGGTATCAGCGATCCACCAGGATAATGAAGGGGAATTTATATATGTTATGCATGGCGCAGAGTTCTTTGAACGACGAAAGGTAGTCACGAAAAAGACAACCCAGGAGAAGGTCATCATCGTGCAAGGAGCAAATGCCAATGAACGTGTCATTATAGATGGCGGCAACATCTTGCATGACGATAATGAAAAACACTCTCTCCATACCCACTAACCACAACGCACTTCCGCGCGACATCAACCACCCTTTCTTGACAGGCGTGAATCAAATCGTTAACTTGATTTTCATCTTCACATCAGGAAACCGCTGATTAACACCCTTTTAATCCATACAATATTGCATATTTACGTGCCAGCATTTGAGAAAACTACTACGTCATTTTAAAGGCATTCAGTAACAAAAGGAGATGTGATAGCGACTTAAATAGATTGGTTATCCAGTAACCAGGAGGTATTCAGTGAGCGATCGATCAACTAACACCAGCCAGTGGTCTCTTGTGGTGCAGCGTGTAACCTCAGAGAGTGTTGAAGTATGGGTGGGCACACTTTTCCCAACCCTGAAAAAACCAGATCTCGCGCGTGTTGAACTGATCCTGCCCGATGGTAGCAAGCGTACTAAGCGTATTACTAAAACGGACTGGCAGCGCCCGTTTGATAAAATGAAACAACGCTTTTACAAAGTCGTTAAATTCAATAAGCTCGAAGCGGGCAAACGTTACAAACTGAACTTCATCCGTCGCATTGAAGCAGTCGGTCGTCAGATCCCTCAATCGTGGCAACACCTTCGCAGCGGTACTTTCACCACACTGCCCAACAGGATACCGCTTAAAGGTAAAAAACCGTTTACCATCGCACTTGGGAGCTGTTTCTATAATCACCGTGATGGTGGGCGTGCTGCGGCAGCCTATAAAGCACTCTACCAACACGGGTCAGAAAATGTCCGCCCTGATATCACATTTCTAACCGGCGACCAGGTCTACCTCGATATCGGTTTCGACTCACTCTCACTAATACCCAGTGAGATCCGCCAACGAGTTGCAGATGACTACGCCCTGCACTGGCAGGCAATGGGCAGTATTTTGAGCAGCGGTGGCACCTGGATGCTACCCGATGACCATGAGTTCTGGAATGATTATCCATTTTACAAATCGGCCATCCCGCAACTACAGGCACTGCGCCTGCGGCATGTGCGCAAGGCGTGGGATGCTGTCGCAACAGATGGTGTGCAGAATGTTCAATGCAGCGCAGGCTTTGAGACCTTTACCATCGGCAAGGATCTCTCTGTCTGTATCGCAGACTTTCGATCGTTCCGAGATGATCACGGCTTCACCACCCCGGCCATCCTCAATAAGATAAAAAAATGGGCGGGCGGACTGGCTTCGCCTGGGGTCTTTGTGGTATCGCAACCTTTGATTGTGGAAGAGAATAAGAGTGAGAAAAACCTGCTCAGCTATAAACAACAGTATGCAGAGCTGTTACAGGCCTTTTCGACAAGTGGTCATGACATCGTATTGATGAGTGGTGATGTTCACTTTGGGCGCATCTCCACCACGCAGCTGGGCAACAAAAAGAAAGGGCCGAGGCTGATTGAGATCATCGCTTCACCACTTTCAAATCTCACCTATTTAAATGGCATTGCAACCGACAAACCCAAATCGAAACCCGTTAAGTTTCCGGCACCCGAGGTGTGCAGACTCAACGGCTGGAAGCCTGTTAAAGTCACCTACAATAAGCTCTATCAGGTCAGCACCAAAAGGGGAAATATCTTTTCCCCCTATCCCCGTACTAAAACACGCGAACATTTTATGACGATCAGCTTTAGCCGCAACACAGCCACAGGCACCATTGATCTCAGCGCTAATGCGTGGCGGGTTCGCGAAACCCGAGGCATCAAACTGATTCCAGTTAAGGACTTTCAGCGCACTTTCACATTCAAACTCAAATAAGGATCACACCACGCTATTACCAGGGAGAATCACATGAAGAGCGATACTCTGCCATCGGAACAGGAGCATATCACCAGCCTGACGGGTTTTTTAAAAAATGTTATGCGTCTTGCCGTCTACGCAGTAGAGAATGGAGTATTGCCAGACAATATACAGATGGATGAGCTATACCGCATGTGGGAGACAAAGGTCGTACATAAAAAAGCGCTCTGCGATGAGGACATCCTCTATCTGCAAAACTGCTACGTACTGCTCAGCCGACAGCTCGCACCAATAACGGCCATCAGCCTGCGAGCAACAGAGTGTAAGCCGAATAGTATCAGCAAAGACCATATGGGTACCGATGCAGGAATCCACGTGCGCCACATGTGGTTTGCCTCCTTTACCGCCTTGGCGACCATTGTGTTAATGAACATCTACCAATATATGTTTGAACAAAATGCTGCCGTCTGGGCCACCAGTAACCCTGCCATGTTCAACAATGGAAATTACCTCTACGCACTGTTCACCACCCTGACCCCATTTATGTATGGCGCCTTTGGTGCCTCCGTTTTTCTCCTGCGCCAGGCAGAGACACAGCTGAGAGAGCGCACCTTTGACCCAAGACGGCTGCCCGAATTCCGTAACCGTCTCGTGCTGGGTACGCTGAGTGGCGGGGTGATCGTACTGCTCTATAGCAGCGGCGGGATTGCAGAGACCGATATCAAAATTACCGAAGCGGCACTCGGGTTTATCGGCGGCTACAGTATCGATCTACTCTTTTCGCTGCTCGACCGAATCGTCAACGCGCTTAAACCGACAGAGAAAACGACCACCTACCCCGCTGTCGCGCCTGCTACCGTGATCACGCCACCAACAAAGCGAAAACGAAGCGTTAGCAGCAGAGAGGAGAAAGAGCTCCCCCCGCAGCTTAAACCGGTCACCAAAAAAGAGAGCGACAGCGGCGTAGCCTAGCGGTCGCCCGGGGAGAGCAGAAAGTGCATCAGATGCGTCGCCAGCGACTTCCTCCTGCACCATCTTCGACGATCACCCCTTGCGCCTGCAGTTCATCACGAATGCGGTCTGCCTCGCCCCACTGCTTCGTCTGTTTGGCCTCGATGCGCTGCTGAATCAATGTTTCGATCTGCTCATCACTCAACCCATCATCACCGGCACTCCCCTTTAAAAAGGCCTCTGCATCCCCCTGCAGCAGGCCGATAACACCCGCCAGATAACGAAGATTGCCTGCCAGTTGCGAAGCCAGTGGCGCATCCTGATCGGCTCTGGCCCGATTGAGTGCCGTCACCATCTCAAACAAAACGGCCAGCGCCTCTGGCGTGTTGAAATCGTCATCCATCGCCGCACAAAACCGCTGCTGGTATTCACCACCATCACTCACTGCCGCAGCATCGATACCGCGTAGCGCAGTATAAAAACGTTCCAGCGCCAGTTTTGCGCCATCAAGGTTCTGGTCGGCATAATTCAGAGGGCTTCGATAATGGCTGGCAAGAATAAAGTACCGAATCACTTCTGGCGCATACGTTTTCAACACTTCACGCAGCGTAAAGAAATTGCCCAGCGATTTGGACATCTTCTCTTCATTGATCTGCACAAAACCGTTGTGAATCCAGTAATTGACAAACTGGCAACCAGTCGCCGCCTCACTCTGCGCGATCTCATTTTCGTGATGAGGGAACTGCAGGTCGAGACCACCGCCATGGATATCGAAATGGTCGCCGAGGCAATCGGTCGACATCGCTGAACATTCGATATGCCACCCCGGGCGGCCACTGCCCCACGGCGATGCCCAGCTCGGCTCGTCCGGTTTTGCTGACTTCCATAAAACAAAGTCGAGCGGATCCGTTTTTGCGCTATTCACATCGACCCGCTCGCCAGCACGCAACGCCTCCGTGCGCTTGCCGGATAACTGGCCGTATGACGTAAAACGGCTGACATCATAGTAAACATCCCCGTTATCGCCTGCATATGCGTAACCCTTTTCAACCAGAGTCTCGATCATCTGGATGATCTGTGCCATCGAGGTGGTGGCACACGGTTCCATATCGGGCGGCAACACCCCCAGTGCGGCCGCATCTTCGCGCATCGCCGCAATAAAGCGTGATGTCAGCTGCTCGATCGGCTCGCCATTTTCATGGGCTCTCGCGATGATTTTATCGTCAATATCGGTGATGTTACGCACATATGTCAGCTCATAGCCGCTTTCACGCAGGTAACGAGCAATCACATCAAACACGACCAGCACGCGCGCATGCCCCACATGACAGTAGTCGTAGACGGTCATCCCGCAGACATACATGCGAACCTTTCCTGGCTCTATCGGGATAAAGCACTCTTTTTTATTATTAAGCGTGTTGTAGATCTGCAACATAATTTCGTGGTTTTTCTTCTAGTTAGTTTAAGGGGCTATCAAGTGACAGGCGGCTTATTATACGCTTATCAGTAGCCTCAGGCAGCACAGTGGCCTTACAAAATAGACGATCGGAACAGATCTTGCCTTCAGCTATTGAAGGGGTTATTACACCATGAATCTGACGAATACCTACAAGGTGCTCAATCTACAGGAAAAACCGCCAACCCAACCCTCATGAGTGCTAATCCAGATTGCCGCCTCCCACCTCTGAATGAATCCGTACAAAGAATATGGCTATATGCGCTCTCTGTTATTAACCCTCTAAATCTATTGATAAAAAATATTGAAGAAATCGCGCGAGCTTCCGATGCTATAAAACAAATGCCTATTTTAGGTGAGCGCTAGCTTGTGTTATCAGCGGAAGATATCAAATTGCGGAAAAAAGGGATCAAGGCATGCTGGATGAAAAAGAAATGACCACAATACAATCAGAAACCACCGCTCATCCATTGCAGCTAAACCGTGTTTCACTCATGGGTGCAGCTGCACCGCTGCCAAAGTTGGGTGATAAGGGGAGAATAGAGCATGGAATTGATCGCACGGGAGGGGCCGCTCGCTTGCTCAGTGGTAAAGCACAGCGGAGCTCACACCATCAAAAACACACGGTGCTGGCCGATAGCATTCAGCAGCCCGTCAGCCCATTAAAGTCAACGGGGTTTCAAAACGAGGTACATGTAGCATGAAGATGAATCTACCCATCACGGATCATGAAATCGATTACAGTAGCGACAGTGTCATCGTCTCTACAACCGACCTCAAGGGCGCACTTACCTACGCCAATGATGACTTCATTAAGATAAGCGGTTTTAGCAAGGAAGAGCTGATCGGTAAAAACCACAACCTGGTGCGCCACCCCGACGTTCCCCCAGCCGCCTTTGCTGACCTGTGGCAGACGCTCCATGATGGCAAGGCGTGGATGGGTATTGTAAAGAATCGCTGTAAAAATGGAGATTATTACTGGGTCGATGCCTATGTCACACCCATCTTTGAAGGTGAGACGATCGTGGGCTACCAGTCTGTTCGCGTCAAACCAGCGCGAGCAGATGTGGCGCGAGCAGAAAAACTCTACAAACAGCTCAGCGATGGGAAGACCCCCAGGTTAACACCGCTACTCTCAATGGCTAATCAGCTGCTGGCTGGCTTTGCACTTATCCTTACGGCTATTTATGGCGTGTTATTTTTTACTTCCGCACTCTCTCCGGCTTTATTGGCAGCCACTGCACTCCCCGCGCTGGGAGCCGCTTTTCTACTGACAAGGTTCATTACGCGACCACTGAGAAAACTACAGGAGACGGCGCACACTGTTGTCAATAACCCGGTGATGCAAGCTGTCTATAGTGGTGCCATTGATGAGACTGGCGCATCACAACTCGCAATGCGTATGCTTCAGGCGAGACTCCGCACCGTCATTGGCCGCATCACAGACTCTGCTGACAACCTGAATGAGCTCTCAATCCAGACTGCAACCACCGTCGAGCAGGCGGCCCAGGGAGTGAAGACTCAGCAGTCGGAGACTGACCAGGTCGCCACTGCCATGAATGAGATGGCAGCTACTGTGCATGAAGTTGCTCGAAATGCTGAAGAGGCGGCAAATGCCTCTCAACACGCCAAGGCGAAAGCGGACAATGGGCATCAGGTGATGAGTGAGATCATCGATTCAATTAATACACTTGCCCGTGAGGTCGAATGTGCAGCCGAGGTCATTCAGGGGGTCGAAGGACAGAGCAATCAGATTGGCGCCATCCTGCAGGTCATTAAAGACATTGCAGAGCAGACTAACCTGCTCGCGCTGAATGCTGCCATCGAAGCGGCACGTGCAGGCGACCAGGGAAGAGGGTTTGCCGTTGTGGCAGATGAGGTCCGCACCCTGGCTCAGCGTACTCAGCAATCGACTGAAGAGATTCACAACATGATCAGCCAGCTTCAGGAGGGAACCAAGAATGCTGTCGGTGTCATGGAAGCGGGCCGCGAGCAGGCCAACGTCAGCGTCACCAATGCGGCGCGTGGTGGCGAGTTACTTGACACCATCACCGACTCAATCAATACCATTACCGATATGAATACTCAGATTGCGAGTGCAGCCGAAGAACAGAGCGCCGTAGCAGAAGAGATTAACCGTAACATTATCAATATCAGCCAGGTGACTCAGGAGGCTGCACAGGGTGCCGAGATAACACTTAGCGCCAACAAAGAGCTCACTTCAATGATTAATGAGTTTGACAATATGAGTAAACAGTTTGGCCGCTAACCGCATCGCACTGTCAGTTCAGGTCAACCGCGTATTGCCGTAATGTCTCCAGCGAGATCAGCGCTAGCGCTTTTTTATGGGTGCGCGTTAGAAACACCTTCGGGGCCATGCCATCTTCATGCGCCTCCAACCAGCGCGAGGCACACAGACACCAGTTATCCCCCGCCTTTAAACCGCTAAAACCGTGCTCGGGCATCGGTGTAGAGAGATCATTCCCCTTGAATCGAGAATACTCAAGAAACTCAACCGACATCTGTACACAGACGGTATGTGAGCCAAAATCCTCTTCACAGGTGTTACAACAGCCATCGCGGAAAAACCCTGTCACCGGGCTATCTCCACACAACAGCAGTGGTTCATCAAAAACATTTACCGAAGGCTCTATCGCTACTTCACTCATTAACGCTTCCTAAAGTTGACAGTAAAAAGCGCATCATAACGGAGTTATGGGTGCAGGTTAAGCGGCAATCATATAGCCCTTAAAATCATAAGCGAGTACTATCTGCACAGATAAGTAGACCAAACAGCATGAGAGAGAGCACGATGGATAAAAACAAACTGGCCCATTCAAACAGCAAAGGGTTACAACGGCTCAAAGAACTGTGGCCTGAGCTAACGCTATTCGAACGCTTTGAGTATGTAATCACACTGATTGTTAGCCTGGTACTTGCACTGATTATTGTGGTTGCACTGTTAACCCTGCTCGAAAATATCTATCAAATGGTTATCGCGCAATTTGATGGCGGCGTTGACTACAAAATGTTTCAGATCACTTTTGGCATGCTGCTGACACTGCTGATCGCGCTTGAATTCCGCAATTCGATTGACGCGATCCTGGAGGGAAAAGGGTTACTGGTACAGGTTAAGATTGTGGTACTGATCGCCATCATTGCACTCGCCAGGAAATTCCTGGTGATGGACCCCAAGGAGTTTGAGCCGATGATGATCGCCGCCTTTGCGCTCGTCACCCTCTCACTCGGTGTTGTCTACTGGCTACTCGCAAAAAAGCAAACGTTATAGATAGCCTCATAATACAGGAAGTAACTCATCTGCCAGAGTGTATCGGCGCTGCTGACCACTCAGGGGACATTTAAAGGCGAGATAACAGGCGGTCAGTTGCAGCGCTTCTTTATCTCCGCCCGATCCATAAAGGCGATCCCCCACAACAGCGTGACCGCTCTCTGAGAGGTGACGCCTGATCTGGTGTTTTCGTCCCGTCTCAATCTGTACTGATAACAATGAGCGCTGTTGCAGTGGGTCAAAAGTGATGCGCGTCACATGAGATGTTGCCTCCTTACCATCAATCTGACTGGAAAGCGTAAAGGGCGCTGCTGTTTCCGGGAACTCGCCATGCACCACCACCCGGTAGCACTTTTCAATAGCACGAGACTGAAAAAGGCTCGACAAAGCTGCCGCTGCCCGCTTTGTGTGGCCCACCAGAATCAGGCCGGATGCGGCACGGTCAAGTCGATGGATAATAAAACTCGAGCGCTGCGGGCTAAGGTGCTGCTCGGCCCAGCGGCTGACGGTACAGTGGTCGCCCCACTTACTGCCCTGCGATAACAGCCCACAGGGCTTGTACCATAGACTGTACGCCCCCTCATCAGCCAGCAGTGTCGGTGCAACAGGGGTACTCATCAAGACACGCTCATCGTAGTAAAAATCTATTTGATCTCCTGCCCGTAACACCTTTTTTACACGACGCAGACGCCGGCAAGAACCTCGGCTGGTTAACCATACCGCTCCCCGCTGCATCGCCATTTTGATGCGCTGCCGGGATAATCCAGAGAGTTCTGCCAATACCGCCACCGTATTCACGGAGCTATCCTTCACATCGTAATGAAATTCGGAACGTGAACCATTCATGGCAGCTACCAAGCCTGACCGCGATATTTAAAAAAGAGCATCATGAGTTATCCATAGCCCGGGTCGACCAGAAATGGTCAGACAAGGCGTGTATTTACATTAACCTCAGCGCGCAGCGTGCGATGTACCGGACACCTGTCGGCAATCTCCAGCAGTCGTTGACGCTGTTCACCATCAAGATCACCGAGCAGCTCTATTTCACGACTGATCAGATCAATCTTCACTTTCGTCCCCTCGCACTCGGAACAATCCTGACCATGCACCTTGCGGTGTTTAAGTTGCACCTTAACCTCTTCCAGCGGCCATTGTTTTCGATCAGCGTACATACGCAGCGTCATTGCTGTGCATGCGCCCAGTGATGCCAGCAACAGATCATACGGCGATGAACCCAGGTCACCCCCACCTAATGAAAGCGGCTCATCGGCTAACAGCAGATGGCCACGAGCATCGATTTCGGTATAGTAATGCTCACGCCCAATACTGGCGGTTACGATCCCATCCCCCGCCGGTAATGGCGGCGTTGACGGCTGCGCCCTGCAGAGATATTTTTCGGCCCATGAGGCGATCAACCCGCCGGCGTAACAGGCGTCCTGCTGGTGTGCTAACAGGTGTCCGGCATCATCGAGCGAGACAAAACTCTTTGGGTGCTGCGCCGCTTCAAAGATCCTGCCTGCATTATCCATCGTCACCGTCTCGTCATTCGAGGCGTGCAGCACCAGTAGCGCGCAACCCAGCTTTTTGATTGAATGACGTATCTTCACCCCCTGCACATCGTCCAGGAACTGCTGCTTCATTCGATATCGCTCCCCGCCAATCACCACCTCAGCCTCGCCATATTGCTCGATCAGCGCCTGCTCTTTTTTAAAGTGATGCAATACATGGTGTGGCTCATAAGGTGACCCGATCGTCACAACGCCCTTCACAGAAGAGATCTGGCTCGCGGCTGCCAATGCCGCGGTACCCCCCAGTGAATGACCGATCAGGATTCCTGCCGACTGATACTCCGTTTCGAGGTAATGCGCTGCCGAGAGTAGATCGTCCACATTTGAAGTAAAATTAGTTTCAGAAAAATCACCTTCACTCTCACCCAGCCCGGTAAAATCGAAACGCAACACAGCGATGTGGCGCTGCGTCAGGGCACGGCTGATGTAATGTATCGCCTTGATGTTTTTGGTACAGGTAAAACAGTGGGCAATGATTGCATAGCTCACCGGGTGGTTATCGAGCGGCATATCGAGCAGTGCCGCTAGCTGTTCGCCCGCGCGATTCCTGAAGAACACTTTTTTTGAACGCATCAGGCTAATCCTCTCCTCTAGTGCTCGTCCAGCGCTTTCCGTATTCTGGAGAACTTGCGAATCCACGGCTTATGTTTTCTTAATTCGGGCGGGAAAAATTCCACCATTTTCTGCGCCTGAGCCCGTGATTCAAAACTGCCGTGCAACACCACATACCAACTACTGCGGTTTTTACGCTCAAGCAGCACATAAGCCAGCTCACCCTCTAAAGAGCTACGGGTGATGTAGCGAATAATATTCTTCTCATCCGGTGAACCGGCGAGCTGAATGGTAAAGTTCTCTGCTGGCTGCGCCTTCAACCATGCAGCCCCGGGAATCGCACCGTCGCCTGTCACAACTGCGGGTGATGGCGTATCCACCTTTTTAGCCGCAGCCGCGCTGCTCACTGGCTCAGGCTTTGGTCGACTCGCAACCGCCTCCGGTTTTGCCTGCAACTCCACTCGGGGTGATTCCGGGACTGTAACGGGCTTCGCCTTTGCAATAACCAACGGCGCTTTCACCGCCGTTTTTTTCATCACGGGTTCTGTTTCAGATTTTGCCTCAGCACTCTTAGCGACGGCGGCGTCTGTGGTTGCTGGAGCAGAACTGCTGACCGGCGTAGCGGTTGAAACGGCCCTCGATGCCTCAACCACACTCTTCGGCCCTGAACGGATAACAGCGAAAATAATCACCACCAGCAGCAGTGCTGCGGCCGCACCCGCGATGAAATAAGGTATTTTCTTCTGTCGCTTTAACATCTGTTGATGCTCAAGCCGCAGACGCTCATCTGAGATCGGCCGACCAAGTGCCAGCTCTGCATGATAGTTGATACAGGCGGGAATACCGCAACTACGACGATGGATGATCTGCAACTGCGAGGGGGTCAACAGCTCATCGCCCTCACCTCTAAAACGGGTCTGAAGATAGCTGGCTGTCTCCTCCGCGGTAAATCGCGGCAGCGCATGCAGTTCAATCCATTGCGCTTTAAATGGCGCCATGCTATGCGAAGCCAGTGCCCTGCGTAGCGCTGGCGTCGCACAGAGAATAATATCGACATCCCCCCCCTGCGCAGTCACTGCCCGTTTAATATTGGCCAGTGTCTCCAGCGCGTAGAGCGAAATATTCTGTGCGTCGTCTACGATCACCACCGGATCGGGTTCCTGGTGGCCATATGTAACAAGCCCCTGCACCAGTGACTCAAAATCGATCGCTTCCCGTGAAAAAAAGGTCTGGCCGAGCGCACTGATAATATGGTCAACGCCCAGGTGGTAGTCTGCATGGATATAGCACAGTAACCAGTGATCTTCCGCTTCCGTGATCAGCTGCCGAATCAGCGAACTCTTGCCGCGCCCATGTTCAGCAATGATCACCTGCATCGGCCCACGCCCCGAGACAACCTGCTGTAGATGCGCTATCAGCGTCGCCAATCCATCTGTTTTGAGGTAGCCACCAGGTGAAGCGTTATGGATTGCGCCGGAATCATGTAAGAAAGGGGCGGGATGTTTCTGACCGTTAATGCAGCCCACCCGCTCATCTTCGGCGATCACCGCTGGCGGCTCAGCACCGCTGGTATTTTGCACTACATTATTCGACATATTCTCACTACAACGCGAAGGTTAAGGCCATCGTCATTCCTGCGGGATCGATATGATACCTGTTCCGACACCTCAGAAGAGGAAGCGACTCCCCGTCCCTCATTGAATGCCGATATCATACGTGATGGTGCTACTCGGTGCCATTGTTTCACAAGGGGTTGAATGATACCTGAGCCGCACGATATGCCGTTATAACCGCCGTTCAACCAGCGGCGCTTCGACTTACGCCACCCCAGCGCGTATTATGAGAGCCAGAAGCTGTTTAACGGAGCAGAATATGGTCTCTCGCCGTCACGTTATTATCATCACCGTAGTTCTCACTGCTGCAGCCGTTCTCTTGTTAAATCGTGAAAAACCACTCGCTGTTATCACCCATGTTGTCGAACGCGGCGAGGTCACTGCCACCGTGACCAACACCCGCGCCGGTACAGTGAAAGCGTGCCGTCGTGCCCGCCTCGCCCCAACCATCGGTGGGCAGATCGCACGGCGTGCCGTCAGCGAAGGGGACAGGGTCACTACCCATCAACTACTCCTGGCGCTATGGAATGATGATCTCAAGGCTCAACTGGCGCTAACAGAGCGCGAGGCAGATGCAGCTGCTTCGCATCAGCAACAGAGTTGTTTGATGAGTGAACGCGCCAGACGTGAAGCCGAACGCCAACAGGCCCTGCTGAGCAAAAAACTGGTGAGTGAAGAGACCGCCGACCAGGCGATAACCAATGCATTGGCACTGGAAGCAAACTGCAAGGCGGCGACCGCTAACCATGAGGTGAGTATGCGCCGCATTGATGTTGCACGGGCCAATCTCGAACGTACCCGCATCCGTGCGCCATTTGCCGGCACCGTCGCTAAAATCAATGGAGAGCTGGCCGAATTTGTCACACCCTCTCCGGTCGGGGTTTCAACCCCACCAGCAGTTGACCTGATCGATACCAGCTGCCTCTATATCTCCGCTCCGATTGATGAAGTCGATGCCCCCCGTATACAGACCTTAATGGATGCGCGCATCTCTCTCGACGCCTTCCCCGAGCAGCAGTTTGACGGCATCGTGCAGCGTATCGCCCCTTATGTGCTGGCGGTTGAGAAACAGGCACGTACAGTTGAGGTCGAGACGGTCTTCTCCAATCCCGAGGATTTTAAGCAGATGCTGCCCGGCTATAGTGCCGATGTTGAGATCACCCTCGCATCACGCCGTGACGTGATACGAATCCCAGGCGAGGCGATTCTGCGCGATAACATGACCGATGAGCGCAAGCCCGCTGTATTGATCATCCATAACGATGGCCTGCTTGAGCGTCGCACCATTACCACCGGCATCGCTAACTGGCAGTTTACCGAAGTCACCCGGGGCCTCAAGGCGGGTGAAACGGTTGTACTATCGGTCAATCGTGACGGCGTGGTCGATGGCGCCTATGCAGAGAGTGAACAGGCCAGCAGAAAATGATCCAGCTGCAACAGATTCACCGTATCTTTAAAGTTGGTGATCAGCAGGTTCATGCACTCAATGATCTCTCACTAACGATCAATGGTGGCGAATACCTTTCGATCATGGGCCCTTCGGGTTCGGGCAAGTCAACCCTGCTCAACCTGATTGGCCTGCTGGACCAGCCCACATCAGGTGAATATACCTTTAACAACCAGAAGGTCACCACACTCAGCGATGACCAGAAAGCGGTGCTGCGACGTGACCAGATCGGCTTTATCTTTCAGTTCTTTCACCTGGTACCGCGCCTGACAGCGATTGAAAACATCGAGCTACCGATGGTGCTGGCGGGCATTCCCTCAACTGAGCGCCGCACACGGGTTAGCAGGATCCTTGACGCCGTTGGCCTTGCTGAACGCGCCCACCATAAACCAGAACAGCTCTCCGGTGGACAACAACAGCGCGTCGCGATCGCACGCGCCACCATTATGCAACCCTCTGTTTTGCTCGCCGACGAACCAACCGGAAATCTTGATAGCGCCTCAGGCAACGATGTGGTCGAGATACTTGAAGCGTTAAATCAGCAGGGGATCACGTTGATTATCGTTACCCATGACGCCGCACTCGGGGCGCGCGCCATGCGAGAAATAAAGATGATCGATGGCCGTATTATCGATGATGGTCACCAAAAGCCACGCTAGGATGCGCCTCAACGACACCCTCTCACTCACCTATGGCGCCCTTCGGGGCGCACCAACACGCACGGGATTAATGTTATTGGCAATGGCGATCGGCGTTGCTGCCGTAGTGGTACTGACCTCTCTGGGCGAAGGGGCCAGGCGCTACATCAGCGATGAATTCACCTCCCTCGGTACTAACCTGTTAATCGTGCTTCCGGGGCGCTCAGAGACCAGTGGCGACATGGCCACCCTGCTGATGAGTGATACGACCCGCGACCTGACGCTTGATGATGCTCGCGCCCTGATGCGCAGTCGTTACATTCGTCGCCTGTCGCCGATTAATGTCGGTTCATCGCAGCTCTCATGGCGTGAACGTTCACGAGATATCTCTGTGTTTGGGGCCACCCATGATCTGCTCGCTATCCACCACTGGAAGATGGCACAAGGGCGTTTCCTGCCCCTGGTCGAAATGGATCGTGCCACACCTGTCTGCGTGATAGGTGCCAGGTTAAGCAGCGAACTCTTTGGCAATCGCCCCCCTGTTGGAGAGTGGGTACGGCTGGGCGAGCGCCGTTTTCGTGTCATTGGGGTGCTGGCGACCAAGGGACGTACCGTTGGCATCGATGTAGAGGAGATTGTGGTGATTCCCGTCGCCTCCGCGCAGGCGCTGTTCAATGAAGCGTCGCTATTTCGCATCATTATCGAAGCCAGGGACAGAGATGCAATCAGGCATGCCAGTGCATTTATCAAAACCACGCTCCGTAAGCGTCATCAGGGTGAAGAGGATATCACCCTCATCACACAGGACGCCGTACTCGCCACCTTTGATAAAATATTCCAGTCACTCACCTTTACTGTCGCCGGTATTGCAGCCATCAGCCTCGCAGTAGCAGGCATCCTGGTGATGAATGTGATGCTGGTTTCGGTATCGCAACGCACCGCTGAAATCGGGCTATTAAAAGCACTGGGCGCTTCACAGCGACAGATCGTCACCCTCTTTTTATGGGAGGCCGCGATGCTCTCATTTGCAGGTGCCTGCATTGGACTACTCATTGGCCTGGGGGGTAGCTGGCTCATCGGCTACCTCTTTCCTGCCATCACCATGGGCGCCCCACTATGGGCCGTTGTGGCAGCCGTTGGCGTGGCACTGCTCACCGGCCTGCTGTTTGGTGTAATGCCTGCACGCCGTGCAGCAAGGCTCAACCCTGTGCTGGCGCTGGTGCACCACCGCTAACATCGCCTGATATGCTGATTAAGGATCTTATCAAACTCACCAGTTGTGCAGTCATCGCACAACGTATGCGCAGTTTCCTCACCTCACTGGGTATCGCCATCGGCGTTGCGGCAGTGGTGCTGCTCACATCGATTGGTGACGGCATGCAGCGCTTTGTGATGGCGGAGTTTACCCAGTTTGGCACCAATCTAATCGCCATCAACCCTGGCAAAACGACCACCCACGGCGCATCGATCGGAATCTATGGTACAGAACGACCATTAACGATTGATGATGCGGCAGCGCTTGAAAAATTGCGTGATGTTGAAGCCGTCGTACCGCTGGTTCAGGGCAATGCCGAAGTTGAATCAACTCACCGTCAGCGACGCACTACGGTATATGGCATCAGTGGTGACATGCCTCACGCCTACCGTGTTGAAGTAGCGCTGGGGCGCTATTTTATCAATGAAGACCCCAGTACACCGCGTGCAGTGGCGGTACTTGGCAGTAAACTCCGCAGCGAACTCTTTGGCAGCCGTAACCCGTTAGAGCAGCGTATTCGCATTGGCGGGGAGCGTTACCGCATCATCGGGGTCTTTGCACCAAAGGGGCAGATTCTCGGCGTTGATCTCGACGATGCCGTCTATATTCCTGCTGCACGTGCGCAGGAGATGTTTAACCGCGATAGCCTGGTAGAGATTGACCTGCTCTACCGCGAGACAGCTGATGTTGATGAGGTAGTGGCCAGCATCGCTCGCCTGCTAAGTGCTCGCCATGGGCGTGATGATGTTACGATCACGACCCAACAACAGATGCTCGATGTGCTCGGTTCAGTGCTCGCCATTCTCACCTTTGCAGTAGCAGCGCTCGGTAGTATTTCGCTGCTGGTCGGTAGCGTCGGCATCTTTACAATCATGACCATCGCCGTGAATGAGCGGACCAGTGAAATTGGCCTGCTGCGTGCGCTGGGTGGAAAGCGCCAACAGGTAATGGCTATCTTTCTTGGTGAAGCGATCATCCTCGCTACGCTCGGAGGGCTACTCGGCCTGGTTATTGGCGTGGGCGGTGCACAACTGCTCACGCTGCTTTTCCCTGCCCTACCTGTTCACATCTCATGGAACTACCTGATTGCCGCTGAGACACTCGCCATCGTGATCGGCGTTATCGCTGGTGTCTGGCCGGCGCGACGTGCGGCAAAACTCAACCCAGTTGATGCATTGCGCAGTGAATAACAGACTGCATCGATAGGTTTTAAACGATTGTTTTAATTTAACAATCCCCTCTTCTCTCTTCTTCATAAATTCACCTTAGGCCTCTAAACTTTTATTTCCCTGCGTCGATACCTGAAATAACGAGATAAAGGAAGCGCTCCCTGCCAGTTTCTGGCAAACAAGGCCATTGAATATCAATATCAGTTTTTTTAACCATCACTGGCCAGCCACAAGTGACTTATTGGAATATAAAATCCAGTTCAATTAACAACTTAATAGTTTTACGACGATGTGTGTCAGGAGAAAAGCAATGAAAGCAGCGGTAGCACCTTACGAAAGTTCTCTCGGTCTAAACGTTGAATTATTAGAGCAATCGTTCGAGGCCCTCGCGCCATCGGGTGAAAAGCTGGTCAAACGCTTTTATCAGGAGCTATTCAAACGCTACCCCGACATCAAGCCGCTGTTTGGCAAGAGCAGCATGGCTGCTCAACAGAAAAAGCTCCTCGCTGCACTCAAACTGGTGGTTAATAATCTACGCAACCCGCAGGGATTAGAGGGGGCATTAATCGATCTTGGTGCCAAACATGAAGATTACGGTGCCATCGCAGAACATTACAGCGCAGTCGCCGAGACGATGCTTGATGTACTTGAAGAGTTCGCTGGAGATCTATGGACCCTGGAGGTGTGTGATGCCTGGAGCGACGCGCTCAACCTCGTCGCACAGACGATGCTAGAGGGTTATAACGGCGATCAAAGTACTACAGGCTCAGCCTCTCTGATGGGGGACCTTGAGACCATGAAGGATATTCTTGAGCATGCACCCATCAATATTATGATGGCGGATGCAGATGAAAATGTGGTGTTCGTGAACCGTCAGGCACGTGAGATTCTGCAGGAAGTTGAAGATGAACTCGCGCTCTATATCCCAGGGTTCAAAGTCAGTGAAGTGATCGGCGGGAGTATCCACCGTTACCATAAAAACCCGGCGCTCATCAAAAAATTGCTAGCGCAGCTTAAGCCGGGCGAGTCGCATAAGGGCGAAATTAAGCCGGGCCATTTCATCTTCGAACATGAAACACGCCCCCTTTTCGATCAACAGGGAAACCGTACCGGATTTGTTGTGCAGTGGACTGATGTCACCGCAAGGCGCGCAAAAGAAGAGGAGGCATTCAGATTACAGCGCGCTATTGATGGTTCTCAAACCGCGATCATGACGATTGACCGTGACCTGGTGGTGACCTATGCCAATGAGCAGACCATATCACTGATGAAAAATTACGCCGCTGAGCTAAGCGAACTATACCCGACACTAAACCTTGATGAGCTGGTCGGCAGCTCTATCGATGTATTCCATAAGAACCCGGAGATGCAGCGCCAGCTGCTCGCTGACCCCGCTAACCTGCCATATGAAACGGACATACAGGTTGGCCCCCTTACCTTTCATATTCATGTCACCGCTATTATGGATCTTAATAATAACTATATTGGCAACACATTGGAGTGGGCCGATGTGACAGAACTGCGTAAAAAAGAGGTTGAAGTGACTCGTCTCTCATCTGCGGTTAATGGTGCCGCCTCTAATCTAATGTTGTGTGATGAGAATATGATCATCACCTATGCAAACCCGGCTGTCGTTAAGATGCTGGCATCTCGACAGGCAGCACTGCAAAACCGCTTTCCATCGCTTGATCCTCACAACCTTGTGGGACAGAGCATTGATCAGTTCCATGCGAATCCACAACACCAGCGAGCGCTACTCTCTAATGTCGATGCGCTACCCGCCAGGGCGCAACTTGAAATCGCCGGACTACACTTTGAGGTCAATGCCACTGCAATCGTCAGCCCAGAGGGCAAGTACATGGGCAACATGGTTGAATGGAAAGATATGACCGAACAGAAAGATGCTGAGATGCAGATTAACCAGCTCGTCGAGGGCGCTATTGCCGGTAATATTGATAAGCGCATCGACACATCAGTGTATAGCGGCTATATGCGTAACCTTGGCGACGGTATCAACAGCTTGCTTGAGGCCGTAGTAGAACCGTTAAAAGAGGGTATCGATGTCCTCTCCCACCTGGCTAATAGTGACCTGACGAAGACGATGGATGGTGAATATCAGGGTGAATTCGCTGTTTTTAGTGAATCGATCAATACCACTGTGGATAACATGGCAGAGATCGTCAATAAGATCATCATCTCATCACAGGAGATCAAAGGTGCTTCAGGCGAAATTTCACAAGGTAACACTGACCTCAGCCAGCGTACTGAAGAACAGGCATCATCACTGGAAGAGACCGCTTCTAGCATGGAAGAGCTGACGGGTACTGTGAAACAGACGGCTGATAATGCACAGCAAGCGACCAGACTTTCTCAAGCTGCTCATGAAGAGGCGGAAAAAGGTGGTGAAGTTGTTGGTAAAACGATCGATGCGATGAGTGAAATCAATGCAGCGAGTAAAAAGATCGCCGACATTATTGGTGTTATCGATGAGATCGCCTTCCAGACCAACCTGCTGGCACTCAACGCAGCGGTGGAGGCTGCACGTGCAGGTGAACAGGGGCGCGGCTTTGCCGTTGTTGCAGCAGAGGTTCGTAACCTCGCACAGCGCAGTGCGGGCGCAGCAAAAGAGATTAAAGGGCTGATTCATGACAGTGTCGAAAAGGTCAACCAGGGAACCGAGTTGGTCGATATTTCAGGAAAATCGCTTGAGAATATTGTTGCTTCCGTAAAGAAAGTGAATGATATTATCGCTGAGATTGCTGCCGCGAGCCAGGAACAGTCAGCCGGTATTGGCCAGATCAATAAAGCGATCTCTCAGATGGACGAAGTGACACAACAGAATGCCGCATTAGTCGAGGAGGCGGCAGCGGGTAGTGAATCGCTTAATGAACAGGCAATAAGCCTTAACGAGATGATGACTGTTTTTAAATTAGGTAAAGGATAACGCTTCACCGAGGCTCGCACTATGCGCCCTGAAAGAAAAATAATGCCCTCAGGCCAGAGTTTTTCGCGACAGTTTATTCAAACTTAAAACTAATTTCACCATATACGCTTCTACCTGCCAACGGGTAATCAGCAGGGATGGTTGCCCCTTGCGAATGTCCGGGTGTATAGGTTGATGGCGCCCTGGCATCCTCATTAAAGAGGTTTCTAACAGAGAAGGTAAAATCCATATTGGGCAGTAGCTGGCGGCGCTTTATGGTTGCATCAACAATTGTATAATCATCTATTTCGCTTCTGGGATCACCTGCAGCACGTTTGCGATCTGCGATCCATTTCAGCTGCGTACCCAGAAACCACTGCGGCTGAAGCCCCCAATGAGCACTTGCATAAAATTGCTGCCGGGGTGCATTGGGCACATCTGCACCTGTCACACTATCTTCTGCATTTTGAAAGGCGAAGAAGCTTCGTAGTTGTAGCCTGGAGCTAACATGCCAGTTGCCCTCAAGCTCAAAGCCACTTCCTCTCTGTTTACCTGTATTTGCCGCGGGTTCCCCAAATGTTCGGTCAATCAAGTCATCGATGCGGTAACTAAAGAGACTCAGCACCAGGTTCACCTCGCGGGCAGGGCGGTAGTCAATCACCGCTTCATATGTCTCAATCGTCTCTGCGGCCAGATCTGGGTTACCAAGGATTGCCGGGTTGTTTTTATAATAAAGCTCACTAAATGTGGGCGCCCGAAAGGCCTGGCCATAGAGTAGCTTTGTCGTTAGATTGGGCCGCCCCATCCAGACGACTGCAATACGCGGATTGGTTGTATCCCCAAAGTCAGAATAGTTATCATAGCGAACACCCGCTGTCACTGCCCAGTCCTGATTAATGGTCCACTCATCCTGAAGCAGGATATGGTTGACCGTTCTGGATTGCCGAGTCATATATGCAAATGGTGACCCCGTAACATCAACGGTTATACCAGCGGGAAGACCTGTCCCAAAGTTCTTCACTTCACGTGGGTCAACTTCGACCCACTCAGAACCGACCCCGAGCAGTATACTGTGGCTCGAAATCCCTGAATAATTAGAGCGAACAGAGAGACTGCCCTTTCGCTGGGTCGCCCCTGGACGCCCGAACCTGTCCACAGTAACAGAACCAATGGGGGGGTATAAAACAAAATATGAATCCAGCTCACTCAGCTCGTAACTCAGGCGGGAACTAATATCCAGCGCCGGCAGGACATCTCGGTTTTCATGCTGCATATCCAATAAATATAGTTCAGACTCGTCATAACCCTCTGGGTCTATAATCTGTGTAGCCCCCTGCCCAACCCCTGCTCTCTTCAGATCCCAGTTCCATAGTCTAAATGTCCACTCTTCATTATTTAACGTCACCTCTGTATTAGTGTAGTCATAATAAGTCTCAAGCGGACCACTGCCTATGATGGGCGGTAATGATAACGGAGGTGGAACAAAGTCTTCATTTCGATACTCGACAACGCGGCTGCTATCACCGTCGCTACTGCTCGTCTCAAGGCTAAATGCAAAATCCCACCCTGCCAGATCTGTTGCGTGACGCAACCAGACATCCTGTGTATTAAACGATCCCTGGCGCCAGCCAAAGTTTGTGCCGTCATTTTCTATCAGGTTTTTGGTAATGATATTGATGACTCCGCCAAAAGCGTCCGCACCATATAGTGCAGACCCCGGACTGCGCATCACCTCAATCCGAGCAATATTTGTAACTGGCATACGAAAACCTGCCGGCGTTGATCCTGTTGCAACGCTCGTCACATCATGGCCATTCACAAGCATTAATATCTGGGAGTTGTCCGCGGTATGAATACCGCGAATTGAGAAGTGAGAGTCCAGCCTGCCAACAGGATCCGGGTATACATTAACGCCAGGGATCATCTCAAGCACTTGCTCAAAAGAGGTAATACCCATCGCCTCAATTTCTGAGGCGGTAATAACATTTGCGACAGCTGGGGCTCGCGAAAGCTTTTGAGGCTTGCCTGTGACGATCTCAACCTCTATATTCAATAGATCATCCATAGAAAGCTCAAAGAGATCCTCCGCCACCGTATCACCCTGCACTAACGAAGGCATGACATAAAAGGCAAGCAAGCAGCCGATCACAATTGAGTTGTTAACGCTGTTCATCTTTTCGTCGCGGTTCCTCTAGCTGCATTCATGTCAGACAAGCAACCAGCGGCGACCATATTCTTACTGATTCTAGTCTTCCTAACTAAGCCTACATCCCTCTGCACCCAACTTCCCAGGCCATACAGAATATTATTAATACTCCTACAAATTTATGATTAATTCAACAAGGTTCCTACATGGTTATAACAATATCTATGACCTTACAAACAGAGTCAGCTATGTACATCACTTAAGGACATAACCCCGGGAGCATTAGAAGTGCTGCTTAGTAGTACCCTGAAAAATCATGGAATGGTTACAACTATTCACCCTCGAACCTCATCTTCCTGCTCGGGTAGCAACCTGTGCGGCTTCCCCTGGTAAAGCACATCATCACAACGAAGCGGTAAAAAGGTACCTGCCGGTCTGTTTCGCATATCCACATAACAGGCTGTAACACCACTCGCGACCAGCGTTGAGCAGATAAGGTAAACTTCATCGGGTGAAAAACCCTGATCAGAGAGGAAGGCTGACATATAACCATTAATGTTCATCCCTTCATTAAAGCGCTCATCAAGTACGCTTTCGATCTCATAAGCCAGTTTCAGATGCGCGCCGACCTGGAACCCAAGGTTTTTTGCGACCCGTTCCATTGCAGGAACCCGCTCATCACCTTTAGCTATCGGCCTCCCGTATCCCATAATAAAAGGCTTCCCGCCATGTTTGGCGCATTCGTTGGTTACGATGTCTGTTACCGAAACTCCGTTATTAAAAGCCAGCATTGCAGCCTGAATAAAAGAGAGCCCCGCCTTTAACGGCTTGATACCATATGAACGTGAGTCTGTTGCCAGAACCCCCGCAACCGTTGACGCAACAGATGAGGCTCTCATCGTGCCACCGAGTGCGCCGATATGGTTACACCAGATACGTGAATCGGGCCAGCTCAAGCAGATATGCGCCGCTTCAATGCACTCTGCGAGCCGTCGCTCCGGTAACCGGCCAGTTGCATTCAGAACCACTACCTGCATATAAGTGACCTTTCCGACCAGTTCATCCATCATTTCATAGCCGTGACAATAAACCCCGTCACCGATCAACCAGCCCCCTTTTTTGCTGATGATCTTATTGCGCTGCCGGTCCCAGAGAGTGGTATCTTGTTTAGTCATAGTCGATGGTATACGCCTTGTCGCTGATAAATGGCATCGCGGTTATTGGTTTATTGGCCTGCTCCATACCATGTGCCAGCAGGCCGGGGGCCGAGAGCAGCTGAAAGAGCCCCGCACCAGAACGGGGATGAAAACCAAGATCGGCAAAGACAGCGGCTGCGACGCCGACATTAAGCCACCCCATGTTGTGTTTCTCTAATGCGGATGAGAACTGGGCACCCCACTTCATGATATCACCACACCCGGGGAGCTCAAGAAGGAGAGTGACAAGTTTAGATGACATCAGGTCAACACCGCCAAAACAGCTACCAAAACCAGGTACGATGTGCCAGTCACCCTCTTCAGGCTGCCCCTCTCCCTGCGCCTTCAGCAGCTGCTCAACAAGCCGGACAGGATCTTCTCTGCGGTGCCTTCTCATAAAACGCATCGCGCCTTCAACCTCACCTGCGCCTAGATGTTCTCCCCCCATGATCGCCAAGCTAATCGGCAAAATATGCTGAGGATCCGTCTTGCCTATACCCGCATTCATCGCAGCACGTGTAGCAGGATGGCGTGGACCAGGGTTAATTAGCCCAATCATCAACTTCTCTAACAGCTGGCGTTCATCCGTCGATGGCATATCACCCCTGAATAGCAGGTAAAAAGTGTCGATATAACTCGCCCCTCGCATCAAATCTATGAGGTCATAACCGTGGCAGCGGCTACTATCTGCAATATAAGGATTATCGCTGGATGCCAGCTCCTCCCAGATGCGCGTTGATGCCTTATCTGCAAAGGGTTCAGTCCGTGCGGTAACTTTCTGGTGGCGTTGTTGTTTCTCCATATCATTTCCACTCACATCTTTAATTGATCAACTATCATCATCCTTACCCCCATAGGGGAAACATCATCTTCTCAATATAAACATCCTGCAAACAAAGGCTACCTGTTTGATAGAGCGACTCATCACTTACTCCCAGCATGCAATCAGACATTTATTTTCGATCTTTTTACACCAACCGCGATGCCTGTTCTGTTAACGTACGCATGTATCACTGAGGTTTAACCACACTTAGCGTAACACTCTCACCACCCCCACTGCGACCGCGAAATTCAACACCAACGAAGTGACACAAGAATGAACAGTTCTCTACTTCATTCACAGCCGTATCGGCATACAATATAAGCGGTAATTATCATGATATTGCTGTCTGCTCTATCACACCCTTTTCTATCAAATACTATAACAACCGGGATATTATTCAATGCTATGCATGAAGCTGGAACACTATCTGAGCAAAGGTTAAATAGATAACAGATAAACCTTTTACCCCCCGCTAAGCTGACTGGTTACTCGGTAAAAAGCATACTGGCTACTGTCTGGAGACTAAAGCCTGTTACTATCTGCTTTAAATTGTGTGTTAGCAGATCATGATGGTAATAGGCACTGTCGATTTACCACTTTCTAGCCAACATGTAGTATGTATGGCAATACAGAAAAAGATACGTATAACCGATAACCACCATATACTTATGGAATAAAGGCATAATACGCTAACACTGTGTGGGTTTCTGTTAGCTACTGATAAGCTATAAGCACTAACAACATATTAATATAGAGACGCATCTCGTGAAGTTTATTGATTACTGCCTTTACTACTCTCTTTCACCATCAGCACCCTCTCTCTCCGGCCTTTCTCTGCGAGCGGGATCTGCTCGTTCACGCCAAAGTTAGGTCATGTTATGAAACAACTGTTTTCCTGCTTGTTTTTTCTTATAGGCATCGTGCTGCTAACGCCTGCCAGCCACGCAGGTGATTTTGATGTTCGTGAATATAGCCTGAAAGCTGTTTTTCTAGAGCGTTTCACTCGTTTTATTGACTGGCCAGACAGAAGCCCTTCTGAAAACAGACTTAATCCTTTTATCATTAGCGTAATTGGAAACCGGAAATTTTCAGCCCTACTTAGAGAGATCTATCAGACTCAGAAAATTCAGGGGAAAAAAGTCATCATTCAGGATATCGATAACGGCGAAGGCGTAAAAAACGCTCATATACTTTTCATCTCTCACATGCCTGAAGAAGCGCTTGATAAAGTCCTGGCACAGGTGAAAAACACCCCGGTGCTTACTATTTCAGATTCTGATGGGTTTGCTGAGCAGGGGGTCATGATCAACTTCTTTATGTCAAAGAAACAGAAGATCCGATTCGAAATTAATGAACTCGCAATAAAAGAGTCTGATCTATATATCAGCTATAAACTACTCTCCGTTGCAAAAATAGTCGGGAGGGAATAGCAAATGAAGATGCTACGCAACCTCTCAATTAGGAAAAAGCTCATCGCGATTATCCTTATCGCCACCAGCACCGTTATGGCAATTGGCTTTAGCGTTATTATTTATAATGACATCAATGACTTCAAACTGGATGTCAGTAACAATAGTGTTATTAATGCACGACTTGTTGGCGATGAAAGCGTTAGCCCGTTAGCATTCTCCGATCCCGAGGGTGCCCGCGAAATCCTGCAACGATTTAATGCAATCCCCTCCGTTATCAACGCCAGAATCTATGACCATAACGATAATATTTTTGCCTCCTACGACAGGGATGAGCAACTACCCTTGCCACAAACCCCTCTCGTTAAAGCAGCACTTGTTGAGTACGAAGGAAAATGGCTCCATGTATACCAGCCAATCACCTATCGAGATGAGCTTTATGGTTACATCTATCTCCGTGTCTCCACGCAGGCGCTCGATAAAAAGATAAACACCTACCTTTTAACAATTTTTTACATCATGCTGGGGTTAATTGCATTTTCATATTATCTTGCAAGCCGTTTGCAACACATCATCTCAGGCCCAATTATTAAGCTGACAGAAGCAACGCGTAAGATTGCACAGGATGACAACTACACCTTCCGCGCTGAAAAACAGAGTAATGACGAAATTGGCGTACTGTATGATGATTTCAACAATATGATTGACAAGATTTCGCAACGCAAGCAGGAGCGAGATAAAGCATTACGAGAACTATTCGAAGAGAAAGAGCGCGCTCAGGTGACACTTGAGTCGATCGGTGACGCTGTCATCACAACAGACATTCACGGCAAAATAGACTACATCAACGCTGTCGCTGAAAATCTGACAGGATGGAGTCACGAAGAAGCAGCGGGGCAGCAGGTCGAGCATATCTTCCGCATCATTAATGAGATTACACGAGAGAAATCTGTCAATCCGGTCGAGCGCTGTATTAATGAAGGACGCATTGTTGAGCTAGCCAATCACACCGTTCTCATCTGTAAAGATGGCAGTGAAATCGCCATCGAAGATTCAGCGGCACCGATCAGAAATCAGGCGGGTGAGTTAATTGGAGTTGTGATGGTATTTCATGACGTCACAGAGTCACGCAAACTTTCTCAACAGTTAATCTACCAGGCGCGTCACGATGCACTGACAGGGCTTATTAACAGGCGCGAATTTGAAGAGCGTCTTGAACATGCCATTGAGCAGGCCCGAGTCAATCACTATGACCATGCCCTGCTATATATGGATCTTGATCAGTTTAAAGTGGTCAATGATACCTGTGGGCATGCCGCGGGCGATGAGCTGCTGCGGCAGATTACATCGTTATTACAGTCCCAGATGCGCAAGCACGACACCCTTGCAAGACTGGGAGGTGATGAGTTCGCCGTATTACTCGAATATTGCGGCTCAGATGAGGCAAACAACGTTGCTGAAAGCCTCTGCGAAGCTGTTGAGTCTTACCGCTTTACCTGGGAGGGAAACAGCTTCGTGGTTGGCGTAAGCATCGGCCTGGTACCGATCAACAAGAACAGCGGTAGCCTTGGCGTGGTCATGAGCATTGCAGACAGCGCCTGCTACGCGGCTAAAGAAGCGGGAAGAAACCGCATCCATAGCTATGTGGAAGATGACACCACTGTCGCCCAGCGCCATGGTGAGATGCGCTGGGTTTCACGCATCACCCAGGGACTCGAAGAGAATAATTTCACCCTCTATCGGCAGGATATTCTGTCAATTGGAAAGCACACAACAAATGGAGACCACTACGAAGTTTTAATCAGAATGAAGGATGGAGAGGGGGCGTTAGCGATGCCCAACTCCTTCTTACCGGCAGCCGAACGCTATAACTTGATGCCCAAACTGGATCGCTGGGTTATCAGAACTATCTTTGAGTGGCTCAGCAACGCCACAGATGAGCTGGAAACACTTGCAATGTGCTCTATCAACCTCTCAGGCCACTCAGTTGGTGACGATAAATTTTTACAGTACACCATTAACCTGTTTGAGAAATACCACATCCCACCTGGCAAAATCTGTTTTGAGATCACGGAAACGGCAACGATTGTCAATTTGACCAGTGCTACCCGCTTTATTCGCGCCCTCAAAAAGAAAGGATGTCGCTTCGCACTGGATGACTTTGGTTCCGGGATGTCTTCGTTCCTATACTTAAAAAATCTTCCCGTTGATTTCCTGAAAATTGATGGTGGATTTGTGAAAGATATTACACATGACCCGATGGATCTGGCTCTGGTCCGCTCGATCAATGACATCGGCCATGTGGTTGGAATGAAAACAATTGCTGAATTCGTGGAGAGCGAGGATGTGCTCAGAAAATTAAAAGTACTTGGGGTCGATTACGCCCAAGGCTACCATTTTGGGCAGCCCATGGAGTTGATCCGTTAGCAGACTCAAATATACGAAGGGGCCATGCTATAGCAGCTAAAGCTAATCACCAGCAAGGCTGGTCAGCCCCTGCTTTGTATCATCAAGCTCATCAACAACCGCCTGCCCTTTAGCTTTCGTTTCGTCAAGCTTATTCTGCGTATTATCAACACTCTTATTTACCTTATCCAGCCCCTCAGTAACTGAATCGAGCGCTTCGTTTAGTTTATCAAAAAAACCTGCATTCGCATTCCCCGCAGTGAAAGCCACTCCTCCCAGCATTATAAGTGAAGCTAAGCCAATTTTTTTACTCAATATTTTTTGTCTATTCACAATAACACACCTTTTAAGTAATAGTTTATGATGATGGGTGCGCCTCTTAGCACACACAGAGAGTTAAGAACCGCCCCCTTTCCCAGTTATCTTCAAAAGTCCCAGTCAACACATAACAGAAACAACATAACATATTCACTATAGGATTTGACAGCCCCCACACAAAATACTATTATTCGAAAAATGTCGAATAATAGCAAAGAAAGTCTACGCTTCCCGGCAGCATTTAAGGCGCTCAGCAACCCTCATCGGCTGGCACTTTTTTATCGATTGATGAATTGTTGCGAACCTGGGACTAAATGTAATGCGGCCTCAGCGGCTCGCTTTTGTGTCGGCGATCTTGGCGAAGGGCTCAATATCGCACCATCAACCCTCTCTCACCATTTAAAAGAGTTAAACCGTGCCGGGCTAGTTGAAATGGAGCGCAGAGGTAAAAATGTTGAATGCTGGGTTGAACCAGAAAAATTAAAGTCGTTAAGTTCCTTCTTTCAGAACGACTAAGCGAGTAACCATCCGCTTCCAGATACTTAAAGGACCCAAACATGTGTGATTCAAACTGCTGTGAACCCAATTCAAGCTGCTGCCCTTCTGAAGATGCCAATCATGCCGCTCAAGATGCACATCGCCAGGAGGTGCGCGACGCCTATGGCCAGGTGGCTCGCGCTGAAAATAATAGCGAATCTTGCGGCATTGAGAGCAGTTGCTGCGGTGTCTCGGATGATAGCGCCATCAACAGACTCATTTCGACCCGCATTGGTTATAGTGAAGAAGATCTTGCCAGGGTACCCAGCGGGGCAGACATGGGGCTCGGCTGCGGCAATCCACGCGCAATTGCATCCCTGAAAGCGGGAGAGACGGTCGTTGATCTTGGTTCCGGCGGTGGCTTCGACTGTTTTCTTGCCGCTCATGAAGTGGGGGAAAAAGGTCACGTCATCGGCATTGACATGACCCCGGATATGCTTAGCAAAGCGCGTAATAATGCAGAAAAAGGAGAATTTAAAAATGTTGAATTTCGCCTCGGTGAAATTGAACATCTTCCAATAGCGGATGCCACTATTGATGTCATCATCTCTAACTGTGTTATCAATCTATCACCCAACAAGCCCCAGGTTTTTAGCGATGCATTTCGCGTTCTTAAACCGGGCGGTCGACTTGCGATCTCCGATGTCGTCGCAACGGTCGAGCTACCTGAAGAGATGCGCAGTGATCCGGCACTGATTGCCGGCTGCATGGGCAATGCCTCACTGATTGAGGATCTGGAAAAGATGATCAAGGCAGCGGGCTTCTGCGACGTAAAAATCGAACCAAAGGACGAATCAAAGACTTTTATTCGCGACTGGGCACCCGACCATAACGTGACTGACTATGTTGTCTCAGCCACCATAGAGGGCACCAAACCTGGCGGTGGTTGCTGTTAACAGCGCTGATATCATGCAGCCCTGCCTGCGTAGCCACCTCGCTGGACTGCCTGACCAGAGAAATGAGAATACTGTCCCAGGCAGTTCATTGCCCAGCCTTCACGTGGCGCCTTGATGGCAGCATCCATATCAAAATGATGCTACCGCACATCTCTCATCCCTCCCGCTAGCCGCCTGGATAAGTGACAATAAATTTTGAACACGACCATTCTTGACTATTAGCTGAAATAGCGTTTAATCTTCTCAGGCTTGTGCATTATGTAAGAAAGCTTCAAAGAGATAGTGGACCAGGTGGCCAGCGTACTGGCTTGGCTCTTAAAGAAATAATCTGATGAAAAAATAATGTACCAGTATAAAGGGATACTTCAACGTGTTGTGGATGGCGACACCCTTGATGTCATTATTGATATGGGCTTTGCTATTACCACTCATCAGCGAATCCGGCTAGCGAAGGTTGATACTGCGGAGATCTTTCGGGTACCAAAATCTTCGGAATCCTATCGGGAAGGCATGAAAGCAAAGGAATATGTTGAAAAGCGTCTGCAGGAAAATCCAGATGGATTCATTATTGAGACGCTTAAACAACCTGGAAAGTATGGTCGCTATATCGGAGAGATATTTTTACCGGACTCTGATATTTCTCTTAACGATGAACTGCTTCAGAAAGGTCTGGCTAAAGAATGGCCACATTGATCTGATAGCTGATATAAAGAATATCAAATAATGGCTATAAAAATTACTGAAATTGACGGCATTGGTCAAGGGTATGCTACACAGTTGGAAAAGGCGGGAGTCTCCACCGTTCAGGAGCTGCTAAATGCCGCTAGCTCAGCGGAAGGGAAAACACTCTTATCAGAAACCACCGGTATTCCCCGGCGGAAAATTGTACGATGGTTCAGCATAGGAAACTTTTTACGTGTAGAGGGACTCAACAGTGATTACGGCGACCTGCTGTATCGTGCTGGAACCAGCACCTTAACCGCTCTGGCTGAAAAAGACCCTGCAACCATTCTAGCGGAAATCAATGCGTTATCCTCACTCAGGCTTCGAAAAGAGAACCCGGCCCCAGATCAGGAGATGATCACCACCTGGCAGCAAGCTGCTCGAAAACTGGTAGAGGAGTTCGATTTACCCGGAGAGTCTACCCCGGATTATTCGCTTCCAGGCAATTACAGAGCGCTGAAAGACCTTATTGAAGAATCTGTTGAAGCTTCAAACTATCCCAGGCTGCTTAATCTGAGCAGCATTTTACGGGGACAGGCCTGGAGCCACATGGCACTAAGTCGCTCTTCCTACCAACTTTGGTACAGCACCGGAATGGCGATCCTTTCTGGGATGATGCGCACTGTTGCCCGAGTACACCAGGAAAAAGCGCGACAGGCGTTACTGGAAGCCGAAACTGATCCTGATTTCTTGCTTTCCAGTGACCGCAATACCAGTTTCCGATTAAGCCTTCTTGCCGAGCGCCTGGAGGATGATGCAAAAGCGCTCCGCACACCAATGTTTTCTCGTGATCTCGATGAACTGGCTGCACTAGCCGGACAAATGATTTTTCAGTATGACATCTTGCTGGAGGAGGTTTTGCGCATTTTACGCAAAACCCTAAACCCAAGAACGACGTTAAGCCAGGGTTATCTGATCAACCGGATTCTGGGAGCGAAAATACTGGAAACCATGCAGGTGCAGTACGGCTTCGCCTGGTACCTGTTGTTTGCGCTTAATAGCCGGGAGCCAGAGAAGGAGCTGAAAGATCACTTTGAACAGGCTCAACACCTACCAATTGGCACAGAAACTCCCTTCAGCGACAGCGTTACCGTAAAAGATATCCTAGACTCGACTGTAAAACCTTGTGATACCAAAGTTCAGATATTGGGGCGCTTTTACCGTTTCTGGGACACCCAGGCTCAAGCCTTCACCTATGCACTAGAGGATGCAAGCGGAAAAATAACTGTAAAATTTGATATCGATCCTCAGATTCCAGATGCGTATCATCTTTCAGTCTCTATTCTTGAGGGTGTAGTAAACGCTGTGGACGGAGAAGTTTATCTGAAAGCGAGCGGACTAAAACCTGAACTGAAAAAGGAAGCACGCTCAGCAACGGACTGGAATGCTCATCTACAGCAGTTTTTTGCTAAATGGAATCAGCAGTATCTGCCAGTTAGTTTCCGCACGCTGGATTGTTACCTTCATGTCGATGAGGTAATCAAATATCATTTCCGTCACCTTTAACAACCATAAAGAAGAGAATCATGGCTGAAGAATGCACATGCGATAGCAAACTCGCAAAGGTGGAAGAAAAAACTGCCAAAGTTGAGGAGCTGGAAGAAAAAATTGCTGGCGCATCAGATGAGCTTTGGGATATCGAATATGAATATGAATCCGTCGAAGCTGATTATGAAGATTATCTGCTGGAAAAGGAAAAACCATCGCAGGGTGAAGAAGGAGAATTATGCCTGGTGGTAGAAAGAATTACCATTTGCTACCCACCGGATAAAGAGGATGATTTTCAGCAGCTAAAAGATAAGATTGAGAAATTTCAGAAAAAACTCGAGAAGCTGAAGAAAAAGATCGAAGAAAAAGAAGATAAAATAAGTGAACTATCAAGTAAACTGACAACGGCTCTGGATGACCTTAGTGAAGCCGAGTCCGAATTTTACGAATGTGAAGCCAAGTTGATCACCACCGATGATGGCGTATCAATGAAAAAAAAGTGTGCCACCAAATGCAAAGGCTGCGGTCGCTACTACTCCCCGGAAGCCTTCAGTGCCTCGATTGAAGCGTGGGAACTGCTTAATAAATAATGAGGAACGCACTTACCACTGGCTAGCCATATTAAGCGATCTATAAATCAATCGGGGCGAAAAACATTCTGATTAGATTGTATCAAAGGCATCCCTGAAACGATTGAAGCACCTTTCCCAATAGCAAAACACAGCACTGCATAATTCACCAGATTAATAACTCGGTGAAGTATATGCCGTCCAAAAATCAAAAGGCTTTTATGGAAAATCTAAAGTGTGTTTATAAACCGGCAACACATAATACAGTAGAAGATACGTCATCCTGCTAAGCTGTAGCAACCCAGCGATTTGATTAATGTTGATGACCACCCACACCATGTGCGTGGCCGTGGGCGATCTCTTCATCGCTGGCATCACGAATATCCACCACCTCAAGGTCAAAGGTCAGGGTTTTCCCCGCAAACGGGTGGTTACTATCCACCGTCACCATAAATTTCCCAATCTTAACGACGGTAACCTGGCGCTGCCCCTGCTCTGTCTGCACTGTTGCAACCATCCCCGGCTTCCATTTCTTTGCGCCCTGAAGATGTTTCACAGGCACTCGCTGCAGTGACCCCTCAACGCGCTCACCATAGGCCTCTTCAGGCGTTAACGTCACACTCAATTTAGCGCCAACACATTTTCCCGAGAGTGCATTCTCCACCCCGGCCATCATATTATTGTAGCCGTGCAGGTAGGCAACCGGCTTCCCTTTCGTCGATTCAAGCAGTGCCTGCTGCTCATCTTTCAACTCGTAGAGAAACTGAACGACCTTATTATCTTCTACCTTCATGATCTGACCCCGGATAAAAGCGCGCTATTTTACATGCCAAATGCATCCGCCGCATAGCGGTAATGAGGATTGTCATCATCAATAGAGGGAAAAGCCACCCACCTGTTTAGCGGGCTGTTAAAGTTATGCGTAATAATCGACCGCTTGAGATGAGAGCACTATTTCACCCTGCTCTGTCTCTGCTAGTTCATGAGCACTACCTTCACCGCCCCGCTTATCATCGGCACCGTGCTCACGCTCCTGCTCAAACGACTGCTGCTGAGCAAAGGAGTGATCAGAGACATCGACATCAACCAGATTCATACCGTTCTCACCTAGCATTTCACGTAATCTTGGCATGGCCGTCTCCAACGCTTCACGTACAGCCCCGTTTTGAACGCTGAAATTTATCGTTGTCTGATCATTCTGCATAGAAATCTTCACCTCAACGGGGCCAAGATGAGCGGGATTCATTTTCAGTTCTGCCGCCTGCACCTGGCTATTGACCATCCACTTAACGCGATTACCCATCTCCTCGCCCCAGCTCGCCTGCTGGGAAAAAGGGGTGTTGATCGCGGCCTGCATCAATGGTCTGGTTTCATTGCCACCTTTTGCTTCAGCAGATATTGCCGTCAGGTTTCCCATTGCGCTGGTAAAACTCTCTCCCGTTTTGCTTTCACCGCCGCCATTCGCAGATTGCTTAAACAGCATCGCATCACGCAGCATATTTGAGAGCTGCGGCCCGTTATTCAACACTGGCGCACTCTCCACCTGGGGCAAAAAGCGCACGCCAGCCAGATCATCATCGACCATCTCTGCAGGAGTGAGAGCCAACTGTTTCATCATCAACGCTTGCTGTTGCTTCAACTGCTCCTGAGCGGCAATCTGTGAAGCGGGCCCTCCCTGCTCTGCCTGCTGACCCGAAAGCATCTGCCCCCTTGCGCTACTACTCTCAACCACTGCTGCTGGCATCACGGCGAGCTGCTGTGCAACATTGGGGTTATCCGCTAATTCACCGCCGCTTTCCAGTAGCGGCTGCTCTAACAGCCTCTTCTGTTCATCACTGTTTAGCAGGTTATTCGCATTGCGTGCGACACCCCCTTCTGTCACGCCTGGTGGCAATAATTGCCCATCAAGCGGCAACTCCTGCCCCCCAAAGGGGGTAACCAACTGGGGTTTAAACGGAGTCTGGTCGGACTGCTGCAATGATGAAAGTGTGTTTGAGAAGAGCGGGGAAAAGGGTGTCTGCTCAGACGAAACAGCGTTAGAGACGCTATTCAGGCTACTGGGGGCCTGTCTCGCTGCATCTGTGGCACTGACTGCCAGTATTAAATTGGTGGGCAAGCTCTGCATTATACGCTTCTCTTATCGCCTGTTGCGACCTGGTCAATATTAGTTACACAGAATACAGAGCAAAGGGTGTGCCAATCATGTTTAAAGTGGGAACCTGTTTCTCCCGATGTGCTGTGAACGTTCATCAGACTCCGCCTGTTCCTTTTTTTCGCGCGCTTCATCTTCCTGCTGCCGATAGCGCTCAGTCACCTTTCCCAGCGCCTGATGGCGGGCTCTCATCTCCAGCCATGCTCTATTTTTCTCCTCTAGTTGCACTTCGCATGCCACTAACTGAGCCTCTTGCTGCTCAACTGCCACCGACAGGCGTACGATAAAACTGCGGTAATCATTGATCTGCGCAATATTCATCCCGTTGCGCCCACCGTCGCGCAGACGCTGAAGGTATTCCGCCTGATATTGCCTTAACTCAATCAGCTTCGCCTCCTGCTGATCGATCACCTTTCGATATTCGCTCAATGCCAGAGCGGCATCCTCTTCACGCTCTTTCGCTATTTTGATCACAGGCTGTAGACGACGAGACTTCAATACAACTCCTTATATCTGTTCACTAAACGTCATTGTCCTGCCGGAACAACATTGGTTGCAGCCATTGGTCTGTTCACAAGTGCCGACAGCTGCTGCATGCCGCTCTGCAGGTTCACTGACTCTGAAATGTTCTGCTGCAGAAAGGCTCTAAGGTGTGGATAGAATTCAATCGCCTCATCCACCTCTGGATCACTGCCTCTGGTATAGGCACCGACGTTAATCAGATCACGGTTCTGCTGATAGCAGGAGTAGAGCTGCTTGAAACGGCTCACCTCTTTCTGGTGAGATTCGGTGGTGATCTCTGTCATCACACGGCTAATCGATGCCTCGATATCGATCGCGGGATAGTGCCCGGCATCAGCCAGTTTACGTGACAACACAAAGTGGCCATCCAGAATGGCTCGCGCAGAATCGGCGATCGGGTCCTGCTGATCGTCACCCTCAGTTAGCACTGTGTAGAAGGCGGTGATTGATCCACCATTTTCTGTGGTACCTGCACGCTCAGCCAGCTGTGGCAGTTTCGCAAAGACAGAGGGTGGATAGCCTTTGGTTGCGGGCGGTTCACCAATCGCGAGGGCGATTTCACGCTGTGCCTGTGCATAACGTGTCAATGAATCCATCAGCAGCAACACCCGCTTCCCCTGGTCACGAAAATACTCGGCGATGCTGGTGGCCATCATGGCACCATGCATCCGCATCAAGGGTGGATTGTCGGCAGGGGTTGCCACCACTACTGCACGTGCCAGCCCCTGCGGCCCTAAAATGTTATCGGTAAACTCTTTCACCTCCCGGCCACGCTCGCCAATCAGACCAACGACGACGACGTCGGCATTGGTGTAGCGTGTCATCATCCCGAGCAATACACTTTTACCCACACCACTACCAGCAAACAGACCAAGACGCTGACCACGTCCAACCGTTAGCAGTGTATTGATTGCACGCACACCGACATCCAGCGGTTCACGGATCGGTGGCCGTCGCAATGGGTTGAGCGGTTTGGCGCTCAACGGCATCGTACCTTCTGCAACCAACGGCCCTTTATCATCAAGCGGTTTACCAGCGCCATCGATCACACGTCCCAGCAGCTCTTTGCCAACGAGCGCCTCATAAGCTTGTGCTGAAGGGATGACCCTGGCATTCGGCACAATCCCCTGCACCTCTCCACTGGGCATCAGATAGGTTTTATCTCCAGCAAAACCGACCACCTCCGCTTCAATCGGCTGTGAATTGACGCTACTGATCAGGCAACGTCCACCGACAGCAACCTGGCAACCCACCGCTTCCAGCGTTAATCCAACCATCCGCGTTAACTTGCCTTCAACGACTAATGTCGGGGGCTCCCCCAACTTGTCACGGTAGCTCGCAATTCGCTCTTTCCAGAGGGCACTACGCCGGTGCATTTGCATGATCCCCTTCGCGCTCACCGCCCATCAACTCAGCCACCACTGCGGCGAGGCGTGCTTCAATTGAGGCATCCAGTTCTGCATGCTCAGTCTCAAGACGACAGCCACCGCGCGTTAATGATGGATCGTCAATCAGCTCCCATCGACCCTGCTCCGATATCGATAATGACTCTTTAAGCAGCGCGGCATCTTCTGGATGAAGGTATACTTTTATTGTACGAGAGGTGGTTGGGAGTACAGCCACCGCTTCTCTCACCACTGCAACGATCTCTCCCGGGTTGGTTTTAATCTCTCGACGCACCATGTGCTTCGCTATCGTCATGGCCAGGGTGACAAGTTCATCGACCACTACATCATCCAGCTCTGCTAACGGCTGCGACAGCTGCCCAATCACCTCGGCAAGGTTACTGGCCTGTTGATTCAGGTTCGCCTCTCCTGCCGCAACACCTTCCTGTCTGCCTTTGGCAAAACCTTCGTCGTAACCTTGCTGGCGTCGCACCTCAATCTCTTTTTTTGTGAGTTCACTGACTATCTGACGGGCAGGCGCATTACCGGCAGCCGTTAAGCCAACTTCAGGCAGCTTCCAGCGTGAGCAATCCTCAGAATCTTCAGAAAGAATAATACGGCTAGACATATTCGTCTGACCCCTTGCCTCCGAGCTGTATGTCACCCGATTCGGCCATACGCCTTGTAATAGAGAGAATCTCCTTCTGTGCAGCTTCAACATCACTGAGTTTGACAGGCCCTCGCGCTTCCAGGTCATCCTTCAACATTTCACCAGCACGCTTGGACATGTTGTCAAAGATTTTTGCCTGCAGGTCTGGTTCTGCTCCTTTCAGTGCCAGCACTAGCGTTTCAGAGGAGACCTCACGCAACAGCGCCTGAATACCACGGTCATCGATGTTCACCAGATCAGCAAAAACAAACATCAAATCCTGAATACTCTCACCCAGTTCGTTATCGAACTCAGCGATCTGTTCCATGATCACGCTCTCTTCAGCACTGTCCATAAAGTTCAGAATACTGGCTGCTGTTTTGATACCCCCAACTGTTGCAGATTTTACCGCTGTATTTCCCTTAAACTGTTTCTCAATCACGTTGTTCAGTTCTTCAAGTGCCGAGGGTTGCAAACGATCAAGTGTCGCCACCCTCAGTAGCACATCGAGCCGCACCTTCTCAGGTAACAGACCAATCACTTCTGCCGCCTGCTCAGAATCAAGGTAGGAAAGAACGACCGATATAATCTGAGGGTGCTCAAGGCGTATCACTTCCACAACTGCTCGCGGGTCCATCCATTTCAACTGCTCCAGACCTGACGAGCTAGTGCCCATCAGGACCCGATCAATCACACTCCCCGCCTTGTCTTCGCCTAGCGCCTTGACCAGAACGCTCTTTAAATATTCATCGGAACCTACACCAAAGGCAGTTTCATTATCGGCTGTCTTACAAAAGTCGCCCAGTACAGCATCCGCCTGTTCACGTGAGATGTTGCTCAGTTTTGTCATCGCCTCACTGACGCGATGTACTTCCTTTGGACCGATATATTTCAGGACTTCAGAAGCGCCCTGCTCTCCCAGGCTCATCAGCAGTATAGCCGCCCTATCAACCCCGGACAGCTCCTCTTTTTTATCCACCATCAGCGGCTACCCAGTTGTTAACTACCTGTGCGACGCGCTTGGGATCCTGTGTGGCTAAGGCCCGAGCTGTATTTAAGTTATTCTCGCTGCTCTGCTGCGACTGATTATCTCCGGATAATGTTAATTGGTCGTTCTGTATTCCTGCGCCACTCTGATCTAATATCATCGGTTGAGCAGCCACCACCTCACCTTTGGCAGCCAACTCTCTCAGCACTGGACGTAGCACACCAAAGAGTAAGAAGAACACTACCGCGCCGGCTAACACCTGCTTCCCAATATCCCATATCTCTGGTTTCTCCATCAATGACGGCTCAGGCAGTGGCTCCATCTCGGCAGGAACTGTAAATGATTCGTTAATCACATTAACACTATCACCGCGCTGCCCATTAAAACCGATCGCCTCTTTTACTAATCTTGTGATTCGTTGCACCTCTTCTTCTGTCAGGGCTGTTCTCACCGTCTCACCATCCTCGTTGAGAGACTGTTTATCATCGAGCAGAACAGCTACGGAGAGCCTTCTAATATCACCACCACTATTACTAATATGGCTGATGGTGCGATCCAGCTCATAATTACGAGTTGCACGTATCGTGGAGCTTACTGGCGGACGCTTTGCACCTTCTGATGCAGCATTGGCAGCGAGATTATCGGGTGGTTGATTAGAGAGACTTCCGGGTATACCGCTCAATCCCTGACTTCCAGTACGTCGCTCTTCAAGTGTCTGCTCACTCCGTATTGCAGGAAGATCGGGGTTAAAACTTTCCTGCGTCTGCTCCATCACGGTAAAATCGATATCTGCAGAGACTTGCGCACGCACCCCACCCGCTCCCATGATCGGGGTCAGGATACTTTCAATTCTTTTGATGTAGTAATCTTCAAGTCGTTTCCGGTAATCAAACTGGGTTGAGCTGACACGCATATCCTCCGATGATTCTGATGAAGTCAGCAAACGCCCTTTTTGGTCGATAACAGTCACATCACTTGCCTCAAGGCTTGGGATACTCGCCGCCACCATGTGGCTGATTGCTGTTACCTGGCCATCTTTTAGTAGACGACCGGCAAATAGATCAACCGTCACCGACGCCTTTGGTTTCTTGCGCGCACGTGCAAATGCGGTCTGCTTTGGGATAGCTAAATGAACCCGCGCACTTCGAACATTATTTAACGACCCTATCGTTCGCGCCAGCTCCCCTTCTAATGCGCGCTGGTAACGTGCATTTTCCATAAATTGACTCACGCCAAACCCCTGATCTTTATCCAGCATCTCGAAGCCGACACCGCCACCACGAGGAAGGCCTTCTGAAGCCAGTTTAAGGCGAGCTTCATAGACACTTTTACCCGCGACAAGAATGGCGCCCGTTTGGCTATCAACTTTATAGGGGATCGCGGCTTGCTGAAGTGAGTTCGCAATATCACCAGAATCCTGCTCGGAGAGATTGCTGTATAACATGCGATAATTAGGGTCCTGCGACCACTGCACAATTGCGACACCTATTGCGACACTAGCCGCCAGACCGATCATCAATCCCAGCTGTCGCATCAGCGATAAACCATTAAACCCTCTTGAGGAGAGCAGTACATCATCAGTTTTTACCAGCGCCATAATCGTCTCTTTAAAATTGTAAACAGATCTACACTACCCATTGAAAACATAACCGCCTATATCGGCATACTCATCACATCCTGATAAGCAGAGATTAGTTTATTTCGCACCTGGACCATCGCCTGAAAAGAGACACTCGCCTTTTGCGAGGCAACCATCACATCAACCAGATCCACATTTTCATCTCCCATCGTAAAAGACTTTTTCAATGAGCTAGACTCTTTCTGTACTGTATTCACCTGGTTGATGGCATCTTTTAACTGGGCTGAAAAGTCTAGCCCAGCCGAGCTTTTGCCAACATCAGGTTCAACACCTTTTGCTTCTAATGCACTACTGCGCAGTTGTGATAACAGGTAATTTACATCTATTTCACTCATGACTATTCCTCCTTACTACAACCTCTATACCTATTCTGGCCTATTAACCGACACTTTGAATTTCTATTCCGGCATCCCGCATTTTTGCCAGTTTATAACGCAATGTGCGCTGACTAATCCCCAGCTTCTCTGCTGTTGATTTTCTATTTCCACTCATCATACGTAGCGTTTCCAGAATCATGCTCTGCTCATGTGACTTAAGGCTCGCCTGGTGAGTCGGCGCAACGCCCGAACCCTTTCTATCTGTCTGTTCAATCTTATTTATAGCAACACTCGTTGATGGGCTATCTGATTCAAACTGCAAATCATCCACTTCTATTGTTTGACCAACGTGAAGTATCAATGCGCGCTGTATGATGTTATCCAGCTCACGTACATTTCCGGGCCATGAGTGTGACATCAATTTTTTCTTTGCTGCTGAAGAGAGCTTAGGAGGTAAACAGCCCCCTTTCTTGGCATTATTCTCGATCAGGCGCTGAACAAGCGGCAGGATATCGGCAGGACGATCGCGCAGTGGCGCGAGGAAGAGAGGAAAAACATTTAAACGATAATAGAGGTCTTCACGAAAACGCTGTGCGGCAACCTCCTCCATCATCCTTCTGTTGGATGTCGCCAACACACGCACATCCAGTGATATCTGTTTTCTACCCCCCAGCCGTTCAACTTCTCTCTCCTGTAGCACTCGCAGTAACTTCGCTTGCAATCCAAGATCCATTTCTGAAATTTCATCGAGCAATAGGGTACCGCCCTGTGCCTGCTCAAACTTTCCCGGTGATGCCTGGTATGCGCCAGTAAAAGCCCCCTTTTCATAACCAAATAAAGTGGCCTCAAGCATATTTTCGGGAATAGCCGCGCAGTTTATTGCGATAAAAGGCTGATCTGCTCGATCAGAGTGCTGATGAATGTAGCGCGCCAACACCTCTTTTCCTACGCCACTCTCGCCACTAATCATCACCGTTGCATCGCTCTTTGCGACACGACTGGCCATCTCTATTAGTGCTTGGCTTTTTTCATCCTGGGCAATAAATTCTTCTGATTCTGCATGTTGGTGTGAGAAATAACGGCTAACCATGTCGATCAATGCATTGGCGTCAAAAGGTTTCAGAAGATAATCCGAGGCTCCCTCTCTCATTGCTTCAACGGCACTCTGTACGCTCCCATGGGCAGTCATCAATAACACTGGAAGCTCTGGATTGCTGGACTTAATTTTTTTGAGTAAGGCATTTCCACCCATAGGCTTCATCTGGACATCACTGATTACCAGGCCGATATTCTGTGATGACATCACATCCAGCGCGGCACGCCCATCTGCAGCCGTGGCGACATCGTAACCGGCAAGATCCAGGGTGTCACATAACGCTTCACGTAATGAGCTATCATCTTCAACGACTAGTACAGTGGAATAACGCATATAAACTCCTTCCTATAAAACTATAATGGTGATGAAAGGCTAACGAATGCCGGCATCACATCATTTACTTATCAACATTTTCTTTTAGTAATGGCAGCCGAACGACAAACGTTGTGCCACTCTGATTGCTTGTAGATGATGCTTCAATCCAGATCGCGCCATCGTGAGCATTCACAATGGCCTGAACTACAGCCAGCCCCAGGCCAGTACCCTGTGCTTTAGTAGTAAAAAAAGGCTCAAAGATCCGCTGCTGTATCTTTTCGGAAATACCGTGGCCGTTATCAGTAATATAGATATCAACTGTTTTGTCAGTTAAATTGCGGCTCTCAACTTTGACCTTACCGCCAGCATGACGGTTATCACCCGACTCATCGTCATGCTCACAGGCCTGAATAGCATTTGAGACAAGGTTCTGTAAAACAGCTGATAGCGCCTCGTAATGGCCTGAGATATGAACATCCGCGCTATTAACAATCTCAAGCTCGCACATGCCATCTTCGAGTAGCGGTAACATCATCTGCTGTAGCTCATCCATTAACATCGCGAGCCTCACCCGGTCTGCACTAAAATTCCCACCACGAGCAAACACCAGCATCTCATCGACAAGGCGCTCCAGGTGTTTGAGGCGAGAGAGGATCTGTTCTGCGTAGCGGGCGCGTCTCCCCTGATCCAGGTCGTCACGTTTGAGATGTGAGGCATAAAGTAAACCGGATGCTAGCGGGGTGCGTATTTGATGTGCAATTGAGGCAACCATCTCACCCATTGCTGAAAGCCGTTGGTGCCGGTTCAACATTGCCTGCATTGCGCGCGCTTCGGTGACATCGGTTAATAGAATGATTTGACCGGGAACATCTCCAACTGGGCGCGTTGCAATGTTAACGATGCGACCATCTTTCAGAGGAACATCATCCCCTGGCACTGTGGATTCAAAGGCGCGCACAACAATATCACGCCACAACAGGCTTAACAGCGGCTCACCAACCAACTCAATCGCAGCACGATTACACTGCTGCACATAGCCATCGCCATCAAGCACAATGACGGCCGCAGGAAGCGCATCAAGCAGCCCTTCAAAGCGGCGGATGGTCTGTTCGTTGTCGCTCTCACGAAAGAAACGGCGGCTACGCTCTAGCGCCAGTTCACCCGTTAACTGGCCAACACGATCTTCCAAAATGCGATAGCTGTCTGCTAGTTGATCCGAGGCCTGGTTAAAACGGCTAAATGCATCCTTTAGCGCTCGGCTGTTGCTTACATTCTGCTGAACCATACAAGTACTGCCCTCTTAAAATACTGCGAAGAATTAGATCCTTCGCAGTACAAAGAGCAATAACTGTGCCGATTTCTTTAACTAAAGACTTTTCAATAGGTTATAGATGGCGACATAAAACAGGAGTCAATTTTATGTCGCATCATCTGAGCGCTGAAGGCCATATTTTCGCAGTTTTTCAACCAGGGTGGTTCTGCGCAGACGTAACCGGTTTGCAGCGTGGGCAACCACACCATCAGCATCATCCAGCGCCTGTTTAATCAGGTTACATTCAAGATTACTCAGGTGCTCTTTTAAGTCGATGCCATCCTGCGGCAACCGTGGTGTATCGAGTAGATCAATTGACCCCATATCTGGGGCGCTATCATCATAGATAGCGTTTTTCTGAATGGCGGCTGTCAACGCACTTGTGTCAGCTCCATTATCGACCTGGAATTTCTGGGGCAAGTCATGCACATCCACTACACCATACGGGTGCATAATGACCAGGCGTTCAATCATGTTGGCCAGCTCTCGTACGTTACCAGGCCAATGGTACTGGCAGAGCGCTACCACAGCTGCCTGAGTCAGACGAACGGAACCGCGCTTTTCATGCTCCAGTCGCTTCACTAGCTCATTCACCAGTAGCGGTATATCTTCCATACGCTCTCGAAGTGGCGGCATATCAATAGGAAAGACATTCAGGCGATAAAAAAGATCTTCGCGGAATTTACCATCGGTAATCGCCTCTTCAAGATTACGATGAGTGGCAGCGACGATACGAACATTAGACTCGATGGTCTTATTGCTTCCCACGCGCTCAAAGGTGCGTTCCTGCAGAACACGCAGCAGTTTCACCTGCATCTGCACACTCATATCCCCAATCTCATCAAGGAACAGCGTCCCACCTTCTGCCAGTTCAAAACGCCCCTGGCGTGCACTGATCGCCCCGGTAAAGGCACCTTTTTCATGACCGAACAGCTCACTTTCTAATAATTCAGAGGGGATAGCGCCACAGTTAATGGGCACAAAGGGTTTACCACGGCGCTCAGAGTGGTAATGAACATTTCTCGCCACCACCTCTTTGCCGGTACCAGACTCGCCAAGGATTAACACCGTGGCATCTGAGTCAGCAACCTGCTCAATCTGTTTTCTAACCTGACGGATGCCTCGGCTATTACCCACCAGGCTACGAAACAGCTCGGGGGAATGGGCCCCCTGCCGTTTATTGTGGCTCTCGCGGAACACCTGTGCCTGCTGAATGGCGGCGGTTAAATCTCGATATTTCACCGGGTATTTAATCTGTCCGAGGATACTGCCCGCCAGTTCAGATGAAACTTTTAGACTGTCGTGACTATCGATCAGGAGAAAAACAGGAACGGCCTCCCCCCACTTCTTTAGCGACTGCAACAACTCGGGGAGCTTCTCGCCTACAGAGGCCGCCACAATGACAACGCCAGTTTTATCTGCGCTATACCGCTCAGGAGACCACGCATCCTGGGTTATTAACGCCACATCCGTACAGTCGATGAACGCTAAAATCGCCTTTAAATCGGCATGAGCACCCTCATCAGGATCAATAACCAGGACTGACTCCATTCCACGCTCCCCTTAAATCAATTATTCCAGGCTATAAATTGCCATCGGACTGCACGTCAAAAAAATGTCACCTGAAACATAGCACACCCCGCTCAGTGGGTCAATAACCCACAACTTACTGATATAAATGGGCTTTCAATATTCTGTCGCGTACAACCCAACAGCAGCGCGGTGTAGCAGGAGCGGCAGACTAATCCTCTGCCAGAGAAGTGCGTCGCGACTGTGCAATACTCCGCCTGTGTTGACGGAAAATAAGTTTCTCAAGAGCTGATTGAACAGCAGCACTCATGGTATCAAAGGCCAGATGGATCAGATATTTGCCACTTTTACCTTCAAGCGCCTTAATGGTTAATACCTGACCAATCACAATAAAAGGTCGCGGGTATTTATGATGCAGATAGAGCGAAACTTCTAACAGCGCCCCTTCGCGTGGTGGTGTGGCTGAAGACCACTCAATGCCTGAAGAGCCCAGTGTAATCGGGGCCGACTCTGGCATGGAGGTTTCACGCTCCACCAACTGAGTCACCATATCTAACAGCAGATTAAGTTTGAATTCGATTCGACTCAGGTCGGAAGCAGAGGCACCACCTGCTTCATCCGCCCCCTCAATGTAGCACTCATCCAGCGTCGTGATAAAACGCAACACCTCTTCGTTAGCATCCTGCAAACTAAGATAAGAGAACTCCAGCTCTTCACGAGCAATATCACGCCAGCATAGCGGCACGATATCTTTATAAACGACACCCTCACCCAGCTGTTCGTTATTACCCTGATTCATATTCATGGCAATGTACGATACAGGATTCTGGCGACACTGGACAATAGCTTTCAGCCGCACAACGGCACCAATACTATTTGTTTGATATGGAATACGCTTGAGCGGCCCGCTTACCAAGGTGCATTTTCTGTGAATTTGCCAGGATGTGCCGCTGTTCAATGGCACTCAGGGCGGTTATTTTTTCATCGACCGTCAGCACCTCAAGAATAACGCTGGCGACATGCTCAGCTTCATCAACGGTCGGCTTCGTCTCAAAAAAAGAGCTAATCAGATGACTTCGTTCTGCTTCAAGTTTGCCAACCAGCTCCCACTGGGGCTGCTCCGCCATCTGTAACATCTTCTGTGTTATCGCCAGAATGAGTTCAAGCTGAGCGCGGCGATCGGTAACAGCCGGCAGAACGGCATCAGGATCAACCACAGAATTAGTGCTGCTAGTTGCCAACATGAATAGCGGCCTTAGCTACCATTCGACATGGCCTTGCTACCACTACTCGCTTTCGCTTTGTCTGCGTGCTCAAAGACCACCTCATCGGGAATCGCATCCCATGCGCTCTTAATCTCATTCAGCAATCCTGCCACCTCGTCCAGCAGGCGCACATCATTTTTTAGATTTGCCTGTAACAGAATTCGCCCCATATACTCATAAAGGTCATCCAGATTTTGTGCGATTTCACCTCCTGTTGACTTATCAAGGCTAACGCGCAGGCCATCTATAATTGAAATGGCGACACTAATATTTTCACCCTTACTCGCAATCTCATTTTTCTCCATATGAAATTTTGCGGTTGCGATCTTTTCCAGCACTCCCTCCATCAACATCTGTATCAGACGGTGTGGTGTTGCACTATCTACCCCTCCCTGTACGCTCATTTTTTTATACTGCTGCATACCTGACTGTTTGCCTGCAAAACTCATTCCGCAATCTCCCTTCTTTACCACCTAAATATTATTCATACTCTATAAAACTACAATAACCAGACTATCTCCGCCTGACCGCTATATTGGGTAAACTGTCCAGTTGCTGCTGCAGAAAGTTACCCGTATTCTGTAACTGGCCAACCAGCATGTCCATCGCGATAAATTTTGAACGCATCCGCTCTTCCAGCGCCAGCAAGCGGCTGTCCAGTGCGATCCGTTGCGCACCAATGCCCTCAATCCTGTTGCCGACTCCATCGATTCGACTCTCCAATGTGCCATCGGCCGCCAGCATCTCATCAATCAGGCTGTTCAGCTTATCGGCAATGCCCCTGGAAAATGAGAGTGAGCCATAACTCCCTGACTCGCTACCCATAACCTCAACCTGCAACCCGGCAGCATCAACATTACCCGTTAAAATCCGGCCATCCCCTGTTGCCGCCTGGTTACCGATAGTACCTTCTACATTGACACCGACGACACCATTCCCTACCGACAGCCCAAAGCCACTACCTTCAACGGAACTAATATCGACCTTAGAGGTTTCACCATAACGAGTAGAGGTGATGGTAAAGAGTTCGCTCGTATCATCAAAACTAACATTCACCGAGACCCCTTCATCTTTTAATGGCTGAGCACCATTGATTCTAACCTGCAATTCATTCGCTAGTTCAGCACCGGTATAGCTACCGTTACTCAACATGATTGTTCCAGTGGGGATACCGTCAATGGCAAAAGCCAGCTCATCGTTCGTGCTATCGACCACAATAGAGCCGTTATAACCAAAACTACTGCCCACATAAGTGCCCTGTGTTGCTGCCTGGGTGATATTTATTGCGTAGTTACCAGCCTGTGATTCCGCTGTTGAGCCGATAAAGCTCACTCCACCCACATCCAGCTGTCCGGCTGCGGCAAATAAATAAGCCACTGCACCTGGATCACTCTTAATCGCCGCATCAAGGCGCTCATTATCAATTTTTAACTTACCATCATTTTCTGTCGTGATACCAATATCCGCAATACTCTGAAAAACACCGCTCAGCCCCTCAATAGTGCCGTTAATTTCACGCCGGAACTGGGTTGTTATTCCACGTAACACACTATCTCCCAGCAAGATTCCACCCTGCTCATTCTCCGCATCATAATTAGATAGCGAATTGACAGTATCCATAAAATTATTGTACTCAGTAACAAAGTTGCGAACTGAATTGGATACCACACTATCGCTACGTTTCACATCCAAATTGACCGCACCATCTGTTTCGAGCTGAGCCTCTTTTAGATTGAGGGTGACGCCTGTAATCGCCTCCCGTACAACATTACTGCTGCTCGTCACTGCCAGGCCATTAATTGTGAGCAGGGCATCACGCCCATCCAGTGTCTGTTCCAGATTGGTGGCACTACTGTTAAATGCAAGGCGCGACAATCCATTGGTGTCGGTATTATTAGCATCACCGCTATCTGACACCGTTACTTCAAGACTATTATCTGCCCCTGTCTCCTGTGAAACAAAAGTTAAGCGGTAAGCAGAGCCATCATAAATTATACTGGCCGTTACCCCGATGTCTGCGCTGTTCACCGCGTCTCGCACACCCTGAAGGGTATTGTTTGTCTCATCAATTTCGAGGCTCTCTACAGACTTTTCCGCGTTGAGTATAAAAGAGTTGTAGGATTCGGCCACGACCGGATCTGCATTCGGGTCACCTTTTACATAGTCAGTAGTACCGAATTTGAAGGTCAATGTGCCGGCACCTACCACATCAGTGATATTTTCAAACCCGCTGGTCACCAGCGTCTGTGCCTGTGCCAGCTGATTAATTTTAATGCTATAATTAGAGTCTGCTGCGGCATCGCTAACATCGGCGGTTAACACATCCAGATTATTGGTTTCTGCTGAAGCAGAGCGAAAAGCACTGGTGAACGAAAGTGTTGAAAGCGTGCCCTGAAAAGTTGAAAGCGCGCCCTTTAGCGAGCCATATGCAGATAGTTCAGCCTGAAAAGTGGCCTCTTTGAAATCCAGGCGATTGGTTGTCGGTGCCCGCTCGGCATCAATAACCGAGGTAACCAGCGCATTTACGTCCAGGCCTGAACCGATACCTGGTGATGAAATGTTTGCCATACCGCCCCCATCCTTATGATCATAAAAACTAGTTAAACCGCTCCTTTTTATCTAATCAGTAAACGGCACTGCTCTTTGCTAAAAATGAAAAGCAATTTTTAGACCAACTTGACTGCCCCGATAAAATCAATGCCAGTTCATACTTTTTCATTAATCAGAGCGCCACCGTTCTCGCCTTTCATCTGGCGAACCAGGTTGAGAAACTCTTCAGAGGGGATCTGACGGATAACTTCTTCAGATTCAATATCATAAACTGTAATTACAGTACGATCTGACTCTTCATCAACTGAAAATTCCAGGCCACGACGAATATTCTGTACGTAGTCACTCATGCGGCTAACTGCCTCAGAAATCTTTGATGCTTCGGTAGCAGCAGAAGGCTCTTCATTAATAACCGCCGGCAATGATTGGTTACCGCTCGTCTGATCTGGTTGCCGCCCGCTACCGACTAGCTTTACTGAGGGGGCCTCTGTCTCGGGTGGAGTAGCCGTCAACTTTGCCTGGCTAGAAGCATAGACCACGTCCGTTGTGACCCTGCTATTAAGGTCAATAGACATGATTATTACCTCCTATCGTTAACAAAATTTTCAGGAAAGGGTCCGGGGCGGCTGCCCCGAACCCGCTCCATTTACTTTTAGGTCTACTACTGTAGTAGTGACAGCACCAGCTGAGGAAGCGAATTTGCCTGAGATAGCATCGCCACACCAGCCTGTTGCAGAATTTGCGCTCGGGTGAGTGCTGCGGTTTCTGCTGCATAGTCAGTGTCCTGAATACGTGAACGCGCAGCGCTCAGATTTTCAGAGGTCGCCGCCAGGTTACTGATGGTTGATTCAAAACGATTTTGAATCGCACCCAGCTCAGACCGCAAACTATTGACCTGGTCCAGCGCCCCATCCATCAGACTGATAGCGGTGTTAGCGCCTTCTACCGAGGAGATATTGACCGTATTCACCGCCGTCAGTGTCACTGAAGCGGTCGCTAAACCGGCGTTACCGGGGTTGTTACCGGCAATCTGAAAGGTTTCAGAAGAGGTAAGATCCAATGTACCCTGACGGGTAACATCAGCAGCATTGGTATTGACCGCGCCATCTGTGGTGGTACTAATCGATTCAACCAGCTTACCACTAGCAACCGCACTGCCATCTGTAGCATCCACATCAGTATTACCTGCGGTACCGTATACAACTGCCGAGATATTGACCACATTATTAGAACCAGTATTGGCTGCCGTAATATTAGTCGTCGGTGGCACCGCGTTTGAATTGGCTGTAATGTCGGCAACGATTGCATCCGCCAATGCAGTAGTCGAAGCCTGGTTTAAATCGATATTATTTCCTGTACTATCTCCTACGGTAAAGGTATATGTTTGGCCCCCAACAGTCAGGGTCTCGCCCTGCGCAATACCAGTACCAGCAACATTGGTTGTTGCGCCGAATCCCCCGCCGCCGCCATCTGTGATCTCATAACCAGCTGCAGTTTCAATACCTAATGTAGCTGAGGTAACAGTCAGCTCGCCTGAAGCAAATACCGCGCTATCAATATTCAAAGCACCCGCGTCCCTGGCGGCATCCAGGGCAGCAACCACTTGTGTTTCGAGCGTGCTTTGGTTAGTATAGTTCCCACCAACGGTATATGAAGTCCCGCTACCACCTGTTGCGCTAGCAGCATTAAAAGTAAAAGTGACGCCACCAACCGTGAAGGTCTCATTATCAGCAACATTGGCATAAGTTAGCGTAGCAGCGCTGGTTCCTTTAGTTCCATTGACAGTAATATCATTCGTCGCCAGGTTGGTTAGCGGTGTGGTCGAAAGATTCATCCCGGTCGCATTCTCTGCACGCGTTGCCCCTGCGGCACCATTATTGGTGGTCAACGAGATGGTACGTCCCGTGTCAGATGCCAGGGTGATCGCACCCGTCGTGGTGTTAGCTGTGGCGGTAACGCCGGTCGTATTAGAAACGGCATTAATCTGTGTTGCGATCGCAGCACCCTGCGCCGCGACATCATAATTTAATGATGTACCACCAATCGCGGTACCGTTGATGACGATATCACCCGTTGATAACTGCACACCCGCTGTGGGGGCGCCGGCAGGCTCAAATGTTGTGCTGGCAGTTGCTGTCACTGCTGTCTGACCGGTGATGGAGTTGATAGCTGTTGCAATGTCTTCAGCCGAACCTGAAGCTGAAACGCCCACATCGACACCGTTAATGGTCAGGTCACCTGCTGCGAGCGCAGTACCTGAAACAGCTTGCTGAGTGTTATTAAAGGTAAAAGCACCCAGCGCATCAGTGGATGCATCACCGATGCTAACTGAAATGGTCTGATTCGCGTTCGCACCGACCTGGAATTGCGCCGCAGAAAATGAGCCATCCAGAACTGACTGGCCATTAAACTGTGTTTGCGTCGAGATACGTGTCATTTCCGCAATGAGCTGTTGCGCTTCGTTGTTGAGCGCCTGCCTGTCTGAAGACGAGTTGGTGGCGTTGGCCGATTGAATTGCTAGCTCGCGTACACGCTGCAAAATGTTACCGTACTCACCCAGCGCACCTTCAGCAGTTTGAGCCAGAGAGATGGCATCGTTGGCGTTTCGAGTCGCCTGATTAAGGCCACGAATCTGTGTCGTAAAACGCTCGGCAATCGCAAGCCCCGCTGCATCGTCCTTGGCGCTGTTAATCCGCAGGCCAGATGATAGACGTTGCAGCGCAACCCCTAACTCGCCCTGTGATCGTGTGAGATTTCGTTGAGAGTTCAACGAAGCGATATTGGTGTTAATGACTTGACCCATTGTACTTCTCCTTATTTTCCCGGCGTACCTGTGGCGCTACAATCAGCCCTGCTTAGCAGTTGGTGTGCCGCTCATCAGCCCGACACCGGAATTTAAGGTTTATCTTTAGCGGATATACTTATCAAAGAAAGTATTTACCGCTCCCAGTAGTTTTATCGGAAAATTACAGAAAATCTTTAAAACAGATCACGATTGTCGTTATGGCACTGCCAGATAGCCCAGACCATTGCGGCCATTAAATACTGGACAATGCCGCCCGATATAGACAATATGAATGTAAGCTGTTAATTTTAGTAACAATTGGGGACTAACCGCGTGACCAGAAAAAGAAGTCGCAAACCGCAACAAGCAGTACGCAGTGCGCATAGACCCCACACACCGCTCGCCGCTCCAGATAGACCCAACGACCCCAGGCTTACCCATTTACTCGCACAGGCGCTTGGCCATCACCGACAGAATAATCTTACCGATGCAGAAAGTGGCTACCGCGCTATTCTGGCAAGCGAGCCCACTCATGCTGATGCGCTTCATCTATTGGGGCTCACCTATGCACAGCGGGGAGATCATCAAAAAGCAGTTGAATACTATAGAGAGGCCTTGATAGCGGCGCCTGTTTTTGCTGGAGCACTTAATAACCTGGGAATCTCTCTCAATGCCATTGGTGAGTTTCTATCTGCGATTGACAGTTTCAGGCAGTCGCTTGAGATTAATCCACACGATGCTGATACATGCAACAACCTTGGCAGTGCGCTAAACGGAGCAGGGCGGCATAAAGAGGCCATTAAGTACTATAAAAAAGCGATCCAGCTAAACCCAAAGCATACCGATGCCTATTACAATCTGGGCAACGTTCAGAGCAAGTTATTTGACTATGAAAAAGCAATCAAAAACTATCAACAAGCTCTTACGCTCAACCCTGACCATTTCAATGCATACAGCAGCCAGGCATTTATGCTGCAGTCTGTTTGCGACTGGGAAAACTATGAAGCATTTAGGGATGAGATAGTACAGAAGGCCCAGCTGCCCTCAAGCAAGCTCCCACCATTTTACTTGCTTTCATGGTCAGACGATCCTGCAGTACAGTTAGCAGCCGCGACCAATCGTATCAACAACACCATTCCTGCCACTATCCTGCCGCTCAACCCTGAACCACCCCGAGATGGTAGCCGTATTCGGGTCGCCTATTTATCTGCCGACTTCCGTGAACACCCGGTCGCATATCTCAGCGCGGAACTGTATGAGCTGCATGACCGCGAGCAATTTGAGATCAGCGCGATCGCCTATGGCCCAGATGATACTAGCGCAATGCGTCAACGCCTGGTTAACGCCTTTGACCATTTCTATACGGCCGGAAATATGAGTGATGAGGAGATCGCCAGACTAATCGTCGCCAAAGGTATCCACATCGCAGTCGACTTAACCGGACATACACTCGGCGCAAGACCGGGCGTACTAGCTGGCAAGCCTGCTCCCATTCAGGTTAACTTTCTCGGTTATACCGGCTCAATGGGGGCAAAATTCTTCGACTATATCATTACCGACGCCATCGCTGTTCCTGAAGATCAGCAACCTTTTTTTAGCGAACAGCTCATCCACCTGCCCAACTGCTATATGCCATCCGATAGCAAAAAGGCTATTTCAGCCCATACACCAACACGTACTCAATGCGGACTCCCTGAAACAGGTTTTGTTTTCTGCTGTTTCAATAATGAGTATAAATTGACACCTGAAATTTTCGATATCTGGATAAGCTGCCTTAAAGCCGTTGAGAATAGTATCCTGTGGCTTAAGTCAAATAACCAGCAGACACAGAAAAACCTGAGAAAAGAAGCGCAAGCTCGTGGGGTTGACTCAGCTCGTCTCTACTTTGCCCCATATATAGAAAACCCAGCCGATCATCTGGCGCGGTATAAACAGGCAGACCTCTTCCTGGATACCCACCCTTATGGCGCTCATACTACAGCTAACGACGCGTTAAGTGCAGGCTTGCCGGTACTTTCATACTCAGGCAACAGTTTTGTTTCAAGGGTAGGCAGCACTCTTCTGCATGCTGCGGGAATAGCTGAGCTCGCCGTCGATTCACTGGTAGCGTATGAAACATTAGCAATTGAACTTGCAAGATCACCCGAAAAACTAGCTACGATGCGATGCAGGTTAATTGCCAATCGCGACTGTTCACCGCTCTTTGATAGCCAGAAATTCTGCCGCCAACTGGAGCATGAGTTCACAAACATGTGGGAGAGCTGGAACAAAACAGTAATAGACTCAACTAATAGTACATTTAATAAAACTGAAGACTCTGGCATCGATATTGAAGCGTCATTTAAACACGCCGTTGAACTACACAGGCAGAATAATCTAAAAAAAGCACAAACGATCTATCAGGAAATATTATCACTGAACAGGTCGCATGCGGGCGCACTCCACTACTCAGGCATCATTTATGCCCAACAAGGTGAACAGGAGGCGGCTATTAAACTGTATCAAAAATCGATAGCCATTGACCCTGCTGTTTCAGAGGTGCATAACAACCTGGGCGTTGCATTTAATAGTTTGAAAAGATATGACGAGGCTCTACAGGCCTTTCAGCGTGCAGTTGAAACAGGGAGTGATAATACCGAGGCCTATCATAATCTCGGCGGCGTTCTCTATCACCTCGACCAGAAAAAAGAGGCAAAGGCGTGCTTGATGAATGCGCTTAAGATCAAGCCAGAACATGATGGTGCTCATAATAGCCTGGCTGTGTTATTAAGCCAGCAGAAACAGTTTGATGAAGCCGAGAAACATTTCTTAGAGGCCATCAGGATAAACCCTGAGCATGTCGGCGCACTTAACAACCTGGGTAACATCAATATATTCAGGAAAAACCTCCAGGCGGCTGTCGGCTATTTTCAACGCGCACTTGAGATTGACCCGGCACACTCAAATTCATTTAGTCAGTTAACGATCTGTTTACGGAAACTGTGCGACTGGCAGGATTTTGATACCACCAGAAAATCTGTCATCCAGTGGCAGCAATCAGGCAACATCATCCCGAACGCCTTCTCTTTTTTGCTATGGTCCGATGACCCGGCCGCCCAGCAACAGTGTGCCAGAGCCTATACCAGCTCGGTTATCCCCCAGGAGCTAAAGCCAATCAACGCCACACCACCCTACGATAGCTCTCGTATTAAAGTGGCCTTCCTTTCTGCCGATTTTCGCGAACACCCCGTTGCTCATCTCACCGCTGGGCTCTATGAATTACTTGATCGCAGAAAATTTGAGGTCACTGCAATCGCCTATGATTCCGGTGATGCTAGCCCGATGCGTCAACGCCTGCTCAACGCCTTTGATCATTTCCATGCCGTAGGCGATATGAGTGACCATGACGTTGCAAAGTTGATCGCAGCTGAGGGCATTCATATTACTATCGACCTGATGGGACATACGAGCAGCTCAAGGCCCAATGTACTTGCCTACCGGGCAGCCCCGGTTCAGATAAACTATTTAGGCTACATAGGTACGATGGGATGTGATTTTATTGACTACATTCTCGTTGATCAATTTTGTGCCCCAGAAAAATTACAGCCCTATTTTGATGAACAACTGGTACATCTCCCCTGTTACATGGTGACCGATACACAGCGGAAAATATCAGAAACCACACCAACACGTGCCGCATCCGGTTTACCTGATGACGGTTTTGTCTTTTGCAGCTTTAATAACTGCTATAAAATAACGCCTGAAATCTTTGATATCTGGATGCGCTGCCTGAGCGCTGTACCGAACAGCGTATTATGGCTGCTCGCGGATAATGAGCCTGCCCAGCAGAACCTCCGAAATGAAGCGATAAAACGAGGTATTGAACCGTCGCGCCTGATCTTTGCAACCAGGGTAGACCCAACAGACCACCTGGCACGTCAGCGCCTTGCCGATCTGTTTCTGGACACGCTACCAATTAATGCAGGCGCTACTGCTAGCGATGCATTATCGGCTGGATTACCTCTTCTTACCTGTGCTGGAAAAAGTTTCGCTGCCCGTATGGGAGGTGCGCTGCTCCATGCTGCTAATATGCCCGAGCTGGTGACAGAATCTCCTGAGGCGTATGAAACCCTCGCCATTGAATTGGCGACGAACCCCAGTAAACTGATGGCACTACGAGAAAAGCTGGCCGCCAACCGTAATTCTGCGCCGCTCTTTAATAGCCGGGGGTTTTGCCTAAGTTTTGAGACTGCCCTCATCAACATATGGGAACGTTGGTATGACATACATCAACAACAGACCGCCGAACCCTCTCAACAACTACTACAGACCATGCTTGAGAAATCTGTTGCAAAACACCAGCAGGGAGACCTCGATAGCGCAGAACAGGCGTACAGAGAAATACTAGCGCTAGACCCTAGGCACCCCGATGCACTCCATTTACTGGGTGTTATTAATACCCAGCGAGGTGATATTGATAAAGCGATCGACCTTTTTCACCAATCAATTGAAGCCAACCCAGCAATGGTGAGTGCCTACAACAACCTTGGGATTGCACTTCACAATAGTCGCAGGCCGAAAGAAGCTGCGGCCAGTTTTCGTAAGGCGATCCAGATCTCACCAAATGCTGATGCCTACTATAACCTTGGGAACTGCCTCTATAGCCTGGGGGACTATAAAAAGGCGATAGAAAATTATAAACAGGTATTAACACTCAACCCCAACCATAAAAATGCCCGACAGAACATGAATGTATGCCTCGCAAAATCAGGGAACCGCTGATTAATAGCCATTGTCCGTCTCGCTCTGCTCGCAATGAGAGACAGGGCAATTAACCCGAGACTACCTAATCAACCTTTATCCCCTATCGGGTAGATTATCTGGGAATCTCATCGTCGTCATGAGGTGAATTTCAGAAGAAAGGTCCCCCGTAACAGGTATGGAAGCGCCTATTTTAAGGTGTTTTCCAGAAATACTGGGACTTGTTCAGAGGCTCCTTAAAACTGTCACCGTAACCTAATCGTGTGAGAGAACTTCAAGCCAGTGTTGTAAGCTATTGGGCTTTGACCCGACCAGAATCCTGCCGTGCTCGAGCACTGAACGTAGAAATGCTGCGCGTTGGCCGCGTGCATGCTCAAGTTCTTTACGAGAACTGATAACCAGATCAATACGAGGAAATAACCTGACTGTTAACTGTGTTCGTCGGCGTGCCAACTCATCGGCATCGACCACCGTCGACAAGACAATCAACAGATCGACATCGCTTTTCATTGTTACATTACCGTTGACGTATGAACCAAACAAAACGACCAAATCAGGCGTGTACGTTATATTCAAACGATGGACAAACGTGCATATGCAATCTGGCAAATCCAGGTTAGTAGTATTCACATTCATGATAATTCCAATTGCAAGGCGACGACCATACCGGCAAGACGATCAGTGTTCAGAGAAACCCAGTCACCCGCGCCTCGTTCACGCACACGCAGTGTCAGTGGTTGCAATGCCAATGATGGAGCCGTGACGCTTGCACTAGCAATGATTGATTCTGAGCTAACTGGATCGGCAGGAATAATCGTAGTCGGAAATGGGGCTGAAGGCGCAATATCGAAGCGCCTTCCAGCATCGTTAAATAAGTGAACATCAAAGCCACTGATGACAACTGTGCGTCCACGCGCGGCCGCCGGTAATAGACCATGACGAAGCGGTAAAGTCAGCGATTGTTCACCACTTGTCGCGAAAAAGGCCGCCCAGGCCTCTGGGAACTCATCTGCGATATTAAAAGCAACCGTTAAGCTCGATGGTGCAGCAGCATCAACGCTCGCCTGTGCCGCTGACGCTAATGGCGCACCGCCATCAAGCGCGGAGTAGTGCAGATGTAGTTTGACATTAGTGACCGACGAGAGATCCAGTGAATTGCGCGAAGCTGGCAACTCAATTTTCCACTGACTGATGGCACCTGCATTTTCAAATGGTAGATAACGTGGGTCATCAAGGTTCGCACCTATATTTCGAACAAACAAGCCTGGGTCGTCAATTGCGTTGCCAGTGACGATACCCTGCACAGCTGCGAACTGATCAGCAAAACGCGAGTCCGTCGCGGGTGGTGCCAGCTTCGGATAACCAGCACTGATTGTGGGAACCAGACGCACGCTATTATGCAGCAGCGTTGCCACGCACACGACGTTGTCGTGCGAATCTGCATCCGGCCGTTCAACGCTGATGCTTGCACGTGCAATTCGGCGTTGATAGTGCCCAGGATAATCCCGATCGAACAGCAACTCATCGAGGTCGATCTCGCAGCTGCCTGAGACCAACAACGTAAGCAGACGGTCTGGAAATTCGTCGCGAAGTGAAATTGTTCGCGTGATCTCTTTGCGTCGAATATTCAGATCAAGATACGACGACTCAAGACGACGCAGGTCATGTGCAAGGTTTTCGCCAGCTAACAGACCTCTGCGTAGACTATCCCAACGACCTGTGCCGATTACGTTGCTATCGACAAGACCCAGTTCGAACTGGTAACAGCGCTCAGCCTTTCGTGCCATCGCCGTAGCCAGACGAAAGGCCCGAAAGTAAATATTGGACAGTTCTCCGATCATCCAGTCGTACAGCGCCTCGTTGCTGAATTTTGATTGCAAGAACATACGCTCAGCTTCCAGGTCGTCATTGGCCTGGCTAAATTGGTCGAGCTGGTATTGAGCGATTTGAACCCGTATCTCGGCGGCCTCCAGCTGCTTTACGGCCTGTTTCTTATCGAACTCTGCGAGTTTCCCCTCTTTTTTCTTCGCCTTGAATTTCTTCTCAGCTTCAGCAAAAACCTTGACCAGATCAGCGCCCTTTTCGATAAACTGGTTGAACTTCTCCGCAGCTTTTGCTCCCTTTTCAGCTGCACTGCTCGCAGACTTGCCCCCAGTATTCACGCCGGCTTGTGGTGAACCACCGATGCCAGCGGCGCCAACCAGGAAGTCTGGGATCGCCGCCAAACCACCGGCAATCAGATAAGACACCATTCCGACAAGCTTCTGAGCAACGCTAACCGACTTCATTGCAGTGTAAGTAATTTCCAGTTCACTCATAAATTCCGCTTCTTCTGAGCTCTGAATCCGGTAATCCTCAAGTTCAATCGCATAATCAATCGCTTTTTTGTAAGCCTTGGCTTCGGTGAGCTGCCACTCGAGAATTTGCTCACTGTCAGCATTAACACGCTGACGTTGGTTAACCAATAGTGCCGCCAATGCCTCAGCATCTTTGGACTCGAGTGCAGAGAGTAACGAGTGGCCAAGGCTGATCACGGCGGCAGTGTAGTCAGTCGCGCGGCGATGGAGTTCAATAAATCGGTAGCTTGGCATTGGTGAACTTAGATCAAGCAACACTGCACCAAGATCCAGCCCACCAGCACGAGCCCTGACTAATAGCGCAGGGTCAATCGGCGCATCGAACAACGGAAGTTGCAATCCCTCACCACCGAGGCCACGGCAGTGCCGCAACTTAAAGAGTCGATCATCGATGGTATCCCAGTAGGAGAGTAGCTTCTGATTAGGCGGGATTTTGAAAAAGAACGTCTGCCCAGGCGGCAGTGGCGGCTCATCACCGCTACCCGAACCACCGCCAGCGCCCGGTGGAACATAATTCTCAATGACCGCTGCTGCGTTTGCGAACGCGTCGAGTTCAGGCTCAAGTTCGTTCCACGATACTGAGGCACGTTTGGGTGGTGGTACCAGTTGTGGTCGCGGACCGAGCAACTCAGAGGCCATCACGTACAGAAGTGTTGCTTCATTCAGTGCTTCGCGTGATGCCGTCGAAAACAAAGCGTCACCCCATGCAATCAAGTTATCAAGGTAGGACATAACGACCCGTTTCATATGCGCAACAGGGCGCAGGTCGGCAAGCAGGTACGGATTGAAAGGATCCTCGCGCCAGCGCGCCACCTGCCCAAGCGCAGCAGGATCGCGTCGATTGACCGCCGCAAACAGTTGATTGATCCGTTGAGCCTGAATCGTCTCGTTGGTCATCTCCGTGAATGGGCGAGTGATCCAATAACGTTGCGGGGACGGTGCGCTATTGGCGCGAGTCGGATCGAAGATGTAGTGGAACCATGCGCGCGCTTCGTCGAATCGCTGGTTTTGCGACAGCCGATTGGCGACGTACAGTGGCATGTGCAGGAACAGCTCCCAGTTGTAACCTGAATACGGCGCATCGTAAACAAAGTCCAGGGTATCAACGTCACTCCCCCAACGGACGACCGGGGTCACCGGATTATAAGTGGCATTGAAACTGAACGGTGCCGGGTCCGGAACCAATGCGCCCGGCTCGCTCTGTACGTTCGGCTTGAAGAAGGCATCAAACCCGCCACTCGAGAGTACGTGGCGCAAACTACGTACGAACGGGTGATAGAAGCGATGAAAGGTAAAGCGTAGCTGAGTTGGAAGCGAGCTGGGAACTGACGGAGGCACGGTGGTCCAGACGCTGCCGTTACGCCAGTAACGAGTTGGTTCGACATACCAGGAGCGATGAACATCATTAAGTACGAACGGTGATTCCGGCGTAAATGGAATATCGTTAGCTAGACCGATTACCCGATATGGCAGCGGCACGCTACGCAATAAAGTGCCGGTGTCGATGGTCGACTCAAAGCGCAGAGCGGCTTGCACCGAATCCAAATCATTGCGTTGCTGGGCAACAAGTGCGCCAGCTTCGTTCAGCATGGCTGGTTCACCCGGAAGTGCAGGTTCAGCCTCGCTTTCTGCTAGTACGAGTAAATCCCTGGCCCTGAGGCCGTAGAGCCCCCGCGCACGCTGCAGAAGCTGTCGCGACCCGGTGTCAGCATCGACCTGAAGATCGCGCAGTTTTAGCTCGTTAAATCGGCCGTCGAATACTGCTCGACCGAGATGCACTGCTCTGTACAGAGGATCGTAGATATCATCATCGCCAAATAAAACTTCGCCTATCGCACGCATCACATCTTCAATGGAGCTTGGACCACTTCGGTAGATATCAATCAGCAGCGAAGCGCCACCAGGCTGAACTTTGAGCGTGTAGCGTGCTTCGATGTCATGATCGCTGACTGCCTGCCCCTCGAAAAAGAACGGCTTGTCAAATAATGATTGCGCAGAAAGTTGTGGTGCTTGCCATTGGTCATCACGCAAACTGGTGGCATAAATTCGCAGTTCGATAAAACGATCAGCAGGCTCGCTATCGCGGGCCGCACCGTCAGTTGCAGGGAGTCGTTGCTGTGGCTCCGGTGCGACGAATGCCTGCAGCCAGAAAAGATGCAATCTTCCCGCGTAGAACGCAGGTATAACATGCTGCCCAGTAATATCGACTGGAATCTTTGCCCATGGCTCCCACCGTCTGTTGGCGAAACGACGAATAAAGAACTGCACGGGGTCGCCCGAGCTGCGGCCAACCACGTAAAAATTTCCGCTACGCGGTTCGCTGCACATGCCTGTCACCCGCAACTGAGCAACCTCGGCGAATTGATCCAGGTAGCCGAGTGCAGCCGATTCGAGACTATCCCGAGTAGCTTCGCGCTGCTGCACAGCGCGATCAAAGGCTACAAAAATCTCGGAGCGATCGGGTCGCTGTGCCTCGATCAACCAGTTCTCTGGATAGAGAAAGACCTTGCGTGCCGCCTCCCAAACACGATAGCGATCCATCCAGCGCCACTGGTTCCAATCCTCATCTATATCAACGTCAGCCTGCGCATCGCGCTCCAGGTTCATCAGAATACGCTGCACAAACAACTGTACCGAAGCGTACGCTTGCACGATGCGGGTCGTTACCTGGCACGATGACATTTCAACATCAAGCAGGAAGCGACCGAACAGATCAGCTGTGTCGACACCCCAAAGCGGATTACCATCGCTATCGCTCATTGCGAGTAAACGCCACATCAGCGCATCGCGGCGACGTTCGCGTAGCGGGTCCATGATTTCAGGGGCCAGCTCCAGCCAGCCTTCGGTGGTGTAACGAGATTTCAAAGCCTGCCATGCTTCATTGGCCTGGGCCAACGCTGGCTCGGTGGCAGCCCCCCAGGCGATGAGCTGCGTTGCGCTCGCACCGCTGACCTCAACCATCGCAAGCAGACGGCGCAAACGCTCATAGCTGTGAGGATTAAGCCAGGGGTTCGGTGGCGATACGGGGCTAGACGGTGGTGTAGTGATGGCCAATGCCGTAGCACTTATCGCAATATCAGTAACAGGCCAACCAGTAATGTCGGCCAGGCTTTCATGGATCTGTGTTTCACTGCTGATACTGGCATCCAGGATGCTGTCGATCAGAGCACGCAACGAATTGATGGCGGAGAGGGATGATGTACTATAGGTCAACGCATCGAAAGCTCGATCAAGAACGACAAATTGAGCGGTGGCTAGCCAGGCATCAATCAACTGATCCGGCTGGGTCGATAGCACTGGTAACGTCGACAAATCGATTGCGCCGACCGCTGCACCGCGCTGCACAAGCCAGGCCATTTCCTCATCATTCAGATGTAAAGCTCGAACGACGAGCGAAAGCTTATCGAGCAACCGTGCCGCAGCAAACGCTTCGGGCATTCCTGCGGGTGTAATATCGAGTGCATAAACACCTGAAGCATCACGGCCTATTAGTGCCAAATTGGTGAACGTAGATATTATCCGATTTGTGGTTAAGGGTTGGTTGACGTTACGCAGTAAATATTCAGCGTGAGATTCACCAATTGAATACGCGGAGGCGATCGCGGAAACCACTCTCGTCTGTGTCAACCAGCTTGTCAGTGGCGTAAGCAACGCCGTCGCGCGAGCGGCGGTTTCCGCTTCACGCGGGCCTGGCGGCGTAGGGGGTGAGCTGAGTGGAAGCGTTAGCGCAGCCTGAGCACTCGCAACCCCCATAAAGATGCCGAAATGAGTCGCGATAAACGCATTGCGATCACTCGAGCTGCCAGTGAAGGAGCCGTCGACAATCGCCATTGCCATTGCCAGCGTTTGACCGTCGCGTAACGAAGGTAGTGAGGCGAGTTGACGCTGCAACAGCGCCAACGGCGAATCCGACGAGTTAAAGATGTCGTCTTCGACCTGCTGTAAGGTAGTTCGTACGCTTTGAATTATTTCAGCAAGCTGCGCCTCACTACGTGCTGCCGAGGTTAACGTTTGCGTTAGCACATACTGCAATTCAGTTACTTGCATACCCGACTGAGCAAGATCACCAGCACGTTTAACAAAGTTAGAAGTTTCAGTTATCGAGGTAAATGCATCTGCGAAGACACCACCAGCCAGATAGGCTGCATTACCTATGTCAATTTTCAGTATGCGTGCCAGTTTGATGCTGCGGTACATTAGGCTTAACGTAGTGAGCGTGAGTTCTCCATTGGTAGTCATTACCAGATTTTCGGCTTCATTTTGTGACAACGAAAGCGCCGCGCGTACTGCCGGAAGATGGTCATAGAGTGCTGGCGGCGGCGTTGTCGACAACAATGTCGTCAGCTCTAGCGCCGGATCCGGTGGTAGCAGCGGATTTTCGAAAATGCGTGCGTATAATGAGTGCTGAGTATCTCCACCAGGCAAGCGATGTTCACGAGTACCTATCTCTTGCCAGAACGTAAGTAACTGCTCTACCGTAAGCCCTGTTTTATCTTGAAGTTGCCTGATACTGAAAAGCATGCGTAGTGCAGCATCATCCAGTACACCGTTAGCAACGGCTGGCGCATTCAGAAGTTCGTCGACTTCCCACATTTTCCATCCGCTGCGCCGCCACAGTCGCAAAAAACGGTGAATTCGATCGAGGCGCTCGTCGTTCAAACCGACCAACCGCTGTATCGATGTGTCACAGCGGTCATCAACACCAGTCAGTGCGATTGCAGCACCGCCAGCGCGAGGCCAGCGACAATCAAGCAGTTGTAGAAGTTGATCATAGTTAATCTGTGCCGCCTGGAGAAAAGTGGCAACGACCCCCAGATCGGCAATAGGATCACTCGTGTTCCAGATGACACTTAATGGTTCGGCGCCAGCAGCCGAAGCGGGAGTGGTAATCAGTTGGTGCTCGTTGGCACCAATACGAAAGTAGGCTGTAGCAATCGCGGTAGCCTGGGCCGACGCAGCAGATGAATCAACTGGCACCACCGCATCGCGCAGTTGCCACAACGCAATGTCGGAACGACCGAGGATAGTCATTAGCTCATCGAAGGGGCGCTCGTAAGGCAGATAATGCGGGAACGCCGCTTCAGCCAAAACGCTGTACGCAGCATCGTTGACATACTCCGGAGCAGCCCGTAACTCGGCTGCTGAGCGCGTCGTCTGACGGCTGACTGGTGAGACAGGAGGACTAACAGCATCTTCGAGAAGCTCGTTAACTAGATCGATGTAGGGCAGAGGCGTATTCGTATTCGCGCAATCAAGATCAAGTTCGCCAATGTCTGGTCGCCGCTCCCGCAGGGCTTGTAGTGGGTTAGCGTATGGGCCGTCGCTATTAAGGCGTCGATTTCGTAACCAAAGCAGGATATCCGAAAGGTAGGCCACCGGGCTAAGAATAGAAGTACACGGGTCAACTGCACAGGCATCCTGTGAACCAAATAAGTTTGCCAACGACGGATGACGTTTGATCGCTGAGTCGATCGTATCGCCAAACGGTGCTGCTGGGCCGGTCGCTGCCGGATAAATGCCCCGTAACTGAGAGTTAAACTGAAGAAGAAGTCCTATGCTGGCCGCATAGCGCATACTGCCGACCGAATAGATTCGATCCGATTCTAACGGGCTAACGCCACGTTGCCGGAGCAAATCAATCGTCTGGCTACGCCCAAGAGCGTGTATTTTCGCTGCCGAGTCAAGACCGGCAATCATCATAGTTGCACTGGTTGATGGGTCGCGAGAGATTCTTAGCACCCGCTGCATTCGCTCTACCTGTTTAATCGTTTGCATTTGTGCGACCGGGTTGACACCCTGGAACGCTTCTTCACCATTTTCTTCCAGCCAGGTTCCAAGATTAGTCTTCACCAGGTCAAGCGAGGAACTGTTGCGAAAGAACTGCGCAAGTGGCTTCTGAAGCTGTTCCGGTGCAATGCGCTCGCGTTCAACGACAGCGGCCAACGCAATCGTAGGATAGCGGCGCTGTACTCGCTCGAAAATTTCACGTGCATACAGCCTGGCTGGTGATTCGTTTTTTGATGGGAGAATATTCGGTGGAACAGTATTTTCGCCGGCTCCCTCTATCAGTTCTAACCAGTCCTTCAGTTCCAATTGTGCCAGGGACGTTATTTGAGGCTGGTTCCTGGATGAAAGTTTTTGATCAATCGCCTCAATCATCGGCACATGGTTCTTGACTAGAGCACCAAGCTCAAGCGTACGACGTATCGAGAGAACCTCATCAGGTTCGAACCCCAGTTCTGGCCTGGCTAGTTCCTCCCAGAAACGTTCTGACGAGCCACGATAGGCGCTCCACGCCGAAGCGAATTGCCCGTGTTTTGTCTCCGCAATTCCAGCACTCTTGAGTAATGTTTCCAGTGACGCTTTTCCTGTGCCAAAGGGCGATTCGAGCTGACGACGTTCGCGCAAGCACTCAAGCCTCTCAATAATACGGTTGATAGCACATATGATCTCAGATGGAACAAGGCGTTTATCAACGGCTGTTTTGATTGTCTTTTCTTGCACCTCGCGATCAACGCTGATGATGAGATTGACAACATGCTCAATCAAAGGATCGATTAGCTGGAAGTCGTCACTGGCCTCAATTAGCGAAGATGGCAACGAACCAGGCACACCGAGTCTCAGGAATGCGAAAACTACCTCTGGAGGAAGGTCGATCCTGTTGCTGACACGATCGGTGACGATCATTTGCATCACAGACTCAGGTGGAACAAGGAGCTCACGCGCTAGAAAACTTACGTCTGCATGGTCTTTATCTTCACGAAGATCACAGATTTTTATCGTACCAAGCTGGAGATTGAGGCTGTCGAGCAGCCGCGAGTACTCGTCGTTCTGGCTGGGCGCGAAACGCAGCACTACATTTTTGGTATCCGCCGGAAGGATTATGTCGCTACGGATCTCACTGGGTATTGCTGTTTTATTTTTATCATCCAAAGTCGCAACAAGATAAATCCTGGCGTCGATCGGAAATGACTTAGGTAGTTCTAGTGCAAACTTAAAGCTGCCATCCTCTGCACTGACACCTGTGCCAACAACCAGGTCCTCTCGAAGTCTTGGCCAGGCGGCAGTAACGCCAATGTTGTCGATAGGACGACCATTATTATCGACGACAATACCAGTTGCATAAAATCGAATGGGCTTTTTCATTTTTCAGGCCTTATATGTCTGTTCAAATACCCAGCGTGCAGGTAAAACATGTGCAGTAAAAAGATGTTCACAACAAGCCCCTGTTCCGCATAAATCTCTTGCCAGTGTATGTATATCAAAACTCCCGGGTTATCATCGGTTCTGATGAAAATAAGCGTGGTTTTATACGCATTTTGAATAAACCAGAAGGCTGTTAGCCCACCGCTTTCTCAGTGGTATCCACAATACAAAAAAAAGGTTACGCCAGGGTGACAGCGGCATTCAGAAGAAGGCGGCCAAGGGAACCCCAGCCGTTATGCGGCGATCTTTAAGACTCAATCAGTGCTGTCGTTGTGACAGAGGGGGAAATACCGAGGGTAGAAGCGAGTACATCGACGCATTTTTCATAGCTCACCTGCGCTTCAGCGTGGCGGCCCTGTGCCTGATAACAGCGGATCAGGCCCTGCCAGGCTTCCTCTAGGCGCGGGTCTATTTCAAGCAGGCATTGGTAACACTGAATTGCGGTCTGACTGACTTCACTTTCACAGGCCTGGGCCAAAACGGTGGTATGGCGAATAAACCGGGCCCGTAATGTCTCGCGTTGCAAAATCGCCCAGCTAGCCGACTCACTAGCGAGAAAAGAACCATGATAGTATTGCATAAGCTTGATTGCCAGCCCAGCGCATGATGCCGTATCTTTTGTTTTGGCATATTTTTCTGCGCTAGCAAACAGGCGACCCATGATCCAGGTATCAACCCAGACAAGCTGTTCATTCAAACTCAGCTGATAATTTTTCAATATCAACACATCACAGTCGCCAAGCAGCTTGCGCAAACGGTGCAAGGTGGTCTTGAAGTTTATCTGAGCCTGATCGCCCTCGGCCTCCGGCCACAGGGCATCCATGATTTTTTCACTATGCACATTCCGCCCGCCGTGGGCAAGCAGCACTTTTAATAGCGCAACGGGGCGCGTTTCCGTATCGAGGGGTTGATCGTTTAACAAAAGACTAAACCGACCCAGGCTATAAATCTTTACCGGCCAGGGCCAATGTTCACCGACGTGCAATGATTCCCGAGGGGTATAGTGATAACTGCGAATAATACTTCTCGCGTAGTCCGGTTCGATGTCATATTCTAGCGCCAGACTACACACGGTACTCACCATTCTCGGTGGCCAGACACCACTACCCTTGATATCTTTTTCGCGCCCCAGCCTAAAACAACGGGCAAGCGACTTTTTGCTCTCGATGAGATCATTTTGATGGAATGCAAGATAACAACGAATCATATCGGCGATAAATATTCCTGCCGAGGATTTCATGGGTTCAACGATTTTATCCACTGTATTGAGATGCACCAGGACAAGACTGAACTGGGCTTTCTCCACATATAAATAAGCCAGACCTGCATGACTCACCCAGGTCGGAAACGGTGTGGCTGTTTGTTCGATAAGCTCTACCGCCAGCTCTCCATGTTCGATCGCCCGGTCATAATCACCGCGCGCTATTTCAAGATAGCTGGTAAGCAGCTGATAATGACCCTGATCAAGGGTATTGGTCTCGGTTATATCATCACCATACATATCCAATAATTTTTCCACCCGAGGGATATCACGACGACAGGTAGCATGATATATAGCCTGCGCCAGCATCAAACCGGAAAAAACTTTAATACCTTCATCCCTGACTTTTTTCTGGTGCCGATCTATAAATTCATTCGTTACCTTAAACTCGGCGGTAATCCAGTCATTCGCATAGACTACAATAATCGTCAGAATCATAAACACGGCCCCCTGTTCCTTTAACAAACCCTGTTTTTTTATCTTGTTAGATAGATGACGCATTTTTATCATCTCACCCGTGAGCACGTAGTAAGTACCCAGTTGCATGGCGCATAGTGCCTTCAGGGTTTTATTTGGAATGAAACGGTATATTGCTTCAATTTTTCCCATCCATGTAGGTAGATCAGGGTGTGACGGTTGCACCCACAATATTAAACTGGCCGCCGAAAAAGCCAAATGGCCATGCACTTCCAGGTTTAACGGTTTACTATAGTTCTGCTGCAACCAGTCTAGTTCTTTAACCCATACATCCGCACCCACAAAGTTATCATTAGAAAAGGTGTATGAGTCGGCAACACCACACCAGCTCAAATACAAGCCTTTTACGTCTTTGGCATCGTTAAATTTATGCCAGGCTTTTTCAAATGCCTCGCGAGCAAGCTTGTTTTCATATTGTAAACGCGCCATTCCCAACCAATAAAATAGCCAGGGTTTCTGGTTCATTAATGTTAATGGTATGGCTTCTATCCAGCGTACCACTTGCTGTGTACAACCGTTCTCGATTTGTTGTTTCGCATATTTTAAAATCAACTCACTTAAGGCCGACTCGTTCTTACCCTGCACTAAAAGCCTCGCGGCAGAGTCAATATCGCCGGCCTCAGCCAGCAGCAGGCCGGCATGACTTTGCAGTTGCTGGTATTCAGATTCATCAAAGCTCCCTTTCGCCTGATGGCGCAGAAACTCCCGGAATAACGGATGATATTCATAACTGGGCTTTAATAATCCATGGCGAACGATGAAATATTGCTTGCGTACCAGCTCCGATAAAATCTTGTCAGCGTGATGATTTCCTGTTAATTGCTTGCATATAGTCGCAGTCATTTTGGGCAGCATCGCGGTCTTCATCAAAAACTGACAGGTTTCTTTATCGAGCTGATAAAATATCTCGCTAGCAAAATAATCGAACAGGCGTTCCTGGCTTAGATCTTCGGTATCGAATTCAATATCATCTAGTTCGACTTCTTGCTCCAGCAACAAAATCAAGCCTGTCACCCAGCCGCGGATATGCACATCCAGTTTTTGTAATTGTTGCTTGCTAATGTAGCGTTGCGGATAACGCTGTTGAGTAATTGCCAATTCTTCATCAAACGTAAATTGTAAATCCGCCCAATTTATCTGGAATAATTGCTGAGTCGCTTGCAGGCGGACGAATGGTGTCGGTGGCTCGGTACGACTGACAATGATGATGTTGATACCTTTTGGGATACCGTCAAAAGCACTTGCCAGCATTTTATTGAGATCAGCCTCTGCCCCGGCATTCTGGAAATTATCAAAAACCAGCAGCATCGGCGTTTGCATGCGCTGAAAGGCCTCGCGGAAATAATTTCGCGTAAACTCCGCCACACCCAACTGATATTCAGGGGTTAAAGAGGGCATCTTCTTCCCAGTACGAGTAGTATGTTTGACAGCCTGGCCAAAATAATAAAAGAAGGCGGCCATATCAACATCGCCCCTATCCACCTGATACCACAGTTCTTTCAAGCCACGGGCTTCAATATAAGTCGAGACCAAGGTCGTTTTACCTGCTCCCGCTGGCGCGTTGACCCAGACAATAGCGTTCGCGCGTGCCTGATCCAGCTTTGAGAACAAGCGCTCTCGCAATACTACCTTACCGGGATCAGGTCGGGTTATTTTTGCCAGGGTAATTGCCATCGACGAATTATCTCTCAATAAATTCGTAACTGTTTGAACATTCTGCCATGATTAGCCGCAAGATCTTTACTCATTTTTCGGGATCATTTTGCCACTCACCAGGCTGCGTCAAAACTACGAAGGCCATTGGCTGTAAAGCTGGGCTGTATAAAAGTGTAGAGAAGAAATTTTTTGAGCCATTTGACATCAATGGCAGATAGTTTTGAAAGTATATTTAGTCACCCCTTACCCCCCAAGCATTTGATACAAATGGATAAACTGCAGAAAAAGCAAGACCACTCTGACCAGGAATGGTAAAATACAGGCTCATTAACTAGCCATTAATAAAACAAAAACTGTAAAAAAGAGCGGGGAAATGTCCGTGTTGATTGCTTTTGTTAGCCTTTTTATACATAAAGACCAACCTTCAGGACTTGATTTAACAGCCGAAAATGCTTATCAAGTGAGTAAACTTTGCAACCATTTTGCTTGGCATTTTGTGCAATGATCAGATCAGGAATACCCACACCGTTCGCCCCGGACTTTAAACACTTAACTTGGAAGTCAACAATTTCATCCCAGTGAATATCTAGTGGAGCCCTGTTGATTTCGTGGAGCAATTTAATAACTTTCGTTTGTCTCTTCACCCTCAAATAAGGAACTAATTCTGCAAGAATAATATCGTTAGTAACAACAATATTTTCATCTATCAGATAGTTAAGATCCTCGGAGTTATCGCCTGCCCTGAAGTAATCAATCCATATTGATGTATCGACCAATACATCCATCAATGACGGTCTCTTATTTCATTAAGATCAATTTCTAGATCAATCTTTCCTCGATATTTTTTAAGGCCAGATATCTTTGACTTCCTTACCAATTCTTCTAAAGCCTTCACAATAACCGCCGTCTTAGTGCTGGTATGTGTAACCTTCATTGCCTCATTTAGCAGGTTTTCAGGTAAATCTAAGGTAGTTCTCATATTTCCCTCCAATAGTAATGCATACAACACTATAGCAATATGCATAAATTTTCAAGAAGGCTAACGCCAGCAATAACCGGACCGATGTAGCGGTGTTTGGCTTGTGCTAAGCTTTTTTAGCACAATGTAGTGGTTGTAGTGGTACAGTGAATTTGGCCACCTGACTTTGAGTGATACTATCACTATCACAACAAACAGGTGAAACAATGACAAGAAGAAATGGTAGCTACGCCCCTGACTTTCGACTGGGATCAGCCCAGCTGGTAGTCGATCAGGGCTATACAATCAAAGCGGCCTGCGAGGCGATGGGCGTGCCTGTACACCTGCCTCCCGCATCAGCTTTCTGGCCTTGTTGCGACTCACTGGAAACCCTAACGCATTCAATCCCTTCTTCATGCGGCGACTGCCATAGCTACAGCCAGAACTTTCAGCTATATCCTGAACCCATTCCAACACCTCCTGATG
>WFVD01000016.1 GCA_015491865.1 Gammaproteobacteria bacterium
GCAACAGTAAGTTTAATGCTGGCGCTTGAGGAAGAGTTTGATATCGAATTCCCTGATTCAATGCTGAGCCGAAAAACTTTTGGAAGCATTGAGTCGATTGTTGATGCCATTGAAGAGTTGCAGGGCTAAGCCGCTATGGTAAGCATGTAAAAGCCAGAGAAGGGGCCAGAAATGCAGGATCATGAGTCGCTAAACTCAACAGCATTCGTTGCGTTGATTTCTGAAGTCAGGCGAGTTGGCAAGGAAATTGTCGCCCCTCATGCGGCTGATGTTGATGAGAAATCGCGTTTCCCAGGCGAAAGCATCGACGCGCTAAGAAAATTAAAGCTCCTAAGCGCTTATGTCCCAGAAAAAAATGGTGGCATGGGGCTGAACGTGGTGCAAGTTGCGAAAATCTGTGAGGTGCTGGGGCACTACTGCGGCTCCACCGCGATGATCTATGCGATGCACAAGATCCAGGTGGCCTGTCTTGTTCACCATGCTAGCGGGTCAAATTACGCCAAGTTGTATCTTGATAAATTAGCTTCAGAACAAAGGCTTATTGCCTCCGCAACAACTGAAATCGGCATCGGTGGCGATTTGAGGTCGAGCATTTGTGCGGTTGAGAGTAACGGAGCCTCTTTTGATCTGGTTAAAAAAGCACCTGTAATCTCATATGGTGTTGATGCGGATGACTTGATGGTAACCGCACGCCGTCACCCTGAGGCTGCGAAAAGTGACCAGGTTCATGTCCTGCTGCATAAAGAGCAATATAGCCTGGAGCAAATTTCAGATTGGGATGCGTTGGGTTTCAGAGGCACCTGTAGTGCCGGTTTCATCGTGACAGCTAAGGGTAATGATGAGCAAATCCTCCCCGTTCCATTTGCGGATATCTTAAGTCAAACCATGCACCCTTTTGCCCATATCACCTGGAGTGCGCTGTGGTTAGGGATTGCGGCTGATGCTGTTAACATGGCGCGTAAATTTGTTAAAAATGAGGCTAAACGCAATCTTGAAATGCCACCTATATCGGCAATCAGGCTAGGTGAAGTTGAGAGTGTGCTGCAAACGATGCGTAATAATATTTCTGTGACTGCAGCAGAGTATCAGAGTATGTTGCTCAAGAATGATGCGGAGGCCTTTACAAATTTTGGATTTGGAATCCGTATGAATAATTTGAAGGTGACAAGTTCGCAATTAATTGTTGATATTGTTGGGAAGGCGATGCTGATATGCGGGATTTCGAGCTATCGGAACGATTCAGCGTTCAGCTTGTGCCGCCATCTGCGTGATGCTTATGGCGCAGCGCTCATGGTCAATAATGATCGCATATTACTGCATAATTCTACTTTGCTTCTGATGCACAAAGGAGATGAGTAAGTGTGCTTGTCTCACGCTGTTTTGGATGATGACTACAGGCAATATCAGCAAGCGTTATTAGGCGCAGGGTTATTGGTGTCGTCAGGTGTGCCTGGTGTCTATGGGCTGAGCGGCCTGTTTGAGGGCATTGTAGAGGCGTTCGAGCGATATGTGACGCGCATGGGTCAGCATCTGACGCCAGAGGTCATTCGATTCCCCCCGCTGTTGAGCAGGGAAACCTACCTTCGGACCGATCACATTGAGACATTCCCTGATTTAATGGGGTCTGTGCACTCCTTTGTGGGAAACGAGGGGGATCATCTGAGATTAGTTCAAAAAAAAGAGAATGGCGAGGCGTGGACTGAAAACCTGGAGCCGACCGATGTCATGCTGGTGCCCGCCGCGTGTTACCCCTTATACCCGGCAGCGGCGAATACTACCCTGCCTGAAGAGGGGCGGGTGGTCGATTTGCGGGCATTTGTTTTTCGCCACGAACCCTCTCCAGACCCTGCACGCATGCAGACCTTCAGGCAGCGTGAGTATGTGACGCTTGGCACCGCTGAACAGGCGCTCGCGCACAGAGACTACTGGTTAAAACGTGGTGAAGAGCTGTTGGGTGCGCTTGGCCTTGATGTGAAGCCGGTGATTGCAAACGACCCCTTTTTTGGCCGTGGCGGACGTGTGATGGCGGCAACACAGAAAGAGCAGGCGCTTAAATATGAGCTTGTCGCCCCTATCGCCTCGACAGAAAAACTTACCGCGATCTCCTCCAGTAACTGTCATCTGGACCATTTCGGGCGTGAATTTAATATCAAAACGCCAGACGGCCAGTTTGCTCATACGGCTTGTATCGGTTTTGGTCTGGAGCGAATCACCCTCGCGCTGCTAAAAAAACACGGTTTTGATCCGGCTACCTGGCCCTCTGAAACGCGCTCGCTGCTGGAAATCTGATGGAGCGGCTACTGGCACTGGATCCTGCGTCATACACCAGGCACCGTATTCATACACAGGAGCGCGACTGGGCTGAGACGAATTGCTATGTTGATATCTGGATAGAGTTGTTGCATGCGCTGGGGCACGAGCCACTCGCGGTGATGCCGTTTACATTGGCGATCGATTTTGAGGGCGACCAATGGACCTTTTTTAAGCCCCCGCTCGCCGATATTTATGAGCTCTACGGTATCGATGTGCAGGAGCTGGCGCTCTGGCAGCCGCTCGTTCAGCATGTTGAGCAGCAGGTAGCGCTCGGCAAACCGGTGCTGGTTGAGCTGGATTCTTACTACCTGCCCGATACCGCGGGGATGGCCTATCGGCTTGCCCATGTCAAATCGACGGTTGCCGTTGTTGAGATTGATGTGGCGCAGCGGCATCTTGGCTATTTTCATGGGCAGGGCTACTACCACCTGAATGGCGATGATTTTGCGAGCGTGTTTCGTCTGTGCGACAAGCCGGATCCGGCGATATTACCCCCCTATGTTGAAATAGCTAAACAGCGGCGAAAAAATAAGCTCGATGATGCGCAGACGCTGGAGATTTCACTGTTGCTGCTGCGAAAACAGCTAAAGCTACTGCCTGAAGCCAACCCTTTTTATGCTTTTAAAGATAAGCTGGGAAAAGATCTCGACTGGCTAATGAAGCAGGATATCGAAACCTTCCATCAATACTCATTCGCGACTTTGAGGCAGTTTGGTGCCTGCTATGAGTTGGCCGCGACCTACCTCGACTGGCTGGCCGGACAGGGAGAGGCGGGGCTTGCAGAGGCCAGGCAATCTATCAAATCTATTTCTGAGACGGCAAAGTCGTATCAGTTTCAGCTCGCAAGGGCGATGAGCCGTAAGAGACCGCTAGACCTTGCGCCGATTGATGCGATGGGGGATCATTGGGCATCAGGGATGGAGAGGCTGGTCGCTAAATACCAGTAGTCATTTTTACAACTATTACTAGCTTTAGATATGTACTGGTTTGAATGTGATTTGCATAAGAGGGGATGAGAGAAACGCGTATAGATTAGCGTAGCTGAGTAAATTAAAAGACCGCACTAAATGATTCAACTTGTCGATGACTGGCACCTGATCGAAACGGCCCCGGATCTCTTTCTGGAGCCAGCAAACCTTGTGAGCGACGATTTTGACTGGATTCCTGCCAGTGTTCCCGGCACAGTAGCGCAAGCGATGTCGGCGGCGGGACGTTGGTCGCTCGGTGATCAATTTGATTTTGATAGTCGGGATTACTGGTATAAAACAGAGTTTAAGCTGCTGGAGAGTGAGCAGCAGAGGAGTTTGCTCCATTTAGATGGGCTGGCGACGCTTTGCGAAGTGTGGGTGAATGGCCGGCGAGTGGTTGAGTCTGATAATATGTTTCTAGCTCATCAGGTCGATATTTCTGATTTCGTTCAGGCTGACAACAGCCTCTATTTATGTTTCCGCTCATTGACAGCGGCGCTTGCTCAGCGCAGAGCGCGTCCACGCTGGAAAACCGGGCTGGTTGATCGCCAGCAGTTGCGCTGGTTTCGAACGACATTGCTCGGTCGGATAGCGGGCTGGACACCGCCGGTCGCGCCTGTTGGGCCATGGAAGGCGATCTCGATTAGCCAGCAGCTCACCCCGTTAAATGTCAATGTTATGCCAGTACTCCATGGCAAGCGAGGCGTGGTTCAGTTTTCATGTGATTTAAACCATGTTGATGGTGAGCCAGTAACCGCGGTTCTGTCGGTAAATGGTACGGAAGTCACGCTTGATCTGAAAGAACTAGATTCTGGAAGCCATGTTTATGGTGAGCTTCATCTCGACAATGTTACACCCTGGCTGCCACATACGCATGGCACCCCCCAGCTTTATGAAGCTTCTCTTAGCATTAAGACGCCGACCACAGCGCGACTACACCCGCTGGCACCTGTTGGGTTTAAAAAGGTCGCTATAGATAGAAGCAATAATAATTTTAGTATTGTTGTTAATGATAAAAAGATTTTCTGCAGGGGGGCATGCTGGACCGTAAATGATATCGTTTCACTGATGGGTGATCTGCGTTCACTTGAGCGTACCTTACTGTTAATGCGGGATGCGGGTGCCAATATGATCCGCATCGGCGGCACGATGGTCTATGAACAGGATCGCTTTTATCAGCTATGTGACGAGTTGGGTATGATGGTCTGGCAGGACTTTATGTTTGCCAATATGGACTACCCTGTCGAGGATGAAGATTTTAACGCATCAATTATCTCCGAAGCTCGTCAACTCCTTACGCGGCTGCGTAAACATGTGTGTGTCACCATTTACTGTGGTAACAGTGAGGTTGAGCAGCAGGTAGCGATGCTGGGTATGCCGGCAGAGATCGGGAGTAATGATTTTTTCAGATCGCAGTTGGCCGCGCTCTGCCGAGAGCACCACCCTGCCGTACCCTATCTCACCTCAACCCCCTCTGGTGGTGATCTCCCTTTTCATACCGATGTTGGTGTTACACACTATTATGGGGTTGGGGCTTACCGGCTGCCAGTCAGTGATGTGCGGCAACATCAGGTGAAGTTCTCGCCGGAGTGTCTCGGTTTTTCCAATATGCCTGTTGCACAGACGCGCAATGGTCTGTTTGATGGCAAGATCCCTGTGATTCACCATCCAAAATGGAAGGAGAGAGTCCCGCGAGATAGCGGTGCCGGCTGGGACTTTGAGGATATTCGAGACCACTATTTAGCGCAGCGGTTTTTGGTCAACCCGGTAAGATTGCGCAGTGAGGATAACGCGTTCTATCTGGCGTTGAGTGAAATCATTAGCGGCGAGGTGATGGCGCAGGTTTACGCCGAATGGCGCAGTAAGCAGAGCTGTTGTGCGGGTGCCCTCGTCTGGTTTTTAAAAGATCTCTGGCCGGGCGCTGGCTGGGGGGTGATCGATAGTCGTGGCCTGCCCAAGGCGGTTTATTACTACTTAAAGCGTAGTTGGCAGCCTGTAAATGTTGCTATTACAGATGAGTCGTTGAATGGGCTGCATATCCATATCAATAATGAAACCGAGCGCGAACTGAGTGGTGAGCTGGAAGTTTTATTGCTGAATGAATTTAGCACCGTTATTGCCAGCAAAAAAGTAGCGGTGGTTATCGTCCCAGGTTCAATAGCGCGGGTGAGGCTAGATCAGCTACTCGCCATGTTTCTGGATACCACTTACACCTACCGTTTTGGCCCATCAAAACATGTGGTTGTCGCGGCGCGCTTAACAGACTCCGCGGGCAGTGAGCTCGGTTGTGCTCATTACTTTCCTGATGATTCGTTACCGCGCATCGAAGATCGCGTGAAGCTCGAGGCCGAAATGGCCGCTAGTGGGGATGATGGCTATCTATTAAGATTGTTATGCGATAAATCTCTCTATGCAGTGAATATCGATATTCCAGGCTTTCTGCCGGACGAAAACTTTTTTCATTTACTGCCAGGTGTGGAAAAAACGGTCAGAATATTCAGAGATAATCACCATGTGAAAAAAATCCGAGGCTATGTTGGTGCTGTCAATCTACGTGACGATATCAGAATTAAAGTTTCTGCTGATTAACGTCGCCATAACTAACTAATTGATGACGATATTGAAATGATCTGGTATGCCTGACATAGCCCTGAACGAGCCGTTAGAGGTTGAGCTAGCGCTTGAGTCAGTCGTGCGCACACCACTCTATTTTGGCCCAGACGAAAAACAGCTGCTGGGCTGGTTGCATCAGAGCCACTTACCATCACAGTATGATATTGGTGTCGTTATCTCTCCCCCTTTAGGAACGGAATATCTGAGCGCATATCGTGCGATGCGTTATGCGGCTGACTATTTTGCACTTGCAGGGATACCGGCCTTTCGTTTTGACTACCACGGTACTGGGGACTCTTCAGGTTTTAACGATGATGGTAATCGTCTTGAGGCGTGGCTGTGGAGTATCGAACAGGCAAATAGCGAACTCAAACGGCTGACGGGGTGTTCAAGAACGGGGATTCTGGGTTTGCGGATGGGGGCAACACTGGCCTCATTGGCATCGGAAAAGATCGCATTCGATTTTTTAGTGCTCTGGGCTGCGCTTGAAAGCGGTCGAAAATATCTGCGTGAAATAAAAGCGATTCAGATGACCGGTATCGCTCAGGATAGCGAAGGGGAGTCGGGCCTGCTTGAGGCGGGTGGAATGGCCTACTGGGCTGAGACAGAAGCGGCGATAGGCAAGATTGAGCTGACACAAATAGTGCCGCAGGCCTTACGTACACTTGTTATTCCGCGGGATGACCTTCGTACGAACAGCAGGGTCTGCGATGCATGGCGAGCAGCAGGGGTGAATGTAGAGCAGTTAGCGTATAGCGGCTCTGCTGAGATGCTTGTGGATGTGGGAGAGACTACGGTTCCCCATGAGAGCATTATCAAAGTGACGGAATGGGTCAAAGAAAATATCGATGCGCCAGTTAAAGAGCAACATGACGTTTTACAGGTGGACATTACGACAAGCGCATTAGTTCGGGCAGGCTCCACGACAGGCTGTGGTGTAAAAGAGTCATTTATTAAATTTGGAAAAGATCGTGACTGTTTCGCAATTCTATCTGAACCGACTATCTCTACTAGTCATGCTGGCTTACCGGTGATAGTGATTGTTAACTCTGGTGCTAACCATAGAGTTGGACCGGGTCGGCTATATGTAACGATCGCCAGGGAGCTCGCCCATCTGGGTTTTCGTAGTTTAAGAATAGATATACCCGGGCTAGGCGATAGCGTGGTTAATGAGCGTAGTCGGGAAAACAGAGACTATATCAGTAATTCAAGCGATGTTATTCATGATGCGATCAAGGCGCTGGGTGAGGATTATCGAGACTATCGATATGTGATGACAGGCTTGTGTTCAGGCGCATACGCTTCCTTTCATGCGGCGCTTGATCTCAAAGATGTGAATATTGCGGAAGCTGTTTTAATTAATCCACTGACCTTTTATTGGCATGAAGGTATGGCGCTTGAAGGCACATCGATCGAGAACTTTGGTTACTGGAACTGGTACAGAAAAGCTGCGAGAGATATGGAAAGCTGGAAGAAGCTGCTCAGAGGAAGAGCGAATTATAGTACGCTTGTGAAGACAATCAGAAATAGAGTTCGTGTTGTCGTTTCAGCGAAAACAAGGAGAATTCGGAGAAAAGGTTATGCGCGCAGCAAGTCTCTCTCTGAAGTTGCTGAGGGAGATTTAAGTCAGGATCTTGCGAAAATCACATCGAACAGTAGGCATCTCACCTTTGTGCTGGCGAGCAGTGATCCGGGGTATGATATTTTGATGACGGATGGGGGTAAAATGGCTCGCAGGTTATTAACCTCTGGAAAAATGTCGCTTTACATGATAGAAGATAGCGACCATACTTTTTCAAAATATAAACCTCGATCTCACGCCATCAACACAATCGTGAACCATATTGTTAATCGATATAAAAAATGATGTTTGATTCTGTTAATAAAGCGCTCTATACGAGCAGCGATGGTGTTGCCTCGTACGTCAGTACAACGCTTCAGCCGCCAGAAGTATCTATTCTGGTCGACTATAAAGATGCTTTTTTTGGGAAAAAAATCCTGGATATCGGTTGTGGGGCCGGGCGGACAAGCCACTATTTCCGGAATTTCACAGATCAATATATCGGCGTTGATTACTCAGAACCGATGGTGGATGTTTGTAAAGATAAGTACCCTGATCTGGTGTTTATGCATTGTGATGCTAGAGACCTGAGTTGTTTTTCAGAGAATGAATTCGATTTTGTCATGTTTTCATATAACGGACTGGACTATATTAGTCATGATGAACGTTTGCACGTACTAAAGGAGATAAAACGGGTTTTAAAAACAGGCGGCACATTTGTTTTTTCTTCTCACAACCGTCATTACAATAATATTCAGATGGAACCTTCGCTACTATTATCGCTTAACCCGGTTCGCTTGATTAGAAATATCTTCTCGTATTATCAGCAACTAAACAACCGAAGAAGGTTATTGCCAAAAGAGGTGACTAGTGAACAGTATGCTATCTATAACGATAGTGGTAATAACTTTGGCCTGCTGACCTACTACATTGACAAAGAAAGCCAAACTAAACAGTTATCAGCGGCTGGCTTTGAGTTGTTAGAGATGTTTCAGTTAAATGGTCAAAGCCTGTCTGCCGACGAAGATGATTCAAATAGCGGTTGGATTTATTATGTATCGAAATCCATATGACGGTAATTCTTCTCCTGTTTATCAGAATCAACGCTTGTGAAGTTGAGGGTAACATTTTAAGTTCCGCCTGGTATTTGTAGCGTATTTATGATGAGAATAGATAGCCTTGATGGGTTGCGAGGGCTGGCCATTTTACTGGTATTGATTTACCACAGTTATGCACCATCCACACAGGGTGGATTTATTGGTGTGGATATTTTTTTTGTGCTGAGTGGGTTTCTTATTACTACTCTACTGATGAAAGAGCACGATACTCATGGAACCATTCGCTTTAAGAAATTCTATATGCGTCGATTTTTAAGGCTTGCTCCGGCCCTTTTTCTGGTTCTCCTCTCTTTTTACATCTATAGTCAATTCTATATGTCTGGTGAAAGGCAAGAAGATGCCCTGCTGTCCATTATGGGGGCGCTGTTTTATGTCGCAAATCTTGCGAAAGCCTTTGAATGGTTCTCAATGGGCTACTTACTTCCGATGTGGTCTCTGTCGGTTGAGGAGCAGTTCTACCTGATCTGGCCTGTACTGCTTCTCTCGCTACTCGCTTTTTTTAGTTGCCGGAAAAGTCTGATGATCGTTATTGCGCTTATGATTATCTCTGTGTGGGTCAATCGCTCACTGTTAGCGATAGATGGTGTTTCGCTAGAGCGCCTTTATTACGGTTCAGACACTCATTGTGATGGTTTGCTGGTGGGTTGTTTGGCAGCATTATTGACCATTGAGTATAAGCATAAATTAGCTCGTATTAGTGGGGCCGTGAAGAAATATACAGTGTGCATTCCTGTGATTATTCTGTTGTTTTATATTTTGTCCACGATTGTTATGGGGCGGGATATCAGGTCTATTTATATCTGGTATCTTCCACTGTTAGAGGTGCTATCTGCTGTCTTGATCGTTTATTTATATTTAAGAAAGGATGGTCGAGTGGTATTTTTTTCAAATAAATACCTGGTTTGGTTTGGTTCTATCTCCTATGGCTTATACTTGTGGCACTGGATTGTGTACAGGGTGATAGCAGACATAGGAGGAACGGGGATTGATATTGCAATTTATGGGAGCCTGATTTCAATTCTGCTGGCAACGATCTCATACTATTTTATTGAGAAGCCTGTTTTAAGGATTAAAAAAAGGTTCTACTAATGGTCTGGATCGATGCAAGGGCAGTCTCCTGTTGATCAGGCAGATTCAAGAATGTGCCTGCCTGTTCGTGTGAGCAGGTTCTAGTAAGGGTGGTGGTTAAGGCAAGGTTGTAATCATGATAGATGAAACAGTAAAAGAGATTCTGATTGTTGTGCTTGAGTTAGACCCCAGCACTCCAATGGGCCAGGTTAACTCTGAGAATATTGCTTTGTGGGATTCAATGCGGCAGCTTGCTATTGTGACAGCATTAGAGAGTGAGTTTGGGTTATTTATAGATGCTGCGGATGCTGTAAGTTTGACATCATATAATAATATAATTAAGTTCTTAGAGGCCCACCCGGAAGTAGGCTGAGTGGAAACTATCGTCTGGAAGGGCTGCATGTTATGTCGCTGAGTTTTTTAGAGGCAAACAAGATCGTGGTGGCTGGTAATAACCTGCCTACTGAAAATTTTGTATTGGCAGCTTCAGGGCAGACAGAGAAGCTAACTCTTTTTATTAAGGCGGCCAGTATTCAACAGGGGTTTAACAGTAGCTATAAGGCATTACCCTTTAATACACTGCAGCAATATATTATTTCGCCAGCGACGACAGATGCCCATCATGTTTTTATTCTTTTTCCGTGGGACGTGTTTCCTGATATGGACTGGCGTTCGGGTGTGACGACAAGAGAGGTAAATAAAGGGGTCGTGTTTCAGGAGGCCGATGACTTCATTGAAAAGCTCGCTCGATTTCCATCTAAATCACTTCTCTACATCCCGGCAGCGGCAGCGCCTGCAACCTCTACTTATCAGTTTTTTATGGCGCTTGCGCACCACCTACAGGCATCATTTTTAAAAGCCGGGGCGACGCTATTGCCAGCTGATTTTTTCTCTTTGGCGAGCTATCTTTCAAGCGGTAGTCCGTTTGCCGGAAAGTTTCTCTCTCCAATTGCTGATGCAGTTGTTAGTGCGCTTCCACGGCAATCTACAGTGGCTAAGAAAGTACTTGTAACGGACTTCGATAATGTTATGTGGCGCGGCGTGGTCAGCGAGGATGGTATCGATGCGATTCAATGTTCGAATGAAAGTGCCGGGTATATTCACTATATATATCAGTCTTACCTGCTTAAACTAAAATCGCAAGGTGTCTTGATTGCAGGAGTGACCAGGAACGACCATGAAGGTGCTCTTTTGCCTTTTCGTCAGGGTGTAACGCTATTTAAAGAGCATGATTTTGTCTCCGTGCATGCAAGCTACCAATCTAAGTCAGCACAAATTAAAGCGCTAAGCAGTAATCTGAATGTTTCCATGGATAGCATAGTTTTTGTAGATGATAACTTGCTGGAGCTAGAGGAGGTCAGGCGAGCACTGCCTGCTGTCGAGTGTCGGATGTTTCCGGGAAGCTGTGAAGATGCGCCCGGTTTTTTCGCTTATTTACAACAGCAATTTAGTTTCATGCAGATCACCGATGAAGATAGGCAGCGTACTGAACTCTACAAAACTCGCTTTAAGGCGGCGGAGATCAGTTATTTGCCCGGAGCAGACATCACAGATTATCTGCGATCCCTGGAGATGGTATTGACGGTTACAAAATGTGATGCTTCGAACTATAGTCGCCCCCTGCAACTTATCAACAAAGCAAACCAGTTTAGTTTAAATGGTTTGAGAGTTAGCGAAGATCAGCTGAGGGATCTTATCGCCTGTGGTGCGACGCTATACTCCTGTTCTCTGGCTGATAAGTTTGGTGATCATGGGCAGATCAGTAGCATTCTCGTTTCTGAGCAGGGGGTCGTGAGTTATTTTGTCATCTCCTGCCGGGTCTTCCAGAGAAAAGTTGAATATGCGGTGTTATTGCTGCTGGCTGATGTTATCCCTGTTGATACATTGATGTTTGATTATTATAAAACGGATAAAAATATTCCCTTTCAGATGTTTATTAGTGATGCCGGGTTTTCACTTAATGGCAGTGAACTGCTTCTTGATCTGAGAGCATTTGTTAATAAAAACCAGACGTATCTTGAATTGTTTGATATTGATAGCGCTCTGTTGCGTATTCCGGAAGATTCACCATGAGTGTCATCCGAAAGCCATTCTGGTTAGAGGTTAAGCAACATGAGCGGCTATTTTGCTGGCTTCATTACCCTGAAGAAAAGCTGAAAAAAACAGCGATTATTATTATTGGTGCAGTTGGGCCTGAATATTCACACTGTTTCCGGACTATTCGCCTGCTGGCTGATGAACTGGCTGAAGCGGGTTATGCAACGCTAAGATATGATCCGGCTGGTATGGGGAATTCTACTGGAAGGCTCGAAGATGCTGGTATCTGGAATGTATGGCTGAGCTCCCCATGTCGACTGACATTATTATTAAAATCACTCGGTTTTGATCATGTTGCTTTAATCGGTTTTAGGTCGGGGTCTCTTATTCTCGGAGAACACATAAAACGGAACCCAGTTGATAGTGCAATGTTTTTCTACCCTTACTTACAGGGGCGAGCTTATTATCGAGATATGCAGATGCTTGATTTAGGGTTGAATCTTTATAGTGATAGTGATGCAACCATTGAGGGTGGAGGTTATCCGGTAACTGAAGATATTAAAATAGCACTGGCAGAGATCAACCTGGCATCGCAGCCGTTTGATCAACTCAGCAATGCATTAGTGATAGGTGATGGTGGGAATATAGCCACTTCAAAGTTTGCACAGCATCTTGTCAGTGGTGGTGTGACGGTTGAAACATACGCTATTGATGGGTTGGCCGCAATGACTCGCCCTGCTGCTCTGTCAGTGGCGCCGGAGTCGGCTATTCGTGCCCTCTGCACCTGGATGTTGAAGCACGACACATTGGCTGAGTTTCATGTTGACTTTGCACCGAAATTATATGAGCCACTGCGGACAGAAACCTGCACAGAGGCTGTTTTTCAGTTAGCTAATGAACGGAGCGTATTTGGGATTCTGACATCGCCATTAAATAGCTCGGCGAACACGATTGTTTTGCTTGTGAATGCTGGATCGGGGCACCATGCCGGGCCAAACAGACTGCATGTAGATCTGGCGAGAGCGCTTGCTGAAGATGGCGTTGCCTCTTTACGGATCGATCTTTCGAATCTCGGTGACAGCGTAAATGTGTATAACAGAGAGTCCTATCACCCTTATCCACCTAATGCAGCTGGTGATATTGGGGATGTTTTAAATTACCTGGAGCAGGCGTTCGAGTATAAAAATATAGTACTGTGCGGACTCTGTTCTGGAGCGCACAACGTTTTTCATGCAGCACTTAGGGGGAGGGGTGCTCATTTAAGCAAAGTGATACTGATTAACCCATTGACCTTTTACTGGACCCCTGGACAGTCGATATTGGCTCCCGAAGAGAATCAGAGTGAAATTGATGAGGCGTACTATCAGGGGCAGGCTTATGATTATAGGAAATGGTTGGCATTGTTAGTCAACCCGGCCAAGGTCATTAGTGTTCTGAAATTCATAATGCGCTTCGTTCAGCGAAAATTAAGCCGCCTGTTCTCGCTGTTTTCTGAATGGCTGGGTTTTGGTAGTTTAGATCGGATGAACAGCGATCTCCTGCAGCTGCTTGAGGCGGGGGTTCACATATCACTCATTACATCAGAAGGTGACCCTGGAGAAAAAATAATGCTGGCCAATGTTTCGCGAGCAGTTGGAAAGTTCAAGAGGAGAGGGGCGCTGCTCTGTTTAACAATCGCTGGTGCAGACCACACCTTTTCTTCACGCGCCTCACGTAAAAGACTGGTCAATGAATTAGTTCGGGAGGTGACTAAGGGGGGTAGCATCACTCAATAATGGTATCGGTTTTTCGTATTCCTGGAGGCATCTCTATCTGGTGAAATAGTCATATAATCGGTAGGCAAGCTTTACAACAGGGTTTCGGATTACCTGTAAGTCAACAATCTCAATGCTCGATTGAGTCAGGCGTTCTTTATAGGGGGTGTTCTTTCCGTCCCCCGCTAAAAAATCATAGCGGTTGGCGGTGCTGTTGCAGGCACTCTCAATTTCATATCCAAAATGCAAGTACCCTGGCGCCAGCTTCTTATGAAACGCCTCTTTGAAGCCGGCCTGCAGATTGTAGATATGATTGTTGATAAGGTAGTTATACTGGATCGAGACTGTCTCTCCGCTGACTGATAATGTTGAAAATCTCAGGGCATTCCTCTGGGCCATGAGTTTGGCAACAGCCACATTAAATTTTAGTCTTTTATTCTGGAAGACATGAGTTCCCCATCTTTTTTTATGCAGATGATTAAGGTGTGCAAAGCTGGTTTCAATGTCGTCGGTGCTGTTGTTATCGAAATGAACTTCGCCGAGCTTCTCGAGAAGCTTGCGCCGGTTAAATAGCCGAAGTCTGGTGTTCTTCCCTAGCGCCTTGATGTAATTTTCAAAGCTTCCATCTGTATTGACGAAAAAGCTATTGTACTCTTCGGCGTGGCGATAATAGCTTCCAGGTAAAAGGTTGTCAGCAATTAATAGCTGATAGGTTGTTGAGTCTTTTTTCAGGTCTGATAATACCAGTTCATCCCAGTGATCTAGACTGTTTAAATGATGATAAAAGGCTTTCACCACTTTATCAGAGTTCAATTTGTCTGTAATAAAGTCAAGCAGCTCGGTTCGCATTGTTACCTTTCCGCGCCAGTAATTACCGATAAACTGTAGTCGACGGGTAGTCAGAACCCTCTTTGATCTGGTTTTAGATAAGTAGAGGGGGGCAATTCCCACTAATTTATTACTGCTATCTCGGGCGATAAAGAGTTGCAGTGAGACCGATTCATTTTGTGCAAAAACATTCCACCATGTCTGTTGCCATTCCCAGCTCATGAACAGAGGATCAGAAGTGCTTCTGGCGAGCAGCTCATTCCACTCTTCCTTGCAGCTCCTAAAGTCATCTTCATCCCAGTTGTGAATGGTAATTTTTGTCATGTTGTTATCAGCTAGCAATTTTTTGATTTAGACGGCTCTGAAACAGGATTGTACTGATGTTTGATGGTTGTGGGGTATACAAATAACAGTTTTGTGATCAGATTGGCAGCCACTGCTGTATATTATATACCGGTTGGCGTTAGCATATGATGATGTATGATACTAGAATTTATCGTCTCATTAGGAATAAGAGGGCACAGATATTATGTTTATCAGTATATTGCGACGAATGAAAATACTGTTTCTTGCTTTGGTGATGTTTACTGTCGGCTGTTCAAAGGATCTTGAGAGTTTATCAATAGAGGAGCAGGCGGTTTATCAGCCGGATCGTTATGCCGATGACAAAGACAGGGATAAGAGCAGGAAGCCGCTGGAGGTGCTGAAATTCTCCGGTGTTAAGCCAGGCGATACTGTTATTGATCTGCTTGGTGGTGGCGGCTATTACAGCGAGCTATTCAATTATATTGTTGGTGATGAGGGGAAGGTGTATCTGCAGAACAACTCATTATTTTTACGTTTCTCTACAGAAGAATTAGAGCAACGTCTGGCAAATGGGCGTTTGAAGAATGTGGTGCGCCTGGATAGTGAGTTTGCTGATATGCAGCTCCCAGCCAATGTGGACCTGATTTTTATCGGTTTGAGTTATCATGATATTTACGTGCCGCGTAAAGACCCTGTTATTACAGCAAAAAGGGATGAGTTCTTTAGTCAAATCCGGGATGCGCTGAAACCGGGTGGGGCGCTGCTCATCATCGATCATGCCGCGGAGCCTGGAACGGGCAAGGATACTACGGCAAAGCTGCACCGTATTGATGAAGCGTGGGCGAAGCAGGATATTGAAAGTGCAGGTTTTCGATTTGAAAAGGGGCTGGATGTGCTAAGAAACCCGAATGACAATTATCAGCTGGATATCTGGAAGAAAGGGATCATGAGGAAGACAGATCGTTTTATTCATTTATATCGCAAGCCGGATCTGAACCAGGGTGCAGAAGGCGAATGAGGCGGAACGCCATCATTGTTGGGCCGCCGCGTTCAGGCACTAGCATGACTGCCATGTTTTTTAAGAATAGTGGCTATTTTGTAACTGAAAATGAGGTAGACCAGCTACAACCTGCCAATGAATTTAATCCCCATGGTTTCTGGGAGGCTGAAGCTTTAAAGCAGTGTAACCGTGAAATCCTCAATGCTGCCGGTTTTGAGTTCAACAATACATGGATGTATCCGGCCATCACTCAACAGCAGGCAGATAAAATCTCAACGCTACCGCATGCTGACCATCACAGGAAATTGATTGAAGATTTTAATGGGAACGCCCCGTGGTTATGGAAAGACCCCTGCCTGTCATACACGATTGGTTACTGGTGGCCATTACTGGAGCCGCATAATGCGAGGGTCCTGTTATTGAAGCGTGATCCTGAGGAGATTTATCAGAGCTTTCTTCGTCTGAAGTGGCTTGAGCTAAATAAGGATGATAAAGAGGCCGCACTTCAGCGAATTATACATCATATGGAGGCGGCACAGAGTGCAGTAGAGCAGTTTGATATTCCCCATGTGACGGTCGACTATGCAGATTATGCGAACGCTGCTGATACGACTGCCAGGAAAATAGGCGATTTTTTTGAGCTAGAACTATCTGCTCATGATCTGGGTTATGATAAAAAGCTAAAAACCAGTGGGTACCGTGGTCGATATTTACGCCTGTTAGATAGTGCTATTGGAATGGTCCCAGATGGGTTACGTAAGCGACTCAAACAGATGCTACCCGTTGCTCTTTTGAAGGTTATTTTTCCTCACCGTTATTTAAAAAAATAACGGTGGCAATCTCGACACGAGATAAACCGTTGAGTTAAGCGATAACTTTGCCGCTTAACACCTCGTCGTGACAATTAAGTCAGAGGTTCTTTAAGTTAAAAGTACTGCTAGTAGTGTTACCTGGCGGCTCCTTAGTTTGTTGTGGTTTGCATGATATGTTTATTTGGAAAATAGAGATGTTGGTGATAGTAAATCTATGAAAATACTTTTTTTCTTATCAGCTTTTTTTTGCAGTTTTAGCTACTTTATCTACCCTTTTCTCTTAATGATCACGCCGCGGCGTAATAGTCAGGGGGGTGATACGTTAGTGGATGCTCGGCCAATAGTTAGTCTAATTGTTACGGCGCATAATGAAGAGGCGAGGATTCGAGAGAAGCTAGAAAATACTCTTGCAATAGCCTATCCAGGTGAACTGCTTGAGATCATTATTGCATCCGATTGCTCTACAGATAAAACAGATGAGATTGTAGCCTCTTATAGCCAGCGTGGTGTTCGCCTGGTTCGTGCTGATGAACGGAAAGGCAAGGAGTATGCGCAGTTATGTGCAATCCGAGAGGCTAAAGGCGATATTCTGGTCTTTTCGGATGTGGCCACACAGATTGAGCCTGATGCATTGAATAAACTGGTACGCCACTTTAACGACCCTTCTGTTGGGGCCGTTTCGAGCGAAGACCGTTTTGTCAGTCAGGACGGTACCATTGCGGGAGAGGGGGCGTATGTTAAATATGAGATGTGGCTGCGGCGACTGGAGTCGCAGCGAGCTGGCCTGGTGGGGTTGAGCGGTTCTTTTTTTGCGGCCAGAAAAGAGATCTGTGATGAGTGGGATATCGCCTCCCCAAGTGACTTCAATACTGCACTGAACTGTGCAAAGCGGGGGCTGGTAGCGATCTCTGTGCCCGATGTGGTTGGGATCTATAGTGATGTAAAATCTCCTGCTCTAGAATATCGACGGAAGCTACGAACCATCATTCGTGGTATGACTGCTATTTCGCGCCATCTCGAGGTGCTGAATCCACTAAAAATGGGGCTGTTTTCATTTCAGGTGTGGAGCCATAAAATTTTGCGATGGGCAGTGCCGTGGTTTATGGCGTTACTGCTTTTTACCTCTGCTCTCTTAAGTGCTCAACACTGGCTGTATGCTGCTGTACTGGTGGCGCAGCTCGGGTTTTATGCGCTGGTGGTGGTGGGTTATCTCTCGCAAGATTTGCGCTCACATACGTTGATTAAGATCCCTTATTTTTTCGTTCAGGTGAATCTCGCCATTGCGTCGGCAACTGTTATGTTTTTACGCGGTGAGCGGATGACGACCTGGACACCGTCGAAGCGCTAATGTTTTATCAACTGCCACCTGTCGGTCATCAGATCGGTTGCCGTTCTCAAGCGGCTTCTCCGCAGGGAGTCGCTGGATATTTCGCATCGGATTGCTATTTTTTTAACTCTGGTGCGGCTTCACTGGCCACTGCTGTGCTGGCGACTGTTCAGCAAACTGGCTTAAAGGATCCTGAAGTGCTGCTTCCGGCCTACGCATGCCCTGAACTGGTGAGTGCCGTTCTCTGGGCAGGAGCCAGGCCTGTTCTTGTTGATTTTGCTGTTGATCGCCCGTGGATGGCACTGGATGAGATCTCAAAAAAACTGACGCCACGCACCTGCGCCATTATTGCGGTGAGCCTGTTCGGTATACCGGAGCGCATAGGGGAGATAAAAGCGCTGTTAAGTGGGCGCGAAATTTACCTGATTGAAGATAGCGCACAGGCTTTTCCTGAGAAAACCTCAATGGAGGTCCTGCAGAGCGACCTTAAGATCTACAGTTTTGGGCGTGGCAAGCCCGTTAGTGTGCTCGGGGGGGGGGCAGTGGTGGTGGAGCATGGGGCGCTGAGTGATCGGATTGCCCATATTCACCATGAGGCAGCGCGTAGCGACTCCCGGCCGTGGTTACGCAGGTTAAAAATAGCCCTCTATAATCGCCTGATCTCTCCTCGCCTCTACTGGCTGCCCAATAGTGTGCCGTTTATTCAGCTTGGCGCTACCGTGTATAAACCCCTGCAAAAGATAGAGAAGATGGGTGAATTTGAGATGGGGTTGCTTGCCCAGAATATTGAGCGTTACTGGTCGCGTGGAGAGGAAATTCAGGAGCTTCTAATGGCAGGAATCGCAGCTTCTGAGTGTAAGAAAGTGATGGATCTTGCGGCGGTCAGTTGCAAGGAGAGGCAGCCGAGACTGCTTCGTTATCCGTTGTTGGCAAAAAGCCCGGCGGTGCGTGATGAATTGTGTGACAAGCTTAATCGAGAAGGGATAGGCGCTTCCAGAATGTACCCCGCAATATTGCCGAAGGTTAGAGATATGGTTGCCGTATTTGATCACTCTGATGAAGCCCCGAATGCAGCAGCATTTTCTCAAAGAATATTGACGCTGCCTGTGCATAGTGGGGTAACTAAAGAGGTTGTTAATAAGATGCTAAAGATAGTCCTTTAGTCATCCTTGTTAGCAGCTATGTTGTGCCAGCGGGAAGTCTTATTCCCTTTAAATATCCTATAGTTTAAGTAAACCTTCTGGTTTTACCCTCTTAGTTGATAGGGTGGATAAACCCGAAAGTAGCGACCGCTTAATATGCCTTAATTATGTCTGTTTTTTTGTGGTCGCGATTATCGTGATGGGTATCACATAGTTCTTTCTATGTTCGACGATAGTTTTCTAACTGTGACCAGCATCGCGTAGATAAATATCCCGGTGCCGTTAAATGTGTCAGAGCGATATTGGTTGACACAGGAATGCAGATAATGAACATATCAGAAAACATAATTCCCGGGATGAAGGTAAAGGCTCGCAGTGGTTTGTTTCTGGTGCTGCTTTTTGTATTGGCAGGCTGTGGAGGTGGTACTGGTGGTGAAGGTGACGGCTCACCAGTGGGTATTGGTGCTGAGGAGCGTGATGGCACCGCAACTTTATCCTGGGTGGCCCCTTCGACACGTGTCGATAACTCAGCGCTGTCAATGAGTGAGATTGGGGGTTACAAGGTCTATATGGGAACGAGTGCTAGCACCAGCGATCTGTCGCTATATGAGGATATTAATGACCCTTACCAGATGGAGTTAGTAGTTGAGGATCTGTCACCTGGCACCTACTACTTTGCGGTAACGGCCTATGATCAATATGGTGTTGAGAGTGATTTCTCGGTGGTTGCGAGTAAGACCATCTAAATCCACCACAAAGTATTTCAATCAAGCCTCAGCCATTGGTTGGGGCTTTTTTTCTGGTTTTCCCATAGAATAGGCGCTAGTTTTGATGGCTGGTTTTTCTCGGCTGGTTGCATCACTACGCGTTTATGTTATGAGGGAGCTATGTACGAGTCATTCTATCACCTGCACGCCAGGCCTTTTCAGCTTAGTCCAGATGCCCGGTTTTTTTATAATAGTCGTGGTCACAAGCGCGCGATGTCTTATCTTCGTTACGGTATCACTCAGGGAGAGGGGTTTATCGTTATTCTGGGGGGGATCGGCACGGGTAAAACGACCATGGTGCAGGCGCTTTTTGATCAGCTTGAAGATGACGGCATCATCGCTGCAAAACTGGTTACCACGCAGCTGGAGGCCGACGATCTATTGCGCCTGGTCGCCACCTCATTTGGTCTGCCAGATAATAGCGCCTCAAAAGCGAGGCTGTTGACACAATTGGAGGCTTTTTTGGTGGAGAAGTCTCGCGAAGGGAAGCGGGTTCTTCTTGTGGTTGATGAGGTGCAGAACATTCCGATAAAGTCGCTGGAAGAGCTGCGAATGTTGTCAAACTTTCAGATTGGCGGCACCGCATTACTGCAAATATTTTTACTTGGACAGCAAGAGTTCATCAAGACCCTGCAGGCGGACGGGCTGGAACAGTTGCGTCAGCGGATCATCGCATCGCATTATCTTAAGGCGCTGGAGAGTGACGAGGTTAAAGGGTATATCGAGCATCGTCTGACCTCGGTGGGCTGGGAGGGCGACCCGCTATTTGATGAGGCAGCTTATAGTGAGATCTACTCTTATACTTCAGGTGTACCTCGCAAGATCAATACGCTGTGTGATCGTTTGATGCTGTTTGGCTACCTTGAGGAGATACATCAATTTGATGCGAACATCGTAAAAGTGGTGACTAGTGAGTTGCAGGGGGAGATCACTGCCGTGCAAACAGAGAGCCCTGTGCTGCCTCGTCAGGAGTCAAAAGTGAGTCAGAAACTGGTGGATGTGGAGCAGCGGCTCTGTGTGCTGGAGGAGAAAGTTAGCGATTTTAGTGAGGGGTTCAAGTCGCAGCGTTCACTATTGGCCCGATTGTGGCCATCTGCTGGAGATAAAAATCACTGAAGCTGAAAGGTGCGTGCTAATTAATGATAATTTGAATCAAGCGGATTGACGTAGCGCAGAGAGATTGATAGTGTAAACGAGTTCATGTGCATCCATGTCATATGGTGTTTGGGGAGCACAATATAAAAATAAAAGGGTCCATTTTATGATCAAGAAATCACGCGTTTTGATAGCACTTTTGGGGGGGCTAGCGTCATTACTGCTAGTCAGTGGGGCGCACGCTGGTAAGCCAGGTGATCCTGTTGCTGGTGAAATGCAGGCGGGGCTGTGTGGCGGTTGTCATGGTTTTGATGGAAATAGTCCTGATGCAACTTTTCCTCGTCTTGCGGGGCAATATGAGATGTATATTGTTAAGCAGATCAGGGACTTCCAGAAAGGGCATCGTGCAAATAACGATACAATGGCTGGCATGGCTGCGATGGTAGCGTCACTACAGGACGCCAAAGATATTGGCGCCTTTTTTGAAAAGCAGCCAATGGCGAAAAAGCCTATTGCCCCGGTTGATAAAAAACTGGCAGCCAAAGGCAAGAAACTGTTCTATAACGGTAATCCAAAATCGGGTGTTTATGGTTGTGTAAACTGTCATGGTGATCGAGGTATGGGGAAATCACCAAATATTGCTGTTTTTCCACGTATTGGTGGTCAGCATCGTGACTATCTCATTAAGCAGCTAAAGGATTTCAAGAGCAATGCTCGAGCAAATGATCCTGCCGGGATGATGGCTGATATTGCGAAAAAGCTGTCAGATAAAGAGATTGTAGCTGTTTCTCATTACTTATCCGCACAACTGCCCTGAAAAAAATTGTAGTGTTTCAGCCCGCAACAGGCTGATTCAGGTCGTGAATCAAAAAAAGCGGTGGACTATCGGTTCACCGCTTTTTTGTTAGTGACCGGACGTTAAGTAACCGAGGTTTAGAGGATGGCAAGTTGCTCTTCAGCGGCTCTCTTCTCTTATGGTTCTACCGGAAAGGCGACCAGGTGGTCAGCCGCAATGCGAATGCCTACCTCATCACCTACGGCGTGGTGCAGGTGGCTGGGGAAAAGTGAGAGTACGCGGCTGCCGTTGGGTAGCTTGAGCGTGTACATGATCTCCGCTCCCTTAAAGGCTTTATCGACCACCTCGGCGCGCAGGCTGCTCTCGCTTTCGGCAACGATATCATCTGGGCGAATCAAGACCTCTATATTTGAATTGATTGGCCAGGGGTAGGCGCGATCCCCCTGGATCTTCCCGATATCTGTTTCAACCAGATTGGGTGCCAGTAAGGTCCCCTTCAGGAAAACGCCCTGCCCGATGAAATTGGCGACAAAGTGGTTGGTCGGTTCATGGTAGAGATTAAAAGGGGTGTCCCACTGGAGGATGCGACCTTCATTCATAACACCGACCATGTCTCCTAGCGCAAAGGCCTCTTGTTGATCGTGGGTGACCAGTAATGCGGTGATCTTCTGGCTCTTCAGGATATCACGAACCTTATGGGCAAGCTTCTCGCGCAGGTCGATGTCCAGATTGGAGAAGGGCTCATCAAGCAGGAGCAGGTCGGGTTTGTTTGCAATGGCGCGCGCCAGCGCGATGCGTTGCTGCTGGCCGCCAGAGAGCTCGTGAGGATAGCGCTTACCAAAGCCCTCCAGGTTTACGAGTGCCAGCAGTTCATCGGCACGCTGCTGTTTCTCATTTTTACCCATTTGGCGCAGGCCAAAGGTGATGTTGTTATAAACACTCAGGTGGGGAAAAAGCGCATAGTCCTGAAACACCATGCCCAGCTTGCGCCGCTCTGGAGCCAGCATCTGCTGAGGCGTTGATACTGGCTGGTTACGCAGCAAAATGCTGCCACTATGGATCGGCTCAAAACCCGCGATTGCGCGCAGCGCCGTTGTTTTACCGCAGCCGCTGGGGCCAAGCAGGCAGGCGATGTCTCCGGAGTTGATATGAAAGGAGAGCTTGCGAATGACGGTTTGCCCTTGATAATGGCATTCAATATTTTTGATATCGAGCAGCGCAGTCATCGTTTAGCGCCTGTCATCTAAGTAAAAATTCGAGCAGTGCTTTTTGTGCATGCAGTCGATTTTCTGCCTCATCCCAGACCACACTTTGAGGGCCATCAATAACATCTGCGCTCACCTCTTCACCGCGGTGCGCGGGCAGGCAGTGCATGAATAGCGCGTCGCTATGTGCCGCTGCCATTAATTCTCGGTTGACCTGATAAGCCTCAAAGGCGAGTGCTCGCTCATTGCTCTCCTCCTCCTGCCCCATGCTGGCCCAGACATCAGTGACGATTAAGTCGGCCCCGTCGGCGGCAGCGAATGGATCATCAGTGAGGGTGACGCACCCCTTGTTTGACGCGAGCAGGTTGGAATCTGGCTCATAGCCTTCAGGCGCTGCGATATGCAGATTAAAGCCAAACTGGCGCGCAGCATTGATGTAGGAGTGACACATGTTGTTACCGTCACCGATCCAGGCGACCTTCCTGTCGCGAATAGTGCCACGCTGTTCATACCAGGTCTGCATGTCAGCTAGCAGCTGACAGGGGTGATACATATCAGTTAAGGCGTTGATCACCGGTACGGCTGAGTGTGCTGCAAAGGTCTCGATGGTCTCATGGGCGTAGGTGCGGATCATAATAATATCGACCATGCTGGAGAGCACACGGGCGGTGTCTTCAATCGGCTCACCACGACCAAACTGGGTATCACGTGGCGACAGAAAGATCGCATCGCCACCAAAATGAGCCATGCCGGCCTCAAAGGAGACGCGGGTACGGGTTGATGATTTCTCAAACATCATTCCGAGCACTTTGCCACGGAACGGTTCGTAGTGCTCACCCTCAGTGCGCATCCGTTTTAGTTCGATCGCGCGTAGCAGCAATGTTTCGAGTTCAGCCGGTGTTAGGTCATTCAGGGTTAGAAAATGGCGGGTCATGACGCTTTCTCAGATGCCAGAAATGAGGTGGTGATCGTCACCAGCCGCGCCACGATCTCATCGGCTTCTTCATCGCTGATGATCAGCGGGGGGAGGAGCCGAATGACCTTGTCGGCCTGAATGCTGATGAGCAGTTCGGCGGCAAGTGCATCTGCTAATAGAGTGCCACATGGACGATCAAGTTCAACGCCGATCATCAGTCCTCTGCCGCGAACCTCGACCACGCCAGCTTCATCAGCAAATGCCTGTTTTAGCTTCTCGCAAATGCGCCTGCCTAGCTCTGCCGCATGTTGGGCAAGCTGCTCTTTTTCCATTGTTTCAAGCACGGTTAATGCGACGCTACAGGCGAGTGGATTGCCACCAAAGGTGGAGCCGTGGCTACCCGGTTGTAATACATTTGCGGCCGCCCCCTGAACCAGGCATGCGCCGATCGGAAAGCCGTTGCCGAGCCCTTTTGCCAGGGTCGCGACATCTGGCTTGATGTTGCTGTGTTGCCAGGCAAACCATTTTCCGGTGCGGCAGATGCCGGTCTGAACCTCATCCAGCATCATTAACCAGCCATACTCGTCGCAGAGTTCGCGTACGGCAGAGAGGTACTCTTTATCTGGAATATTGATGCCACCTTCGCCCTGAATGGGTTCGATCAGTATTGCGACGGTGTCACTGCTATTTTTCGCGATCTCACGTAGCTCTTCAATATCGTTGAATTTTGCGCGCACAAACCCCTGTACCAGCGGCTCGAAACCGGCCTGGACTTTACGGCTGCCAGTGGCGCTCAGGGTGGCCAGTGTGCGCCCGTGAAAGCTACCTTCTGTAACGACGATTGTGGGAGTGGTGATCCCTCTATTATGTCCGTAGCGGCGCGCGACCTTAATCGCGGCTTCGCACGCCTCGGCCCCGGAGTTGGTGAAAAAGGCCTGTTCCATCCCCGAAAGGCGCATCAGTTCATCTGCCAGCTGCTGCTGCTGTGGAATATGGTAGAGGTTGCTGGTGTGGATTAGCGTGCCGCTCTGATGCGCCAGGGCCGTAGCAACGGCCGGGTGGGCGTGCCCCAGGCCGCATACGCCGATGCCGCTAAGGGCATCCAGATAGCGTTTACCATCGGTGTCCCATAACCAGGCGCCGGCGCCCTTTTTAAAGGTGACAGGCAGACGTGCATAAGTGGGCATTATTGAGTCGGGCATGATCGAGTTCTTCGCGTTCCATAAAACAAAAAGGCAGCCAGTTTACGGGCCGCCGCTGCTACAGCAAACGGGAAATTATAACGGATTTTGCTGTTTCGGATACGGTAAATTGCCCTGTTTTTGTCGTGGCCAATATCGTTGAAAAATGGCCAAAGGCTTCAATTTTAGCGTCAAATAGCCGATGTATGACTGAAGGGAAATCTTGTGAGTGTGGCCTGGTAGCGCTCGCAATATTGGCAGTGGTTGCCATTTATCAACCACCCCGAAAAGGCTTCTTCTTGTAACCAATTGATAATACTGGGTTAATATTGGTTGCTTTGGGGTGAAACTCAATCTGGATGGAATTTTGATCAATGGTGAGCAATGTGAGCGGTGAGGCAGTCGTAGAGCCCCTGAGTACCCCCCCAAAAAAGCATCAGCAGCGGATTCCCGAATCTGTAGATCTCAGTGTTTTTGAGCCATTTAATGGTTTTACTGCTGAAATGCTTGCAACGATCGCGAGCAAGTCATCGGTGGAGCGCTTGCCCCCCGGGCGACGCATCTTCAACCAGGGCGATATGGATGGCAAGAGCGTTTTTCTGCTCTCTGGGCAGATTGCTTTGATTGCCGAAGGGCACCCTGCTATTACGATAAAGGCCGGTAGTAATGAGGCACTACAGCCGGTGGCTGAGAGTAGGCCACGTGAAGTGACGGCGCTTGCGAGAAGTAGCGTCACTCTGATGCTGGTGGCGACAGAGCTGCTTTATGAGATGACAAAGACAACCCCGATGGTCTCGGTGAGACGATCGCAGATAGAGGAGGGTAGCAAGGAGAGTCGTTCACGCGCAGCCCGAATTGAATGGGTGCTGAATTCGCCACTCTTTTTTCGTCTGCCCAGCCCCCATGTGCAGGTGCTGACGCGCCGCCTCGAAGAGATCTATGTTGAGGCAGGTCACATCGTGGTTAATGAGGGTGATGAGGGTGAGTATTATTATGTGATTACCAAGGGCAGCTGCGTGGTGACCCGGACGATAAAGGGGACAGATAAAAAGAGCCGCCTGGCTGAACTTGGCATCGGTCGTGGTTTTGGCGAAGGGGCTTTGATTGGCGATATGCCACATAGCAGCACCGTTTCAATGCTGGAAGATGGGGCGCTGGTGCGTATCCCTAAATATGAATTTATGACGTTACTCGTGACCCCCTACATCAAGCGAGTCTCTTATGAACAGATGTTGATGATGCAGGATGAAGGGGCAGTGCTACTGGATGTGCGGATACACTCCGCCTTTGAGAAGATGAGCCTCCGTGGAAGCATCAATTTACCACTGGCCACTTTATGGAAAGCGGCATCCATCCTCGATAAAAGCAAAGAGTACATCGTCTGCTGTGATGTGGGTAAGCGCAGTACGATTGCGGCATTCCTAATGGCTCAGCAGGGGCTTAATGCGAGAATCCTGGAGGGTGGGCTAAGAAATCTCTATGAACAGCAGGATGAAGGGGTGGTGGTCGTTCCTGATGCGGGGGGGGGTATCGACATGGAAAACGAGCTGCAACACGAGCTGGTAAAAGAGAACGAGCCCGATATTTAACGAGGCAACGCCACCCCTGTTTCGCAGCGCGTTGCAACAGGGGGGTGTAGTTTAATGCGACATAGAGGGCGCTGCGTTGCCCCGGTCCATATCCAGGCTATGACTTGAAATTCTGCGCCACAAAGTCCCAGTTGACCAGTTTCCAGAACGCCTCAACATAGCCAGGTCGCGCATTGCGATAGTCGATGTAGTAGGCGTGTTCCCAGACATCGCAGGTGAGCAGCGCCGTCTGCCCCGAGGTCATTGGCGTGGCCGCATTGCTGGTGCTGACGAGAGCCAGCGAGCCGTCACTGTTCTTGACCAGCCAGCCCCAGCCTGAGCCAAAGGTGGTGATGGCGGTCTGACTAAACGCTGCCTTGAACTCATCAAAGGAGCCAAAGGCCTGGTTGATCGCATCCAGTAGCTCACCGTCTGGCTGGCCACCACCACTGGGGCTGAGACAGTTCCAGTAGAAGGTGTGGTTCCATATCTGCGCCGCGTTATTAAACATGCCACCACTGGACGACATGATAATCTCTTCCAGCGACTTCGTTTCAAATGCCGTTCCCTTAATCAGGTTATTGAGGTTGGTGACATATGTCTGGTGATGTTTGCCGTGGTGGTACTCAAGTGTCTCGGCTGAAATATGAGGCTCAAGCGCAGTTATCGCATAGGGCAGTTCGGGCAGTGTGTGGGCCATGTCAGTCTCCTTCTGTTATCGATCTGGCATCTCAACGCTAGCGCTAAATGGCTTATAAAGCAATCGGATTCGCGCCGTCTGTCTGCTCTGATAAGATGGTCGGTATGGATTCCATTTCGTTGACGATCTTTGCCAGTCGCATCAATGCCATCTGTGAGGAGATGGGGGCCGTGCTGCAATCCACTGCACTTTCACCCAATATCAAAGATCGGCTCGACTTCTCCTGCGCGATATTTGATCACGCGGGTGAGTTGTGTGCGCAGGCAGCCCATATTCCGGTGCACCTTGGCAGCATGGCCTATGCGATGTCCACTATTGTGAGCACACTTCAGTGGCAGCCTGGCGATATGGTCGTGGTGAATGATCCCTATCTTGGTGGTACTCACCTGCCTGATGTGACGCTAATCGCACCGCTCTTTATCGGCGGCGAGCTAGTTGGCTTTGTCACCAATCGCGCGCACCATGCCGATATTGGTGCGACGACACCGGGTTCAATGCCGATCTCAACATCACTCGAAGAGGAGGGGGTGGTGATCCCGCCGACCTTTATCGTACGTGCCGGGGTGGTGGATGAGGCGATGTTATCAGCGATCACCCGGCAGAGTCGCAACCACTTTCAATCGTATGGTGATTATTCGGCACAGCTCAGTGCTAACCGCTGCGGGGTGGCGCGACTTGAGGCGTTGGTTGAATTGATGGGCGTAGCGCCTTACCGAGCAGCGCTGGTGGCGCTAAATGACTATGCCGAGCGTCTTGCGCTCAGCACGCTTCGTCAGATTCCGGATGGTTGTTATCGCTTTCATGACCTTATGGATGATGACGGCATGGGGCAGAAAGATATCCGCATAGCGCTATCGCTACATGCAGCGCAAGGGAAGATGCATCTCGACTTTAGCGGCACCGCAAAACAGGTTGCGGGCAATATCAACTGCCCGTTGTCAGTGGCCGCCGCTGCTGTATTTTATGTTTTTCGCTGTTTGATGCCGGCGCACACCCCGGCCTGTGCCGGTAGTTTTCGCCCGATCACTTTATCGATCCCGGCGGGGGCGCTGTTAAATGCCTCACGCCCAGCGGCAGTGGCAGCGGGGAATGTGGAAACCAGCACACGCACTGTTGATGTGGTGATGGGAGCGTTGGCGCAGGCGATTCCCGATAAGATCCCAGCAGCCAGTCACGGTAGTATGAACAATGTTGCGATGGGTGGCTACGTTACATGTAGGGGAGAGCAGATCGCGTGGGATTACTACGAGACTATCGGGGGAGGCATGGGCGCAGGTTCGAGTGAAAATGGCCTTAGTGCGGTACAGACTCATATGACCAACACCCGCAACACTCCGATCGAAAGTCTGGAGATGCATTATCCGCTACGTTTAAGGCGTTATGCACTCCGTGATGAATCCGGCGGGGTGGGGCTGCATGGCGGGGGTGATGGCATCATCCGCGAATATGAGTTTCTCGCGGATACCACCGTGACACTGCTGACAGAGCGCCGTCGTCACGCGCCGTGGGGGCTTGCAGGTGGTGAGGCGGCAAGCCCGGGTCAGAACTATTTTGGTAATGAGGTGGTTGCACCGAAGTGCGCTATCAACGCACAGCCCGGCGATCGACTGGTCATCAAGACGCCGGGCGGTGGCGGCTGGGGGAGCGTAAAGTAACTGCAGCAGCGTAAAGTCTACCCGCTATTCATCGAGGTCCATCTGGTAGTGGTGAGTAATCTCTTCGCCTGCTTTGATGTTTTTCAGCGCAACCACTGTCAGATCATCGTAATAAGCTGCATTTGGCTTTGATGAGTGATTGATATATTTCATCTCGTTCTGAACCAGAAAGCCCTGCTTGTCGCTAATCCACAAAACATAATCACCGTTGCGTTTGGTTTTCTTTCCTTTAACGTTCCCGATCAACGTCCCTTTTTTGATGCGAGTGGTAGCGAAAAGCCCTTTGCCATGTATGGCGCTGTTGGCTACTTTATACATAGTTGTACCCAGCCTGAATGTGATTGAGAGAGGCCATTCTAACAAACTCCCTATAACAGAAATAGTGAAGGGTTGTAGAAAAGCGTTGCAATCAACTCATCCAGGCTGAGGCTGTATCACAACTGCCGAATCACTGCGCCGGTAATCGCGGTATTGTGATTTCTACCGGGTCTCCGGTAAGCGCCCTCATAAACGCGACCAGAGCTTTTTTATCGCGGTCAGTTAACTCTAGCGAAGACTTCAGGTCCGTGCTGATTGTGCCAGCATTTTTAAAGCCACCGGTGTCGTAATGTTCGACCACTTCCTCCAGCGTATTATAAGCGCCGTTGTGCATATATGGTGCAGTGAGGGCGATATCCCGCAGGGTGGGGGTTTTGAATGCACCTTTGAGTGCCTCTTTTGGTTCGATGGCGTAGCGCCCTTCATTGGTAACGCCTTTCAGGCCGATATTATGAAACTTGTCATCCGAGAAGTTGAAACCACTATGGCAGGCGTCGCAGTTGCCTTTGCCTTCAAATACTACGAAGCCCCAGGCTTCTTCTTTGGTGAGTGCCTTTGTGTCACCCTTTAACCAGCGGTCAAAATCAGATTCACTGGAGACGACGGTGCGTTCAAATGAAGCGATCGCCTTGCCAATCGAAGATGCTGAAATACCCTCTTCAGGGTAGGCGGCATTGAACATCTTAACGTACCCAGGAATCGCCTTAAGCTCGGCAACCAGCTCATCCAGTGGTTGGTTCATCTCACCAGCGGCCACAATCGGCCCCAGTGCCTGCTCCTCTAGCGTGGTTGCGCGCCCATCCCAGAACTGAAACTTCTGATAGGCGGTGTTGATGATGGTTGGGGTGGCCCGTCCTAGCACCTGCATGCCGTGACCGATCGCCGTGGGCTGGCCATCAGACCAGCCGAGTGCGGGGTTGTGGCAGGTGGCGCAGCTAATGAAGTTGGAACCTGACAGACGTGGATCAAAAAAGAGGTGTTTGCCCAGTTCAACGCGCTCGGGTGTGGTGGCATTATTATCTGTCTGAGGCACATCGTCGGGACGAGTATAAGTCACCAGGTCATCAAAGGTGGCTGTCATGTATTCACTTTCGTCTGGTTCCTGGCTGTTAGCAAATGCACTGCCGGCACCGAGCAACAGCGCGGTGGCGCTGATGAATGTTAATGCCAGTAATTTTGACCGTTTACCCCGTTGGATCTGACGCCGCTTCATATCCCTCTCCCCCTCATAGCAGTTTTAGTTAGATGGCGCATCGCACCCCTCCCCAGAGATTGCTGAACACATCAGGAAGTGAATAACCTAGTATGGTCAGCACGATATAGCAAGCCCTGCAGCTGAGAAATCGCGGTAAAGCCCATGTGTCAAGTTTTAGTCATCGTTGATATCAATAACCGATGACAGCACGACTATGTTTTCCCAGTATTTTTTTTCCAGCCCAGGCGGTGAGCACACATAGAAAGAGGCTCGCACTCCCCCGTAGAAACCAGTTTCCCAGAGTGCCTTCAAACGTCTGATAGCCAAGCAAGACATTAAATGAGAAATAAAAATAGACATGGAAAAAGAAAATAGTAAAGCTGATGCTGGCGAGATAATTTAAGGTTCGGTTGGAGAGGTTGGGGTATTTCATAAACAGCCCCATGATTAAGAAACACAGAATTATCTTTTGTAGTAACAGCCAGTCAATGTAGCCGCGTGGAAATATAAACGGCACTGTTGTGTGATAGACGCCGTGGTAACTGTTTATCCCGATCTGTATGATTAAGATCCCCGCAAAGAGCGCGAAGACTATTCCCAGGTATCTTGTTAACAGGGGGTCAAATGTGGCCCTGTATTGGCAGGCCAGCATACCTGTCATGTAAATGGGAAGAAAAAATAGCGCATTTCGCAGAATATCCAGGTTTGGAAAGGGTTCACGATGAATGGCAAAAGAGAGCATGTAGAGCGGAATTAAAGTGAGGTATGAGACTGGGTTGCGTGAAATCCAGGCGAAAAGTGGTGCGCCAATAAAGAACAGCACGATCATGGGGATAAACCAGAGCGAGTAGTTAACGTGGGCGCCGCCAACCATGTAATACCAGAGTACCTGCATCGAGGTGTTCCATTCGGCTATTTGAGGGAAGGGCTGTGATGGATTGCTAAACCAGAAGGCGTAAATAATGGCGGGCAGGGAGACAATTATGTATGGAGAGATGACGTGATAGAATTTATTTTTTATATACTTCCCCCAGTGAAACTTCTCCAGTTTATACTGAAAAAGATAGCCTGCAACAAATACAAACATAATGGTGCCATTGGTCAGGATATCCTTTAAAGTGTTTAAGGTTTCGGTATTATTATCCCAGTCAAATTGAAAAAAGAGTGCGTGTCCAAAAACAATAAAGATAATCGCAATACCGCGTAGACTATGAATATGGGAAAGCTGCATCGATAACGGCCTGTTGATTGTTCGTAAAAGGCGTATATGTGCATCGGCAGAAACACTAATATCTATAGGGTAAACAGCTGACTTCGAATCGCTTTTTTCAAATTTCACGCAAGCTGAAAAGAGCGGCTGACGAAGGTAGTCTGACCTGTTTCTACTTCTGGTCTCGACTCCATTCAAGGCGTATGGTGTAAACTAGGCTACATAGATTGTTGTTCCCTTCAGTGGTTATAGCGGTGGTCTCATTAATCTCAGGTAAGGAAGGTTCAATGGAAAAAGCAGATATCGGTCTCATCGGTCTGGCAGTCATGGGTCAGAACCTTGTTTTAAATATGGCGGATCACGGTTTTAAAGTTTCCGTCTATAACCGGTCCGCCCAGAAAACCTGTGACTTTCTTGCCGGTGAAGCCAAAGAGAAGTCAATTACTGGTGCAGATGGGATCAAGGCACTTTGTGACAGCCTCGCATCTCCACGGAAAGTGATGTTGATGGTAAAGGCGGGTCAGGTTGTTGATGACCTCATTGAGCAGCTTATACCGCACCTTGATGAAGGGGATGTAATTATTGATGGTGGTAACTCGCTCTTTTCTGATACGGAGCGAAGAACGAAAAGTTGTGAAGCGCAGGGCATTCTGTTTCTGGGGGTGGGTGTTTCGGGTGGTGAGGAGGGAGCACGTCTGGGGCCATCTATTATGCCGGGTGGGAATAAAAAAGCGTGGGAACTGGTAAAAGATATTTTTCAGGCGATTGCGGCAAAGGTAGAAGGGGATGTCTGTTGTCAGTGGGTCGGTGAAGGGGGGGCTGGACACTATGTGAAGATGGTCCATAATGGCATTGAATATGGTGATATGCAGTTGATCTGCGAAGCGTTTCACATTTTACGGGATACCCTTAAGCTGGATAGCGATGAGCTGGCTGATATTTTCAGTGAGTGGAATCGCGGTGACCTGAGCTCGTATCTGATAGAGATCACTGCGGATATCCTGAAGGTGAAGGAAAATGGAGAGTGGCTGGGCAACAAGATTCTGGATACCGCCGGACAGAAGGGTACAGGCAAGTGGACCGGCATCAACGCGCTGGAGATGGGTGTACCATTAACACTGATTGGTGAGGCGGTTTTTGCGCGTTACCTGTCGTCCCTGAAAGAGGTACGTGTTGAGGCATCACAGCTCTTTTCACCGCCGGTGCGCTGTGCTGGCATTGATAAAACAGCCTTTATCAATGCAGTGCGCGATGCGCTGTTTGCCTCAAAGATTATCTCTTATGCTCAGGGTTTTATGTTGATGCGAGAGGCGGCTGACCAGTATGGCTGGCGGCTCTCTTATGGCGATATTGCGCTGATGTGGCGTGGTGGCTGTATTATACGCAGCCAGTTTCTGGGAGAGATTAAAACAGCCTACGACAACAACCCGGCACTGGAGAACCTGTTGTTAGATCATTATTTCAGGAGCGCAATTGTCAGGGCGCAGGATGGCTGGCGGCAAACGCTTGTGACCGCCGTTCAGGCGGGCGTACCCGTACCGGCAATGTCGTCAGCGCTATCTTTTTATGATGGCTTTCGTAGTGAAAAATTACCGGCTAATTTATTACAGGCGCAGCGCGACTATTTTGGCGCACACACCTATGAGCGAACCGACAGGCCGCGTGGGGAATTTTTCCATTCCGACTGGAAGGAGATGGTCAAGCAGTAGAAGATCGACCTCATGGGGGTGCCTTACGGCTGATGAAGTAGTGCTGTTTAGCGCTATTCGACCACCCCCTTTTTAATCAGTAGTTGAGAAAAGTCCTCGACTTCAACCGGTTTGCTGAAATAGTACCCCTGTGCAACCTCACACCCCATTTCACTTAGCAGGGCTAACTGCTGTGCAGTTTCCACCCCTTCAACAATAATCCCCATGCGTAGACTTTTTGCCATTGAAACGATCGCCTCTACCAGAGTGGTGCTATCTTGCACAGTCTGCATATCATGCACAAAGGTGCGGTCAATCTTAAGTGTTGTGATCGGTAGTCGTTTCAGATAACTAAGCGATGAATAGCCGGTACCAAAATCATCGATTGAGAGGGCAAAGCCCATTTCACTGATGCGATCAAGTAACGCAATGGTCTCTTCATTTGTCTCTAATAGCAGCCCTTCTGTGATCTCAAGATCAATATTGGTAGCGTTGAGGTGGTATTTCTGAATGCTATGTCGAAGCGAAATTTCAAGCTCGTTGCCATGAAACTGACGGGTTGAAAGGTTGATCGACATGCGGAAGTCATCGGCTCCCATCTGTTGCCATGTGCTCAATTGCCGACATGCATTATCAATGATCCATTCACCCACCGGAACGATAAGGCCTGTCTCTTCAAGGATGGGGATAAAATCCAGCGGTGAGATCGGTTTACTTCCTTCTGGTTGCCAGCGAATCAACGCCTCAGCACCAATAGGCTGGCCGTTGTTGATATTTACCAGCGGCTGGTAAAGCAGGTGGAATTCATCGTTTTCTAGCGCACGTCTTAATTTTGTTTCCAGTGCCAGGCGGTTGTCGGCAGTATCGCTCATCTTGAAATGATAAAAATCAAATGTATTCCGCCCATGTTCTTTTGCGTGATATACAGCGGTACCTGCATTTTTAAGTAGTGATTTTGAGTTGTCACCATCACGAGGATAGACGGTGATTCCGATGCTGGCACTTAAAAAGACTTCATGGCCATCGACCATCAGAGGCGAGGAAAAGGAATCGAGGATCCTTTGTGTGGTCTGGCCCGCTTCGCTAGCATCTTTTATGTTGTTTAAAACGATGGCAAATTCATCGCCACCGAAGCGCGCAATAATGTCATCCTCTCGCAGGCACTTGATAAGCAGCTTTGATACCTGCTGTAGTGAACTATCACCAATGTCATGTCCGAGTGTTTCATTAATGACTTTAAATCTATCCAGATCGAGAAATAGCACTGCCAGCGATGAGCCGTTTTTCTCGGCAGTCACAATTACCTGGTCGAGCGCTTTAATTAATTCGATGCGGTTGGGGAGCTGGGTGAGTACATCATGGTGGGCAAGAAATTCCAGATGTTCCTGAATCTTCATATGCCCTGAGATGTCTCGTGCAGTAGAGATAAAGTGTGTGATCTCACCGCCTGAGTTGTGGAGCGGGGTGATGGATTTCTCTTCATAATAGAGTGATCCATCTTTTTTCTGGTTCAGAAATACGTTACTAAATACCTCGCCTGCCGTGATAGTCTCCCAGAGCGTTTTGTAGAAGCTGGTGGTCTGATTGCCTGAGTTCAGAATATTAGGGGTCTTGCCAATAATATCCTGCTGTTGATAGCCGGTGATGATCTCAAATGATCTGTTAACATACTCTATTATTCCCTCTTTGTTAGTGATCATTACTGCATCAGCCGTCTGTGCTAGCGCAGTTGATAGCTTGTGCATTCTGGTTTCCGCCTGCTTGCGTGAGGTGATATTGGTCACGCTGGCGCGGATGAGCCGTTTCTCCTGTGAGGGTAGCCGAATGAGATGGACCTCACATAGCAGCCGCTCTCCATTGTCTGTGATGAACTCCCACTCAAAGATAGGCGCTCCTCCATTGATGGCGTCGTTGATGAACGTTTCAACGGCTGGTCTGGAGCGGCTGCCACTGAGCTGAACTTCGGGGCTGAATGAGGTGAAATTGCTCGTGAGTAACTCAGAACGTGTTTTCCTGAAGAGCGTTGCAGCATGATGGTTAGCATCAACAAAGCAGCCGCTATCACAATCGAAAATAAAGATCGCTTCAGGGGCGTGCTCAATAAACGTTTTTAAGCGAGCTTCACTCTCACGCAGATCACGTAGTGCGATAAGCGTAGTGAGCGAGTCGGCGATACGCCGTCCCACCGCTTCGAATAATTTCTGCTCACTGTCAGAGTAGCGAACTGGCTGGCGACAGTGATGTATACCAAGTAGCCACGGTTTATCTCGCCTGGGAAAGAGCGGTACGACAAGCTGTGACTGAACATTATATTCTGCTATGACAGGGTCGTTGCCAAAATCGGGGTGCTCCTTCTGATTAAATGCTGTTGCGCCATCTGAGCCGAGAGCGGCCTGCAATATCTGGCTATGCCCTTCACTCATACCGATTTCAATGCCAGCAGGTAACCCCGCCCATTCGCCACGATGTTGAGAGATAGGGACATGCCATACCGGTGCTGCAGGGTCGCATGGATAGAGTAGCCAGGCGCGGTCGCAATCAAAAATATCCAGCATCTCAGCAAGTACATTTTTCAGCATGATATCGATGGAGTCAGTGTTGAGCGTAAGGTTGCTGATACGCTCCATTGCATTCAGGGCGTGGTGGTCTCCTCGGGTGCGCTCATCTGCCTCCTGCATTGCCGTGACATCAGTAAATGTACTGATCACCTGTTGGGGCTCATTTCTACCCTGCTGTAACGGTACGGTATTGAGCATGATCCAGCGATAGCGCTGTTCGTCGCTATGGAAAACACCCATCAGTGTGCCCTGTGATGGGGCGCCCGTCAGTAGTGTTTTGCGGGTTGGGTGCTCTTCTGGAGTGAAGTGGGTACCATCTTTATGGATCGGCGCCCCCCAGAATCCCGCCACTGTCGTTGCCTCAATATCAGTAGCCGTTAACCCTGAAATTGCCTGAGCGGTGGGATTGATCTCCAGAACCTTTCCCGCTCTATTCTGAACCAGAACCCCCTGGGCCATGGTTTCGAACAGCAGGCGATAGCGGTCTTCACTGTGGTTCAGGTTGGAGATGATCTGAATGGTACTGATTGCTGATTCAATGCGGCGGGCAACCTCGGTGAATAGCTGAATATCAAGTGCAGAGAGTTTACGGCGGCTGCCGCAAAAGTGCAGCCCCAGTATCGATGGTTGATTTTGAGTGGGATTAAGGGCAATACAGATCTGGGTATGTACCGAAAACTGCTTAAGCAGATCGGACTGATTAACATCGTCACAGTTGACAAGATCAAGCAGCTGCGGCGTATCGGTTGCCAAACAGCTCCGTAGCAGTTCTTTAATCGTCTCATCCGTTCGGATCGGCACTCCCTGTTCGGTCTCCCTCGGCCACTCTGGGTGAGTAGCTTCCGATTTCACTGCAAAGAACTCTATCTCTGGGTCACACGGGTGAATGATCCAGGCACGATCAGCTGAAAAGATGGAAAGGAGTTCCTGCATAGAGTGGTGCAGTATGGAATCTAAATCTGTACAGTTATGGCTGATATCGCCAATGCGACGCAATGCCTTTATGATGCGAGGTTCGTACAGGGCTGTATTGCTGTCGTTATTATTATCTGGTGTTCGCATTTTATTAGCTGTCTTATAAAGTGGTAGGCCAATCACATCTCCCTGTGGTTGCCTCTGGTTTATCGACCTAATTAGTATATACCTTTAAGTGGAATTTATGGCTAACTATATGATTCCGAGAGCAATATATCTTACTTGGCATAACTGAGTAATGCACTGCGAGAACGGTTGCCTGCCCGCTTGTGGCGCTAATGAAGCGGCTGTTGAGCCGTTTTCGTACCTTTATATGATGGTAGCGTAACAGGGGAGGTGAAAATAGCGCCAGCCCGGTTGAAATGGTGCAGAGAAAGCGATATCAATACTGAATGTCCTGTTTTTATATGGGGGAACTGGCGTTAGAATGGCGCCTCTTTGAGACAGTTGTAGGCGAGAGGTTGAGTAAATTATGGAAATAATGGAACGAATCAAGCAGCAGATTGAGGGCGCACCGATTGTGCTTTACATGAAAGGAACCCCGCAATTTCCGCAGTGTGGTTTTTCAAGTCATGTCGTGCAGGCGCTGGCGGCCTGCGATGCAGAGTTTACAGACATCAATGTTCTGGCTGATCCTGAGATTCGCGAAAACCTGCCGCGTTACGCCAACTGGCCCACATTTCCACAGCTCTATATCGATGGTGAGCTGGTCGGTGGGTGTGACATCGTGATGGAGCTCTATCAACGCGGTGAGTTAAAGACGATGGTTGAGGCTGCGGGTAAGGGGTAATCTATCTGCTACTGAAGTCGAGAAAGGCGCGGCGCTTAACGCAGCGCCTTTTTTATTGCGTTGAAATTTAGAACATGACCTGATTGCGTCCTGCATCCTTTGCTTCATATAGTTTTTTATCGGCGGCTCTGAACAGGGTATCCAGACTGCACACCTCATCGTTTTTATGATAAGTGCTAACGCCGATTGAGACGGTTACCAGCACCTGCTGGCCATCGATATCAAAAGGCTTTTGAGCGATCGATTCTAGAATGCGCTCGAAGCGATCGGGGGTGCAGTGGCTGGCTTCCTGAAAATGCATCAGAATACAGAACTCCTCACCGCCAAAGCGCCCCACCACATCGGTAGGGCGGGTTGCCTTGCGCAGACGGCTGGCGATCTTTTTGAGGATGGTATCTCCCGCTGCGTGGCCATATTGATCATTGATCTGTTTGAAGTGATCAATGTCGATCATCAAAAAGGCGAGGGTACCGCCGCGTGCATCTATATCAGCAAGGATCGCCTCAGAGCGCTGGGTGATGTAGCGACGATTGCCGAGGCTGGTTAGCGGGTCGGTCACCGCCAGCTCGCTGAGAATCTGGTTACTGGCCTCAAGGTCTCGCATTGTCTCCAGTAGTGAGTTCTGTAACATAGAGATACGGCCGGCGGCATGAATACGTGCGGCGAGTTCGGATCTGTTGACAGGCTTGTTGAGGTAGTCATCCACGCCGTGATTAAAGGCCATGACCAGATGCTCGATCCCCTCTTTGCCGGTTAGCATGACAATTGAGGTGTAGTGACGACTTTGCTCGTCAAGCTCGCGGATGCAGGCGCATAGTTCAAGGCCGTTCATCTTTGGCATCACCCAGTCGAGCAGGGCGACATCCGCTGGACGCGCTGCAAGCGACTGCAGCACCTCTTCGGGGGCGGCAGCCAGACGGAGATCACGATAGCCCGCTTTTTGCAGTAATGTCTGAATCATCGTTCGAGTGAGCTCGACATCATCGGCAATAATGATAGAGAGGGCGTGCTCAGCATCGAGTCTGTTATTCTGGTTCACTGGCATCCTCTGTTGGACTGGTTAAGCAGCGGGTTCTATATTATCAGGCAGTGCCGGGGGCGGGATGCCGATATGGCTATCCCACTGGTTAACGATATTGCAAAATAGCTCGGCTGTCTGCTCGGCATCATAGATCGCCGAGTGTGCCGCCTTTCCATCCCACTCCATACCGGCTGCGATTGCGGCGCGCGCCAGTACTGTCTGGCCATAGGCGAGGGCGCTTAGTGAGACAGTATCGAGCGTACTAAATGGGTGAAATGGGTTGCGTTTGATCCTGCTTCGTTCAACTGCCGCATTTAGAAAATTAAGATCAAACGCAGCGTTGTGCCCCACCAGGATGGCGCGAGTACAGCCATTTGCCTTGATCGCGCTGCGAATCGGTTTGAAGATCAACTGCAACGCCTCTTTCTCCGGGAGTGCCATGCGGAACGGATGGTAAGGGTCAATGCCGTTGAACTCCAGCGCTGCCGCTTCCAGGTTGGCCCCTTCGAACGGCACAATGTGGTGGGCGATGGTGGTATCGGGCGCAAGCTTGCCGTCAGCGGTGACCTTAAGCAGCACCGCAGCAACCTCTAACAGGGCGTCGGTCTGCGCATTAAAGCCCGCGGTCTCTACATCGATAACAACCGGTAGATAGCCTCTGAAACGCGTTGCTAATGGCGGAGGGGTGTCATTTGTCATGGTATTTTTAAGGCCTGTTAACACGAATAGAAAAGCCGCAGTAGAGGCCGTTGAGTTGCCGATTACTGAATAGTGCGATGCAAGTTGGCATAGAGTGTCCAGTCGAGCGCCTCTCCGGCGCGGAAAGGGCGCAACACGCCCTCATCGCCGAATTGATAGCTTTCCGGGCAGACCCAGGGGCGTTTTACCAGGCTGATGCTCTCTTTGTTACGCGGTAGTCCATAGAAATCTGCACCGTGAAAACTGGCGAATCCCTCCAGTTTGTCGAGCGCCCCGGCGGCCTCAAAGATCTCTGTGTAGAGTTCAAGTGCAGCGTGAGCAGAGTAGATGCCGGCACAGCCACAGCCACTCTCTTTGCTGCTGGTGTCGTGTGGCGCGCTGTCGGTGCCGAGAAAGAATTTTGGGTTACCACTGGTGGCCGCTTTAACCAGCGCCTGGCGGTGTACCTCGCGTTTTAAAACCGGCAGGCAGTAGTGGTGTGGGTGGATGCCACCCACCAGCATCGCATTCCGATTCAGCAGCAGATGATGCGGAGTGATGGTCGCCGCTAACGTTTCACCGCCCTCTTCAACATATTCGGCGGCATCTCTGGTGGTGATATGTTCCAGCACAATCTTTAGCTCTGGGTAACGGCGTGTTAGCGGTTCCAGATGCCGTTCGATGAAGATCTTTTCGCGATCAAAGACATCAATGCTGGGGTCGGTCACCTCGCCATGGATAAGCAGCGGCATATCAAACTCAATCATCTCTTCAAGGATCGAATAGGTACATTCGATATCGGTAACACCCGAGGCTGAGTGAGTCGTGGCGCCAGCCGGATAGAGCTTAAGTGCAACGATATGTTTATTGTTACCGGCGCGTTTGATCACTTCGATTGAGGTGTCATCAGTGAGATAAAGCGTCATCAGCGGACTAAAGGCGAGGCCGTCAGGAATTGCCGCCAGGATCCGGTCACGATAGGCCATCGCGAGCTCCGTGGTGGTGATCGGTATCTTCAGATTCGGCATCACAATCGCACGGGCAAACTGTTTTGCACTATGAGCGACCGTTGTTGCCAGCGCTGCCCCGTCTCTTAGATGAAGGTGCCAGTCATCAGGTTGGATCAGGGTAAGTGGTTGCGGCATGGTCTCTCCTTTACGCTCTTACTTAAATGATGTCACGCATTTGGTGCGGCTGGTGGCGGGTTGTTCTGGCTGTCCTGCGGCAATGCAGCGTTTCTGCCCAGCAGTCTGTTAATGGCGGCAACGCCAAATAGATGAAAGCCACGCAGCGCCTCGGGTGGATGGCCTGCAACGCAGACAACAGGGATCTCGCGCGCCTGCCCCATGATCAGCGGTCGACCAGAGCGCATCGGAACACCATCGATAATCAGCTCGCCCACCTCTTTTAATAGATCGGAGATAAAATCGCGCCCCCCCACCGCAGTACCACCGGAGATCACCACCATATCTGAATTGACCAGAGCGGTATTCACTGCCATCACGAATTTATCGAAATTGTCACCTTTAATCCCGCCAATAACCGGGATGCCACCCGCCTCTACCACGGCGCTGGCGAGCATGATGCTGTTGCTGTCGCGGATACTGCCGGGTTTGAGTGTGTCGGTGTAGGGGACCACCTCGTCACCGGAGGAGAAGATTGTCACCATCGGCGCGCGTGCCACCTCAATCTCGTCGATACCGAGACTGGCGATGGTGCCGATTTCTGCGGCGGTGATCAGCGTACCGGCGGCGACAGCCACCGCCCCCTGTTTAAGGTCGCAGCCCTGTTCTTCAATAAAGAAGCGGGGTGGGAATGGGCGCGAAATGGTCACCGTGTTGCCATCCTCTTTACCTTCCCATGGGCGTACAATCGAGACCGGGCCATCGGCCACGATACTGCCGGTGGCCACCCGAAGCGCCTCACCGCTGCCTGGTGCCGGGCAGCACTCGTCGCCGGGGATGATGTTGCCGGTGATGTTAAAACTGACCGGTGTATCCTCACCAGCCCCCGCCGTTTCGGCACTATTCACCAGCCACCCCTCAACAATCGCGCGGTGGTAAGGGGGCATATCGGTAGGCGCTTTCACATCACGGGTCAGCGTGCGACCGATTGCAGCACTCAGGCGGCAGGTTTCGGTGGCGGTGGTTCTGCTGCTAAGGGCATCGACAAACTGCTGCTGAGCGTCGATGAGTGGCGAGCCGTCATTCATGCGGTGCTTCCTTTAGTTAATGTGAGACCTTTGCACGATGTTCTTTTGTCCGGCCAGGGAACAAACTCCTACTCGTGCAAAGGTCTCAATGTAATCGTTCTATCGTTAAAGAGTAACGGGGTGTGGTAGGGGTGTCAAAACTGTAGCCATCATTGACTGTTATGGCGAGGCGTGAAGCGGCGACACAATCTCCTCGTCTGGTGGACCCAGCGCGCTGGAGCCTGTGTCGCCTTGCACACAAAACAGCCATGTCACACGCACTTAATAGTGCGGCGGTGGTGTCTCATCAGACTGATGGGCGATGTTTGACTCCGCCATCGCCTTCATTCGTTCATTGAGCTGTTCAACGGCGAGGGTGAGTTGATCAATCATTCTCTGTTGATCAATGATCACCTGGTTGAGCGCTTCCAGTGTTGACTCCTGGTGGGTGAGCCGGATCTGTAGATCCGTAATATCGTTATCCATCGGGTGCATTTTACCTCTAAGTTGGAAGGTCTCAATATGAAAGCTTAACAGTCTTTCAGTATTGAAAGCGCGCCGTTATCAAAGAGTAGTTGAGTAGTAAAGCTCACCCCGAAACCGGTGATATCGGTTGGAATGTGTGCCAGCCCACCTTTGCTGTTGCCGGACGAGAGATCAAGGTGGAGCCACGGGGTGTCGGCGACAAAACGTTGCAAAAAGCGGCTGGCCAGGATATGGTCCGCTTCGCCACCGAGGGTACACTGCTTAACGTCTGCAATGTCACTTTTGAGTTCATGATCAAAATCTTTATCGATCGGGAATGGCCAGACACGCTCACCACTCTTGCGCCCGGCTGAGATCACCGCATCAATCAACACATCACGATTGGTAAAGCCACCACTGTAGCGCGCACTCAGTGAATAGTGGCACGCCCCGGTCAGGGTTGCGTAGTCGATGATCAGCGCCGGTTTACACCTGGCGGCCTGCACCAATGTATCGGCCAGCACCATGCGCCCTTCGGCATCGGTGTGCATCACCTCAATGGTAACACCGTTGCTGGCAGTCACCACATCGTTCTGTTTATAGGCGTTGGGGCCGATATGGTTCTGTGCCAGCGCCAGCCAGCAGTCAACCACATAAGGAACCTTGAGTTGCGACAGTGTCAGAAAAGTACCGAGCGCGACCGCGCTGCCCTGCATATCCTCATGCATGCCGTGCATATGCTGTGCTGGTTTAAGATTGGTGCCGCCGGTATCGAAGCAGATCCCTTTGCCTACCAGTGCCAGCGGGGTCTGTTGGCGTCGCCCGCTCTTAGGGGTGTAGCGGAGATGGACGATCCCCGCATCGCGTTCGCTGCTCCCCTGGCAAACGGCAAGAAATGCCCCCGCTTTTTTACGTTTGAGCGCAGCCTGGTCGAGAAATGCCAGCTTCCAGCCATGCGCTTTCGATAGTTTCGCAATACGTCTGCGGTAGCTGGCGGGGGTCAGCTCATTCGGTGGCAGTGTTGTCAGTTGACGGGCGAGGTTGTTGCCATTGGCTTCGGCAATCGTGCGGCTGAAGTCGATCCGCTTCGCAACACCGTGCAGTTGAATCGTGCGTAGCTTTGAGGGTTTTGCCGCCTTGCTTTTGAACGATGGCATCTCACTGCTGGCGGCGAGTAGCGCAGCAACCACGGCCTTGAAGAGCGGCGCGGCCGCTTCATCTGTAAAACCGGGGGCGATGACTGAAATGGTCGCGGGGTTGTGCGTGAGATGGGGTGCCACCAGTTGCCGCGCAAGCGTCAGCTGCTCAAAGCGGCTGCTGTCGCTCTTGATGCCGATGAGCGTGACATGGGTGCTCGCTTTATTGGGCAGGTCGGTGGTGAGTATCGCATCACGGTCGCCGCTGCGTTTCAGGCGCTGTTTTAGCACCGTCTCATAGGGAAGTTTGGGCCACGCCTGCTTTGAGCCGGTTTTAAGGCAACCATAAGGCAGCAGAACAATCAGGTGGGAAATGGTGTTGAGCGCAGCCTGGCTGAGCGCGCTTTTTTGTTGTTTTAGCTCAATTTTCATGGTGAATCCCCCGTTTTAAAAATGGCCTTTTCTTGACCTGATGCGGGAAAAAAACGATCATATCGGGCCTGAGAGATCGCGCATCAATGTTTGTCCGTCAAAGATAGCAAAATAGAGCGGGTAGAGCTGTTAAAATCTTAATAAAAACAAGCATGTCTGTATAAGCTGGTTGTTTGACGAGTGCCCCATTCATGGTGGCGGCATGGTGGGTGCAGTGCGGTGGCGATACAATAATAAGGATTATGTGGACAGGTTTTATGGCGGTAGCGAACAAAAAGAGCATTAATTTGATCTGTCAGCAGTGCCAGGCACCGCATCGGCCTCGCTTGTCCAGAATTTACCAATAAGATCTATCGCTGGTCTTGATGATCAGATTCCTGAATGTTTACTTTACGATTTCATTTTCACGATTTAACCGCGCGTCAACAGATGGCGGAATTCAATAAAGAGGTTGGATGAATGTCCCAGCAATCGCAGTTACCCGATATCGATGCCGTTGAAACCCAGGAATGGGTCGACTCACTGGAAGCGGTGATCGAAAACGAAGGGGTTGAGCGCGCTCATTTCCTGTTAGAACAGATGATCGACAAGGCACGCCGCAGCGGTGCCAATCTTCCCTATTCGGCCAACACCGCTTATGTGAATACCATTCCGACTCACCTCGAAGCACCACTGCCGGGCGATGTTGCGATTGAAGATCGCATCCGTAGCTACATCCGCTGGAACGCGATGGCGATGGTGGTGAAGGCCAACCGCAAGAGTGCTGAACTGGGCGGCCACATCGCCAGCTTTGCCTCGGCCGCGACCCTCTATGATGTTGGCTATAACCATTTCTGGCGCGCCCCCACGAAAGAGTTTGGCGGCGATCTGATCTTTTCACAGGGACACGCCTCGCCGGGCACCTATGCACGCGCCTTTCTTGAAGGACGCCTCACAGAGGAGCAGCTCGACAGGTTTCGCCAAGAGGTCGATGGCGGCGGTCTCTCCTCTTACCCGCACCCGCACCTCATGCCGGACTTCTGGCAGTTCCCAACAGTATCGATGGGGCTTGGGCCATTGATGTCGATCTATCAGGCGCGCTTTATGAAATACCTGCAGCACCGCAACCTTGCAAAGACCGAAGGGCGTAAGGTGTGGGCATTCATTGGTGATGGTGAGAGTGATGAGCCAGAGACCCTGGGTGCCATCTCACTCGCATCACGTGAAAAACTCGATAATCTGGTGTGGGTAGTTAACTGCAACCTGCAGCGCCTGGATGGCCCGGTGCGTGGTAACGGCAAGATCGTTCAGGAGCTGGAGGCCAACTTCCGTGGCACCGGCTGGAATGTGATTAAAGTGCTGTGGGGCAGCTACTGGGATCCACTACTGGCCAGAGATAAAGATGGCCTGCTACAGAAACGGATGATGGAAGCGGTCGATGGCGACTTCCAGAACTACAAGTCCAAAGATGGTGCCTATGTGCGCGAACACTTTTTTGGCAAATACCCGGAACTGAAGGCGATGGTGTCGAAGATGTCGGATGACGATATCTGGCGCCTTAATCGTGGTGGACATGATCCGCACAAGGTCTATGCCGCCTATCAGGCTGCGGTTAACCACAGTGGTCAGCCGACGGTCATCCTGGCCCATACCGTCAAGGGTTACGGCATGGGTTCTGCCGGTGAAGCGCAGAACCGTACCCATTCACAGAAGAAACTTGATGATGATGACATGATCGCCTTTCGTGACCGTTTCAACATCCCGTTAACTGATGAAGAGGCGGCGGCCGGCAAATACTATCTGCCCGCCGCAGACTCGGAAGAGATGCAATACCTGCATGCGCGGCGTCAAGCGCTGGGCGGCTACCTGCCAGTACGGAGTGATAAAGTTGATGCGCTAGCAATTCCACCGCTATCTATCTTTGAACCGCTACTCGCCGGCAGTGGTGAGAAAGAGATGTCAACCACCATGGGGTGGGTGCGGATGTTAACGCTGCTCTGCCGTGACAAAAAAATCGGTAAACATGTCGTGCCGATTGTACCGGATGAGGCGCGCACCTTTGGCATGGAGGGGATGTTTCGTCAGCTCGGCATCTACTCATCGGTGGGGCAGCTTTACACCCCGCAGGATAAAGATGAAATCATGTTCTACAAAGAGGACAAGAGCGGTCAGATCCTCGAAGAGGGGATCAACGAAGCGGGTGCAATGTCTTCATGGATTGCCGCGGCAACCTCTTATAGCTCGCACGGTGTGAGTACCATACCATTCTATATCTACTACTCGATGTTTGGCTTCCAGCGCATCGGTGATCTCGCCTGGGCCGCTGGCGATATGCAGGCGCGCGGTTTTATGATTGGTGGCACCGCTGGGCGCACCACCCTTGCGGGTGAAGGGTTGCAACATCAGGATGGCCATAGCTTGATTATGTCGGGCACGATTCCAAATTGTGTCAGCTATGACCCCACCTTTAACTACGAGATGGCGGTGATCATTCACGACGGCATGCGCCGCATGTATGGTGAGCAGGAAAATGTCTTCTATTACGTCACTGCGATGAATGAAAACTACACCCACCCGGCGATGCCTGAAGGGGCTGAAGAGGGGATCATCAAAGGGATCTATCTGTTTAAAGAGGGTAGTGGTGAAAAGACAAATCGCGTGCAGCTGATGGGCTCCGGCACCATCCTGCGTGAAGTGATCGAAGCGAGCGAGCTGCTGCAGCGTGACTGGGGCATCACCTCCGATATCTGGAGCGCGACCAGCTTTACCGAACTCTCACGCGAGGCGCAGCGGGTTGATCGCTGGAACCGTCTCCATCCAGCAGAGGATGCGCAAACACCCTATATCGCGCAGGCGCTGGCCGGCCGTGAAGGGCCGTTTATCGCCGCAACCGATTACATCCAGAGCTATGCGGAACAGATTCGCAAATGGGTGCCAGGGCGTTACGAAGTGCTGGGCACCGACGGTTTTGGTCGCAGTGATACCCGCGCACAGCTACGTCAACACTTTGAGGTCAACAGCCACCACGTAACGATTGCTGCACTCAAGGCGCTGGCCGACGAAGGGAAGATTGCGACGACGACGGTCGCGGATGCGATCGCAAAATATGGCATCGACGCCGACAAACAGAATCCGGCATCGGCCTAAGAGGACAAAGAGATGGCAATAGCGATATTAGTTCCGGACATTGGTGACTTCGACAACGTTGAAGTGATCGAGATACTGGTCGCAGAAGGTGATACCGTGCAGGCGGAAGATTCTCTGATCTCAGTCGAGTCCGATAAGGCGGCGATGGAGATTCCAGCACCGCAGGGCGGTGTGATTACCGAGCTTAAGGTCGCCATCGGTGATCAGGTTTCAGAAGGCAGTGTGATCGCCATGCTGGAGCCTGCTGACGATGCGCCCGTTGCAGCGCCAGAGGCCGAGTCGTCACCCACACCCGTTGCGCCAGTAGCTCCACCTCAGCCAGCACCCCAGGCGGCACCTCGCCGGGCAGCGCCAGTGGTGCCGACAAAGATCGATGAGAGCAGTTTTGCCAAAGCGTACGCCAGCCCATCCGTACGAAAATTTGCACGCGAACTCGGGGTCAACCTGGGTAGTGTCAGCGGTAGTGGCCGCAAGGGGCGCGTCACGCAGGAAGATGTGAAGGCGTTTGTAAAGAATGTGATGATCCATGGCGGCGCCGCGACAGCGGGTGGTCTTGAAGTTGCGCCGATGCCAGAGATCGACTTCGGCCAGTGGGGGGAGGTAGAGAGCAAGAAGCTCACCAGGATCAATAAACTCACCGGCAAGTTCCTGCATCGCAACTGGGTCACCATTCCGCATGTCACACAGTTTGATGATGCCGATATCACTGAGTTAGAGGTGTTCCGTAAGGCGATGGTGGCTGAATACAAAGCGCAGGGAATTCGCATTACCATGCTCGCATTCCTCGTGAAGGCGGTGGTGGCGGCTCTGAAAGCGTTTCCCCGTTTTAACTCCTCACTTGATGCGGCTGGTGAAAATCTGATCTATAAAAAGTATTACAATATCGGTATCGCCGTCGATACGCCGGATGGGCTGGTGGTGCCGGTGATTCGTGACGCCGATAAGAAGAGCCTGGTTGAGATCGCCACCGAGATGGGCGAGATCAGCATCAAGGCGCGTGATAAAAAACTTAAACCCGCTGATATGCAGGGCGGCTGCCTTACCATCTCCAGTCTGGGCGGAATCGGCGGTACTAAATTCACCCCGATCGTCAATGCTCCGGAGGTTGCGATACTCGGGGTCTCCCGTTCGAAGATGCAACCGGTCTGGAACGGCGAAGGGTTTGATCCCCGGCTGATGTTGCCATTGGCACTGTCGTACGATCACCGTGTGATCGACGGCGCAGACGGCGCACGTTTTACCACTTTCCTCAGCAGTGTGCTCGCCGGCGCCGCTGAAGAACTGCTGTAACAGGAGATCATGCCATGAGTCAGGTGATAGATGTTCCTGTGCCAGATCTGGGCGACTTCGAAGATGTTGAAGTGATCGAGGTGCTGGTCAATGAAGGTGACACCATTGAGGTCGAAGATTCGCTGATCTCAGTCGAGTCCGATAAGGCGGCAATGGAGATTCCAGCACCGCAGGGCGGTGTGGTGAAAGCCGTATTGGTTGCCGTGGGTGATAAGGTTTCAAAGGGTAGCCCTGTGATTAAGCTGGAGGTCGCGGAAGCGGCCGCCAAAACAGCCGCAGCAGCTACGCCAGCAAACGAGACAGCCCCCGTATCAAAACCGGTACCGCCCCCCAAAGTCGCAAGCTATCACGGTGCGGTAGAGAAAGAGGCAGAGGTCGTTGTGTTGGGCGCTGGTCCCGGTGGCTACACGGCCGCATTCCGCGCGGCAGATCTTGGCAAGAAAGTGATCCTGATTGAGCGCTATCAGAACATCGGTGGTGTCTGCCTGAACGTTGGCTGCATTCCATCAAAAGCGCTGCTGCACACCGCGCAGGTGATCAATGAAGCAGAAGCGTTTTCCGAGATCGGTGTTGCATTCAATAAGCCAGAGATCGATATCGATAAACTGCGCGCCCACAAAGAGGGGGTGATCAATAAGCTGACCGGTGGCCTCAAAGGGCTGGCCAAACAGCGCAAGGTGGAGATTGTTCACGGCTACGGCAAGTTCACATCAGGCAACACCATTGAGGTGGTAGCGGATGATGGTGCCAAGACGACGATTGGCTTTGAAAACTGCATTATCGCCGCAGGCTCCCGTGTTACCAAGTTACCGTTTATCCCGTGGGACGATCCGCGTGTGATGGATTCAACAGATGCGCTGGAGATTGCTGAAGTACCGAAGCGCTTACTCGTTGTCGGGGGTGGGATCATCGGGCTGGAGATGGCAACGGTCTATGACGCACTTGGTTCTGATATCACCATTGTTGAGCTATCATCCGGCTTGATTCCGGGGGTGGACCGCGACGTGGTGCGGCCACTGGAGCGCCGTATCAAAAAACGCTATGAAAATATCTATCTCAATACCAGAGTCACCGCAATAGCGCCTTCGGATGACGGCATGGTCTGTTCATTTGAAGGTAAGGGGGCGCCTGCACAGGAGACATTTGACCGCGTGTTAGTCTCAATCGGCCGCACACCTAACGGCCAGTTGATCGATGCGGATAAAGCCGGTGTTGCCGTCGATGAACGCGGCTTTATCAATGTCGATAACCAGCAGCGTACCAATGTTAGTCACATCTTTGCGATCGGTGACATCGTTGGTCAGCCAATGCTTGCACATAAGGCGACTCACGAGGCTAAGGTGGCAGCGGAAGTGATCGCAGGCATGAAGACTTTCTTCGATGCACGCACCATCCCCTCTGTCTGTTACACCGACCCCGAAGTCGCCTGGATGGGGAAAACAGAAGATGAGTGCAAAGCCGAAGGGATCAAGTATCAAAAAGGTGCCTTTCCGTGGGCTGCGAGTGGCCGCTCACTGTCGATTGGCCGCGATGAAGGGATGACCAAAGTGTTATTCGACGAGCACCATCGCATCATCGGAGCCGGTATCGTCGGCACCAATGCAGGTGAACTGATCGCTGAAGCGGTACTGGCACTGGAGATGGGGGCCGATGTGCAAGACCTGGCACTGACCATCCATCCGCATCCAACCTTGTCAGAAACCCTCAACTTTGCGGCTGAAGTGGCAGAGGGCACCTGTACCGACATCTACTCACCTAAGCGGTAGTCTGGGCCGTCGATGCCTGCACAGACAGCCCGGCAAGCCAGCCGGGCTGCATCTTGCGCCTAAGTAGCATCGCTCAGCGCAAGTAACGGCGTCTTTAACGCATGGATATCCTTATTCATCACATGCGTGTAAATCTCGGTTGTCTTCACGTCATTGTGTCCAAGCAGTACCTGTAATTTCCTGATATTCACACCATCTTCAAGCATGTGTGTTGCAAAGCTGTGACGAAACGTGTGACAAGAGATCTGCTTAGTCAGATTGATCTCTTTTCTCGCCCGGACGATCGCCTTTTGCAGACTAGTATGATGGGCATGATGTCGCCGTATCTCATCAGACCTGGGGTCTTTAGAGAGGCGCCTGGAGGGGAAAGCGTATTGCCACCCCCACGCCCTCTTAGCGTTCGGGTATTTTCGGGCCAATGCAAAAGGGAGGTAAACACTCCCCAGCCCCTGCGCCAGATCTTTCTCATGCAGTGCCTTCACCCTGGCCAGGTGAGACTGGATGGCAGGGTGAATCTGCCTGGGTAAAAACGTAGTACGCCCCTTACCCCCCTTACTATCTCGCACCAGAAATTTTTCATTGTCAAAATCAAAGTCCTGAACTCTGGCGCGAATCACCTCCATCAGTCGTAGCCCCCCCACATACATGAGGCGAGTCATCAGTTTATGAGTGCCGTGCATCGCGTTCATGACAGCAATGACCTCATCAATACTCATCACGGTTGGTACATGCTTATGTTTCTTTGTACGAACCGGCGAAACTCCTTTGACAGGCCTGTGGAGCACATCTTCATAGAGAAAAATGATAGCGTTAAGCGCCTGATTCTGAGTTGAAGCAGCCACATCACGATTAACCGCAAGGTGAGAGAGAAAACGCTCAATCTCCACTTTCCCCATCGTTTTTGGGTGCCTCATCTCATTAAAACGAATGAATCTCAGGATCCAGCTAACATAGCTCTGCTCAGTACGAATCGCATAATGATAATAGCGAAGTGTCTCGCGTACCTGATCCATCAGCCGCGCAGAGCCAGGTGTAAACTGGCCGCGCGCACGACGTTTTCCTCCAGCCATAGAAACCTCCTTGTTTCCCTTTTATTCATCCCATTATATGGATATTAGTAATATGCAGAATGGCATAAGTATGGTAGTTTTATCAAAAACAATGAACAATACAAGGAAAAGAATGATGCCAAATTACCCAGCCTATTCTGCATTTCTACCCCTATATCATATTAGGCCGATTTAGCAGTTGTATATAGTTAATAATATGGTGCCGATAGCAGTCGGCTTATTACCAAGTTAGCTTTTAAGGAAGGGTATGAAGTCTCGTTCAAGATTGATGCTAGAAAAATCTGTGGCGGCAATGATTTCTGCTATCGAGGTATACAATAAGCCGGATTTTAAATACCGTGAAGAAACTTTCTCTGTATTATGTATTAATGCTTGGGAGCTATTGTTAAAAGCGAAGGTTCTACACCTTTCAAACAATAAAGCATCCTCGTTGTTTGTATGGGAGCACAAAACTCTTAAGACAGGCGAAAAATCCAAGAAAAAGTATAGGAAACTAAATCGCTCGGGAAATCCGATGTCAATAAGCCTGTTTGAGGCTCATAGAATTATCCGTGAAGAGTTCGGGGTTAAAGTAAATAAATCAGTTATTGATAACATAACGGCCCTCACAGAAATACGAGATAACTCAATTCATTTCATAAATGATGACTTTCTCCTATCTTTAAAGGTGCAAGAGATTGGAACAGCGTCTCTTCAAAATTATCTTCATTTGGTTAAAGAATGGTTCGGTAGCCTTTTAGAGGACTACAACTTCTATTTAATGCCCTTGTCATTTGTTAGAAATTTTGACTCGGTTGCAGGTGAAACTCTTAATGCAAATGAGAAAAAGCTTCTAAAATATATCAAAGAACTAGAAAAGAGCCATGATGAGGAGGAAATCGGGGATTATAATTTGACCTTGAGAATTGATGTTAAATTCCAAAAGGTTAAAAGTACAACTGGGGTTTCAGTTCAAATTACGAAAGACCCAAATGCTCCAAAGGTTAGATTGGCCGAAGAATACCTATTAGACAAATATCCTTGGACATATGATGTTTTAACTACGCGGCTAAAAAAGAGATATTCAGATTTCAAAATAAATAAAAAGTACCATGATCTTAGGAAAAAGTTTACTAAAGATGAAAGGTATTGTAGAGAGCGGCTGTATAATCCAACGAATCCGAAGGGTGGGAAAATGCCGATGTTCAACGCAAACATAGTGAAAGAATTTGATAAGCACTATACAAAAATCAAAAGCTAACAATTGCATTAACTCGGACCCACCTTCGCGGTGCTTTTTGTATGCTAAAAGAGCCTAGCATACAAAAACCCCCACTACGGTGGTCCGGTTATGCTAAGCGTTATGT
>WFVD01000017.1 GCA_015491865.1 Gammaproteobacteria bacterium
CACGTGTCTGAGGCATCGGGCCGTCAGCTGCTGAGCAGACCAGGATCGCGCCATCCATCTGTGCCGCGCCGGTGATCATGTTTTTAACGTAATCCGCATGGCCCGGGCAATCAACGTGAGCGTAGTGACGAGTCTCTGACTCGTACTCAACATGCGCAGTCGCAATCGTGATGCCGCGTGCACGCTCTTCCGGGGCGCTATCGATCTGGTCGTAACCCTTAGAGTCACCGCCAAATTTCTTTGCCTGCGTCACGGTCAACGCTGCCGTCAGCGTGGTTTTACCATGATCAACGTGACCAATTGTGCCCACATTCACATGTGGCTTATTACGTTCAAACTTTTCCTTAGACATCGCGATTGTCTCCCAATAGCTAAATTACCAGCACACGCCAAAAAATAAAAAAAACACCATACACCAAATATGGAGCCCATAACCGGAGTCGAACCGGTGACCTCTCCCTTACCAAGGGAGTGCTCTACCACCTGAGCTATATGGGCGCTTCACTCGCCCATCACAGGCAAAACTAACTTCAACTAAACCGCCATCTTATCCTGCTGCATCAATTATTTAAGATTTAGATGGAGCGGGTGATGGGAATCGAACCCACGTGTTCAGCTTGGAAGGCTGACGTTCTACCATTGAACTACACCCGCTTATGTCAACCCAGCATTACACCTTAACTGTTATTTGGTGGAGGGGGGAGGATTCGAACCTCCGAAGGATGAACCGTCAGATTTACAGTCTGATCCCTTTGGCCACTCGGGAACCCCTCCAAAAATGCAAGCGGCTTATTCTGCTGATGAAGACCCTCGATGTCAACAAAATAGTTGCATCAAAGCCATGAAAATGGTGATTTTTCTTTAAAATGAGCATTGTCAACACCACAAATGGTTGACGGTAAAATGATCCCCTCTCGTCACAACCACGCTCTTATACCCCAAATCGGTGCTATGATTTCATTTAAATATAAATAAAATTAAATGAGGAGCGTTCAATGACACAGCAGGGAATCCTGGTCACAGGTGGCGCCGGCTACATCGGCAGCCACGTTGTTCGACAGCTGGGTGAAGCGGGTCAGCGAGTGGTGGTGCTCGACAATCTTTCCACCGGCTTTAAAGAGGCGGTACTGCATGGCGAACTGATTGTCGGTAATACGGGCGACCAACCCCTCGTCAGCCGCATACTTAAAGAGCACGATATTGGTGCCGTGATGCACTTTGCCGCCAATATTGTTGTCCCAGAATCGGTTTCCGACCCAATGAAGTATTACGGCAACAACACCTGCAATACTCGCAACTTATTGGATTGCTGCCAGAAAGCGGGGGTTTCACACTTTATCTTCTCATCTACCGCAGCCGTCTACGGCATTCCAGAGGAGCTACCCGCCGCTGAAGAGGCACCGCTCGCCCCCATCAACCCGTACGGCACCTCCAAACTGATGAGCGAATGGATGCTACGTGACCTCGCCGCGGCATGCGAACTGGAATATGTGGTGCTACGCTACTTCAATGTGGCGGGCGCCAATGTCGAAGGGCAGATCGGCCAGTCAACACCCGAAGCGACCCACCTGATCAAAGTAGCCTGCGAAGTGGCTACCGGCGCGCGTGAGCAGGTAGCCATCTTCGGCACCGACTATCCCACCGAAGATGGCACGGGGGTGCGCGACTATATCCATGTCGATGACCTCGCCAGCGCCCACCTCAAGGCACTCGAATACCTGCGCAACGGCGGCGAATCCACCACCCTCAACTGCGGTTACGGTAGCGGCTTTAGCGTGCGGGAAGTGCTGGATACCGTTGCTAAATGTTGCGGTCATGAGCTAAACGTCGTCGAACAGCCCCGTCGTGCGGGCGACCCACCAGCACTGATCGCCGCTGCCAGCAAGATCTGCGAAGTGCTCGGCTGGCAACCCAGACACAACGATCTGACGCTAATCGCACAGACCGCGCTCGACTGGGAAAAAAAGGTACAGGCAAAGAAAAAGGGGTGAACGCACAGGGAGGCCCTCCCCCTCTATTTTTCCCTTTTCCCTGGCAATTAATAGAGTGGGAGCTGGCCGATAAGCCGGGTTCTGTCGTGGACAATCATTCATCTGGGATGTGCGTCACCACACACCTCATGCAACCTACCCGGGAACAACGCGGGCCGCGCCATACGTTCCCCTATTTGGTCTTGCTCCGAGTGGGGTTTACCATGCCGTTGCTGTTACCAGCCACGCGGTGCGCTCTTACCGCACCATTTCACCCTTACCTGCCAAGGCAGGCGGTATCTTTCTGTTGCACTGGCCGTCGGTTCTCACCGCCCAGGTGTTACCTGGCACCCTGCCCTGTGGAGCCCGGACTTTCCTCCATCCGACCACCGAAATGGTCGAACAGCGATTGCCTGGCCAACTCCCGCACGGGAAGATACAGGGGAAAAGAGAAAAGCGCAAAGGGGAAAACCCTTAATCCGCAGAAATCTGGAGCGCAAACTGATAGAGCAGGTTCTTTTTTGCGCCGGTGATCTTTGCCGTCAACGTCGCCGCCTGTTTGATTGACATCTCAGTCAGCAGCAGCCGCAACACCCGCTCGGCCTCCACATCGACCAGCGACGCACCAGCCGGCGCACCGCCCACCACCACCACAAACTCCCCTTTGCGCTGATTCGTATCGCCCGCTAACCAGCTCGACAGCACCGCCAGCGACCCGCCATGAATCGTCTCAAAGGTCTTGGTCAGTTCACGCGCGATCACCGCCGGGCGATCAGCGCCAAACACGGCGGCCATAGCGGCAATCGACGCTTCAATACGGTGCGGCGCCTCATAAAAGAGCAATGTACGTGGTTCATCCCGCAGTGACTCAAGTCTCGCTGTGCGCCCGCCCGCCTTCGCCGGTAGAAATCCTTCAAAAATAAAACGATCACTCGGCAAACCAGAGGCCGACAACGCTGCCAGCAGCGCGCTCGCCCCCGGCACTGGCACCACCCGGCACCCCGCGGCACGCGCCTGCGCCACGAGATGGTAGCCGGGATCGCTGATCAGCGGCGTACCCGCATCGCTCACCAGCGCCACCGCTTCACCCGCCTGCAGCCGCGTGACAATCGACTCGCTCACCGCCCGTTCATTGTGATCATGCAGTGCCATCGTCGGCGTCTTGATACCAAAGTGGTGTAACAACCGGCCGCTATGGCGCGTATCCTCGGCAGCGATCACCGCGACTGCACTCAACACCTCCAGCGCACGCTGGCTGATATCACCCAGATTGCCGATCGGCGTCGCCACCACGTACAATGCGCCGTTAATAATTGACACTGACAACCCCCAGCTACTTGGTTATAGTAATAGTTGGCAGGCGTAACAGCCGGCCAATAACCAGGGGGCACTTTAACAGAGCCCACCTCTCACTGGATACTGGAAACCCAACCGCAGACAATGGTCAAACCCTCGCGTCGCTTTCGAACATTACTAACAGGCATCGCCTTTGCCGTCCTGATCAGCGGCTGCTCAACCACCCCGGAAAAGAGTGGAGAGCGCGACACTGATGCGCTGATAACGTTCGCTGAAAATGCTGCACTCGACGGTCATTACGAAGCGGCCGGTAACGCCTATAAACAGCTGGCACTGCTTGCCCCTGTCAATCTGCGCGCCGACTATCAACTGAAGGCGGCCACCCTGCTACTCGAGGGCAACTATATTGCGCAGGCCAGAAGGACGCTGCAGACAATACCCGCCACAACACTGACCCCGATGCAGCAGCTCACACTCAACCTGCTTGGCGCACGCATCGCCCTTGCTGAGGCCGAACCGGCGCGCGCCCTGGAGCTGTTACAGCAACTACCCTCACCACAGACCACCCGTGAGCAGCGAGCAGAATACCATTTGCTGCGCGCGCAGGCCTATCGCCGTGCGGGCAACCTGATTGAGGCTGTACGCGAATATATTCAACGAGAACCCTATCTCGCCGCACCCTTTGAAGCACCGCCGGAGACGGTAGCAGCCGAGATTGAAGATAACCAGTTACTGATCTGGCAAACTTTGATGATGTTATCTGAGACAGTGCTGGAACAGCTCCGCATCGACCCACCGCCCGACACATTCAGCGGCTGGCTGGAGCTCGCGCTGCTGGCCAAAAATACGCAGCGTAGCGATGCTTCCAGCAGCGCCAGGATCGCACTCTCACTCGCGATCTGGCGTGAGCGTTATCCAGACCTGAACGTATCTGAAAACATTCTGGCTGCGATCAACTCATGGCAGGCGGGCGACCTTCAGCGCCCTGAAAAGATAGCGCTACTACTGCCAATGGATGGCAATTTTTCTAAAGTTGCGCGCGTTATCCGTGATGGTTTTTTCGCCGCTCACTACGATGAGAAGTCGCATGAAAAAGCGCCATCGATTCACATCTACGACACCGCCCAGAAAGGACGCACCATCACTGAACTGTACCAGCTGGCGGTGGATGATGGTGCAGAGTTTATTGTTGGACCGCTTGAAAAAACGAATGTTGATGCGCTGATCGATGGCGATGACATTACTCTACCGACCCTCACCCTGAACTACAGCAGCGACACCACTGTGGCGATCAACAACCTCTATCAGTACGGTCTCTCGCCCGAAGATGAGGCGCGCCAGCTAGCCGAACGTGCGTGGCTCGACGGCTACAACCAGGCACTTGCGATTGTCCCGGAGGGGGCGTGGGGCGCGCGCATCCTGCAAGCTTTCAATGAGCGCTGGGAGGGGCTTAACGGCACTGTTGTCGAGCATCAGAGCTACGCCTCCAGCAAAAATGATTTCTCCGCGCCACTACGCGACCTGCTGAATATCGATGAGAGCCAGCGTCGTAAAAAAAAGCTGCAACGCCTGCTTGGGAGCCAGCTCAAATTTGAACCACGCCGTCGTCAGGATGCCGACTTTATCTTTATGACCGCCTTTCCAAGGCAGGCACGCCTACTCAAACCCCAGCTCAAATTTCATTACGCAGGTGACCTGCCTGTCTACGCCACTTCGCACCTCTACGCCGGCTATCAGGATAGAGAGGCCAACCGTGATCTCGACCAGATCACCTTCTGCGATATCCCGTGGGTACTCAACAACAGCGCAGAAACGGGCAGCCTCAAGCCGCGCATTGAAACACTCTGGCCGGAGCAAAGCCGCCAGTACACCCGCTTTTACGCCATGGGGATCGACGCCTACAGACTGGTCCCACAGCTCAGCCATATGGCAAGATTCCGTTATGAGCGCCTCAATGGTGAGACCGGCTCGCTCAGTCTGAATGAACAGAACCGTATCTTCCGACAACTGCCGTGGGCGCATTTCAAACGCGGCATCGCACGTCCACTCTAACCCGATTCATTAAGGCCTCGCCACGGAACGGCCATGGGCAATACAAACAGACAGCAGCGCGGTCAACAGGCAGAGACGGCCGCACTCACCTACCTGCAGCAACAGGGGTTGCGGCTTATCACCCGTAACTACCGCTGCCGCCGTGGTGAGATCGATCTCATCATGCAGCACCACGACAGCATCGTCTTTATCGAGGTGCGCTACCGCCGTAACCGGGATTTTGGTGGCGCCGATAGCAGCGTTGATCGGCGCAAACAAGACAAGCTAATCATGAGTGCGTTACACTATTTGCAGAGAGACCGACAGGCCGCGAAGCGGCCCGCACGTTTTGATGTGATCGCCATCCATGCCGACAGGGATGCGGTGACGCAAGCAGATAATATCCAGTGGATACAGGACGCTTTTCAGGCCCGATATTAGTGTTAGCAGGCTTCCTGGTAGCCGCCATACAATCAACTCAAGAGACAGCACACCACCCTTATGGATCTCGCAACTCGTATCAAACGCATCTTCAATGACAGCGTCGAAACCAAACTACAATCCGTCGAAGTGTTATCACAACCGATTGTGACTGCTGCCGATCTCTTAACCGCTTGCCTGCTGAAGGAACGTAAAATCCTCACCTGTGGCAATGGTGGCTCCGCAGCCGATGCGCAACACTTCTCATCAGAGCTGCTCAACCGCTTTGAGATCGAGCGCCCGGGGTTACCCGGTATCGCGCTGACGACGGATGCATCAACCATCACCTCCATTGCCAACGACTACTCATTCGATGATGTCTTTTCAAAACAGGTGCGTGCGCTGGGGCAACCGGGTGACGTGCTGGTCGGCATCTCTACCAGCGGCAACTCAACCAATGTTGTCAATGCGATTCACGCCGCCCACGAACGTGAAATGAACGTGATCGCCTTTACTGGGCGCGACGGCGGTGAGATGGCAAAAACCCTGAGTGTGAATGATGTCGAGATTCGCGTTCCGGCCGACAACACTGCGCGCATTCAGGAGGTGCACCTGCTCACCATCCACTGCCTGTGTGACCTCATCGACTACCAACTACTCGGACAGGAGAATTGATTGTGAAGAGACTCATTGTTGCCGCTTGCGCGTCGCTGCTAATTGTCACGTCACTTCAGGGCTGCGCCCCGGTCATCGTTGCCGGCGCGGCAACAACAGGTGCCCTTGTCGCTCATGATCGACGCACTGCCGGCACCATTCTGGATGATCAGACCAGTGAGCATAAGATCAGCAGCGCCATTCACGCCGATACTAAACTGATGAAAAACTCCCGCATCAAAGTGGTCGTCTTCAACAGTGTTGCACTCCTGGTCGGGCAGGTGCCGAGTGAGCAGCACCGCAAACGTGCCGCAGCCCATGCACGCCAGCAGATGAAAGTTAAACAGGTCAACAACGAGATCAAGATCACCAGCCCGATCGGGCTTAAAGTGCAGAATAATGACGCCGCGATTACATTTAAAGTCAAAAGCACTTTAATCAGTGCCAAAGGACTCTCCAGTGCTTACATCAAGGTCATCACAGAACGCGGTGTTGTCTACTTAATGGGGCTTGTCACCCGTGAAGAGGGGGATGCCGCAGCCAAAATCACACAGCGTGTGAAAGGGGTGCAGGGTGTTGTTAAAGTCTTCGAATACATAGAGGCTTAGCAGGCTGGAAAACGTCATGAGGCCCGCGCTCCTGGCGTCGCTACGCGCCATTGTTGGTGAGCAGCAGCTGTTGCACGCCCCCGCCGACTGCTGGCCATACGGCTATGATAATAGTCGCCGCGAGGCGTTACCCGAGGCCGTTATTTTCCCACTGGATCATGCGCAGACCTGCCACATTGTCCAGTTATGCAATCAATACAAGATCGCCATCACCGCGCGCGGTAAAGGGACCGGCACCACCGGGGCAACGGTACCGATTGCAGGTGGCGTGGTGCTCTCATTTGAGCGCATGAACCAGATCATCAAGGTAGACCCTGCCAACCGCGTAATGGTGGTCACCCCAGGCGTCACCAACCAGGAGGTTCAGAAGGCAGCCGGTAAACACGGTTTCTTCTGGCCGCCAGACCCCACTAGTGCGGCTGTCTGCACTATCGGTGGTAATCTCGCCTACAACTCATCCGGGCCACGTGCAGTCAAGTATGGCACGCCGCGTGAAAACACCCTCGGGCTGCGTGCGATTACCGGCGATGGGCGCGAGATTCGCTGCGGTGTCTACACCACCAAAGGGGTTGTCGGTTACGACCTTACCCGGCTGCTGATCGGCTCCGAGGGGACGCTGGCAATCATCACCGAAGCGACCCTCAAACTCACCCCACTACCCGAGGCGAAGCGCACCTTGCAGGCGATCTACGCGACAATTGACGATGCTGCCAGTGCGGTCTCAGCGGTTATGGCGCAAGCGGTGGTCCCCTGTGCGCTGGAGTTTATCGACGGCACCGCGATTGAGATGATTCGCAACTACTCAAAGTCTGAGCTGCCAAGGGGGGCGGGAGCGATGTTGATGATAGAGGTCGACGGCCTGAACGCTGGCCTCGATGAGGCGGTCGAAAAAGTGAGTAAGGCTGCCCGTAATCGCGGCCTGATTAAACTGCAGACGGCCGCCACCCGCGCAGAGATTCAGGCGCTGTGGAACACCCGCAAGGCGCTGTCGCCAGCCCTGCGTAACGTCGCCCCCAAGAAGATTAACGAAGATATCGTGGTGCCGGTCTCATCACTACCCGCGCTAACGCGCGGTCTGCAGCAGCTATCTAAACGGTACAACATTCCAATCGTAAATTTTGGTCACGCCGGTAACGGCAACCTGCACACCAATCTGCTACTCGACCCCGATGACCCGCAACAGATGCAGGCAGCGGAGCAGTGTCTCGATGCGGTGATTGATCTGGTACTAACCTTAAACGGCACCATCTCCGGTGAGCACGGCATTGGTATTGTAAAGCGGGAATTTGTGCGGCGAGAGATCGATGAAACCACGCTCACATTAATGCGCCAGATTAAGCAGCAGTTTGACCCCAATGGCATTTTAAATGCAGGTAAGACCCTGCCCGAGGCGGCTACCGAATAAAACTCGTTGAAGCCCGGATAATCTGCTTTGAACATGAAAACAGAGCGCGCTCCGGCAGGGCGATAACCGTTCACTATGGCGATGTTTCTGAGGTTACACCTATTTGATAAACCGGCTGAGATCGAGCGTCTCAATCTCCCCCATCCAGAGTGCATAATCGCGATGGTCGCGCAGCTCATCACCACTCTGCGGGTGAACTAGCACCGTCAGCCCATCACGATGCATCGCCAGCCAGGGAACAACGTTTGCAAACTGGGATGGAGAGAAGGCCAGCTGACAGCTCCAGCAGGGGTGCGGGCCAACCGGTTTCTGATGTACGCGCCCCCTCTCTACCTCAAACAGATCGGCTGCGTTCTCACACAACTGCCGCGCCTGCTCAAGCGTCGCCGCATCGAAATAGACATGCGCATGATAGCCCTGAATATTCGCCAGTGACGCTACCTTTTTCATTCGCTAAGGATCTTTCGGATGAGTGACTTCACTTCGCCCGGCTCAAACGGCTTGTCACATAGCGCAGAGACACCCGCCTGCTTAATCCCCGCCAGATGACTACTACTCGCCTCGCTGGTGACCATTAGAATCGGAATCGATTTCTGCACCCCTTTTTCACGCACATAGCGGGTTAGCTCCTGGCCATCCATCTCGGGCATATTGTAATCTGTCACAATCAGATCAAATAGCTGATGTGCCATGCATTCAAGTGCCTCATGACCGTTGACGGCCTGTACGATATTCTCAATACCGAGATTATTTAATACACGACAGATATGTTTGCGGGCAGTCAAACTATCATCCACCACCAGCACCAGTAAATCATCAAGGTCGACATCAGCCAGGGTAGCGTTATCCGGCTCGATAAATTCAAGCGTCGAATAGAGTGCTTTCTTTAAATCCTCAGGATCAAACGGCTTTGAAAGAATCGCCACCACCCCCGCCTGCCGTGCCGGCTCAAGAAATGCATCGGAGTGCTCGCTGGAGATCACCATAAACGGGATATGTTCAAGCTCCTCATCGGCACGCATCTGCTGAACCAGTTCGGTGCCACTCATATCAGGCAGGTGCATCGCACTGACAACTAAATCGGGCTGATACTGATGCATATCTTTCAGTGCCGACTCACCATCGCTAAACCAGTCAATTTTACTCAGCCCGAGGCGATTCAAATGACCAGAGATCACGCGTCGCTGTGTCGAGGAGGGTTCAATAAAAGTCACAGCCAGGTCTGAGATACCCATCGTGCGTTCGCTCATCTTCACTCCGTTATTAAGATTCACACCCCTTAAATATGCCTATCGGCGTATCATACGATCAATTTAGGGTCGTCTGCTCCAGACCCGCTCGATCGGAGCCACGCTCCCACCTCTCGCGATTTGTCATTCACCACCCCCTGTGCAAAACTCCACCATGTAGTGATGTCTTATCAATAGTATAGTCATAACATCACCATTTAGATATCAGCTAAAAGGAAGAACCATGTCGCCATTACCACAATCGAATCGAGGCCCGTTTTTTGCGATAGCAGGTTGTTCACTACTGGGCATTTCACTGCTGGCGCTCTCCTCTATTTCGGTAGCTGCAAATAAGACCATCGATAGCTCCCTGCAGCAGGCCATTAATGGCGATCACCGTAGTGAAAGCAATCGTGCGCGTGACCAGTACCGCAAACCGCTGGAAACGCTAAGCTGGCTCGGCATCAGGCCCGAAATGACTGTCGTCGAGATCACTCCAGGCGCAGGCTGGTACACAGAGATCCTCGCCCCCTACCTCAAGAGAGAGGGCACCTTCTATGCGGCCGGTTTTGATGCGGAATCAAAGATCGACTTTTTCCGACGCAACGCAAAAAAGTTCAAGGAGAAGCTGGCAGCCAACCCCGATGTTTATGGCCGGGTAATCCTGAGTGAAATTGCGCCGCCCACCAAAACAGAAATCGCACCGGCGGGTTCAGCCGATATGGTGCTGACCTTTCGCAACCTTCATAACTGGATGAAGGCCGGCAACAGTGATGCCATGCTGGCCACCATCTATACCGCGCTCAAACCCGGCGGCATCCTCGGTCTGGTTGAACATCGCGGCAACCCCGCTGTGAAACAGGACCCTGAAGCGAAGTCAGGTTATGTCAACGAGGTTTATGCCATTGCGATGGTCGAAAAGGCGGGCTTCAAGTTAACCGGAAAGTCAGAGCTACTCGCCAATCCAGAGGATAGCCGAGACCACCCGCATGGGGTCTGGACGCTTCCACCCACCCTACGCCTCGGTCACAAAGATCAAGGCAAATACCGCGCCATCGGCGAGAGTGACCGCATGCTGCTAAAGTTTGTAAAGAAATAACCCAGGAGAGATAAACATTATGTATATCGCCATGAATCGTTTCAGGATCGCCCCCGGCAGTGAAGAGGCGTTTATCGAGATCTGGAAAAACCGCGACACCTTTCTCGATACGGTACCCGGCTTCAAGGCGTTCAACCTGTTACAGGGAACCCGACATGAAGATCACACCCTGTTTGCATCGCACGCCATCTGGGAATCAAAAAGTGACTTTGAGAACTGGACAAAATCTGAAGCCTTTCGCAAGGCGCACGCCAATGCAGGAGGCGCTAAGAAAGATATCTACCTTGGGCCACCACAGTTTGAAGGGTTTGAATCGGTCATCTAACCAGGAAGCGCCTGATTAATTCCAGCATCTCACCACGAAGGTGATTGAGAACGCCTCCTAGGCCCATAACTCCAGCACAAAGTGACGCATCACTGAACCAAGCAGATCACTGCGGGTGATGATGCCGACCAATTGTCTGTTATCGACAATCGGTACTGCACCGATGTGTCGCTCGACAAAGAGTCGTGCAATGTAGCGTACGTCGGTATCAACGGCGGCGGTCAATACGGGTGACGAGATCAGCTCACCCACCGGTGTTTCACCCCCCCGAACTGGCTGCCGTTGATACGCCTCATTCACACCGGCAAGATGGCGCAACAGATCACGGTCTGAGACCATCCCAAGCAGCTCACCCACCTCACTGGTGACCACTGGTAGATGACGAAACCCTCGCACCTGAAGAAGCTGCGTCGCCTCATTCACGGTCGTTTCTGGCGTCAACGTCATCACTGGCGAGACCATAATCTGTCTTGCTAACAGCTTGTCTACCGCCACATGCTCGGCCGACTGATAAGCCGCACGTGCAGCACCGCTCATCATCTGCTCTGCCGCCCGCACATCATCTTCAAATTTATTCGGGGTTCGATGCGCCTCGTCGATCGCGCGCTTAGGGGCGATCTTTTCCGTCTTCTCCACCTCACGGCGTAGAAAGAGCCTCTTCATCGGCACAGGATTACTGATGCCGGGACCGATCAGGATAAAAGCCATACACACCTCGCAGGATGATCAACCGCTCATCGCCATTCGGTTTAACTGTAGTCCCTCCGGGCATTGATGTCGAGCGGAGCCACGCACCCCTATCAACGCGGGAAACAGACCGACCCTGCGTGACAAATTGCCGCGCGACACTTTGCCACATTTTCAGTCGCGCAGATCATCTCTACTATTGCGGCCTCAAAACAGACGAACAACAGACATGAGGAGCACTCTCTTGGTTATCCCTGGATTCAAATATCGCCCGCTTAAACTCGCCCTGCTACTCGCGCTTGCACCGGCCACAACACTTGCCGCAGAACCAGCGACACTCAGCACCATCACCATTACCGCCACCAAAGAGGCCCGGCCAGTGGCTGAATCGGCCGCCGCTGTCGGCGTGATCGGCAGCAGTGCGATCGATGAACTCAAACCCGGCCACCCCAGTGAGATCATGGGCAAAATCCCCGGTGTGCATGTCAACGTCACCGGTGGTGAAGGCCACATGACTGCCATTCGCCAGCCGATCAGCACCAGTCCGGTTTATCTCTACCTCGAAGATGGTATCCCAACCCGTTCCGCTGGTTTTTTTAACCACAACGCACTCTATGAAGTTAACTTGCCACAGGCCGGTGGCATCGAAGTAACCAAAGGACCCGGCACCGCGCTGTATGGCAGTGATGCGATCGGTGGCGTGATCAATGTGATGACCCGCCCAGCACCACTCAAACCCGAAACCGAAGTGGCCGCAGAGATAGGCGACCACGGCTGGAACCGCCTGCTGGTTACTGGTGGTATGACTAAAGGCGATGATGGCATCCGCGCCGATCTCAATATCACCAGCACCGACGGCTGGCGTGATGCGACTGAGTATGACCGCCAATCTGCCACCGTGCGCTGGGACCGTTTTTTAACCAGCGGCGCTACATTAAAAACCGTGATCACCGCATCCAATATCGAACAGCAGACCGCCGGTACTTCACGTCTATCTGAGGAGGACTACCTCAATAACCCAACCAAAAACAAAACACCTATTTCGCTACGTAACGTCGAGGCGCTGCGCATCTCCAGCGCCTATGAAAAAGAGGATAACAACACCCTGCTCAGTATCACCCCGTATGCCCGCTACAACAGCATGGAACTGCTCCCCAACTGGTCACTCACCTATGACCCACAGCACTACACCACTAAAAATCACTCATTGGGAGTGCTGGGCAGATACCGTGTAGACTTTGCGCCCAACCGTACTCAGCTGATTGTCGGTATCGATCTTGACCATAGCCCCGGTAGCCGTGATGAAAACGCGATTACGGCTACCCGCACCAACGGTATCTTTAGCTCTTATACCGAAGGGGAGAAAACCTATCAATATGATGTCGATGTCAGCAGTGTCGCCCCTTACATCCACGTTGAAACCTCGCCCAGCGAAAGAGTGCGTATCGATGCCGGTCTACGCCTCGACTACATAGCCTATGATTACAGTAATCAATTAGGGATAGAGACAAACGGGGCTCATCGACGCCCGGAGAGCACCACAGTCGAGTTTGATCATCTCAGCCCTAAACTGGGTGCAACCTACGCCTTTAGTGACACCCTTAACGGCTACGCAAACTATCGCAACACCTTCCGTGCGCCGAGTCAAAGCCAGCTCTTTCGTCAGGGCCATGCCGTTAACACCGTCGATCTAAAACCTGTTAAAGCAGACAACTTTGAGGTGGGGCTACGTGGCAAAAACAGCAGACACAACTATGAAGTCTCCGTCTATCATATGACGAAAAAAGATGACATTCTCTCATTCCGCAACACCACTGACGGCACACGTGAAACACAGAATGCGGGTAAAACCCTGCATCAGGGGATCGAGATCGGTTTTGGCAGCACACTCACCGAGACTATCAAACTCGACATCAGCCACAGCTATGCAAAGCACACCTACGAGCAGTGGAGTCCCAAGACAGGCATTGATTTCAGTGGCAACGAGATGGCCTCTGCCCCGCGAAACATTAGCGATGTACGCCTAAACTGGCATGCCAGAGTACTCAATGGTGGTCGCATAGAGCTGAACTGGGAACATCTCGGCAGCTACTGGCTGGATGCTGAAAATACCCATCAATACGAGGGGCATGACCTCTACCACCTGCGCGCCAACTATTACCTCAACAAACAACTGGAGCTGTTTGGACGCATTCATAACCTCACCGATGAACGTTACGCCACCGGCGCCTCTTTTAGCCAGTTCAATGGCGAAGAGTTTGCCCCAGGACTTCCACGCACCCTCTACGCCGGAGTTTCATATAAATGGCACTAAAGCACGCCCGTTTCTGGAAACGCTGCGGCGCATCGCTGGGAATCCTGCTCCTCGGAGGCGCTTCATTCTCAGCCACCGCAACAACACCCATGAAACACAAAGGGCTCAAAACCCCTGTAGTAGAAGGATCTCCATCGATTCAAACAGGCGCTGTACCCACGGCGACCTTTGATGCCAATGGCAGACTGTGGACTGTATGGGCCTTTGGGCCCCATCTTTACGTCAACCACTCGGATGACAAAGGCACCACCTTTAGTACTCCAGTCAAAGTAAATCCCGACGCAGAAAAGATCTCCACCAATCCAGAGGCACGCCCACATATTGTCATCGGTAGTAACGGTAATGTTTATGTGAGTTATGCGATCAAACTAAAAAAACGCTTTAGCGGTCATGTAAAATTTAGCCGCTCAACCGACGGCGGCAAAAGCTTCTCAACACCGATCATCGTTAACGATAACCGCGACATGATCGGCCATAGCTTTCCGATACTGAGTATAAACTCAAAGGGGCAGATCTTTATTGCCTGGCTCGACTCTCGTGATCGTGTCGCCGCAAAAAAGACAGGTAAAAAATACAATGGTTCCGCACTCTACTACACTATCTCTGATGACAATGGCGCCAGCTTTCAGCCTAATGCCAAAATTGCTGACACCACCTGTCAGTGCTGTCGACTCAGCATGGCGATGGATAGTAACGGCCTGCCGGTGATCACATGGCGTCACATCTACGGCGATAATATTCGCGACCAGGCGATCGTTCGTTTCACCGATAAGAATAGTTTCGGCACACAACAGCGCATTAGCGAAGACCAGTGGGAAATCGACGCCTGCCCTCATCACGGTGCAACCCTGGCGATTGATGATAACGGCAGTTACCACACTGCATGGTTCACTAACGGTCATTTACGGAAAGGCCTTTTTTATGCCCGCTCCAATAATCAGGGGCAACAGTTCACCGCACCATTACCGTTTGGTAATCTTAATGCACAACCCAAACACCCATCACTGCTAGTGATTGGTGACACGCTTTACCTTGCCTGGAAAGAGTTCGATGGTGAACAGAGTCATATCCAACTGATGCAATCGCGAAATAACGGCGCGAAATGGCAAGCAGTACAAACTATCGCCTCATCTAGCGGCAGCACTGACCACCCTTTCCTGATCAACAACAGCGGTAAAGCCTACCTCTCATGGCACACCAGCGCCGAAGGCTATCGCCTGCTCCCATTACCCGCAGAACAGACCGCTACAGTAGATCCAGCACCGCTCGACTTTGTTAGCGGTTCGATGGCACAGATCAGTGCGCAACAGCAGTCACCATACATCATCAACTTCTGGTCAATCGACTGCCCACCCTGCCATAAAGAGATGAAGATGTGGCGCGAACTGGAAAAACAGTACCCATCGATGAAGGTTGTGCTGATCTCAACCGATGCTCTGGAGTTGAGAGAAGAGGTGATACAGACCACCACTGATCTTGGTGTCGCCCACTTTGAGTCATGGCAGTTTGCCGACAGTGCCGAGCATCTTCGCTTTGAAATAGACCGACACTGGTTTGGGGAGTTACCACGCACCTACTTTCATGATCGTAACGGTAATCGCGAGGCGATCAGCGGCCTGCTTAACCGTAATGCCGTTGAGCAGTGGCTCAAACAGAATAGCACCCCCGCAGCGATTGCACCTCCCCCCCGATAACAATGGCGCTCAGACGTAAACATTTTGTAGCACTCACCGTTGCGCGCTCCCTGCAGGCGGGACTTGCTGCCGCGCTGAGGTTAAGCGGTTTTCAATGGCCATTGAGGTGCGCTGATAATGTTTCAGAAACCGTTACTACGGCAACCGTTAGCGCCAGCCTTATAAGGTTCAACGATGCATCTCCAGCACACAGGCAGTCGCAGTGGCGTTAGTGTTGTGGCCTTGGGTAATTAATCCGAAGGCCCACAGCTCTGAACTTGCCGCTTACTCTGGTTACGCAGGTAATTCCATCACACTGAAGTTCTTGCGCATGCCGTTAACGAGCAGGCCGATCGCCATTTCAAGGATCTCCTGCTCAATCCATTCCGGAATATAGGGAATATCAAACTCCTTATTGATACGTGTCGCTAACACTGCCTTGAGCTGTCTTGCATCTTCGTCTGAGATCCCGTCACTGGAATTTTTCACCAGCCCATAAATTTCATTGGGTAGTTTGCGATAGAGCAGGCGATCAATCTTCTTCACGATCTTCACCATAATCGTCTGTTCAGTGCCTTCCTTAATATATGGAATATCAATCTTCTCATTTAACTTTGTCGCTAACGCCTCCACTTCATCAGCGCTAAGCATCTCGATCTGTACATCCATATCATTAGCAATCTGCTCTCTTTGCTCATCGGTTAATGTAATCGAACTCATACGGGTCTCCTTTAATGCCTACTAAACCACTTAATCAAACAACTAAAGATCATTTATATCTTTCTAACTGTGTTACTCACAGCCACCAGGAACCGTTACTTGCTGCGCCAGACACTCGCCTGCATCGTGATATAAAGCGCTTCAACTTTGGCGCGTGCCCATGGCGTCTTGCGTAGAAATTTAAGACTCGATTTAACAGAAGGGTCACTATTAAAACAGCGAATGTTGATTCGCTCGCCCAGCGCTTCCCAGCCGTAATGGTCAACCAGAGTGGTGACGATCTTTTCCAGCGTGACGCCGTGTAGTGGGTTATTGGCCTGTTGGTCATTCATGAATAGCAATTTTCCTTCATAGCCGTTCGGGCTAGGCTTATATTGATACCATACCGGGGGAATGGCGATACTCCTCACTGTCAATGGTAGTGGTTCCGTCCACATCGCTGCAAGAAACTGATTCAACAGCCCCCCTGTCAGCGTGCTTACAGGGCAACTTCTACTGGCTCACTTCTGAATATCGGAAGCATGATATCAGGTGGTCATTTACCATTCCAACTGCCTGCATATAGGCATAACAGGTGGTTGGGCCGACAAATTTAAAACCTCTTTTCTTCAGGTCCTTACTCATTGCTTCTGCCTCAGGCGTAATAACAGGAACATCCGCCACCGTTTTCCATCTATTCTGGATCGGTGAGCCACCCACAAAAGACCAGATATAGCTATCAAAGCTACCATACTCTTTTTGCACCGCCAGAAAACACTTTGCATTGGTGACGGCTGCGCTGACTTTTAGCTTATTCCTGACGATAGCCGGGTCCTGCAACAACTTCTCCTTTTTAGTATCTGAATACCGTGCGATCTTTTTCGCATTAAAGTTGTCGAATGCGGCCACATAACCCGCCCTTTTTTGCAGGATCGTCGCCCAGCTTAACCCCGCCTGCGCACCTTCCAGGATCAACAACTCAAATAGCAGGCGGTCATCATGAACAGCCACCCCCCACTCTTCGTCGTGATATTCTCTTTCCAGCGGGTTCGAAATGGCCCAGTCACATCGCTTCATCACTCACGCTCCTTATCATCCTTAATTTCTGCCTTAAGCTGTCGCTTCCTGACTTCGCCAATTTCATTCCAGTGCCTGTCACACAGGGCACCCTCAAATGAGTAGAGGTAATAGCAGACAGGTAATGACTCATCGGGGTATTTCAACTTTATCATCCGGTGCGCTGTCACTGCCCCTGCCATTCGTAGATCAGCTTCCGACATAACTCCAACCTCATTGAGCCGTGTGGCAAGCTTTTTTCCGATATTCTTTAGCTCTGTTAGTTCTCTATCTCTTGTCATCATGGTCGTACTACCCTTTACAGACTGCACGTAAATAGTCCTGAAGCGTCCGCCCCGGCGGCGACTCAAACGGCGCTTCCAGCAGGTTAACATGTGTCATCCGATCGAGCCGGAAATGACGGAATTGATCTCGTAGTTCGCACCACGCTGTCAGCGTCCACACTCTTCCCCAGTAGAACAGCCCTAGCGGGTGCACAGTGCGGCTCGATCGCACTCCATCTTCCCGCCTGTATCTAAACGCAACTTTCTGCTGCGCTTTAATACCGACTCGGAATAACTGCATCCTTTTTGAAACATGCCGATCGACACCAAAGTCCGGCACCAGAATATCTTCGCGTGCCAGCTCATCACGTAGAGGCTCTGGCACTGCGGATTCGATCTTGATCATCGCCTGTGTGGCGGCACTTGCCAGCCCCTGGTCTGTCCATGCCTGCACCATGCGTGCACCGATCAGGAGTGCGGCAAGTTCTTCTTCATTAAACATCAGCGGCGGCAGATGAAAACCAGGGAGCAGGCGATAACCACTGCCCGCTTCGCTTGCAATCGGCACACCGGAGAGCGAGAGATCCTGCATATCGCGGTAGATGGTACGTTCGGAGACTTCGAGCTTTGCGGCGATCGTGTGTGCAGTCACCACTCGATCTTCACGTAGCAGCTGAATAATCTGGAAGAGGCGGTCTGCGCGGCGCATTAGATGAGAGCTCCCCGCTGTCCGCTATTGCTCTCCCTAGTCAAACGGCAACTCCAGCGCCTGGCAAAGAAAACGCATATAAGGTGAGGCGTCGGCAAAGCGCTTCATCATTGTCGATTTTAGTCGACTGGAAAGTACCAGGTCAGAATCAACATCATGGATCGCAATAAAGTCTTTACGACGCAGGTCCTTGATCATCGGATGCGCTTTACTGAAACCACGCGGAGAGGTGATGAGTGATTTTCCACTGATATGGTACCGTTTTTTAAATGGTCTGTGGTCACGCGCTTTTATCCACTCACCCTCTTTTTCTACTATCCGCGTACGAATTCTGGTAAGTGATGGCGCATCGGGCCGCCAGATGCCGACACCGAGGAAACTTTGATGAGAGGAGATATGCAGATAGTAACCGGGGGCATGTACATCTTTCCCGAGGACGTGGCGGAACTGAATACCAATGTTTGTTTTGTACGGGGTTTTATCTTTCCCAAAACGGGTATCGCGATGTGCCCGCATCAGTGAGCCACCCACTTTTCTGGGTATCGCAACAAAATGGGGGGAGAGATGCGGCAGCTCTTCTGCCACATCTGCAATCAGACGTAAGGCAGGCTCGCGCACACACCCTTCGTAAAACGCTTTGTGCTCATGAAACCACTCGCGCTGGTTGTTATCCGCGAGGCGATCAAGAAAATCAAAAGTGCCTTCGTTGAAGTATGCGTCCGCCATGCCCGACGCTTATCCGCTATGTGAAAATAGTGACAACATCGCACCCTGCGGATCCTTGATCATACAGAAGCGCCCATCAGGAATATCCTGCGCGGGCACACAGATCGAACCACCCATCGCTACCGCCTTTGCGGCACTAGCATCAACATCGGAAACGGTCACGTAACCGCCCCACATCGGCGGCATCTCATCGGTTGCAGCGGTTATGCCCCCTATCTCATCGCCATTGGCTTTTAAAGTGATATAGTCGACGCCACCACAGGTGCTCTCTTCCATCTGCCAACCAAACAGTTCACCATAAAATTTCTTTGCGCCCGCGACATCACTGGTCATCAACTCATTCCAGCAAAATCGCCCTGGCTGTTTCAGTTCTTCGAGCATGCTACATCTCCTGATTCTTAAATGAATAACATTATGGAGATAATAGCGTAACAACCCATTACTGACAGCATTGTGTCAGTAACGAAAATGGCTCGTGAAATATAGTCGAGCGAATACCGGGCGAAACCATCAGTTGAGCTGAAAGCCGATATTTAAAAGCGTGATTGATGGTGGTAGCACTGCGTGATGAAATCACCGATCGCGTTTGGGACATAGTCAAACACAGCTTGAAAATCGCTCCCCCTCAACCAATTCCCAAGCCATGCCCGACTAAGTAGCGCTATTCTAACCAAAACCGACCAAAGCAGTACAGTCTTTATACATAAAAATTCAGGGGATTATCTGTAAAATTTAACACTCTTCATTGGCACTCTCCCCAAACGTCGACATGTGGGCGTTCCAGAAATCAGATCTCATCTACAACTATATATCCGCTACAGGCTACCCGCAGCACATAACGATGATCACTTAAGATGGGAGAGCGAACTGTTTGCACCACATAGCTGCAACATTCAATGGCAACAGCCGCAACAACCACCTGAAAAAACAATAACTTAGAAAATAGTTTCTGGCCAGAAAGGGACCATCACCATTGATGCTCACACAGCGGTATGCAATATGGCGTATCAGCAGCACGAACGGCTTTAATAGAATAAACTGCGGACCCTATTCAAGAGCCCCCCCAGCGAGACCCTCTTCTTCACTGTCGAGATAGATCACTTTGTTACGCCCCGTATTTTTGGCCTGATATAGCGCCCTGTCTGCACGCGCCACTAATGCTTCAAGATCATCTATCTGCGATAATGTTGCGACGCCGCCACTGACACTCACATCAATAAGCTGTTGATCACTCTTAACCGGAGATGAAGCGGTATGAGTACGGATACGTTCTGCGATCTGCAGCGCCCGCGCCTTGTCGGCACCCGGGAGGATGGCGAGGAACTCTTCGCCTCCAAAGCGCCCCACCATATCGGCGTCACGCACTGCCATCATGAAACGTCTCGCCACCTGGCGTAACACCAGATCTCCCACCTGATGACCACAGCGATCATTAATCCGTTTAAAGTGATCAATATCAAGCATCACAATAGATAAACTGTGCCCATGGGCGCGCGCCTCTGTAATGCACCTTGTCAGGCTTTCCAGGATCTGGCTACGACTGAAGACGCTGGTCAGACTATCGATACGAACGCGCTCCTGCAGTAGCTGCTGCCGATGTTTCATTTTCTCAAGCGAACGCATTAATTCCTCTACCTGCGCGCTATGATAGGCCTCTATCGCTAAAGACATGTCGAGCGAAATGATCTTAAGTAAAAACAGCAGCAGTGGCTCAAACGCATCCTCCGTTACCATTTTTCTGATGAAGGAGAGAATTAAGCTCTGAAGGATATGGTAACCGCAGTGATAGGTAGTGAGTGGCAAACCAACCCAGGCGTGCGCCAGGCCCGCGCGCAGACGACTCTCAAAATAGGCCTCTGTATCAAACGCCTTTCCCAGGGTTAACAGATAACCCGTCTGGGTCTCCTTCAGGTGAGAAAGATGGTGCTCACCGCCAATAAACTGGGACGATTCAGGGTCGGCCATCAACCTGTCATAAAAAAGATCGACAATCTCTGTAACGTTTGGTGCGATCACCTCATCCTGTAGCCTTAGCGCTAGCTGGTGATCACCTCTGGCAAGCGATAGCAATGCAAGCCGTTGATGCCGTCGCGTAACCGTCAGACCAAAAGCCTCACATAACGACTCTGAAGATTGCAGAATGGATCCGTTCATGCGCCTCTCACCCTGGGCCACAAATGTTGTCGCCGCTATCTATAAGTCTATGCGATCCTGCATTGAAGGGGAATACTTAAGGTCATTAGATAAAACCAAAGAAGCTGGAGCCTTATTTAGCTGAATCATCGATGTGAAATAGTAGCCGACATTTCATCTGTTATTACAACATAATCAAAATGCGCCTCTTGATCCTCAGGGAGCGAACCATCCCAGCCGTCCTATACGCATATGAAACCCAATTTAAAGGGGTATAAAATGCATTGATAAGCATCATATTTCTACCCGTTTTTTAAGTTTAAATTCAGCTTCGCGGGCTAGAATTTTTCCTGCCCATTGATAAAAAGGCATCTTCAATAACTGTCGGTGACACTGAAAGAGGCCGATAGAAACCAGGAACTCCCTCAAGATAACCAATGGCCATTTGATGAATGTGAAAAACAAACCATCAGCGCAAAACTATAGAGACCGCACCTTCGTCGTACTCGTCATTGCGCTACTGCTAAGCGCATGGAGCATTATGACCTATAAACTCTATGTGCTGGACTACCCGCTGGCCGGGCTTATCCCCGCTACCAGTTACCAGGTAGATGTCAATATTGAGACAACAGGCCATGGCGATGGCATCTCTGTACGTACCTATCTACCTCGTAGCGATAACCGCCAACATATTTCCAAAGAGAGCAACTCTTCCGGGCTCTTTAATCTTAGCATCGAAAATGACTCGCTTAATCGACTCGCCCATTGGGAGGCCAATAACGTCCAGGGGCGTCAGAATATCCGCTATTCCTATTCGGTCGAGGCAAAACATATTCGCTACGCTATTCCCTCAGACATGACGATCCCGCACAGCTACCCTGATGATATCAAGCCCTATCTGCAGGAAGCACCTGGCATTCAGGTCAATGACCCACTGATCGAAGAGACACTGCAAAAACTCTTTCCCAACGGCCCACACACCCTGCTTAATGCGATCACAACAATCCATCGCCATCTACAGGATGACTTTACCAATAAAAACTTTTCTGGTTTTACTGATGCGATCACAGCACTGAAGCTGGGCGAGGCGAGCTGTAATGGTAAAAGCCGCCTGTTTCTTGCGCTGGCACGCAAACTTAATATTCCCGCTCGCCTGGTTGGTGGATTGATCATGCAGGCCGGAAACAAACGAACCTCTCATCAATGGGTGGAGATCTATATCGCCGGTCACTGGGTCCCCTTTGACACCATCAATGACCACTTTGCTGATATTCCTGCCAACTACCTCACCCTTTACTACGGCGACCTGGTGCTATTCAAACACACCTCAAACATTAACTTTAACTACTCGTTCAACATGGTCAAACGGCTGGTGCCAAAACGTGAGGCGTTAGCGTTACTCGACCAGTCCGGTTTTAATATTTTCAACCTCTACACCATCTTTGAGCAGGTGGGGATTTCACAGAACCTGTTAAAAATTATTCTGATGATTCCACTCGGTGCGCTGGTAGTTGTGATCTTTCGTAATGTGATCGGAATTCAGACCTTTGGCACCTTCCTCCCGGCACTGATTGCTGCTGCCGCACGTGAAACAGGCCTGCTATGGGGTGCTATTGGATTTGTATTGATCATTCTGGTCTCGTCAATCGTGCGTAAACTACTCGACTGGCTACAGCTTCTGCACTCCCCCAAGATGGCGATCATGCTGAGCACTGTGGTGATTGTCATGATGAGCATGACCGTCATCAGCGTTCACTTTGGCCTGTTTGAACTGGCGCATGTTACCCTCTTTCCAATTGCAGTCCTCGCGATCACTGCAGAACGTTTTGCCATAATTGAATCAGAGCAGGGGTCACTTGAGGCGTTCCGTATTACCGCATGGACAATCCTGGTAATCAGCGCCTGCTATGTGGTGATGGAGTCACTCTTCCTGCAAAGTATGATACTCGCCTTTCCCGAGCTGCTGCTGGTAGTGATTACGCTCAATCTCTGGCTGGGTAAGTGGGTCGGGATGCGCGTAACTGAGTTTGTCCGTTTTCGAAAACTGATCTTCTCCCGGGAGGTGAAGTGATGTTAAAACGGCTTATTGAAAAACTACAGCTGATACGCCAGGAAAGCCAGCGCGTGCTAAGCATGAACAAGCGCAACCTGGATTATATTTACCCCAACAACCATCGGCGAAATTTTCCGATTGCCGACAATAAACTGCTCACCAAACAGCTATTGGCCGATAGCGATGTTGTGATGCCAGAAACACTGGCGACCTTTGGTTCCTTCTATGAATTGAGTAATCTGGCTGATGAGCTTAATAAGCATAAAAGCTTTGTCATCAAGCCGGCAAAGGGAAGTGGCGGCGGTGGCATTCTTGTCTTTGTTGATAAAGAAGGTGACCACTGGCTTACCCCTGGTGGCAAACGCTACACTCTGAATGCCATCAAAAAACAGCTCACTGACATTATTTTTGGTGTTTACTCTTTTGGCCTGAGCGATATCGCGATCGTCGAAGAGCGTATTATCCAGCACCCCGACATCACCTCCCTTAGCCCTCATGGCCTTGCAGATGTACGCCTGATCACCTGTCAACATCGTCCGGTTCTTTGCATGGCACGTATTCCAACACTGGCATCTGATGGCAAAGCAAACCTTCATCAAGGAGCTATTGGCCTTGGTATTGATATTAAAAGCGGTATCACAAAACATGCCATATCACTTCATGACACTATCACTCGCCACCCCGATAACAATGAACTACTAATTGGACAGTCTATTCCTTACTGGCCCCAGGTCGTGGCAATGAGCTGCGTGGCCGCTAGTAAATCACCGCTAAAATATCTCGGCATAGACATATCAATTTCAGAGAGTGGGCCAGTATTACTTGAGATCAATGTTCGCCCCGGCCTTCAGATTCAGAATGCAAATCAGCAGGGAATGCGCACACTGCTCGAGGCAATCCGGAGCGAGGTGCAGAATGAGTATTAAGTTTTCCACGCTAATGCGTGAAAGTTTTGTTCCAGTCACCCTGGTTATTGTCATGATCTTTCTACTGCTTTTGTATGTGCAGTATCAATCAGCACGCGATGCAGACCAGATAACCCTAATTGAGATTGAAGCTAGCACTGCTATCTTAAGCCTTGATGGTGTAGTGGAAGAGGCTGGCACAGAGCTCGGCAAATTGATCAATACAAACCGTACTGACGACCCACTCTACTTAAAGGCACAGGGGTTAATTAATAGCGGAAAGCTCTCCGCAGCAGAAAAACTCTACCAGCAGCGCATTGCTCAACGGGCAACATCCGATGTGTTAAATGACCTTGGTGTACTCTACTATAAAATGGGGGAAAACAGGCGCGCCCTGCTTCAGCTGGACCGCGCGATCAACACCCTGCCCGTTTATACCAGCGCCTACTTTAATCGTGGGGTGATTCATTCAGCCAATGGCGACTACCAGCTGGCAATTGCTGACTATCATCAGATGTTAAAGCACATCAGCGGTCATTTTGAGGCGCAATATAATATCGGCATTGCACACCTCCGTCTCGGCAACTATCCAGAAGCGATCAATGCGTTTGAGCGCGCAAGCAAATTAACTGGTGGTGCTCGTAAAGCGAGAGCGCTATACAACAAAGGGATTGCACTACGCGCAATTGACCGTAATAGCAGTGAAGCAAAAAAATCATTCGAGGCCGCCATTCGCCTCAAGCCTGACTATCTCGGCGCACGCGTCGCACTGGCATCACTCTACCCCGACAACGACAGAGGGCATCAACTTGCACTAGAGGAGCTAGAGAAGGTTATCAGCCTGAAGCCCGGTTATGCCCGCGCACATTTCCACAAAGGGCTTATCTTCAGCTCACAGAACCGCACCAAAGCTGCAATTAATGCCTACCAGAAAGCAATTCAGTTCAGTCCAGAATATGGTAAGGCGCGCTACAACCTGGGGCTTCTGATGTTATCCCAGAAAAGGTGGGAAGAGGCCCGGCGTCAGTTTGAGCGGATATTAAAACGTAACCCGACTCACGTGCGCAGTATCTTTAACCTTGGCAGAGCAGCCTACGGCCTGAAAGATTATGATTTTGCATTACAGCAGTACTATAACGCCATCTATCTACTGCAGGGAGACTATCCGGAGGCGTACCTGAATATCGGCCTGGTTCACGCAGCAAGAAAAGAGTACAAGCTATCGTCGCAGGCGTATCATGAGGCAATCCGCCTCAACCCTGAATATCAGGAAGCGTGGTTTAACCTCGGCATCACTCACATGCGACAGCAACAGTACCAGGAAGCGATTAATGCATTCAGTACTGCACTTAAGCTCGCCCCCAACTATTATCAGGCGTGGTTCAATCTTGGCATCATCTATACACGCCTTGAGCAGAACAGTGATGCCATTAACGCCTATCAACAGGCGCTCAAAATCAGACCAGATTACTTAACAGCCCAGATCAATCTCGCCATTCGTTATAACCAGGCTGAACGCCATAACGATGCGATAGCGCTATATAAAGATGTTCTGAAACAGGACAGTAGCTACGCCCGCGCCTGGTTCAATCTTGGCCTCACATATAGCAAAACTAACAACCATAATGCTGCTGAAAGCGCCTTCCGCCGCCTCATTGAGATTGATCCCGCTGACAACCGAGCACTACGTCTGCTTGCAAAAGCGCTGCTCAGGCAGGAAAAGATTGAGGAAGGAATTCAATTACTACGCGAGGCGGTTGATGCCGAACCGGGAAACGCCCGCCTTCACCGGGAGCTGGGGCGCGCCCTGCGTAAAGGTGGCTTCAGAAAAGAGGCTCGCGCCGAGTTTGCCAAGAGCCGGCGACTGACCGAACAAAAACCTTCAATATCATCTAACAAACCTTAGAACAAGGAGACAATCATGGCCTGTTCATACAACACACTATTAACCTGCTCTGCTCTGGTGCTCATCACCGCATCGTCCGCTCAGGCCCAGGTGATCGATTACAGTCAGCACCTGGATGTGGCAATAGCCTATAACAGCAACGCCTACCGTACCCCCGACGGCACCTACATCGACTGGGGGCAGGCGACCAATCCAGTCATCAATCCTAATATTCAATCCGGTTTCTTTATTCCGCTTAAATATAAGCTCGCCGGCTCATACCCCGTTAATAGTAGAACTGCGCTTAAGGGTGGGCTAGACCTTGGTGGAAAATTTTATCTAGACTCCGACCTAACAAATGCTAATGAGAGAAAATATAAGCTCGACTTTGGCGCCGCACACACCATCTCAGGTAGCAAACGCCACACCAGCAGTATAGAGGGAACGCTCTTTATCAACTCCGTCGACAAAACCTACTACGACCGAGATACCGGGCTGGAGAAGACAGCCGGCATCACCGATGTTGCTGACCGCTATTCATACCGTGGTAATGGAGCACAGCTTCGCTATAAAAATAGAACGAGTAAAATATTCAGATATAGTGGTGGAATCACCATCGGCTCGCGTGATTATACTGATACTATCGCCAATTCACAGATGGACTACAGCTTCACCACTCTCGACGCCGAGATCAACTACCAGCTCCTGAAAACCACTACTCTATCTGCCGGGATAGGGCGTGAGGTACAGGATTACGACGAACGGCCCTCGCGTAATCTGGCTGGGAGTCTTTTCGCAAGCAATCCAGCACTCGAATATACCTATCTAACAGTCGCTTTAGGTGTCCGGCACAAACTGACCGATCACTGGTCACTTTACGGGTCGTATAAAAATGTTGATCGTAGTGATGGCTGGGTGCATTACAACGACTATACTGCACATAAACTCAAGATTCGTGCTGTCCATAAGCGTGATAACATTAAAACCAGGCTCTCCGTCAGCACACAAATTCGTGACTATCCAAATGCACTCGCGTTTGACAAGCCTATCAGTGGCGTCAACGTTAACAACACTTATGATACATTGTCATGGTCTCTCTCCAGAGAGCTCAAGCAGACCAGAAACCGCTCTTTATGGGGTAAGGTTGCCTATAATAGTATCGACACCAACGACCTGAGATATAACTATGATCGATATATCATCAGCGCAGGATATAAATGGCGGTATTAATCGCCAACGCCGCTCGTTCACGCGCTCCTAAGGCCCACTGCTCTCCATTGGTGCTACTATATAGTCATCCTGCAACAATAGTTGAGAGTTAATTGATGAAGATCTGGGTCGATGCTGATGCCTGCCCAGTGGTGATTAAGGAGATCCTTTTTCGAGCCGCTGAGCGCGCAAAAATAGAGATGACGCTGGTTGCCAACCAGCCTATTCGTACCCCATCGTCACACTTTGTTAAGATGCTACAGGTTCCACAGGGGTTTGATGTGGCGGATAATGAGATTGTGAGACGGGTAGCGGCAGGTGATCTTGTGATCACCAGCGACATTCCACTCGCAGACGAGGTGATTGAAAAGGGTGGGCACGCCCTCAGCCCACGGGGCGAACGCTTTACTCCAGACAGTATAAAAGCTCGCCTTAATATGCGAGATTTCATGGAGACAATGAGAGGCAGCGGTGTCGATACCAGCGGCGGGCCACCCCCACTCAGCCAGAGTGATCGCATGGCATTTGCTAATCATCTGGACAGGCTTTTGACGATAAACAGGAAATAGGTGCGGTAGATAATCATGACAGTCGATACCATCATGAGTCGCAATATTGTTACCGTTGAAATGGATGACTCATTAAAAGTGGTCAAAGAGATTTTCGACAACACACGCTTTCATCACCTGCTGGTTGTTGAAGCGGGTAAACTCATCGGTATCGTCTCAGACCGGGACCTGTTAAAATCATTAAGCCCAAGAATCGGCACCTCATCAGAAACCGCACAGGACATTAGCAGCCTCAACAAAAAGGTGCATCAGATCATGACCCGAAATCCGATATCACTCACTAGCGGCGCGGGCATCTTCGATGCGATCACCACCTTCAACCGCAACAACATCTCATGCCTGCCGGTAATTAACGAACAACAGCAGCCGCTTGGCATCCTCAGCTGGCGAGATATCCTGAAGACAATTGAGCAGAATTGGGAAGCGCGCAGCAATCCCAGAAGCTAATGCCCCCTGCAGTTAAGCCCGTTAACCTCATCTCTTCACAGCCATACGACAATAAGATGCTGATCCCATTCGAACAACTTAGCACCGATGCATTATGTGCGCTTATTGAAGATTTCGTCACCCGAAACGGAACCGATTACGGTAACACTGAGGCTTCACTGGAAACCAAAACCGACCAGATCATGCGACAGCTTAAGCGTGGCGAGGTGGTGATTGCTTATAATCACGATGAGAACTCCTGTAACATCATCACCAGAGAGGAGGCGCGCGCAACGCCTGCATAATAAAAAAGGCGCTCAACTTCATTAAGCACCTTTCTAGATAGCGCTGTCGCTATAGTCAGACTAGCTACCCCCTATATTCAGATCGCCCCCCTTCAGCAGCACATCCCAGTAAAATTTGGGTAGTGCATATCGCTTCAGGTAGTACATGCTGCGGCGTTCACGCCCCTGATCAAATGGGAAAGTCTCCTTAGGTAACATATTATAATCAAACTCGGCCAGTACCAGCTTGCCATAACCGGTCACCAGTGGGCATGAGGCGTAGCCATCGTATGCCGCCTTGCCGACCTGATCCTTGATCGCGGCAACAACATTGCTAGCCACCACCGGGGTCTGCCCCTTAATAGCCGCTGCTGTCTTGGAGTTGGGTGTGTTGGTGCAGTCACCGAGGCCAAAGATGTTGGCATATTTCTTATGCTGTAAGGTGTGTAGATCAACATCAACCCAACCACCACCATCACTGATCGCGCTACCTTTCAGAAAGTCCGGTGCGCTCATCGGCGGAGTCACATGGATCATGTCATATTTAATGACCTCCTCCTCACCACCTTTATCGAACACAGCCTCCTTTGTCTCTGCGCGGATCTCAACCAGCTTAGTCTGGTAGCGCATATCAAGCTCCTTACGGGCGATCACCTGATTCAATGCATCTGCATATTTCTTCACGGGAAAGATGCCGGCTGCGGCAGAACAGAAAATCAGTTTACTGTTGGCTCGCACGCCCGACTTACGTAAGGCGTCATCCGCAAGGTAGAGGATCTTCTGTGCTGCGCCCGGGCACTTAAATGGTGGCGGTGGCTGGGTAAACAGAGCGGCCCCCCCCTTAAAGTCCTGCAGTGCCTGCCAGGTTTTTGGGGCCTGTTGATAGTCGTAGTTACTGACAACGCCACCCTTGCCGAGATTCTCTTTCAGACCGGGGATAGCATCCCAGTCGATTTTGATGCCTGCCGCGACGATCAGGAAATCGTAACCTAGCTGATCACCCGAGGTGAGCGTTAATGCATTGCTCTCTGGCGATACATCACGCACACCATCTTTAATCCATTTCACCCCTTTAGGGATAACTGAACTCATGCTGCGGGCAGTCTTGGCCGCGTTAATCACCCCCGCCCCTACCAGAGTCCAGCCCGGCTGGTAATAGTGTGTATCAGCAGGTTCAACGATTGCGATATCGAGTGCTTCCATCTCTTTCAGCAGATGCGCTGCTACTGCGATCCCACCTGTGCCACCGCCAATAACAACAACCTTATGATGTCTTCCTTCAGTCATGATCTCCCCTCTGTATTTATCGCCCAATATTTCAGTTTTACTACTGCAGTATGATACAAAAAATGTGCGCTAAGATCTCGCTACAATACCAGCAAAAAAGAAAACTATCCTCTTATGGAACCCCCTATAACCCTACACAGGAAGGGAGAAGCACAAACAAATAATAAGGTAGTTATTATATTCTACCGTAACTAATCAAAACAGCGACATTAATACTGGAGAATGACTCTTCTGTTCAGGCCTACCTTCTGTAGCGTTATCCTGGTAATTCCAGAACGCTAGAAGTGATAAATCAATCCGATATTCACGTTCAGAATATCCTCATTCTGAGGCGCGTTATTTGAAAAACTGGCATCGACTGAAAACTGCTGAATCGCAAAACGTGCGGCGAGATCTCGGCCAATATCATAATCCAGCCCCACACCCCAGAAAACATCCACGCTGGAGTCATTCAAACTGCCAACGCTATAGTCCCAGCTTGCAAGCCCTAACTGCCCAAAGGCACTGACTTCGTTTGAAAGAGCGACATCAGCAACCACACTGCCATAGATAGCACTCGCCTCACTGCGGGTCGAAAAGTTGCCGACATCACCAAAATCAGCCATTCCAAGTTCAATGGCGAGCAGCTCATTGAGTGCCAGCCCAGCAAAAATAGAGAATGATGGCGAGCTATCATTGGCCAGATCATAATCGGCGCTACCAAGGCTCACGCCAACATACGGAGTACTGATGCCACTCACCTGACTGTGACTGACAACGATATCAGACGAGGCTGAGGTGAGCGGGGAGATCAGCAGCATAACGGCCAGTACAATGGGGTTTATTATTCTCATAGCGGCTACCGTCCAAAGAGCGATTTTTCACGCGTTTTACGGATCTCTTTTTCATCCGACCATTCAATGATGCCACTCTCAAGGTGCATCACTTTCAGGGTGAATTTATAATAGACATCCTTCACATCACCACTCTTTTTCACGATGCTGCTGAGGTTGCCGTACATCATATACTCTGCGCCAATCTGGCGCCCGATCTGTGCAGCACTGTTACGATTAACCATGCCACCCCGGTTCTGAAATGCAAGCTGTTCACGTACATCGGCAACCTTTGTCATATCAACAAAACGAAATTTACCCGAACGCAAAAGCCGGGTAGTGATCGTATCGGTAATTGATTCTGTATCGATATGCTCTGTCGTTTTGTTCTTTATCCTGTCGACAAACATTACGGGGCGACGCTCTCTGGTCACCTCCACAATGGGTGGAAAGGTTAAGAGTGAGTCGACCATCTTGGCTGCGATCTGCTGCAGGTCGGTAGAGCCGAAGTCAATGGTAGTGGTCTCCACTTCGGTGGCGTCCTGATAGGCAACCTTGTTTGAGCACCCCTGTAACAGTAACAGCGAACCTGTCAGCAATGTTAACCCAATAACAGCCCCGTTTTTTTTCATCAACATTTATTGCCCCTTCACATTTAATCGATAGCTCTTTACGGAACCATTGGGCGCCACTCCGCGCACCGAGACACTTTGAGCGCCATGCAGATTGACTGGAGTCCATGCATCTGTTTCAGCTTCCACTTCAAACCCATCGGCATCAAACCAGCTAAAACGGTATGCCAGCGATTTATCTCGACCGGTGAGATTGGTCAACGTCAGGTTTACTTCAAGCAGGCCACCCACTTCACGGCCGCGCATCTCTGAAATCGTGATTTTTTTTGCAAGCGCGTCGTTGTGTATCAATAGGTGTTTTGTGAGATCTGCGTCATCCGGCTTACCAATCGCTTCAATTCCAGAGGTACTGCAGCCGCTTAAGATTGTGACCAGCAGCAGTGGCGCCAGTAACCGAATAAGACAGTGATGGTTCTTCATGCCAACTCCCAGTACCTGAATATCGCTAGAATTGAATCCATTCTATATTGTTATCGTACGCGCATGCAATTGCCCACTCACCGCAATCACATGCACTATCGTGATGCGCCCAGGCCGCACATCGACTGTGATCGCCTTGCTCTGAACACCGTTTCGCAACGTCAGCCGCTGCTTGCCTGCACTGACCGTCGCATCCAGCAGCTGCACCTCAGCAGGTAACGTCAGCCAGCTGCGTAGATCCGCACGATTCAATAACAGCTGACCAATACCAGCTAAAATACCAAATGTGCTATTCATCTGATTATCTTTCAACTGCTCGCGCGCGATCGCACGCAACCCCTGCCTGACGATCATCCCCGCTAGCTGCTCCTCCAGCGCTCTGGCTGCCATGGCAGCAGGCTCCGCAATCGTCTCGGTCTCTCCCAGACGCCTGCCTGACAGCCCGACCACCAGCGGGCGGTTCGGGCTGGCGCGGTCAAAATAGGTGGGAAAGACCAGATTATTGGGCACGCCACGCAGGTCAACAACAATGTTAACCTCGTGCTTCTCTGGCACATACCCTTGCTCGTAGAGCACGACCAATTTGCCCTCATCTTTTGCAGGACGCGCCATGCCCTCTCTGACCTCTGCCTGGCCGAATCGTTCAAGATCCTCTTCCATACCCAGCATACGGGCAAGACGCACTACATCCTGGCGCAGGTAGTGGTTAGCAGGGTAAATTTCTAACGCCTTTTTATAGTCGATATAGGCATCGTTATATTCGCCATTAATTTCATAGATCAAACCTGAGAGATAAAATGAATAGCTATTCTGAATTGCATTTTTTACCTTTGAGGATAAACGAGTCAATGAAGAGAACTTCCGCCTGTAACTTGGATTCTGTCGCAGGATCATCGTTTCTTCAGCACTCTCCTGCGCTGTTGCCCTCTCCACCTCATCTTCATTCGCCTGCAGTGCCAGCTGCTGCTCCAGGTTTGCACGACGCGCTTCAACACCTGCTGCCTCAAGGTTATCTGCCCATAGATAATTAAGTGCCTGAAAACTGTGCACAAAGATCCGCTCATAGGCACTGCCCGCATAGGGAATAGCGTTCTCATTCAACAACACAGCCCCAGTCTTACCCGCCGCACCAGTAGCAGAAATTTTTGCGGCCTCTTCTTTAGCCTCAAATTCGGTTAAAACCTGCTTAAAGTCCTGAATGCTCGCGTCGGTATCCCCCGCAATCTGGGCAATACGTCCGCGCTCCATCAAATAGAGCATCCTGTCCGGGCCCAGGCTCTTTTTCTCCAGAGCCTTACGCGCGGTAGCAAAATCACCAACTGCTATCTGCTGCTTAATTTCTGCTACCTGGGAGGGGTACGGGCTAAACAGCGAATTAGTGGCACAGCCACTCAATAGCGCCATACAGCTCATAACAAGCCACCGCATTGATTTTTTCAGCCCCATTAAACCCTCTGTTTACCTAACACCTGACTAGCAGCAGTCCATCTCTCTGGCGCAGAAACGCGCCCACTCACCGCAACTATATTGATATATACCGGCTTTAGGGGTATAAAAACAAGCAACCAAATCACGGATATTTTGTCATGCACCGGATCTTTATCAATTATCGCCGCGAAGACGCTGAAGGGTACGCGATTATCCTGCAGGACCGTCTCGCCAAACACTTCGGTGAAAAGCAGTTATTCATGGATGTGGATAACATTGAACCCGGTGCTGATTTTATGAAGGCAATCGAAAAAAGCCTCTCTTGCTGCGAGGTCATACTGGTATTAATCGGCGCTCGCTGGCTTGATGCTAAAGATGAAGCGGGCAACCGCCGTCTGGATAACAGTAACGATCTGCTTCGAATTGAGATTGAGACGGCATTGAAGAGCAATGCACGTGTCATTCCAGTTCTATTACATGGCACCGTGATGCCCACAGCTGACAACCTGCCTGACTCACTGGCACCACTGACCCGCCTCCATGCCATCGAAATCAGTAGCAGTCGTCGCGATTATGATATTGAGCGATTAATCACCACCCTTGAGAAGATGCCGGGGCTATCGCCAGTGAATCAACCCGAGGCGTCCAGTGAGAGTACAGCCGTGGCGCCAGACACCCCGCCAGCGCCTAAAAGCAAGGCTTTCAAGCACGGTTTAACCGGTGCCGGTATCGCCATAGCACTCCTGATCACCCTGTCAATTTATGATAGTGAAGAGGCACTACAATCTGTCGCCGTCGCAACGATGCCAGATACACCGTCAACCACCTCTACGCCTCTCGCTGCCGTTAGTAATCAGACTTCTGTTGCCGTAGAAAATGAAACACAACAACTGCCTGCCACGATCAATCTAAGCGGCACCTGGTTTGATGATGGCGGTACCCAGTTTGAAGCAACGCAAAAAGGCAATCTCTTCATTGCGACAGGCTTCAACCTCTTCGGCATGGCAACTAAACAGATCCACGGCCGGGTCGAGGGCAATACGCTCTACTTTACATTACAGGACGGCTTTGTTGAAACCGATGGGGTCGGCACGCTCAACGAAGATGGCGAACACCTCGATTACACACTGACTCAGGGAAACTTTAGTGAAACAGGCCAGCTACACCTTAACCATACTCGTAACTAGTGCATTGGCAAACCAGCACCGGGGAACCTCTGATATAATTGCCTTATCTCTCATTGCGAGCAAAGTGTAACGGAGTGGAAATCCAGATCCTTCTGGGCCGCAATCTCGACACGAGACAGACCGCTGTTAAGCGATGACTTCGCTGCCTCACGCCTCGCCATGACAATTTAATCAGAGATCTCTTAATTAAAACAGCGCCAACTCTTTTCTTTGCTTAAGGAGGCATCAAATAAGGTGTCGAACACATCATCCATTCGAGTTTTAATCATTGAAGATGACAGCGACCTTGCTGCTAATCTCTACGACTATCTGGAAGCTAAAGGACACCAGCCTGATTCGGCAGGTGACGGCATCACCGGCCTGCACCTTGCGATCACCAATGAATACGATGTGATCGTGATGGATGTCATGATGCCCGGCATGGATGGCTTCACTGCCTGCCGAAAACTACGTGAAGAGGCCAATAGCGCGACGCCAATATTGATGTTAACTGCGCGCGACACCCTCGACGACAAGCTAGCAGGGTTCGAGAACGGTGCGGATGATTACCTTGTCAAACCCTTTGCTCTGAAAGAGCTCCTGGCACGCATCACTGCACTTAGTCGGCGACAACTGAAAGATACAAACAAGCAGCTGATGTCAGTTGCAGATCTTGATTTCGACCCCAACACCCTTGAAGTTCACCGTCAGAAAAAGTTGATCACATTAACCCCAATCGCTTTAACCATACTTGAATTGCTTATTCGTCGCTCACCGAATGTGGTAAAGCGCCAGGATATTGAAAAAGAGGTATGGCATGACTCTCCACCAGATAGCGACGCTCTGCGTGCACACATTCACAGCCTGCGTGCAGCGATAGACAAACCCTTTGAAAAACAGCTGATTCATACCATTCATGGCATCGGCTTTCGCCTGGTAGATAGCGATGAATTATAGGCAGAGCCTGCGCCGTCGTATCACACTCTCTTTTCTACTTTTTGGGGCCTTACTAAGTCTGACGATTACGATTGGCGTCTATTTTGCCGTTGAAGATATTGAAGTAGAACTGGTCGAAGAGGGGCTGCAATCTGAGCTCGAATTCTTTCTCAAACAACAGGGCCGCCCACCCATTGGTGCCCACCAGCTTAGCTCGGACATTGAGCTCTACTATGTTGATGAAGCCAGCAAGGCTATCGTGCCTGAAAACATCCGCAATCTAAGCAGTGGCCATCACGACCTTGAAACTGATCACGACCTTTTTCACATCCTCATTACCAATGAAAGTGACAATCGCACTCTCTACCTGGTGCGCAATGCAACCGCATTTGAGCAGCGAGAAGTTGCCCTCCACACCGCCCTGGTCGCTGCGGTGATTGTTGCCATTCTCATCGCACTATGGCTTGGCAGCTGGCTATCGGGAAAGATTATCCTGCCCGTCTCGACCCTGGCACAACAGGTGGCCGAGCTCAAGCCCGGGCACCACTCACCACTGCGGGAAACCAACAGATATGCCGACGATGAGGTGGGGCAGTTGGCCGCGACCTTCGACCACTACCTGGACCAGCTAGAGCAGTTTATTGAACGGGAACAGGAGTTCACCTCTAATGCAAGCCATGAGTTACGTACACCACTGGCGGTCATTAATAGCGCGGCTGAGCTGCTGCTGGAAAACCCCCAGCTTTCGGGGCGCGTACGCAGCCAGATTGAACGCATCGCGCGCGCTGGCAGTCGTATGTCACAAATGGTCGAGGTGTTGCTGCTGCTCGCAAGAGAGCCCAATCCAAACGATGCCAATGATAAACCAGAGCGGTGCAATCTAAAAGAGTCCTGCCTGGAAGTGAGTGAGCAACACCGCTTTCTACTACAGGGAAAGCCCGTTACCCTGCGCTGCGATATTATTAATGACTTTGAGATAGAGACGCCCAGAGCCGTTGTCGCTATCGTGCTGGGCAACCTGCTGCGAAATGCCCTTATCTACACCAGTGAGGGCGAAGTGGTGCTGACGGTTAACAACGGCCTGGTTGAGATTAAAGATAGCGGCCCCGGTATTCCCAGGGAGCAACTAGAACAGATCTTTCAGCGCCACTATCGGGGAGCGCAGAGTGGTGGAAGCGGTATCGGGCTCGCCATCGTCAAGCGCATCTGCGAACGACAACGGTGGAAGATCGACATTAAAAGTGAAGAGGGAGTCGGAACCACTGTCCAGCTCTATTTTGGCAACAAGCAATAGTAAAGTTTTTCCAATACCCACCACTTTCCAGTACTCCACCACCCTCATCTCACCAGTAACAAGCCGGTACTCCTGCAATATCTATACTACAGAATATGAAGAACAGGCCGATAATTACTACTATCATTAACCGTTATCAAATGAATAGTCATGACCATTTTTTATACAGATGTGATTGCCCAATATTCGCTACATACTGAACATAACCGCGATCTTAGCGCACAATTCTTTACTTGAGGATCAACTATCGGACCTATGCACGGTTTTTAATTTATGTTTCATATAACATTGATATAGGTAATATTGCTGACTCACATCACCCTCCCCTTATATCTGATCTGACTAGCAACCAACCTCAGTTAAAACGACATTTTCAATATATAAAAAGGGCTCAAGCTTATGTCAACTCATAAAATCCTTTCTATCTTCAAAAATGGTATGCATCTACTGATCATCTCATTACTAAGTGTTAGCTTGTACGCCAACGCCAGTAGCAACTACGTACCACCGATCGGCATCCCGATGCCCTCCTTTGGTCTAAACGAGGTTGCTCCGGCCCTCCCATCGCCGTGGAATAGTGATGTTTCCGGCTTTTATTATATAAAATCTGGTGGAAGCAACAGTGGTAATGGGTACCCGGGAAACCCGCGTAACGCCATTCCCAACTCCGGGATACCGGCTGGCGCTGTGGTCGTTATTGAAGGGCAATATAACACGGCACACTTATCGCTAACATTGAATGGCACGCAATCAAACCCGATTCACATTGTTAGCTCGAGCACGGCACAAGCGGTAATTAAACAGAAATGGGTGGTTACCGGCAGCTATTACATCATTGACGGGGTAAATGCCGAGTGGGATAACAGTTCAGGCAACGGCAAGCTTTTAATCTCAGGCTCATACGCTGCAGTAAAAAATGGCAGCTTCCGGGGTGACACCAACAAAGGTATTGGCAGTGTCAGCATCTCTAATGGTGACAACATCCTGTTCTACAACAACACGGTGCGCATTGCGGGAGACTGGCAGACGACCGAAGACCAGGATACCCACGCCATGGGTATCTCCACCAACATCAGTTATCTTTGGGTGCTGGACAACTCTTTTTCACGCAGCAGTGGTGATGGCATCCAGATCAATGCTGCTAACACTGCCAATCAACCCAATACGCATCACATCTATATTGGCCGCAACGTCGCGTTCGAAAACAAGCAGAATGGCTTCTGGACAAAACAGGCGACGGATGTCATTTTCTCCGAAAATATCGCCTATAACCATATACCCAGCGGCTCTTCTCCGGGAGTTGGTTTAGGCCAGCAATACGGGCCGGAGAATGTCTGGTATCTCTTTAATAAGATCTACGATAACTACGGTGGGATAACCGTTGCCTCCAGAAGCGGTGGCGTTGGCGAAAATGTTTATATTGTTGGCAATCAAATCTACAACAATAATCGCAACCTCAGTTTTGATCCAACAAACAGCTGGGCGAATGCCGGTATCACCGTGGCGGGCGGCATTAACGTCGCAATTGTCAACAATACGCTTGATAATAACTCTGCCGGAATCAATACCCCGACTGGGTCCGCTAATTTCCTCATCCACAACAACATCATTGGAGCACCTGCGGTTACAGGTGCGAACAGCATCTTTATTTACGAGTCAACTACGGCAAATTTATCCAGCATCGATAATAACCTGTTTAAAGGCGGGGCTGTGATTCGTTGGGGCAGAGCGACACAGGATGATTTAAGCAGTTTTCAGGCGGCGTTCAGCAAGTGTCAAAACTGCGATGAGATCGATCCACTCTATCTCGATGCGCCCAATGCCAACTTCGATCTACAGGCATCAAGCCCGGCGATTGATAGCGGCATGGTGAGCTCGGTGTATCAGACATTCCAGGACGCTTATGGCATTGATATTCGTCTGGATGCAAAACGCCTTGCCCGCCCCCAGGGTAGTGGCTGGGATATCGGTGCCTTCGAATATAGTGCAAGCATATTGCCCGCCCCGAGCAGTCTGACGGCGACGGCGACATCATCCAGCCAGATCAACCTGAGCTGGACAGATAATGCCAGCAATGAAGATGGCGTTACCATTCAATACTCAACGGACGGTGGCAATAGCTACAGTGACCTGACGAGTGTTAATGCAGACATCACCAGCTATCAGAATACAGGTCTGAGCGCTTCGACTACCTACCACTACCGGCTTTTTTCTTACAACGGCAGCGGCAACTCCGCCTATTCGAATTCAGCCAGCGCCACTACTCAGTCGCAAACAGTAGCTGATACAACAGCACCAACCCTGTCGCTGATAGGCAATAATCCACAGGAGATCACCGTCGGCGAAGCCTATGTTGAACTAGGAGCCAGCGCAACAGACAATATCGATGGCGACATCAGTAGCAGCATCGTTATTAATTCCAGTAATGTCGACACCTCAACAACGGGCACTTATATGGTTACCTATAATGTCGTTGATGCAGCAGGCAATAGCGCTACCACAGTCAACCGAACTGTCAACGTAGTTGCTGCAAGCACAACAAATACAGCTAACACAGCAAACAGCACGAATGCAGCAGCCTCATCAGGTGGCGGTGCTTTAAACAGCTGGTGGCTATTGCTGCTTCTATTTGCACGCAGGGCGGTGCAGTTCCCATTAACATATTTTAAAAAATAGATTGCATGATCACGCCCCCCCGGCACTATTACTAGTGCTGAAGGGGCTGTTCAAACAAAAGCAGGGGGAAGGCAGAACGATTACCTGAAACCCCATCACTATGCAACATGGAGGTTGCAGGAAACAAACGACAACGATGAGGATCACAACAGTGCCGATACCCAATATTCCCTTTCTATTCATGAGCAAGGGGAAGCTGGCCATCGGCCTGCTGCTGATACTGCTCACTCTCAACGCTTATAGTGAACCGTATTCTCCACCCACCGGGATTCCCGCACCTGAATTCGGGATTAATGAGACGGTAGAAAGCATCTACGGTTCAGATGCCTATTACACCCACTATGTAGATGCTAGCGATGTGAACGCTACTGATACTAATAACTCAAACGGCAGCCCTGCCAAACCCCGCTTAACAATACCAACAACATTAGCTGCGGGAAGCGTCGTTGAAGTACGTGGTGGCCCTTACAGTTCGCCCACCACCCTCACCTGGCAAATGAATGGCACACCCACCGCTCCTGTTTTTATTCGTGGCGTTCCCAGCGGTAACCGTGTACAGATTCTCGGGCTTAGTGGCAGCTCACCCAGATTACAGCTCGACTTTGAAGGGCGCTATTTCATTGTTGAAAATATCGATTTCTATAACAAAGTCACCATCAGTTTTGACCCATCGGTGGAATATGGGACATTAAGAAATAGTGAAGTCCACAACCCGGAAAACTCTACCGGTGCGCTTAACCCAACCGTTAATGCGCAGGGCACGCATATTGTTATCTATAACAATGAAATCCATGACAATGTAAGGGCAGCTAACAAAGACAACCATGGCGTACAAGGTGGTGCGGGTGGCAATCGAATATGGGTATTAAATAACACTATCTACAATAACGGCGGCAATGGATTTCAGGCCTGCAACCGCTGCAACACCGCTCCGCTCGGCATCCCCCGATTCATCTATATCGGCGGCAATGAGTTTTATGGCGATAAAGAAGTCGCGATAGCGCTCAAGTATGCGGAAGATGTGATCATATCTGAAAACAGGATTCATGATTATATGCTGGCCAGTAGCACAGCGATGGTGAGCGGAATCATTATCGGCGCTGACGGATACCCAGAAAGGGTTTGGGTATTAAACAATGAGATCTACCGAAGCATTAGAGGGATCAGAATTGAAGAAGCCGTTGATCTGTGGATGATCGGCAACGTAATTTACGACATCGAACAGATGGCTTTTAATATTGAGAAAACGAATCCCAATACCAATATTATCGGCAATACCATATCGAACGCCGATGTTTTCATTAACCAGGATCGCTGGACAACGCCGATATTAACCGTAAGTAACAATATCGTCGTCAATATGGCAGGCGTTCTCAACGGCAGTCACATGAATATTGAAAGTTCGCAGGTCTATTCGAACGCAGCTTTCAGTAATAATCTTTTCTGGCAAAATGGCAGTGATATTCTGTTGAACCTTGGGGGAGGTAGTTCAGGACCCTACAGTGCATTTAGCTCAACAGAAGAGTTTAATACGGCCTCTTTTGGTAACAATAATATTATCGCTGACCCGCTGTTTGTTAATGCTACCAATAAAAACTTTCAACTTCAAAGTGGTTCACCCGCCATCGACAATGGGCTGGTGAGCACTGCTTACCAAACCTTTCAGAGCACCTATGGTATCGATATTCGTCAGGATGCTAAAAAGCTATCTCGCCCACAGGAAAACGGCTGGGAAATCGGGGCGTATGAGTACAGCGCAAGCCTCTTACCCGCCCCAGGCAATCTAACAGCTACAGCAATATCATCGACTCAAATCAACCTGAGCTGGAGTGATAATGCTAGCAATGAGGATGGGCAGACCATTCAATATTCAACGGATGGCGGGAGTAATTTCAGCGATCTAACAAGTGTTAGCGCAAATACTACCAGCTATCAGAATACTGGCCTGAACGCGTCAACGACCTATCACTACCGGCTTTTTTCTTACAACGGCAGCGGTAACTCCGCCTATTCAAATTCGGCCAGCGCCACTACGCAAGCGCAGGGCTCCACACAAAACACAAGCAATAACAGCAGCAGTAACACAGCTAGTGCGGCCTCAGGTGGCGGTGGAGGCGGCTTTCTGAGTGGATGGCTGCTGATCGCAATGTTATCTATCTCGGTGCTCAGGCAAGGTGAAAAACACTTTCAACGCCACCACTCAAATACATGAATATTCCCACGCGATTAGCGCCCCTCGCAGTGCGCTAATCGATTATTTTTTCTATCTTAACGAAATCTTAACACTGGTTTAACAAGGGCTTTACACCGCTATTGTTACATTGTCTCCACGCTAGGCACACAGGGTGCCGGAAGGAGATAAACAGCATGACAATTTCAACTGCTAAAGTCGCACTCCATGACCGTAATAACAGTGGTGCAGAAAGCGCGCACGATGTTGAGATCACCCTTGTTAGCGAACAGGAGAGTGCGCGTAAAGAGATAGAGCGTTTTATCCGGACTGTTTTCCGGCGCGCCTATGGAGCAAGGGTTAACCTCTTTCCCCCGCACCTGCTCTGTATGCGCCAGGATGGCAGAGTTCTCGCGGCACTGGGGTTACGACCTGCAGAAGAGGCTCCACTATTCCTCGAAACCTATCTCGATAAACCCATCGAAAACAGGCTGGCAGAAATAAGCGCCCGCCCAATTGACCGCAGTCGTGTCATCGAAGTCGGCAGTCTTGCATCTTCGCATGGAGGTGGTGCACGCGCACTGATCATCACCTTGACAGCCTACCTTAGCGGCGCCAGCTATGAGTGGGCCGTTTTTACTGCGACACCACAGGTGCGTAACAGTTTTGTAAAACTGGGCATTGAACTTATCCCCCTGGCCCAGGCGGACAAAACACGCCTGAAAGAAGCGCAACATAGCTGGGGCAGTTATTACGACCAGCACCCCATGGTTGTCGCCTGCGATGTCAGGCAGGGCTTCACTGCCGTCCGCAAGGCGCTAGAGAGTGAACGCCTCTTCCCTACTGCCAGCCAGCTCTGGAATGATGCGATTGAGGCAGGACGTCTGGGCTGCCTGTGGCAACCCCCTCGCACGCTAGAAAGTCGCTGGCCCGCATGGATGTTCCCCAACGAATTTTCGCACAGCCACGCCTCATACAACCAGAACCACGATGAAGTTTAACCAATAACCATGAATGCAATACTCAATACAATTAATCAATTTGCGCAAAGCACCCCAGATTCGATTGCAATTGAGGGTGATGAGCTACACCTCAGTTATCGTGCCCTGCAAAATGAGGCAATAAAACTCAGCGACCATTTTAAGCGCCAACAGATCCGTTGCCTGGCGCTACTGATGGACAACAGCCCTGCCTGGGTGGTGTTTGATCTCGCTGCCCAGATGGCAGATACCACGCTGATTCCACTACCACCATTCTTCACCCCGGAACAGATCCATCATACGTTAGCGGATGCGGCTGTAGACACGCTCATTACTGATCAGAGTGTACTGATTTCGAAACTGTTTCCAGCAGCAAGGCCGCGCCCCATCCAGAAAGTGGCGGGTAAAAGTTGCTGGCAAGCTACACTCACTGAGAGCGCGACGCGCAAGCCCGAATTAAACGGCATCGCCAAGGTCACCTACACCTCCGGCACGACTGGCGCCCCCAAAGGGGTCTGCCTGACGCAGGAAGCGATGAATAATGTATCGATCTCTTTAAAGCAGGCGATAGGGGTCAACGCCAGGGATCGTCATCTCTGCCTGTTGCCGTTAGCTGTCCTGCTAGAAAATACGGGTGGTGTTTATACAACACTGCTGGCCGGTGGATGCTGCATAATACCGAGCCTGAGTAAGACCGGCATCTCTGGTGCAACAAAACTCGACCCTGAACTCATGGCCAATGCGATTCGCGCAGCGGATGCGAGCACACTTATCCTGCTACCACAGATGTTGCAGGCATTAATCACCGAGGTGCGTGCGACCATGCCACTCCCTCAACGGCTCCGTTTTATTGCCGTTGGTGGCGCGCCAGTGGCACGCACGCTGTTAGAGCAGGCAGCGGCGATCAATCTTCCCGTCTTTGAAGGGTATGGCCTCTCGGAATGTGCATCGGTTATCGCCGTCAACACCCCCGCCAGCCAGCGGCTCGGCAGCGTCGGTAAATTACTGCCTCACACACAGATAAGATTTAATCACGATGGCGAGATCCTGCTGGCAGGAAACCTCTTCAGTGGCTATCTCAATCATGCGGCGCGTGGTGGCCGGTGGTATGCCAGTGGTGACCTTGGATATCTGGATAGTGATGGATTTCTCTATCTCACAGGACGAAAGAAAAACTGCTTCATCACCAGCTTTGGTCGCAATGTGGCACCTGAGTGGGTCGAAAAAGAGTTAACTGTACAACCGGCCATCGCCCAGGCAGCCCTCTTTGGTGAAGCACAGCCTTATAACGTCGCCGTTATCACCCCTGAAGCAGGTACCTCGCAGTCAGATGCACAGATCGATGCCGCGATTGCAGCGGCTAATCGGCAACTGCCCGATTATGCGCAGGTATCCGCATGGCTTCTTGCAGATGAGCCTTTCAGCATCGCCAACCAGCAACTCACCGCGACCGGGCGCGTGCGTCACGAAGCTGTCTGGGAGCACTATGGTGAGCGAATCAACCAGTACTACCGTCAACAAGGTAGTCACACCAGACTGATTAACAACCGTAAGGAGGCAACATGCCATTCTTTAATGACTTGATGAATGCCACGGAAAGAGAGCGCGCTGAGCTGCTTCAGATACCACAATTACAGGCAGGCGCACGCGGTGAGATCTCCCGCGACACCTATGTCGCCTTTCTTACCGAAGCCTATCATCATGTGAAGCACACGGTGCCACTACTGATGGCCTGCGGATCTCGCCTGCCACAGCAGCCGCGCTGGATGCTCGATGCAATCACTGAATATATCGATGAAGAGAAGGGGCATGAAGAGTGGATTCTCAACGACATCACCGCCTGTGGTGCAGATGCTGAAACGGTATGTCTGGGACAGCCCAGGCCAGCGACCGAGATGATGGTTGCCTATGCATACCACACTATCGAGCGTATCAATCCAGTCGCCTTCTTTGGCATGGTGCTGGTACTGGAAGGCACCTCCATCGAACTTGCCACGCAGGCAGCCGGTGCGCTCCAGAAAAACCTGAGCCTGCCGGATAAGGCCTTTAGCTATCTCACTTCTCACGGCGCACTCGACATTGAGCACATGGGGTTTTATGAAGGGTTGATGGACAAAATTGAAGACCCACAGTCACAACAACAGATTATCCACTGCGCCAGGATGATGTACCGCCTCTATGGCGACATCTTCCGCGCCCTGCCAACTGATAATGGAGCAAGCTCATGAAGCTGAAAAACTGCAGAGTATTGATTACCGGCGCATCCGGGGGACTTGGCCAGCATATCGCAGCTGGACTCGCGCAACAGGGCGCGCGGCTAGGGCTGGTTGACCTGCGCCAGGAGGCCCTGCAAACGCAGCAGGCGGCACTTAAAGCGGCTGGTTGCTCCGAGGTCCATGCGGTCAGCGCCGATCTCACCAGCGCCGATGGCCGTAGTCGTGCCATTAACGAGATACGCAATGCGCTCGGCGGCATCGACCTGCTGATCAATAATGCCGGGGTGGTCGATTTTCATGACTTCAGCCATCAGGATCCCGCGATGATCGAGCGTATCTATCAGATCAACCTGATCGCCCCGATCCAGATGGCCCGGGAGATACTGCCCGGCATGCTGGAACAGGGTAGCGGCAAGATCGTCAACATCGGCTCCACCTTCGGCAGTATTGGCTTTGCCTATTTTTCAGCCTATTCAGGCAGCAAATTCGGCATACGTGGCTTCTCTGAGTCACTGCGGCGCGAGCTCGACGGCAGCGGCGTGGATCTCTGTTACATCGCGCCCCGTGCTGTGAAAACGCCGGCAAATAGCGATGCGGTTTATCATATGGCAGAAGCCACCAAAATGAATATGGATGAGCCCGAGGATGTGGCCCGCTTTATTATCGAAAGCATTGCTAAAGACAGAAGCAACGCCTATTACGGCTGGCCTGAAAAGCTATTTGTACGCATCAACGCGCTGCTGCCGGGGCTGGTTGATAGCGCATTGCGTAAACAGAACCGGATCATGGCGCGCTTTGCTCCTAAAAATGTTTAGGAAACGTTCTCAATTACCCCCAGGAGAAAACATCATGAAACTGTTGACACTTATATTTGCCATCGCCACCCTGCTGTTATCCCAGAGTAGCTTTGCTATCGGTGAGGCGGCGAAATCACTGCAACAGCAGTGGGACATTGCCAAATACCAGACAGATAAAGACCAGCGCGAAAAAGCCTTTGAGTCGCTGGCTAAAGAAGCAAAAGCGGTGGAGCTAAAAAACCCGAACAATGCCGAAGTACTGGTATGGGAGGCGATTATCCTCAGTACATACGCTGGCGAGAAAGGGGGACTCGGAGCCCTGAGTCTGGTGAAAGATGCCAAAGCGTTGTTGGACAGGGCTGAGAAAATTGATCCCGATACATTAAATGGCTCCATCTACACCTCCCTCGGCAGCCTCTATTATCAGGTGCCAGGGTGGCCTCTCGGTTTTGGGGATGATGAGATGGCTGACACTTATCTAAAAAAAGCGCTGGCGCTTAATCCAGATGGAATCGACCCCAACTATTTCTACGGTGACTTCATGTTAGAAGAGGGCGAATATCAAAAAGCGGTAGAAGCGTTTGAAAAAGCGCTGGCAGCTCCCGCACGACCCGGCCGCGCCATTGCTGATGCGGGCCGGAAAGAGGAGATTAACGCCGCGCTGGCAGAAGCAGTATCGAATTTACCTTAAGCAGCAACCACCTTTCAGGCAGGGCATCATGGCCCCCCCTCCCCCAACCGCCATGATGTCTTCGCCTTCCAGCCACACGCCTACCATACGAAATAGCCAGAATAACGCTATCCAGCATTCCCCCCCCATCAATCACAATGAAAATAGTTCTGGTTTAAGCAGATAGCGCTTGCTCATCCCCACTCTTCTTCCCTTTCCAGCGCCATTTAAACAGCCCTCAGCTACTTTTTTTACCCGCCAACAAACAATTATAAAAAATATATCTTTTTCTTGAGTAATTCGCTCAAAGACTTTGTTAAACCGCCGATAGTTAGGGAAATTCCTCAAGATTATTCGCAGGGAGGCGATGCAAAGCAGGTCTTTCATATTTTCATTAACTCGTGCGTTCATCCGATCAAAACATGCGATTGCATAGATATATAAAAGAAGCCAGATCGATATTTGGTCCGCCAACTCCACACCACCACTTAGGCAAGTGCCTCAGTGCTCAGAGGCTGTGCTGTCTAAAAAACGGGCTATCACCTTTTATATTCCTGTTTATCGCAGCCATCGCCAGTCCGGCTCATGCAGCAATCGTCACCTGGGACGGCGGCGGTGGCGATACCAACTGGAACACCTGTGCCAACTGGAGCCTGGACACCTGCCCAACTGCGGCCGATATCGCCACCTTCAACGCCACTAGCGTAAAGAATGCCACGATAACCGCCGACCCCAACGTCGATGGCATCGATATTCAGGCAGGCTATACAGGCGTCATTAGCCAGAACGCGGGGGTGACGATAACGGTCGGCGCCACCAACTTTGTTCAGGCCTCGGGAACATTCACCGGCGGTAATTCAGCAATCCAGACAACCGATCTTATTATTAGTGGCGGCAGCTTTACCGCAACAAGTGGCACCATGACGGTTGGTGATGACTTTATCATCAGTGGCGGCACGTTTAGTCACAACGGCGGCACCGTCACATTTACCGGTGGGGGCAATGCTGCTTTTACCTTTGATGTCGTGCCCACATTGAATCATGTGATCTTCAATCGCACCAACCGCATCGACATTACCGGCACATCACCGACACTCGATATCGATGGTAACTTCACGCTAACCAGTGCAACCGACATCGATGGCGGCACCATTTCACTGGCAGGCAACATCACCACTAGCGACACCCTGGTAACAGGAAACAGCGCTTTTACTATCGATGGCGGCAACACTCAAACCGTTGATGGGAGTGGAACCAACGCTGCACTACCCAATCTCACCATTAATAAAAGTGGTGGCTCACTCACTTTTCTTAATGATGTTTCGATCAACGCAGATTTTACCTATACCGCAGGCAGTGTCGACACCACCACTAACAATGTAACCATCCAGTTTGGTTTAACTGGAAGTAATGCCAATACCCTGATCAACAGCAATGCGTTGCAGTTCAATCATGTCACCTTTAACAAGACAAATAACCTCGACGTTAGTGGCACAATGGATATTAATGGCAACCTGACCATTAACAGTGCAACGAACCTGAGAGCCCAGTCACCTGGCGACCGGGTCACGCTGGCTGGCAACCTGATATCCAGTGATGCCACCATCGATGGTGATCTCGATATCGAATTTGATGGCACAACAGACCAGACCATTAATATCGGCAGCAATGACCTTCCCAATGGCCTGCTGACTGTCAACAAAACCAGCGGTGTGGTGCAACTCTTATCCAATCTGGACCTCTCCCTGAATGGCAATCTCACACAGGATGTAACGATCACTCAAGGAACGCTGGATCTAAATGGTTTTAATCTCACCGTTCCCGATCTGCTTACCGTTGGAGCCACCGGCACCTTTCAACTCCAGGGTAATGAAACCGTATTATCGACCACTCAGACACTGTCAACAGGCAGCACGGTGATTTATGACGGAGCTGTCACTGTCACCGGGCTGGCGATGGGTGACAACTACCACCACCTTATATTTAACAACGCTACTACAGGTAACTGGACTCTCGATGCCCCATTAACCGTCAGCGGTGATCTGACAATCACCGACGGCATAGTCAATACTAATAACGCATCAAGCTTTACGGTTAATGTTACTGGTCACTATACCCAGAATGGTGGCCAGTTCGAAGCCAATGCATCCACGCTTACTGTTGGGGGAAATTTTAGTGGCGATGTCGCCATTGATGAAACAGATTACAACAGCGCCTCAATTGTATTAACAGGCACGGGTTCGCTTGCACTAAATAACCTCAGTACTTTCTGGGCAAATGGCTTTAACAATCTAACCGTTGGGCAAAGTGGAAACATAACCACTTTTGACCAGGCATTAACGGTTAACAATATATTAACAGTTGGTTCAGGCGAGTTCACAACTACCGGAACAGGCCGGGTTCATTTAACCGCTGCCGGTAATATCCTGTCACTCGACCCCAACGCAACCATTAGCATACAGGCCCTAAAATTCCATGGTTCTGGTGTCGTCCAGAACCTGCCAGCACTTGCCGCAGGCTACGACACAAGCATCGCCCTCTCTGGTATTGATACCATTGTCACACAGACAGGTAACGTCACAATCAATGGCGGCAACAGCCTAAGAATTATAGGGGACACCCTTGCAGACCGTGCGGGTACATTTAACACTGCAAACTTCGACCTCAATATAGGTGGTAATATCGAGATCGGTGCAGGTGCAGATACCGCACTAAAACGCCTGGATGCGGGTAGCAGTGCCATCACTGTGGGTGGTGACATCATCATTGCGGATGTAACAGGGGGAACTGCTCAAGCTGACTTCATCCCCGGCACCTCGACAGTCACCCTGAATGGTAACACAACTCAAAACATCACCAGCCGAGGCAGCGCCTTTAATAACCTGACCATCACCAACGCCAGCAATGTTGTCACCTTTGCCGATGCACTCAGCACCACGAACCTGACGGCCATCACGCCCAATACCCAACTGGCATTCGCCGACGCTATTACGCACACCGTCTCCGGCACGCTTAACCTGAATGGACAGGCAGCATCGACTGAAGTGGCACTCACCTCGACCACTCCCGGCGTTCAATTCAGCCTTGATGTTGGCATCACGAACCCACAGAATGTCAGCTATATAAGCGTAAAAGATTCCGATGTTCTAGGGTCAAATATCACCGCATTAAACTCAATCAATGCTGGGGGAAATGATGATATTCCGATAGGAACATCAGCGCAGTGGGTGTTTGTCGACTCTTTCACCTGGACTGGAGCGACCGTAGGTAATAACAACTGGAATGACCCGGGAAACTGGTATGGCCTAAGCGTACCGGGCGTAAATGACACGGCCATCTTCTCGCCTCTCTACAATATTGATTCCAATATTAATGTAGCCATCAACGTTCAGGGCATCCAGATCGATAGTGGTTACAGCGGCATTATCACACAGCAAACTGGCAACACTATCACGCTAGGAAGTAGCGGCTATTCCCAAGCTGCCGGTACATTCACGGGTGACAACGCGGCGATCAACATCAATGGAAATTTTACCCAGAGTGGCGGAGCCTTCACCTCGACCAGTAATACACTGACCATTGCTAACGACATTACCATTACGGGCGGTAGCTTTGCACATAACA
>WFVD01000018.1 GCA_015491865.1 Gammaproteobacteria bacterium
CATTCGCCAGTGGCTGGATAAAACGCTGCACCACACACTGCCCAAGGGACTGCTGGGCAAAGCCTTGTCATACCTGGCAAAGAACTGGAAAAAGCTCACGATTTACACAGAAGACGGTCGACTATCTATCGATAACAATCCCGCAGAGCATGCGATACGCCCCTTCGTTATTGGCCGTAAGAACTGGTTATTCAGTGCCAGCGTCAGAGGTGCGAAATCCAGCGCCAACCTGTATGGTCTGATCGAGACAGCCAAAGCCAATGGGCTTGAGCCTTATGCTTATCTTCGGCATGTTTTTAAAGCACTCCCTCAAGCGGCTAGTGTTGAGGAGATCGAAGCGCTTCTGCCCTGGAACGTGCGCCTGGAATCAGCTGCCATTAAATGAATTTTTGCTAGATGGGGTTTATCGATCGTTTACGATTGTGTGGCTTCGGGCGCTGAGAGCGTCGAACTGGAAAGAGCCGGGGCCCCTCGCTGTGGGAGGGCTGCTGGTGAAAACGCTCTATAGAATGTGGCTGTACACCCTTTACAGCTTTCCGTTACCCTGTGTTACGCATTCCTGCAGCAATTGCGTTGATTGAGCGCAGTAGTGGATCAAGCCATTTCTGGCGCTCCTCTTCGCTAAGTGATTCATCACGAAAACGCTGCAATAACATCACCTGAATGTAGTTGAGAGGGTTCAGGTAAGGGTCACGGCGGCTAAGTGATAGCGCCAACCTTGGGTTATCTGCCAGTAGTTCTGGCGCTCCTGAGGCGTTAAGAATAGATTCAACAGTGCGATCATATTCATCGCAGACCATGGTCGAGACCTGGCGTGCCAGGCCTTTGTTTTTACATAAGGTGGCATACTCTTTGAGTATCGCCGTGTCTGCTTTCACTAGCGCCATTTGAGTGTTGCTCATCAGTGCGCGGAAGAATGGCCAGTTCTTATACATCTCTTTCAGCTGTTCATGCTTCTGAGCATCATCGTTACTCCACTGTTTGAGTGCAGAGCCGATGCCGTACCAAGCAGGCAGGGTGTGACGTGACTGCGCCCAGCCAAACACCCATGCAATCGCACGCACTGAGGATTTTGAACGATCCCCTTTTTTACGATGACTTGGGCGTGAGCCGATGTTCATCATGCCGATCTCAGTGACGGGAGTTGCCTCATAGAAGTAATCAAGGAAGCCGGGGGTATCATCAACCAGTTTACGATAGGCCTCTTCGCCATCTTCAGCAATCTGCTCCATCGCCGTTTCATAACGCTCGGGGACCGGAGCGGGCTCTTTGACGATATTTTTGCTCGCCTTGATCAGGCCGGTAACACCCATCGTTAATTCAGCGACAGCGGTCTCTTTATTACTATATTTATAGGTGATCATCTCACCCTGTTCGGTAAACTTGATCTGCCCTGTTACGGTTCCCTCTGGTTGTGACAGGATCGCTTCATGGGTCGGGCCGCCACCACGCCCCATGGTGCCACCTCGACCGTGGAAAAGACGGCATTCGATGCCGCAGCTCGCAGTGAGTGCGATGATCTCCTGCTGGGCCTTATAGAGGCTCCACGCGGAGGAGAGGATACCGCCATCTTTGCAGGAGTCGGAGTAACCCAGCATGATCTCCTGCACGTTGCCTGCGCTCTGTAACAGGCTTCGATAGACATCCGTTTTGAGCAGGTTCTTCATCACTTGTTCGATATGGCGCAGATCTTCAATGGTCTCGAACAGGGGGCTGATCTGGATATTACAGAACCAGTTGCCCTGTTTGTTTTTACCGACAAGCCCTGTTTGTTGAGCAAGGAACATCACTTCCATGATGTGGCTCGCGGTGTGTGTCATGGAGATCACATAACTGCCAAAGGCCTTGGCGCTGATCTCTTCACGCATTTTTTTCATCACATCGAACACTTCAAGAGTTTCGCGGGTGGTGTCGCTGAGTGACTTCCGATCAATCGTTAGCTGCTCGTCTTCAAGAAGTTCGCTAAGAAAGCGCATACGTTCCCGCTCGCTGAGTGCGGAGTAGTCCGGATTGCTGCTCTTCTGGGCCAGTATTTCGGTGACAGCATCGGTATGACGAGTAGACTCCTGGCGTAAATCGAGGCTGACGAGGAAAAACCCAAAGGTCTCGGCGAGGCGAATTAGATCTTTGAGTGCGCCGTTGGCGACATTGGCATCGCCGTGTGAAATCAGCGAATCACGAATCAGACGCAGGTCATTAATAAAGTCTTCATCTGAATGGTAGCCATTCTCTGGCGTGAGCGTTTCTTGGGTATTGTAGAGACGGTCACGTACTGCCCACAGGTTACGTTCAAGACGGTAGCGCATGATGTGCAGCTTTCTGCGGTAGGGTTCGTCTCTAAAGCGATCAGGGTTGTCTGGAAAGGCGCTGGCAGCGTATCGCTCATCGCTATCGAGGCTCTTCTGGAAAGCCTCTCCCGGTGGGCAGAGCGATGCTGAATGGGTCAGGATCTTCGCCAGCGCAGAGAGACGGGGCAGGTACTCTTTGAGAATAGCCTTCGCATGCAGGTTCACCGCTGAAACTGTCGTTTCTGGCGTGACGTTAGGGTTGCCGTCACGATCACCACCGACCCATGAACCAAAGCGGATAAAGCTGGGAATGGTAACGGTACTGCTGTTGTTGAGGCCGTAGATTCGCTCACTGGCTTTTTCAAAATCGCGATACATCAACGGTACCGCTTCAAAGAGGCTCTCCTGAAAATAGAAGATGCCGTTGCGAATTTCGCTGGTTACTTTGGGGCGTTTGCTGCGAACCTCATTACTCTTCCATAAAACCTGGATCTGGCTCTCCAGTTGACTAAGGATATCGGCACGCTCTTCACGTGTTGGGCGGCCCTCATCAAGCTGCTGGCTGGTAACGAAGATTCGGCGCAGCGCCTCAAGGATGGTGCGGCGTTTTGATTCGGTGGGGTGGGCCGTAATTACCGGGATATAAGCAAGTTTGTCAAAGATACTCTGTAGCTGTCCGGGCGTGATACCTGCATCATGAAAATCCCTTAACGCTTCATCAAATGAGCCTGCCCCCTGAAGGCCGCCACGACGTTTCTGCTGGCGGCGCTGCTGGTGCTGATTGGCCTCTTCAGCAATGTTGACCAGGCTAAAGTAGATGCTGAAGGCGCGCACGACATGGGAGAGGATCTCTGGATCCAGCTTACGCATCATGCGCGCAAGTTGCTCATGCTTTTTAGGGTTGTGCTCTTTGCTGAGTCGAATATAACCCTTTCTAAGTGCCTCAACGGCAACAAAGACCCGGCCACCCGCCTGTTCGCGCAGGATATTGCCCAGCAAATTGCCAAAGAGTTTTACGCGTGAACGTAGTGCTTTATCACTATCACTAACCATGATGTCTCTTAAAATGTTATTAACAGCAGAGCTGCCCCGATAGGCAGTTATGAGTTCAAACCGAGCGCGTATTATACCTGAAGATCACTGTTTTCCTGAATTTCTATGGTTTTTTTATATAGATCAATGTATTGCTTAGCAGTTTTGCGCCAGCTAAAGTCCTGCTGCATGCCGTTAATGGCAATTTTTTTCCACTCTTTGGGCTGTTCCAGGTAAAAGGTGATGGCTCGATTGAGTGTGGTGAATAGCGTGTCAGCATCGGTCAGGTCTAGCAGAAAACCGCTGGCGGTGTTGTTGCTGAGGGTGTGGTCGTTGGTGTCAACCACGCTGTCGGCAAGTGCGCTGCTGTTGTTTACCGCAGGTACCGTACCGTAACGTAGTGCCAGGCGTGGACGAGTAGCACATGGGTCCAGTCGTGATGGTGCAAGGTAGATATCGGCACCGCCGATGATTAGATGGGAGAGGTGGTTATCTTCACGAATATGGGCGGCGATCTGTTCTGAGTGGTTGAGGCAGATGTCACGCAGCTGAGAGACATACTCAATCTCCCCCTTACCCAGCAGGATGATCTGCATATCCTGTTTTAAGAGTGCCGGGATCACGGCTAATAACTGCTCTATACCCTCGGTAGTGGCTAGCTCTCCGATGACCCCGACCAGGCAGCAGTTTTCACGCGGTGGCAGATTAAAGGCGCGCTGCAGCGCCAGCTTGCTAAGAATTTTGTCGCCTATTGTGTGGCTGTTGTAGTTTCTGGGGAGGCGCTTATCTTTTGCAGGATTCCATTTCTGGTAGTTGAGGCCGTTCAATATACCGCGCAGATTCTTTTCGCGCGCCTTAAGCAGACTCTCAACGCCGCAACTAGAACCTGCAGTAGTGATCTCTCTGGCATAGGTGGGGCTGGTGGTGCTGATATTATCAGCATAGCGTAACGCCGCTCTGGTAAAGCAGATCTGGCCCTCTATCATGATTGATGAATCGTCCATGAGGGTTGCTGGTAGCCCCCAGTTTTTCAGCAGCGTAAGTGCGACACGCGCCTGTTTTTCGGGGTTGTGCAGTGTAAAAAGAGTGGCGACCCGCTTTTCATGGTGCCTCATTAGAGGTGGTATCAGCCCCGTTTGCCAGCCGTTGCAATGCACCAGTTGGGGCCTCCAATTGAAATTGGCCTCTCCTGTGGCGATGGCAACCGCGACCTGACAAAAGCGGGCAAAATGCTCATTATGGCCAGCATTGGCGTTGTCATCGGCTTCGTGACCATTCCCAGCTGGAATATCTGCCAGCAGTAGTTTCACCGAGCTGCCGGGTAGCTTGCTTTCATAAAGGCTGACCGGGAGGTCGAGGCCTTTGATCTTGAATTCGGCACATAATGTTCTCTTGCCAACGCTATTCAGGAGTTCCTGGTAGGCTGGCGCCACCACATAAATATGGCGCCGCAGCGCTTTGATTGCCGGCGGTAGTTGCATCGTCATATCGATGATCTGGTTGATCGACTCCTGTGGAGTGATCTCGCAGGTCGCAAAGAGGACATTATGGATATTCATGCGGTATAGTTAGGTCTGTAATCGATATGCCGGGTTTAGTTTCTGGCTCTATTGTTAAAAAGTCGTTTCGATGCCAACTTGTTAAAGGTTATCGGTATTTTTTCCTGAGCATTTAGAAAAAACATGAATTGAGAAGGAATTATTAATGAGATTTGCTCTGATCGGGCTGAAGGGGATGGCTGGAAACATGGCGCGCAGGTTGCGCCAGCAGAAGATAGAGGTAATCGGGTGCGACGAGGATAGTGACTATGGCAAGCAGCTGGCTGCCGACATCGGCGTGGTGGCGACTTCATCGCTAGTCGCAGCACTGAGAAAATTACCGGGGGATTCACCGAAGATTGTCTGGTTGATGCGGCCTGATAATGCAGCCGTTGATCGAGAGATTAAAAACCTGCTCAAACGGCTGTCTTTTGGCGATATCGTTGTTGATGGCAGCCACGCCAATTATCGTGATAGTCAGCGCCGAGGGGCACTGCTCTCACAGAGCGGTATCGGCTTTGTCGATGCCGGCATTCTGGATAGCGGCAATGGGGTTGAACGGGGCTTTTGCATAACGGTTGGGGGCGAACGAGAACAGGTGAATACAGTAAAGCCACTGTTACAGGCGTTGGCCGCTGATGGCGGCAGTGGTTGGTCCCACGTCGGCCCAGTCGGCGCTGGCCATTTTGCGAGGATGGTTCATTGCGGGGTTGAGTGGAGTGTGAGGCAGGCCTTTAATGAAGGGTTTGCGCTGTTGCAGGGCAAGACAAATTTCTCTTTTGATCTGGAGCAGGTTGCACAAACCTGGTCGAAAGGGGCGATGCTTGATGGCGCCGTGCTTAGCGATGAGGTTGCGATACTGAGCGCTGAGTCATCGGGATGCGTGCAACTACCCAACTTTGATGAGCTTCGCTGGACCGCTATTGAGGCCATTGATCAAAATCTTTCCGTGCCCGCTATTTCTGCTGCACTGCAAAGCGCTGCGGGAGATCGAAGCAGCTAACAGGTCGTTGAGATTCGTTCAGGCGAGTAAAGAGCAGGAGGGCCTGGCCTAAAAGAAGCCGTTTACGGGAGTAAATGGGCTTTTTGAGGTTGGTTTGAACACCGTATCGTACCGCCTGAATAGAATATGCAATATCCTGCTTGATAAAGTTTTGTCTGAGGGTATGCTGATATTGTTAGTGAAAACTACAGTTACACATGATTCAGCCGTATAAATTAGCTGCTTTGAACTGGATTTAATTAAGATGTTGAGACGGTTGTATTTATGATGGGCGCATCGGTACTTGATGCCATACTGGTGCTGCTGGCAGTTGCGGTGGTGGCCGTTGCAGCATTTCGAAAATTCAATTTACCACCAATCCTTGCCTATCTCTTTGTCGGTATGCTGGTGGGGCCGTACGCGCTTAACTGGATACCCGAGAGCGACGGAACGCTTTTCCTTGCCGAGTTCGGGGTGGTCTTCCTGCTGTTCACGATCGGGCTGGAGTTTTCACTGCCACAACTACTGGCGATGCGTCGCGAGGTGCTCGGATTAGGGGGCGGGCAGGTGGCCTTTACCGCGCTCGTCGCCGGTGGCGTCGCATGGCTGTTTGGAATGCCGCTAACCGCCGCATTTGTGATTGGTGGTGTGTTGGCGATGTCCTCAACCGCCATCGTTATCAAACAGTTGACCGAGCAGTTAGAAGTGAGTTCTCGTCACGGCCGCTATTCAGTGGGCGTTTTACTGTTTCAGGATGTGGCAGTGATCCCCTTTTTGATTGTGATCCCGGTGCTGGCCGGTGACTCAAACGCCTCAATATCAACAGAACTGGGGCTAGCGCTGCTGAAAGGTCTCTTTGTGATCGGTGTCATGCTGGCGATTGGACACTGGTTGTTGCGCCCGCTGTTTCACATCATTGCATCACAGCGCTCATCTGAACTCTTTACTCTGGCGGCGCTGCTATTTGCATTAGCGGCGGCGTGGCTGACCCATCTGTTTGGTCTCTCTTTTGCGCTAGGCGCCTTTATCGCCGGCATGTTGCTGGGTGAAACAGAATTCCGCCACCAGGTTGAGGCCGATATTCGCCCTTTCAGAGATGTCTTGCTGGGGCTGTTTTTTGTCACCATCGGGATGATGCTCGATTTGGCGGCGCTGCCCGCGATTATTCACTGGGTGCTGCTGTTAGTCGTTGCGATTATTGTCTTTAAAGTGGTATTGGTGACCGCGCTGAGTCGCTTGTTGGATGCCTCGCAGGGGGTCTCGTTACGTACCGGAATTGTGCTGGCGCAGGGCGGCGAGTTCGGTCTGGTGCTGTTATCGTTAGCGCTGGTAGAGGGGTTGCTCGATCCTGCTGCAAGTCAGGTAGTGCTGGCGGCGATCATTATTACGATGGTGCTGGCCCCTTTTCTGATCGCCTCCAATGGCACTATTGTGAAACGCTTCTACTCCGACTCTTATCTACGTAATCGGGAGAGTCAGGTAACCGAAATGGAGGAGCAGTCTGAGCACCTGGATCAACATGTCGTGATCTGCGGTTACGGCCGCATAGGGCAGAATATTGCACGCTTTCTGGATCAGGAAGGTTTTAACTATATCGCGCTTGATTTAGATCCTGTGCGTGTGCGCGACGCGCGAGCAGCGGGCGAACAGGTTTTTTATGGCGATTCAACCCATATCGAAAATTTAGGAGCAGCCGGAATTGGGCGCGCCAAAGTGCTAGTGATCAGTTTTGATGATTATTCGCGCTCAATGAAGATTCTTGAGCAGGTTAAACGACTTTGGCCAGAGCTGCCGGTGCTGGTGCGCACCCGTGATGATGCCAACCTTGACGGCCTGCAACAGGCAGGAGCCACAGAGGTGGTGCCAGAGACATTGGAGGCGAGCCTGATGCTGGCATCACACCTGTTATTACTGCTGAATGTACCCGTCTCACGCATCGTGAGAAGTGTGCAGGAGGTGCGTAGTAGCCGGTACCAGATGTTGCGCGGCTTCTTTCACGGGCAGGAGGCAGAGTCGCTGGAACAGGCACCATCATTCCGCGAGCGTCTTCAGTCGGTGGAGCTGCCTGAGGCTGCTTATGCCGTTGGGCGAACATTGGGAGCGCTGAAGCTGCGAGAGGATGGAGTGGTTGTCACCGCTGTACGTCGTGGAGGCATTAAAGGGCAGCAGCCACAACCGGACATGGTGTTGCAGGCAGAAGATATTCTGGTGCTCTACGGAACGCCTGAAGATCTGGCCCATGCCGAAACAAAGCTTTTACAGGGCTAAACAGGTTTTTCAGGTCGGATATGCGTATCGCGTTAGGGGTTGAATATGACGGTGCCAACTTTAACGGTTGGCAGATTCAGGCGCAGGGGCAGGGCCATTCTGTGCAGGGCTGCGTTGAGCAGGCTTTAGCAAAAGTGGCGAATCACGAAGTGCGTACCTTCTGTGCAGGGCGCACCGATAGCGGGGTGCATGCGACGGGGCAGATCATCCATTTCGACAGTGAGTCGGTGCGTAAAGCGCGTGGCTGGGTGCTTGGTAGCAATGCACATCTGCCTGATGATGTGGCGGTGATCTGGGCAAAGCCGGTTAGCGATGCGTTTCATGCACGTTTTTCAGCGCAGCGCAGGCGCTATCGCTATGTGATCTATAGCCGCCCGGTGCGCCCCACTTTTCTGGCGCGACGGGTGACGTGGGAATACCGAACGCTCGACATCGAACGGATGCAGGCAGCGGCCAGCTATCTGCTGGGCGAGCATGACTTCTCATCGTTCCGTGCCTACGCCTGCCAGGCGAAAAGTCCGGTACGAACGGTGCACGAACTTAAACTGAGTCGCTCGGGTGAGCGCGGTGAATTCATCATGCTCGATATCGAAGCGAACGCTTTTTTACACCACATGGTGCGTAATATCGTGGGTGTACTATCAGCCATTGGTGCCGGCGAGCAGCCAGTCGAATGGGCGCGTGAGGTGCTTGAGCATCGCGATCGCAAGCTGGGCGGGGTAACCGCGCCACCGTACGGTTTGTATCTGGTTGGGGTTGAGTATCCCGAAGAATTTGGTATTCCTTACCTTTCACCACCTCAGATGGTCTGGTAATCTGCAGGTTACTATTCCGGAATTTTCTAAATTACCTTTATGCGTACACGAGTCAAGATTTGCGGCATCACGCGTCCCGAGGATGGGGTGGCAGTCGCCGAAGCGGGCGGTGATGCCATTGGACTGGTCTTTTACGAGCCGAGTCCGCGTAGTGTGACGATTGAGCAGGCGCAGGCGATCATCGCTGCACTGCCGCCGTTTATCACCGTGGTGGGGTTGTTCGTTAACGCCAGTGATGATGAGATCCGCGAAGTGATCGATGCGGTGCCACTGGGGCTGCTGCAGTTTCATGGTGATGAACCTGCGGTTCTCTGTGGCGGTTTTGGTCTCCCCTATATCAAAGCGCTGAGGATGGCACCGGGGCTGGATGTGGCGGCGACTGCAGCGCTCTACCGAGATGCCCAGGGGATTCTGCTTGACGCCTATCGTTCTGGCGTTGCTGGTGGTACCGGTGAGGTCTTTGACTGGAAAGCCGTGCCCGATGGGCTGAAAAAGCCTATAATTCTTGCCGGCGGGTTGACGCCGAATAATGTTAGCGAGGGCATGGCGCAGGTGCGCCCTTATGCGGTGGATGTCAGCGGCGGTGTTGAAGCGGCGAAAGGGGTTAAAGATGCCGCTAAGATAGCCGCGTTTGCCGATGCGGTTCGTGGCGGGCCAGATTAAAAGAGTGAAAGGTGAGAAGGGTTGCGGGTTACTTTCCATCTTTCACTCTTTTAATCTTTAAATCTAATTAAAGTGAGATTCGATGAGCAGTGAAGCAGTAGAGCCAGAGGTAGCAGCGCAACCGGATGCCAGCGGTCATTTTGGCGTTTACGGTGGCCGTTTTGTCGCCGAGACGTTGATGGAGCCGCTTGATGAGTTGACCGCCGCCTATGAACGGCTGAGAAACGATGCCGAATTCCGCGCGGAGCTGGATAAGGACCTGGCCGATTATGTCGGTCGTCCATCCCCCCTCTATTACGCCGAACGCTGGAGCAGGCAGCTTGGCGGGGCGAAGATCTACCTGAAGCGCGAAGACCTCAACCACACGGGTGCACATAAGGTCAACAACACCATTGGACAGGCGCTGCTGGCGAAACACCTGGGTAAGCGGCGCATCATCGCCGAGACCGGTGCCGGTCAGCACGGTGTGGCGTCAGCGACGGTAGCGGCGCGACTTGGACTTGAATGTGTGGTCTATATGGGCGCAGAAGATGTCAAGCGTCAGGCGCTAAACGTCTACCGCATGAAGCTGCTGGGTGCTGAAGTGGTGGCGGTTGAATCGGGTTCAAAAACATTGAAAGATGCGTTGAATGAGGCGATGCGTGACTGGGTCACCAACGTCGATAACACCTTTTACATTATCGGTACTGTCGCCGGACCGCACCCGTATCCCATGCTGGTGCGTGATTTTCAGGCGATCATCGGCCGAGAGGCGAAAGAGCAGATGATGCAGGCGGAAGGGCGTCTGCCGGATGCACTGGTTGCGTGTGTAGGTGGTGGCTCCAATGCGATTGGTCTCTTCCATCCCTTTATCGAAGACAAAGCCGTTGCGATGTATGGCGTTGAAGGAGGCGGTGATGGGGTGGATACCCCGCGCCACGCCGCACCACTCTGCGCGGGTCGCCCCGGCGTACTGCACGGCAATCGCACCTATCTGGTTGAAGATGATAACGGGCAGATTATCGAGACCCATTCGGTCTCGGCAGGGCTCGACTACCCCGGTGTTGGCCCTGAACATGCATGGTTGAAAGATATTGGCCGAGCCAGCTATGTCGCGGCGACCGACGATGAGGCGCTGGCAGCGTTTCACGATCTAACCCGAATTGAAGGGATCATGCCGGCGCTGGAGTCGAGCCATGCACTTGCCTATGCAAGGAAACTGGCACCGACGATGGGCAGAGATAAGCTCATCATCGTCAACCTCTCCGGGCGTGGTGATAAAGATATCCATACCGTAGCTGGTCTTGAGGGGATTTCGGTATGAGCAGAATTAAAGGCTGTTTTGAGGCGTTAAGGGCTGAGAATAAAAAGGCGCTGATTCCGTTTGTAACCGCCGGTGACCCCAGTCCCGAGGTGACGGTACCGCTGATGCATGCGATGGTCGAGGCGGGCGCAGACCTGCTTGAACTGGGGGTGCCTTTTTCTGACCCGATGGCCGAAGGGCCAACCATCCAGAAGGCGTGTGAGCGCGCACTGGCGCACGGTACCAGCCTGCGCGATGTGCTGGCGATGGTGAGCGAATTTCGTCAAACCAACACCACCACACCCGTGGTGTTGATGGGCTACATGAATCCCGTTGAGATCATGGGTTACCAACCATTTGCCACCGCTGCCGCAGCGGCGGGTGTTGACGGGTTGCTGACTGTTGACATGCCACCGGAAGAGGCGGGTGATCTGATCGCGGCACTTAAAGCGGTAGAGATCGATCCGATCTTTCTGCTGGCACCCACCACAGTGAGTGAACGCATCGCTAAAATCTGCGCTGAGGCGGGTGGTTTTGTATATTATGTCTCATTAAAGGGTGTGACCGGCGCAGCCAATCTTGATGTCGCTGCGGTGGAGGCCAAGGTGGCGCAGATTCGTCGCCACACCGAGGTGCCAATCGGGGTCGGTTTTGGTATTCGAGATGCTGAAACTGCACAGCGTGTGGCTGCCGTGGCCGATGCGGTAGTGGTGGGGAGTGCAGTGGTCAACCGTGTCGCCGAAAATGTCGAGTCGCCCGAGAAGATTAATGAAGCGGTTGCCGCGCTGCTGCGAGAGATGCGCGCTGCAATGGATGCAGGCCCGCCGCAGATGGGCTGGTTTGCGAGACTATTTGGAGCAGGTAATTAGATATGAGCTGGTTTGAAAAACTGATCCCGGAGAAGATTAAAACGGAAGCGAGCAAAAAACGTTCGATCCCGGAAGGGCTGTGGACCAAGTGCGATGCCTGCAACCAGATCCTTTACCGCGCCGAGCTGGAGCGCAGCATCGGTGTCTGCCCAAAATGTGACCACCACAGTCGCATCGGTGCGCGCCGTCGGCTGGAGAGTTTTCTGGACGAAGAGCCGCGTATGGAGCTGGCAGCCGATGTGGAGCCGATTGATATTCTGAAATTTCGAGACTCAAAAAAGTATAAAGATCGCATCACACAGTCACAGAAAAATACTGGCGAAAAAGATGCGCTGGTTGTGATGATGGGGCAGGTCAATGCGATCCCGTTAGTTGCGATGGCGTTTGAGTTCCGTTTTATGGGCGGCTCGATGGGCTCTGTGGTGGGTGAGCGCTTTGTGCAGGCAGCCAATGCCAGTCTTGAGTACAACATCCCGCTGGTCTGTTTTTCCGCGAGCGGTGGCGCCCGGATGCAGGAGGCGCTTTTCTCGCTGATGCAGATGGCCAAGACCAGTGCGGTACTGGCGAAGTTGCGTGAGCGCGGGATTCCGTTTGTTTCGGTCTTGACGGATCCCACCATGGGCGGTGTCTCAGCAAGCCTGGCGATGCTGGGTGATGTGAATATTGCAGAACCGAAGGCGTTGATCGGCTTTGCCGGGCCGCGTGTTATTCAGCAGACGGTGCGGGAGACACTGCCGGTCGGTTTTCAGCGCAGTGAATTCCTGGTTGAACATGGCGCGGTCGATTTTATTGCAGATCGCCGTGATATGCGTGATCGCGTTTCATCGCTGCTGGCGATACTGACCGCGCGTCCGTCGCATAGCGACCAGATCTCAATTCCGCTTGTCCCTAATGAAGCCTCTAACTAAAGCGCATCAAACACCATAACATTATCGCATCCTGATATGCGTTTTGATTCGCTTGATGAATGGCTAACGTGGCAGGAGCAGCTCAACCCAGCTGAAATCGAACTGGGGCTTGAGCGGGTGCGGCTTGTGCTGCAACGGCTAAACCTTGAAACGCCCGATTTTACCGTTATCACCATTGCGGGCACGAACGGCAAGGGGTCGAGTGCGGCGATGTTGCAGTCGATCTACTCGACGGCCGGTTATCGTGTCGGTGCTTACACCTCACCTCATCTGCAGCGTTATAACGAGCGCATCACACTCAACGGCGTTGAGGCCGATGATGCGCTGCTGTGTGACGCCTTTGAGCAGATAGAGTGCGCACGCTGTGCGGACAGTGGTGAGGTTCCGCTCACCTACTTTGAATTTGGTACGTTGGCCGCGATTGTGATCTTCCAGCAGGCGGAGGTTGATATCGCTGTGCTCGAGGTCGGCCTTGGTGGGCGGCTCGATGCTGTCAATGTGCTGGAACCTGATGTGGCACTGGTGACGATGGTCGATCTCGATCATCAGAGCTGGCTCGGCAATGACCGCGAGACCATTGCGCGTGAAAAGGCCGGTATCTACCGCGCTAACACCCCTGCGATCTGTGCTGAACCGGCTCCTGCGCGCAGCCTGGTGGCCCATGCCGCTGAGATTGGGGCAGACTACTATGGTCTGAACGAGCAGTTTAGTTACGGCTTAAACGAAGCTGCGGGGGAGGGCAGATGGCACTGGCGCTCGCTGAGTCAGCACCACCAATCTTATGATCAGCTGCCAGCACTGGGGTTGCACGGCGCCTTTCAGCTGCAAAATGCAGCCGGGGTGTTAATGGCTGTAACACTTTTGCAGTCACGCTTTGCTGTTGAAGAGGATGAGCTAATCACAGGGCTTAAGCAGGCGCAGATGGCGGGGCGTCTACAGCGCATGGCCATTGAGGGGTACGCTAACGTTGAGTGCCTGCTGGATGTTGCCCATAATCCCTCAAGCGCGAAGGTGTTGCGTGAGGCGTTGGCCGCGCGGCCGTGTGACGGAGAGACGCACGCAGTGATTGCGATGCTGGCGGATAAGGAGATTGGTGCCGTCGTAGAGATGATGTTGCCGGTGGTTGATCATTGGTATGTGGCGGGTCTGGATTCCACCCTTTCTGCGCGCGCCGCAACGGCAGCGGTGGTCGTCTCATCTCTGCCAGAGGCTACCCCCGCGCTGCCATTTGCTGATGTAGGCACGGCAACTGCGGCGGCGTTGAAAAAGAGCGTGACGGGTGATCGGCTGGTGATCTTTGGCTCTTTTTATACCGTAGCTGAGGCGAAAAGCTTTTTTGAGGATGTTGGGTGCTGCGAGGCGAATTGAGGTAAAATCCCCGTTTTGGGGGGCGCGTGGCGATGCCGGAATAACCGATACCTGAATAAATTGGACTGGGGCGACAAGATGCAGGAGAACAGGATTAAGCAGCGTGTTGTGGGCGGGGTGGTTCTGCTGGCGCTGGCGATTATCTTTATTCCAATGGTGCTCGATTTCCGCAAGGATTATGACCAGGTGATCAACGGTACCAATATTCCGCCTAAGCCGAAAGATTTTCGTATTGAGACCTTTGAGTTGAATCAGACCGCTCAGGTGAAGGTACCGAGACTCGCGGAGGAAGGGGGTGTTGAAGAGCAGCTGCAGCAGCATGAGCTGGTGAAACAGAAACAGGCGGCCGATGCAACGGTAGCAAAGGTGGAGGCGAAACAGGCAAAAGAGGTGGCGGCGGTGAAGCAGCGTGCGCCGTTAAAGGCGCAGCATGAAGGGTGGACAGTACAGGTCGGTAGCTTTGGCAGTGAAAAAAATGCGCGGGGGCTACGCGACAGGATAGCCCAGCGCGGTTTTCCTGCATTTGTTGACAGTGTGAATGTAAAAGGCAGGTTAAGTCACCGTGTGCGCATCGGGCCGGAAGCCGATAAACAGCAGGCAAACAGGCTGAAGCAACAGCTGCAGAAAGAGATGGGCCTGAAAGGGCTTGTGATCTGGCAGCAGCAGTGAACCAGTAACAGGTGATGAGATGTGGAGCGCTTAAGCAGTGACATTAGTATGGCTTGATTATGTACTGCTGGCAGTTATCCTGTTATCCACATTGATCGGTGTGCTGCGCGGCCTGGTTAAAGAGGTTATGTCGCTGCTGGGATGGGTGCTGGCCGGCTGGACAGCATTTTACTTCTCGGCTGACTTCTCTCTGTTTCTGAAAAACTTTGTAAACCATGATGGGCTGCGTTATGCACTGGCATTTCTTAGTCTGTTTATCGGTGTGCTGGTGGTGAGCATGCTAGTCAACCACCTGGTGTCGAGGCTGGTTCATCTCAGTGGATTAAAGGGGATTGACCGCACGCTTGGTGCTTTATTTGGCGCGCTGCGGGGGGGGCTGCTCGTCGTGGTGCTGGTGCTGCTAGGTCGCATCTCGCCACTGGCCGCTGAACCTGTCTGGCTAGACTCCTTTATGGTTGAATATTTTGAGCAGATATCAACCTGGCTTGCTGATAACTTTTCGGCCCAGGCTGGCGCGGATCTTCAGAGTCAGGAGATCGATTTCTAGCGAGTAGTACAAACCGGGCTGTTTTATTTTTTGATGAGGGTTTTCTAATGTGTGGTGTGGTCGGACTTGTCCAGAAGAGTAATGTGAATCAGGCGATCTATGACGCCTTAACGGTGCTTCAACATCGCGGACAGGATGCCGCAGGCATCATGACCTGTGATAATGGAAAACTCTACCTGCGTAAACAGAATGGCCTGGTGCGAGATGTATTTCACACTTCACACATGATCAACCTGCAAGGTAATGTGGGCGTCGGTCATGTGCGCTACCCAACCGCCGGCTGCTCATCGTCGGCAGAGGCGCAGCCGTTCTATGTGAACTCACCTTACGGTATTGCACTGGCTCATAACGGAAACCTGACTAATGCGGACGAGTTGAAAGAGGCGCTGTTCCGCGATGATAAACGCCACATCAACACCAATTCTGACTCTGAAGTGCTGTTGAATATTTTTGCCCATGAACTGCAATGTGCCAACAAGCTCCATATCGACGCCGATGATATTTTTGAAGCGGTGCGCGGTGTGCATCACCGTTGTAAAGGGGGGTATGCGGCGATCGCAATGATCACCGGTATCGGCATCGTCGGCTTCCGTGACCCCTTCGGTATTCGCCCCGTCGTCTTTGGTAAGCGCCGCTCTGAAATGGGCGATGAATATATGATCGCCTCTGAAAGTGTTGCATTAGATGCGCTGGGTTTTGAGAGAATCAGAGATGTTGCGCCGGGCGAGGCGGTGTTTATTACCGTTGATGGCGAGCTGCATACGTTACAGTGCGCTGAAAACCCGCTCTATGCGCCCTGTATTTTTGAACATGTCTACCTCGCTCGCCCCGATTCAATCATTGATGATATCTACGTCTATCGTGCGCGTCTGCGCATGGGTGAAAAGCTGGCTGATAAGATTCAGCGTGAGTTTACAGAGAACGATATCGATGTTGTGATCCCGATCCCGGACACTAGCCGTACGGCCGCACTGGCGCTAGCTAACAAGATGGGGGTGCGATACCGCGAAGGGTTTATCAAAAATCGCTATATTGGCCGTACCTTCATTATGCCGGGCCAGCAGCAGCGTAAAAAATCGGTGCGCCAGAAGTTGAATGCAATTGAGCTGGAATTTAAGGGTAAAAACGTACTACTGGTGGATGACTCAATTGTCCGCGGCACCACCTCTGATCAGATTATTCAGATGGCGCGTGATGCCGGTGCGAAGAATGTCTACTTCGCATCTGCTGCGCCACCCGTGCGCTATCCCAATGTTTATGGTATCGACATGCCGGCGGCGGAAGAGTTGATCGCCTTTAATCGTACGAATGAAGAGGTGTGTGACATTATCGGTGCAGACAGGCTGATCTACCAGGATCTTGATGATTTGATCGATGCCGTGCGCGCCGGAAATCCTGCCGTTGAGCGGTTCGATACCTCCTGCTTTAACGGTGAGTATGTGACCGATGACATCACTCCTGAGTACCTCAGTCATCTTGAAAAATCACGCGCCGATAGCGCCAAGAGCAGGAAAAAAGCGAAAGCCAACGTGATCGACATGCATAACTCTCCGTAGGCATTGCATGGCCCGCTTCGCTGAGCTGTTGACAGCCAGCGAGCGTGGGCGTAAGGTTCGCGGTGAGTAGAGCGGTGTGGAAACCACCGGGCGCCGATTTGAGTATCAGCTTGCGGGCGCCTTAAAAATACAGCTAAAGCGGGAAGAACCTGCTTTAGTTTTCCGACCTGGCGGGTTTTTTTGTGTCCGGATATCACGTTGCTGGGCCGTCTGAAATTCGCCGTTATTTTTATTATTTTGTGGGCATGGCAGGTTTTGTGGGGATGCGGCAATGACAGAAAAAGATTTTAGCAAATATGGTATCAGTACTCGCGGTGTGCGCGCCGGGCAGCGACGTACGCAGGAAGGTGAACAGTCGGAGCCGATCTTCACCACTTCCAGTTTTGTATTTGAGAGCGCCGAGCAGGCGGCGGCCCGTTTTTCGGGTGAAGAGCCGGGTAACATCTATTCACGTTTTACCAACCCAACGGTGAACACCTTTGAACGACGGCTGGCAGCGCTGGAAGGTGGTGCACGTTGCGTGGCAACCGCGTCCGGAATGGCGGCGATCACTGCAGCCTGTAGTGCGCTGTTGAAAAGTGGTGATCACATTCTCTCATCCAATGGCATCTTTGGCAGTACGACACTGTTATTTAATAAATACCTGTCGCGATTTGGGATTGACCATAGCTCGATTCCGTTGAGTGATCTTGATCGCTGGGAGTCATCGATCAAAGCCAGCACACGTATGCTCTTTATCGAGACACCCTCAAATCCGCTGGCCGAGGTTGTTGATATCAAGGCGCTTGCTGAAATTGCCAAACGCAAGGGGTGCCTGCTGGTGGTGGACAACACCGTCTGTACCGCCGCGCTGCAACGCCCGTTAGCATTGGGCGCAGATCTTGTTGTTGTTTCTGCCACCAAATACCTCGATGGGCAGGGGCGGTGTGTGGGTGGTGCTGTGATTGGTAGCGGTGAGCTGATCGAAGAGGTCTACGGTTTTTTGCGTACCGCAGGGCCGAGCATGAGCCCGTTTAATGCGTGGGTTTTTATGAAGGGGCTAGAGACCTTACGTGTGCGGATGCAGGCGCATAGTGCGAGCGCCCTGACGTTGGCAAAATGGATTGAAACACATCCAGCTGTCCAGCAGGTCTTTTATACCGGGCTGGCATCGCACCCGCAGCACCAGCTAGCTGCACAGCAGCAAGAGGGTTTCAGCGGCCTGCTGGCATTTGAACTAAAGGGTGGGCGAGATGATGCGTGGCGCTTTATTAATAGCACTGAGCTGGTTTCGATTACGGCCAATCTTGGCGATGCCAAGACAACCATCACCCACCCCGCAACCACCACGCACGGGCGCTTAACGGATGAAGAGCGTGACGCTGCAGGTATTCATCAGGGACTGGTTCGTGTGGCAGTGGGGCTTGAAGATGTTGAAGATCTAAAGGCAGATCTGCAGCGCGGCTTTGATGCGCAGGGATAGGGTAAAGGGAGGGGCAAGTATTAGTTTGTTCGCTTGAAAACTGGCAGGGTTTCAAGGTCTACCGCACTCACCGGGTCAAGATGGATGACGACGTCGGCCGTTGGGATCGCCTGTACGATCTTCTCTTCCACTTGATCGGCAATATCATGCGCTTCGATCAGCGCTAGCTCATCGTCCAGTTCAATATGCATCTGAATGAACTCTGTGCGCCCGGAAAGGCGAGTGCGCAGGTCGTGCATGCCACGCACATCAGGATGCGCTTTTGCAATATCGATGATCTGCTGGCGTTTCTCTTCAGGTAGCTCGTGGTCAAGCAGATCATGAAAGGCCTCACTACCGATCTCCCATGAGCTGTAGAGGATGTAGGCTGCGATGCCGAGCGCAAATAATGGGTCAATCCCTAACCAGCCAATCTGTGACAGCAGCAGCGCAGCAATAATAGCTATATTGGTGAATAGGTCGGTTTTATAGTGCAGCGCATCGGCACGAATAGCGGCGGAATTGGTTTTTCTGATGACATGCTGCTGGATAGCGATCAGCAACAAGGTCGCGATGACCGAAAAGATCATCACACCCATCCCGATACCGAAGGCTTCGATGGGGCGGGGGGTGATCAGTCGTTGAATCGCTTCAACTATCAGGAACAGGCCAGATCCCGCAATAAAAGTTGCCTGCGCCATGCCAGCAAGCGATTCTGCTTTACCATGGCCAAAGCGATGTTCCTCGTCCGGTGGTGCCAGTGCATAACTGACGGCGAGCAGATTAATCAGCGAGGCACCCGCATCCATCAATGAATCAACCAGCGATGCAAGAATGCTCACAGAGTCGGTCTGCCAGTAAGCAGCTAGTTTGGCAATGATCAGGATGAGAGCCGTGGTGACAGAAGCGCGAGTGGCCAGTCTAAGGAGGCGCTCGCTTTCGCTCTTGGTGAGAGTTTCTGACATCAGGTAATTAGGATTCAGGTTAATGTGTACTTTTGTATGGTAGTTCTTTTTTTCTCTGGCAGCATTAAGAGTCGGTGTTTTCAGACGATTGAGATAAGCGTGTAAATTGGGATGTCTCTCTCTAATCTGGAATAATTTACTCCGGGGCTCTTAAAATTTCGTACAGCTCATCCTTAAGGCTCAGGCGCTTCTTTTTAAGGGTCTCTGTGTACTCATCTGAAGGGGTTTCAATTTCTTCTTCAATACGGAAGATCTGCTTATCGATCTCCTGATACTCATCGTAGAGTTTTATAAAGTGGCGGTCATTTTTCTGTTTAAGTTTATGTATGCGTGCTTTGAATTCAGGGAACTCACGGGCGAGATCATGGTGATGTTCGGGCATAAGTAGCTCCTTGTGATTTTAATGAGTGGATGCTGTAGGAATATCCATAATGAACCCTTAATCTATACCCCTGAGTACTACAAGTCTACAGAATGGCAGTAGAATAATGCCTGACCTAAACACTTTTAAGACGTATACTGGCACGCTTAAATGATTAAGGTTGATGATGAGTAAGTTAAAAAAACAGGAAATAGCGCCGGATTTCTCTCTATTGAACGCCGCTAAACGAGAGATCAGTCTCGCTGACTTTAGAGACAGGAAGCATGTTGTTCTCTATTTTTATCCGCGAGACGATACGCCAGGTTGCACGCTTGAAGCGACGGAGTTTACAAACCTTGCGGGTGATTTTACCAAGCTAAATACGGTAGTCATTGGTGTCAGCAAGGACTCCTGTAAGAGCCACCAGTCTTTTATTGATAAATACAATCTAAAGATAGAGCTGCTTGCCGACACAGATGGGGCACTATGTGAACGCTATGGCGTGTGGCAGGAAAAGAGCAGAAAAGGGGTGACGAAGATGGGTATTGTTCGCTCAACTTTTATCATCGATAAGAGAGGTGTGCTGAGTAGTGTTGAATATGGCACGGCTTCCGGTGGCCATGCTGCACTTGTGCTGGAAAAAATCAAGAAACTCTGATATTCGGTTGGGAGTGCCTCGCCTGTCATGTTGAAGTGGCTTGATCGCCTGCGTGTTCGTCACATCCTTCGCCGTCATCCCATTCCCCATGATGTGTGGGAAGCGCTTATGCATCGGGGTGATATCTTTGGCGGGCTAACGGCTGTTGAGCGTGCCCATCTGCGGGAGCTGACGACACTCTTTTTACACCGAAAAACCTTTAACGGTGTGCAGGGGGTAACGGTGACAACAGAGATGGCGGTGACGGTCTCGGCGATCGCCTGTCTGTTGGTGCTAAAACTGGATCTGGACTATTACGATGGTTGGGTTGAGGTGGTGCTTTATCCCGCGGCCTTTCGGGTTGAACGCGAGAGTATTGACCAGGTTGGACTGGTTTCGCACGAGGCGCAGGCGTTAAGTGGCGAGTCCTGGTCTCGTGGCGCAGTGATTCTCTCATGGGATGATGTCGCTTTTGGCCTTGTTCATCGGCAGGCAGGCCACAATGTGGTAGTGCATGAGTTTGCACATAAGCTGGATATGTTAAACGGCAGTGCCAACGGTATGCCTGCGCTGCATCGTGATATGGACTGGCAACAGTGGACGGTTACCTTTAGCGCAGCCTTTGCTGATTTGCAGCAGCGGCTGCATCACCATCACAAGCCTGCTATTGATGCTTATGGTGCCACGAGCCCTGCTGAGTTTTTTGCAGTGGTCAGTGAATATTTTTTTACCAACCCGCAACAGCTTTATGATCACTACCCTGAGGTCTACTCGCAGCTGGCGCGATTTTATCGTCAGGAGACGCTGCGGCGGCGGGTTGCCAGGGCATCGTAATGTCTGTAGCTATAGCATAATCTCCACGCCCTCAACAACCGTAGGCGTGTCATTTTTTTTATCATTGACGGAGGGGTTGCATTCAAATAATTTCTCTCCATTGATACCCACTTGCGTGGTCAGAAACCCCCGCGCATTATCTGCACGTGTTTGTGCTAACTGGTGTAAGCGGGGCTCAATTTCATCCGCCGTTTCTGCCAATGCAGTACGATCATCACCCGTGGCAACACCGCATAATGTGATGGAGAGTTTGGGTCGCTTCTTGAGCAGTGCCCCAATCTTTTCAAGGTAAGCGCGGTTGGTGGCGTTGATCTCTGCCTTGCCCGCTTCAAAAGAGAGCGCCTTGAAGCGAGGTTTGGCTACAAAGCCGACGATATCTTTTGCTAGCAATATAGTCCCCAGTGGCTGTAGTGCCGTGGTGAGGTAGTTCATCGCTGCCATCTTCATCCCTTTGCCGATGGCCAGTTTCATGATACCGCTGAGTTTAAACTGTGGATCATCAAGGCTGCCGTTTACGGGTAGATCAAACACGATGTTGTCATCACCATCTCGTAGCAGATCCAGGGCGCTGTCCAGAGGCATCTCTAACTGGTCGATAAGGCCCTGCGCCTTTTCATGATCGCTCTCTTTGATGCTGAGTTTCGCTAGCGATAGTCTGTTGTTGACCTGTAACTGCTTGCCAATGATAGTAAGCTCAGTCTCAGCTGTCAGACGTCCGCGACGCAGCTGATAGCCGATATTCGCTTCTGTGTAGGGTGATAACGCCGGTAGCGACAGATTGGTGAGCTGGCTGTTGAGGGTTAATCGAGGCGTGGCAGCGAGTGGTGAGGTGTTGCCGTTAAGGGCAAGTGTCGCTGATTCATTAATGGTTGCATTGAGTGAAATCGCTGTGTCAGCACCTGGTTGAGTGCTATCGATGCGGCCGATGGTCAGCGTAAATGGTTGTAGTTTGATGTTGAAGCCAGGAGAGACCGTTGCATCTTTAAAGGTGAAGGCACTATCTCCCCTGATTGAAAGATTGCCGATACTGAATGCAAGTGGGGCTGGCTTTGACGGTTGCGTTGAGTGTTCGACATCCGCGCCTCTCTTCTCCTCAGTTGGAGTGGTTGCACTCTGTTTAACTAGCAGATTGCCACTGTTGTCTCGGAAGAGCGCGCTGTTGAGGTCATTGATGATGACTTCATCAACGGCAACTCGGGTGGGGTACTGCAGATCGATACGGTTGATCTCGATTGAATTCAGTTTTAGAAAGGTCTCATTATGCAGTGTCGAAATGATATCGATATGACGTAGTGTGGTGTTACCGTTTAGATTGATGCGCGGCGCACCCTCTTTGGGGAGTATTACATGGATATGGCTGCGGTGTGACAGGAAGAGGTGGTTTATGGTGACGATATTCTGCGGCACGACTAGCGCAAAGGCGGCAAGGTCGACATCGGTGACAATCAGTTCTCCGTTGAAGGCAGGCTCATCTGCAAAGGGAAGCAGCTCGCCTCGGTAGCTGAGAGCACCGCCGCTGATGCCGATTGTGAGTGCGAGCTGTACGGCTTCATCGCTGTTTGCGGTGGAGATGTTTTTTACGGTGCTATTGAGAGTGATGTGATCGCTGTATTCATCGCTTCGGTAGTTGAGCAGGATCGACTCCAGTGTAATCGACTCTATTATAATATCGGGCGCGCGGTTAGTGCTGTTTTTAGCAGTGGCTGGCTCTGGCGCGGCTTCGCTTGGTAGCGGCAGCGGGATGCCCGCTACCTGTAGCTGGTTACGGCTGCGCTCAATCGCAATTTTTGCGTGACTGAGGATAAGCTCCTTAATGATGAGCTGTCGATTGAAGAGCGCTCGCATATCCAGGTGAACACTGGCGTATTCCAGTAATGTCATTTGATGCGGCTTACTGCGGTGCGGAATGTTTAGCTGGCGTAAAGATAACTTGCCACTAAAGATGTTGAGGTTGACCTCAGCAACGGTGACCTCGCTTTGGGCCTGTTCACTGAGCAGCTGCTCTATACCCATCTTAATGGCGATGGGGGCCACGATCAGTAGTGCGAGAATAGCACCGAGAAAGAGCACCAGCAGGCGCGCCAACAGATTGGCTTTCCGTTTTACGGGGGGCTTTTGTGGTGAATTTTTTATGGTAGAGGTCATGCTGGTTTGCTGTAATTAAGTGGTGGCGGTTAGGTGTTGTTTTAAGGTGGGCCATTCTAGCGCATTAATGGGTTGGCTGTTCCTTTAACCCCCTTGAGGGGGGTGTGCTGAAATAGCGCAGCCACCTTTTTGATGCACTCTATTGGCGCAGCTTCGGCCGCTGCTGATAGCCGGTATGGGCCAGGCGATTACTTTTAGCCGACTAATAACAAAGGGTTATGGTTGGTTATTGGGTTGGTATGGTAATTGCTAGTAGCCCCGTATAGTTTTAATTTTCAGGAATGTCAGGTAATGAAAGAGAAGTTAGTTCTGGTCGGAAACGGCATGGCGGGTGTGCGGACACTTGAAGAGTTGCTGAAGATTGCACCGGACAAATATGAGATCACAGTTTTTGGTGCAGAGCCTTACGGCAACTACAACCGTATTCTGTTATCGCCAGTGCTGGCAGGTGAAAAGAGTATCGACGATATTATGCTCAACACGATTGAGTGGTATGAAGAGCACAACATCACGCTGCATAGTGGCAAAAAAGTGGTCAATGTTGATCGCCGGCAGCGCAAGGTGATCGCTGATGACGGTAGTGAAGAGCCTTACGACCGTCTGCTGCTCGCAACTGGATCTAACCCCTTTATTATTCCGGTGCCAGGGCATGACAAGGAGGGGGTGATCGGTTTTCGTGATATCCACGATGTCGATACCATGCTGGATTGTGCTCGCCGCTTCAAACATGCGGTGGTGATCGGCGGTGGCTTGCTGGGGCTTGAAGCGGCCAACGGGCTGATGTTGCAGGGGATGAACGTGACGGTTGTTCACCTGATGGAGACGCTGATGGAGCGCCAGATGGATCCTGTATCGGGCGAGATGCTGAAACAGGAGCTTGAAACCAAAGGGCTGAACTTTCTGATGAACACGCAGACCGAGGCGATCCTCGGTGACGAGCGAGTAAGCGGCGTACGCTTTAGCGACGGCAGCGAGATCGCTGCCGACTTGGTGGTGATGGCTGCCGGTATTCGTCCCAATATCGAACTGGCCAAACGTATCGGGCTGCACGCCGAGCGCGGTATTGTGGTCAATGACACGATGCAGACCTTTGACCCGAAAATCTACTCCGTGGGTGAATGTGTGCAGCATCGCGGCGAGACCTACGGGCTGGTCGCACCGCTGTTTGAGCAGGCAAAGGTGTGCGCCAACCACCTGGCAGAACATGGTATCGGCTTTTATGAAGGGTCGGTGACCTCAACCAAGCTAAAGGTAACAGGGGTTGATCTCTTCTCTGCCGGTGATTTTATTGGCGATGAAACCACCGAAGAGATTGTGATGAAAGATGCGGCGAACGGCATCTATAAAAAACTTGTACTAAAAGATAATAAGATTCACGGCGCGGTGTTGTATGGCGACACGGTAGACGGCGCATGGTACTTCCAGCTGCTACGTGACCAGACTGATGTGAGTGATTTTCGTGAGTCGTTGATGTTTGGCCAGGCGCATCTGGGTGACTCGGGTCACGGCGGCGAAAACGCGGCGGCGGCGATGAGTGACGATATGGAGATCTGCGGCTGTAACGGTGTTACCAAAGGGTGCGTCGTCAAGGCGATCACGAACGAAGGGCTCTTTACGCTCGATGAGGTTCGCGCCCACACCAAGGCCTCTGCGTCGTGTGGCTCCTGTACCGGTCTGGTAGAGCAGGTACTGGCATCGACCGTGGGGGATTACTCCGCATCGACCAAAGCGACCCCAATGTGCAAATGTACCGACCACTGCCACGATACCGTGCGAGCCGCCATCAGAGATCACCACCTGACCTCGATTCAGGCAGTGCGTGACCACCTTGAATGGCGCGAGCCTGATGGTTGCGCCTCATGCCGTCCTGCGCTGAACTTTTATGTGCTGGCAGCCTGGCCTGCGGAGGCGGTCGATGATCCGCAGTCGCGCTTTATCAATGAGCGTGTCCACGCCAATATTCAAAAAGACGGTAGCTACTCAGTGGTGCCGCGGATGTGGGGCGGCCTGACCACGCCGAATGAGCTGCGTGCGATTGCTGATGTGGCAGACAAGTTTGAAGTGCCGATGGTCAAGGTGACCGGTGGCCAGCGGATTGATCTGTTCGGGATTAAAAAAGAAGACCTGCCGGCGGTCTGGAGCGACCTCAACGATGCCGGCATGGTGTCGGGTCACGCCTACGGTAAAACATTGCGTACCGTGAAGACCTGTGTCGGCTCTGAGTGGTGTCGTTTTGGAACTCAGGACTCTACCGGGCTGGGTGTACAGCTTGAGAAGTTCACCTGGGGTTCAAACATGCCGCACAAATTCAAGATCGCTGTGTCGGGTTGTCCACGTAACTGCGCCGAGGCAACCATTAAGGACTTTGGTGTGGTCTGTGTCGATTCCGGTTATGAGCTGCATGTGGCTGGCAACGGCGGCATCAAGGTGCGCGCCACGGATCTGCTCTGCAAGGTTGCGAGCGAAGCGGAGGTGAAGGAGTACTGTGGTGCCTTTATCCAGCTCTACCGTGAAGAGGCGCACTATTTAGATCGTACCGCACCCTGGATTGAGCGTGTCGGACTGAGCTATGTGAAAGAGAAGGTGGTCGAGGATGCTGCAAGCCGTAAAGCGTTAAACGAACGTTTTATCGAATCACAGAAACGCTCTCAGAACGATCCGTGGGCTGAGCGTGTCAGCGGAAAGGTGGCCGCCGATGAGTTTACCCCGCTAAAAGTGATCAGTTAAGAGAGGGTGCTGAGTGGGTTATGAAACAAAAGAGGTTTCAAATTCACCTTGTATAGAGACAGATAGTGGTAGCGATAGAGGATTGACAATGAGTAACTGGGTAGAGGTAGGAACAGTAGAAGAGATCCCCAAACTGGGTTCACGTGTATTGCAGACGCCAGACGGTGATGTGGCCATTTTTCGCACTGCTGATGACGCCATCTTTGCACTGCGCGATAAATGCCCGCATAAAGATGGCCCACTTTCACAGGGCATTGTCCACGGCCACAACGTTACCTGCCCGCTGCATAACTGGAAGATCAGTCTTGAGAGTGGTGAGGCGCAGGGACCGGATGAGGGTTGTACCGGCAGCTATGCAGTGAAGGTGAACGATGGCCGCATTCAGGTTGAGTTAAAGAGTCAATCATAATAGTCGCAAGGACAGATTAGGAGAGTTACGATGCTGTTTGGTCGAGCGAAAAAGAACCCGATTAAACTGCCCGCGCAGGATGTTGTCGAGTGGAAATATACCACCTGCGGTTATTGTTCCACCGGCTGTTCGATTGAGGTCGGTCTTGATAAAGAGGGCAGGGCGGTCACAGGGCGTGGTGTGGGGGGTGCCGATGTTAACCAGGGGAAACTCTGCATAAAAGGGATCTTTGAGCACGAGCTGTTTCACTCTGCGGGTCGTGGCGACAAACCTTTGATGCGTGACCGAATCTTTGATCCTTATCAGGCGACTGACTGGGATACGGCAATGGACAGAACCGCTGCCGAGATTAAACGCATTCAGCAGCAGTACGGCCCCGACGCTTTTGCGGTGATCTCAACCGGGCAGATCCTGACCGAAGAGTTTTATACGTTAGGTAAGTTGGTGCGCGGCTGTATTGGTACCAATAATTATGACGGCAACACGACGCTCTGCATGGCGTCGGCGGTCTCCGGTTATAAGCGCAGTTTTGGTTCCGATGGCCCTCCGGGCTGTTATGATGACTTTAGCCATACCGATTGCCTGATCGCCTTTGGCTCCAACCTGCCGGAGCAGCATCCCATCATCTATTGGCGTATGCGCGAGGCGCGAGAGAAGCGTAAGTTTCCACTGATTGTGGTCGATCCTCGGGTGACGATGCTGGCGCAGTTTGCTGATATGCATCTGGCGATCACTCCCGGTACTGACGTGGTGCTATTGAATGCGCTGGCGCATGTGATCCTTGCTGAAGGGCTGGAAGATCGTGATTACATTAAGGCCCACACCTCCGGCTTTGATGAGTTTTCAAAACTGGTGGCCGAGTATGATCCGGTAACTGCATCGAAGATCTGCGGCATCGATGAAGATACAATTCGTAATGTCGCACGCCTCTACGCCAGATCAAATGCGGCGATGAGCATCTGGACCATGGGCATTAACCAGAGCACCCACGGCTCCGATGGGGTGGTGGGGATTAACAGCCTGAACCTGATTACCGGCAACATCGGCAAACCTGGCGGCACCAGCCTCTCGATCACCGGGCAGTGCAATGCGATGGGTACGCGTGAATGGTCATCTTGCTCGGGGCTGCCCGGTTATCGTGTACTGGAGAAAGAGCAGGACCGTAACGATATCGCCAGATTCTGGGGCATTGACCCTGAGTTTTTCCCGAAGAAACGGGGCATGTTTCAGACCGACATCTTTCCCGCCATCGAGACCGGACAGATCAAGGGGCTGTGGATTATCGGCACCAACCCGATGACCTCAATGCCAAACACCGCACGTATCCGCAAGACGCTTGAACGCCTCGAGTTTATGGTGGTGCAGGACGCTTACCGCGATGTCGAGACGACCGAATACGCCCATGTCTTTTTTCCAGCCGGTCTGTGGGCCGAGAAAAAAGGGGTGATGACCAACACCGAGCGGCGCGTTAATCTGATTAGCAATGTGGTCTCCCCGCCCGGTGACTCGAAGCCCGACCTGTGGATCTTTAATCAGATGGCAAAACGTTTTGATAACGGCCAGAAGATCAAATTCCCGGAAGATGCCGCGGATGTTTTTGATGAGATGGCCGAGCTCTCCAGAGGGCGTTTTCTTGATATCTCGGGGATGAATCACGACAAGATCGAGGCCGCGCGTGGTATTCAGTGGCCGATGGCAGCAGATGCAGAAGGGGGTACGCCACGTGTCTATAGCGATGGCAAGTTTAACCACCCCGATGGGCGAGCCAAACTCATTCCGCTACCGTTTATCGATAATAATGAAGTGCCGTGTGATGACTTCCCTTTCTGGCTAAACAGCGGTCGCGTGGTTGAGCATTTTCATACCCGCACGCGTACCGGCAAGATCGGCAATCAGAACAAATATAGTCCAACCCCTTATATGGAGATGAACCCCGATGCGGCACAGGCGTTGGGGATCGAGCATATGAGCTATGCTCGACTGGTGTCGCGTCGCGGGGATGCGGTAGTGCTGGTGCAGCTAACGCATCGTGTCGCACCCAACGCCGTGTTTGTTCCGTTCCATTTTCATGAGTGTGTGAACCGCGTCAGCCTCGGGCTGCTCGACCCCCACTCTCGGCAGCCGGCATTCAAACAGTGTGCGGTCAGGATTGAAGCGGTGGCGCAGCAAGAGGCCGCTGCTGTTGTCAACCGTGCTGCCAGAACCTTTTAAGTTTTAGGAACCACTAACGCCATGTTTGAAGTACGCAAAGATGAACCCGACTATGCTTTTATCCCTGACGTACCAACGCCGGAAAAAAATCGTTACGGCAAACCGATTGAACTGGGCAGTGAGAATCGCTCGCTGGTAGGGGAGAGCCTTAATATTAACGGTGATGATTCGGTGGGTAAAAGCCCCAATCGTTATAAACAGCACGGCTTTCATTTTACGGCTGACAACTGCATCGCCTGTCACGCCTGTGAGGCAGCCTGTAGTGAAAAAAACCAGTTGCCAGCACATATCAGCTTTCGTTCGGTCGGTTATGTGGAAGGGGGGAGTTATCCCGCCTATAGCCGCATGAATATTTCGATGGCCTGTAACCACTGCGATGATCCGGTCTGCCTTAAAGGCTGCCCCACACGCGCTTACACCAAATTTGCTGAATACGGTGCGGTGTTGCAGGATCCCGAAACCTGTTTCGGTTGTGGCTATTGCACCTGGGTCTGCCCTTACAACGCGCCACAGCTTGATCCGGTTGAGGGTCAGGTCTCTAAATGTAATATGTGTGTCGACCGGCTTGAAGTGGGGCTGAAACCTGCCTGTGCAGCGGCATGTCTTGGTGGCGCACTTGACTTTGGGTTGATTGAGACCGCGCCTGAAAATCGTGAACAGATAAAGAACACGATCCCCGGTTTTCCTACGCCGGATATTACCAATCCCAATATCCGTTTTCAGCAGACCCGTTCACTGCCGCGTGAAATGAGCCGCCCGGATAGTGCGCCGCTGCGTTATCAGCGTGATGAGCAGGGTCAGAGTGACTATAAACCGAAGGCCGCGCTGAAGGCAGAAGAGCGGCAGTGGAGTCTCAGGAAACTACGCTCACGCGAAGATCCGCTGGTGCTCTTTACCCTGATTTCACAGGCGGTCGTCGGCGCTTTTTTTCTGCTGTTTCTGGGGCCGCTGCTGGGACTGGGCGCGCTGTCAGAAGGTAGCAACCCCGCTACCGTGACGATAACGCTGCTGGCAATGCTGGCGCTGCAGGGCTTTGCGCTGGTGATCTCGACCATGCACCTCGGTAAGCCACACCGTTTTTATCGCGCCTTTAATAACCTGAAGTACTCACCGGTGAGTCGTGAAGTCGCTTCACTGTCGCTATTTTTTGGGCTGTTTGTCGCGTATATTGTGCTGGGCTTTATTAATATCCCGTTTGTGCATGAAGGGTTTACGGAAGGTCTGCGTTATGTGTGCGGTGCAGGTGCGTTGCTTACCGGGCTACTGTTTATTTATGCGATGCATAAAATTTACCGTATCGAGGCGCGCCCTTACTGGAACCACTGGCAGGTGCTGAGCAGCTTTTTCGGTAGCACTCTGACACTGGGCGCAGTGCTTGTGGGCCTGATTTTCGCTATCAGCCTGACCCTTCAGGGGGAACCTTTTAGTGGCCTGATGGCGCTACTGGCGTGGCCGATGGCGCTGGGTTTGGTCATCGAAGGGGTAGGGCTCTATGCTCATGGACGCGATCTTGATCGCAAGGGTGGCGAAGGTGCGGCGGCGCATCTTGAGCAGCGCACAACCTTTGGCCACACCTATAATAGCCGTAATGGTGCGCTGGTACTGAGCACAGTTCTGATCATACTGCTCGCGGTGAGCGGGGTTGATGGACCCTTGGGTCTATTGATGTGGCTAGCGCTTGCCGGGCTGGTGATTGTGACCTCGCTGGTGGGGCGTGCGCTCTTTTATGTACTGGTGGTGCCGACCACCATGCCGGGTGCTTTCTTCTGGAAAAACCAGCGATTTCAGGAGCACGCACGGGAGTCCGGTCTGGCCGAGATGCCGCAGGTTGGGGTATTACCAAAGACAGATTACCACCACGAACAGATAGCACGTGCGAAACGTGAAATCAAAGGGGATCTGCTTAAGATCAGGCAGCAAGGGGTTAAGGTTAGCCTGCAGCGCCTTGCCGAAAATGTAAAGGAGCGGCTGCAGGACGCTCTGTCACGCGCCTGATGCAAGACGGTTAAATCTTTTCACCAGACTTTCAGGTGGCTATCGCTTTCTGTGCGGCAGCGTTGCTCTCCTTTCTCTATTGAGAGGTAGACTATGGGAGAGGAGGGGCTTTGATGAAAAAATGTGTGAAAACGGTCTGCCCCTATTGCGGCGTCGGTTGCGGTATCGAAGTTACCGTTGATGCGCATAAAACGGTCTCTGTTCGCGGGGATGTTGACCACCCGGCTAATTATGGTCGCCTCTGTTCCAAAGGGGCCGCGCTAGCTGAGACCCTGTCGCATGATGGTCGGCTGCTCTATCCCGAAATTGCCGGGCAGCGAGTCTCCTGGAGCGATGCACTCGCAAAGGTTGCCGACGGCTTCTGTTCTGTTATCGAGCAGTACGGCCCTGATGCCGTCGCCTTCTATGTTTCGGGACAGTTATTGACTGAAGACTATTATCTTGCCAATAAACTGATGAAGGGTTTTATTGGCTCTGCCAATATTGATACCAACTCGCGTCTCTGTATGTCATCGACAGTGGCGGGCTATAAACGAGCCTTTGGTGTAGATACGGTTCCCTGTTGCTACGAAGATTTAGAGCGTGCCAAATTGGTCGTGCTAACGGGAAGCAATGCTGCGTGGTGCCACCCTGTTCTATATCAACGTATTAATCAGGCCAAAAAAGAGAACCCTGATTTAATGGTTGTGGTGATCGACCCGCGCCGTACCAGTAGCTGTGATATTGCTGATCTGCACCTCCCCCTTAAGCCGGGTAGCGATGTTGTGTTGTTTAACGGCCTGTTATGTTATCTGCATCGGCATGGCGAGAGTAACGCGCTATTTGTCGAGAATTATACAGAGAGGTGTGAGGAGGCGCTTGCTATGGCTGAAAACAGCGCGCCTACAGTGGCTGCTGTCGCCCGGCAGTGTGAGCTGGAGGAGTCCGCTGTAGTTGAGTTTTATCGCCTCTTTGCTCGAACTGAACGGGTTGTGACCGTCTTTTCCCAAGGCGTCAATCAGTCATCTTCAGGTACGGATAAGGTCAATGCGATCATCAACTGTCATCTGCTAAGCGGGCGTATCGGACGCCCAGGGATGGGTCCTTTTTCGTTTACTGGCCAGACCAATGCGATGGGTGGTCGTGAGGTCGGTGGGCTGGCCAATCAACTGGCAGCGCATATGGAGATCGGTAATTCACAACATCGAGAGCTGGTACAACGTTTCTGGCAGTCGCCTACCATCGCGGACGAAGCCGGCCTTAAGGCGCTTGATCTGTTTGATGCCGTTGATAAGGGAAAGATTAAAGCGCTGTGGGTGATGTGCACCAATCCGGTAGTGAGTATGCCGGACGCAGACCGCGTGCGTGCCGCGCTGGATAAATGTGAACTGGTGGTGGTGTCAGAATGTGTGCGTGATACCGATACCACGGCTGTTGCCGATGTGCTGCTGCCTGCGCTCACCTGGGGAGAGAAAAGCGGCACTGTCACCAACTCTGAGCGCAGCATTTCACGCCAGCGACCATTTCTGGCGCCGCCGGGTGAGGCGCGGGCTGACTGGCAGATTATCTGTCAGGTTGCGCAGTGCATGGGGTTTGGGCGGCATTTCGAGTTTACATCGGTTGATGAAGTCTTTAGCGAACATGCAGCACTCTCCGGCTTTGAGAACAGTGGTCAGCGTGATTTTGACATCTCAGCGTTGGCTACCCTTGATGCGGCAGCCTATGATGCTCTGATGCCGATACAGTGGCCACTGGATGACGACGGTAACGGGCGTGCGCGGATGTTTACCGATGGGCGATTTTATACCGCCAGTGGGAAGGCGCAGTTTGTCGCTGTTGAGCCACGACCGCCCTGCCACAGTACCGATGAAGATTTTCCAATGATACTTAACACCGGTCGCAGTCGTGACCAATGGCACACCATGACTCGTACGGGCAAGGCGGCGCAACTCACCGAGCACAGTCCGGAGCCTTACGGAGAACTTCATCCAGATGATGCGCTTGCACATCATCTGAGTGATGGCTGTTTGATCCGTATCTTTAGCCGCTGGGGTGAAGCGGTGGTGCGAGCACGTATTAGTGCTGGCCAGCAGCGTGGCTCGCTGTTTGTGCCGATGCACTGGGGTGGACAGTTTGCGAGTAGTGGACGTATCGACGCTGTTGTTAACCCAGTGGCAGACCCACTCTCAGGTCAGCCAGAGTTTAAACATACCCCTGTTCGAATTAGCGCCTACCAGCCTGCGTGGTACGGTTTTCTATTATCGCGTCGAGAGTTGTCGTTACACGGGGTGACGTACTGGGCGCGTGCGACAGGTGATGGTTTTTATCGTTATGAGATAGCGGGGGAGCAGGCTCCCGGTGACTGGGGTCGCTGGGCACGAGGGATGTTGTGCGAATCGAATGATGATGTGAACTGGGTGGAGTACCTTGATGTTGCAGCACGGCGTTATCGCGGTGTAAGAATGGTCGCTGATCGTGTCGAGAGCTGTCTCTTCATCGCCCCCGATACGCAGTTGCCACCGCGTAGCTGGCTTTCAGGTCTGTTTAAACTCGACATCCTGGATCCACAGTCTCGCGCTAGCCTGTTAACCGGCGTTGCCCCGGTAGGTCAGGAGGATATTGGGCGCATTGTCTGTGCCTGTTTTTCAGTGGGTGAGAATACCATCATGAAAGCGATTAGAGATCAGCGCCTGGTGAATACCGAGGAGATTGGCAAGGCACTTAAAGCGGGGACTAACTGCGGCTCCTGTGTGCCAGAACTACGGGATTTGATTGACGCAGGTAAGCAGCCGTAATCAGGCCTGTTCGGTACCAGTAGGCAGGTCTGTTTTTCGGATGACATTGTCATCAAAGATAACGGTTAACTGCTCTCGGTTTGCTAACAGGGTGGCCAGTGTGTAGCGATCCAGTGTCTGAATAAACTGATTTTGTGCCTGCTCAAAAATATTTTTGATCGAACAGACCTCGCTGATATGGCAGGTGGAATTGGGACGCAGGCACTCAGCAATATTCAGGTTCACCTCGGTGCAGCGAATAATCTCGGTAAGCGAAATCTCTTCAGGCTCTTTTTTAAGTCTGATACCGCCAGTACGACCACGCATTGTCTGAATGTAGCCTTCGCGCCCAAGGTTGTGAACAACCTTAACCAGGTGGTTCTGAGTAGCGGCACAGCGCTCAGATATTTCAGCAATGGTGCAGAGCCTGTCTCGATTAACCCCAAGATAGAGCAGCACTCGAAAAGAATAGTCCGTATACAGGGTTAACTGCATATAATGTTTACTCCGTTCCTGTGTAAGATCCTCTTGCGGATTGGGAGGCGGGCTGATAAAGATTGATTTAACACTTGCTTATTATCTATGTTTCATAGTTAAAGTATTAATAACATCATCAACATACATTAAACATTACATTATGTTGAAAGTGAATAAGTATTGTTTTTCTATCTTTCTTCTTGACACCTGGATGATTACTCATTATGACGAGTATGACTTTTTATAGCGAATTAAAATGTGATCTTAGTCCTGTTTTAGTTGTTTAGAGATTCCCTAATTTATTGGGTTAAAGCTTTGTCAGAATTATTACTACTGCTGTTGTTAGTCTGCATCATGGCGATGCTTTATTCTTCGGTTGGACATGGTGGCGCTTCCGGTTATCTGGCAGCGATGGCACTATTTGGATTAGCCCCGGATGTGATGAAGCCTGCTGCACTCACAATGAACCTGTTTGTCGCATCGCTGGTGCTGTTTCGTCTTTACCGCGCCGACTACTTTTCATGGCGGCTCTTCATCCCCATAGCCCTGGCATCGATGCCGCTGGCATTTATCGGCGGTATGTTGCTGCCACAGGATAGTACTTATCAATACATTGTAGGCGCTGCATTACTCCTCGCATCCATTAGCTTCTTTGTAAGAATCACCAATGAGAAAACATGTGTAGAACCTAAACTATGGCTCTCAGTGCCAGTGGGTGGTGCATTAGGTTTTGTTTCCGGCCTGACGGGTGTCGGGGGGGGGATCTACTTAAGTCCTCTACTGCTTTGGTTGCGCTGGACCAGGATGCGTACCAATGCCGCAATTGCAGCCGCATTTATTTTAGTGAATTCAGCAGCAGGGCTGGCAGGGCATGTCGTGACTGTGAATAGCTGGCCCGATAATATCGCTTGGTATGTGATAGCCGCACTATTAGGTGCGGTCGTTGGAGCAGAATGTGCAGTGCGAAGATTGGCACCTTCGATACTACGTCAGCTACTGGGAGTGGTGCTTGTCGTTGCGGGTATCAAGATGTTGTTGACGGCATAAGCCTGTTTTTATAAAGAGAAACTTGATAGGCCTGTTCAGATATTTCCAGACTGGCTCGTAACATCAACAAACAGTGTGAGTCGTTGCCCGGGTTGCAGATACTTTCCGCGCGCTTTGGGGTTCCAGCGTTTGAGGTTGTTGATGCTGACATTAAAGCGCTGGGAGATGCGAGAGAGAGAGTCACCCCGTCTTACAGTGTAGCGGATGCGCTGTGTCACATCGTTAAGTGCCGGTGTAATGGCCGCTGTTTTGCTGTTGCTGCTCTTAGAAGCCGACTTCCAGATAACCAGTTTCTGTCCAGGGCGCAAGGTATCGCGTGGTGCCATTGCATTCCAGCGCGCCAGTTGGCGAACCCCTACTTTATGTGCCATTGAGATATCCCACAGCGTGTCGCCAGGTTGCACGGTATGAGTAAGCTTGAGTCCTTTGTTAGGCTTGCTCTTGATCGCCCTGGCGCGTTGGGTCGAACTCAGACTATAACTGCTGGGGGATTTGGCAGCGACAGGAATGAGCAGATTCTTACCGGCGCGAATCATATGGCCGCGGATTTTATTGACATCTTTGATCACAGCCACCGTAGTTTTATAACGGTTGGCGATATGGCTGAGCGTTTCACCGCTACGAATACGGTGGCGTGCCCATTTAACACGATCGCTTTTATCAAGTGCCGCCAGCTTCTGTTTGAACTGTGCTGACCTGTCCAGCGGAATGAGCAGATAGTGTGGGCCATCGGGATCAGTTGCCCAGCGGTTGAATGCCGGATTAAGGCGGTAGAGCTCTTTCAGTGACATGCCTGCAAGTTCTGCCGCCGTGGCGAGATCGATCTGGGAGCCAGTGGGCACTTTCTCAAAGTAGGGTTCATCTTTGAGTGAGGTCATTACGATGTTGTACTGTTCCGGGTTGGCAACAATGTCACGTAATGCCAGCAATTTGGGTACATAGGCGCGGGTCTCACGTGGCAGCTTGAGCGACCAGAAATCGGTTGGTTTACCAAGGCGCCTGTTTTTTCGGATCGCCTTACGTACGGTACCGCCGCCTGAATTGTAAGCGGCCAGTGCATGTAGCCAGTCGCCGGAGAACTGTTTGTGAAGTGCTTCAAGGTAGTCAAAGGCGGCGAGTGTTGATGCGGTGATGTCACGGCGGCCGTCGTACCACCAGTTCTGTTTCAGGCCGTACATACGGCCGGTGCCAGGAATGAACTGCCAGATACCGGCGGCACGGCCGTGAGAGTAGGCGAATGGTTGGAAGGCGCTCTCAACCACAGGCAGCAGCGCCAGTTCCATTGGAATGCCTCGGCGCGCCGCCTCTTCCACAATAAAGTGCAGGTAGGGGCGAGCTCGCTCAGTGGTGCGGTCGATATATTCCTGATGGCGTGCGTACCAGCGGCGTTCAGCGCGTGTGCGCGCATGTTCGCTTCTGGGGAGTGAAAACCCGTTGCGAATACGCTGCCACAGATCATCGGGCCGATGCGCGGCAAACTGCTGGTTAAGGTCATGAAGGGTCAGGCTGTCGGTGGCGATCTCCTGATAAGGGGTGGCCTCAATTGTGGCGCTTTCATCACTGCCGAGCGTATGATGCTCAGGGTCGAGTGATATGGTGATGTTAGCATCGCCCCAGAACTCAACTGGTTCGGCCTGTGTCGCCAGCGGTGTTGCCGTTGAAATTGTCGCTGATGAGTGGCTTTTTGTGGCCGCAGAGTGGTGAGCAGGCGTGGTGGTGCAGCCATTGATAAAGGCTATCCCCACGGTAATAAAAATGAGGTGACGCAGGCTGTTTGACTGATTAATGGCCATGAAAAACTCGGATGTCCTTGAATATAAACCGATCGGCTATTATAGGGGAGTTCTTGAGGCGGGTGTTGAAAAAACGGCCGCTGTTATACCGCAATTTTCACAGCGTGACTCAGTTTTCAGAATCTGGCAGTTTAGAAATGGTTCTTCCAGTCGCGAATGGTGCGAAATGTAGCCGCTGCATCTCTTGGTAGTGGCAAACCGTTCTCTTCTGCATAGCGTTGAGCCGCTGCCATGATAGTGGGAGTGTGGCAGCGAAGAAAAGGGTTGGTATTTTTTTCCTCAATTAATGTCGATGGGAGGGTGGGCTGGTGCTGCGCTCGTAGCGCGTCTGTTCTGAGAATGCGGGCCTGAATATCACGGTTGTCAGGCTCTAGCTCAATCGCAAAATTGAGATTGGCCCGGGTATATTCATGGGCGCAGTAGAGCTGCGTCTCATTGGGCAGTGTCGCAATCTTTTGCAGTGACTGGAACATCTCGTTATATAGCCCTCCGTGCAGTCGTCCACAACCCGCACCGAAAAGGGTGTCACCACAAAACAGTGCCCCGGCGCCGGTAGGCTGGTAATAACCGATATGGCCGGCAGTATGCCCCGGCAGATCTAGCACCCGGAGCTGAAGCGTGTTATCAAAGGTGGTCAGGTCACCCTCTTTGAGCGGGTGGCTCATCCTGGGGATCGCCTCACTGGCCGGGCCGTAAACTGGAATACTGTACTGTTCAAGGATTGGGCTGATGCCGTCAACATGGTCGTGGCATTGATGAGTAATGATGATGGCGATGGGAGTCAGACGGTGATCGCGCAGGTGTTGTAATAGCGGACGTTCATCGCCGGGATCGACAATGATAACGTTTGATTTTTCAGTGGGGATGAGCCAGATATAATTGTCTCGAAATGCCTGGATCGCTACGACGTTTTTCATGGTGTCATGCTGGCAGGAATCGGGATAATCGTCAACGTGGATAGTCGGGATTGAATATTCATTTTATTCAAACCATTACACTAGATCGTACGCTTTTAGCAGGGTATGCTAACGACATGGGGTGGAGACGCAAAGCAGTTGAAATGGATTGTAACGGGCGCATGGTCTGTACCGAGCGAGACCGTCTGCGCGAATGGTTTAAACAGCCGCTGGGGAAGCGTCTGGCGGCACGCGAAAGAGAAGAGCTCGACAAAGTGCTGGTCAACCTGTTCGGTTTTCATTTATTGCAGGTAGGGTGTCTATTAAATGAGGATATGACCAGCGCCAGCCGTATCCTGCATCGTGTGGTGGTGGATGGTGACCCGCACGAGACCGCGACACTGGTTGCGATGTACGGCGTGCCAGACGCATTGCCAGTCGAGTCAGACAGCATTGATGTTGTGGTGTTGCACCATACCCTGGAGTTTGAACTGAAGCCTCACGAGGTGCTGCGAGAGGTCGAGCGTATTCTGGTGCCAGAAGGGCATGTCGTGATTCTTGGATTTAACCCCTGGAGCTGGTGGGGGCTGAGGCGTTTTCTGCGCCGTCGTAGTGGCCCGCCGTGGTGCGGTCGCTTTAGAAGCGCGTGGCGAATGCGTGACTGGCTCTCTCTGCTGGGGTTTGATCATGAGCTCTCCCGCTGGTATTTTTTCCGTCCACCGGTACAGAACGAAGGGATCATGCGTCGGCTTGAGGTGCTGGAGCGAGCCGGTGAGCGCTGGTGGCCCTTCTGGGGCGGGGCCTTTCTGGTGGTGGGCAAGAAACGGGTTTCTACCGTCACCCCGATCAAACCACGCTGGCACCCTAACGGTAGCCTGATCGATCCGCGCCTTGTTAAACCCTCAACCAGCAGCTCCTCAACCCGAAACCCTTCGGCCAGACACCAGGAACAGAAGTGAGTCAGAACAGCAATAGTGAAACAGCAGTAGAGCATCAATCAGATATCACCGAGATATTTACTGATGGTGCATGCCGCGGTAACCCGGGGCCCGGTGGCTGGGGTGCATTGATGCGCTATCAGGGAAATGAAAAAACGCTTTACGGAGCAGAACAGCATACGACAAATAATCGCATGGAGTTGATGGCGGCGATCAAGGCGCTACAGGCGCTCAAGCGTCCCTGTCGGGTGAGCCTGACAACCGATTCACAATATGTCCGAAAGGGGATCACCGAGTGGATCACCAACTGGAAAAGACGCGGCTGGAAAACCGCTGCAAAAAAGCCTGTGAAGAATGATGATCTATGGCGCGAACTGGATGCCGCTGGTGAAGTGCATGATATCGAGTGGCACTGGGTGCGTGGTCACACCGGCCACCGTGAAAATGAGATCGCCGATGCGCTGGCTAACCGGGCGATCGATGAGATGCAGGCCAATGGTTAACCGTAGTAACAGTCGAGGTCTTTGAGCAATGCGTCAAATCATTCTGGATACAGAAACCACCGGCCTTGAACCGAAACAGGGACACCGCATTATCGAGATCGGTTGTGTCGAGGTGGTCGATCGCCGCCTCACCGGGCGACATTATCATCAATACCTGCAACCCGACCGCGAGATCGATGATGGCGCGGTTGAAGTGCACGGCATTACCAATGAATTTCTCGTCGATAAACCCCGTTTTTGTGACATTGCGGCGGACTTTATCGAATTTATAAAAGGGGCGGAGCTGGTGATTCATAACGCCCCGTTCGATGTCGGGTTTATCAATCACGAGTTTCGTCTGTTGAGTCGTACCCATGATTTAGTGGAGACGTTCTGCGGTGTGCTCGATACCCTGGCGCTGGCACGCAAGATGCATCCGGGGCAGCGTAATAGCCTTGATGCGCTGTGTAAACGCTACGATATCGATAACACCCAGCGCACACTGCATGGCGCATTACTGGATGCCGAGATCCTTGCTGATGTCTACCTGATGATGACAGGTGGCCAGCGTAATTTACTGCTGGGTGGTGAAGAGAGTAGTGATGAGTCAAAGGGGCAGGCGATCCGACGCGTGACCGTTGCTGCAGGGAAGCTTAAGGTGATTCGAGCCAGTCACGAGGAGCTTGCCGCGCACCAGGACCGGCTGGCGGCGATTGAGAAACAGGGTGGCAGTTGTCTCTGGCAGACACTTGAACAGCAGAAATGAAGAGGTTTAGTGGCGATGTTTAACAGTATGAAACAGTTTTTTGAGACGCGCATCCAGACGGCAATGGGTGAAGATGCCGAAAGCGATGAGCAGGCGTTGCGCCTTGCCACTGCGGCACTGATGATTGAGATGATGCGAGCAGACTTTGAAGTCACCGATGAGGAGCGCCGAGCGGTTGATGATGTGCTGCGAACGCTGTTTTCGATTAGCGATGAGGAGGCGAAGTCACTAGCGCGGCTGGCAGAGGCAGAGGTTGATAACGCCGCCTGCCTGTTCAGTTTTACCCGCTTGGTCGATCAGTCATTTACCCAGCCGCAGAAGCAGCGCGTGGTTGAGATGCTGTGGCGAGTTGCCTTCGCAGATCAGAGCAAAGATCATCATGAAGAGTACCTGGTGCGCAAGATTGCTGACCTGATTCACGTCTCGCATGAGGAGTTTATCAAAGCGCGCCACCGGGTGGAGCAGCAGCGGTAGCACACCCCGGTCTCTCCATGAATCTACTCGCTCTCCTGTTGCCACGACTGCTCGCCAGCTTGCTGTTAACGCAGGTGGCAACGGGGTATGCTGATGAGCGTCTGGTTGCAGATTTCTCAGGTGGATCGCTGTATGAGTGGCAGGAGAAATCTTTTGCAGGCCATACCCGCTATCAGTTTGTGAAGGATGGCGAGCGACAGGCGCTGGAGGCGATCGCTGATGGTGCCGCCTCCGGTTTTTTTCGAGAGATTGAGATCGATCTGAACAGAACGCCATACCTGAACTGGTCGTGGTGGATTGAAGATACCCTGCACGGCAATGATGAACAGCAAAAGTCGGGGGATGACTACCCGGTACGGCTCTATGTGGTGGTCTCCGGAGGGCTCTTTTTCTGGCGCACACGCGCCATCAATTATGTCTGGTCAAACAGTCAGCCGATCAATAGTGTCTGGCCGAACGCCTATACTGGCCGGGCGATGATGGTGGCACTCCGTTCAGGTAGTGAACAGCGTGGGCGCTGGGTAACAGAGAAGCGCAATGTGCGTACTGATTTCAAGCGGTTTTTTGATGAAGATATCGATCAAATCGATGCGGTCGCCATCATGAGCGACACCGATAACAGCGGAGGTTATGTACGGGCACGATATGGGGATATATCGTTTACGGCGCAATAACAGCGCCGTCTCTAGATCTGGTCAAGCATCGCCAGTTCGCGGTTGACCAGCTCAGCATCACCAAGGTTGAGTTCCATCAGGCGGCGCAGATGAGTGATGCTGCTGAAATCGATATGTTCACAACGGAAGCCGATGCAGTTATCCTGAATATGGGCGACAGAGGCGCTCATGTTGATCGAGACCTCATCCTCTTTGAGGATCACCGCAACTTTATATTCATCGCCAATCTTGCCCGCCCACGCCTCTGGAAGTTCAATTAAGGCACCTTTCAGTGAGATATCGACGAGGCGACTTTGCCAGTGGTGGTTGTCGCAACTGATGGTGGTGGAGGTGTTAAAATCGACGCGGCTAAAACGACGTTTTTCGGTTGAAGAACTGCTCACTATGGCCTCTCCCTCTCTGTTATCTGAATCCAGCTGATCTATCCCGGTAATTCTATCTCAGTAATTCTATCAGGACGCCCTCATATATAGCTGACAATTGGTCAAGATCTTTAGCGTTAACACACTCATCAATTTGATGAATGGTCGCATTAAGAGGGCCCAGCTCGATCACCTGGCTACCGGTGGGGGCGATAAAGCGGCCATCGGAGGTACCGCCGCTGGTGGAGAGCGCTGCGTTGATGCCGCACACCGCTTTGATCGCCGCGGCAGTGGCGTTGACCAGTGCACCAGGCTGTGTCAGAAATGGGTGGCCGGAGAGTCTCCAGTCGATGGTGTAGTTGAGCTGGTGACGGTCGAGCAGCGCTTCAACTCTGCGGCGAAGTTGTTGCTCGGTCACTTCGGTCGAGAAACGGAAATTAAAGATCACCTCGAGATCGCCGGGGATCACATTGGTTGCGCCGGTGCCGCCATTGATATTTGAGACCTGAAAGGAGGTAGCGGGAAAGTAGTTGTTGCCGCTGTCCCATTCGATCTCAGAGAGCTCAGCGAGAGCGGGCGCAAAGAGGTGGATCGGGTTTTTTGCCAGATGAGGATAGGCGATGTGACCCTGCACACCGTGAATGGTGAGCTTGCAGCCGAGCGAACCGCGACGCCCATTTTTGATCACATCGCCCAGTTGGCTGGTGCTGGTCGGTTCACCCACCAGGCACCAGTCGATCTTTTCACCGCGCGCTTCCAGGTGTTCGATCACTTTCACCGTGCCGTTGATGCTCGGCCCCTCTTCATCGCTGGTGATCAGAAAGGCGATGGAGCCCTGGTGGTCGGCGTGGGCTGAAATAAAGCGTTCGCACGCGGTCACCATTGCGGCCAGGCTCCCCTTCATATCCGCCGCGCCACGGCCGTAAAGCAGGCCGTCGCGCAGCTCGGGCCTGAATGGGGCAGATTGCCACTGATCGAGCGGGCCGGTCGGGACAACATCGGTGTGGCCGGCAAAGGCAAACAGAGGCCTCTCTGTACCTCGTCGCGCCCAGAAATTATCGACATCATCAAAGCGCAGCCGCTCGATGGTAAAACCGATCGCTTCCAGACGTGCAATCATCACCTCCTGGCACCCCTTATCTTCGGGAGTGACGGAGGGACGCGAGATCAGATCACAGGCGAGATCAAAGGTGGCAGACATCGTTATAACAACTCCGCTCTATAGCGCGCTTCATCAAAACCGACCAGCACAGCGCGATCCGCTGCCAGCCCTGTTTCGATCACGGGACGTTTAACCAACGTCGGCTCAGCGGCCATCAATTTGATCGCCTTGCGCGCGTTGATATCGGCTCTGTCATCATCTGAAAGCTTACGCCACGTTAAGCCACGACGGTTGAGCAGTTTCTCCCATGTGACTTCATCGGCCCACGATTTTATCCGGGCTGCCGTCAGACCATCTTTGCGAACATCATGGAAGTGGTACTCGACACCATTTGCATCGAGCCATCTGCAGGCCTTACGCACGGTGTCGCAGTTCTTAATGCCGTAGAGCGTGATCATGTTATCGTCTACGCCTCGCGCAGTAGCTCGTTGATGCCAACCTTGCTGCGGGTTTTCTCATCAACCTGCTTGATGATTACGGCGCAGTAGAGGCTGTGTGAACCATCTTTTGCTGGCAGGTTGCCCGGTACGACGACTGCGCCTGTCGGAACGCGACCGAAGGTGATCTCACCGGTCATGCGGTTGTAGATTTTGGTGCTTTGGCCGATGTAGACCCCCATCGAGATCACTGCGTTCGCTTCAACGATCACCCCTTCAACGATCTCAGAGCGGGCACCGATAAAGCAGTTGTCTTCGATGATGGTAGGGTTGGCCTGGAGCGGCTCTAACACGCCCCCGATACCGACGCCACCGGAGAGATGGACGTTTTTACCAATCTGCGCGCATGAGCCAACGGTCGCCCAGGCATCGACCATGGTGCCGCTACCGACATAGGCGCCGATGTTCACGTAGGACGGCATCAACACCGTATTGGGGGCGATGTAGGCACCGCGACGTGCAGTGGCGGGCGGCACCACACGCACACCACATTCGCGGAAGTCACGTGAGTTATAGTCGGCATATTTGGATTGCACTTTGTCGTAGTAGTTAGTGAAGCCGCCTTTCATAAATGCGTTGTCTTCGATACGGAATGATAACAGCACGGCCTTTTTCAGCCATTGGTTAACAACCCAGTCGCCCTCTCGCTTTTCGGCGACGCGCAGGCTGCCGTTGTCGAGCTGAGCCAGCGCATCAAGCACCGCCTCTTTGACGTGGGTATCAACATTGCGCGGGTTGATCTCGGCGCGGTTTTCAAAGGCCTTTTCAATGATGGCTTGTAAATCACTCATGTTGTTTTCTCCGTTAATAAACTTATCTTGGTTAAAGGTTAATAATTAAATCTTTGATCCGTTTTGCGGCGTCGATACACTCATCCAGCGGCGCCACTAGCGCAATACGGACATAACCGCTACCGGGGTTGATGCCGTGCGCCTCGCGTGACAGATAGCTACCGGGCAGCAGGTTGATCTGTTTCTGTCTGTATAGTTGCAGTGCAAATTCCGCATCGTCGCCGTTCATCGCCAATGGTGTTTTTAACCAGAGGTAAAAACTGGCTGCGGGCTGAGCGAGTTCGGTCACTTCGCCGAGTATATCAATCATGGTGGTAAACTTTTCACGGTAATAAGCGCGGTTTTCAACCACATGCTGCTCATCGTTCCACGCCTTAATGCTGGCCTGCTGGGTATAGGGTGCCATGGCGCAGCCGTGATAGGTGCGGTAGAGGAGAAATTTTTTAATTAACGCCTCATCCCCGGCGACAAAACCGGAGCGCATACCGGGCAGGTTAGAGCGTTTCGACAGGCTGTGAAACACCATGCAGCGTTTGTAATCGGTGTGGCCGATTTCGGCAGCGGCCTGAAGGAGTCCCGCAGGCGGGGTGGCTTCATCGAAATAGATCTCGGAATAGCACTCGTCGGAGGCGATCACAAAGTCAAACCGCTGCGCAAGTTTTATCAGCTGCTTTAACCGTTCAATATCGATTACCGAACCGGTGGGGTTGCTGGGTGAGCAGAGGTAGAGCAGCTGGCAGCGTTGCCACGCTGCTTCCGGCACGCTCTCAAAGTCAGGCAGCCAGCCGGTCTCTGCGGTGGCGTTGATGTAGTACGGTTCCGCGCCAGCGAGAAAGGCTGCACCCTCATAGATCTGATAGAACGGGTTTGGGGTCATCACCAATGGGTCTGGCTGGGTGCGGTCGATCACTGTCTGTGCAAAGGAAAACAGCGCCTCGCGGGTGCCGTTGACCGGCAGCAGGTGGCGCTCGGCATCGATGCTGTTGGCCGGCAGTGAAAAGCGTGTTATTAGCCAGGCCGCCGCCGCCTCGCGCAGCGCTGGCATCCCTCTGGTGGCGGGATAGCTGGCCAGTCCATGCAGGTGGGTGATGAGCTCTTCGGTGACAAAGCTGGGCGGGCTGTGCTTCGGTTCGCCCACTCCCAGGTTAATTACACGGTAGGCTTTGTCGGGAGTGATGCCGGCCTTCAATTGTGCAAGTTTCTCAAAGGGGTAGGGTTGCAGTCTGGATAAATCTGGGTTCATGCGTGTTTAGTCGAATGTGGGCGAGCCGTGCTATGGTGGGCGAAATTTCAAATTATCCGCGCAGTATAATTCATTCAGCCATATGCCGTCCAAACAGAGCCACATTATCTTACCCGTACTGGCGTTACTACTGGGGGCGATCCTGTGGGGGCTCTTCTGGTATCCGCTGCGATTATTAGAAGAGAACGGTCTGGTGGGGCTTTGGGCGACGCTGCTGATCTACGGTGCAGCGCTGGTGGTGGGGATGCCGGTGATCCTCAAACGTCGCTACCCACTTGTACGACCGCGGATGCTGTTGCTGCTTGCCTGCGTCAGTGCGTGGTGCAACATCGCCTTTATCCTTGCGATCCTGGAAGGGAATGTGGTGCGGGTGACGCTGCTCTTTTTTCTCTCGCCACTGTGGACTGTGATCCTCAGCAAGTGGCTGCTCGATGAGCCGTTGACCCGCGCTGCACGCATCACGTTGCTGCTTGCGCTGGTGGGCGCGCTGATTATGTTATGGGATAGTGAAATGGGTGTGCCGTGGCCGCAGGGGCAGGCGGACTGGCTGGCACTGTCGTCCGGTTTTTCCTTTGCCCTCGCCAATGTACTGATTCGTAAGCTGCATGATGTCGAAATCTGGGTCAAGACTGTCTGCACCTGGTGGGGGGCGGTGTCGCTTGCCGCCGTGTGGATAGTGGTAGCTGGCGTACCGCTACCGGAGGTTGAGCGTGAAGTTGTGGTTGGGGCGCTCTCCCTCGGCGCGATTGGCATGGTGGTGATGACGCTGGTGGTACTCTACGGCGTTACTCACATGCCGGCACATCGCTCAGCGGTGATTCTACTCTTTGAGTTAGTGGTTGGGGCGGTCTCGGCGCAACTCCTTACCGATGAACATGTGACGCTTAATGAGTGGGTCGGCGGCCTGTTGATCGTGCTGGCTGGCTGGTATGCCGCACGCCATCAGATACGTGGCGCAGGTAGTGGGGAGAGATAAGGCTTGCGTATGTTGTCATGGTGTCCGTTGATGTGCCTCCCAATATATAAAATAACGATTAGCCGTGATGTTCATTGCAGGTTTATCTTCATGGGCCGATAGTCAGGTATGAATGTTATTTTTCCACTAACAGGCCGCTGAACGGCTATTCAGATGGCACGAAACATCGTTAAAACTCATCTGAAAATGCTCATTTACTCCAGTAATCAGCGCTCTTTCGACGGGTTTTTCCTCTCCTCGTGCTCACCTGAACGAACCTCAACAACCTGTTAAGTCACCGTTGCGGCAATATATGATATGGACATCATCGAAATCACCTACTGTTTTCATCTGGAAGATAAAAAGAGAGAGACTTTTAAGCTCAGGCTGGATGCCGGTAGCCTTGAGTTGATTAGTGATAACGGCGCACCGGTGCCTGAGTGGGCTGCGCTTGAGTATCATCAATGTTCGAATTGTACTCATAATAGAGAAGAGACCCCATATTGCCTCGTGGCTAAAAATCTTGCCAGTGTGATCAGCCGCTTTGATGCTATCTGTTCGCACGAAAAGATTGACCTTGAAGTGATCACCGACGAAAGGCGCATTATTCAGAATACAACCGCACAGCGGGCGATAAGCTCTCTGCTGGGGCTGATATTTGCGACCAGTGGTTGCAGTCATACCGCCTATATGAAGCCAATGGCACGCTTTCATCTGCCGCTGGCTTCACATGAAGAGACGACCTTCAGGGCGGCAGGTATGTTTCTGCTGGCACAATATTTTCAGGAGAAAGCTGGTCAGGGGGGCAAGTTTGATATGGCGGGACTTAAGGATATCTATCAGGCCCTTCATGTGATTAACATAGCTATTTCAGATCGAATCAGAAGCGCCCTGTCGGCTGAGGCATCGATTAATGCCGTGGTGATTCTGGATACTCGTGCCAACTTGATACCGTTTTCGATTGAAGAGCAATTTGATGAGATTCGCCACCTGTTTGATGCGTATGACTCTGAGGGTATCGACGAGAACAGGCGTTGAAAATATCGGCCAGATCTGTGATGTGACTGGTATCGCTCACGCCAGTAGACGAAGAGATTAGAATGGATATGTGATTGTGTTCTTTGTTTGTCCTTGTTTAAATCAGCTAAGATGATTGATGAGTGAACCTTGGAACTGTTGATATGAAAGAGCATCGTCGCGCAGAACGTATTACCCCGCCGCAGCCGTCGCAGGAAAGACTGACACTACATGTGGATGGTCAGGGCTTTGCTGTAAAGTCAGTGCAAGATGTTTCGCCGTTTGGGGTGGGTGTCTGCATTGAAAGCGATGTCGGCCAGGGTATAGATGTCCGCCTGAGCTATCAGAGCGAGGGTCATGAATCAGAGGTATTCGGCACCATTGCCTGGAGCTCACCTGTTGAGGTGGCCAGCGCTGCTGACACAGTGAGTTTATACCGTATCGGCATCTGCCTTCAGCCCGAGAATGTTAAGGATAATCTTCACTTTTATAAGCTCATCTCATCCGTCTGTTAGCACTCCTTGAGTAGCGCACCGCTGGCGTTGCTGAAACAGGTGTGGAGGGTGGGTCTTTTCGTTCCCACGGAGGCGCGTGGGAACCAGAAGAAGTATCGGTATTGCGGATGCCAGTGTGGCACCCGCTGGAGAGCAGTTTAATCAGTTTTTTCGCTAGCAGCTTCAGTCGCCTCGTCCTCTTCAGGCTCAGCAGGCCTGTTTTTCGCCAGCACAAATTCACTGATGGCCGTTAGTTCTGCGCCCTGAATATTAGGGAAGGCGGGCATCACCATTTCACCTTTGCTGATGATGGTAGCGATGGCCTCAACATTGGCCTTTTCTGGTGAGATCTCAAAAATGTAGCTGCCGTCAGGCGTGTGGCAGTCAATGCAGGCGCTGCTGAAGATCTCTTCACCGGTATTGCCGGCAACCGGGGTGTAATCGTTAGATACAGAGCAACCGGCGGTGGTTGCGATAACAGTGGCTGCGGTCAGCATGGTCAGGCGTTTCATCTAATCCTCACTTTAATATGATTGGGGGGAGTATCTGCCGAAATTGAGAGGGAATGCTATCAAAATAGCGGGGTGGTTGGAACTGTTGTTGCGAGTTCTTTGTTATTTATTGCCTGATGTTCAGGGAGGCAATCCATGATAGCGGGCACAGTTTGTGATATTTGAACTACAGAATTTCTGCTGAGTCACGATATTAATTAGGAACTATACCTGCGTTATATCAGTGATTATTACCCTTTATTCTGAGTGGTTAATTAACAGGAGGAAGGTTCTGGATATTTCGACTAACCGGCGCGAGGGGGCAATGTTGTGCTCCTCGAACTCATTCACTTTCAGTTGTGAGATAGCGTTATGTTTGCTGTGATGATCACCGCTATCTGCCTCACTGTTGTTGCTATTCTGCTGATCTATCTACGCGCTCTTAAGCAGCGCATCAGAGAGGGCGAATTGCAGCGGGCGGCGCAGAACGAAAAGATTCGCCTGATGCAGCAGTCACAGCGGATCGCTAAAACTGCGCCATGGGTCTGGCATATCGAGCGTGATGTGATTGAGTGGAATGATGAATTTTTTGAGATGCTGGACTATGAACCCGGTTCGTTTAATCTTGATCGTAGCTTTTATATCAGCTGTGTACATCCTGATGACAGAGAGACTGTAGAGAATGCGATGGCCAGGGTGTTGTCAAAGGATGCTGCCGCATCGCTGGAACATCGGATTTTTACACGTACCGGCGAGTTGTTATGGATTGAGCAGCGGGCAGAAGTAGTCCGCAACTCTGTGGGTAAAGCGCAGTATGTGGCGGGTGTGTGCCAGGATATTACTGCAAGAAAACTGTCAGAGCGAGATCTGCTGGAGAAGAGGCATACGCTACGGCTGATTCTTGACAACGCCCCCATTGGAATCTGGCTGCAGGATCGTCAGGGTAAACTGCTCTTTGTGAATAAGGCTTTTTGCCAGGCGTTAGGGATGCCAGAGGGACGCTTTCTCTCCGTGAGTCATTACGCTGAAATTTATCCTGGTGACGAGGCGTCGGTGATGAGCTGCATCGCCTCTGACGAGGCTGCACTGGCACAGGATGGACCGCACCGTTCATATGAACGTCTAAAGTTTTCGGATGGAAAAATGCATGACCTTGAGATCATAAAAGTGAGGCTATCGAATAGTGACGGGGCGGTGAGTGGTTTGATTGGGCTGAGTACAGATATCACGCAGCGAAAAATTGCTGAAGAGAATTTGCTACATCTCGCGCATCATGACGGTTTAACCGGTCTTGCTAATCGTAACTATTTTGTCGATCAACTGCGTAAAACCTTTGCTGCTGCCCGACGCCAGAAGAGTTATGGTGCGATCTTCTTTTTTGACTGTGACCATTTTAAATCGATTAATGACACGCTGGGACATCAGACAGGTGATGATATCTTAAAAGAGATGGGTGAGCGCCTTGCAAAAAATATTCGCCAGGAAGATGAGGTGGCTCGGCTGGGCGGAGATGAGTTTGTGGTGATGGCGGTCAATATCGGTGACGATCCACGCGTCGCTGCTGAACGTGCGCAAAGTATTGCTGAAAAATTAAAGGATGTACTACTGCAACCTTACGAGATTTCTGGTCAACTGCATCATTTGACACCGAGCGTTGGGGTGAGCCTTTTTCCGCAGGAGGAGCAGACCGCAGATGATGTGTTAAAACACGCCGATACGGCGATGTACCGGGCGAAGGATGCAGGGCGAAATACTATCCGCTTTTTTATGCCGAGCATGCAGGAAGAGGTGGAGCAGCGTCTACGAACCCAGACTGAACTGCGGCATGCGCTCGACCATGATGAGCTGGAGCTGCATTACCAGCCACAGATCAACGCCACAACCGGGGTGACGGGCGTTGAAGCGCTGATTCGCTGGAACCACCCTGAAAGAGGAATGGTCTTTCCAGGTGATTTTATTGAGATAGCTGAAGAGAGTGCACTGATCATCCCGATGGGTGAGTGGGTGCTGAGGAAGGGGCTGGCGCAGCTTAAACAGTGGCAGACGGAAGGGCTCTGCCTGGAGACGCTGGCGATCAATGTGAGTCCGAAACAGTTTCATCAGGATAGCTTTGTTGAGTATGTAAAAGGGCTGTTGAATGAGATGCAGATGGGTGGTGACGCACTTGAACTGGAGTTGACAGAGAATATCCTGCTTGACCAGACTGCCGAAACGGTCAGTAAGATTGAGGCGCTAAAAGAGGTGGGTGTGCTTTTTTCGATTGATGATTTCGGTACCGGCTATTCATCGATGGCCTACCTGAAAAAACTGCCACTTGACCGCCTCAAGATAGACAAATCTTTTGTGAGTGATATCACCACCGACATTAATGATGCCCATATTGTAAAGACAATTATCGGTATGTCGCATAACCTTGGGTTAGCGCTGATAGCCGAAGGGGTTGAGAGCAAAGAAGAGATGGACTTTCTGCTTGAAAATGGCTGCGATAATTATCAGGGGTACTATTTCTCTCGGCCGATCGCGGCGAATAAAATTATCGATTTCTGTAACGGGTATAAGCCTGTTCTTGGCCAGAAAAAAGCCCTCGCGTAGCAACAACAGCCGGTCTTAACGTGCTACATTTTTTATAGCCAGTGCTGTCCCGGATAGTGTCCATATTTGAGGCGGGCGATACTTTCTCGCATGATCTCCCTTCCCCATTTAAACTCCTTGTAAAGGCAGACAAAACGCCACATATCTCGCAACACGTTGAGCCGGTCCTTGAGAGGAAGTGCCATTAATGCGGCTGGGAAGTCCGCTTCATGTGGGCGGCCAAAGGCGATCTTAAGCGGGTTCCATTGATCAGTGGTGCGCCTGACCTCGGTGGCAATCATGTCGCGATAGAGTGGTTGCAGTTCACGGTTATGAATCGCCGCTTCAATAATCGCCTCACCCGCGATAGCACCGGAGTGCAGCGCACAACTCATCCCTTCGCCAATCATGTTGAGAAAACCGGCTGCCTGGCCTGTAATCAGTACATTGCCTTTTCCAAAGACATAGCGATTGATCAGCGAAGGGCCAAAATTTTCGGCGCACCCCTCATGGTCGACATCGGCTGGCTTTAATCGCACACCGTGTTTATCCTGAAGATAACTGGCGACATGCTGATGGCGTTGATGAAAGTTGTCACCCCGTTTAAAACCAACACCGACTATCTGTCTGCCGTCACGTGCATGGCTCCAGGTGTAATGTCCCAGTCCGGGGTGAAACCAGAAATGGAAGTAGGCCTCATCCAGTGGGCAGTCGATGATCTCATGAAACTTCTGACCCACAAAAAACCACGGAATCTGCTGTGGGTAGTCGGGGTAGAGCGAGCGCACTACCGGTGAGCTGGGGCCGTCGGCACCGATCACATAACGGCTCCTGTATTGAACTTCATCGCCCCCTTTTTTACGAGTCGTCACGATCTGCTCTTTGCCCTGCTGCTGCAGACGGATAAACGAGGTTGCATCATGCACCTCGGCGCCGCTCGACTCGATGGCCCAGTGGTCGGCATATTTCCGATGCAGGTGGGGTGTGGTGCCGCCAAAAAAGTCCATCGACATCGAAACCATCGAAGGGAAATGAAAGGTGACACCTCGGCATGAGGTTGGGTTGTGGAGTGCCTGTGGCGGAATCGGCCCGAAGTTTTCGAGCAGAAAACGGTGGCCGCGTGGTGACAATATCCCGCTACAGATCTTGTGCCGTGGCAGCTCACGTTTCTCAATGATCAACGTCTCCATGCCCGTGTCATGCAGACGCCTGGCGGCAGCGGCGGCAGCCAGGCTGGCCCCTACGATGATGACATCAACACGGCGTATGGCGCTGGACATCGGTTATGCCTCCATCAGATCGGCAATGTGGAGCACGGGCTGGCGGGTGACCTGCGACATTGCCAGCCCATCTTCGGCGCACTCAACGACGATGCGCTGTACATTGCGCCCGCTCAATATCCAGTTCCCCTGTTCAGTAGCGTCGAGCGCTGGCTGCAGTGTGTTAAGCACACCCGCGGCGGTGGGGATCGCATTGCACTGCAGGTCAAGATTGGTCTGGCACCCCTGCTGATAGCGTAGCTGATCATAATGTGTGATCTTCTGTTTGTGATCGAAGTGGAAGCTCCGCGCCTCGATTAAATAGAGGTCACTCTTTTTCAGCTTGCTGGTGAGTTCGCCGAGCTGGCTAAGGCTATAACCAAGCGCGCAGAGCGCTGTTGCCGGTAGCCATTGGTGCAGTGCCCTTAAGAGGTGAGCGTTACTAATATAGAGCCGCCTTGCCTCCTGTAGCGGCTCCAGAAAGTTGCGTCGCCGCTGTTCTGAAATGTGGATGCCTGCTTCAAGTGCGAGTGCAATATCATCTCCATCATCGGTGGCAATTGCGGCGTGAGTTTCGTTAGAGAGTAGTGTCTGTATCTTTGTGAGAGTATCGGGCATTGAGCGTAGCGCCTTGCCGGGGAGAATAATGGTGTTCGCTTCGATCCTGGTTTCAGCGACTGGCTGGGTTAATAGCGATCCGATATTTTTCCTGAGCTCAATTTCGCCCCCTTTCGCAAAGAGCGTCTGACGGAGTGTTTTGATCGTATCGGTGATGTCGATCTGTTCCGGGCAGAGCACGTCGCAGGCACCACACAGCAGGCAGCTAAAGAGCGCAGGTGCGATCTCATCATTTGTAGCGTTGTGTTGTAGTGCCTTGAAGATCCCCTGTGGACTATATTGCACATCGCGCCGCTGTTGCCACATAGGGCAGGAGAGCAGGCAGAGGCTGCAGCCATGACAGTTTGAATGTGACATTAGAAAATGACGTGGCGGTTAAGGATCATGGAAGGATCGGCCTGGCGCTTCATCGCCAGATGTTTTTCAACCATCTCATCGCCAAGGGCGCGGCGGATATACCCTTTCATCATACCGCCAAAGCGATAATAGCTGGTGCCCAGATCAACGCCGATGTCATAGATTTCATTCTTAAAAGATTGCAGCTGGTCGCGGCTATAGCTGTTATCGCCCATCATCGGCTCAAACTCGCAGCCGTAGGCCCACTCTTCGGCATCGGGTGGAATGCAGGAGAGCTCATAGTGTGGTTTATGGTCTGCTCGAAGTTTGATGCCGACACAGTAGAGAGTGTAATGCGGAAAATATTTTTTGCACACTGCATTGCCGCGCTCGACCGATTCGACAAATTTATCAACGCTGCTGGCGAGATCAGGGATCACCATCTGGCGTCCTCCCCAGTGTTTCCATACGGCGCGTGAGAAGACTACGGTGCGGTCGATCATCTGCCCCCCCTGCATGTGATGTGCGGGCTGAAGGTCCGGGAAGAGTTCACGCTTGCGTTGATAAAGGTAGAGCGCCTCCTTAACCCGCCACGGGCGCACTGCGTAGTAGGCCGCAGTGCGTATCGCAAAGGGGAGTTCGCCGTAGCCCCGCACAGCTTGACGATGGTGGTTTAAAAATTCAGTTTCGCGTTCGTCGCTATCAAAGGCGACCAGCAGTGTGATCGCTCTGTCCATCATTGTCAGAATACCGCTGTAGTCACAGGCTTCTGTTCTGTCGAGATGGATCAGATCTTCGACGGCGTTGCGTAGTGATGAGTAATAGTAGTAATGCATGCGCAGTGGGGTGTAGGGGCGTATCCGTAAGGTCGCTTCGGTGATGATGCCGAACTGGCCGTAGCCCAGGATCACCCGCTGAAAAAGTTCAGCATGCATTTCATCTGAACATTCCACGATCTCTCCCGTCGGGGTGACCACCTGGAGTGCGATCGCCTGGTCTGCGCTGCAACCGAGCTTTGATGAGTTGACATCGATGCCGCCTACGCCCAGGGTGCCGCCTACCGAGGAGGTCAGGTTCAGGGGAGCCGACAGATAGTCAAGTCCTTCACGGCGTAGCGCCTCGGCTAGCAGGTGCCAGAATATCCCCCCTTCAGTACGTACCGTGAGTGCTGTTTTATCAATATGGAGGACGCGGCTCATGCCAGTCATGTCGAGCAGCACACCGCCGAAGGCGACCGATTCTCCCTCTGTGGTCAAACCGCCACCGCGGGTCGTGACCGGTACCTGGAACTGTTGCGCAAGCTGCATCAGCGTGGCGATCTGCGCGGCGCCACGTGCGATGACCACCCCGTGTGGTTTGCCGTAAGCGAGGCCGCCCGCATCTGTCATATAAGTGCCGGTGTTGTGCGGTGCGACGCGCAGTTCGATATTGGCCTGCTTTAGCGCTACGACAAATGCAGGCCACTGCTCACCCTGCCAGCGTGCCGGATTGGTCTGCTGCCGCGGGATACCCTGAAGCGAATCGGGCGCGACCGGGCAGGGCGGTATTTTACCGATGGTGTTACGAGGGTAGGTGATGTGCTGTTTATCCACGTGGTAGGTTCTGCCCGGTTGCTTTGGTCTGATTCAGGCGGTGCCCGCCAACAAAACAGCCAATTCTAGACTAAAACGGGTGGAATGGCATCGTTGCCAGCGTTTTTATTGTCAGCGCTGTTGGGGGGAATAACCCGTTGATGCGAGCATCTATTCCGCCAGCGCTTTTTTCTCTCGCGCCTCTTCGATGATCTCCTGCAACTGCATCTCACTCAGGTCGAGCAAAATGGATAGCTTTTCCTGAGAGTCGATGATCTCTTCAGCGAAACAGTCGCTATCGATCGCCACCTGTGGCCACAGATGGTGGGCAAGGTCGAGAATACAGATGTAATGGCCAATACGCTGTTCGACACTGGTGGTGGGTTTATGGGTATGGAAGTTGGCGAGGGTGTCCACATAGGGTTCTGGCAGTCTGAAGCGCTCGGAAACGGCAGCCATGATGATGTCGTGGGTGAGTTCGAATCTCTTCTCTTCCAGAGTAGTGATGGCGACGCCTTCCTCGAGCGAGCGAGTGAAGAGTTGCTGGTATTCGTCTGGAAAGCTTTGATTCAGGATTAACATGCCCATGTCGTGGATCAGACCGAGAAACTCCAGGTCATCACGGAGTTCCGGAAAGGTTTTGTCCGCAATGAGTTTACATAGCAGCGCAATATCAAGGTTATGGTTGAGGATTGCCCTTGAAGTGGCCGTTGCAGGCTCTGCCATGGCGCGCATCGTTGCCATAGCAACAGCGCTGCGGATATTTTTCAGGCCAAGAATACGGATCGCCGCCGGAACATTTGACACATGATTGGCGCGTCGATAGAGCGGTGAATTGGCATATTTGATCAGTGTGCTGGCAAGGGTCGGGTCGCTAAGGAGCGCCTTTTCCAGCTGTTTGATGTCAGGCTCCGGGCTGGAGACGATATCGAGAACCTTTAGCCCCTCGGGTGAAATGGAGGGGAGCGTGAGTTGAGATAGATCAATCGACATCTTTAAACTTCCTGTTTTATATTCCGGGTCACGATTTATAGGGGGGCATTGCATCTCTGCCTGTAGCGACCACTTCCTGGATATCATCATATTCTCATGAAGTTACGCGTGGCAAATTTTTTTGAGAGTGGCATACTAGGCGACGTTTGGCATACGCAATAACCACTATTTTAGTAATGCGAGCGGCTAATGTTCACTCGCTTTTATTTTTATAAACATATTGAACAGGCAGGTCTTTTGGGATGACGATGGAAAAAGGTGAGGTATCACATGAACATGGCAAAGCGAGTCCCATTGGCATCCTGATTACCAACCTGGGTACCCCTGATGCGCCGACGAGCGCGGCGCTGCGAAAATACCTGGGTGAATTTTTATGGGATTCACGGGTTGTTGAGATCCCGCGGCCGGTGTGGTGGCTGATTTTGCATGGCTTTGTGTTGCCTTTTCGCCCCAGACGTTCAGCAAAGAACTACCTGCGTATCTGGGATAATGAAGGCTCTCCGCTGCTATTAACCGCGCAAAAACAGGCTGCGGCACTGCAGGCTTACCTGAATGATCAATTTCCTGGTCCGGTAGTCACGGCCCTTGGCATGCGTTACGGCAACCCCTCAATAGAGTTCGCACTGGAAAAATTGCGTGAAGCCAATGTGCAGCGTCTATTAGTGTTTCCGCTCTATCCCCAATATTCGGCGGCGACAACGGCCTCTACCTTTGATGCCGTGGCTACGGTGTTTAATAAATGGCGCAGAATTCCGGAGATGCGCATGATTAACCAGTACCACGACGACCCTGACTATATTGGCGCATTGGCCAGTTCGATACGTGAACACTGGCAGCGCCACGGGCGCGAAGGGCGACTCTTGATGTCGTTCCACGGCATGCCGAAGCGCACCCTGCTGGCGGGAGATCCCTACTATTGTCAGTGCCAAAAGACAGGACGGTTGATTGCTGAATGTCTTGAGCTGGCTGACGATGAGTGGTTTGTGAGTTTTCAGTCTCGCTTCGGCCGTGAAGAGTGGTTGCAGCCTTATACCGATAAGACGCTTAAAAAGTGGGCGAAAGAGGGGGTTAAGCGGGTCGATGTTATCTCTCCCGGTTTTTCGGCGGATTGTGTCGAGACACTTGAAGAGCTTGATCTGGAGAATCGTGAAGCGTTTATGGCCGCTGGTGGTGAAGAATATTTTTATATTCCGGCACTGAATGAGCGCGATGATCATATTCGCGCACTCGGTGAGCTTGTGTTGCGCCATACGCAGGGGTGGCCGGGCAGTGGCGATGAGTGGGATGGTGAAGAGGCAGCTCAGGCTCGTGAGCTGGGGCGGCAACGTGCATTAAAGCAGGGCGCCAAAGGCTAGCGCATTGTCAGCCCCGTTTTAGTAATAGATAGACTGCTCCAGTGCCACCATCCCTCGGTTGTGCCGAACAGAAGGCGAGCACCTCATCGATCTGTCGAAGCCAGCTGTTGAGACAGTTTTTTAATACAGGATGCCTGCCTGATGAGCCATGGCCCTTACCGTGGACGATGCGGGCGTAACGTGCGTGGTGAACATTGCATTCAGCGATGAACTCAAGCAGCGCCTGACGCGCCTCCGTGACAACCATGCCGTGCAGGTCAAGTTCCGCGCGGGTAATGAACTGGCCGCGGCGCAGCTTTTTAACCACGCGCTGCTGCAGCCCTGAGCGGCTGAACAGCAGCTCATCAGCGGAGGTGACCGGCTTGACCCGGTACTCATCCGAGAGCAGATCTTCAGATGTTCGCCGCCTGTTTTGCTGCTGTGGCCTAAGCCGAGTGGATAAGGGGGGGTGATTGTGGTGGTGCACGGTGTTTTGCTGTTTTAATGGGCGAGCATCCGCGACGCTCTGGCGAAACAGCGTAAAGTCATCCTCCTCTGCGGGCTCTGCTTTCTTGTCGCTCATACGTAACGATTTCACCAAATCAGCGGGTTAGCAGGCTATTATATTGATAAGCTAAGAAAATTTCGAGATGCTATTGACCAATGGGGGGTGCATGAGTAATATAGCGCCTCAGCCAAATACTGATCCCCGATAGCTCAGTTGGTAGAGCAGTTGACTGTTAATCAATTGGTCGGTGGTTCGAGTCCGCCTCGGGGAGCCAATTCTAAATCATCCACTTCTGCGCCCCGGCCTGTGCTGGCACAGCAGAAGCAAGCGATGATTTCTGTTTTATCTGATTGAAACAATTCCACTGGTATTACATGCTTGGCTAATATAGCGCCGTGCTTCCTGGCGAGATAATTTATTGTGAATAGCGAAATGGAGTCATAACCATGAATTCAGATGTGTCCGGCTGGCGAGAACATTTTGTTGTGATACGCAGCAATAAGCTTTTTGAGATGGTCGTAGTGACGATCATCATTCTCTCTGCCATGATGATTGGTGCAACCACCTATGATATCGCCCCTCACTGGATGAACGTACTGAAGGGCTTTGATGTGGCGGTTACAATCTTTTTTCTGATAGAGCTGCTTATTCGCATGGCCGCAGAACCCCGCCTGCGCGACTTCTTTAAAAAGGGGTGGAATATCTTCGATTTCATCATCGTCACCGCAAGTCTGATACCAATCGATGAGAGTGAGCTGGTGTTACTGGCACGGCTGTTGCGCATCTTCCGCATGTTGCGTCTGGTCTCCATGGTGCCGGAGATGCGGATCTTAATGGATGCACTGGTCAAGGCGATTCCGCGTATTGGCTATGTGGTCTTATTGATGTTTATTATTTTCTATATTTATGGTGCGATCGGCAGCTTCCTGTTTGAAAAGATTAACCCGGTGCTATGGGGTGATATTAGCATTGCGATGTTAACCCTGTTCCGTGTTGCAACCTTTGAGGACTGGACCGATGTGATGTATGAGACGATGGCCGTTTTTCCCTTTAGCTGGGCCTTTTACCTCTCGTTTATCTTTCTGACGGCGTTTGTTTTTCTCAATATGATGATCGGCGTCGTGCTGGATGTGATGCAGGAAGAGCATGAAAAACATAATCGTGAAGAGGGTGAGGGCACCGCGGGAGACATCACCCAGATTAAGGAGCAGACTGAGGCGATGGAGCAGCGCATGGCGCGGATGGAGGTGATGCTGCAGCAGGTGGTGGCGCATAAAGGCGAGAAACCTGACACCTGAGAGAACCCTGAAGCCACCTCACTCTCAAGCAACCAAAAATTTTCGGAGCCCTCTTAAAACGGATGATCGATAGCATAGAACAGCAGCAACGCCTGATCGATGGCTTCCCACTATTAATGGGTGCTTCTGCTCAGTTTCGTCAGGCTTTCTTTCGCAGCGCCACCTTGGTGCAGATTCCGGCGGGTCATACCATTGCATCGGAGGGGAGTGAGTGTGGCCAGTTGGCAGTAGTTTTTTCGGGCCGAGTGCGTGTCTACAAACTTGCCGAATCGGGGCGGGAGATCACACTTTATCGCATCAACAGTGGTGACAGTTGTGTATTAACGGCTTCATGTATCATGAGTGAAACCCCCTTTCCAGCGATTGCAGAAACAGAAACAGATGTTGAGGCGCTGGTTATTCCCTCTCGGCAGGCTTCTGAATGGGTGAGAGATTCAACCCCCTGGCGCACCTTTATCTTTGGTTTGATCTCCAGGCGGTTGGCGGATGTGATTGCGTTACTGGAGAATGTGGCCTTTCATCGAATGGATGAGCGCATAGCGGCTTATTTAATCGCCATCGCATCACAGGGGCCGGTCGTGAATATTACACACCATGAAATCGCTTCTGATTTAGGCACGACTCGAGAGGTGGTGAGTCGAATTCTTAAGGAGTTTGAAGGTAAGGGGCTGGTGGTCGGGGCGCGTGGTAAGCTTACTATTATCGATCTGCCTGGCCTGCAGGCCTATTGCCGTTAATTGAGTTTGTAAAATCGGTTTATTGTGGAGAAAGGTGTTTTAGTCACATACAGACCCCCTGGGTAATGTTCATTATAGTTGCGAGTCTAATCTAAACCGAAATGGAGCACTATCATGAATAAAAATGTTGGCGGAATCGACAGGGGAATCCGTATTGTAGCTGGAGTTGCTGCGATTGGCGCAGGTCTCTATTTTCAGAGTTGGTGGGGGGCGATTGGTCTGGTGTTAATTGCGACCGCATTGATGAGTTGGTGTCCCCCTTATGCACTGCTTGGGATTAATACCTGTAAATCAAAAAATGGCTGAGGGGCTGTGTAAACACCGTCATGACTGTTTGATGAATTTACTGTGTCAGAAGAAAAACGGGAGGCACTAAATATGTCAGCACTCTTTAAGACGCTGGCGGTTGTTTTCGCTCTGGCTTTTATGGCGGGATGCTCAACGTCGAGTGATTCTGTTGTTGTTGACCAAAGTGCCATTAAACAGCTGAAGATTAAAAACCTTAGTCACCCAGGAAAATTGATATATGCCAGTGGTCAGCCTACCCAGGATGAATTCCGAGGACTTGCGCAGGCGGGTATTAAGCATGTGATCAATCTTCGCCCAGCACAGGAGCAAGAGTGGAATGAAGCTGAGTTTGTTCAATCACTTGGCATGGAGTATCACTCACTGCCTGTTGCTGGTGCCGCTGGTATTACGACTGAAAATGCGGCATCTTTAGCTGATATGATCGCTGCTGTTAACGGTGAGCCAGTGCTTGTGCACTGTTCAAGTAGCAATCGAGTGGGGGCGCTTATTGCTCTCGGTGAACGGATGAAAGGCGCGCGCGTTGATGAGGCTATTGCCACAGGAAAAGCGTGGGGACTGACTCGTCTGGAATCCTTGGTAAGAGAAATTCCAGTCGCTCCCTGATTATGTTGAAAAGTGCGACAGGGGCTTAAGGGGAGGGTGGTTCGCTCAGCCGTTGAGCCTCTTCCGCACTCAAATAGCGCCATGGTGCTGGCAACATCGCAGGCACCCGGCGTTGATACTCTTGGTATTGTCTGCCAAACTGAATAACCAGCTTTTGCTCTTCCAGTCGTGCGCCGATGATGAAATAAGCGCTGAGCATCAGGTTGGAGACCAGCGTGGTGCTCTCAATATCACGCGTCCACAAAATCACCAGCGCCAGTGAATACCACGGATGTCTGACAAAACGGTGCAGTGGTGAAATTGTCAAGGCACCCTCATCATTGGTGCTGTTCTTTCTGTTACGCCACTGATGCGTGCCCATAAAAATAGAGATGTCGTAATAGCGTGTCGACCAGATAAAAGCAGCGACGGCAGCCAGCATGAGTGAGAGCACCGCGATCTTTGAAACGCCTGACCATGACCACAACAGCACCCCATCAATATGCTGCTCCAGGGCGAGAATTGGAATCAGCAGCACTACCGCAAGGGTGTTGAATGCGATCCGATAGCGGTACATCTGTTGTGGCCAGCGCGCCCGAAACCACGCTTTGCAACGGAGTGACGCCAGCAGCGAATGCAGTGCGCCATACGCAAGCCATGCAGCCGCAAGCCCGATTAACGCTATTAAATGCGGGGTCATATTTGAGGCGCAGGCTCCATGGTCGAGTTCGATTCAGAAAAACGTCTATAATAGCCGCGATATCCAAACATTGTCGATCTGACTAAAAGGTGCCGCGAAGTGATTAGAGCATATTGCCAGAAAATTGCAGCCCACAAGGCGTTTGAGCGTTTTGTGGTAGCGGTGATCGTCATTAATGGTGTGATTCTGGGGCTTGAGACCTCGGCTGATATTTTTGCGCAATATGGCGACCTGTTAATGCTGGGTAATCAGCTGGTGTTGGCGATCTTTATTCTGGAAGCGGCGATCAAAATCACAGCCGTCGCACCGCAGTGGAAGCGCTATTTTGGTGATGGCTGGAACCTGTTCGATTTTAGTGTCGTGGTGCTGTCACTGATCCCATTTACTGGCGATCTTGCGATGGTGGCACGTCTGCTGCGCCTGCTGCGAGTACTGCGCCTGATCTCGGCAATTCCCGAATTACGCCTGATCGTCTCGACATTGATGCGCTCGATCCCCAGTATGGGCAATGTCCTGCTATTGATGAGTATAATCTTCTATATCTATGCGGTGGCAGGCTATCACCTGTTTCATGCCCATGACCCAGAGCATTGGCGCACGCTGGGGGTCTCGTTATTGACGCTATTTCGTATTGTCACGCTCGAAGACTGGACCGATGTGATGTACACCGCGATGGAAATGCATCCATTGGCGTGGATCTATTTCGTTAGTTTTGTCATCATGGGCACTTTCGTCATTATTAACCTCTTTATTGCGGTGGTGCTTAATAACCTGGATGAGGCGAAGGCTGAACGTCTGGAGCAGCTACAGCCACCTGTTTCGCGTGATGAGCTGTTGCGTGAGCTGCGCCAGACTCAGGAGTCGCTGGCGCGACTGCATCGACGTCTCGAGGCGCAGGACGAGAGGCGCCCGGACGGCTGAATAAAGGAGCGTTGTCTCGTTGATGAAAAGATTTTTATGTTGGTTCTGTTTAGATAATTATTTTCCAAAGTGGGGGTTCGTATGACAACAGCAAGTGCAAGGCATATATTGGTAGATAGCGAAGAGGAGTGCGAATCACTCAAGGCTCAGATTGAGTCGGGTGCAGCGTTTGAAGAGATCGCCAAAGACCATTCCAAATGTCCATCGGGTGGTCGTGGTGGTGACCTCGGCACATTTGGCCCGGGCCAGATGGTAAAAGAGTTTAATGATGTGGTCTTCAGCGAGGCGGTCGGTGTGGTGCATGGCCCGATTCAGACGCAGTTTGGTTATCACCTGATTGAGGTCACGGAGCGTTCTGAGTAGTGGTTGATGGCGTGTGTTGATCACGTCTGGATCATGCAGACAGCCACCGCTTCAACGGTGGCTGTCTGCTTTGTACAGTCATGCTTTGACAGGTTTGGATAGATGCAGATAACAGATGAGATTGTGGCTTCACTCGCTAGCGCAGAGGCGTGGGTGCAGTGGGGCGGGGAGTACTTTGAGCAGCACGGTATCTACTTTGGCCACGGCACTGACAATGCGATTGATGAGGCCGCCTGGCTGGTGCTCCATGCGTTAGCGATGCCGCTTGACCTCTCTCTCAGTGAAGTGCCGCAACCGCTGGCCGAGCGGCAGCGACGCACCATCGCCACCCTCTTTCAGAAGCGTGTCGAGAGCCGCAAACCGGCAGCTTATCTCACCCACGAAGGGTGGTTCTGTGGTTTGCGGTTTTATGTCGATGAGCGGGTGCTGGTACCGCGTTCACCGATTGGTGAGCTGATCGTGAAGAGCTTTGCACCGTGGTGGCCCGCTCAACGTCCGGTGGGACGGGTGCTGGATATCGGCACCGGTAGCGGCTGCATCGCGATCGCCTGTGCCCATGCTTTTCCCGATGCGGTGGTCGATGCGGCCGATATCTCGCCCGATGCGTTAGCGGTGACAAAGCGTAATATCGAACTGCATAAGCTGGCAGGGCGTGTGAACGCCGTTGAGTCCGACCTCTTTAGTGCGCTGCAGGGGGAACGTTACGACATCATCGTCAGCAACCCACCCTATGTCGATGCTGACGATATCGCCTCGATGCCACAGGAGTTCCATCACGAGCCTCAACTGGGGCTGGTTGCCGGTGAAGACGGGCTCGATTTTGCAATTCGCATATTGCAGGATGCGCCGCACCATCTCAGCGAAGATGGCATTCTGATTGTCGAAGTGGGTAATAGTGATGCAGCACTGGTGCGGCGTTTTCCAACAGTCCCTTTTATCTGGCTGGCATTTGAATATGGCGGCCACGGCGTCTTTCTGTTAACGGCGCGTGAACTGGCCGAATATCAGCCGCTCTTCCTTAACGCGTGATCACACGCCTTTTTCGTTCATTAAAAGAGGACGACGAGTCGCGTCGCATCTACTCATGGGCGCTCTACGACTGGGCCAACTCCGCCTACGCAACCGTCGTGATCGCCGCATTTTTCCCTATCTTCTTTAAACAGTACTGGGCTGCTGATCTCAGTGCCGCCGAAAGTACCTATCAGCTTGGGATCGCCAATGCTCTGTCGAGTCTGGTGATGATGGTTTTTGCACCACTGCTCGGTGCGATTGCCGACCGGGGTTCCGCACGCAAAAAATTTCTAATTTTTTTTGCAGTGATGGGGATTGTGATGAGTGGTGGGCTATTTTTTATTGCGCAAGGCGAGTGGTTTCTGGCGATGGTGATCTACCTGCTCGCCACCATCGGCTTTATGGGCGGCAATCTCTTTTACGATTCACTGCTGCTGCAGGTGGCAGCAGTGAAAAAGTTGGACCGGGTCTCTGCACTGGGTTACGGCCTCGGCTACCTTGGTGGCGGTCTGCTGTTTGCAGTAATGGTTGCGATGTCGCTATGGCCAGCGGCTTTTGGACTGGTTGATGCGAGCGAGGCTGTGCGCGTCTCATTTATCTGTGTCGCCCTCTGGTGGGGGCTATTCTCCATTCCACTGTGGCTCTTTGTGAAAGAGCCTGCGGCGGCTCAAAACGAATCGATAGTGAAATTAATTGCGGGTGGCTGGCTGCAGTTGTGCGAGACACTGCGTGAGATTCGCCAGTTAAAAGTGGTGATGCTGTTTCTACTCGCCTACTGGTTCTACATTGATGGCGTCGATACGATTGTGCGGATGGCGATCGATTACGGGCTAGCGATCGGTTTCGACTCCAGCAGCCTGATGGTCGCGCTGCTGATCACCCAGTTTGTCGGCTTTCCGGCCGCTATTCTGTTTGGCCGGCTCGGACAGCATTTTGGTGCAAAGGGGGGTATCTTGATCGCGATTGGAATCTACATGGGAATCACGGTGTGGGCGTCGATGATCGAAAAGGAGATCGAGTTTTACGGCCTTGCGGTGATGATAGGGCTGGTGCAGGGGGGGATTCAGTCACTCAGCCGTTCACTCTATGCACGTCTGATTCCACTCGACAGGGCGGCCGAGTTTTTTGGTTTTTATAACATGCTCGGTAAGTTCGCCGCCGTAGCCGGGCCGCTGATGATGGGGTGGATCGCAGTCGCGACTGATAGCCACCGGCTGGCGGTACTGTCGCTGCTGCTGCTCTTTTGTGTCGGCGCGCTGCTGCTGTGGTTTGTGGATGAGAAGAGGGCGCGGCGGAGATAGCGCTATAAATATCATAGGGTTATGGTCGGGAATCGCGGTGGCGATTCGCGGTGGGGTCTGAATTCCCTTATAATAGCCGATTGCCCGCGCCATTTTTCAATTTTTCCAGTCGGGTCAGGAGTTTAGTATGGATCAGTCGCTCGTTTTTGATATTGAATTAATCCGTCGCTACGACAAGAGCGGCCCCCGTTACACCTCGTACCCGACGGCGGTGCAGTTTCATGAAGGGTTTGCCGAAGCGGATTATCGTGCCATCGCGGCGCAGAGTAATCAGCAGGGTGGTCCGCTTTCTCTCTATTTTCATATTCCATTTTGCGACACGCTCTGTTTCTACTGCGCCTGTAACAAGATCGCTACCAAAAATCGCAAACATGCGGTGCCTTACCTCGAAGCGCTCTTTAAAGAGATCGAGATGCAGGGGGCGCTGTTTGACAGATCACGTAAGGTTGACCAGCTTCACTGGGGCGGCGGTACACCAACCTTTATTAGTCATGAACAGATGACGGCGCTGATGGCGAAGAGCCGTGAGCAGTTCAATCTGCACGATGATGACAGCGGCGAATATTCGATCGAGATCGACCCGCGTGAGGTGAAAAATGACACCATCAAGCTGTTGCGCGGGCTTGGTTTTAACCGCATGAGTCTCGGGGTGCAGGACTTTGACCCCAAAGTGCAGCAGGCAGTCAACCGTATTCAGACGGAAGCGCAGACCTTTGCCGTGCTTGATCAGGCGAAGGCGGAAGGGTTTCTATCAGTCAGTGTTGACCTGATCTACGGCCTGCCATTTCAGTCGCTGGAAGGGTTTGCAAAGACCGTTGATAAGGTGATCGCCGCAGGACCGGATCGCCTCTCGGTTTTCAATTATGCGCATCTACCGGAGATGTTTAAGCCGCAGCGTCGCATCCTTGATGAAGAGCTGCCATCGGCGGCTGAAAAACTCGATATCCTGCAGATGACCAATGAGCGCCTCAAACAGGCGGGCTATGTCTACATCGGTATGGATCATTTTGCCAAACCGGATGATGAGCTGGCAGTAGCGCAGCGTGAAGGCACGCTCTACCGTAATTTTCAGGGCTATTCGACCCATGCTGAATGCGATCTGGTCGCGATGGGCGTCACCTCAATCGGCATGGTCGGCAACACCTATAGCCAGAACGTGAAAACAGTTGAAGCGTATGCCGAGTTAATAAATGCCGGTAAGCTGCCGCTCTATCGCGGTGTTGAACTGGACGATGATGATGTGCTGCGTCGCGAAGTGATCACCAGACTGATCTGTCAGTTCGAACTCGACATGGGCGCGGTCGCACAGCAGTTCGATATCAATTTCCCTGAATATTTTGCGCAGGAAATGGAAGAGCTTCATCAGATTGAATCAGATGGGCTGTTGACGATTGAGGGTGACAGGATCAGTGTGCTGCCGGCAGGACGCCTGCTGATCCGCAATGTCTGCATGGTGTTTGACAAATATCTTCGCAAGCAGAGTGAGCAGCGTTTCTCGAAGGTGATCTGACCGCAGTTTTATCCAGCTCAGCCATAAAAAAACCACCCGTTGCGGTGGTTTTTTTATGGCTGCCATTTTTGACTGGCTTAATAAATGCATAGGGAAAGAGATGATTTGAGTAACAGGAGTCGTGACGGCTCTGACTTAAAAGTTTTGCAGGGTGGGGGATGGGAAGGGCATGAATAAAAAACGATCGTCTGGCTGGTTGGGTCTATTAATAGCGCTATTTTTCTCCAGCGTGGCGCTGACACAGGAAGCGATGCCGTGTGCTGATGGAATTGAGAGCCTGGATTACAGGGCCTATGACCTCCTAATGAAAGTTGATATTTTAGATGCTGATGTGGCGGCCTACCGGCAATTACTTGCCGAATGTGGTGCTGGGTATCAAAAATTTTCAGCGGGAAAGCGCCGTGAGTTTTTGCAGCTACTGAACACCTTGATGACGAGGGTCGATACTGTTTATCAGCGGCTCTCATCTGAAGAGATCTACCTGCCCGGCGGGTTGACCGATAAAGCTAAATTACGCCTCCAGCGGATTCTGGAGATAAAAGAGGCGATCAAGCAGTTTTATCTCACCATGTTGAGTCAGCATATTCCACTTGATAAAGGGTGGGGTGATACCTTTGTCTCAAATCTCTACCTGGGGTATGAGAGTGTCGATATTGATGCCTTTCCCCGTTATGGTGGCGGACGCTTTGGCGCTAATCTTTATTATCAGATGAACGGCTCACTTGATAAAAAAGGGATGTGGGGGCGACATATTTTTGGTGAGGCACTGTTGACGAACAGCGCGGAGAATTCAGTAGAGGCCGTGAATGAAGCCTATGAAGTTGATCTTAACTTTTTTGCCCCCTATGCGATGGCGGGTGATCGCAAGGGGCGCTGGGCGTTAGGCCCTGTGGTTGGTCTGAAGATGAAGAAACTCAGCGGGATTAATGTTTCCCGCTGGGAGCATATGGCGGGGGTACGAGCGGCGCGCAGTGCTGATCTTTATATTGAGGGGCGTTATGGGCGGGTAGGTGGGGTCTCTGATCCGCGCATTGAGCTGCGAGGGCAGTTGCCGTTGATAATGGTATTTAAAGGTGATGTGATAGTCGGAGGGGTAGTGAACCTGAGCACTGAAAGCGCTGCCGGTAATGGTGATCTTATGCAGCTATACCTGGTCTGGCAGATTAATTTTATTGACCTCATGGAGTACTGATCCTGGCGAGTGTTGTCTGGGTCACATAAAGCGCTAAATAGCGTATGGTAATATCATCTGGTTGGCCATTTTTTGGCTGTGAGCTCTTACTGCGGTGTTTTAGATGATCTCATGTGGCGAGTGAACGTATTCTTTTTTAACAGTGGCCACTACTTTCTGGGCATCACTGCGCTTTTTCTCCTGCTATCGATAGTGGGTTGTAGCAGTGGGGGAGGGGGTGGTAGCCCTGTAGAAACAGGCGTCCCTGTCGCCCGTTTCTCTGTTTCCCAGGTGTCAGGGGGCGTGTTGCTGGATGCCTCGGCGTCGTCGGATAGCGATGGTCAGATCGTCTCTTATCAGTGGAGTTTTGGTGATGGCCAATCGGGAAGCGGCGTTACCATCGGCCACACTTACGCTGCTGCGGGCAACTATAATGTGGTGTTAACCGTTACCGATAATGGGGGGAAGACAAATACCACCTCCAGGGTGATTAGTGTGAGCGGGCAGACACTTAGCGGGACGATTGGCGTTGCGCCTGGTGCCGTGGTTGATAGTGATGTTAATGACCCCAATGCTGCTTATGTCAATAACGACACCTACGATGTTGCCCAGGCGTTGCCTAATCCGGTTAACCTTGGCGGCTACCTGAACGAAGCGGGTAGCGGCCCCAATGGCGACTCATTTTCTGTTGGCGACTATTCTGATTTTTACAGAATTAACCTGGTGGCCGGGCAGACAATCACTGTTTCGATTGAAGATGCTGTTCGTGGTAATTTAGATCTCTATCTCTATTATGACGATGGCACGGTAGACCCGGCCAATCCTGACTACGCCTCTATGGGCACCGGTGGGGTCGAATCATTAACCGTGCCGGCAGATGGTGACTATTTCATTCAGGTCTCCGTGACGAGTGGCTACTCGGCCTATACGCTGGTTGTAGGGCAGGCAGCGCCGCTGAATGTCGTCGGTCAGCTGCGCTCAAATGACGCTTTTGTACCGGGTGATGTGCTGGTTAAATTTAGAGAGGGGCGATCGGAGGTATCGACGATGAGCTTGCCCGAGGATAGCGCAGCAGCACTGGGACTGCAGCCAAAAGCGGGGGGCAGCAGCCATCGTCGCCCCCGCTTGATGAAGCTGGGTGACCCTGCCGAGCGAAATGCGACCTTTGCGACATTGGGACTGCTAGCTAATTCGGGACATCGGCAATTTCGCAGTAGTGATTCGGTCAAACAGCTCAAGCTCGAAACATTGCAGGTGATTCAGGCGCTACGTCAGCGTGACGATGTGCTCTATGCAGAACCCAATTTCATTTACCAGGCGCAGGCCACCCCATCAGATCCCTTTTATAGTTTTCAGTGGCATTACCCATTAATCAACCTGCCCACGGCGTGGGAGATGGCGCAGGGGGCGAATGTCACTGTTGCCGTCGTCGATACAGGTGTATTGCTGAGTCATCCGGATCTTGTGGGGCAGTTCTCCGCAGATGGTGGATATGATTTTATTATTGATGATGCCCGTTCGAATGATGGTGAGGCCGGCATCGATGCCAATCCTGACGACCCTGGTGACAGTGCGGGTGCCGGCAGCTCATTTCACGGCACACATGTGGCGGGAACAATAGCCGCTGCAACTACCTTTTTACCCGCAACTGGCGCAACAGGGGTGGCCGGTGTGGCACCGGCGGCAAAGATTATGCCGCTGCGAGTGCTGGGGCAGAATGGTGGGACCAGTTACGATATTATGCAGGCTGTGCGTTACGCCGCCGGGCTGGTGAATGATTCCGGGGTTACTCTGAATAGCTCGCAACGTGCCGATGTGATTAACTTAAGTTTGGGTAGGGAGGGGGGGTACTCCCAGTTGGAGCAGAATCTCTACACCGAGGTGCGTAATGCGGGCGTCATCGTGGTGGCCGCCGCAGGGAATGCCAACAGTGGCGCCTTAAATTATCCAGCCTCTTATGGCGGTGTTGTCTCGGTAGCCGCCGTCGATATCAACAAACAGAAAGCACCCTATTCCAGTTTTGGTACGGCCGTTGATGTGGCAGCACCGGGTGGCGATACCCGTGTCGATATCAACGGCGATGGTTATATCGATGGGGTGTTAAGTACATTGGCTGATGATTCTGGTGGTTCGCTGCTCTTCAACTACGGCTTCTACCAGGGGACATCGATGGCGGCACCCCATATGGCGGGAGTGGTGGCACTAATGAAGTCTGTCTATAGCGCATTAACGCCAGCGCAGCTCGATCTACTGCTGTTAAATGGGTCGATTGTTGAGGATCTCGGTGCCCCCAATCGTGATGATATTTTTGGGCATGGGTTGATCAACGCCTTCAATGCGGTGGCCGAAGCGCAGGCGTTAGCACAGCAGCCTGTGGTCGATACGCCGCTGCTGGGGGTCTCCCCGGCGGCACTTAATCTGGGAGCAGTTGAAAGCAGCGGCACGCTTTCGGTCGGAAATGCAGGGAATGGGGTGTTGAGTATCAGCTCAGTGACTGAAGCAGCTTCGTGGCTAACGGTGGTTGCAGAGTCAGTGGATAGTGCTGGCCTGGGGCGTTATCGTGTGACCGTTGATAGGAGTGGGCTGATTCCCGGCACCTATCAGGAAAACATCACCTTTGTCTCTTCTACCAATACGGTGGTGGTGCCGGTGTTGATTCAGGTGGTAGCACAGAATGTTAATGCCGATGCCGGTTATCACTATGTGTTGCTGGTGGATGTGGCTGACTTCAGTGTTGTAGACCAGTGGAGTGGTCCTGTACAGGGCGGCCGATATCCCTATCAGTTCTATAATGTCGCGTTTCCAGAGGGGCGTGAATATTATATCGTTGCCGGTACTGACCTGAATTTTGACGGCTGGATATGTGGCCTGGGTGAGGCCTGTGGGTCTTATTTCTCACTTGGCAATCTGCGTGCGATTGGTGTGGATGGCCCTTATTCCGGGCTCGACTTTACGACCGGTTTTAGTGCCGGTATTCAGGTCAATTCATTGTTGAAGGCGGGCGATCGTGCGCTGAAAAAAGGGCCACAATCAGAGACTAAGCGACTGCGAAGAGAGAGATGAAAGTACCAGCCTGTTTATTACTGGTGGTGATCGGAGTCGGTTCGGCAGCATGCACAGCCGGCACAGACCGAGATAACGCAGGAGGCGTGGTGGAGAGCCCCATCGCGGCTGAGGTGCTTTATTCAGGCACAAAATGTGGCCATCCTGATCCAGGGGTAGCGGTGAGTCTGGTCACAGATGAGCTGCAGCTGGCAAAGGTTTACAGCGGTTTTCGGAAGCAGGTGTTCGGGCTGCCACCCATGACGCTGCCAGAGGTCAACTTTAAGCGCGACATCGTACTGCTGGTCGAAATGGGGCTGCAGCCGACGCTGGGGTTTCGATTAATGTTGATGGATCACCCCTCCCCCCGGATCGTTGCGCAACATGCCGAGGTCACACTTGAGTGGATAACACCGCCCCCCAATATGGTGGTCGGTGAGATGTTAACCAGCCCTTGTCTGTTGTTGAAGCTAACGCGCGGCCCATATCAGGAGGTCTGGATTAATGATCATCTGGGGCAACACAGAGCGGTACTAACGGTGCCGTAGCCAATCATAGCGGTCATTTTTTACCACTGCTTTGCTTGCTCCCAGTGGTCGTGATGGCGATGTGCCAGATGGTCAGCAAACGGTGGCGGTTTCCGTTACAATATCGCCCATGTCTGGAAATTCATTTGGAAAACTTTTTACGGTCACCTCTTTTGGTGAGAGTCATGGGCCTGCACTCGGTTGCATCATAGACGGCTGTCCACCGGGGCTTGAGCTAACGGTTGCGGACCTGCAGCGAGACCTTGATCGGCGCAAGCCAGGCACTTCACGCCACACCACGCAACGACGTGAGGCTGACGAAGTAAAAATTCTTTCAGGCCTGTTTGAAGGTAAGACCACCGGTACGCCGATCGGCTTGCTGATTGAAAATACCGATCAGCGCTCAAAAGACTATTCCGACATCATGAACAGTTTTCGCCCGGGACACGCCGACTACACCTATCAGCAGAAATATGGGCTGCGAGATTACCGCGGTGGTGGCCGTTCATCGGCGCGTGAAACGGCGATGCGAGTAGCCGCCGGTGCAGTCGCCAAAAAATACCTGAAAACACGGTATGGCATTACAGTCCGTGGTTATATGGCGCAGCTTGGCCCTATTGAGATGGCTGCGATGGGGTCAGAGGGGTTTGACTGGAATGAGGTCGGTAATAACCCCTTTTTCTCGCCCGATGCCTCGAAGGTTGAGGCGCTGGAAAAGTATATGGATGCCCTGAGAAAAGAGGGTAACTCGATCGGTGCGCGTATTAACGTGGTTGCGGAAGGGGTGCCGCCGGGGTGGGGCGAGCCGATCTTCGACCGCCTTGATGCCGATATCGCCCATGCGTTGATGAGTATCAATGCGGTTAAGGGAGTTGAGATCGGTGCGGGTTTTGATTGCATTGAACAGAAAGGGAGTGAGCATCGCGATGAGATCACCCCTGAAGGTTTTCTGAGCAACCACGCTGGCGGTGTGCTGGGGGGGATCTCCAGTGGTCAACATATTCGCGCGAGTCTTGCGCTGAAGGCGACTTCGAGCCTGCGCCTGCCGGGTAAGAGTATCGATATCCACGGCAAGCCGATGGAGGTGATTACCAAAGGACGGCATGATCCCTGTGTCGGCATCCGGGCGACACCGATTGCCGAGGCGATGCTGGCGATGGTGCTGATGGATCACATGTTGCGTCACCGCGCACAGAATGCGGATGTGCACTCAGAAACCCCTGTGATTCCTGCTCAGCCTTAATGTCGAGATCCGATGAAGCGACGCCGTACTGGCGTCTTTCCGGCTTCTATTTTTTCTATTTCGCGGCCCTGGGCGCGTTGCTGCCTTACTGGGGACTCTACCTGCAGTCCCTCGGTTTTAGTGCGCGCGAAATTGGCGAGTTGATCGCGGTTCTGATGGCAACCAAGATTGTCGCCCCGAATATCTGGGGGTGGATAGCTGACCATTCCGGACGGCGAATGGTGATCGTTCGCGTCGGCTCGCTCCTTTCTGTGGTCGCCTTTGCTGGCATCTTTCTTGGGGTTTCGTACTGGTGGGTCGCCTTTGTCATCTGCCTCTTTAGCTTTTTCTGGAATGCGACACTGCCGCAGTTTGAGGCCGCGACGCTGAGCCACCTCGGCGATGATAGTACACAGCGATATAGCCGTATTCGTCTCTGGGGGTCAGTGGGTTTTATTGTCGCGGTTGTGGCCGTGGGGCCGCTGCTGGAAGCGCAGGGTATCAACCTGCTGCCGGGGGTGCTGCTCGCGCTATTTGTCGCTATTTGGTTGAATAGTCTGGTAGTGCCAGAGCAGGCGGCGGGCCATCTGTCGCTTGATCACGAGCCGTTACGGAATGTGCTGCGTCAGCCAACGGTCGTGGCGCTGCTGCTGATCTGTTTTCTGGTGCAGATGAGCCACGGCCCCTACTATACATTCTACACCATCTATCTTGACGATTCTGGCTATTCACGCAGCATGATCGGGCAGCTCTGGGCGCTTGGTGTGGTGGCAGAGATTGGGGCCTTTCTGGTGATGCACAGACTCTTTCCTCGCTTTGGTGTGCGCCGGCTGTTGCTGGTGGCGCTGGCGTTAACGACGTTGCGCTGGCTGCTGGTGGCGTGGTGGGTTGAGTCGCTTGCGGTGATGATTTTTGCACAGCTACTGCACGCCTTTAGTTTTGGCGTGTTCCATGCAGTGGCGATTTCACTCATCCACCGCTATTTTGTAGGGCGACATCAAGGCAAGGGGCAGGCGCTCTACAGCAGCATTAGTTTTGGTGCGGGTGGCGCAATAGGAAGCCTCTATAGCGGTTATGTGTGGGAGGGGCTTGGCCCGTCATGGGCATATCTGTTTGCTGCCGTGGCGAGTTTGCTAGCTTTCTGGATTGCGTGGCAGAAAATTCACATAAAATGCGAAGAAAAGTGAGCCATGGAATTGACGACCACACCATCGCCGCGTATTATCCCCTGCCTTGTGAGGCGTGATGGTCGTGATGTTGTCATAGCGCTCCAAGTATCGGTATTAGATTCGGGGTATAGCGCAGCCTGGTAGCGCGCCTGCTTTGGGAGCAGGATGTCGGGAGTTCGAATCTCTCTACCCCGACCATTTTTGAAGTAATGTCTGTCCCTGAGCGTGATGTGGGATATGCCATCCTGGCGGTTTAAGCGCCTGTAGCTCATTCGGATAGAGCATCGGCCTTCTAAGCCGAGGGTAGCAGGTTCGAATCCTGCCAGGCGCGCCATATTTTAGGGTATGGCGGTGGTTTAAGGTTTTATGGTGAGCGTAGCTCAGTTGGTAGAGCCCCGGATTGTGATTCCGGTGGTCGTGGGTTCGAGCCCCATCGTTCACCCCATTTTTAGGGCCGTTAGCTCAGTTGGTAGAGCAGCTGACTCTTAATCAGCGGGTCGTAGGTTCGATCCCTACACGGCCCACCACTACTAGAAGTAGCCGGTGCGGTGTTTAAAGATGTGCTGTTTAAGGATATACTGCGCAACTGTTTTTGTTAGCCAGACATATTACATCGTAATATGCTCATACTTTGCGAAAGTGGCGAAATTGGTATACGCGCTGGTTTTAGGTACCAGTGGGGCAACCCGTGAGAGTTCGAGTCTCTCCTTTCGCACCATTTTTATAGCTCCTCCATCTGTTGATATTAACAGCGTAAAGCCGCACTTTATCTGATCAGGCATGCAGCATGGTTGGCATGCCGCGCCAGCCAGACCGATGGTTGAAAAATCATGCAGGGTACTACGACGTTTATTCATAACCGCAGCGCAGGAAAATTCGGCTCGAAATGCGCTTTTACTACGTGTAAACTTTGTTTCTTAGCGTTAACTGGGTTTTTGGGTCGGATTTTTTGTATAAATGTAGGGTAGTGCGCCTTGCCTCGTATTCATCCGGGGCCTTTTCAATAACCTGTTGATTTTAGATTGATTTATTATTTAGTTAATTGAGGGAAGATGACATGCAAGTTTCTGTAGAGGCCACCGGTACGCTGGAACGCAAAATGACGGTAGCAGTTCCTGCTGAACGCGTTGATCAGGAGGTGCAGAAGCGTCTTCAGTCGCTGTCGCGCACAGCGAATTTACCTGGTTTTCGTCCAGGTAAAGTGCCCGCGAAGGTTGTGGCTAGCAAATACGGCCCAAAGGTGCGTCAGGAGGTGGTGGATGAGGTGACGCGCTCAAGCTTTTACGAGGCGCTGTCGGCGGAGAAACTGCAGCCAGCGGGTCTGCCTATCTTTGAGCCAGCTCCATCTGCTGAGAGCGAGCGCCTTGAATATACTGCGACCTTTGAGGTCTTTCCTGAGGTTGAACTCGCCTCATTTGATGGGGTTAGCGTTGAAGTGCCTTCGGCCGAGATCACAGAAGCAGATATCGACGGGATGATTGAGAAGATGCGCCGCCAGCGTGTAGAGTGGGAAGAGGTGGCACGTCCTGCTGAAAAAGAGGATCAGCTGGTTGTCGACTTTATAGGGACAGTGGATGGCGAGAAGTTTGAAGGGGGTGAGGGCAAGAATGTGACGCTGGTGTTGGGTTCAAGCACTTTTATCCCTGGATTTGAGGATCAGTTAATCGGTGCATCGAAGGGTGATGAGCGAACCGTTAATGTCACCTTTCCAGAGCCCTATCAAGCTGCCGAACTGGCAGGAAAAGAGGCGCAATTTGCAGTGACCGTTCAGTCAGTTTCTGAGGCAAAGCTGCCTGAAGTCGATGAGGATTTCGCCAGGAATTTTGCAATCGATAGTCTTGATGAACTGCGTGGCGAGCTGAGAAAAAGTATGCAGTATGAGCTGGATCAGGCGCTCAAAGGAAAAACTAAGCAGGCGGTTATGGATATGCTGTTTGAGAAAAACCCGCTTGACCTGCCCAAGAGCCTTGTTGATGATGAGATCAACGCGTTGATGAACCAGATGAAAAACAACCTGAAAAATCAGGGTGTGGCGGTGGAAGCGTTAGAGCTGGATGGGAAAATGTACGAAGATCAGGCGCGCCGCCGTGTGACCCTGAGCCTTCTGATTTCAGAAATTGTTAAAGCGAACGGGATCAAGGCTTCACCAGAGAAAATCCGTGAAACAGTTGACTCAGTTGCATCAACTTATGACACCCCAGACGAAGTGGTCAAGTGGTATTACGAAGATCGGGAGCGTCTGGGGCAGATTGAATCTGTTGTACTGGAAGAGCGGGTCGTCGACTGGGTGCTGGATAAAATCCAGGTCGAGAAATCGCCCACCACTTTTGAGGCATTAATGGAGCGTTCAAACAAGCAGTAACGGCGTCTCTGATTGTCGGCAGCGCACCTGAGAGAGGGTGGTGCTTCGATTGATTTTAGAGGTATAGTGAGTTGTACTGTTAAGTCGTTGAAATAGCCAAGTTAAAGCAGTTTAGAGGGCTCCGACTCAGTGGGCCGTCCAGACTGTCGCAATAATTAAAGAGCAATATTGGCTCATGAATGTGCTGTTCGGGCCGAAGAGATACGCCGTACTTTGAGACTAGATTGGTCTCATTGACGGCCTGAAACAGATGAGAACAGGCTGCAGAAATGGCTGGCCCGGACTTGACGGCTCGGTGGATATTCCGAGATAAGACAAACAGTTGCTGAGTTACAGGATGCACTAAAGGATAGGTGGTGATGACCGATAGAATAATAAATCAGGCGATAACAGGAGACACCAGTATGAGTCTGGTTCCGATGGTGGTAGAGCAGTCATCTCGCGGAGAGCGGGCCTACGATATATACTCAAGACTGCTTAAAGAGCGAGTAATTTTTCTGGTAGGGCAGGTAGAGGATCATATGGCTAACCTGGTTGTCGCTCAGTTGCTGTTTTTAGAGTCTGAAAACCCTGATAAAGATATTCACCTTTACATCAATTCCCCCGGCGGTTCAGTGACGGCGGGCATGTCTATATACGACACCATGCAATTTATCAAACCGGATGTTAGTACCATGTGTATCGGTCAGGCGGCCAGCATGGGCGCGCTGCTCTTGACTGGTGGCGCAGCAGGAAAACGTTACTGTCTGCCTCATTCGCGGATGATGATTCATCAGCCATTGGGAGGTTTTCAGGGGCAGGCGGCTGACTTTGATATCCATGCGCGTGAAATTCTACGTATTCGTGAGGAGCTGAATCGGGTGATGGCGCACCATACCGGGCAGGATCTGGAGCGTGTTCAGGCGGATACAGATCGTGATAATTTTATGTCAGGCAGTGAGGCGGTTGAGTATGGCCTGATCGATACAATTCTCGACAATCGCAGCGCAGCGTAACGGTTGCGAACTGTTTAATCGCGTAGAACGGTTTTGATGGAAGAGCGATCAAAGGGCGCGTGTTCCCTTTAATCATGAAGTAGTGGAGTTAGTCATGAGCGATGATAAAGACAACGATAAAAAAGAAGAGAGCGAAAAACTGTTGTATTGCTCTTTTTGCGGCAAGAGCCAGCATGAGGTGCGCAAACTGATTGCAGGCCCTTCGGTCTTTGTCTGCGATGAATGTGTTGAACTCTGTAACGATATTATTCGTGAAGAAGTGCAGGAAAAGTCTGCATCAATGCAGGGTACAAAACTACCGACTCCCCATGAAATCAGCGCAATTCTTGATGAATATGTGATTGGCCAGAAGCGCGCCAAGAAAGTGCTGGCCGTTGCGGTCTATAACCACTACAAGCGTCAGGAAGTGGGTGAGAAGAAAGATGAAGTAGAGCTAGCTAAAAGTAACATCCTGCTCATTGGGCCAACAGGTTGTGGTAAAACACTACTGGCTGAAACCCTGGCTCGCCTGCTCAACGTCCCTTTTACGATTGCCGATGCGACCACGCTGACGGAGGCGGGTTACGTCGGTGAAGATGTTGAAAACATTATTCAGAAGTTGCTGCAAAAGTGTGATTATGATGTTGATAAAGCGCAGCGTGGTATTGTCTACATCGATGAGATTGACAAGATTTCACGTAAATCTGATAACCCTTCGATTACGCGTGATGTATCAGGTGAAGGTGTACAGCAGGCGCTGCTGAAACTGATCGAAGGCACGGTAGCCTCTGTGCCGCCTCAAGGCGGGCGCAAACACCCTCAGCAGGAGTTTTTGCAGGTCGACACCTCAAATATTCTGTTTATTTGTGGCGGTGCATTTGCCGGGCTGGATAAGGTGATTCGTGATCGTTCAGAGAAGGGCGGTATCGGTTTTTCTGCTGAAGTGAAGAGCAAAGATGACAAGCGTCCAGTGGGCGAGATCCTCTACTCGGTAGAGCCTGAAGATTTGGTCAAATATGGTTTAATTCCAGAGTTTGTTGGGCGCCTGCCTGTGATCGCGACGCTTGAAGAGCTCGACGAAGCTTCGCTGGTAAAAATTCTGACTGAACCCAAAAATGCCATCACCAAGCAGTTTGGTAAATTGTTTGAGATGGAAGGCTGCGAGTTAGAGATTCGTGATGATGCTCTAAGTGCAGTGGCGTGCAAAGCGATGGAGCGTAAGACTGGTGCACGTGGTCTGCGCTCAATCATCGAACAGGTACTGCTGGATACGATGTATGACCTGCCTTCAATGGAGAACGTTGCTAAAGTGGTGGTGGACGAAGGGGTGATCAACGCCGACTCTGAACCGTTGATGATCTATGCCAGTAGCGAAAATAACCAGGTATCCGCAACAAACGATTAATCTCTACTCGCGCCGCCTTTCAGTAGGCGGCTCAAATGTGTAATTGTTCATAACCTGTAACAATTTCCCCTTGAAAAGTGCGTTAGCTATCCTTAAATAATGTTCTGTATATTTAGAGGTAAAGGACGGCGCGCAGTTGTCGATGAATTTAATTAAGAGAGTGTGTAGCCTCACTTACACCCCGCAGAAGAATGAGGACTTATCATGGCGCAGAATGAAGAGCTAACCGAAGTGAATGAAGAGCAGACAATTCTCCCTGTTTTGCCACTAAGAGATGTGGTTGTTTATCCTCATATGGTGATCCCACTGTTTGTTGGTCGAGATAAATCGATCAAGGCACTGGAGGCGGCAATGGAACGCGACAAGCAGGTCATGCTGGTATCACAGCGTAATGCATCAATCGATGACCCGCAGGAAGAAGATATTTACGATATCGGAACTGTTGCAACAATCCTGCAGATGTTGAAACTTCCTGATGGCACGGTCAAAGTGCTGGTAGAAGGGATTGAACGCGCGCGTACGATCCATTTTATGGGTACACAGGAATACTTTGTAGCGCAGATCTCGATGTTACGAGCAGCTGAAATGCCAGAGCGAGAGGCGGAGGTGTTGAGCCGCTCGGTATTAGGTCAGTTTGATCAATATGTAAAATTGAACAATAAAGTGCCGCCGGAGGTGCTCTCATCGCTCGCCTCGATAGAAGATGCCGGGCGACTTGCTGATACCATCGCAGCCCATATGACGCTGAAAGTGGAAGAGCGCCAGGAGCTGCTAGAGCAGGTCGAAGCGCGTCTGCGTCTGGAGCGGCTGATGAGTCTGATGGAATCTGAAATTGACCTTCTTCAGGTTGAGAAACGGATTCGTGGGCGAGTGAAGCGCCAGATGGAAAAGAGCCAGCGCGAGTACTACCTGAATGAACAGATGAAGGCGATTCAGAAAGAGCTGGGCGATATGGATGATGTGCCTAACGAGCTCGATGAGTTAACGCAGAAGATTGAAAAATCGGGTATGTCGAAAGAGGCAAGGAAAAAGGCCGACGCCGAACTGAATAAATTAAAGATGATGTCACCCATGTCGGCCGAGGCCGCCGTAGTGCGTAATTACATCGACTGGATAACCAGTGTGCCGTGGAAAAAACGTAGCAAGATCTGCCGTCAGCTGGCGAAGGCGGAAGATGTGCTAGAGACAGACCACTTTGGTCTGGAAAAGGTTAAGGAGCGTATTCTCGAATACCTGGCAGTGCAACAGCGTGTCGACAAGCTAAAGGGGCCTATTCTCTGTTTAGTAGGGCCTCCAGGTGTGGGTAAAACCTCGCTGGGGCGTTCGATCGCGCGCGCAACGAATCGCAAATTTGTCCGCATGGCGTTAGGTGGTGTACGTGATGAGGCTGAAATACGGGGCCACCGTCGCACCTATATTGGCTCAATGCCGGGTAAGATTGTGCAAAACCTTGCCAAGGTTGAGACACGTAATCCACTGTTCCTGCTGGATGAGATTGACAAGATGGCCAATGATTTTCGGGGTGATCCGGCATCGGCGCTGTTAGAGGTGCTTGATCCTGAGCAGAACAGCACCTTTAATGATCACTACCTGGAAGTCGATTATGACCTTTCTGACGTGATGTTTGTCTGCACCGCCAATAGCATGAATATCCCCGGTCCGTTGCTTGATCGGATGGAGGTAATTCGTCTTTCAGGTTATACCGAAGATGAAAAGATCAATATTGCACAGCGTTATCTACTGGAAAAACAGATCAAGGATAACGGCTTAAAGAAAAATGAAATTAGCATTTCAGAAGGGGCGATTCGAGACATTGTTCGTTACTACACACGTGAAGCGGGTGTACGCGGTTTAGAGCGTGAGATCTCAAAAGTGTGTCGTAAGGTCGTTAAAAGCATCCTGTTAAGTGATAGCAAAAAGAAGGTCGTGGTTGGCTCCCGTAATCTATCAAAATACCTGGGTGTACGGCGTTTTCGTTTCGGTCTGGCTGAAGAGCATGACCAGGTCGGCCAGGTCACCGGGCTGGCATGGACTGAAGTGGGCGGTGAACTGCTGACCATTGAAGGCACCGTGATGCCCGGTAAAGGCAAGCTGACAATTACAGGGCAGATTGGTGATGTGATGCAGGAGTCTGTACAGGCGGCGATGACAGTTGTGCGTAGCCGTGCGAATCTGCTGGGTATAGATAGTGAGTTCTACCAGACCAATGACATTCATGTGCATGTGCCTGAAGGCGGTATTCCCAAAGATGGCCCAAGTGCAGGTATCGGTATGTGTACTGCATTGGTCTCGGCATTAACGGGTATTCCTGTTCGCTCAGATGTCGCGATGACCGGCGAGATTACACTGCGTGGCGAGGTACTTCCTATTGGCGGCCTTAAGGAGAAATTGCTGGCGGCTCATCGAGGTGGCATTAAAACCGTCTTGATCCCTGATGACAACCGACGTGATCTTGTTGAGATTCCGGCTAACATCAAAAAGGATCTGGAGATTAAACCCGTGAAATGGATCGATGAAGTGTTACAGACAGCACTACAGCATATGCCTGAACCCATTGTAAATAAAGAGGGTGAAGGTGAAATTAGCGCAAATAAAAAAGGTGCTAAAGCGAAGAAAGGGAGTTATATCCGTCCTCATTAACCAGCATTAAAAGTGCTTGTCTTCAGGGTGCTGCATGATGTATCCTGCTCGCGCTTCCAGCGGGCAGGTTTTTTTTAGCCTTCTTTTATAGTGTTTTTGTTATCGGCTTGACAGGGCCTGACTGCAATTGTATAAAAGGCATCGTTGTTAAGCACTACATCTCTGCAGAATATTTAAATCGTTTTTCGAAACACCTCTTCGCAGATAATTAATTGGGAGCATGAATAGTGAACAAAGCAGAATTGATCGACGCTGTCGCCGAATCAGCAGATATTTCAAAGGCAGCAGCGGGCCGTGCGATAGATGGTATGACCGCGGCAGTGAGCAATGCGCTTAAGAAAGATGATAGTGTCACACTAGTCGGCTTCGGTACCTTTTCTGTTCGTGAGCGTGCGGCAAGAAAAGGGCGTAATCCGCAGACTGGAGAAGAGATCGATATCAAAGCTGCGAAATTACCTGTATTTAAAGCTGGTAAGACGCTTAAAGATGCCATAAAATAGCCCGCTTCTCGGGTGCTTAGCTCAGCTGGGAGAGCGTCGCCCTTACAAGGCGGATGTCGGGGGTTCGATCCCCTCAGCACCCACCATTTAAAAGGAGTGGTAGTTCAGTTGGTTAGAATACCGGCCTGTCACGCCGGGGGTCGCGGGTTCGAGTCCCGTCCACTCCGCCAACGTTAAACCTGGAAAGGGTGTGCCCAAAAGGCACACCCTTTTTAGTTTCTGGTTCTGATATAATTTTCAATCGTTTTATAACCGGTGTGCATCGCATTGATGTGCTGATTGTTTGGACTTGTTGATAACAACCCTGAGAGAAGATCATGCTTGGACTTATTCGTGAACGTGCGCAAGGCTTTATTGCATGGGTCATCGTAATACTGATTATCATCCCGTTTGCGCTGTTTGGCATTAATGAATATTTCGAGACTGACTCTAATGTTTATGTGGCCAAGGTCAATGACGTATCGATTCCTGAATTTGAGTATCGCCGCATCTACCAGAATGAACGCGCTTTTCGCCAGTCAATAGTTGGCAACGATCCCGATTCCCCCTTTATGAATGAAGAGTCAATCAAGCGCAGTGCGCTGGACCGGATCATAAATACAGAAGTCATGTCGCAGGCAGCAAGTGCCAATGGTTTTGATGTTGGTGATCAGCTATTGCTACAGTCAATAGCCTCACGTGAAGAGTTTCAGACAGATGGAGTCTTTGATGCCGCGCTCTATAACGCTCTGCTGCGAGCAAACAACCTATCGCCTGCTGATTTTGAGGCGAATGTGCGTCGGGAGATGATGGCTAACCAGTTTGTTGCAGGTGTGATGGATTTAGCGATCGTCACCGGTTATGAACTGGATACGTTGCTTCGAATTCAGGAGCAAACACGTAAAATCGGATACATGGTGTTGAGCGCTGAATCTTTTAAAGCCGACGAGAGCGAGGCGTTTAGCGATGATGAGATTAAGCGTCACTATGAAAAAAACATTGATCGCTTCTCACTGCCTGAACAGGTAAGCCTTGAGTATGTTGAGCTGTCAGCCGACGGCTTACTGGATGACATTGACGTTGATGAGTCCCTGTTAAGGGAGCGCTATGAAGATCATATCGACAGCTTTGGGCTGCCTGAAGAGCGGCGTGCGCGCCATATCCTGATCAATATAACAGAAGATGCGAGTGAAGCAGATATCGAGGCGGCTCGCAGTAAAGCGGCTGATCTACTTGCACGGATAAAAGCGGGTGAATCTTTTGAAGCACTCGCAAAAGAGAACTCTGACGATGCCGGTTCTGCTATTGACGGTGGTGATCTCGGCTATTTTGGTCGTGGTGACATGGTTGCTACATTTGATGAGACTGTATTTTCGATGAAGGTCGGTGAAGTGAGTGAGCCTGTGAAAACGCCTTTTGGTTTTCATATTATTAAGCTGGAAGATGTTCGTGAGGGCAGTACCAAATCATTTGAAGAAGTGCGCGCCGAGCTGGAACGCTCATACCGGGAGCAGCAGGCAGAAGATATTCTTTTTGACCAACTGGAAGTGTTAAGCAATCTGACCTATGAAAACCCGGATTCACTCTCAATAGCAGCAGATGAGATGGGGTTAACGATTAAAACGGTCGATTTTTTTGACCGTAATAGCGGTCCGGGAATCGCCTCTAACCTCAGGGTTAGAAAAGCGGCTTTTAGTAGTGAGGTCATGGCTGGAAATAACAGCGAGCCGCTAGAGATTGGTGAAAACCATATGGTGGTGATTCGCATCAATGAGCACAGGCCAGAATCTTACCGCCCTCTTGAAGAGGTGCGTGATGATGTGGTTGCACTCTTGCGCGAACAAAGGGCCAGAAACGCGGCTGTTTCGCGGGGTGAAACGCTGTTAAAGCAGCTTGAAGCGGGGAGCGATGTGACCGCCCTGGCGGCAGAACAGGCCGCTGAATGGAATGAGACGGCATTGATCAAGCGAAATGATAACAGTGTTAACCACGAGATACTGAACGCGGCATTTCGTATGGTAAAGCCAGCAGAGGGTGAGACAAAGTGGCGAGGCCTTAAGCTTGCGAATGGCGACTATGCCGTTATTGCCCTTTATCAGGTTAAGGAGGGTGACCTGAGTAATATTGACGAGGCGGTGCGCACGGCATTAAAGGAGCGATTGGAGCGTTCCCGCTCGCAGAGCGAAGGGGCTTATCTGGTGGATAGCCTGAAGCAGCAGGCAAAAATCGTAGAGTACCCTGATAACCTGTAAGTAACCTGCTATCAGTCATTTCGTCGCTTAACGCATCGTTATGACAATTGATCAGAGTTTCTTAGTTTTAGTGGATTAAAAAAGGGCGACGGGATAACCATTCCCCGTCGCCCTTTTTCAGCGAGGACTGTAAGGGGTATTTAGATCTGCCCCATCCCCAGAATGTTGTAGCCTGCATCGACATAAGTGATTTCACCCGTAACGCCCGATGCCAGATCAGAGCACATAAATGCCGCTACGTTGCCCACTTCATCGATCGTAACGTTACGACGCATCGGCGAGTTCTTTTCGCCGTAATCGAGGAACTTGCGGAAGTTACTGATGCCTGCTGCTGCAAGTGTTTTGATCGGTCCGGCAGAGATCGCGTTAACACGGATGCCATCAGGGCCGAGGTCATCCGCCATATAGCGTACATTGGCTTCAAGGCTTGCTTTGGCCAGCCCCATCACGTTGTAGTTAGGGATGGTGCGCACGGCTCCGAGATAACTCATGGTTAGCAGCGCACCATCACGCCCCTCCATCATTTTGCAGCCCGCCTTGGCGAGCGCGGCAAAGCTGTAAGAACTGATCTCATGTGCTGTGCGGAAGCCCTCACGAGTAACGCAATCCAGGTATGGTCCCTCTAACTCTTCCCGAGGCGCAAAGGCAACGGAGTGGACGATGATGTCGAGGTAGTCCCAGAAATTATCAAGATGCTCAAAGACACCTTCGATCTCTTTATCGCTTGAAACATCGCACGGTACGACGATTTCAGAGTCGAGTTCGGCCGCGAATTTTTCAACGCGACCTTTTAATTTCTCATTTTGATAGGTGAATGCCAGTTCGGCACCCTGTTCTCTCATCGCCTTCGCAACACCCCAGGCGATTGAACGGTTGCTGGCGACACCGACGATCAGCGCCCTTTTACCTTCTAAAAATCCCATATCACACCTTCGCTATTTCAGACTGTCCATTATAAGCCAATAAGGTACCGAAAAAAGAGTGCCACGGGAAGGGGTATCGGTAAAAGCCAGGGTAACAGTGACGTTGACTCTGTTATAAAATGACAGCACAGCTTGCTTGTTCTAAGCAGAGAAGCTCGTTATTCTTGGGGGTGAACCACGCCCGTATCTATATTGGCAAGCGAGCGCTGTGGAGTGTGGTCATGTGATGGCATTTTTTTGTAAAAGGCGGATGCATTAATGGAACGGCGCTTTACGGTTAAAGACTTTTCAAACTTCATCTTTCTTTCACTGCTGGCAGTGATGATCCTGCTGACAATGTATATGATTGATCGCCAGTGGAGCAAGATGGCGCAGATGGAGCGTGTGATGCAGGAACAGGCAGATAGCATGCGTGAACTGCGTTCATTAGTGCGCAATGTTGATAAGCGAATTCAGAGCGGTCATATTAATGCTGCTATCGCTGGCAGCCCAGAAACCGTTGACGATGATATTCCCGCCGCTTTTCGTCGCGCCAAAATAGCCGTAGATCAGCCCGACTACCACGAAGGGGACTGGCACGTACAGGCCTTCGGACTGAATCTGAAAACGATGACCCCGCTGGTCTCGTCAGATGTCTACGCTTCCAATGTGCAGAGCTATGTAATGGAGTCGCTGCTAATACGTGACCCGGACACACTGGAGTGGGTGGGGCTGATTGCCCGTTCATGGGATGTGAGTGACGATGGATTAAAGCTAACATTCAGACTGCGTAAGGATGTTGTTTTTTCTGACGGTCAACCATTGACCAGTGATGATGTGGTCTTCACCTTCGATTTTATTATGAATGAGACCATCGCCGCACCACGTGCACGCGCCTACTTTGAAAAGATGAAATCGGTAACGGCACTGGACGATTACACCGTTGTGTTTGAATTCAAGGAACCCTACTTTAACGCCCTGTCTCTGGCGGGTGGCATGTCCATCATGGCGCGCCATTTCTATGAGCCTTACCTGCAGACCCCTGAAATTTTCAATCAATCGAAAGGGCTGCTGCTAGGGTCCGGCCCCTATCGTCTGCAGGATCCCAAAGGGTGGACGCCCGATCTGGGGATGGTTGAACTGGAACGCAACCCACGATATTGGGGGCCGATCCTGCCGGCATTTGATCGTCTACTCTGGAAAGTGATTGAAAACGACAGTGCGCGGTTGACCACCTTCCGAAATGGTGAAATCGATATCTATAGTGCTCGTCCGCGCGAATATAAAGCGCTGCTTGATGATGGTGAGCTGAACGATCGTACCCGGCACTTTGAATATATGAGTCCGACCGCCGGATATAGTTATATCGGCTGGAATCAGGGCAGTGTCGATCAACCGTCACGTTTTGCCGACAAGCGTGTGCGCCAGGCGATGACCTACCTCACTGATCGCAAACGTATCATTGATGAAATCATGCTCGGTTATGGCGAAGTGGCGATCAGCCCCTTTAACCCCCGCAGCCACCAGCATAACAAGGCGCTTACTGCGCGCGACTATGACCCGGAAAAGGCAAAGGCGCTGCTGAAAGAGGCCGGCTATGAGGACCGCAATGGAGACGGCGTACTGGAAGATGCCAACGGGGAACCGTTTGAGTTTGAGCTGGTCTATTTTCAGGGGAATGAAGACACTAAGCGTATTGTGCTGTTTCTGAAAGACCTTTATGCCGGTGCCGGGGTGTTACTGCACCCTAAACCTACGGAGTGGTCGGTGATGCTGGATCTACTCGGTAAGCGCAACTTTGATGCGATCACCCTCGGTTGGTCGAGCGGTGTCGAGACCGATATCTTTCAGATGTTTCATGGCAGTCAGACTGAAAATGGTGGCGATAATTTTGTCGGCAATAAAAACCCGGCGCTGGATAAGTTGATCGATGAAGCGCGTGCCACGGTGGATGAGACGAAGCGTATGCCGCTATGGCAACAGACTGAAGCGATCATGTACGATGATCAGCCCTACACCTTTTTGATGCGTCGTAAATCGATGGTCTTTATCGACAAACGCATCCATAACATTGCGCAGACCAAACTGGGGTTGAATGCCGGCTTTGTACCGGTCGAGTGGTATGTGCCACTGGAAATGCAGAAGTACAGCGACTAAGACTGACCAGCGATCGCGTTAATGCACATTTATCTTCTGAGACGGCTACTGTTGATGATCCCTACCTTACTGGGGATCACCATTGTGGTATTCACCGTGATGGCCTCTGCACCCGGCGGCATCAGCGCACAGAGCCTGGTGGAGGGGCAGAACCTGGAACCGCAGGCGAAGAAGGCGCTGGAGGATTATTACAACCGCCTCTATGGATTAGATTCGCCAGCACCGGTACAGTACCTGCGTTGGCTCAACAACGTTTCACCTGTCGGTTTTACCTTTGATGAGAATAACGAGATCGACGGTTTTTCACTCTTTAAAGGCTCGGATCTGGGGGATAGCTTTCGCTACGGCCGCCCGGTGATGGATCTGATCAAAGAGCGCGTGCCGATCACGATGTTGCTGAATGTGATCTCCATTCCGCTGATCTATATCATAGCGATCGCGATCGGCGTGCGAGCCGCTATGCATCGTGGGCAGCCGTTTGATGTCGGCTCCAGCGTGGTGATGCTCGGCCTGTGGTCAGTGCCCACCATGTTAACCGGAGTGATGTTGATCGGTTTTTTCTCCAGTGACCAGTATTGGCACTGGTTTCCCACCTCCGGCCTTAATCAGCGTGAGGCGTTAGATATGGTCTTCCTGCCGCACTGGGGCTCTTTTGTGGATGTGTTGTGGCTGTTTGTCTATAGCAGCATCGGTGCGATGCTGATGGTCTGGTTGAGTCGCCTTCAGTCGGTACAGCTACGCACGGGTGTGATGGCAGCAATGGGAGTGACAATGGCGGTGCTCATGGTTAACGCACTGCCAGGCGGGGGGGGCGTGTCGGCCTACCTCTTTTTAGGGGTTACGCTGGGGCTGTTATTTGCACTGATCGCCTATACCGATTACCTCGCACTACGCCTGGTGGTGATGGGAAGCATTGGGATCGCAATCGGCACCGTGCTCTTCTTTATGTTTCAGAGCGAAGGCTTTGTGCGCGGGTTTTTTCTTGATCGCACCTGGCACCTTATCCTCCCTGTCATCTGCCTCACCTACGGCGGCTTCGCCTTTCTCACCAAACTCACCCGAACCGCCGTGCTTGAAAACCTGCTGGCTGACTACGCCCGCACCGCGCGCGCCAAAGGGGTGAGTGAGCAGGATGTGTTATGGCGGCATGTCTTTCGCAACAGCCTGTTGCCGTTGATCACAGTGTCGGCCACACTGCTCCCCGGCCTGCTCGGTGGCTCGGTGATTGTAGAGAGTATCTTCAGTATCGATGGCATGGGTAAACTTGCCATTGAGGCGGTGAAGGGGCGTGACCGTGAACTGGTACTGTCGATAACACTCATCAGTGGCGTGTTAACGCTGGTCGGTTATCTGATTGCCGACCTCTGTTACGCGCTGGCAGACCCGCGGGTGAATTATGACTAATGGCGATATGATCGATGGTGTGCTGCAATGAGCCATAAAGCCGAGGCGGTGGTCACTGAAAGCTCACTGGCCGATGAACGCCAGAGTGAACGGGCGGCCAACCGCAGTTATGCTGCGCAGGTGTTGCGCGAGGCCTTTACCCAGTGGGGCGCGCGCTTTGGCCTGTTCTGGATCGCCATTCTCGCTGTTGTGGCGGTGTTTGCCCCCTTTCTTGCCAATAGCCATCCACTGTTACTGAGTGAAGGATCGGTGATCAGTAGCCCCATGTTGCGTTATCTGACGGTGGGTGATGTGGTGATGTTGGCCGTTTTTGTTACCGTAGTCGTGCTGATGTTTATTCGCATCCGCTTTTATAAAAAGGTGATCATGCTGCTGGTGACAGGAACGCTCACCACCATCATCGCCTTTATAGTGGTCTCGCCACCGCAGTTAACAGTCTATGATCAATACCGCGTGAAGCAGGCGGCGGGCGCTTACGACTGGGTGATTCACGCCCCGATCCCCTATTCTCCCAAAGACTATATTCGAGACGCGGGTGATACAGGGCTAGAGGCGCCGCTCGCTTCAACGGAGCGCACACACTGGTTTGGTACTGAAGAGAACGGTTCGGATGTGTTAAGCCGTATGATTCACGCCTCACGCATCGCACTCGGCATCGGCTTTGTCGCGACCGGCATCGCGCTGTTGATTGGTATTATCATGGGGGGGCTGATGGGGTTCTTCTCAGGCATCGTCGATATGATCGGCATGCGCCTGATGGAGATCTTTGAGGCGGTGCCGACGCTCTTTCTGCTGCTCACCTTTGTCGCCTTCTTTGATCGCAGCCTCTATGTGATGATGGTGATCATCGGCATCACGAGCTGGCCCGGTTACGCACGTTTTGTGCGCGCCGAATTCCTGCGCCTGCGACAGCAGGAGTTTGTTCAGGCTGCGACCGCCTGCGGCCTGCCGCTACGTTCGATCCTGTTTCGTCACATGTTACCAAATGGTATCGCCCCCATTCTTGTAGCGGCAAGTTTTGGTGTTGCCTCCGCTATCCTTGCTGAAGCGACTTTGAGTTTCCTCGGGCTGGGGCTGGTCGATGACCCATCATGGGGGCAGATGTTAAACCAGGCGGTGCAGTCATCCACCTTCAACTGGTGGATGGCACTCTTCCCCGGTGGTGCCATCTTTCTCACTGTCTTTGCTTACAACCTGATGGGTGAGTCACTGCGTGACGCGATTGACCCCAACCTTAAGAAGTCGGCCGGGTAGCAGATGTTACTGCAAGTAGACAATCTTAAGACCTACCTTCGTGTCGGCAAAAACAGAGTTAAGGCGGTCGATGGTATCAGCTTTAATATCGATAAAGGGGAGATCTTCTGTCTGGTAGGGGAGTCCGGTAGTGGAAAATCGATCACTGCACTTTCAGTGATTCAGCTCATCCCTAAAGAGATCTGTAGCCACCCCGATGGGCGTATCATTTTCCGTGGTGGTAACCTGGATGAGAATGGCACGCGTGAAGCGCTGGATATGCTCACCCTGGACGAAGAGAAAAAGCGCCAGGTGTGTGGTGCACGCATTGCAATGATCTTTCAGGAACCGATGACCTCGCTCAACCCCGTCTTTACTGTAGGTGATCAGATCATTGAAGTACTTCAGATCCACCGGCCTGATATGAGTGATGCTGAGGCGCGCAAGCGCGCGATCGCTGCACTTGAACAGGTGCAGATCCCTGAGCCTGAAGTGCGCGTCGATGAATTCCCTCACCGCCTCTCCGGCGGCCAGCGCCAGCGTGTGATGATCGCGATAGCGATGGCCTGTGAACCAGATCTGCTGATTGCCGATGAGCCGACCACTGCGCTGGATGTCACCGTACAGGCGGAGATCTTACGTCTGATGAAAGCGTTGCAGGAACGAAATGGAATGAGCATCCTCTTCATCACCCACGACTTTGGGGTGGTGGCAAAGATGGCCGACCGAGTCGCGGTGATGCGCAAGGGTAAGATTGTAGAAGAGGGCGCATTACAGCAGGTGCTGCATCAGCCAGAACATGATTACACCAGACAGCTATTGGCGGCGCTGCCTGAGAATCTCAAGCGCCAACGTGATCTACAGTTAGTCGAGAATCCATCGTTGGCAAAATTGACTGAAGTGGCATCGGCGCAGCCACCGTTAATCGATGTGCAGCAGCTCGAAGTCTACTTTCCAGTTAAAAAAGGACTTTTTCGCCGCACTGTTGATCATGTTAAAGCAGTTGATGGCGTCGATCTCGAGATTCCCAGAGGACAACTACTGGCGCTGGTCGGGGAATCGGGCTGTGGTAAGACCACGCTCGGACGTGCGATCCTGCGTCTGGTCGATTCAACTGCTGGCACGATCTCATTCAATCAGCAAGCGATCACCCGGCTGCCGCGTAAAGCGATGATCCCATTTCGCCGTAATATGCAGATCATCTTTCAGGACCCCATGTCGTCACTCAACCCGCGCATGACGATCGTGAGCACCCTCATTGAGCCGATGGCCGTGCACGGCATTGGCGAGTCCAAAGAGGAGCGGATCGAGATTGCGCGCAAGATTCTACAGCGGGTGCAACTGGATGGTGACCATCTGTGGCGCTACCCGCATGAATTTTCCGGTGGTCAACGACAGCGCATCGGCCTCGCACGCGCGCTGGTGCTGGATCCAGCATTTATTGTCTGTGATGAGGTGACCAGCGCGCTCGATGTTTCAGTGCAGGCCGAAGTGTTACAGCTGCTAATGGAGCTACGTGCGGAAAAGGGACTCACACTGCTCTTTATCACACATGACATCAGTGTGGTTGAGTACATTAGTGATGAGATGGCGGTAATGCATGGCGGCAAGATTGTGGAACGAGGCCCGACCGCTGATATTTGCCGCAATCCACAGCAGCAATATACCCAGAATCTGCTCTCTGCAGTTCCGCGTCTAATACTATAAAAATAGATGAATAGCCCAGTGATCAGCCCACTGCTAAGCGTTGAAAACCTCGTTACCCGCTTTGAAAATAATGAGCAGACGGTCTGTGTCGTCGATGGTGTTAGCCTTACGATTCAACGTGGTGAGACTTATGCGTTACTGGGTGAATCGGGCTGCGGAAAATCGATCACCTCATTTTCGATTATGCGCCTGTTACCACCAGCGGGGCGGGTGGTGGCCGGGCGGGTACTCTTTGATGGTGAAGATCTCATGCAGCTGTCGGATGATGCGATGCGGCGTATACGTGGCCGCCGTGTGGCAATGATCTTTCAGGAGCCGATGAGCTCGCTTAACCCTGTTGTGACGATCGGTGAACAGATCGCAGAGTCGGTGCGGCTTCATCAAGGCTTAAAGGGACACGTAGTGAAAGAGAAGGTTGTTGCGCTACTCAATGATGTCGGCATTGCAGATTCGCAACAGCGCTACGGTGACTACCCACACCAGCTCTCAGGCGGGATGAAGCAGCGCGTGATGATCGCCATCGCCCTGGCGGGGGAGCCTGAACTGCTGATTGCTGATGAACCGACGACAGCGCTCGATGTGACGATTCAGGCGCAGGTGCTTGCCTTGCTCAAAACACTACAGCAGAAGCGCGGCATGGCGCTGCTGTTGATCACCCATGACCTCGGGGTGGTCTCCACCATGGCAGACAGGGTCGGGGTGATGTATGCGGGGCAGCTGGTTGAGGAGGCGACACGTGAACAGTTTATTACTGCAGCGAAGCACCCTTATAGCCAGAAACTGTTTGAGTCGCTGCCCGATATTAAAAAACGAGAGCAGCCACTCGCGGTGATTCATGGTGCGGTGCCATCACTGACAGAAAAATTTCCCGGTTGTCGCTTTGCCGCACGTTGTGATTTCAGTGATGATCGTTGTCACCAGCAGCTGCCGCCGTGGTTTGATCTCGGGGAGGGGCAGCGGGCGCGTTGCCACCGCTTTGATTCCACTACACACTCGGCTGTTAACAGCGGCGCGCACCATCTGCCCGGTCAAAGCTGGCAGAAAAATACCAGACTTTCTGCTGTGACAACGCTACTCGATGTGAAGGATCTTAAAGTACACTTTCAGCTTCGGCAGGGGATTTTTAGCCGTCAAAGCGGTTCTCTCTATGCAGTGGATGGGGTCTCGTTGCAGCTTAACAGGGGTGCGACCATTGCTCTGGTGGGTGAATCTGGCTGTGGTAAAACCACTGTCGGTAAAGCGATTCTGCAACTGACTCGACCAACAGGTGGTGAGGTGTTATTTGCCGGGGAGGATCTCTGTCAACTCAGTGAAGCGGCACTGCGTAACAGGCGAAATGAGTTTCAGATCATCTTTCAGGACCCCTTCTCTTCGATGAATCCGCGCATGAAGGTGGCTGAGATCATTCGCGAAGGGATGGTAACACTGGCGATAGGCACAGCTGCCGAACAGTCGGCACGCATCGATCAACTACTCACGCAGGTCGGTTTGCCACTCGAGGCGCGTAACCGTTATCCACATGAGTTCTCCGGTGGGCAGCGTCAGCGCATCTGTATTGCACGTGCGCTGGCAGTCAACCCCAAACTGATTATCTGTGATGAACCGACCAGTGCGCTGGATGTTTCAGTACAGGCGCAGATTCTTAATCTGTTGAAGCAGCTACAGCGTGAGATGGGACTCTCGTATCTTTTTATTACACATAACCTGTCGGTCGTCGCCTATCTTGCCGATGAAGTTGCGGTGATGTATCTCGGCCGTATTGTTGAACAGGGAGGAGTAGATGAACTTCTTAACCATCCCAAACACCCTTATACACAGGCGTTAATCTCTGCCATCCCGACGGTTAATAAAGAGGATGGGCGTGAGGTTATTCAACTGCAGGGAGAGCTTCCCTCGCCTGCAGCACCGCCAGCAGGGTGTCATTTTCACACCCGCTGCCCACGGGTGATGGCTCAATGTCGTAACAGCTATCCAGCCAGTTTGTTATTAAGTGATAGCCATCGCGTGAGTTGTTTTTTATATTCAGAGAACTCATAGGCAAAGCGTAGTGGTAATTTTTCTATTTTGCTTTTCTCTGAAATGACTATCGAACCTTATACGCGTTTGAAGATGAGTTTTGCGAATGTCAAATGTTGTGACTATAATGTCGCGCCTCTGATTAAATTATAAGTAAAGTTATATTTTCTGGTTTAATCAGAGGCCGAATTTTTTAATCATTTAGGGAATAACATGGTCGATAATAAAAAAGCTACAACCAGAAAGAGCACTATTAAAAAATCATCTGCAAAAAAGCCAGCTACTAAAAAGCGTGCGGTTAAAAAGAAAGTAGCCCTTAGCAATGAGGCGCTGTTAGCCGTGACACCTGTCGATAAAGCGCATGCCCGTTCTATTTCGGCACTTGCAAAAGCGATCAGGAAATCAGAACGTGCCGCGAATGCATCGGCAATAGCAGCTGAAAAAGTTACCGCGGCGAAGGATAAGCTTGCACAGGCTAAGGCCAATGCCAGATTGAAAAAGACAGAAGTCGCAAAAAAAGCGCTGGCTCGCGCAGCTGCTGGTTATGATAAAGCCAGAGTCACCTTAAGTGAAAAGGTGGCGATTTCCAGAGCAGCGCTTGCAGTGACCACTGAAGCGGCGAGTGAGGTTAAAGCCGGTATTGCGAAAGAGCAGGCCAAGCAGGCCGCTATTGCTGCTTTTACGGTTAAGTGGGAAAAACAGTACGACCGTAAAATGAAGGCAGCAGCGAAAGCAAAAGAAAAAGCTAAAAAGGCCGCAGCCAAAAAGGCTTCGGCCAGGAGAAAGGGCTCAAAGAAAACCGTGTAATCTCTGGCTATCTTTGATGTTTAAAAAAGGGTGATGCATCCGGTGGCATCACCCTTTTTTTGTAAAATATTCTGAGCTGTGCTCCTCTCTGAATGGATGAGATAATCAGAGCCTCGCTCCAGAGGTTATTTACATTTTATGCTATCCATTGCTGTTGTCATTCCAACCTATAACCGCATAACAACGCTTGCTCGTGCGATCGAGTCGGTGCTGGCACAAACCTCTCCTGCCAGTGAGATCATTGTTGTCGACGACGGTTCCAGCGACGGCACTGTCAGTTGGGTTTGTGAACATTATCCACAAATTAAGCTAATCGAGCAGCCAAACAGGGGGGTGAGTGCTGCGCGTAATCGTGGCATTGAGTCTACACATTGTGACTGGATTGCGTTACTCGATTCTGATGATGAATGGTTGCCGAAAAAACTGGAAGAACAGGTGGCGCTAATAGCAAGGCGACCTGAACACCGCTTGATACACAGCGATGAGATCTGGATTCGTAACGGGGTGCGTGTCAACCCGATGAAGAAACATGCCAAGAAGGGTGGGTGGATTTTTCAGGACTGCTTGCCACTCTGCGCCATTTCACCCTCGGCCGTGATGATTCACCGCACGCTCTTTGATCAAGTGGGGCTGTTTGATGAGACGCTGCCCGCCTGTGAAGATTACGATATGTGGTTGCGCATCACATCACGCTTTCCGGTGCTTTACTGTGAACAGCCCTTGATTAAGAAGTATGGTGGTCATGAAGATCAGCTTTCAGGAAAATACTGGGGAATGGATCGCTTTCGCATCCAGGCGCTGGTTAACCTGCTTGAACTGGTCGAGCTTAATGAGAGCGATAGCAGTGCAGCGCAGGCGATGTTGCTGAAGAAAACAGCGATCATGCTAAAGGGTGCGCGAAAGCATGGTAACAGCGAATTGATTAAGCAGTGTGAAGCGCTACAGCAGCAGTGGTCTGCATGACTGACTGGCCCTCAGCATCTCTTCCGCATTAAAACAGGTCGATATCCCCTGCGTCAGACTGCTGGTTTTTTTCTGCTTCAGCACGGGATTTTTTTGCAGCAAGTGCAGCACCATATCTCTTGTCGGCTCCTTTAATGTGTTTGGCAAGCCACTCATTGAGAAAGTCCAGCAGATCAACCATGATGTGCTCTGCATTGTTATCAAGGCGTGACTGAAAGTCGACCACCTGTGCAATGAGTTTTTTATGCTTCTCTTTATGAGCTTCAAGTTTTTCATATCCCTGCCGCGCCAGCATTCCCTCTTCATAGGAGAAATGAGAGACGGTGTAGTCAACCAACCCCTGCAATATCCGTTTCATTAAATAAAGGCTACGTTCATCAGCAGCCTGTTTACTCAGGTCATTAATCATGTCGACAAGGATTCTATGTTGCCGGTCAATTTCCGGAATGCCCACGCTAAAGCTGTCATCCCATTTAAATAAAACATTATCTGCCTGTCTGCTTGCGGTCATTAGCTGTTCATCGCTAATTGCGAAGCGTTTAATCAGCGACTGCGACTCTGATGCCAGTGCCTTAATGATGCAGGCATCTTCAACAGTACCGAGGGCAACGGCGGATGCCTGACGAGATGCGCTGGTCATGTTAATGACATTATTGTCGAGACTCTTTGCCATGTTGCTCTGCTGTTCTGCGGAAATGGCGATGCGACTATTCATTTCACTGATTGAGGTGACTGTTTCGGTGATCTCATTTAACATATCTCCGGCTATTTTTGCCTGCATAACGCTATTGGTAAGCTGGGCCTCGCTGGTGGCTATCACCTCTACCGCGCGGCTACTCCCTGATTTCAACGCATCAATCATGCGTTGTATATCCTGTGTGGCTAGATGAGTTTTGTTGGCCAGATTACGCACTTCATCTGCAACGACAGCAAAACCGCGCCCATGTTCACCCGCGCGGGCAGCCTCAATGGCAGCATTTAATGCTAGCAAATTCGTCTGCTCTGCAATCTCTCCGATCATATTCAGGATGCTGCTGATCTCCTGACTGTCACTATTGACCTTGTTGATAACATCTGAGACCTTACCGATCTCGCCAGACAGTAGATCGATCGATTCAACAACTTCAGAGACAACCTGTTTACCCCTCTTTGCCGACGCTTCGGCCTGTTTAGCAGAGTTAGCTGCTTCTGAAATATTGCTGGAGATGTCCTGAACCATGGATGAAAGCTCGCTAATGGATTGGCTGGTCGCGGCGCTATCTTCTACCTGGCTGCTCACGGAGTTTTCGGTTACCTGGCTTGACTCAGTGAGACGTGTCGAAACATCATTGAATAGATTGCTAGTGCGAAGCACTGCGGCTATGGTCTGGCTCACCCCCTGAGAGATGGTATCCATGGCGTTGAATATCTGCCCCATCTCATCATGAGAGGCCAGATCAGTGATACTGCTTTGCGTTAAATCACCATCAGCCATATTCTTTGCATAGTGCACCAGACGGCGTAATTTCCGGGTAAAACTTAAATAGAAGCCAAGCAGTAGATAGGCGAGTAGCACGATGGTCGCGGCAATGATTGCCATATAGATATTACGCTCTAGTCGCTCCTGTGTGATGCGCCTTTCAATGGAGTGCATCACGATGGGAATCATCTCATTTGAGAGCTGAAGCGTATTTTGAATCGCCTGCGTTCCCAGGGCGAAATAGTCCTGTACCGCCATTTTTGATGATATGCCGCTATCGACCAGTGCGATCTGCTCGCGTGTGGTCTGTAAAAAAGCGTTCACATTATCGCTGCCCTGGGTGAAGGTCGCCTTCAATGTTGGCTGGTGGTGCAGGTAGGCTATCTCATTGGCAATTGATACCAGTTGATACTCTACTCGGTCAATAAGAATCATCAGCTTCACACGTTTCTTCGCCAGCTGATCCGGGTTGGCCAGCAGGCCAGCGGTGCTTCCCCTGATCACTCCAATATCGTTGATGAGAGTCGGGATGTTACGGATAAAGACATCGGCCATATGGGCGTTATCACCGCCTGAATCCTGTAGCAGATGGGTAACACGACCAACATGTTTCATATAAGCGATGATCAGCTCAATCACCTGGTTATGGGCGGTGAAGCTTGCTTCAATTTTATTGTTGCGAAATGCCGCCTGAGCGACTGCCCAGGCCTCCCGAATGGTGCTAACTTTCTCGCTTAATTGAAGGTCAACCGCACTGCTCTCTTTTATCGATTCAAGTGCGGTGATCAGTTTTTCAACCTGCTGCTGTTTCTCCAACACATCAGGCAGATCCCCCCTTTTGCCGCTGTTCAGGTAGCTGTTTGAACTGCCCCGGGACTGTCCGACCGCGACCAGAAGCTGCTGTAGAGAGCGCTCAATCGCTAGTCCACTACGCTCCTGGGAAAGGTGTGCGATCTCTTTTCCAAGGAACTCAAGGGCCACATAACTTAATATTAAAACGGGAAAAAGGGAAATAGATACAATTAGATAGAGTTTTGTTTTTAGGCCCAGGCGATCCATTAAATAGATCACAGGGGCGATGAATATTTTCATGCATCCCTCTCTCAACGACATCACCAGAATTAACATGTGGATTACATCTGTAGTATCGACATAGGGAGTGTGGACTTTAGCCTGGGGTAGGCTAAATCCTACGTAGGGATAATGGAGGTTCTGATGTCTCTTGTCAGTGTTTCTGATTTGGGGTCATCACAAACAGTGCTAATGAGATGATTAACCCGCTAACTGCTCCGTAAAGGTGAGCATCCACAATGACGTTGCCCCCTGCAAATTCGGTGCTTCCTGGTAAGGGGCCAGCGACCTGTTCCCAGGCAAGTTTTCCTGTGAGCAGTATTAATAAGAGTAGCTCAGCGCGATACCCCGCCTTTATGCTCGCCACCACACCCGCGACAAACATGCCGTGTAATATACCCGACAGGCCGACGTACCACTGAAGTTCTGGATTAAACAGCAGCATGCCGATGCTGGTTGCGACTGCACAGACGACAATAATCAGTAACCAGCTGCTGTTTTTAATTAAGTGACCAAAGAGCAGCCAGATCAGTATCAGGCCGATAGCATTCATCCACAGATGGGGCCAGCCAAGATGTACCAGATGGCCGCTGATAAGCCGCCACACTTCGCCATGAAAGATGCCATCCCGGTCATAGCGCAGCCACTCGTCAATGTTCCCCCCGCCGAGCTGAATCAGTAGCGCAATGAGAAAGAGTGCTAGCGGGATTATGTTTGCGTGCAGGCGTGAGATAAAAGGCGGGGAGGGTTCACGCGATGGCATTTTGTTATCAGAGGCGGTAGAGGGCATGGCAAAAATTAAACCGGCAGGTTAACAGGTTGCACTGGTTTCATAAGAGCACTTAATAGATGGCATAGAAGACACTTTCACCTTTCTGATCAAGTCGTAATGAGTGGCCGGTTGATAACATAGCAAAGGCCTCACGCTAATGTCTCAAGCAGTGCTGCATGCAGCTTCTCCAGTTGCGCTTTATCGCTGATGGGACGATCATCTTTATCGCTGATATAAAAAATATCCTCGATATGCTCACCAAAGGTGCCAATTTTGGCGTTATGAACTTTGACATGGCACTCCATCAGCACCTTGCCAATACGGGATAGCAGACCGGGCCGATCACTGGTGATCAGTTCCAGCACCGTCAGTGAAGTGTTGGGTATGCTGGAGAAGTTGAGCTGAGTCGGGGTGTGGAAATGTTTCTGTCTACGGCTGAGGCGGCGAGTGGGTGGAAGCGTGGGTGGGGTATTTTGCGTAATGATCCGCTTCAGTGTGCTTATGATATCTTCAATACGGGTGCTGTCACTCACGGTGCTGCCACCATGTTCAAGCACAATATAGGTATTGAGGGCAAAGCCATTATTTGCGGTGATAATACGTGCATCGATAATGTCGAGGTTGAGCTGATCCAGTGCCATGGCAGTGTTGGCAAAGAGATTCTCTTTATCACGCGTATAGATGAATATTTTGGAGCCGCCCTGTTCATTGTCTGAAGAGATGGCGATCAACGGCTGTGCAGCCTGATGGTTGATGATTTCACGACTATGCCAGGTGATTTCATCAACGCTATGGCGTAGAAAATAGTCGTTATCAAGCTGCTGCCAGAGCGCATCAACCTGTTTCATATCATGGTGTGCCAGCTGCGAGCGGGCTGCTTTTTTCTGCTTTTCCACTAGTTCAAATTTATCGACCTGATTATTGAGGCCGCGTCTTAACGCCCGTTTGGTGGCGCTGTAGAGCTTGAATAGTAGGGAGTCTTTCCAGTTGTTCCACAGTTTGGGGTCGGTGCCGCGAATGTCTGCTACAGTGAGCAGATAAAGGTAATCAAGCCGCGTCTGCTCCTGGACGATAGCAGCAAAATCGGCAATCACAGTAGGGTCACTGATATCTTTACGTTGTGCAGTCACTGACATTACCAGGTGGTTCTCTACCAGCCAGGCAACCATACTGGCATCCTGCTCGTTTAAACCGTGATGCTGGCAAAATATGTAGGCATCTTCTCGCCCCAGCAGTGAATGGTCGCCACCACGCCCTTTGGCGATGTCATGAAATAATGCGCCAAGGTAGAGTATCTCCAGTTTGTTAAGTTGAAGGATAATATCGCTACAGTTTGGGAATTCATCTTGAAACTCAGCCACCGCAAAACGGCGCACATTACGCAGGACATTTAATGTATGTTCATCGACGGTGTAAACATGAAACAGATCATACTGCATCTGCCCGACAATCCTGCCAAACGCCGGGATATAGGCGGCAAGCAGTCCGTAACGGTTCATTCGCCGCAGCTGGTGGGTGATGCCCTGTGACTGACGGAAGAGTGTAATAAAGTAATCCCTGCACTCCTGGTTGTTACGGAAATCGTCGTCAATCAGGTAGAGGTGGCTCCGCACCAGGCGAATAGTGGCAGCACGTACCCCTTTAATTTCAGGGTGCTGTGCCAGAATCAGGAAGAGTTCAAGCAGCGCTGATGGGTGTTCTTTAAAGATACTGTCACGGGTCACCTCAAGGTATTTCGCTGTGACCTGAAAGCGCTGGTTGATGATGCACGGCGTTTTATTGTAATCACTGAGTATCTCTTCCCGGAAGTGCTGCAGCAGCATCTCGTTGAGACGATGTACCTCCATAATGTGGATGTAGTAATCTTTCATAAATGCTTCAATCGCAAGGCTGTTGTTTTTTTCCTGATAGCCCAGCGTCTCTGCAATGGTGCGCTGGTGGTCAAACAGCAAGCGGTCCTCACTGCGTTTTGTGTGCAGGTGAAGGATGAAACGGACTCGCCATAAAAAATTACGTGCGCGGATGAGCGCGTCGTACTCTTCCTGTGTCAGGAACTTCTGGGTGACAAGGGCCTCGAGTGATTCTGAGTTAAAATAACGGCGTGTCACCCAGGCGATCATCTGAAGGTCACGCAGTCCGCCAGGGCCTTCTTTTACATTGGGTTCCAGGTTGTAGGCGGCATCGTGATATTTCAGATGCCGTTCGAGTTGCTCCTGCTCCTTGGCTTTAAAGAATTCGGCGCTAGACCAGATCTTCTCTGGCGCAATGCGCTGCTGCAGCGTTTTGAGTAGCGCTGGGGGGCCGGCAAGGTGGCGCGCTTCAATCAGGTTGGTGATGATGGTGATGTCGCGGCTGGCCTCATCAACACATTCATCGAGGGTGCGAGTGCTTTGGCCGATCTCAAGGCCGATGTCCCACAGAAAAGTAATCAGGGCGCTTAACGCCTCCTGATAGTCGTGGTGATTCTCCTGTGATAGCAGGATGAGCACATCGACATCTGAATAGGGGTGGAGTTCACCGCGCCCATATCCACCGACGGCAATCAACGCAACCCCGCTATCTTCTGCAGGCATAAAGTGTTGCCAGGCGTGCTGTAGCAGGTGGTCAGTGAAGTTGGCGCGCTCATGAATCAGAGTGGTAATCGGGGTGTTGCTGTTGAGGTGCTGGCGTAGCGTCTCAATCACCTTTCTGGTGGTGCTGCGGCACTCTTGAAGCAGGTTGTCCCGGGTTGCAAAGGCGTGCTTGATTTCATTTAGATGTGTTGATAACACGGAGTAGGTTCGCTCTATAAATTAAGGGGTGAGGGGGCTAAAAGTGTTCGTCAGATCGTCGGGTCAACACCTCAAAGCCATCATCAGTGACAAGGATGGTATGCTCCCATTGGGCAGTAAGACGGCGATCTTTGGTGATCACGGTCCACCCATCATCTAATAGTTTGACATGGCGCTTGCCGAGATTGACCATCGGTTCAATAGTGAAGGTCATGCCCGCTTCGAGCGGCATTCCTGAGCCACGTTTACCGTAATGCAGCACCTGCGGTTGTTCATGAAAGCCTCGCCCAATGCCGTGGCCGCAGTACTCACGTACGATGGTGCATCTGTTGACTTCAGCGTGGTGCTGAATGGCGAAGCCGATGTCGCCCAGCCGGGCGCCCGGTTTGACTAGCTCGATCCCTTTGAGCAGGCACTCCTGGCTGATGCGAATGATGCGTTTTGCTTTCTCGGAAACCGTGCCGACCGAAAACATCTGGCTGGTATCACCGTGGTAATCATCCTTGATCACTGTGATATCGATATTGACGATATCGCCATCTTTCAGCGGTTTGTTGTTGGGGATGCCGTGACACACCACATGGTTAACCGAGGTACAGATCGATTTGGGAAAACCGTGATAATTGAGTGGTGCCGGGATCGCCTGCTGCTCATTGACGATATAGTCGTGGCAGCGCTGGTTTAGCGCGTCGGTGGTGGTGCCTGGCTGGACGTAAGGGGCGATCATTTCGAGCACTTCTGCCGCGAGTCTTCCCGCGGTGCGCATTTTTTCGATCTCTTCTGCAGTTTTGATCTGGACGGTCATGGGTGTCTGTCTAATAAAATAGTTAAAATGCTGAGCCTGGAGGGTGTCTTCACAGGTTCGCGGCGTTTTTTTGCTTAAGATTGAGTTGCTTAGAATACTATCCTGAATCTGCAGTGGAGGACAACACGCCATCCTGTGGCAGCGCGGATGTCCTTGTTTATTGTCGCGTTTTGTCTTTTGTGGTATAAAGCGCGCGCAGGCTGATAACTTCGTGGCTGGTACCTTATCATAATCCCTTGTTTTTTGTAGGGCAATGCGGGGCTGAGCACGATCTGGTCTGTACATTTACTAAAATACTCACATATTCCGTCACATGTGTCTGGGTGCCTGCTTAGTCGGGTTGATGCATGGGGGATGTGGAGGCCTAACCCAGTCAATTAGGAGAAGTTAGAATGTCAAATATTTCCATGCGCAATATGCTGGAAGCGGGTGTCCATTTCGGTCACCAGACCCGTTACTGGAATCCAAAGATGGCACCATTTATCTTTGGTGATCGTAGTAAAATCCACATTATCAACCTTGAAAAGACCCTGCCACTGTTCAATGATGCGATGAACTTTATTGGTAAGACAGCGGCTAATCGCGGCAAGGTTCTTTTTGTCGGCACCAAGCGTGCAGCACGTGAAGTGGTTAAAGAGCAGGCGCTACGTTGTGGTATGCCGTATGTTAACCAGCGCTGGATGGGCGGTATGCTCACCAATTTCAAGACAGTGAAACAGTCCATCAAGCGGTTGAAAGATCTGGAGGCGATGTTTGCAGAAGGCAGGCAGGATCGTATCAACAAAAAAGAGGCGCTGGGGCTTAAGCGTGAAATGGAGAAACTAGAGCGCGATCTTGGTGGCATTAAAGATATGGGTGGGTTACCAGACGCAATTTTTATTATTGATGTGGGTTATGAAAAGATCGCAGTGAGTGAAGCGAAGAAACTGGGTATTCCGGTGGTTGGTGTCGTCGATACCAATAATAACCCGGGAGGCCTCGATTATATCATTCCGGGTAATGACGATGCGATTCGTTCTATCAACCTCTACCTTCAGGCTGCTGCTGATGCCGCGCTGGAAGGACGTGCTTCAAGTGGTCAGATTGGCGCTGATGCGGACGATGATCTGGTAGAGGTTGAGACTGATGAACCTGTTAAAAAGGCACCTAAGCGTGCCGTCAAGAGCGCTGCGGTGACAACCAAAGCAGCTAAAAAGACAGTCGTAGATGCAGGTGATGCACCTGCTGAGGCGAGCGCGTAAGACCGTTGCACTGTTGGCAGCAGCGGGAATCAGACTTCCCGCTGCTCTGTTCGGATCTGAACAAATTTTAGAATACTTTGAGAAATATAGAGGTTTAAGCGATGGGAATAACAGCTGCGCAGGTTAAAGAGCTCCGCGAGCGTACCGGTTCTGGAATGATGGAGTGCAAGAAAATGCTGGTTGAGACTGGCGGCGATATCGATGCTGCGATCGAGATGATGCGTAAGTCAGGTATGGCAAAGGCTGATAAAAAGGCGAGTCGAGTGGCGGCTGAAGGCATTATCGTTTTTCGTGCAAGCGATGATGGAAAGAATGGTGCGATTGTTGAAATCAACAGTGAAACTGATTTTGTTGCCAAGGGTGATGGATTTATTGAATTTGCTAATCAGGTGGCGGATACCGTCGTGGCATCTCAGCCGGCTGATAGTGAAGCGCTCCTGAGTGGGCCGATGAAGGGTGCCGATGCCTCTGTGAATGAGGCCCGCCTGGCGCTGATCGCCAAAATCGGTGAAAACATCAATGTTCGCCGTTTTGCAAACTATAGCAATAGCGCTGGCATTGTTGGTGGCTACCTGCACGGTGTCCGTATTGGTGTGATTGTTGAGCTGGAAGGTGGGGATGCCGCTCTGGCCAGGGATATTGCGATGCATATTGCAGCCAGTAAGCCACTTGCGGTTTCAGCAGCGGATGTCTCTGCTGATGTGCTGCAGAAAGAGCGAGATATCTTTAGTGCGCAGGCAGCAGAGAGTGGCAAGCCTGCTGAAATCATTGAGAAGATGGTGGAAGGTCGTATCCGCAAATACCTGGCCGAAATCACCCTGGAAGGGCAGCCCTTCGTTAAAGACCCAGACACCACTGTAGGTAAACTACTCGAGAAGAATGGGGCAAAGGTTATCCGTTTTGACCGCCTGGAAGTGGGTGAAGGGATTGAAAAAGTAGAAGAAGACTTTGCGGCAGAAGTGATGGCGCAGGTCAAAGGGAGCTAAAATTAGTGGCATCAACGACTGACAGCGGCAAACCCATTTACAAACGTATTCTACTCAAAATGAGTGGTGAGGCGCTGATGGGGAGTGGGGATCATGGAATTGAACCTGAAGTGGTGAATCGTATTGCCACCGATGTTAGCGAGTTGGTGAAGCTAGGGGTGCAGGTTGCAATGGTCGTGGGCGGTGGCAACATCTCTCGCGGCGCAACCCTTGCCGCATGTGGGATGGACCGGGTGACGGCCGACCATATGGGGATGCTATCGACGGTGATTAATGCACTGGCGATGCAGGATGCACTGGAACATCACGGTGCCTACGCGCGGGTGATGTCTGCCGTTAAAATTAATCAAATTTGTGAAGACTACATTCGTCGTAAGGCGATTCGCCATCTTGAAAAGGGGCGTGTGGTGATCTTTGCTGCGGGTACCGGTAACCCATTTTTTACTACCGATTCTGCCGCCAGTCTGCGTGGCATCGAAGTGAGCGCGGATGCGGTACTGAAGGCGACCAAGGTCGATGGAATCTATTCAGATGACCCGATGAAAAACCCGGATGCAGTGCGCTATAACAAGCTCACCTACGATGAGGTGTTACACCGGAAATTGATGGTGATGGATGCCACGGCGATCGTACTGTGTCGTGATAACAACATGCCATTAAGGGTGTTTGATATCACGAAACAGGGCGCATTGAGAGATGTTGTGATGAGTGAAACAGAAGGGACGCTGGTGTATAACGGAGATGGCGCATGATCAATGATATTACCAAAGATGCTGAGATTCGGATGGGAAAGAGCATCGAATCACTAAAACTTGCATTTGCCAAAATGCGTACCGGGCGAGCCAATGCAAGCCTGCTGGATCATATTAAAGTCCCCTATTACGGTAATGATGTGCCGTTGAGTCAATGTGCAAACGTGTCAGTTTCTGAGGCGCGCACATTGACTATCAGCCCCTGGGAAAAGGAGCTGGTGCCGGTGATTGAAAAGGCGATCATGCGCTCAGATCTTGGTTTGAATCCCTCTACTGCTGGTACCACCATCCGAATCAGCATTCCGCCGCTTACCGAAGAGCGCCGTAAGGATATGATCAAAGTTGCTCGCGCTGAGGCAGAGAACGGGCGTATTGCGATCCGAAACATTCGACGTGATGCCAACAGTGACTTTAAAGAGCTGCTAAAAGAGAAAGAGATCACTGAGGATGAGGAGCGTGGTGCTGAGGAAGGGATACAGAAACTGACGGATCGTTTTGTCGCTGAGGTGGAGGCATTGCTGACAGTAAAAGAAAAAGAGCTGATGGAGATCTAGGGTGTGCTCATTCTCATTGAGAACAGCCCCTGGTTCGATTGATTCGGATTAGGTCTGACGTCATGTGGTTTTCATCATAACTGGAACCAGCTTTTTCACTACTAACGCACTCTGATAATGCCCGCTAGAAAAACCGAAGATGTTCCGATAACTGACTACCACGGCGCGCTGCCACGGCATGTTGCCATCATTATGGATGGCAATGGCCGTTGGGCAAAAAAACGCTTTATGCCGCGTATTGTTGGCCATAAAGCAGGCGTCGAGACAGTACGCACAATGGTGCGTCACTGTGCCGAAAAGCAGATCGAAGTTCTTACCCTGTTTGCCTTCAGCAGCGAAAACTGGCGTCGCCCTGAAAAAGAGGTGAACCTGTTGCTGGAGCTGTTTGTGACAGCACTGAAGCGTGAGGTAAAACGCCTGAACGAAAATAATGTTGTGCTGAAGATCGTGGGTGATCGCAGCGCATTTCCTGAAGCACTACAGCAGGAAATTGCCAGCGCTGAGGCGACCACTAGCGGCAATAGTGGTCTGAAACTAGTCATTGCTGCCAACTACGGCGGGCGTTGGGATATTGTTCAGGCAACCCGCACGCTGGCAGAAGAGGTGGCTGCTGGCGAGCTTGATCCATCGCAGATCGATGAAGAGGCCCTTAATCGTCACCTCTCTCTTTACGGCATCCCGGAACCGGATCTTTTTATTCGTACCGGTGGTGAGGAGCGTGTGAGCAACTTTCTGCTGTGGCAGCTCGCCTACTGTGAAATGTATTTTACTGAAACGTTGTGGCCTGACTTTGATGGCGATGCATTCGATGCGGCACTGAACTCTTTTCGTAAGCGTCAACGCCGTTTTGGACGCACTGGCGAACAGGTGGAGCAGGAACGGGATGCTTAAGCAGCGAGTCATCACCGCATCGGTTCTGGCATCGCTGTTTGTCTGGGGTGTGATCGCCTTGCCGACCACCTATGTCTCGTTACTCTTTGCCGTGATGGTGACCGTGGGTGCCGTTGAATGGACGCGCTTGATGGGGGCGCCTGCACCGATCGGTAAATATAAATTTGTTGCTCTGATCTGGGTGTTAATGGTGGTGAGCGCCTGGGTGAGTCAGCACGCCCCGCTTTTTTATCTGCTACTCACCGCATCTGTATTGTGGTGGGGTTACGCGCTGAGGCTGATACAGCGTTTTAGCGCACATGTGTTGAGCGGAGCGCACGCGGCGACCACGACACAGTTTCCACTCGCTGCACTGCCTGCGATCGGCGTGGTGCTGTTGGTGCCGACCTGGATTGCAATGGTGGTGCTGCACTCCATTTCGCCCTACTGGCTGCTGCTGCTGCTGTTTTTGATCTGGGGTGCAGATACCGGTGCCTACTTTGCCGGGCGCGCTTTTGGTAAACACAAACTGGCTCCACAGGTCAGCCCGGGCAAAAGCTGGGAGGGGGTTGCCGGCGCGATGGCGATGACAGTGGTGGTGGCGCTTGTTGGTGGCATACTGCTTGATGTGAGCGGCGTGGCGCTGTTTGCTTTAGTGATGCTGGCACTGGTCACGGTCGCATTTTCTATTGTAGGTGACCTGATGGAGAGTTTGATGAAACGGCGTGCTGGGGTCAAAGATAGCGGCACGCTGCTGCCTGGCCACGGTGGCGTACTTGACCGTATCGATAGCCTCACCGCGGCTGCACCGCTCTTTGCACTTGGCATTTCACTCCTCGGTATCCGCGCATGATAGGTGTTACGGTACTCGGCTCGACCGGTTCAATTGGCGTTAATACACTGGATGTGATTGCACAGCACCCCACGCAGTACCGGGCTGTTGCGCTGACCGCTAATCGCAATGTCGAGCGTCTATTTGAACAGTGCGTAGCCCACCATCCCGATTATGCGGTGATGTGTGATGCAGATGCGGCGGAGCAGCTGCAGCAAAAGATTCAGCTTGCAGGGCTAATGACACAGGTACTGGGCGGTGCCGAAGGGCTTGAGAAGGTTGCCACATTAGCGCAGTGCGAGCAGGTGATGGCGGCGATTGTCGGTGCGGCCGGTCTGCTGCCAACGCTGGCGGCAGCACGTGCCGGCAAGCGGGTGTTGCTCGCCAATAAAGAGGCGCTGGTGATGTCGGGACATCTCTTTATGGATGCCGTGCGCGAACATGGCGCAGCACTGTTGCCGATCGATAGCGAACATAACGCGATTTTTCAATGCATGCCGCCCCGTTTTAATGGTTTTGAGAGCGGTGGTATCGAACAGATATTATTAACAGGTTCTGGTGGGCCCTTTCGAACGGTCGCCCCGGAGGCGCTTGTCGATGTCACCCCCGCGCAGGCGTGCGCCCATCCCAACTGGGTCATGGGGCGCAAGATCTCGGTTGATTCGGCAACGATGATGAATAAAGGGCTGGAGCTGATTGAGGCGTGCTGGATTTTTGCCGCACCAGCAGAGAAGATTCAGATTGTGGTTCATCCGCAAAGCATCATCCACTCGATGGTGGAATATATCGACGGCTCGGTACTGGCGCAGATGGGCAGCCCTGATATGCGGATTCCAATTGCACATGCGATGGCGTGGCCGCAACGGATGTCATCGGGCGTTGAGCGTCTGAATCTGTTTGATGTCGCGCGTCTCGATTTTGAACGCCCGGATGATGCCCGCTTCCCCTGCCTGCGACTGGCGCGTGAGGTGGCTGAACAGGGGGGGACTGCCGCAGCAGTTCTCAATGCTGCCAATGAGATTGCGGTGGAGGCATTTCTGGCGGAGCGACTCAGATTTACCGATATTAGCCGTGTGATTGAGGCGACGCTGGCCGATGTTAGTGCGCAAGTGGCGACCACGCTGGCGACTGTTTTGCAGGCCGATGCTGACGCCCGTGAAGTCGCACAACGCCATGTTAGTGGATTGAAAATAAAATGATGAGTTCTGTGCTGTCATCGGTCTTCTTTTTTATCATTGCACTGGGTCTACTGATCACGGTGCATGAATTCGGCCATTTCTGGGTGGCACGCAAGATGGGCGTGAAGGTGATCCGTTTTTCAGTCGGCTTTGGTAAACCACTCTTTAGCTGGCGACGTGCCAACGATGAAACCGAGTATGTGATCGCAATGCTGCCACTGGGTGGCTACGTGCAGATGCTTGATGAGCGGGAAGGCGATGTCGATCCAGCAGAACTTGATCGCACCTTTAATCGCAAATCACTCGGGAAACGGACCGCAATTGTAGCTGCCGGGCCGATCTTTAATTTTATTCTCGCGATCGCCATCTACTGGTTGATCCTGGTGATCGGGGTTAGCGGTGTAAAACCTGTCGTAGGTGAAGTCAATGAGGGGAGTATCGCAGCAGCCGGCGGTTTTCAGTACGGTGATGTCATTACGCAGGTTGGCGATACCAGAACAGTAACCTGGGGGGCGGCCGGTATGGCGCTGCTGGACCACAGCCTCGACGCGGAGGTGGTCAAGGTGCGCGTGCTGGAAGATGGCGTGGTGAGTAAAACACGACTGCTTGATTTTTCGACGCCGGGGCTGGAGCTGGAGCGCAAAAACCTGCTTGAGAGCCTCGGCATTAATATCATGCGCCCAAAAATTCCAGCACTGATAGGCCAGGTGACACCCGGCGGGGCGGCGGAGCAAGCGGGCATTCTTGCCGGTGACTTACTGTTGAGTGTCGATGGCCAGCCGATTGAAGACTGGGAGACGTGGGTGCATACAGTCAGAGAAAATCCGGAGGTCAATCTGCAGGTGGAGCTGGAGCGTGCTGGGCGAGTGGTCACGGTTGAGCTGCGCCCGGCGCGACTGGAAACCAAAGCGGGGGTGATTGGTCGAATTGGCGCGACAGTCGCGTATCCTGAGGCGCTGTTTGAGCAGTTTAATGCCGTTGAGCGCTACTCCTTCTTTGCGGCCCTGCCAGCGGCGCTGGACAAGACCTGGGAGATGTCGCTGCTGACGTTAAGAATGCTCGGTAATATGGTGATTGGAAACGTCTCGGTTGAAAACCTCAGCGGCCCGATCAGCATCGCACAGTATGCGGGTTCGTCAGCGGGGATCGGTTTTGTCGCCTTTGCCGGTTTTCTGGCATTGATTAGCATAAGCCTGGGTGTGTTGAATCTGTTGCCGATCCCCATGCTCGATGGCGGCCATCTTTTCTATTACCTGATTGAGTGGATCAAAGGGAGTGAAGTCTCTGAAGAGGTTCAGGTGGTGGGGCAGCAGGTCGGGATTGTGTTGCTGGTGCTGGTGATGATTGTTGCGTTCTATAACGACATTGAGCGGCTAGTAGGTTAGCGAGTGGAATTTTCTCAGATGGTACAGATGAAACTGATGTTACGCGCAGGCGTACTTTTATTGGTGGGCAGTCTCAGCTGTAGCGTTGCATCGGCCTTTTCACCGTTTACCGTGCAGGATGTGGAAGTGCGCGGGCTGGAGCGTATTTCACTCGGTACCGTGTTAAATTATCTACCGCTCAATGTTGGCGAACAGCTGGATGATGAGCGCAGCGATAATATTATTAAGGCACTTTTCAAAACCGGTTTTTTTGATGATGTGACGGTCGCTGCGCGTGGTGATATCGTGGTGATTGAGGTGCGTGAACGACCCGCGATTGCGAGTATCGAAATCGATGGCAATGAAGATATTGAGACAGAAGCGCTCAACGATGCGCTGGAGCGTATTGGACTTGCCAGTGGACGAGTCTTCGATCGCTCCGCACTGGATAAAGTGGTGCGTGAGCTTGAGCGTCAATATTTCAATCAGGGCAAGTATGGCGTTAAGATCGAATCAGAGGTGGTCTCACTTGACGATGGCCGGGTTGAGATCGACATCGACATTAATGAAGGTGATGTCGCCACCATTAAACAGATCAACCTGGTGGGTAACCACGCTTATACCGATGAGACACTGCGTAGCAAGTTTCAGCTCGATTCGCCGGGAATCTTTTTTGGGGGCGAGCAATACTCCCGTTTTAAGTTGGGGGCTGACCTTGAGTCACTGCGCTCATACTATCTTGATCGCGGCTATATTAACTTTAACATCGACTCGACGCAGGTGACGATCACCCCGGACAAGCAGGATATTTTTATCGCCATTAATGTCTCGGAAGAGCAGCAGTACTCGATTAAAGCGATCAAACTGGCGGGTGACCTCATCTTGCCCGAGGAAGAGCTAAGGGCGCTGGTGACGCTGGCTGAGGGCGAGGTCTTTTCACGTAGCAAGGTGACTGCCAGTACAGAAGCGCTAAATGAGCGTCTGGGCGAGGAAGGTTTTGCCTTTTCAAATATCAATGCGATCCCTGAGGTGGATAAAGAGAATCGCCTGGTTTCGCTGACCTTCTTTATCGATCCAGGGCGTCGTGTCTATGTTCGCCGAATCAATATCAGTGGCAACAAGAGCACGAAAGATGAGGTGGTGCGACGTGAGTTCCGCCAGATGGAAGGTGGCTGGATCTCGACTGGGCAGATTGATCGTACCCGGGTACGTATACAGCGACTTGGTTTTTTTGAGAATATCAATATCGAAACCCCCGCTGTTGCCGGTGTTACCGATCAGGTTGATATCGCTCTCTCGTTAGATGAGCGCGCCTCCGGCTCTTTGACGGCAGGTGTCGGCTTCTCCCAGACACAGGGATTGCTGATCAATGCCAGTGTGAGCCAGGACAATTTTCTGGGCAGCGGTAAACGTATCACGACCAACATCAATAACAGTGATGTAAATTCGGTCTATAGCTTCTCGTACAGTAATCCCTATTACACTATCAATGGTGTTAGCCGTGGTTTTAACCTCTCCTATCGGAAAACGGATGCTGCACGGGCCAATATTGCTGCGTACACATCCGATCAATACAGTCTCGGGGTCAATTATGGTTTTCCATTAAGTGAATATAACCGCGCCTCTTTAGGATTGGCCTATGAAAATACGCAGATTTTCACATCAACACTGACGCCACAATCTATCCGTGATTTTCTTGATGCCAATACGGACCAGTTCAATATCTACAAGTTAACGTTGGGGTGGACTCATGACACTCGCGATCGAACGATCTTTGCAAATAACGGCCTCTTGGTGAGCCTGAATAGCACGCTGGCGCTGCCAGGGAGCGGGCTGGAGTATTACAAAGTCGATTTTCGTGCCATGAAATTTCAGCCAATCACTCAAAAACTGACCCTTCTGATGAAAGGGGCGCTGGGATACGGCGACAGTTACTCACGTACAACACGTTTACCCTTTTTTGAGTACTATTACGCCGGCGGTAGCAGTTCGGTACGAGGTTTCAGAGGGAATTCACTGGGGCCGCAAGAGGGGAACCTTTCGCTTGGTGGGGCGCTGAAAGTGGTGGGTAATCTTGAGCTGATTGTCCCGATGCCGTTTGTGGCTGAGGATAATCGCTCGTTACGCTTGAGTGGTTTCTATGATATTGGTAATGTATTCACTGATGGCAACGGATATGATTCAGCGGAGTTGAGGTCGTCAACCGGCATTGCTTTAATCTGGATGTCGCCTATTGCACCGTTAACATTTAGTTACGCTTTTCCTCTGAATGATAAAGAGGGTGATAAACTTGAACGCTTCCAGTTTACGCTGGGTTCGTTTTTCTTCTAGGCTTTTGAAAATCGGGGTTGAGACTTGAATAAAATAATTAAAATGGTTTCAGTCGGGGTTGCATCGCTGTTGATGGCATTACCAGTGGCTGCCGCGGACCTTAAGCTGGGTTATGTCGATGCCGTGAGGCTTTTTCAGGATGCACCGCAGGCTGCACAGGCAGAGGTGATGTTGCGCGAGGAGTTTTCGGGGCGAGAAAAGGCGTTGCTGGAGCAGCAGAAAAAAGCCAAAGCGCTCGAAGATCGTCTCAGACGCGACGGCATGGTGATGAGTGAAAGTGAGCGTAAAAAGATCGATAATGAACTGTTAGACATTGCACGTGATATGCGCCGTGGTCAGGAAGAGTTTCGTGAAGATCTCAACCGTCGCCGTAACGAAGAGATTGCCAAGGTGCAGGAATTTATTAAGGACGTGATCGATAAGGTTGGTAGAGAGGGGGAGTTTGACCTGATCTTTTTTGAGGGTATCGCTTACGCAAACACTGAACTGGAGATCACTTCACAGGTACTCGCCAGGCTGAAAACGCTGGCAAAGCAATAGACAGGGTCTGCCCCGTTGGGAATCACACTGGCGCAACTGGCATCCCGGCTGGGATGTGAATTCGATGGCGACGCCACCTGTCAGATATCAGGTGTCGCAACATTGCAGGATGCGACCGAGGGCGAACTGAGTTTCCTGGCGAGCTCAAAATACCGCCCAGACCTGGCTACTACCGCGGCATCGGTGGTGATCGTTGCAGCGCAGGATCGGGACGCATGTCCTGTTAATACGTTGATCGCAAAAGATCCCTATCTGACCTACGCGCGTGCTGCGCAGCTACTTTACCCCGATGATAGCCTCGTGGGTGGTATTCACCCCACGGCACTGGTGGATGAGCGTGCTCAGGTGGATCCCTCGGCGTGGGTCGATGCCCACTGTGTGATTGGCCCGGGTGTTGCGGTAGCTGCCAATGTACAGATTGCGGCTGGCTGTGTGCTCGATCGTGATGTGACAGTTGGGCGAGATAGCCGCCTGATGGCCAACGTGACCATTCATGGCCACGCCTCACTTGGAGAGCGTTGTATTATCCAGTCGGGGGCGGTGATCGGTAGCGACGGCTTTGGTTATGCCAATGACCAGGGGCGATGGGTCAGGATTCCACAGGTAGGCGGTGTGGAGTTGGGTGATGATGTAGAGGTGGGTGCCAGCACGACTATAGATCGCGGTGCATTGAGTGCAACGGTGATCGAAAACGGGGTAAAGCTGGATAACCAGATCCAGATCGCTCACAATGTGCATATTGGAGAGCACACCGCGATAGCAGGCTGTAGTGGCGTTGCGGGTAGCACACGTATCGGTAGCCACTGTGCGATTGGCGGGCATGTCGGTATCGTTGGCCATTTAACGATAGCAGATGGTGTACAGATCAGTGCCAAGACATTTGTTAGTCAGTCGATTCATGAGGCTGGTTTTTATTCGTCAGGAGCGCCGCTTGAGCCTAATGCTCACTGGCGTAGGAATTTTGTACGAATGAAACAGCTAGATGAGATGGCGCGGCGTATCAAAGCGCTTGAGAAAATGGTCCACGAATTATCTAATGATGACTGATGGTAAAAAGGTAGAGTAGAAGAGATGACGCAGGAGAGAACAGGGCAGGTTGAGGTTGGTTCGATGGATATTCATCAGATCATGCAGCACCTGCCACATCGCTACCCATTTTTGCTGGTCGATAGAGTGACTGAATGTCTGCCTGGCGAGACCCTTACAGCACTTAAGAATGTCACCATTAACGAACCCTTTTTTCCGGGTCACTTCCCCGTTAAGCCAGTGATGCCGGGGGTTCTGTTACTTGAGGCGCTGGCCCAGGCAACGGCTATCCTGACTGCGAAGAGTATGAGTGACCAGCCGACTGGTGATACGCTCTATTATCTGGTGGGGATCGATAATGCCCGCTTTAAAAAACCGGTAGCGCCGGGTGATCAGTTAATATTAAAAACTGAACTGCTGCGTAATAAACGCAGTATCTGGAAATTTGATGCCAAAGCGTTTGTCGAGGGAAATGTCGTGGCGAGTGCTGAAATCACCTGCTCTGTACAGCCCGTATCATAAAGCCGTATGTCATAAATAATATGATTCATAGCACTGCCATTATAGACCCTGCCGCGCGCATTGCAGATGATGTGGCGATTGGTCCTTTTTCACTTATCGGGCCTGATGTTGAGATTGGTCACGGCACTGTTATCGGTTCTCATGTTGTCGTGAAAGGGCCGACGACGATTGGAAGGGACAACCAGATTTTCCAGTTTGCCTCTATCGGCGAAGATCCCCAGGATAAAAAATATCAGGGCGAAGCAACTCGCCTTGAGATCGGTGACAACAATGTGATTCGAGAAGGCTGTACCCTCAACCGTGGAACGGCACAGGACCTTGGTGTTACTGCTATCGGAAACGATAACCTGATTATGGCCTACGTGCATGTTGCACATGACTGTATTATAAAAAATAACACGATCCTGGCTAATAATGTTGCGCTGGCGGGTCATGTGACTGTGGACGATTACGCGATTCTGGGGGGGTATACACTGGTGCATCAGTTTTGTGTGATTGGATCGCACGCCTTCACCGCGATGGGCAGCGTGCTCCCCAAAGATGTTCCCCCCTTTGTACTGGTCTCCGGCCATATGGCAAAACCGTTTGGCCTTAATGTCGAAGGGTTAAAGCGACGTGGTTTTAACACTGAAACTATTCGTGATTTGCGCCGTGCCTATAAGCTCATCTACAAAAGCGGGATGACCATCGAGCAGGCGTCGCAGCAGATGCGTGCACTGAACCCCGATTCTGACGACATTATCCTGCTGGCTGACTTTATTGAAAAGTCACAGCGCGGCATTGTGCGTTAGACGGCCCTGAGAGAACAGAACCGTGCGTATAGGGATTGTTGCAGGGGAGGCCTCTGGCGACCTGCTGGGTGCGGGGTTGATGCAGGCGATCAAACGGCGTCTGCCTGAGGCCCGCTTTGAAGGGATTGCCGGGCCGAAAATGATCGAACAGGGGTGTGATGCGCTCTACCCGTCTGAAAAGCTTGCTGTGATGGGGTTGATCGGTATCGGGCAGTATATGGAATTACGCTCAATCCGTGCCGGGCTCGCACGTAAGTTGATCAATGATCCGCCCGATCTTTTTATTGGCATCGATGCACCCGATTTCAACATAGGGCTGGAGACACGCCTGCGTAAGCGCAATATTCCCACAGTGCATTACGTTAGCCCGTCGGTGTGGGCGTGGCGCCAGTACCGTCTGCCAAAGATTGCACGTGCGATTGATCTGATGGTGACGCTTTTCCCGTTTGAAGCAGAATTTTATGAAGAGCATAACGTGCCGGTTCGATTTGTCGGTCACCCGCTGGCTGATATGATTCCGCTGCAGTCTGATAGTCAGGCGGCACGTGCCGCGCTAGGGTTGCCTCTGGATAAGCAGATTATTGCGCTGCTGCCGGGAAGTCGCATGGGTGAGGTGTCGCGCCTCTCCGACTATTTTGTCCAGGCTGCGGCGTGCTCTCTTGAGCAGCGTCCCGGGCTGCATTTTGTTGCCCCTTTTGCTAACCGTGAAACGCGCGCACTATTTGAACAGGCGTTGCAGGCCAGTGCGCCACATCTACCGATAACGGTGATTGATGGCCAGTCACGCGAAGCGATGGCAGCAGCCGACGTTGTGCTGCTGGCGAGTGGTACAGCAACGCTTGAAGGGATGTTGTTGAAAAAGCCGATGGTGGTGGCTTACCGCCTGAAACCTTTTTCCTACTGGCTGGCGATGCAGTTATTGAAGGTCGATAATTATTCACTGCCTAACTTGCTACTTGGAAAACGTCTCATTCCTGAAATTATTCAAGATGAGGTGACACCGGAGCGCCTGAGTCAGGCTGTGCTGGCCTACCTGGATGATCCCCGGAAGGTAGCTGATTTGCAGCAACAATTCACTGAAGTGCATCATGCCCTCAGACAGAACGCCAGCAAGAAAGCGGCTGATGCGGTGTTATCTGTGGTTGAACGGGCACGCTATCAGGGTAACAGTACGGCTAAATAAGGACTGAGCGCCCATTTCAGGATGAAATGTGTTGTGATCCCGTTTACGACTCAAGCCTGACCGCAAGTACATCACACGCTGCATGGTTGATGACGCTGCTGGCAGTAGAACCGAGTAACCGCTGCAACCCGCGTCGGCCATGTGCACCCATAATAATCAAATCAGCACTCTGCTCGTTTGCCGCTGTCACGATCTCATGGCTGGCTGGGCCGTAGGGCACCACTCTGGTAGCCTCATCCACCCCCACCTCTTTGGCAAATGCGAGCAAGGAGCTCTCACCCTGTTTCATTAATTGCTCTTCAACCAGTAGCCAGTCTGGCGAGGGGATGAGTTCATCACCAAAGGCGAGTGGTGAGAGGTATTCCACAGCGTGCAGCAGTGTTATTTCAGCGCTGTTTTTTCCTGCGATATCAAGCGCACGAGCAGCAACATGTTTTGATGAAGTTGAGAAATCGATCGCAACCACGATCTTCTTGTAAGGGGGTATGTCAGTTGTCATGATAAGCTTACTCCCATCGTTGTCATTGCAAGTCGAAATTACCTGAGACCTATGCACGATTCATATTATGATGTTTGCACAAGCCCTGCTACTTTTATTTGTCGCTAATGGCGCCCCGATTGTGGCACGCCTGTTATTGGCTGGACGACTGGCCTGGCCGGTTGATCACGCCTGTCTGTTCCTTGATGGACGGCCGTTACTGGGTCACAGTAAAACATGGCGTGGCATCTTCTCTTCACTGCTACTGACCTCGTTGTTTGCACTACTGCTAGCGCTTCCCTGGCAGCTTGGGCTGTTGTTTGCGTTCTATGCAATGTGTGGCGATCTCCTCTCCAGCTTTATCAAGCGCCGTTCTGGTATCGAGCCCAGTGGCAGGGCGCTGGGGCTGGATCAGGTTCCAGAAGCGCTGTTACCGCTGTTGTTACTACAGTCACCGCTGGCGCTGGCGTGGCACGAAATTATTTTGTTGGTGGTTCTCTTTGTAGTGCTTGGCCAGCTATTTTCTCGCCTGCTTTATCGGTTGCATATCCGTAACCGTCCCTATTAAATATTCTGTTGTGGTTGGCGGGGGCGCCGTCTGCAACGGCAGCCAGTTTTTTAAAATGTTCGATAAATTAGATACTGGCTGGTATATTTGTTTTTCGGCAACTTTGTGACCGAGAGGGGGGGAGGTTTGTTGATGTATACCAGGGCCATTTGCACCGTGTTCCTGTTATTGAGTGGCGCTGCTAATACGGTTGCTGCCGCTGATAACCGGGATTACTTCGCTCTTCACTACAGCGCTATCACCTACGAAGATACAAGCCTGGGGGAGTCTCTGGAGTTTAAGCCTACAGCACTTGTTGCGCGCATGGGGTCGTTTATTAACCGATACCTGGCGATAGAAGCGCGTTTGGGGTTCGGTTTTTCAGACGATGCAATCACGACTAGTGGCAACAGTACCCTGCTCGGCGCTTATAGTGGAAATATTGGATATGACATCAAGAATCTTTTTGCTGTTTATGCCGTTGGCAATCTTTCTGTTACCGATCGATTGGATCTGTATGGCCTGCTTGGCTATTCGAGTGTTGATGCCGATATCTCATTTGGCCTTACGACGGCAAAATATGGTGTTTCCAGTTTGAGCGGCAACGATACTGAAAATGGTCTCTCTTACGGCTTCGGAGCAGCGATAGAGATAATGAAAAACAGATCGCTGAACATTGAGTATATGAGCTATCTTGATAAGGATCAGTTTACGCTAGGGGGCGTTAACCTGGGGGTTCTATTTAATTATTAAGAGAGCCTGGTCTGGCTCTTATGCTCATCCGCCCTGGTTGCTATTTTGCTGTTCAGCACGACGACGGGCACGCTGCCGCCGGCGCCAGTGTAGACTAAAGCGATACAGTAGCGCATCAATCCACCCCCAGTACCACTCAAGACAGCGCCGGTGCCAGGGGCGCTCGCACCACGCCTTAAGCGCTATCTCCTCGCACGCTTTGAAATCGTCATTGAAAAGCTGTTTAACCGACCTGGCAAACGCTTCATCATCAATTTCCTGGTTGGCCTCGAGATTCCACACCAGGTTCCAGCGGTCAAAGTTACTCGAGCCGATGGTGCTCCACTGGTCACATAGCATGATCTTGCTGTGGGTGAAGCGGGGTTGATACTCAAAGATACGTACCCCGCTGAGCAGCAACTTGTAGTAAAAGCGGCGGCCCGCGTGGCGAATTGCCGGATGGTCGGTATGTTCTCCCGGTAGCAGCAGGCGGACATCAATACCGCGTTGGGCAGCCTTGCGTAGTGCTCGCTGCATCCGCCATGAGGGGACAAAATAGGCAGTCGCAATCCATATACGGTGTTCAGCCGCATGCAGATGGCGATTAACTGAACGTCGGATCTCCTGGCTGGTAGTTGCCTGTGAACGGGTGACGCGCCCCAGCTGGCCGAGGGTTCCTCCGCTATCTGAGCTCTGATCCTGATAGGGCAGTGGAGAGGAGGGCAGCACCGGCATACTGCCCTGCACTGGCCAGCTCTCAATAAACAGGCTACGCCAGTCATCAACACAGGGCCCTTTGATCTCAATAACAGTTTCACGCCAATAATGTGCTGGATTTTCAGTCGGGGAGAAGTCATCAGTAATGCCAACACCACCAGCAAAAGCAAGTTTTCCATCTACTAATAGTAGTTTGCGGTGATCACGGAAGAAATTGTTAAACCAGTGACCGTAGCGAATGGGGTTATAAAAGGCGAGATGAATGTTTTTATGGTTGAGTCGCTCACGGTCCTTTTTATTCAAGCCACTCGCCCCGTAGCCATCGAGAATAATATAGATAGAAACACCCCGTTGTGCCGCGCGCTGCAGGGCGTCGATAAAGCGGTCGGCCACCACCCCTGAGCTCATCAGGTACATATTAAGAGCGATGTAGGTGTTGGCGCGATCGATAGCGTTTAACATCACCGGGAAGAACTGATCACCGTTGAGCAGCAGACGAAACTGATTCCCCTCTCGCCATGGGAATCTAAAATCAGTGAGACTGGTTGTCGCCATAAGATTGATTATAAGTGCTGTCGGCAGTCGTTCAAGGGGTGACTGTCAAGATCGGTAGCGGGTTTGTGTTGTGATGCCAGCAGCATCTGTTCCCCCCTCCCCCTTAATGATGTTGAACCGTTGTTCGCTATCACTTATTGCGATTAGCTTTTTTAGCTACAAATTTCTGCCACAGCCACCCCTGGGCGCGCTCTTCGCCGGTGTGGATGTAGTGGAATACCTCATCATTATTTAACACCCACTCCATCTGAGAGCGGATGTCGTGCTGTCCGCACAGTAGCAACTGGTCATCCTGTGCAAGCGGGGTTGTTTCATCGGGGAGCAGGATTTCACTATCTTTACGCTTAAGTAACAGCGGGAAAATGGGCAGGCTCTTTTCGCGATAACGGGGGTGAACATAGAGCGCTTTGATAGAGGGCTGGCTGCCGCTGGCGAGCGCACGGTTGAAGGCTGGCGCATCTTTATCGTTAATAATTACCGTCCATATTTGAGGTGCCACATCATCGGCAATGGCGCTCACGCGTTTGATTAACGCCTCGGCCCATGCATTATTTTCCTTGATTGCCAGGCGCAGAAATTCAGCCAGTAATGGGGTGGTGATCAGGGCAAAGATCTTGTGTGCAATCACGCTGCCGCGCTGCATCGTCAGGTTAGCCCTGGCTGCCTGAAAGATTGCGGCGTTGGCGCGGCTATTTTTGCGCGCCACAATAAAAAGGCTGGGGTTGAGTTCACGGGCGGTCATCACAATCGAGAGGTTGTTGCTGTCGTCGTCGGTGCCCGCCACAATCCCTACCGCCTCCCCAATATTGGCTTCCAGCAGGGTGCTCGCCTCGGTACCGCGCCCGACTACTGTACCTTGTGGCGCTTCGGTCATTTCAGGTTTCTCTTCGATGATCGTCGCTGAGACACCTTCGGCCCGGAGTTTCTCGTGAACCGCTTTACCGAAGCGCCCATAGCCGCAGAGTATCCAGGTGCCGTGTGGCGGATAGAGTGGTTTGCATAACGGCTCATTTGGAACACCAGTCATCCATTCGAAAAGAACAAACATTGATGGCGAGTGAAGTGCCAGTGCGAGTCGGCCAGCGAAGGTTGCAAAAGGGTTGATGATCTCGTCGGTACCAAAGGAGGCGATGTTGAGCTCTGCATCTTCGGTTTCGGCACGGGCGATCACTTTTAACGACGGGTTGAGCAGCTTGCTGCTTAGCGCTACCTTGAGGTTAATGGGATCCCGATCGGTCAGGGCGACGCAGCCGATGCAGTTTTTATGTTTGATGCCGCCCAGAATGAGGATCTCTGGGAGTGACACATCGGCGCACAGACCGGGCACCGGAATAGGGTAGTCCTCCAGCTCAAGTGCGTTTAGCCGCTCCTGGTTGGATTCGATTACCACTGAGCGAATGCCCGCTTCGCTGAGGGCGCGAATCAGCAGGCTGCTGGTCTCGCCGTAGCCGCAGATAAGATAGAAAGGGGTAGAGAGACGAGAGATGGAGCGGCGAAATCTATTTTGCCGATGCAGGGTACGAAAGGCGGGGTCCTGCACAATTGCCAGCATAGAACCGATTGCGAAGAGCCAGGCGACAACCGAACTATAGATGGTGACGGTGGCCCACATACGCTGACCATCAGTAAAGGGGTAGGGGATTTCACCAAAGCCGATCGTTGACCCCATAAAGCTGACAAAATAGAAGGCGTGAAAGAAATCCATATCCCACGGCTGACCCTGATCATCCATACCGGGAATCAGAACAAACCCCAGCATCGAGATGGAGTAGACACAGATCAGAACGATCAGTGGCGCGCGCAGCCGCCGCAGGAGAAGAAAGGCGATATTCTGCATGGTCGTTACACGCTGCTGTATTTAAGAGCGCACTGTCATTGTCTCGGCCACAAGCAGCAGCACGGAGGTGATATTGGCGAGCAGCGCACCACCTGAGAGCGATACGATGACCGCCATCACTGCAGGAGTCATACCGGTACCGGTAATATGCTCAGCAAAGGCCCAGACAACAGCGGCGAGGATAAGCTGGAGATCGGCCACCAGGCTGGTTGCCAGCAGTAGCGCGCCAAGGTGCGTCCGGTCGCCAAATTTTAAAATCGTGGCAATGAGGCTAACGACGATGGCAGCAAACAACTCATAAACACTGTGGTGGTGCGGTACATCGATATCACCAAGGAAAAAGCCAAAATTTAATGTCAGCGCTAACAGGATAAAAAAAGCGAAAACGACCTTTTCAAGATTCATGCACAGACTCCAGCGAATAAAGTTTTATGAAAGATATACTCGAATAGTAGCGTGTTTGTAAGGGTATCACTAATTTACCCTGATGAATGGGGTGAATAGATGGGGCTGCCTGGTAGTGTATACAGATAAATAGCCGGTGTAGGGGGGGCTGATAGCTGGCGCGCTGATTTCATATCGGTTTTGAGTTAAAATAGGCGCTTTTCAGACACCTCCCTCCAGAAATCAGGACTTTTCATGACAGACAAGGCAAAGATCATCTATACGCTGACAGACGAAGCACCAGCGTTGGCCACTTACTCCTTTCTTCCAGTTGTCGAAGCATTCTCTTCGGCTGCAGATGTCGCGGTTGAGACGCGTGATATCTCACTTGCTGGACGTATCATTGCCAGCTTCCCCGACCATCTGAAACCAGGGCAGCGTATCGGTGATGCACTCACAGAACTGGGTGAGCTGGCAAAAAAGCCAGAAGCGAATATCATCAAGCTGCCCAATATTAGCGCCTCGGTGCCGCAGTTGATGGCCGCGATTGAAGAGTTACAGGCGCACGGTTATGCGCTACCCGCTTACCCGGCCAACCCGCAGAACGGTGAAGAAGAGGTGATTAAGGCAAACTATGCCAGAGTGCTGGGGAGTGCCGTAAACCCGGTGCTGCGTGAAGGTAATTCAGACCGCCGTGCACCCGCATCGGTGAAAAATTATGCGAAGAAGAATCCTCACTCAATGGGGGCATGGGCGTCTGATTCAAAGACGCATGTGGCGCATATGTCGGCAGGGGATTTCTACGGCTCTGAAAAGTCGCTGACGATGGCGACGGCCGCAGCGTTCAGGATCGAATTTGTCGCCACCGATGGAACCGTTACTGAGTTGAAATCAAGCTCACCGCTGCTGGCGGGTGAAGTGATCGATAGTGCGGTGATGAGCCAGAAGGCCCTGCGAGAGTTTCTGGCCGAGGCGATTGCCGAGGCTAAAGCAGAGGGTATTCTCTTTTCGCTGCACATGAAGGCGACGATGATGAAGGTCTCAGATCCGATCATCTTCGGCAACGCCGTGGCTGTTTTCTTTAAGGAGGTGTTTGATAAACATGCCACTACGCTCGCCAGGCTCGGTGTCAATGTGAATAACGGTCTGGGTGATCTCTATAACAAGATTCAAACACTACCCGCACAGAAGCAGGCAGAGATAGAGGCTGATCTGGATGCTGTGATGGCCGCGAGTGCTGATATCGCGATGGTCGATTCCGATAAAGGCATCACCAATCTACATGTGCCGAGTGATATCATTATCGACGCCTCAATGCCGGCGATGATTCGTAGTTCTGGCAAGATGTGGAATAAAGAGGGCAAGCTGCAGGACACCCTGGCGGTGATCCCGGATCGTTGTTACGCCACGCTATACGAAGAGACCATTAATTTCTGTAAAGCGCACGGCGCGTTTGATCCGACCACCATGGGGACGGTGCCGAATGTCGGACTGATGGCGCAAAAAGCGGAAGAGTATGGTTCTCACGATAAGACCTTTCAGATAAGTGCTGAAGGCAGTGTGCGTGTCGTTGATGGTAGCGGCAACGTGTTGATGGAACAGATGGTGGCGGAAGGAGACATCTTCCGTATGTGTCAGGTAAAAGATGCGCCGATTCAGGACTGGGTAAAACTTGCAGTTACCCGTGCTCGGGCCTCTGCGACACCGGCTGTTTTCTGGCTTGATCAACAGCGTGCGCATGATGCCGAGCTGATCAAAAAGGTAAACCGCTATCTTAAAGATCATGACACGAGTGGGCTGGAGATTCACATCATGGCACCCACCGACGCAACCCGTTTTACCTTGCAACGTGTTAAAGCGGGCAAAGATACCATCTCGGTAACGGGCAATGTGCTGCGTGATTACCTCACGGATCTCTTCCCGATTCTGGAGCTGGGCACCTCGGCCAAGATGTTATCGATTGTACCGCTGATGAATGGCGGTGGTCTGTTTGAAACAGGGGCGGGCGGTTCTGCACCGAAACATGTGCAGCAGCTGCTTGCTGAAAACCACCTGCGCTGGGACTCGCTGGGTGAATTTTTGGCGCTCGCAGCATCGCTGGAACATCTGGCTAACACCTTTAAAAACAGCAAGGCACAGATACTGGCGGATGCGCTTGATAGCGCGACCGGGCAGCTTCTCGACAACAACAGGTCACCGTCACGCAAAGTGGGTGAGCTGGATAACCGCGGCAGCCACTTCTACCTCGCGATGTACTGGGCGCAGGCGCTCGCCGCGCAGCGAGATGATGCCGATTTACAGGCGCGCTTTAAACCGTTTGCAGAAACGCTCATCGCGAATGAGGAAAAAATCGTTGCCGAGTTAAATGGAGTGCAGGGGCGTGTGGTAGTGATCGGCGGCTACTATCAGCCAGATGTTGATCTGGTTACCAGGGTGATGCGTCCGAGTAAGACATTGAATAATAGCCTGGCGACACTGTAAACCCAGCGGTATACCGGGGGACTCGAGACTGTCTGCCGTCAAGTTTCAATGTCTGTCGACAAGGAGAGATATGGCAGTAAAGATCAGGCGTGGAGAGCAACAGGATATCCCCTTTCTTGCATGGGTGATGTATACCGCTGCGCGCTCGCATCTCGCTGACTGCCCCTGGTGTGTCATCTACGGTGAATCAGAAAAACGCACCCGCATTTTACTGGCCGCACTTTCGCAAATACCGGTATTACCGTGGTCTTATTTCTCAAAGTTCTGGATTGCCGAGGTAGATGGTGTACCTGCCGCAGCGATGTGCGGGTTTGTGCCAGCGGAGCCCCTCTCCTCTACGATGGCAGAACCGGAGCTCGTTGTTGCAAAACAGGTGTTCGGCTACTCTGAAACACGGCTGGTCGCTATCCGTGAGCGGCTTGCAGTAACAGCTCTTGGGTTTCCTGAAGACCTGCCTGACATATGGGCAATAGAAAATGTCGCTGTCCTGCCTGAGTTTCGCGGTATGGGGTTGATTGATCAGCTATTCGAACAGACCCTGGAAGAGGGGCGACAGCGCGGCTTTAAACGAGCACAGATCCTGAGTCTGATCGGTAATGAAGCGGGTCAGCGGGCATTTGAGCGCAACGGATTTAAGGTGGTCTCAGAAAAGAGAAGCGTGGTGTTCGACGAGTGGTTTGGAACACCTGGCGGTAAACTGCTAGCTCGGGATCTGTAGTCGTGGCGCCTGGGCAGCGCCCTGTTAATAGCGCCTTATTGCCCTCCTCAAGTAAAGACGGCATGGCACATATATGTGTTGAGGGCCGTAATGTGTCCGGCTGACAGGCAATAAAAAACGGGCTAAATATTTTAGCCCGTCTAGTTAAATAAACGCCGCTATCTCTCCGTGCCACTACAGTGTAGTGAGCCAAAAGGCGCTTTATACGGCACCTATTTTTTATACTTTCCAGCAAAATAGAGTATGGCTGCAACGCCCGCACCGAAGAGTAACAGGGCGCTGGGTTCCGGTACCGATACTGGTGGCCCAGAACCAGAACCAGAACCAGGCAATGGATCGTGAAAGCTTGCAAAAACAGATGTTGAGATGAGGGAAAGTGCGGTGGCGATGCTAGAACTTATAACGACAGAACGTTTCATGACTGCTCCTTATGTCTCTAGAATTGAAAGTGCTTGTCTCTCTTCTGCACACAGGCAGCATATACGACTGGCGAGCATTAAGGAACCTCTCATTAGTTGCCTTGTCCATCATAAAGTTAAAGATTGCAAGTGGTTTAAATACTAAAGATGCAGTGAGATATAAGTTTTTTACCGTACGGGCTTTGTATGCATTTTAGCAGCGATCTCTTTTATCAAATCAACGAAAAATAGAGCCAGCCGTTAAAGCGATTTATTATATTTCTGTTCCTGTTGCAGCGCCCACATTCCGGCATAAATGTCTCCTCTTTCAAGCAGCTCTCGATGAGTACCACGCTCAACAATTCTTCCTTTATCCATAACCAGAATCTGGTCAGCATCGATAATTGTCGAGAGGCGATGGGCGATAACGAGTGTTGTGTGGTCGGTGGCAACCTCACTAAACGCTGAAAGGATCGCCTTCTCCGATTCCGAATCGAGCGCCGAGGTCGCCTCATCAAAAACCAGAATGCGTGGGTTCTTGAGAATGGCGCGGGCGATGGCGATGCGCTGCTTTTCACCGCCAGAGACCTTTAGGCCGCGTTCACCGACAACGGTGTCATAGCCATCGGGGAGTGAATCGATAAAGCCTTTAAGGTGTGCCATCTCGGCGGCGTGTTCGATTGCCGCTTTGGTGGCATCCGGTTTGGCGTAGGCGATGTTGTAGTAGATAGTGTCATTAAACAGCACGGTGTCCTGCGGTACGATGCCGATTGATTCGCGCAGGCTCTGTTGAGTGACATCGCGAATATCCTGCCCGTCAATCTTAATGCTGCCGCTTTGTACATCATAAAAACGGAACAGTAGCCGCACTAATGTGGATTTACCGCCGCCGCTGCCGCCGACGACCGCGACCTTTTGACCAGGGGGGATAGTGAAGTCGATATCATTGAGGATCTGACGGCTATCATTATAGCTAAATACGACATGTTCAAAGCGGACTTCGCCGTGGGTCACTTCAAGTGCCTTCGCATCACTTTTATCTTCCACTGCTCTGTGTTCATCAAGGATGCCAAACATCCGCTCCATATCGACCAGTGAGTGTTTAATCTCGCGATAGACGAAACCGAGGAAGTTCATCGGAATGAACATCTGCAATAGATAGGCGTTGACCAGCACCAGGTCACCCAGGGTCAGTTCACCATCGGCGACCCCCTGGCTGGCGAGCAGCATCAGAATGGTGATGCCGACCGCGATGATCACCCCCTGGCCGACATTGAGTGACGCAAGTGAGGTCTGATTCTTAACTGCAGCACGTTCCCACACCTGCAGGTTTTCATCGTAACGGTGAGCCTCATACTCTTCGTTGCCGAAATATTTGACAGTCTCGAAGTTGATCAGGCTATCGATGGCGCGGGTGTTGGCTCTGGAGTCCATCTCATTCATTTTGCGACGGTATTTCATGCGCCATTCGGTCACGATCAGGGTAAAGGCGATGTAGACCACAGCAGTGGCAAACGGCACCAGCGCGAACCAGATGTTGTAGTTGCTAAAGAGGATCAGCGCGATCAGTGTAATCTCGACCAGTGTCGGCAGGATGTTGAAGACCAGAAAGCTGAGTAGAAAGCTGATACCGCGGCTGCCGCGTTCGATATCGCGCGACACCCCGCCGGTCTGGCGGTCGAGGTGAAAACTAAGACTCAGCGCATGCAGATGGCGGAACACCTGGAGCGCGACCCGACGCACCGATCGCTGCGTCACCTTGGCGAAGACCGCATCGCGCAGCTCACCAAAGAGCACGCTGACAATGCGCAGCAGGCCGTAGCCAAGGACCAGAAAGAGCGGCAGGGTGACAATATCGACCTGGCTGGGGTCGAGCGCATCGACAATCGCCTTGAGCATCAGTGGCACACCGACAATCGCCACTTTGGCCAGCACCAGGCAGATGAGCGCTATCACCACCCGTGTGCGGAATTCCCACAGGTAGGGGAGCAGGGTGCGGATGGTCTTCCAGTCGTTGCGTTTTCTGCCGGAGGGTACGCTATCACTTGCAGGTCTCATCCTCACAAGCTACCAGATCACTGATTGGCAGGCCAATTTTCGCTGCATTCGGTGTATAATGTGCCGCGGCTCTATCCCATGGTTAGTTTGTGGGAATGGCCGGTTTTTGAAATATTGCCCGATCGATACAATATCGATACAGGTCATTGAAGTAATAGAGGAAGTGGTATGCCTATTTATGAGTATTCATGCAAAGCCTGCGATCACAAGATGGAGGCGATGCAAAAAATGAGTGATGATCCGCTAAAAGAGTGTCCTGAATGCGGTAAGCCTGAGTTGAAGAAGTTGATCTCAGCCGCCGGTTTTCGCCTGAAAGGCAGTGGCTGGTACGAGACCGATTTTAAGGGTAGCAACAAACAGAAGGCCGAAGAGAAACGAGATAAAGCCTCCGACTGCGGCGCGCCTGCCTGCAGTGCACCCTGTCTTGACTGAGGTGAGCGGGGCTGAGCCGATTTTCACAGGCTGCTTATAATCATGCTTAAACGTTATCTGATAGCTGGGTTGCTGGTCTGGTTGCCGCTGGGCGTGACGGTGCTTGTCATCCGCCTGCTGGTTAACTTTATGGATAAGCTGCTGGTCTTTATTCCGATGGAGTACCATCCCGATACGTTGCTGGGGTTTCATATTCCAGGATTGGGTGTTGTGCTGGCGGTGCTGGTGGTGCTGATCACGGGGGTCATCGTCGCCAACTTTTTTGGGCGGCAGCTGGTTGCAGCCTGGGAGTCGCTGCTGGGGCGTATCCCGCTGGTGCGCACCATTTATCACAGTGTGAAACAGGTCGCGGTGACGATATTTTCATCACAGGGAAAGTCGTTTCGCAAGGTGTTGCTGATCGAATATCCGCGTAAAGGGATCTATACGCTCGCCTTTCAGACTGGTGATGCGGTGGCTGAAGTGAGGGAGAAATCGGGCAGAGAGGTGATTAACGTCTTTGTACCGACCACCCCCAATCCAACTTCCGGCTTTTTTATTATGGTACCGGAAGAGGATGTGCAGGTGCTCGACATGAGCATTGATGAGGCGTTGAAGATGATCATGTCACTCGGCGTAATTGTGCCGGGTGGTAAAGAAAACCCGCTGCTTCAGGAGGCGACGCAGGAGCTCTCCGATGCGTTGCGTGGAGAGAAGCACGACAGGAAGGAAAAATAAAGTAGTCATACACAGCCGTCGAGCGGTGTACAATCCTGTCGTTGGTGTGCTGTAGCACGCCACGCCGTTTTATTTTTATTATTAATTCAGATTTATAAGGTTAGAGTTATTATGCGCAGCCATTATTGTGGTCAGGTTAATGAAGATCACCTGGGTCAGGAGATCGAACTATGTGGCTGGGTACATCGCCGCCGCGACCACGGCGGGGTGATCTTTATCGATCTGCGTGATCGTGAAGGACTGGTGCAGGTGGTGGTCGACCCCGACACCGTTGAGGCCTTTGCCACTGCCGAGCGTGTGCGCAGCGAATATGTGTTGAAGATTCGTGGCTTGGTGCGCGATCGCCCGGAGGGCACCATCAATCCCGACATGGCAACCGGTAAGATTGAGGTGCTGGGGCGCAGTGTTGAGATTTTAAATGCGGCTGAGACACCGCCATTCCCGCTTGATGACGAACGTGAAGTGGGTGAAGAGATTCGATTGAAGTATCGTTATATCGATCTGCGCCGCCCGCAGATGTTGCAGCGGATGCGGATACGTTCACAGATCGCCAGCACCATGCGCCGTTTCCTTGATGACAACGGCTTTATGGAGATTGAAACACCGATCCTGACCAAGTCTACTCCGGAAGGGGCGCGTGACTATCTGGTGCCGAGCCGCACCCATCCCGGTGAATTTTTTGCGTTGCCGCAGTCACCGCAACTCTTTAAGCAGCTGTTGATGGTCTCGGGGATGGATCGCTATTACCAGATTGTGCGCTGTTTTCGCGATGAAGATCTGCGTGCCGACCGTCAGCCCGAATTTACCCAGCTCGATATCGAGACCTCGTTTATGGATGAAGAGCAGATCATCACCCTGATGGAGAAGATGATCCGCGAACTCTTCGCCAGGGTGCTTGAAGTGCCGTTGCATGATCCGTTCCCACGCATGAGCTATGACGAAGCGATTGAGCGTTTTGGTATCGATCGCCCCGATTTAAGAATCCCGTTAGAGCTGGTCGATGTTGGTGATGTGATGGCCAACGTCGAATTCAAGGTCTTCTCCGGGCCGGCCAAAGATGCCAACGGCCGTGTGGCTGCACTGCGCCTGCCGGGCGGTTGTGAACTATCGCGCAAAGAGATCGACGATTACACCAAATATGTTTCGATCTATGGTGCAAAGGGGCTGGCCTATATCAAGATCAATGATCTTGCCGCGGGTCGAGAAGGATTGCAGTCGCCGATTCTTAAGTTTCTGCCGGATGAAGCAGTCAACGCAATCATTGAACGTACCGGCGCGCAGACGGATGATCTGATCTTTTTTGGTGCCGACAGGGCAACCATTGTGAATGAGGCGCTCGGTGCGTTGCGTGTGAAACTGGGGCATGACCGCGGGCTGGTTGAGCGCGGCTGGCGTCCGGTGTGGGTGGTCGATTTTCCTATGTTTGAGCGCGATGAAAAGAGCGGTCGCTGGAACTCGATTCACCACCCGTTCACCCGTCCTAAAGTGGACAATGCAGCGCAGCTGGCAGCCGACCCGGCGAACGCCAAATCGCAGGCGTATGATCTGGTGCTGAACGGCACCGAAGTGGGTGGCGGTTCGATCCGTATCCACAGTGCCGAAATGCAGGCAGAGGTGTTGAAGCTGCTGGGCATTAGTGACGAAGAGGCGGAGGCGAAGTTTGGTTTTCTGCTGGATGCGCTGAAGTATGGCTGTCCGCCACATGGCGGGCTTGCTTTTGGTCTGGACCGCCTGGTGATGTTGATGACCGGTGCGGCATCGATTCGTGAAGTGATCGCCTTTCCAAAGACCCAGAGCGCGGCGTGTGTCTTGACCGATGCGCCATCGCCAGTGGCCGATGCACAGCTCAAGGAGTTGGGTGTGCGCCTGCGTAAACCACTTGTGGCAGAAGAGAAGTAGAGGGGCGTTAGTTGATGGTTGCGACTGCGGCTGCTATTCAGCAATTTACAGGGTTAAGCGATGATGAATGCGCGGCTCGCATTGAGGCGGCGAAAGCCGCGCTCGGTGAGCACCTGATTATTCTTGGTCATCACTACCAGCGTGAAGAGGTGTTCCGCCACGCCGATGTGAGCGGCGACTCATTGAAGCTGTCGCGTGCGGCAGCAGATTCAAAGGCCGATTATATCATCTTCTGTGGCGTTCATTTTATGGCCGAGGTGGCGGATATTCTGTCGCGTCCGGAACAGGTGGCGATGTTACCGGATCTCTCTGCCGGCTGTTCGATGGCCGATATGGCGAATCTCACCAGGGTTGAGCAGGCGTGGGAGGAGATCTCACGTGTGCTGGATCCCGACGAGCATGTGACCCCCGTCACCTATATCAACTCCGCCGCCGATCTAAAGGCTTTTTGTGGTCGTCACGGCGGCATCGTCTGCACCTCAACCAACGCACAGCAGATTTTATCGTGGTCGTTTGAGCGTCGCGAAAAGATCCTCTTTTTTCCGGATCAACATCTGGGCCGTAACACGGCAGCGAAGATGGGGATCCCATTAGATGAGATGGTGGTGTGGGATTTTGACCAGCCGTTTGGTGGATTGACCAGAGAGCAGGTGAAAAACGCAAAGATGATTCTATGGAAAGGGTTCTGCTCGGTGCATCAGATGTTTAAACCGGAACATATCGACCGTTTTCGTGCGCGCTATCCCGATGTCAACGTAATCTCGCATCCCGAGTCTTCTTATGAGGTGTGTCAGCAGTCCGATTATGTTGGCTCAACCGAATACATTATCAACACCATTGCCGATGCAGCGCCGGATACACGCTGGCTGGTGGGGACTGAACTAAATCTTGTCACCCGCCTGCATGAACAGTATAAACACCAGGGTAAGTCGGTACACTTTATGTCACCCACGGTCTGCATGTGTTCAACAATGTTTCGTATCGACCCGCAACATCTGCTATGGCAGCTGGAAAATCTGGTTGATGGCAATGTCGTTAATCAGATTAGCGTGCCTGCGGCTGAAGCTGATGAGGCGCGTGAGGCACTCAACCGGATGTTGGCGATACGTTAACAGCCTGTTAAACCGTTACCGTTAATGCGTTGTAAAAGGGAGTTTTAATGAGCCGACAGGATAACCAGCCCGACTGGGATACACTGGCAGAGAAATTTGATCTGTGGGCGCCGCACATTGCTCCCGTCGGAGATGCGTTGCTGGCGGCACTCGATACGCAACCAGGCGAACATATTCTTGATCTCGCCTCCGGTACCGGCGAACCTGCGCTCACATTAGCAAAACGACAGCCGCTGGTGAAGATTACCGGCACCGACGCCGCCGACGGGATGACGCAGGTGGCTGAGCGCAAGGCGCGCGAGCAAGGGCTGGATAATCTTCACTTTCAGACCATGGCAGCCGAGGCGCTGTCGTTTCCCGACGCTCATTTTGATCGCCTCTGCTGCCGCTTTGGGGTGATGCTGTTTAGTGATCCCGCAGCTGGTCTGCAACAGATGCAGCGTGTTCTAAAGCCGGGTGGGCGCTGTGCATTGGCCGTGTGGGACAGGTTGGAAGGGATGACGACCGTTCACTGGACGCAGCAGGTTTTTAAGGGGCGCATTCCAGCATCGGAACAGCCGGCAGTCGATAAAATCACTTCGATGAGTGGCGGGGTGCTTGAGGCACTACTGGCCGAAGCGGGTTTTTCCGATATCGAAACGCAGCTCAACCGCTTCGAATACCGCTTTCCCGATTTTGATGCCTACTGGCAGAACTGTGTCGATTCCGCGATTATGAAACAGCAGCTGGATGCCCTGCAACCGGGGCAGTTAGCTGAAGTGCGGGCTGCCTTTGCCGCGTTGGCAACGCCTTATCAAACGGCTGACGAGCTCGTGATACCGCATGAATATCGTCTCGCGGTGGCGGTTAAATAATTTTTGATGGCAGCTTAAACCTTGCGTAGTCATGGCGCTTTAGTGTTCTGGCAAAGTGCTGGTGGATAGCGACATTGTCTTTAAATGCGTGGCTGCTCACAGATTAACGCCGTCGTGGCTGCTAAGGTCGCAATGGTCGGTTTTTCAGGGATCAGTTTTTCAACAGAAATTACGCACAAGCAGATAAGGAGAGCAGGAAATGATCAAGCGAACTTCAACGTTTTTACTTCTGGCGTTTCTATTAGTGGTGAGCCTGCCTTCGCGCGCGGGCGATAGTGACATTGCACTACCGACAGGTTTTGGGCAGCCTGCATTTAATACACTGGTAGAAGAGCTAGGTACAGCGGTTGCCTATAACGCGGTAGCGCCGGCGGAGTCGATGGGAGTAACGGGGTTTGATCTGGGCGTTGTGATTGGCAGTGTTGAGCTGGACAGTCGCGTGTGGGATCAGGTAGTCAGTGATGGCAGTGCGCCATCTTCACTGCTCATTCCCAAACTGATTGTGCGTAAAGGGTTGCCCTTTGGTGTTGATATCGGTGTCAACTACACTGCCATACCGGATAGTAACGTCAAGATCATGGGGGCTGAAGTGCGCAAGGCGTTGGTTGAAGGGTCGACTGTTTTACCCGCGGTTTCACTATCACTCCATACAAGCAGCCTAAATGGTGTTGATGATCTGGATGTAAAAACCTACGGGGTTGATGTGGGCATCAGTAAAGGTTTCGCTAACCTGACACCCTACGCCTCGGTGGGGCAGGTCTGGCTGGAGGGGAGTGAAAATACACTCTTACCACTGCAGCGCTATGATGACTCGATGACCCGCAGCAACGTCGGGTTAAAAATAGGCCTTATGCCGATTATGAGTCTAACCCTGCAGGCTGATTTTGCCAGAGTGAATAGTTATAACGTTAAGTTAAGTCTCGATTTTTAGCCGTTACTACTCGTGCGCCATTCGCAGAGCAAGGTGAAAGACGACATCAGGAATAGTGCTGGTGATGATATCTTCGGTGATCGCGATATCCAGCGCTGTTTTTCTGGAAAAGTTGATAGTGCCGCCGATGTTGATCTGTAGCGCATTACCGCCGAGGTTTCTGAGTGCGCTATCATAAAAGGCGCTATGCCCATCCAGCTGTGCCTTTAGCTCCATCCAGCGGTAGTGCTTAGTCTGGTAATTGATGCTTGCGTTGGCAAAAACGACAACATCTTTTTGTTGCTCATTGAGCAGATCGCTCGCTCCATTGAGCTGCAGACCACCGCCATAGTGAAAAGTATAGCGCTGATAAGTGCGTGTGGTGGCCTGGGCGAGAGAGAGATTGAAGCCACCACTGCCGCTGAGTTTATCTGCTTTGCCGGTAGGGAGTTTGAGGCTCGCCCGTAGTGCGCGGCAGTGTTTTTCTTGGGATCTGTCACAACTTAACTGCCAGGCGGCAGAGAGCCTAATATCTCCGATGCGGTCTGTTGAATCAACTGTACGGACAAGCGTGGTGCCGTTACTGATATATTCGTATCGCAATTGATTTTCCTGGAACTGGTCGCGTTCGCTGTTAGATAGCCCCAGCGCACTGTGCCAGTTGCGAATAAAGCCATCTAGCGTGCCGCCACTGTGACGAATGTAGGGGATATCAATGCCGACCTCGATACCTTTCATTCCAAAAACTGTCTGTTTTAGTCCGTGGCGAAACATGAAATTGAGGCGGTAGGTTTCACCATCAAGCGTGATGCGCTCCCGCCCTCTGGTTTCCGCGATTGAGTTGCTCACAATGTCGAGAACCGCCCGGCTGCTGCTGGTACCCGCTGCGCTCACGATCCCTTTTTCCAGTGGAGGCAGGCCATTTAGCTGGATCAGCGGGTTCTGGTTGGCTGTATAGAGTGGCTGCATTGTTTCGGCGAGGGCTGTCTGTACAGAGATAGAGAGCGTTACCGTGCCGATTAGGGTGACAAGGAGCCGTCGGGCGAGTCGCGTCATGGTCGTTTTTATTTTTCCACCAAGTTCAATTGCAACAGATTATATAAAGAAATGAAAGCGTTGTGTGTATCATTACGAAATCCTGAAAGAAACGGCTGAAAAACTAATCAGCATGAAAACAGCCAGGATTATCTGGGTGAGCAGGGTTTATTTTAATCGGGTGTGTTGTTATGAGTGGAGATACTGGTTCAGTGCTGTTTTTGATGGGGCCAACGGCTGCCGGAAAAACAGATATTGCCGTTCAGCTGGTGAAGGCACTGCCGTACGAGATTATCAGTGTCGATTCCGCATTGATTTATCGCGGTATGGATATTGGAACCGCCAAGCCTGGTGCGGAGATACTGGCGCAGGCACCGCATCGATTGATCGATATCTGTGATCCGAGCGAAGCCTACTCGGCAGCACGATTCCGCCGAGATGCAATGACGGCGATCGAGGAGATTATCGCTGCCGGTAAAATGCCGCTACTGGTGGGGGGGACGATGCTCTATTACCGGGCGTTGAGTGAGGGGCTGTCACCATTGCCATCGGCTGATGAGGCGGTGCGGGCAGCACTGGAGGCCGAGGCTGAACAGATCGGGTGGGGAGCGATGCATGCCCGGCTGGCTCGCATTGATGCGGTATCTGCTGCACGCATCCATAAAAATGACCCTCAGCGGATTCAGCGTGCGCTGGAGGTGTATGAGATTACGGGCCGTTCAATGACAGAGCTCACCAGCCGTGATGAACGTGAGCCATTTCCCTATCCAGTCAAAAAATTGATCGTGGCGCCGCCGCAACGTGCGGAGCTGCATCGCCGTATTGAACAGCGCTTTAAGCAGATGATGGCGCAGGGTTTTCTTGATGAAGTGGCGCAGCTCTACGCACGGAGCGATCTGCACGTAGGGCTACCCGCGCTCCGTTCAGTCGGTTACCGCCAGCTATGGATGCATTTAGACGGGGAGTTGACGCTTGATGCCGCTGTCGAGCGCGGCATTATCGCGACGCGTCAGCTGGCCAAGCGCCAGATTACCTGGTTGCGGGCGGAGAAAAATGAGAAATGGGTTGACGGCAGTGATAGAAATGTTATGAATATGGTCTTGAAATTGGTTGAGGGAGGCACTACTCATGAATAAGCTGTAGTGCAGGTCAGTCGCTCGCTTGTTACACTGAGGTATGCTTAGCGGGGGATTTTGCTTGAGTGCTATAGCTGAATCATCAATTTCAGGATAGCTGAAAGTCCGTCCATCTTTTGGATATAAGGAGAATAATAATGGCCAAAGGGCAATCCTTACAAGACCCTTTTTTGAATGCTTTGCGCAAGGAGCGCATCCCTGTTTCAATCTATTTAGTCAATGGAATCAAACTGCAAGGCCAGGTTGAATCTTTTGATCAATTTGTCGTGCTGTTAAAAAACTCTGTCAGTCAGATGGTTTATAAGCATGCGATCTCTACCGTTGTCCCGGCGCGTAATATTAAAACATCACTAGCGGAAGATACCCCTGCAGGTGAGTGATATTGCGAAGATGCGGGTGATAACAGGGGTGGGTGCAACTGTTTGGTAGATGATATGTTTGACCGCCCCCAGGGCGGCACTCGGGCTATACTGGTTCATCTGGAGCTTAGCGCACGTGATGCGCAGGAGAGCCTGGATGAATTTTGTGATCTGGCAGCGTCAGTTGATGTTGAGGTCACCTCGATCGTGACTGGGCGCCGCAAAACCCCTGATCCCAGATACTTTGTGGGTTCTGGTAAGGCTGAAGAGATTCACGCGCATGTGGTCGCAGAAAAAGCTGAACTGGTACTGTTTAATCATCAGCTATCACCGACGCAGGAGCGCAACCTTGAAGCGCTTTTGAAGTGTCGGGTGGTTGATCGCTCAGGCCTGATCCTGGATATTTTTGCGCTGCGTGCAAGTTCCTTTGAAGGGAAGTTGCAGGTTGAACTGGCGCAACTCAAACATCTCTCCACCCGGTTGGTGCGCGGCTGGACCCATTTAGAGCGGCAAAAAGGGGGCATCGGTCTGCGTGGGCCGGGTGAAACGCAGCTGGAAACGGATCGCCGCCTGATCGGCGGGCGCATCAAAAAGCTCAATAAACGGCTGGATAAGGTCAGAAAACAGCGTGAACTGCGCCGACAGACACGACGCAAGGCGGCCGTGCCGACGGTATCACTGGTTGGTTACACCAATGCCGGGAAGTCAACGCTCTTTAACTGTCTTACGGGTGCCGGGGTTTATGCGGCGGATCAGCTCTTTGCGACGCTTGACCCCACACTGCGTCGAGTCGAACTGCCAGCGGTTGGGCAGGTGATTCTTGCTGACACAGTTGGGTTTATTCGTCACCTGCCGCACGATCTGGTGGCAGCCTTCCGTGCGACGCTGGAAGAGACGGTTGAAGCGAACCTGCTACTGCATGTGATCGATGGCTGCGACGAAGAGCGTCACCTCTATATGGAACAGGTTAACCGTGTCCTAAAGGAAATTGGTGCGGGCGATATCCCACAGATAGAGCTCTATAACAAGATCGATCAGGTGGCCAGCGCGACGCCTCGCATCGATTATGATAAAGAAGGGAAGCCCTGCCGCGTCTGGCTGTCAGCACAGTCTGGTGAAGGGGTTAACCTGCTGCTACAGGCCTTAACGCAACATTTCCTTGAGGTGAGTGCTGCTGATAGAGCAGATGGCGATGAGCTGGTTGAGCAGCCGAATATGGTGCAAGGGCTGAGTGATGGTGGGCTGATTCAGCAGCAGATCCTGCTGACGGCTGGTAGTGGGCGCTTGCGATCCCAGCTTTATGAATGGGATGTTGTGGTGGCGGAGAACGCGTCTGCGAGTGATGGGTATCTTTTGACCGTAATGGCCACACCTGAACTGTTGGCTTATCTTGAAAAACAGGATGGTTGTTCCATCGTACCGAAAATGGATGTAAAGTTGGCGGGAAGCGCATAAATCCTTGCGGGGATTTAATCTTACCCATAGAATCTTGCTAGAATCACGCTTCGTGCTGGATAAGAACTCAAACAAAACCAAAGTGGATGGGAATAAATAATGGCTTGGAATGAACCGGGTGGCTCCAGGGATAATGATCCATGGGGTGGCGGCAAAAAAAATGACCAGGGACCTCCCGATCTTGATGAAGTGGTGAAGAAGTTTCAGGATCAGATAGGGAAAATATTTGGCGGTAAAGGAAGCAGTGGTGGCGATGGTGAAGGCCAGGGTTCCTCTTCTGGTGGTTCAAGTGGTGGTGCGATAGGCATTGGCGTCATTCTTGGCGGTGCCTTGTTCCTATGGGGATTGACCGGCATCTACATTGTTGATGAAGGTAAGCGTGGTGTTGAACTGCGTTTCGGCGAATACAGCGAGACCACGCAGCCTGGTCCTCACTGGCGCATTCCTTATCCGATTGATACCGTCGAAATTGTCGATGTTTCCCAGATCCGGAATGTTGAAATTGGCTACCGTTCCGGCGTGGGTGGTGAGGCAGCAAAGCGTAGTGTTTTAAACGAAGCGATGATGCTGACGCAGGATGAGAATATTGTTGATGTGAGTTTTGCTGTTCAGTATCGCATTAAGAATGCGCAGGATTATCTCTTTAATCTGCGGTCGCCAGACCAGACTCTGCGTGAAGCGACTGAAAGCGCGGTGCGTGAGATCGTTGGTAAAAGCAAGATGGATTTTGTGCTGACCGAGGGGCGTAGTGACATGGTGCAGAGCGCCGAGGTTCTGATTCAGGAGATCCTGGATCGCTACGGTTCCGGTCTGCAGGTGACGAGTGTGAATATGCAGGATGCTCAGCCGCCAGAGCAGGTACAGGCAGCATTCAGTGATGCGGTCAAGGCGCGAGAAGATGAGCAGCGTCTGAAAAATGAAGCTGAGGCTTATGCCAACGACGTCATACCGAAGGCTCGTGGTGCTGGTGCGCGTATGAACGAGGAGGCGACCGCGTATAAATCCAAGGTTGTTGCTGAAGCAGAGGGTCAAACCAGTCGCTTCCTGCAGGTGTTGGCTGAATACCAGAAGGCACCCGAGGTGACACGCGAACGCCTCTATCTGGATGCAATGGAGTCAGTTTTAAACAACACCAGCAAGGTGATGCTGGATGTTGAAGGTAGCGGCAATCTGCTCTACCTTCCGCTTGATCGTATGATGACGCCGACAAAAGCGGTTTCGCCGATAGTGCCACAGACATCGCAGGCACTTTCAGCTGCACGCAAAGAGGTAGAGGATCGGGCCCGTGATCGGATGGCTGATCAGGTGCGTTCGCGAGCAACATTACGTACTAGGGAGACACGATAATGGGTCAGAGTAAATTAATGTCAGTGGTGGTCGCGCTGGCCGTCGTCGTATTTGTCGGATCATTCTGTGTCTTCACAGTGGACGAGCGGGAGCGTGCGATTAAGTTTCGTTTGGGTGAAATCGTCAAGACAGACTTTGAACCGGGGCTCTATTTTAAGCTGCCGCTGGTCAATAATGTGCGTAAGTTTGATGCACGAATTATAACCCTGGATGCGAATCCAGAGCGCTATCTGACCTCTGAGAAGAAAAATGTCATTGTTGATTCGTTTGTTAAATGGCAGATCGACGATGTCGGTACCTACTACACTGCAATGGGCGGCGATGAGCACAACGCCAACCTGCGGCTCTCTCAGATTATCAAAGATGGTCTACGCGGCGAATTTGGTAAGCGCACTATTCAGGAGGTTGTCTCGGGAGAGCGTGCGGAGATCATGGCGATCCTGACCGAAAATGCAGCAGAACAGGCAAAAGAGTTTGGCATCAATGTGGTTGACGTGCGCATCAAACGTATCGATCTCTCTGAAGATGTCAGCACCTCGGTCTTCCTGCGGATGGAGGCAGAACGCGCGCGTGTTGCCAAAGACCTGCGTTCGAAAGGTGCTGAAGCGGCAGAGCGTATTCGTGCCGATGCCGATCGTCAGCGCACCATCATTATTGCCGATGCCTTCCGTGCTGCGGAGCAGCTGCGAGGTGAAGGTGATGGTGAAGCGGCTGCAATCTATGCAGCAGCATATGAGCAGGATGCAGAGTTCTACTCTTTTTACCGTAGTCTGAACGCCTATAGGGATTCATTTAAAGATAAAAGCGATATCATGGTGCTTGACCCAGCTAATGATTTCTTTAAATACTTCAAGAACTCTAAAGGCGTCGTTGAGTAACACCTGTAATATTACCCGGTGGAGAAACCACCGGGTATTCCCCTTTTTATTCTATTCTCGGATCCTTTCAGGAAGCGTTAATTCACTATGTGGCAAGAGCTAGGGGTTGCGTTGGCGTTACTGCTGGTGGTAGAGGGCATCATGCCCTTTATTAGCCCGAAGGGGGTGCGTGAATCGCTGTTGACGATGGCGAGTCTCAGTGACCGCACACTCCGCATCGGTGGTTTGGTCTGCATGATTTCCGGGGTAGTGCTGCTTTATCTCATTCGAGGATAGTCCTCTCCATAATAGTTTTGCTCCATAATAGTTTCCAGGGGCTGGTTGCGCTATAATCGCGCGGGCGGTTTGCGTGTCTGTTTTTGTGGCGGCATTCTTCCATAACTGATTAAAACCTGATTACAAGGACACTAGAATAGTGACCAATGGTTCATAACGTGTCGAAAGAAAATAATAGCTGGTTACTCCCCGAAGGGATCGATGAATTTTTACCACCACAGGCCGAGCGGCTGGAGCGCTTGCGCCGTTCGCTGCTAGACCTCTATAGCAGCTGGGGTTACGAATATGTGATTCCCCCGATGGTCGAATATCTGGAGTCACTCCTGGTCGGCACCGGTACCGAGCTGGAGCTTGAGACCTTTAAACTGATTGATCAAAAGAGTGGTCGCCTGCTCGGTATTCATGCCGATATGACACCACAGGTAGCGCGTATCGATGCCCACCGCCTTAATCGCAACGGGCCAACCCGCCTCTGTTATCTGGATGCAGTGTTACACACCCGCCAGGACGGCTTCTCGCGTGGACGCTGTCCACTGCAGGTGGGTGCCGAGCTCTATGGGCACGCCGGTATCGAAAGTGATGTTGAGGTGATTCACCTGATGGTGGAGACATTGCGCCTGGCCGGGCTGGATGAGATCCATATCGATCTTGGCCACGTGGGCATCTTCCGCGCGCTGGCGTGCCGAGCCAGTTTAACAGGCTCGCAGGAGGCGCTGTTATTCAACGCACTGCAGCGCAAGGCAAAACCCGAAATCGAAACGCTGTTAGCGGATCTCTGCAATGATGCAGATGCACGCACCATGCTGCTGGCGCTGGTAGACCTCAACGGCGGCCGTGAGGTGCTGGAAGAGGCGCGCCGGGTGTTGAGTGCCGCGGGTGATGAGGTGTTGAACGCTGTTGACAAACTACAGCAGATTGCGGACTTCGCCTCTCAACGGATGGGAGATCTTTCGCTGCACTTTGATCTGGCCGAGCTACGTGGTTATCGTTATCAAACCGGCGTTGTGTTCGCAGCCTTTGTGCCGGGGCATGGGCAGGAGGTGGCGCGTGGTGGCCGTTATGATGACATCGGCAGTGTCTTTGGACGGGCACGTCCTGCGACCGGTTTCAGTTCAGATCTCAAGACATTGATGGCGCTGAGTGATACCGCCCTTTCCAGACCAGCAGCGATCATCGTCTATCCCTGCGAAGAGCGTGAGCAGCGTGTCGCACTACAGACCTTTATTGCGCAGCTGCGTGAAGCGGGTGAACGCGTGGTCGAATTTTTGCCGGGGCAGCAAGTGAATGAGAGTGAAACGGGTTGTGACCGTAAGGTTGTCGAGATTAATGGTCAATGGCAGGTAGTTGAAATATAGGGAAGCGGGCAAAGGGGGCTCTCTCCCTCTCCCTTCTCCCTGATTCTATAAGAGAAAATCATGGGTAAAAATGTAGTTATTATCGGCACTCAATGGGGTGACGAGGGTAAAGGAAAGATTGTTGACCTGCTCACAGAAGAGGTGGCAGCGGTCGTTCGTTTCCAGGGGGGGCACAATGCCGGCCACACCCTGGTGATTGACGGTGAAAAGACCGTCCTTCATCTGATTCCATCGGGCATTCTGCGTGATGGCGTACAGTGTCTGATCGGCAACGGGGTGGTCGTTTCGCCTGAGGCGTTGCTGAAAGAGATCAAGATGCTGGAGGCGCGTGGGGTGCCGGTACGCGAGCGCCTCAGGATTAGCGCCGCCTGCCCACTGATTTTGCCTTACCATATTGCGCTTGATCAGGCGCGCGAAGTCGCACGCGGCAAGCAGGCGATTGGCACGACTGGCCGCGGTATCGGCCCCGCTTACGAAGATAAAGTGTCACGCCGTGGTCTGCGTCTCGGTGACCTGTTTCACCGCGAGCGATTTGCCTCAAAGCTGGGCGAAGTGCTCGACTATCATAACTTTATGCTGCAAAACTACTATAAAGTAGAGCCTGTCGACTTCCAGAAAGTGCTTGATGAAGCGCTGGCGATGCAGGAGATGCTTGAGCCACTGATCGACGATGTGCCTGAGTTGATCGCGCAGTATCAGAAGCAGGGCAAGAGCGTTATGTTCGAAGGGGCACAGGGGTCGCTGCTGGATATCGATCACGGCACTTACCCATTTGTGACCTCATCCAACACCACCGCCGGAGGCGCGGCGACCGGCAGTGGAATGGGGGTTCTGGGTTTCGACTACGTACTTGGGATTACCAAGGCCTACACCACGCGTGTTGGCTCGGGGCCGTTCCCAACCGAACTGGATGATGAAGTTGGCGGCCATCTGGCCGAGCGCGGACATGAATTTGGCTCGACCACCGGGCGGGCACGTCGCTGTGGCTGGTTTGATGCTGTTGCACTGCGCCGTGCTGCGCAGATCAACAGCGTTTCAGGGCTATGCATCACCAAGCTTGACGTGCTCGATGGACTCGACACGATTCGTATCTGCGTCGGCTATAAATATGATGGTGTTGAGAAACGGGTACCGCCCGATGGTGCCGAGGCTTTTGCCAGCTGCGAGCCTGTTTATGTCGAGATGCCGGGGTGGAGCGATAGTACCTTTGGGGTAAAACGTTACGAAGAGCTGCCTGCTAATGCGGTGGCCTATTTGAAGCGAATCGCAGAGGTAGTCGAAGTGCCGGTGGATGTGATCTCAACCGGGCCAGACCGGGATGAGACGATCGTGCTGCGTCACCCGTTTCAATAATCACCAATAAAAAAGCCCGGGGATGCAGCGCATCCCCGGGCTTTTTTTATCTGTGCTTACTTCGCTTCAGCGCCAGTCGTGTTATCGGCAGGTTTCTCTTCAGTTTTCTCTGTTTCAGGTTTTGGGTCGATGGTGCTGGCGACGCGCCCGATACCACAAACCGTTGAAAGTGCCAGTTTGTACATCTCAACACCAGGCTTGATCATGGTATCGATCAGTCCGGGGAGTCTTGAGATATAGATACCCAGCCCAATGGTCAGACCACCCGCGACCAATGTGGCAAAGATTCCACCGCCCAGGAAGGCACTCAGGTTGTACCAGACTGCCAGCGGTGCCAGCAGGATTGAACCGTACCACAGCGATAGCACAAAGAGGAAAAAGGTGGTGACGATCAGTTGCAGCAGTTTTACGACTAGAACATCTACAGTTTTCATATAGTTAAATTATCCTTGCAGAGCCATTCGAGGCCTTGTGAATAGTGAGATTATTTATCAACGAGCAATGTTCTCATATTGAAATAGAAAATGCCAAATATGTAGGTGCCGCGTCACCATGTTAGGTGGGCTATTCCCGGGTAGATTTCGTGTTTCGAAACACCAGGAAACACGCATATTATGAGTTTTATGGTAGGATCTGTTCTGCATCCAAAATAATAATATGTCGGTGTTAAACGATATCTTGGGTAGTCGTACCAGCAGCTTTTGTGCTGCCTGGCGTTGCAGCGATGCATTTTTACTGGTGATTGTGTCGTGCAAAGGCCTCTAAAAATAACAATAAATTTGATAAGTGGTGAGAGGGGTGTCATGAGAAAAATAGCGCTCGGTTGTCTAATGGCAGCGCTCGCTCAGCCTGTCACGGCTGTAGACCTGGCTCAGGTATATGAACTGGCAAAACAGAATGATCCTGAGTTTGAAGGTTACCGCTTTCAGCACATGGCCGCTGCTGAGGCGCTGCCGCAGGCGCGTGCTGGGCTGCTGCCAGTTATCGCTTTTGATGCAGAGCGTGTTGAGACCTCGCAGGATATTGTGAGCGCTGATAACACGGTATTTGCAAGTGGTAAGACTGATTTTCCTACCACAAGCTACACCCTGACACTCACCCAGCCCCTTTTTAATTACACTAATTACACCCAGTTTCAGCAGTCAAAATCGCAGCTGGGTCAGGCTGACGCTGAGCTTGAGACAGCACGACAGGATCTGATTGTGCGTGTGGCGGAACGCTACTTTGCGGTGCTGGCGGCAGAAGATAGTGTACGCTTCACGCGGGCAGAAAAGCAGGCAGTAGAGCGGCAGCTCCTGACCGCTGAGAAGCGGCTCAAAGCGGAGCTTGGACGAGTGACAGATCTGCATGATGCAAAGGCGCGCTACGCCTCTGTCGAGGCTGCCGAGATCGAGGCGCTCAATCTGCTGGATGATAGCCAGCAGGCGTTGAGTGAATTAACGGGGGAGGTGATGACTGACCTCGCTCCCCTTGATCAGAGCGTTGTGCTCTCTCCCCCCGAACCGCGAGAGCCGGCCAGCTGGATTGAAGCGGCACTGACACAAAATCCGGCAATCATCTACCAGAAAGAGGCGCTGGAGGTCTCTCGCCATGAGGTGACCCGCCAGAAGGCAGGCCACTACCCAAAGCTTGATCTGGTTTATCGTCTCAATAATCGTGACACCAAAGGGACACTGTTTGGTGGTGGCAGCGAGGTGGAGACGCAGGACATTATGGTGCGTTTGAACCTGCCCCTTTATCAGGGCGGCTATATTAGCTCTCGCAGTAAAGAAGCGGCCTATCTGCATCAGAAATCACGCCAGGATCTACAGCGTAGCCAGCGTGCGGTAACGCGTGCCGCACGCGCCGCCTACTTTGGTGTGATCAACGCCATCAGCAAGGTTAAGGCCCTCGATGAAGCGGTCACTTCGCAGGCATTAGCGCTGGATGCGAAGGAGAAAGGGTTTCGCTCCGGGCTTTACACCAACCTGGCGGTGCTCGATGCCGAGCGTGACCTTTACGGCGCCAGGCGCGACTATGCACAGGCACGCTACGACTATATTCTCAATCGTCTCAAGCTGGAGCAGGCAGTCGGTATGCTCTCTGATGAGGATGTTGCGCAGGTTAACAAATGGCTAAAATAACCTGTGTGCTGGTGGCGAGTTCATCTCAGGTTCCGCTGAATATGTAGCGACATTTCTATAATGGCTGTTAATTCATTGGTTGGTAAGAGAAAAATTTATATTTAAGCGCGCAGTAAACCAGCCGGAATAGTGGCGATATGATAAAATTTGTCTCCTGTGACCGTAGGGAGTGGCGCAGTGGTTTTTTCAGGGATTGTCCAGCGTATCAGTAATAAACGAGACTATCCTTGCAGAGCACAGCCAGCAGGGTGGATGCCGTTCAATAACGATGGGACTCAGTATCAATGCTAGCTCGCCTAAAACAGTCAATGCATGCGCGTAAGAAACTGCAGCATGAGATAAAGAGACAGCGTGCCCGGAAGCGGCTTCAGCAGAGAGAAAAATTCCAGTTTGAACCACTTGAGAGTCGCTTCCTGCTATCGGCAGATGCGCTTCTTCCGCCCATTGCTGAGTTTGACGAAGAGAAGACGATTGCCGAACAGGCCGTTGTAGTTGAGCTTGATGCCAGTAGTCAGCTTGATCAGGCTACTGCTGCCGACGAAGTCGTCCACAGCGATATCGAAAGCGGTGACATTGAGGTTGACCTGACACTGGAAGTGCCGATTGCTGATGAAGTGATCGCCGGTGAGACGACAGGGATACCCGCAGCCGATGTTACAGCGCCTGTTGAGGAGCGCACCAGCCCTGTAGAGCTTATTAGTGGGCAGGCTATCTATCAGATCAACCAGCTCAGCGGTTCACAGCTGGTGGTGATTGACCCAACGGTTCCCGATTACGAAAGCCTGCTTGAAGCGTGGGGTGAGCGTCAGCTGGAGATTATTGACTGGTCACAGCTGCGCGGGGATACCCCACCTGTAATAGCGCCGACGGCACCGGCAGCTGTCAGTGAAGATGAAGGTAGCCAGTTACAGTTACTACCTGCACTGGAGAGCGAAGAGCCTGTCGTAGTTGCTGAGCGCGCTGAGGATAGTGATGAGGTGCTGGTTACCGTGGTCGTGCTCGACGCCTCACGTGACGGCATCGATCAGATCAGTGAAATCCTTGAAGAGTATCGTGACTACGCCGGCATACATATTCTTGCCCATGGTGCTGCAGCCTCAATGCGCCTCGGTAGTACGACATTGAATAGCAGTAATCTCGAAAAATACCGTAATCAGCTGGAGGGGTGGGGCCCATCAATGAAAGCGGGAGCAGATCTGCTGCTCTACGGTTGTAGCGTTGCATCGGGCGAACTCGGTGTGGCGTTCGTTGAAGATATCAGCCGCTACACCGGGCTGGATGTTGCGGCATCGAATGATGCAACCGGTGGCACTGCCGCTGGTGGAGACTGGGTGCTGGAGGTGAGTACCGGTGTGATTGATGCCACCATGCTCTTTGGTGGTAGCGCGATGGCTGAGTATGAAGGGATACTGGCACAAGTTGAAAACAGCCAGCGTTCTGAGATGAGCGACGGCTTGCAGGCGCTGGCCGACTGGGGGGCGGCGATCGCAACGTTTGGTGATCTTGATCTGCAACTGCCAGTACTGGGGCAGTCGTTAGGTGATTTGATGAACCTTTCAGTGCAACTGCAGGCACTGCAGGCTGAAACGGCCAAGCAGTTTGATGCGGATGCAACACAGGACGAAAATGATACTCAACAGCTAGCCACGGCACTCAATGGGCTTGATGGCATCGAGGTTACCGATCTCTCTTCTGCTGGGCGTATCGTCATGCAGGCAGTGATGACGGGGGAGAGTGCCATCTCCAGCAACCTGATGCTGGATGCAGCCGCGTTGGGCGCCGACGCTGCGCTGGCCGATCTCGGCTTTGTTGATGACCCATTAAACCCGCTGACTGGTGAGCTGTATAGCCGTTACACCTTCGATTTTCTTTTTGGTCTGGATGACGATGAGTTCTTTTTAGAAGCGCCCAACCTCTTGATCACTGCTAACCTGCAAGTCAGCAATCTCAATATTGAGATCAATGCGGCAACACTTGGCAGCTCACTGGAGATTGAAAATGGCGAGCTGGCGCTGGCGGCCTCAGCAACTATCGGGCTGAAGAGCGCGAACGCAACGTTGGGTGCTGATGACCTCGCCACCTCAGCAATCGCCGATAATTTTGAGATTGAGACACGTGCCACGTTTGATGCCACGTTACCAATCAATGGAACCTTTGTTGATTTTCCTGTTGATCAATTGGGCACACCCTCTCTGTCGATCATGAGTGAAAATCTATTTGCAGCGGCGGGTGAGCAGCTATCAACACCGCGGGTAGTACTGGACTTCCAGCTCAATGAACAGCTGGTCTCGGGTATTCTTGATACATTGCAACAGATTGATGAGGCGATCGATCAGGGGCTTGGCAACCCGGCGCTAACAACCAGCCTGCCATTGATTAATCAGAGTATTCAGCAGCTGCTTGGTATACCAGCAGGTGTCATAAGCCTGTATGACACTGCACAGCCCTATTTGACCGACGAACTTCAATGGGAAGCTGAGCTGCCAACACTACGTGGCATGCTCGATGTGATTAATGTTGATCTGCTCAAGGCGCTGCGTGGTTTTGCGGATTTGACAAACGCCGACCTGTTCGACATTGGCCTGTTTGATCAGTCTGGTAGTGGTTACCGCGGCTTCGATTTTTCAGGCTGGTTTAATGCGCAGGGCATTACCGATTTTGAGTTCCAGTTAAACGGCTTTGATTTTAGTGGCGCCGATCTGCGCGAAGTTGATTTTAGCGGTTTTGATCTCAACGGCGTCAACTTTAGCGGGGCCGATCTGCGCGGCGCCAATTTTAGCGGACTGAACCTGCGCGGTGCCAATTTCAGTGGTGCCGATCTTCGCGGAGTTGACCTGCGTGGCGCACTTTTAATCGGGGCTGATCTGAGTAACGCGATCACCAATGGCAAGACGCTGGTCAATAATATGCTCTATGGCTTCGGTACTCTATTTCCTAAAAGTGGTGCGAGCGACAGCAGCGCCCAGGGGTGGAATGGTACGCCAATTGAGCTGGCAAAAGGTATTGACCTCAGCGGTTTTACTGGGCTCGATTTTAGCGGCTTTGACCTCAGTGGGCTGGATCTGAGTAACGTTAATTTCGCTGGTATCAGTCTCAGTGGCGCCAACCTGCGTGGGGTCGATTTTAGTGGTGCAGACCTTAGTGGCGTCGACCTTAGTGGCGCATGGGCGCTGGGTGCTAATTTTTCGGGTCTCATCAGTGATAG
>WFVD01000019.1 GCA_015491865.1 Gammaproteobacteria bacterium
ACCGCAGCAAACAGCGGTAACACCATCTCATGGAACAATGGGGATGGCATCAATTATAATAGCACTGGCACCAATAGCCTGCTGGGTAACTACATCGGCACCAATGCGAGCAGTGCTTCCATGCCGAATACGGGTGATGGCATCGATATAAACAACGGCACGGTGTCCCTTGGCAACAGCAGTGAATCTCAGTCTAATGTCATTGGCCCTAATAGCAATAACGGCATCTTTCTACGAGCACCTGGCACCCTGAACCTGGGCGGTATCGTTGATATCAACGGTGACCTCAACTTACTTGGTACGCTTAACATGAATGATGCCACGCTGCTACTTTCAGGTAACTGGACAAACGCCAGTGCCACGGTTAATGCCGGCACATCGACCCTAACACTTGATGGCACCAACCAGGCAATCACTGGATCTTCCACATTCTATAACATAACAAAGAGCGCTACGGCAGCAGACAGCCTGACTATCCAGGCCGGTACGCTACAGACGATCAATGGACTGGCGACATTACAGGGGAGCGGCGCTGGAAGTCGACTGGCTCTACGCTCAAATACAACAGGTGTTAGATTCAACATCGCCTTTAACGGCACCACGTCATTCGACTTTTTAGATGTACAGGATTCGGATGCATCGCCATCCAGCGTCACAAAGCCACTCTATCCCGCTAATTCAATAGATAGTGGTAACACACTTGACTGGTTTTCAGCCGCACCCACTGCAGTTACATCCGTTATTGCTGAAATCTCACCCAATAGCGCCATTACAGGCTCTGCCAGCAATCCATTTAGTTTCTACATTCTGCCCACTATCGGGGGAACTGATACTGGCATCAACCAGACTGTTATCACGGCCCCGGCAGGCTATTCCAATATTGTGATTACTGATGTCATGGTAAATAACGCACTGCTGACTGCTGGCGCAGGCTGCCCCACTGTTGGCAGCGGTGAATATTGTGCCGTGATTTCAGGGCAGGATATGACGATCAATTTTGGCACTGCCATCACCACCACCCTGACACCAATACAGGTAGACTTCACCACAGATGTGCCCGCCACCATCGCTACTACCACATTTAATTTTATAGTAGATGATACTACGACCTTTACAGCGGGACAGACAGGCACGGCTGGAGATGCGGACGGCAATGCAACCAATAGTAATAGCCTTGATGTCAACGTGATATCAGCAGGGGATGTTGTCACGTCAGTTGTTGCCGAAATCACACCAGACACTGCCGTTAGCAATAGTGCCACCACCCCTTTTCGTTTCTATCTACTCCCAACCATAGAAGGGAGTGACACCGGGTTTAATCGAACGATTATCACCATGCCAACGGGCTACACCAGCCTGAATGTCACTGCCACCTTAGTTAATGGAGCCCCCTTAACAGCTGGAGCAGCTTGCCCCACAGTTAGCCCGGGTGAATATTGCACCACTATTTCTGGACAGGATGTTATTGTCGACTTTGGGTCTGCCATTACAACAACGCTAACGCCTATCAGGATTGATCTCACTAGTGATACACCAAACACAACCGGGATCACAACCATCACCTACGCTGTAGATGACTCAACAACAGGCGCTATCCCACCGCTCACGGGTATAGCAGGGGATGCTGATGGGAACTCAACGAACAGTAACAGCCTTGATATTTTATTACTCTCTGTCGACGCCTCACTCTCAACCGTAACCGCTTTACCCGAGATCATTGTTGCCGATGGCAGCAGCACAGCTGAAATCGTTGTGACACTTTTAGATAGCAACGGTAATCCGGTTAGTGGAAAAACAGTTCAGATAAACTCAGATCGCGGCGTGACCGACAATATTATTCAACCATCAGGTGTAACCGATGCAAACGGCATTGCAAGGGGAACCATTAGCTCGTCGACGCTGGGTGAGAGCACGATAACCGTGATTAACACAACTGACGGCATCACACTACAGGCAACCCCCACTGTCTATTTTACCCAGGGGCTGGCACTCACCCTGACAAAAGTAGCTAACAAACAAGATGTCACGGTCGGCGACCTGGTTACCTATACGATCGAAGTTAAAAACACGACCAATACAGATATACAGCAGGTTCGCCTGGAAGATGTGATCCCGGACAATTTCAAATATAGAGCGGGCAGCACTCTTCTTAATGGAGCGCCTGCATCTGATCCAGCTGGCAACCGAACTCTGACATTCACACTTGGCACTGTACCCGCGCTAGTTGACACAAATGGCAATGGCGAAGCAGATCCTGGCGAGATCGGCTATATCACATACGACTATCAGCTCATCGTTGGGTCAGGTGCCATGCCAGGGAAATATACAAACACTGCTGTCGCAAAAGATGTCTGCGACCGCTGCGCCGTCTCCAGTGACGTGACTGCCAGTGTGTCAGTAGTGCTCGACCCACTATTTGATCTCGGCACAATTATCGGCAAGGTCTTTCACGATAAAAATGGCGATAACTGGCAGGATGAGAATGAACCAGGCATCGCCGGTGCCATGGTAGTACTCGATGAAGGTACTTACGCATTAACAGACACACATGGCCGCTATCACTTTCCAGCCGTTACCCCTGGTGAGCGTCTGCTTAAGATAAACCTTGCAACACTTCCATCAGGAACAACGCTGAGCACAAATGAAACACAGGTAGTATCTGTCACTCCCGGACTGCTAGTAAAAGCAAACTTTGGCGCCATTCAAAATATCGTCATTAAAGAGATCGGAGAGACTGGGGAAAGAGGCCTGTTAGTTTCTGTTACTGAAACCCCAAAAGATATTTCACTTATCGGCAACGCAGAAATACAGAATATTATTGTAAATGGTAGCCAGGTGCGTTTACCACAGGCGGATGTACGCCTGTATGTTGATGGTATTCCATCTGAAGCCCTGAACTTCAGTGGTGACAAACTGGAACACCCGGCAATTTTTCAAATTGATGTATCACAAATTGAAGAGGTAAGATCCTGGGCGCTAAAGGTGATGACCCCGGATGGAGAAACCGTACGAGACTTTGACGGCAACAGCACACCGCCAGAGACAATAGTATGGGACGGTTATGACAATGATAACTCCCAGGTAACGGGTGGTAACCTATATCACTATCAACTTACCATAGATTTCCAGGATGGCTCACATGCAACAAGTGCGCGCCGTCTAATCGGCATCGACCATAAATCTGTAATTGAGCTTAATCTAAGCGGCGGATCTTTTAAAGCGGGTGATTTCTCATTAAATGAGAATGCCATCGCAATGCTCAAAGATGCAGCAGAAACATTACGACGGTTTCCCAGGGAGCAGGTGGTGATTGAAGGGCATGCTGATTCAACCGGTGATAATACAGTCAATCTTAACCTGTCACAGAAACGTGCTGAAGCAGCGCATGCATATCTGGTTGGTGTTGAGGGCATCTCTCCGATGCGGCTGAAGCTTCGCTGGTACGGTGAGGCAAGACCTATCGCACCGAACGACACAGACAAGGGCCGCCTGCTAAATCGCCGCGTAACGATGAAAGGCCTTGTTAGCGACATTACTCGCGCCGATCGACGTAACCGCTTTAATCGCACTGCTTCAGCCAGCATAAATGGAAGACCGGTCAAGCTTGACCGACTGGGCCGTTTTTTTCTGACCATCAAGGAGAAAAATATATTTATTGAGATGAGCGATCGGTACGGACGATCCACCAGCACAAACCTCTCTTCACCGCAGTTCTCAATTGCACAACCTGCGGATGAGATGCTGATCCCCTATTTTTCTGAAAACGACAGCGCAGCCGAAGACAACCCTACCCCATATACTCATCAGCTTATCGGCACAACAACGCCAGGGAGCCTGATTCAGATTGGCAAGGATAAAATAGCGGCCTCGGGTGACGGCACCTTTTCATACCCCCTGCCACTGTCGCACGGAAAACAGTCTCAACAGGTTGTGATCTACGACCCACAGGGGTTTACCTACATTACAGAGCTACAAATAGATGTTCGACCATTTAATGATCACAATGTGCCCGTCTATCTTGAAGATCCTGTACCTGAGCTAAAGCTTAATCTCCCGCCGACAGGTTTCGCGGTTAAAGAGGGGGACTACACCCTCTCCGGCAGCACCGCTCCTGACAACATGGTCTTAATTAACAACCAGGTGGTACGCACAGAGCCCGATGGAAAGTTCACCCACACCGTTCAATTGAAACAGGGTGAAAACCCTGTTCACGTCAAAACGGTTGATCAACGCGGCTATGTTGGTGCGATTGATCACACCATCGGCGCTGGTGAGTCACAGCTATTTTTCATGGCCTTTGCAGATGGGAAGTTTAGCCAACTAAAAACCAGTGGATATATTCAGGGTAGTGGACAGGAGAGTGCTAGCGAACTCTATAGTGAAGGGCGGATCGCCTTTTACCTCAAAGGAAAGATAAAAGGAAAATACCTTATCACGGCGGCACTCGATACTGGACAGGGAGAGATGAATTCCCTCTTTAGTGATCTTGATGACGACGGCTCAAGAACATTATTAAGAAATCTTGACCCAGACTACTACTATCCCGTATATGGTGATAACAGTACCGTTGTTTATGATACTCAAAGTCAGGGAAAGTTCTACCTGGCTGTTGATAGTGAAACCATTCACGGCGTTGTAGGTAACTACAAGCTTGATCTTTCCGACAATGAACTCGCCGCATATCGTCGCACCCTTTACGGTGGTCTTTTTGAATATCAGAGTTTAAGCAGGACCGCATTCGGTCAGCACGACACCGTGGTAAGACTCTTTAGTGCACAGACTCGTCAAAGCAATGTGCGCGATGAGCTGCGTGCTACCGGCGGCTCACTCTATTATTTAAGCCAGCGAAATATCATTGAAGGGAGCGAACAGGTCTTTATCGTAGTCAAAGATAAAAACACGGGATTAACCTTAAGTAGACAACTGCAGCAGCAGAATATCGACTACTCGATTAAATATATTGGTGGACGATTACTCTTCACCCGCCCTGTCGCCAGCACTCAACAGGATAGCAATATCATTAATGATGCACTGCTCGCTGGGAACCCCGTCTATATTGAAGTGGATTATGAATATTATGTAGCCGCTTTTGAAAAAAGTGCCAGTGGCCTGCATGCCCGCCAGCAGATCGGCGATAACTTTGCCATCGGCGCCACTTATGTCGATGACAATCTTGCCGCGGGTCGCTATGAATTACAGGGCATCAATAGCGAAGTCCGAATCATGAAGAATAGTCGAATTACCGCTGAAATAGCAGAAAGTAGAGGCAGTGAGGGCGAGGTCTTCAGTAGTAATGATGGCGGGCTACAGTTTTCACCCATCGCTAGCAATGAACAAGCGGGACAGGCCACCAAGATTGCGGCTGAAATTGATATCGGTGAATTTTCAGGCAAACCCAATCGTCTAATGGCGGGCGCCTACGTCAAGGAGCTTGACCCCGGTTTTCAGGCGAATGGTAACAGCAGCGACCAGGGAAAACAGAAGCGTGGTGCAGATTTGATGGTGCGTATCACAGATAAAAACACCCTGAAACTAAAACATGACCAGGCACAATCTACGGCTGTAACACCTGCGGGAAGCGTCGACTCATCCCAACAGAGCACTGCCCAGTGGCAGTATAAGGCGGAACAGTGGTCGCTCGTCGGTGAATACAGAGACCAGCAAGCTGAAGATAGCAGCGGCACAAAGCTCACCAATAATAGTATCGCCGCAACAAAATTAACAGGCCAGCTGACTGATCAGTTAGCGGTCAGTATTACTCATCAAACAACACTGGAGGGTGTCGCTAATGACCAGAACAGTGTCGGATTGGAATACCGTCTAACAGAGAACCTACACCTTGAAGGAAGAGCAACTGGCGGTGATAAAGGTGATGCAGGCGAGGCACGAATCAGTTATCGCACAGACAAAGCGAGCGTCTATATCACTGAGCGACTCAATGACAACCAGTCAGGAAAAACCACCTCAACGATCATCGGCGGTGAGACCTCAACAGCAACAGTTGCCGGTGCGGACAGCGGCAAAGTCTATAGTGAGTACCAGTGGGACAACGGCGACCAGGGTGATAAATCGCTCTCATTAGTCGGTGTTGAGCAGCAGTGGAAAATTGAAGATGGATGGAAATTTAATATTAGCTCAGAATACTCAGACATTAACGCCGCCTCCGGTATCACAAGTCGGACTACCATTGCGACAGGCATCTCCTACATGAATAATGGTACGAAGATAAGCTCGCGTAACGAGATCCGCAATGATCGTGGTAATGAACGGAAACAGCAATACCTTACCAGTAATACGATTGAGTACAGCCTCAATCCTGATTATATTGTGCTGGCCAAATACCGTTATAGCATCACAAAAAATCTGACCAAAGGTGTTAATGATGCCCGCTTTGAGGAGCAGAGTATCGGACTGGCCTACCGCCCAACACGCAATGACTGGTTTAATGCGCTGGCTCGATATACGCGCCTGAGTGACATGAGCCCACTCAACCTGGGTAGTACCAGTGTGGTCACCTCCAGAATGGATGTGCTCTCAGTCGAGTGGGCATATCAGATCACTAAAAAACTTGAGTGGTCTGAAAAGCAGGCACTGAGATTGAAGCGGGAAAGAACAGACAAGTATGCTGATACTGAAACACAGACCCAGCTGTCGATCCACCGCCTCAATTACACGCTGCCGTGGCAGCTCCGCTTAGGCGCCGAATACCGGACATTGAGGCAAAAAGAGGCCAACGACAAACGCTCAGGCTGGCTATCTGAAATCACCTGGGAAACAAATAGCAACCTGAGGCTCGGCGTCGGCTACAATTTCACCGATTTTAGCGACAATGAATTCTCCGCCAATAATTATTCAACAAAAGGCTGGTTCATCAGGATCCAGGGGAAATATTAACCTCCTCAGCTTAGCCTGACACGCTTAATGCGACTAATTCACCCAGGAAAAATGTTTATTTTTCCTCTCTAATGCCGATATACAGATATATTCCGAATATTTTCAGGTGGTTGACGCAGGAAGCCGGCCACAGGAACAGACGAGCAAGGAGATGCTCTCGCTCACAGACATACAGGTATTTATTCACCACAGGCATCACTGCAATAAAAAACCGACTAAGCATAGATCGATGACTACACCAACATTAACCATGGAGACTGGAGAGGCAATCGCTCCAGAGAGTGATGCGACCAGCATCAGCTTTAAATCCATTCTAAAGGTGTTACTCGAACTCATTGTTGTGCTTGCACTGGTAATGGCCTTCTTCCTTGTTTTATTAAGAGTGCTAAACAGTTTCTTTCCTGAAGGATCGGGGATGCAGGAGATCATTGGTGGCACAGGAGCCGCACAGATGGCCTCTCGACTGCGTAAAGATCTGCTGGTTCAGTCAGAGAGCGGCACATCAGAACTGAACCCCAATAGCAGTCTTGTTGCCACACTTACTGAAATGAACCGGGATGTAAGAAGCAAACGAGCTAACAGTATCACCTGGCACTCAACCAGCGTCGGTATGCCGCTCTATAACGAGGATGCTGTACAAACATTTGACCGTTCTAGCGCTACGATTAAATTTGATGAAGAGAACCGATTACATCTAGGGCCCGATACGCTTGTCATCATTAAACGTATGGAACAGGACATCCTGTTCAAGGATCGCCGCTCTTCACTCATTCTTGTCGAAGGTGAACTCAGTGGATCTCTTGGAAACAATAACAAAACAGAGCGCCACGTAGAGATTCTCACTGCTGGCGCAAGCGCCCACATTCGAACCCGAGATGCTATAAATGGAAATGTGAAATTTAAAGTCAGCGTCAACCCGGACCAGTCATCTACTGTCGCTATTTTACAGGGTAACGCTGAGATCGTCTCACAGGGCGTGAAACAGAAAATTGGTACGGACCAGGCGCTTGTCATTCGAAAGGGCGCATCACCTTCAACACCAAAACCACTACCTGAAGAAGTCAGGCTCATCGCTCCGGCCAACAATAAGCTCTCATATTACCGTGACATTCCCGACAGGATTGATTTTTCGTGGGAGGACACTGGAGCCAGGCAGTACCGGCTGATCATTAGTAGAGACCCCCAGCAGAAGATAATCCTGCTGGATGAAAGGATTGATCAGACTCATTTTAGTCATGACAACCTTACACAGGGTGAGTACTACTGGCGCGTAAGCGGGATCGATGAAGATGGCAGTGAAGGAAAATCACCCTCTCAGCGAAAAATTCGCATCATACAGGACTATCGTCCCCCTGCATTAAGCGTTGACTTTCCTGACGAGAATATCTACTCAAATCACTTCGTGATTAAGGGCAAGAGTGAGCCAGGCGCTAAAATCTATATTAATAACAAACTAATCGAGACCGACCTGAAAAGCGGCAGGTTCAGCCATGAGATGACCTTCACTAACGGCATCAATGTCATTCTTGTTGAAGCAGCAGATAGCGCGGGCAACATCTCATATCGATCACAACTCATTAACGTGAGTAGCGAATCATGAAACTAAATATTAGATTCCCGATTCGCTATAAGATCCTGCTTATTCTGCTGGTGGTTGTCACGGCAGTCGTCAGCACAATCACCTTTACGATGGCCAATCTTTTCCACTCTGATAAACGAAGTTACATTCATGACTTAACCTCGTTGATAGCAGTTCATTCGGCAAAGGAGGCGGACTCATTGCTGGAGGGCTATCACGAACGTCTGCAGGTATTTGCTCGCTTAATGTACAACGAATCACTCCTGCAAGATCAGAAGACGGAACTCTTAAAAGGGCTTTTCAAAGACTTCGATGAATTTGTCGCTGTCACACTTTACGACCCGAAATCAGGTGTGGTCGCCGTTTATGATGTGAACCAGCTGATCCCAATTGGGCTAGATCGTGAGAGATTTGATGCATACCGGGAGAAATACCCCTTACCGCTCGAAAAAATAAGAGCGGGTGAGATCTACATCGAGAACTCAACACTCTCAGAAAAGTTACCCTCTCTTACCCTGGCTATTCCATACAAAGGGCCCGCTGGCAGAACGCCCGGTGTTGTAACAGGCACGATCCGTCTCGACAGACTGCTGAGTCTGGCTGGACGCTCCAAGGTGTTCGAAACATTTCTACTGGATGGGCAGGGCACAATCCTGGCGCATACAGACGTAAAGAAAGTCATCGAGCGACTTCCTGTTGACTGGCTACCAGACATCGAATCTCTCAGCAATCAGCAAAGTGCAGGCACAACAAAAGAGTATGAACACAATGGTACAGGCTTTGTTGGTGGCTTCTCCGAGGTGAAATTTGGTTCCCTGCTGGTCGGTGTGCAGATTGCAAAAAAAGCGGCTTTTTTATCAACCAAGGCGTTGATCAATGACCTGCTCTGGGTCGCTTTCGGCTTATTACTAGTCTCCTCTATGTTTGGCCTGCTATGGGCATACCGCCTAACCAGACCTATTCAGCGACTTTCGCACGCGGCAAAACTGGTCAGTAAAGGTAACTTTGATGTTCAGATAGACGCTACTTCCCGCGACGAGATTGGCAGCTTAGCCACCTCATTCAACCACATGACCAGTGAACTGAAGAGCCGTGAAAAAGCACTCATTGAAGCGAACGAGAAGCTGGTTCAATCAGAAAAATTATCAGCCTTTGGCCAGTTGAGCGCAGGTATCGCACATGAAGTCAAAAACCCACTAACCGGTATTCTTGGTTATGCACAACTTTCCCTTAGAAAGCTGGACAACGGTACGCCACTTCATAAAAATATCAGCGTCATTGAGAAAGAGGCCAAACGCTGCAAGGCCATTATTGAAAACCTGATGAAGTTTGCGCGCCAGGAACAGGTAGAATTTCAGGATACTGATCTAATCGATGTTGCTGGCGATGCCCTCGCCATTGTTGACCACCAGCTCTCTATCAATCGAATTAAGGTCATAAAACACTTTGACCCTGAACTCCCGCTTATTTCAGGTAATGCCAACCAGATCCAGCAAGTACTTATCAATCTGATGATCAACGCACAGCAGGCAATGGAAGGCACACCAGGCACCATAGCGCTGAGAATTAGAAACTGTAATGATAAATGGGTCGAAGTATGGCTAAAAGATAACGGCCCCGGTATTGACAAGGATATTCAGGACAAACTGTTCGAACCGTTCTTTACTACCAAGAAGTCAGGAAAAGGAACAGGACTGGGGCTTTCTGTCAGCTATGGAATCATTAAAGAACATAACGGCAAGATTCTCATCCACAGCACCCCGGGCAAGGGGACTACATTTGTGATCGTCCTGCCTATTTCCCGGTCAAAACAAGCCAGCAGTGAAAGAGAGACGACAGAAGGCCAGCTGGCCATTAGTAAGCAGCCATCTTCTGCCACCCGTTAAAAGACAAGACACCCCTATAAGACCAATAATAATAGTGTGAGGCGACAATTATGAACAGTGAACTACGAAGCATTAATATTCTTGTTGTAGATGATGAGGCGAGTATTAGAGATATTGTTAGCCAGGTACTTGAGGATGATGGCCATAAACTGATGTCTGCCGCCAGTGCTGAGGCAGGTATTCGTATTCTTGAAAAGGCCCCCATACACCTCGTTATAACCGATATCCGAATGGATGGCATGGATGGCATTGAACTCCTGGAAAAGATAAAAGCGGCAAACCCTGAGATTGAAGTCGTGATCATGACAAGCCACGCTTCCCTCGAAACATCCGTAAAATCACTCAGGGCCGGCGCCTTTGACTACTTAATGAAGCCGTTTGATGATCTTGACTCAATATCAACCATGGTTAACCGTGTTATTGAGAAAATCCAGCAAGGGCAACAGAGCCAGAAGATGGTTGAAAGTCTAAAAGATGAAAACAAGGAGCTTAATCACCTGGCACAAAGAGATGGCCTGACACAGCTATATAACCACCGTTACTTTAAAGAGCGTTTTGCCGAGGAGGTCTCCCGCGCAAACCGCTATAACAGAGAACTATCACTGATATTTCTTGATGTCGATTACTTCAAAATATTCAATGATAGAAATGGCCATCCTATGGGCGATGCTTTATTAAAACAGTTAGCATCAATGCTACAGCTGCGCGCAAGAAAAATCGACATCGTCGCCCGCTATGGTGGCGAGGAATTTGTCATTGTACTACCCGAGACTGATAAGAAAGGGGCGCTATCGCTTGCCAATTCAATCCGCAAACAGATCGCCGAACACCCATTTAAAGGACGAGAAAACCAGCCGGGCAATATTGTTTCCGTTAGCATTGGCATCGCAACTTACCCCAATGATGGTATGAGTGCAGAGGCTCTGATTAAACATTCTGATGACGCCCTCTACCTGGCCAAGCGTAACGGCAGGAATCGAGTCTGCAGCATGGGAGTATGCCTCACAAACGAAGATAAACCGCTCCCATCAAAAATGACTACGCAGTGATAGTAACCACTGATGGGGCAGCCACAGGATACAGCCGCCTTTCAGGGCATCAATAATGTGCATTTATATAATCGATACACTCTCTGAAGCTTGCCGCTAACGCCCCGGATATGTTAAGTCCATAGCGGTTGATCTTCTCACCCAGCTCCTTTCGAATCTCCTTGGCGGACCGATCATTAAACTCAACCCTTGAACTGGTAAGGTTACCGAGCTTAATATGCCCATAATGAATATGCCACTGCGCCCCGTTGCCGGCATCCATTGCCAGCTGAATGACTCTTTGAAGTGGCAATCGGCTATCCGACTGTTTTGTAAACAAAGGGTTCTGCGGTGAGTTTATAGCCGAAAACTGTAACGCTCTTTCGCCCATTACTGTTGCCTCACGCTCCAGAGCAGGATTGTTATTAACCGCAAGGCCTGCAATATTCGTCGTTGCCTTCACCCGCCCTTCCATCTGCTGAACCACATGCCCCAGTTCATGCGCAAGGTGCTTCTCCTGCCCACCGGCCAGATGAATATCAGCGCCCTGAGCATATGCATGCGCATTAACTGCCGCCGGCCTGTTCGAGTTGTAATGAACTTTCACATGATCCAGTGAGTAGCCAGACAGACCCTCCATCCCTTTTTTCAGGCCATCAGGCAGCCCAGTTCTATTTTCCTGTTTCTGTGACGATAATTTATCTTCTATCCGCTGTATAGAAGTGAATCTCCCTTGAAGCAGCTCTTCATCGGTTGCCAGCCGCGCCCCCCTTGCCTGGCTGTTAAGCGATGAGATCAACTGGCGCTGGGCAATTGCTGTCACACGATTATCAACCATGACCGGAACTGATGGCTTAGCCTCATACTGATTCAGAAAGCTATTTGAGAATCGCTTTTCTGAAACCATCGCCGATCTGTTTATAAATGATTTCATCATCCCCCCCTCCTAGAAATCGCTCTCAATTAATAAGGAATAGTTTATATGCTCCTTCCTGCTATCGCTACCGCTCATACTCGGCCAGATGCTGCAGAGAGAAAAATCGCAATATTCACTGCCACAAAACATACGGCAAACACAACCAATGACACTCGATCAAAATCACGTGCCGCTTTAATCTCTCCTTTTGCTTCTGCAAGATGTGATGAGATAATCGAAGAAAAAATTGTTAACAATATCGTGACCATGCCGATACCATTCACCATGTCAGTTAATGTGACACGCCCCACACCCGGTAACTCTGACAGATTAATATAGCTATTTGCGACGGCAGCAAAAAAAGCACCAACCCCCAGCCCTATCCGATCACCAGATGCGGGCGCCAGAAGAAAGGCAAGGAGCGCAATGGCAACAGCCGCGAATAACCCCTGGAACATCTTGAAGTAGAGCCCCCAGTCTGGCCGCTCAATCCCTAATGCATAGGTCAATTGTGAGTAGACTGTTTTATCTGCGGCAGGTGATTGGGGATCACCTCGACTACTCTTATAGGCGTGCGGCTTATTCACCAGGTCACTACGATGAATTCTGTAACCCGGCACCGCCACACGCGAACTGTATGTTGTACCTTCAAGATCTGGCACATATTGAAACTGCGCCCACTGATTTTCACTCTCCTCTACACGTATCGTCAATTGATGGTTATCCAGAGGGTAACGGGTGATATTAAACATCTTGGTAATGCGCGTCGCAACCCGATAGAGTTCGTAATGGCTATCGCCATCATGAGATGACTTCACTAACTCCTTCGACAGAATTTCTCCATCAACGATATGAAAAGTCTCTCCCGGCCTGATACCATCGCCCTCCCAGTTAAACCAGAGATAGAAATCGACCGTCCATAGCGTCTCTTTTGTCGAGATGGTCTCAATCCGGTCGACATAGATGCCAACGCTGACCTCTCGATAGTTATATTGACTGTTACTCAACTGCTTATAATCTGGAGCCGTCTTACCCTTTTCTGTTTTATGCGGATCGATCCGCTCCTGATGGCGCGCCTCTGACTCCACCCTGTCTTCATACATAATACTGCTCGCAAGGTAGCCGGCTATCAGATAAAAGAGCACTATCAGTGCAATCCAGGCAACAAAATAAGGGCTGCTATTTTCTGCAACACGAACCATCCGTTTATGCCCTGGTATTTATTGAAACATTGATCAGGTTCATATTCCCCAAACCCACAGCGTTATCTATATGCAGCATTCGCAACCTCTTTTCGTTAATAAAATTTGCATGCTGTGATCATAAAGAATATCCCCAGCATGCTTGGCCAGTATGCCGCCTGGACAATCAGGCCATCTTTATATTCAAACAGCCGTGAAGGTAACTTTAATGCTAATCGAAAAGCATTAAGTGGCACCATTAAAATACAGAAATAGATAACAAAGAAAAAATATTCCAGATAAAATATCTCCCCAGATGGAATACGCTTACGTATATCGAGATGTGAGAACACCACAACAAAAAATACTGCTACACAGATACTCAGCACACGCCCCACTTCAATCTCCCTCGGCAATAGAGAGAGCGCAAACAGCGCAAGGGCGACAATAATAAGCGGAGTCAGGTTAGAGATAAAGGCATCCACAAACACTCGCTGAATCCCGATGTAATAGTAGAGTGTCGGGAATACCACATGGTCGATATTCTGCTTGATGCCAAAGTCAGTTGTATGATTGTCTTCACGCATGAGAAAAAAAGTATCTGAAAACTTCCACCCCGGCAGGAATATCTCTCTATCTAGCCCTGGCAATAGAGATGAAGCAACCAGTTTATAGGCATCAAGATCGGGTACCAGCACCACATTTCTTCCTGTTTCTGCTGCTAGCAGCTGCAACTTGAAATGTTCCACCTCAAGCGGGTAACGTGAATAGTCGAGGTTTACTCTAAGGTTCGCCTGAAAGCGCCACTGGATCGTCTCCTGCCCTTTATGCAGAGAGCGGCTTATCTCTTTTATCCGAAGATCTTTCGCTCGCCCAATCGAAAACCCCTTTTTCATTTCAGCCGGGTAATTTTCAGCATAGGTTTGCCATACACGCCCTGCAATCAGCAGGTTATTTGAATTCTGGAACTCAACGGTATCAATATAGACCCCCGTCGGCACAAAGTATGGTGAGGAGAGCTGTTTATCCTCGCTTTTCACCAGGTAGCCATTAATCACTGCTCGCAGCGTCTCTTTGTCTGATATTTTTGCGCCTACAATAGTGTTTGTTGAATAGTGTGATAGCGCGAGATACCAGATGGCACCGATCCCGATCAGCAGAAACAGCGAACAGGCAGCTGAAAACAGCCACACACTAATTTTATTTCCGTGATATGCACGCAGCAAAAGAAATGCAGTCGAAATTAGAAAAGCGATGATTAAAAGAATAATTCTAATCAGCTCTTTTCGCAGGAGATCAATATCAAGCGGGAGATCACTTTTGATAAATGTATTCTGTAATGACCAGCCAGAAACAGGCACAGATTCATAGATCAACCATGAGGCCTGCCCGGTAGTGGTGCTAACATGATCGATAACCCCCCCTTTTCCACTTAAAATATCCTGCGCAATGATCAGGCGGTTTGGATCCCCCTTTTCCCGCGCAATATCACGTATATTTTTCTTTGTCTGTACATACTCCTGGTTGGGGTGATAGAGATAGCTCCCCTCTCGTGTTGTTAATGCACCAAAGCCACTTGGACCAAGATCCAGTGATTCGATAATCGAGCGGATCTGATTCATCGAGATATCAATCGTCACCACCCCGAGTGGCACCTGCCTGTCATCCGGCGTCGCCTCATAAAAGACTGCCGAATAAGTCACCAGATGGCTTTTTGCTGCTTCATCCCAGTACGGTTCCCCCCAACGGCTCCCTTTCTCCATCGCATCAACATACCAGTCATATGCAGATGAGGTGTAGTCATAAACCTCATCCAGACGTTGGAAGCTAAATGCCCCCCTCTCATCCAGGCGAGTATAGTAGGCAGAATAGAGACGCCTCTTTTCATCGTAACCGTAAGGACGAAAGGTAATGGTGCCTCCAAAATAGTTATCACTCTCCTGTAAAGTCCTGCGCAACATAGTGCGCATCTCCACCTCGGAAGGGCGATGGCTTCCTATCTCACTGGCCAGCCTTTCAGCAGAACGTGTCACCCCCATTAACACTTTATCTATCTGCGATACCGCCTGGGATGTCACCCGTTTGAGTTCATCTTTTGCCGTCTCATCAAGTGCATCTTTATTAACCACATACTGGTATGAGAGCAGTGATGCGGCGAGCAGGCTAATGCTCGCGATGAGAAATGCCGCCCATCTCATCCATCTAACCATCGTAATGGCACCTCAATAAGCTCACTATTCGGTTACTCACCTGCAGGCTACTCTTGCGTGGTTGCAATAATATTGTCGATATTCCCAAAATAGCTCGCTGCTATATAGGGTGCACAACGAGCCTGCTGCACTGCTTCAAACAGCCCTTCATTTAACCCGGAGACAATCTTACTGGTATTAACACAGGCGGAAATCTCACCCTTCCCAACCTCTGAAAACCAGCGGTATTCATGTATGGTCTCAGGACGTGCTTTCACTACGCAGTTTCCCCACTGCTCTGCTGATGCATCGATCTTGCCCTCCTGTTCATAAACATAGGCGAGAAAGCAGTAAGCCATGCCACCGCCAATCTGATTCTCAGGAATACGCTCATCGATCGTGATCGCCATTTTCAGGTGCTTTGCTGCATCTTGATATTTTTTCTGTTTGAGCAGCGCCCAGCCAAGATTACGGTTAAGCTGGTAGCGGAGATCCTCATCAGGCACTGGCTGAGCATTGGCGCGCTGCAACCCCATATGCAGGTAGGCCTCTGCAAGTGCAGGATCATTTTTGCGCGTAACCGGGTTGACCCAGTTAATATAGGTGCGCCCCAGATCGTTAATCCCCTTGACCCCACCTGCCTGGACATTAATATAATACTGTTCAATCGCCTTATTCAGTACGCCGAGTGATTCATAAATCCGCCCCAGCTCGGCATTAAAAGTAGAGTTATCTGGCTGTATCTCCAGCCCTCGAAGAAAGGTGAGTTCCGCATCATTCAACGCACCCTCACGATAGGCTTCACGCCCTTTATCGAGATAGACCGTTGTCAGCGAATTGTGAGTCACATAAACCGTAGCCAGTAGTAGCACCGCAATCACCAGCATCACCTCGCTCTGATAACGTGCGGCGATGTTAAAGCGCGTCATAAAATCGCGCACCTTCTCCTGTCCACGCTTAGTGAGTGCGCCCTGACTAACAATCGCAAGACCACCGATCTGGGCAATCGTAGAGAGTGTTGCCGCTACGGTCAGGCTACCGACTGAGAGAGCTGAGATGATGCTCACCATAAAGCTTGCCCCAAGTGCAAGCGTACCCAGGGTCAACGCATCCCATAGCCAGTCTAACCGGTCCCACCCATCGACTTTTCGGGTTGGGGTAAGGTGCCACCACCACCCCCCCTCTTCACGATGGAGCCGCACCCGCCACTTATCAAGGCTAATGGTGTTGGCGATTAACTCGCCAATCTTTTTAAGGCGGTGGTCAAGCACCGAGAGACGCCGGTCGACATCAAACAGACAGAGCAGCTCCTCACCGTTTTCGTCCGGCTGAAGATTAAAGGCGGCTTCAACCTCATCACGCGCAAGCAGGAGCGACAGGACATCGTTCTGCGCCGGTTGTGATCGGGACCGCTCAACTGACTCTAATAGCTGTTGATAATGTTCCAGTATCTCGACTGGTGTGCGTGTGACACGGTTATTGTGGTCACCCAGTGCAGCAACACCTGCCTCGCTACTACTCATCTCGTCCTCCATTTACTCGCAATAAATCAGACCGCTTTGCCCCGCACATGACTTACGGAAGCGGCCCCTGTTTGGCTCGTATATATTTTCGTACTACAAAAACTGCCAATGCCATTAATAATAGCCCCAGAAATACAATGTCTCGCTTCTGCTTCCAGAAAGGGTCGCAGGTTAATGAGACCAGAAAGATCATCACCATCGCCACCAGGTAGAAGATAAAAAAGAGTGCGTGGCGACTATAAAAGGCGCGCAGACGACGCGAGAACAGCGCCAATAGCCCATACCCAATAGCCAGCAGCAGCAGAAAGTCTATCGCCAGGCGGAACGCCCAGCGGTTGGGGCAGGCAAACTCACAAAGCGCAGGATAGCGATCAGAGAGGGTGTTCAGTACACCATCAACCTCATCCGCACCATATAATGTGATCAGCCGCTTGCTGATCTCAGCCATATCTTTATCACTCGCCAACGGCAATGGCCACAGGCCGACACCGGAAAAGTTATTCTGAAAATAGATCAGATCATCATCAAACTGACTGTATGGGCCGGGGGCATCTTCCTCATGCCCATATGGGCTAATCACCGGAATCACTTTACGCAGCACCTCCATGCGCTGCGCGCCACTAAACTCATCTTCTATCTTGCTACGAAGCAGCTTCTTGGTTAGCGTCGTTGGCTCATCAATGAATACCAGTAGCGAGTTCACGTAAGCAGGAAGACCACTCGCACCACTCACCAGCAGGCTTTTTATATCTTTCAGTAATGGCTTCTCCCCTTTCAGTTCCGACAGGCCAATATCGAGTAGAATATTGATTTTATAGTCGCGTTCAAGGTCATCCAGCCGTTCATAAAGCTGGTTGATAAATTCAACTATCTTGTATCTGGCTGACGGGTTATCAAAAAAATGATCAAAATGAAGCGTTACACCATCGGGCGATGCAACCGTGCTATTTAGAAAGGGCACATACCCCTTTATACCCTGCTGCTGATATTCAACCTGTAACATCAGCTGGTTATAAACAGACATCACTGATGCCTGCATGGTGCTCTCGGTCCACTCTGCCCAGTGGTCTGAATAGAGCGCCAGATCAACCGCCGTTTTATGGCGGTGCGCCTTGTTGATAAAATTACCTAGCTTGCCATTGGCACGCCAGTGAAGTGGGGCGTTGATCTCACCGGTTTCACTTAACGTCAACCCATAGTAAGCGATCCGGTTGACAACGCTATAATCGATCTCCTGTTTCTGTTCCGCTATCGTCGCGGATCCCTTGTTATCCATATCTGAACGAGTGACAGTAGAACGCCAGTAGGGATAGAAGCCATAGACGGTACTGGAAAAGTCCCGCACGCAGCCGCAGCCGTTATCGCTGACAATAACCGGCGCCAGTTTTGATGAGGCCTCCTTTTTTGCCGCATCTGCAAGCGCTTCAATAAAGTCGGCATACTCCTCTCTGCCGATCTCTGCCTTTACCATAACCGCCTGAATAAACTGGTTCCGGTTGACATAAGGGATCTCAAACAGCTGTTCCAGTTTTTCCAGCTTACCATCGGGCGGCAGCACCACTGTCGCAGCAGAGGCGGTTTCCGGGCTGCTCTCCTGCTCCTCTTCCTCGTTATCACCCCTCTTTAACGGCGGCTCGGGAGCCTCCTTTTCAACCACGTTAGCCAGGCTTGCTTTATCCAGAAGATACCAGACGGCAGGACCACTCTGCGGTGCGAGGTCAGCTACTGGAGTAACAGTGTTGACTGCCGCATCGACCGTGGCGACCGCAGAGAGAGTCGAGGATGTTTGATCCGCCGTACGCTCGCTGCCCGCGCCATCTGGAATCGGCTTCAGACCCGCCTGCTGGTCAAGTCTCATCACCAGGTTAATAATGAGCTCTTCATCTGGAACAGCCGTTAGTTGATCGCAATACTGATAGAGCGCTTCGCGTGTTCCACTACCAAAGACCCCATCAACCACTACCTTATCCACGGGTAGCTGAAGTGCCGCTGCAACCTGGTTCAGCGCGCGCTGGGTCTGCTTCACACGCTCGCTATCGATTGAGCGCAGGTAGTCACTATAAGCCGCTTTTTCCAGCACCGTTCGACATAATTTATTTTCACTCTCTGCCGCAACAGGCAGCGGTAAAAGCGTCAGCAGGGAGAGTAATAGCAGCAGCGCAGGCCATCCCTGCCGGATCCACTGGAACCACGCGGACCGGTTTCTATTTAAGCGACTCATATCCATACCCTTAAAGTGTCTTCCCCTCTTTTCTAAGCTCTTTACTAATACCGGCCACCAGATCAGCGTGTGAGATTGCACCGCGTTCACTGCGCAGTGCGCATAGCGCGCCATACCTGATAACATTAGTGATCCCACCACCCGAGAGCTCATACTCCTCAGCCAGCTGCTGTGGAGAGACATCGGCCATCACCTTGCACCGGCCATTCAGCGCTGCACGCCATAGTCGCCCACGTTCATCCGGGTCGGGCATGGAGAAGTAGACCAGCGACTGAAAACGACGTGCAAAGGCGTCATCGATATTGGCCTTGATATTAGTCGCCAGAATCACCACACCGGGAAAATCTTCAATACGCTGCAGCAGGTAAGCGACCTCCTGATTTGCGTAACGGTCGTTAGCACTGGCTGTCTGGGTACGTTTACCAAACAGTGCGTCGGCTTCATCAAAAAAGAGTATCCAGTTTTTTCTCGCCGCCTGATTGAAAACCGCAGCGAGGTTTTTCTCCGTCTCACCAATATATTTTGAGACGATCTGGGAGAGATCAATCCGATAGACATCCATCCCCGTCTCTGCCCCCAGTAGTGCCGCAGTGAGCGTTTTTCCTGTCCCGGGCGGGCCATAAAAGAGCGCGCGATAACCCGGTTTGATAATCTTTTCCAGCCCCCACTCCTGCATGATGGTTTTCTGATGCCTGATCCAGCCGCTAATATTACCGAGCTCTTCCATCACCTCCGGCGCAAGCACAAGATCTTCCCAGTCGAGCCGGCTCTCGATCCGCCTGGCGGGGAAGCTGGCACTAAAGTCTGCTCGCTCGCATCTGCCGGTGGTACATCGGTTGATGGTTTCGACAGCTGCACTCAGGCGGCAACTCAACAGCGGTTCATGCATCGCCGGATCATCTATTACTAATAACCCCTGCGCGATAAATGGATGCGTTTCATCAAAGTAACGCATCACCTCAATACGCTTCGTAACATCATCCCCCGCCAGCAGAAAAGTAGCCGTTTCACAGGTGGGTAGAAAACCGCCATGTATCTTCCCCTTCCAGCCACCAAATTCAGCATACCCTCGCCCGGTCACGCTATTGTTAATCAACAGTGTATCCAGCGCCTGGGGACGTAACTGCGGCATCAGCGCAAGCATCAAGATAAGCCGCTCATCAAATGTAAAGTCATATTGCTGGATGAGCGCCGCATATCCGGAGCGGTCACCTTTAAGCGGTGGTGGCGTGATCTCGCTGATCGATGCCACCTCACACCCCTGCTCAAAGTAGAGCCGAATACGGCTATCAAGTACTCGACTAAACCAGTCGATCTCGTTCGCCAGTGCATTCTCCCCAGCCGTCATCAACACGCCCTCATCTAACGCCAGTCAACATGGATCGGCTCCTTCATCCAGCCATATTTAATCGTCGAGTAACTCCATGGAAGCTGGTCCAGCAGCATGTCATAACTACGGGACTCAACCAGAAGCTGCCACCCCCCCTCTTTCCGTAACAGCCGCCCTTCGCGTTTTAAAAAGGTGTCACGCAGACCCGTAACAGATGTGTTGCCAACGCGCTTCCAGTTTTCGATAGCCGCCGTGAGCAGCCCATCGATCAACGCTTTCTCCTGATCAGTGGTGGCGGCTGTTCGTGTCACCAGATCCACCGTTTCAATCCCACAGATCAGTTTATTCAGTACCATCATATATTCCGGCGCAGCCCCTTCACCATCCACCATATATTGCAACGCATGAACCGCCCGCAGAGCTGCGGCGTGGTCGATAAAACCACCAGCTTTAGTCAGGCCAAGACGCTCAAACAACATCGGAATATAGGGGGCCAGCAGCACCTGCCCTGCATTCCTCACATAAATGGGGCCACTGTCGTCTGATACTGCAGCCTGAAAACTGGAAAGCGCCCCATCAACCGGGGCTACATCATCAACGCCACTCCAGCTGAGGGGCTCAGACAAAACATCCACCACTTTCTGCAAAACAGATCGCTTAGCGAAGCCTCGCTGCTTCAGGGTCGTAACAAGCGGTGCGTATTCAACCTGCGCCTCACCTGCCACCTCATCAATCAGACGAGCGGTAAACACCCTGATAAAGGCCTCTGGCTGGAGTGGTTGTCCGGCCGACAGATAGCGCCGATAGAAGCGGCTATACACCTTATGCAGCGCCACCTCATCACAATCTTTTATATTCTCTTCGATAGCGCTTGTCAGACATTCAGCATAAGGATGCAGTGGGTGCGTCTGCTCAGAAGCGCCCCCCGCCTGTGACCGCTCGCTTAGCTCATCAATAATTGATAACAGCTCAGCGACGTAGGGACTATGGGTCGCCACGGATGATAGCCATTGCTGCATCACTGCCAGCAGTTCACCATATGCGCAGTTGTTATGCGCCGCCATCTCTCTGAGCAGGCTGCCACAGTAGGCCTTCTTATTAAAACGGCTACCGCGTTCAACAAAAAAGAACTCAAAGGTAAAGCCCCATAGGTTATGTTCGCTGGTTAATAGTGCCTGCGCCTTATTTTCAGCGGGTGTTATCGCCCTGCTGTGCCTGTGCGCCTGTAGCCCACCGTTAAACAGCACGACGGCATCATTAACAAAACCGCTGGCCTGCGGTGAGATAAGAGCGATCAACACCCGCAGCTGCTGCGAAGAGAGCACGTGCGTCAGGCGACGACGGATCACAGCCCTTTTTGTATGAACGGTCAGTAACCGCTCGAGCAGCTTTGTGTGTGTTGACACCACCTCATGCCACTGTGAAACGATGGCCTGCATTCCATTTGGCTCAGTGCCTGTCAGGATCGCAGTTAACTCGGCACTACTCAGTCTGTTATCACCTGTTGCACTCCAGCGTTCTGGCGAACGGCAAGTGCCTTCAGCGGCATCGCCCATCGATCGCACCGCCTCTTTCAGCAGAGCAGATTGATGTTCTCCACCACACTGCACAATCAGACCGCTGGCGATATCAGTCAGACTTCGGTACTGCGCCTCACGACTCATCAACAGCCGAAAGAGGTGACACCAGATCGCCGCTCGACACGCCTCCCGATTGTGCCGACTAACACTTCCCAGGCTGCCGTTCGCCATCTGTAGATCGCAAAGCCTTTCTACCACTACCTGAAGACTGGAAAAGCGGTGGGGCAGCAACCGCTGCACGATAGTCATCACCCCGTGGGGCGGCAGTAGATCGAGCAGGCGCTCCACTGCGCCATCCCGTGCCGGCAGTGCAAACAGCAGCTTGACAAGATTATCACCCTGCCCCTCAACGACCCCCATCAATAGCTGCCGGAATGCTGGCTCATGGCCAACCTGTGCATTCCACGGGAGATGGCCACTGCGTAGATAGTGTTGAACCACTTCAAAGTCAGCTGCCTGCTGGCCGATCAGTACAACTTCATCACGCGCCGCCTGCCTCTGCTTAACCTCGATATCTGTAACCGTTGTGCGCTCGCGTTTCTCTCCTCCAGATTCAGACAGTCGTCGCTGCAGCTGCTCATGCAGCCGTTCACGCAACCGCTGTTTCATTTCATATGGATAGTTCTCAAAGGGCACTTCGCCAAGATCAACTTCAAGCTGCTCAATCCTGATCACTGCAGAATGTTCATCAGCGTAACGCCCAAAGAGTTCATCAATCTCCTTTAGCAATACACTTTTCACCAGTGTGCTTAGCGTTTCCTGTTGCGCAAAGGCCTCACTATCACTGGCAAAGGTGATATCAAAACAGGCCTCTTCAATAAGATGGGAACTATTCATCACCATCCCGCCGCTGCTCATACAGAAATTTGACCAGTGCTTCTGCTGCCCCATCAATCTCGGCGGCAGCCGCTCCACCCCGCGGCATCTGAGCCAGATCCGCTGCCATACGTGCATCGAGCCAGCCTTTATAAAGGAGTTCAAAGCGATACATCGCATCGAAATCGAGCCAGTAGATATCGGCATAGAGATGGGCAGGGGCGTTGTTCCTGACACTCTCTTCAGCCAATGCCCTGAAGCGAGGATCCTGGCAGCGCGCAGTCCAGTCAGGAAAGAGCACCGTAATTCTGGCGCTATAAAAGGTGAGCGGATCGATACCCGGTAGGTCATGCTGCCGACTGCTACACAGCGGCCTTAACAGCAGATGCTCTACCAGATGCAGCCCTTCACTTTCGATATTCAGATGAATCAGAAAACGGTGCAGCAGCCTGATGTGATGGTCGCCCGCCTCCCGGGTGTCAGCACGCCCAACATACCACCAGTCGCGCTCTTCCGGCAGGTTGAACACCATCTGATAACCGTCGTCAGCGACCAGGCTACCGACCTTGAAACGTTCGAGTGACACGCCCCCCTGTAACAGCGCATCGCTGATGGCATTATTTTTCAGCGGTACAAAGGTATCCAGGTTTTCGCTCACCTCGATCACCGCTTCAAATTCATCCAGAGGCTGGCAGGAAACAGGGTAAAACGCCTCACTAAAGTGCTCTCCAATATCATTCAGGCTAACCATCTTGAGCTCGCGACTGCCGTGGCTCATGGTGCGGTAATCTTCATGGGCAATCACCTTTAACCCCTGTTTTGTCAGTGGTAGCGTCAGTGAACGAGAGGCCATATGTCTGAAGCCGAGCAGGATAGCGAGCTTAAACTGCAACCCCGAGATATTGGTTGTGTTCCAGCCGGGGGCCAGTGCGTTGTAGCCGGCGGCCCGGTCACGGTCAAACTTTATGATCGCACCAAGAGAGGCGATCTTGTTCTTGATGATCACCTCGTTCAGCTCATCGCCCTGGTAGTAGTAGTTAAAATAACGCAGGGTGTTTTGTGTAAACTTCTGCCCGTAGAGCGCTAGCAGATAGTCCAGTACGCGCCCTTTGCGCTCAAAGTAGTTATCGTATCTGGCCAGAATTGCGGCAATCGCCTCAGCCGGCTGTTCCGGGTAGAGGAGTTCAACACCGGAGACCATCGTTTCGTCAATCACCTGATAGTCGTATGTCTGACGGCGTTCATCTTCTACCGAATACAGCTTGTCGAGCTGTGCAGTGGTGGCGCTATGGTTGGCCATCAACTGCTCAAACAGCAGCAGGTAGGACTTTAACTGGTTCGCCCTTGCCTGCGCCGCCGCTGACTCTCCATTCACCCCAAAATGGTTGATGCCGTAAATAGCCGGAAACTGCTGCTGGATTGAGGTGTAACGACCAGCCCCCCGCACTACGCCACTGGGGAGCGAATAGAGCGCACTAAAATCCTGTTCAACCTCTCGCATCGAATCACGACGAAAGGCGATCTCCTGATAACGCCTTCTCACTGCCTCAATCGAAACCGGCAGCGCCGCACCGTTACGAAATAGCTCGACCTTTACTTCGGCGGCAGTTACCGGCAGTTCCAGGCTCACCACATCGCCATCGTAGCGGCGCGCGACCACCTCATAAATCTTTCTACCGCCCAGCACCAGATGAAGCCCCTTAATATGGTCAACACCCGCTATTGAGTTGATAATCGAAAAGAGTGTCGGTACCACGATCTCTTCCTCTGCATCGTCGGCGGAGAGGTCAAACAGGCCGTGCCGGGTGAGTGGGCCATTAAACAACTGCTCCAGTGGCACCCCCTCTTTCACGGCAGCCAGATAACTGCTGAGTGGTACATTGCCTGAGATATAGTCACCACATCTAAAATAGAGTTCTGCCAGCAGCTCATCGGCCTGTTGACAACCATCAACTTCAATCTTTGCGTGCAGGGTACATTTTTTATCTTTCAGAACCGTTACAGAGGCAAGGTCTTCACTCAGATTCCGGTGGCGATTAAACGCCCTGATAACCTTTTCAACTAACCGCTCGTTGCTGATGTCACAATCCGTATCACGCCGAACCTGTGCATAATAGAGACCAGAGGGCTGTGCAGCACCGCCCCCCCCATCCACCGCTGTGGATAACCACACATTGTTGATCTCTCTAACCTCATCCAGCAGCGCCTTTCTCAAATCGGCCACGGTGGTAGGGCGACATGGAAAGATCTCTTCCGGGCGATGCAGCGACTGTGCCCGGTAATCGAGCACGCCATCATCATTCAGCAGCAGGTCAGCCACATCGAAATCGGCATGAAAGGTCAGCTCAGTAAGGGCGTAGCAGAGCTGCTCCAGAATGGTTACACCGGGATCATGGGTGTTATAGTCGCTCCAGTTATCGCCCGATATCTGCTGCGCCAGCGCGATGCCCCGCTCCTTGAGTGCAGCAAAAGCGCTCTCGTCCGACTTGACCGAGGCGCGCGAAATGGTTTGCGGATCACGCATCGCCATACTCGCGTCGACCGTTCAGCAGATAGTGACGGTCATGTAGCACCTTACTCATACGCCTACTGTTCCTCTCCCGGTTCACCCGGCTCGCCAGCGCGGCTTTTGACCTCTGCCACCGATCCCATCCATGATTCGCACATATCCTCATCGAACCAGAGACGTGTCAGGTAGTATCTGACCTGAATGCCATCACCGTAGTGGCAGTTAGTCCGCATCTGCAACGTGTATTGACGCCCTTTGCCATGCCAGCGCAGTTTTAGCTTATTGGTAAACGAAAGGTAGTAGGCCTGCTGGTAACGTATCTTCTTTTTCAGGTTCAGAAAATTAAACAACCACCCGCCCGGGTTAAAGGTGTTAAGTGCCACCGCATTCATTAAGGCGTACTTGCCGGTTCGCGGACTGCCCACCCCGGCCATCACCTCCAGTCCATGGCAGCCTGTTAGCACATCGGTAATGTCATGCCATTCGCCATCGGCCGGAATGGTTTGATGCTGTTCATCGCTGTTGGCACCGATGCGCCCATAGGCGCTTACAAAACCGCCGACATCGAGCGTCCACGCAGGCTTCTCGTTATCGATTCCGACTCGCCCCTCCGGGGCCAGGGTCACCACCGGTTTTTCTCGGTTGTCTGTGGTGATCCTGTTAAAGATCAGCGTGTCCCGATCTTTTTCATAACTGATCGACCAGGCGGGGTGCTGCGATGCACTATTACGGAAAAAACTTAACATCCGCTCATGATCACCCACAGCTGAAATCTCAAAACCGTTTTCCGAGCTCTTGTCAAACCCCTCATCAACGGTGTTGAGTGATGAGTCGATCAGATCGCCAAATTGCTCTTCGCTCGGCAGCGCCCCCTCTTGAAAATACCGCTTTAGCGTGCTTCTATTCTTTTTTGCCATGCTCAGTTACCACCAATAATAAATGTCGTACCGACCTCAAGTTCATTGATTCCAGTTGGTTGCGCCTCGATCGGCTCAAGCGTTTCAGTGGTTTCAATAAAGTGTTCTCTCATCGGTATTGCGAGACTCCAGGGGTAGCGCGGTTCAATCAGCGCATCATGCCGACTATCCAGCTTCGCACTATCACCCAGTACATATCTCCCTTCGTGCGCTGCCGTGATGTGCAGCATCGAAAAGTTCGTCACAAACTCAACATAATCAAGCTCGCGAATGTATGACTCAATATCATCCGCGCGTATCGCCCAGCCAAATCTTGCCCGGTACCCCACATCACACCAGGGGCAGATATAGTCGCTGATCGCCTGGTTAAGGCGGTTGATATACAGCCCGCCCGCACTGATATCGCCAGCGAACTTCACACTACAGCGCACCTGGATCCGCTCATAGAGCGGGTTCCGAACATCGACGTTTACAAAAGCGGTCGACAGCTGCTGAAGATGTTTTCGTATCCGCTCCAGCAGGGCGCTATTGACCACCCCTTTTTCACAACGACTGCGTGCACTATGCGACATGTGAGGGACTACCACAATCAGCACATTACCCGGCCGCGCCCCTGTATCGTGATAGACAGTGTTGGCAAAACATTTCACTTTGTAGATTTCAGGGAACTGCGCCAGCACAAGCCGCTCATAATCCCATGCGGAGGAGGCCCGCCCTTTATGGCGCAGGCGTTCGCTGATCCGCGTTCTAAAGGCGCTTTCACTTTCGGCACTGCGACCGCCAAAGGAGGCGCCCACCTGCTTCACCGCTGCGAGGCCCGCCACTGCCTTGAGCGCGCGCCACTCACCCTCTTCGACAGCCGTGTCACTGTTCGTTTCATCTTCAGCGGCGGATAGCTGAGCCACATTGGTCACGACTGAACGTAGCCCGCCAAAACGGTGCAGATTGTCACTGCATGAAACCTGCAGCCAGTAGCGGTCACGCGGCATCACAGGGTTATCGGTAACCATCCCCTGCGGCAGGTTAAGGGTGACAACACCTGACATCCGAAAACCTTCGGTCGAATCTGAAAGCACGCGGTTGGCTTCCAGCAACACCCAGCCAGCCGCAGTTAGCGCGTGCCACTGGATCGGTGACCTGGTGACACCAGGTGAAGCGGTCGCCTCATCATCAAGCTCAAAAAAGAGTGTCAGCGTTTCCACTAGCGCTGCTGCCTCGATACCGATAAAGAGATTACCGTCCGCCTCATACTGCGGAAACAGCTTCACCCGTCCTTGCGTTGCCACCGGGTAGACCTGTTCGATCCCAAATGGATGAAGATGAAACAGTCTATCGTCGAGTGGTCTGCTACCCGTTGAGGCATCGTTCGCTAACGGGATTACACGACATGCGCTGTAGCTCATCGAAAGCTGATTAATGGTCGGCGTATAGGGGGGGTTGGGAAGCGGGAGTGGCTTCTTGCGACGGCTGTTTTCAGTCAGCACTCGGGTAAGTAATGATGGATAGTCACCATGGCCAAAACCGTTCTGCGGCGCTGCCATCTGAAGCCGTATAAAGCCGTTGCGCGTACCGGCTCGATATTCGAATGCGTCGGCTATTTCAGCGCCATCCAGTGGTTTAAAATAATCCACTGCGCCCACTGCCAGCTCACTGCGCTCACTCACGATCCCTTCATCGCCGCAGCCAAACAGTGAGACCTGATACTGTGCGTCGGCTTTACCTGGCATCCAGTTTCCATCCTGCAGCACGCTGATGTCGGCCCTGAAATCCGCGTTATGTGGCACAAAGTCGTAGCCGTCATAGTAGTTGCTAAAACCACCGGGGAGGCTGGGCAGCTCACCCCACGCCAGCGCCAGTTTCATGGCGGTCAGCGGTTTGGTGGCCGCCTCTCGACAACCAACAATCATATAGGCGCTACGCGAAGGGACTGGACCGAAGGCTGCAAACGGTTTAGCCGGGTCTACCCGCCCTAGCTGATTGGCGACCACCAGCTCTTTGACCCCTGTTACAGAGACCGCTATCTCCACCCGTTTGAGCGTCAGTGAGCTCAGTAGTGAGTATGAGAAAAAACTCGCTTCCGGGTCCAGGCTGACATTCATCATCGGCAAGTCGCATGTTCGTCCCCCTCCATGCAGCGCTGCGTCATAGGCAACAATCGCCTCAACATGATGGGGTAATGAAAAGTGAATTTTGAGGCCGCTATTCATCCCGCTATCATCCTCAATCGCAGGTGAAACCAGGTACTCCCTGAGCGGCAGCCAACCACTCTCACCACTCAGTGTCACCGAAAATGGCTTGTTAAATAGCTTATAGAATAGATCCTGCCACGACTGCTGCAGTAGAGTCGAGTAGCTTCCACTATCATCATAGCGGGCCATCAACGCCTCAACCTGGGCACGACGTGATGGACTAAGAAAAGATTCACCACTCAGCAGGTAGTGGCTAAACACCGTTCCAAACCAGCGTCGAAATGCCGCAGGAGAGGTAACGGTTGCGGCACCATTAAAGAGCTGCTCAGTCGTGTCGTTATCCGCCACTGCAAAATCGAGCAGCAGCGTCACCTCACGCCGCCCCTCTTTTAATGCCAGCATTGATGAGGCGATGCAGAAACCGATGGTGGCATCTGCAACACCCGGCTGCTGCCCGCCACTTTTTGCCGCGCCAAAGAGCGGCATCGAGCCGTCCCCACTCATCATAGGGGATAGCCGTTGATAGGCCTTGATACGGGTCACATGCCCCAGCTCACATTCAGGCGAAACCAGCCTGTTACGCTGTAAATAGGTTGTGCGCAGCTCGCTGACGGTCGCACGCTGCACCAGAAGCGGTCCCGTCAGGCGATAACGCCGCGTAGTATCAGCCTGTTTTTTATCGGCGGAGAATTCAACATCCGTTTCAATGATAAATGGCGATGCAGTCGCTGCAGGTTCAAACTTAAGAAAGCGTTTCTCTGCCCTGCCGACGAGCGGTCTGCTCTGCAGGCAGTCGCGATAATAGAACGTCAGATGCCGCAGCGTGAAGCGGTTCAGGCGCTGTTGCGCTACTTCATAAAGATGCAGAAATACCATAAACAGCCCGATCGCCGGCTCATGCGACTGCCCATGAAGCGAGCGTTGCAGCAGGTCACCCACCACTGTTTTAAGCTGCCGGATCGCTGCTGTCATCCTGAGCAGCGCCCGCTCAATCTGCGGTGCCAGGGTAGTGGTATCATCAAACGAAACGGTAACCGCAAGCGCCAATCTCGCCTCATCGCTTTCAACCGCCCACACGGCGCTTAAGGCTGCAACACTGTCAACCGATGTTCCCCCTCTCTCCTGAGCGGCGTGAGAGAGAACCGCTGCGGCAGTGTGCAGCCCCGGTAGCAGGTTCGAGCGGATCACGCCGTGGATATGGTTACGCAGCTCAAGCGCGCTGTCGCCTCTCATCGCCGTTAACCGTTGCAACCAGAAGTCGAGCGTTGTAGCCACGCCAACCACATAGCCGGCCTGCTTGTGAAGCGCTGCCCCCTTGAACTGTCGGAATTGAGACTCGATCTGCGCCACATCGTAGGTGGCAATCAATGCCATGATGACCGCTTCATTGCCATTAAACAGCTCGGCCCAGCTACCATCCTTCTGATTCGCGCTGTTGTAGTAATTGAATGAAGCGGCGTAATCAGATGCCATCGATAACAGCGTCTCAAAGCTCATCTCATCGACATTAAAATAGTCCGGCCGAAACGGCGCGGGTTCACGCTGATGCTGTTCGGTGCCATCGGAGATGGCTAAATTAAAACCGTCGCTCTTCATCGTATTGGTTCAGCTATCCCTGCGTCAAAGACGCACATTGGTACCTTCATTAAAATAGAATGGGTAAACAATATTGCTTCTATTGTTGGTGGTTCTAACGGTGTAGTTCAGACAGAAGCGGATGCAGCCCTGGTCGATCTCCTGTAGATCAACATCGATTCGGTCAAGTGTGATCCGCGGTTCAAAAAAGAGCACTGCACGCTTAATCATATCTTTCAGCTCAGTCACTGCGCTCTGGTCAAAGTTCTCAAACACCATCAATTTCAGGCCACAACCGTATGCGGGATGCATCACTCGCTCACCCGGAGCGGTACCCAGCAGGATGCGCAGGCTCTCGTTGATATCCTCTTCGTACGAGACCATCGCCACACCCATCGTCTGTGCACTTTTATTAAATGCCGGCGGAAAACTCCATCCAGTTCCTAGAAACTGACTATCACTACTAATCTTTGCCATACCCCTCAACCACCAATCATCACTGTGAAACAGCCCAGCACCACACTGCCACCATGCGAAGTGCTATCGCCCAGCCTTGCCGCTGGCATATTGCCAATCATCACCGTTGCGGAGCCTTTGACAATCCTGTCGGGTGGCCCCACGCAGATACAGCTATCCCCGACGACCGCAGCCGGCATCCCTCCAATCAGCACCGTTGACTCACCCGGCCCTGCCACAGGCCCGCCAACATGTGGCACCATGCCCGTCGTCATCGGACAGGTGTGCATATCAGTAATCCTTGCAGCTGGTGGCATACGGCTCCCTCGTTAATCTGTTGCTGGAGGAGATCTTCGGAAATTCACCACTGTTACCCCCCCCTTAATTCAGTCACTCATCGATGGCACGACTACGACACTCTGAGACTTCCCTGAGAGGCTTAATGCTAGTTAATCATTACCATTGCACCTTTTACGGTTGTCTGACCAGATGCGGACAGTTCTGCGGTTGCACTCCCCTCCGCCTTAAAACCGACCTGCGCCGTATTATTCACATTAAGCCCCTCCACTGAGACATCTGCCTTTGAGCTAATGGCTACCTCACCCGTCGCCTCAAGAGTGATCTTTCCCACTGCTGTGATGTTGATATCTTTAGGGCTATCAAGAGTAATGCCACTCTCTGATAGCTCCACCCTGTTGCCATGCTGATCCTGCAGCAGGATCGATTTTTCATCATCACTCAACACCATCCGGTTTTCACCTGGCGTCACAATCGTTACGCTCTTTTTTTCATCATCAAACTCGACCTTGAGCGCCCCCTTTGTGACCAGCACTTTGGTGTAGTTGTCGGCTGTCAGTTCATGCGCTGGTGCCCGCTTGCTGCTATATAAACTCCCCAGAATGATCGGGTGACTGGGGTCATTATTCAGATACCCCAGCACCACCTCATCACCGATTTCAGGGATAAAAAAAGCGCCGACACCTTCCGAAGCGTAAAAACTGGCCAGCCTGGCCCACACCCCCTCCTGCTCTGCCTGCATCACCGGCAGTCTGACCTGCACCCGTGACTCACCCGCCGGGTCTTCATCCAGCTTCATCACCACCCCGACCTGCAGCCCTTCCACTCCCGGCAGCAGCCCCGATGCCGGGGGTGCAACCAGATCCCGCTGCTCAGCAAACCAGCGATCAGACATGCCAAAATCGACATGCGTCACCCACTGACCATCCTGAATCTCATGTTCAACTGAACTCAGATAGACATTGCCATTGAAGCGCGCGCCCACGCCTGCAAGTTCAATCATGCCGCCCACTTTTGCCTTAGCACTCCCCTGAAATGTCATACGCCCACGAACCCGGGCCAGCGCCGCTTTTAGCTGCTGCCCTTTAGCCCAGCTGCTAAGCAGACCCGGCTCCATCGGAACGGCAGCCTGCAGACGAAACTTTTCAAGACCGATCACCTTCGCCAGCTCATCAGCGGCAAGATCACCGCTTGTTCCCACCGCCACATTACCTGCTTCAGCACTGGCTACCTGCTGTGCCGCCTGGTCCCAGGAAACTGTCTCAACCGAGGCTAGCTGACTACGCGAATCGAGGTCGGCACTAAATGCCATCAGATCCTCTCCATAGGTCACTTTCAGTGCAGGCTCTGCATCGCCGCCGGGGGCAGCTACCACCACCCGGGCATCATCGACACAGACCACCATGCCATTTACCTCTGCCCGTGAAAGCATAAAGTCCCAGTCGCTGCTGTAATATTGCACCAGCTCCTTATACACTGCGGAGGTCGCCTCAACCTCAGCACTCAACCCACTACTGTTGCCAATCAGGCTGCTGATGATGTCACTATCTTTTGTGTCGATATAGTTCGCATTTTTACGCCCCACGGTCATCGCTACCGCCCTGTCTCGACATTCGATCACCAGTCGGCTGAAGTTATCACCACTGACTTTAATCCCATGCCGCACAACCACCCCTTCGAAGATGGTCTCTTCTTCTGCATCGTATCCAGCATTGATGGTGATCACGCTACCCGGTTTAAACTGATCAGAGTTACTGACAGGGAAATCCTGCGCTGGCATATCACCATCCATTAATACAATTCTGGCAAAGGGGATTTTATTAACAGCCTTGTTGACCGTTACAGAGATAACCATCGTCTCTTCATCAATGGCGACACCATCACTGAGGAGAGTCAGCCTGACAACACCACCGCCGGTTAAAGTAGGGGAATCGGCCATGATTATCGTAACGGAGGAAAGTGGAGGCGAGTGCCTGGTTTAAGGTCTCGAAAATTACCCAGGTTATTCACCTTCGCAACTTCGAGGTAATAGGCGCTATCTTTATAGATGCGATGACACAGCAGCGGCAGGGTATCGCCCGCCTGCACCTCGACATAATGCGACAGGTCAGGCGATGAGCGGTTGGCCTGCAACGCCTCCTCTTCTTTACTGAGAAAACTGGAAAACAGCAGTTGGATCCGGGCGCGTAGTGGCTCACCACTCGGCCTAAAAAGCGTATAGTCGATAGACATCGACTCCAGTCGCCCAAAAAAGAGCAGGCTTCCCCAGAGCAGGCGAACCACATTGGTCTCATGTTTTTCACCATCATATTTGTAGACGATGTCGCTAAGCTGCTGCACCTGCGTTTTAACATCCGCAATCCCTGGCAGATCGACCACGCCGGTGCCGTCAAGCACAATATCGAAATTGATCTTTTCCGCACCGACACTACCGAACCTGGTTTCTGTGCCCGTCTGCCCCAGCGCCTCTTTTCTGTTATAACTAATCGAGTGGGCATGGCTATAACTGGTGGGGTTTAGCATCACCTCAAAACATCGCCCACTATCGATTGATATCTTGCCGTCATCTACGCTACAGGGGGAGATTGCCAGGCGCTCTTTTTTATCATCAGTGGCCACGATTAAATTACCTAACGCTCAGTCTGTTCACGAATACACTCCGCTACCAGCTCGCGGCACTCACTCATCAACCTCTCTTTAAATGCGGTGAGATCATCAATCGCCTGTTGCTCCGACATCAAAGCACCGGACTCGGGCTGCACCGTTGATCGGATGATTAGCTGTCGCACTTCAATCGTCATTGTTCACGCCACCCTCTCAAAATAGTTATAACTTAGCTCGATTTTTTCAATCGCCACCTCATTTTTCATTGAGTGAAACCCTTCGACCTCCCAGCTCACCGGAAAGGCATTCACAAATGTCCAGGCGCGCAGCGGCTCACCCGCCTCATTCATTAACCTCACTTCAATTGTCATTGCTTCAATCGGTTTAATGAAACCACCCTCCAGTACATCACGACACCAGCTGACCAGCGGCGACTCCACTCCGGCAATGCCGCGCTTTAACACCAGCCGGGTATGTTTAACCAGTTTTGGCAGCCGATGTGCAAAGCGGTTCTCTCCACCCTCGATATACTCTTCAGTCTCCATCTCAGCGGAGATACCGGAGACCTCCTGAAATGAGGTGTCATCATTCTCGGCCGTCGCGGCAAAAATCACCTTAAAATAGAAGGCCGGCAACGGATATTCACTGCTTGAAGATGAGGGGGCCATTTAAGCATCTACTCTGAATTACACTACATCCCGAAAAATAGAGCATCACTGGGTGCGCAACCCAACGGGCGGCACACTCAGTGAATCGTACAGTTTTTACGCGTTTGCGATCGTCACACCTTCGTGTGCAATCTCAATCGTTTCGATCGCCGCCTCATTTCCATCAGCCTTGAGATCAGTACCACTGATTTTGGTCGGCCACGCATTTGCGAGCGTCCACACCATGGTCGGAGCACCCGTCTCATCAAGAAGGCTAATCGTGACTGGCACACGTTTTACAGTGTTCATCTTGATCTGATTAAACCAGTCCCAGAACTTGTTATCTGATTTGAAGACACCCTTCTTCATCGTTACGTTACTCGACTTTTTAATGCCGGGCATATTGATGGTTGAAAACTCAGGGCTATCGCCGTGACGATACTCGATCACCTGCGCCTCTATATCCAGACCCGATACTTCCTGAAATGAGAGCACTTCACTATCCCATTTCACCTGGAAATAGAATTTTGGTAACGGCCATACAGTCGTTGATTGTGCAGATCCATCATCAGCCATAACACACCTCCCTCTGTTTTAAGTTCACTGTTATATTTTTAGAGCTACTTTCAGCAGTACGCTACGACTTCTGCATCTGCTGCTGAAAAGTAATTTCGATAAACTCAGCTGGACGTGAAATCGCGACCAGTACCGTTACCCGCAATATTCCTTCAAGTATATCTTCCGAGGTCATGGTCTCACCCAGCCCCACGTGCACACTGAAGGCGTCATCCGGTACTGCGCCCGCCAGTCCACCACGCTTCCAGATGCCGGTTAGAAAGTTACGAATCATGCTTTTGATTGTGACCCAGGTGTTCGCAGTGTTTGGCTCAAAAACATACGCCTTGGTGGCGAGCCTGATCGACTCTTCCAGCATGATCATGGTGCGGCGCACATTCACATATCGCCAGTCGAGGCTATTGCCATCCAGGGTACGCGCGCCCCATACCAGCGTTCCCTCCCCGATAAATGAGCGGATCGCATTGATCGACTTGCCCTGCGTAGTAACATTCAGGTCTTCCTGTTCATCATGCGTGATGTTTACCGTCGGAGAGACCACTGCATTGAGGCTCACATTGGCAGGCGCTTTCCATACACCACGGGTGTTATCAACCATGGTGTAGACACCGGCCATCGCTGCCGCTGGCGGCAGCAGATTAAGCTGTTCGCGCATCTCTACAATAAGATTGCCAAACATCGGGCTTGAGGCGCGCAGACTCTTGTTCAGCAGCATTTTGTCGGCGAGCACATCTTCGTCTGCTCTACCGTCCCAGTGACTGGTGATGTTGTTGATCATCTCAATCTGCTGGGTCGCCTTAGGGGAGCTGTTATCATCAGCAGTATCGCCGAGCCCCAGCTCCGTACGCAGCAACTGCTGCAGTAGATCGGGGTTCGCAATATTCTCATAGCTTAGCTCGCTTTCCTGAACGATGGTGGTGTTGACCCAAGGGTAGTAGGCGGTGGCGAAGTCGAGGTAGTTAATCCCCAGTGCGGAGCGGAACTGATCAATACAGTCACCAGCCGGATCCTGACGATCTTTGTCACCGCCCCAGACATCAAGGATTGCGATACGATTGCGCATCTTGCCACCACAGTGGGCCAGGGCTGCCTGCTGCACACTGATGCTGTCGGCCGCTTTCAGTAGCACCGTCTCAGGCACCACCACCATCGTTGGTTCTTGCTCCTTAACCAGCAGCGAGACCCCCCGTGTTAGCCTGCCTGCCTCAATATCATCATTATAGCTCCCTACAGAGACGATATAGCAGGGGCCTCCGCCATTCTGGAAAAAAAGCAGCATGCTGTAGTAAAGCAGGTATTTTCCTGCACTCTGGTTTAATAGATACTCCTTCCCTGCCTGCTGAAATGCCGCCTCCTCAAACGAACCTGCGGGTTTCTCAGAGATTTCAAACTCGGGCCGTGGGCCAAAACCGAAGTAGTTATGAAACTCAGACATCGAGGTGATACGCCATGGCTTGTTGGCCAGGGACTTGCCTTTATTGTCGGCTCTTTCGGTATAACCGATAAATGCTGGTACTGCAGTCGCAACCTCAACGACAGAGTTTGGAAAGGCGTTCTTCTCAACAATATAGACGCCCGGTGTTTTCATCTGTCCCATAATATCTCCCTTTATTAATAACAGTTAGCAGTTAATGTAGATTTCCGAAACAACCTCACTACGACCATCGATCACAGCACGCCCCAGCCGTGCCACATCAGCCATCGGCAACCGTTTGATAATGACTTTTTCACTGCCGTTATCTCTCTCTTTCAACTGAAACCGGTAGTGAGCACTAGCCTTAAGTGGCAACCGGCGAGTTGAACGAAAGGTGATCGCTTCGCGCCGATCTTCCAGCAACTCTTTTCCTGATAAGATAAATTCAGCCTGACTATCCGCATCAACAAGAAACAGGCTCTCTCTGGCCATCCCCCCAACAAGATAATATTTCCAGAATAGCTGACGCTCTTTAAACCTTATATAGTAGTTTATTGGGGGCATATTGCTATCGCCTCCGACGGCCGCCAGGTGCTCTGTATTTATCTGGATATTCACAATAAAGAGCGGTGAAAACCCTCTCTCCCTGTGATCAAGAATATCCGTTACGCGGTTATCATCCACGCTTGCCAGGTCGATCATAGAGACATGCTCACCGTCATGCAACCGAACGGGACCATCACTCGTCGGTTCTGTATTGCGATTATCGAATAGTGGAATGGTATCGTGAGCGGCGATCGAAACATCGCTCCTGCTTTTAAAAACGGCATCAGCAGCATGGGCTTTAAAAACAAGGTAGAGTGGCTCCTCATCACTTGCTGCATAGAGGGAGAGCGCTTCGCTACTGTTTCTATCCTGCAGCACGACAATCCCACCGGCCACTGGCTTAATCAGCAGGGCGCAGTTGTGAATAATTTGTGCAGTGCGATCAGTTGCTACAAACCTGAGCCCGGGAATGAGACCATCATCATAAAAACCGTGTTCAACGGTCAGTGTAAAGAGTGGCGTGTAGACGGACATGTCAACCTGCCCTTAACGACCCATCACCAGCGATGGCTTCTGCAAGCGGCTGCTCTGACGCTCAATATCGCCCGCATCAAATGTCACCATCCGCACCTTATAGAGCACTGAGGGTAGATACTTCCCCCCCAGCATCCCCCACATGCTACTGAGATCCTGCATGCTCATATTCTCAACATCCAGCATCAGCCGTTCGATACGACGATCCAGGGCGGGCGTGCTCGTCCGGTCCATCACCGCCTGTCGCTGAAAGAAACTGACTGCCGCAGAGATAAACTTAAGCCCTTCAGCATAGTTGCCACCACTGAAATTCCCGGCAACCATAAGATAAAGATTAAGATGAAGGGGGGGGGAGGATTCGATAACACGAGCGACATCAGTATGCGTATGCGGTTTCCGCTGCTGTGGCGTGGTGTCTTTCTCAATATTGACCAGAAACAGGACGAGCTTGTTATAGACGGGAACCGACACCGCACCGTCCTGCTCTAACAGACTGGAGACCACCACCATATCTTCATTCAACGAAAAAGTTCGCCTGACATACTGATTCAGCTCAGTCGCGATATGGTCAATAGCAGCATCAATCACCTGACACCTTCCCCTCTCTCTTTCCTTCGCTCAATAAGCGACTTTAGGCAGAGTGCCTGCAGAGCAGTAGCACTCTTGATTCACATCCACTGCTAGAAAAATTAGTGCGCCGATGGTTATTATTATCTGGCACTAAAAACAGGAAGGAGTATAGCCACTCTTTTTACAACGGTAAACAACCATCTATTTACCATCATATTGATGCTTATATAAACCGGCCGTTCGGGTAAGCGGCATTACCTATCTCTCATCAAGTAACTGTGCAAAGTGGTAACCCGCAACCCTCATCCCTTCGCGCTCATAAAAGCGGTGCGCATCTATACGCTGCATTCCGGAATCAAGATGCAGTTGAGCACAACCCTCTTTAACTGCATATTCAGTTAGCCACGTCAGCAGCGCTTTTCCGTAACCATGCGAACGCCGGGCAGAGAGCGTCACAAGATCATCAACATAAAGAAAGCGCCCCCACGCAAGATTGACACCGATACGAAATCCGGCCACCGCCACAGGCGCCCCTTCTGCCTCAAGGCATGCCAGCAGATACCCCTGCGACTGCTGCTCCTGAACCCGCTTAACAAACACCGCCTTCTCAAGGTGTGGGCGCAGCTCCAGCATTACCGGAAAACAGGCTGCAATTGCCTGCTCAGTTTCAGCAAGATAGATAGTCATGTTACGCCTCTCTCATTTCTGGAGGACCATTATTACTCACCGTCCTCCAGATGTGTAGCAAGATTCGGCACCTGCAAACAACCGTGATTAAACCCACTATAATAAAGTGCTATATTTGCAACCAATACCGGCTGCTTACAACCCAGAAAAAAGGTAACCCATGGATTTTCCCAATACAGAAGATGGTGAACTGCTTCGTGAGATGCAACAGGCGGGCATGGATCTAACGATCCCACACAATGTCGATTTTTTTATTAACTTCGGTAAAAAGCAGAATGCTGAAAAGATGCGGGCGGAGGTCGAAACCAACAATAGCAACGGCCGTTTTTCGTTAATGGAAAATGAGAACCACGACGGCTGGGTGCTCTGCTGCACAATAGCGATGATCCCATCTCATGACGACATTGTTGAGGTCGAAAGAGCATTTGATAAAATCGCGGCAAACCACCAGGGGGAGAGTGACGGCTGGGGTGTACTCCATTGCGATGATGAGTGATAAACCTGTATAAGGGTTGAGTGGTATTTCACACCCCGTCCATCTGCCGTAACGCCTCACGCTGCCGCATCACGGCTGCCCGCCCCTCTGCGATCGCCATCACGGCCTGGTCAAACTCCATCAAACCCAAGTGCGCCAGGCGCGGCGAGAGATGCACCTCCGGCGGGTCGGCAGCGAGGCGATTACGCGTGATCTGGTCCTGCACAATATTGATCGAACTGGCCATGACATCAAAGACCCCCGGTGCTCGCCCTTCACCCAGCAGCGGTGATAGCAGCATCTCTTTCGGAGCCTTAAGCGTATGCTTCAGCTGGGTTGATATACGTTGCAGAAGACCACCCTCTTCCGAAAGCAGCTCATCATAAACCACTTCGCTCTTGTCATCACGCCGCCTTGCATGCCGCCCGACAATATCGCTATTGAGATCGACTGCAATCACCTGCTCAGCCCCAAGCGCACGGCAGAGTGATACCGGCACCGGATTGGTCAGACCGCCATCGACCAGCCAGCGCCCCTCCCAGGCAACAGGGGCAAACAGCCCTGGCAGGCTGATAGAGGCCCGCACCGCCTCCAGTAGTGAGCCGTGCTGAAACCAGACCTCTGCACCACTATCCAGCTCGGTGGCAGTGGCACCAAACTTGATCGGTAACTGTTCAATCATCACCTCCAGCGTATGGGCACGCACAAACTCGGTCAGTTTTTCACCCTGAATCAGCCCGCCACCCAGCAGCGATGGATCGATATAGTTGAGTATTTCACGCCAGGTGAGGTGTTCTACCCCGCCTGCTAATTGATCAAGCCGTCCACTCGCATAGGCTGCGCCGACCAGCGCACCGATTGAACTGCCAGCAACAACACCAGGACGAATACCCAACTCTGCTAGCGCCTGTAGCACGCCGATATGTGCCCAGCCGCGTGCAGAGCCGCTACCCAACGCCAGGCCGATCTCATGGTTGACCGGAACTGTTAATTGCTCACTCATGGTTAAGGATTATGACAGATTTAAAACAGCATGCTATCACCCAGTGCCCGCCGAACGACCTCATAATAAAAGCCGCTCAAAACACAACCATGATTGATAGCTTTAACCAACTCTTCGCTGACCCTTCCCGATCCGACCATCAAGTAATACCCGATGGTGCCGTTATCATACACAGGACAACACTATGGCCATTTGTACAGACGATGGAAAACAGCCAGGAAAATAGCCCCGAAGATGCAATCGATAACGAAATCGAGTTTTTTCGGAATCTGTGTAGCGAACTGTGTAAAGAGGATGTAAATCTGCCCACCTTGCCCGATGTGGCGCTGCGCATTAAAAAGGTATTAAGTGATCCGGACTGCTCAACCGAGAGGGTCTGTCGCGTCATTAGCGCAGAACCAGTGGTTAGCGCCAGCCTCATCAAACTGGCCAACTCGGCGGCCTTTGCGCCGAGCTCACAGCCGGTCACTACACTCAAAGTAGCCATCACACGCGTGGGGTACGACATCGCGCGCAACACCGCTATTTCAGTTGCCATCAAAAACACCTTCGACCCCGGCAAGGCGAAACACCTGGCGCTTCATTTGAAACAGCTCTGGAAACATAGCCTGAAAGTGGGCGCCATCGCCTATGTGCTACCCAACAAACCTCGACATATCACCCCAGATGAGGCGATGCTAGCAGGGCTGGTACATGATATCGGAAAGTTCTATATTTTAATGCGGGCGGATAGCAACCCGGCACTCTTCAAAAACAGGGCGACGCTGGATGAACTTACCGTACTGTGGCATGCCGGTATCGGCAAGGTTATTCTTGAAACCTGGGGATTTACCGATGAGATTGTCGAGGCCACCGATGAACATGAGCTCCTTGATGATCGATCACCGCGTGCCGCCAACCTTACCGATGTGGTTATCGCCTCCAACCTGCTGTCGCATATTGGAAAAAACTCCCCCTATCGTGACATCGACTACTCAACCCTGCCATCTTTCCAGCGACTTGGACTCGACGCTGAACAGATCGCAACGATCATGACCCGTTCAAAGAGTCAGATTAACGCAATGATCCAGGCGTTGAGCTAACTCATTGAAGAACGGCGTTGCCAACACCTTAACGCCGTTAAAGCCAGCAACAGAATCAACCACCCAATGGCACTCGCTCCACCGCCACCACCGCCGACTGATGCGATAATCGCCTCCGTGACAGTCACAGAGAGCTCCTGCGTGTCACTGCTGTTACCCGCCCCCCCATCTTCAACGGTAACGCGAACATGGTAGACGTTGTCACCATTACTGTCGGTCGGCTGATCAAAATCAGGAGGCTCGATAAAGCTCAGCTTTCCTGTGCTGCTGTTGATCGTAAACTTGTCGGCGTCAGCGCCACCGGTGATACCAAAGGCCAGCACGCCTTCATCATCATCTACCTTGACGATGGTGACTAATGTCTGGTTCTCTTCAACGCTGATTGAAGCCGTGTCACCCCCACCATCACTGATAATCACTGGTGCACTATTGACCTCTATCGTCAGCTTGTTCAAAAGGGGCGTGCGCACGGGTGATAGTGAAAACATCTCCACTTTCCAGCGCAGGTCATCTGTGCCGATATCCGGAAAAGTAAAGGCTGTTGCGGCGCGAACTCGATGCCATTTTGTCCCGCCATTGTTTGAAAGATAATAATCAATCCGGGTATTGCGTGTTGTTGCACTGTTGACGCTATCTGAAACGGTTAGGACAACATTCCGGATATTGGTCGCTGTACCGTTGATCTTTTGTGATACCACCCGTCCAAGATGGGGTTGATAGATGATGTTGCGGTAGAGCTTGTTAGTCAGCCCATATTCTGCAGCCACCAGATCTTCATCCCCATCCCCGTCCATATCAGCGAGTGCCAGCCCACGCGTTGTCGTATTATTATCCAGACTAAACGCAGCACCCGTCGTACTAAAACTACCCATACCATCATTAAGATAGCGCTTATTAGGCTCAACGTAATTCCCGACCAATAGATCCTGGTCACCATCTCCATCCACATCCATTAACACCACGCTGGTGGTCACATCTTTTTCAGTGCCGATAGCAGCACCTATGCTATTCACAGGGAAACTATTGACGTTTAAGTAAATCTTATTGCCACCGCTATTCCCAACAACCAGATCAAGACCACTGACACCATCAATATCCCCTAACACCATGCTGCGCGTATCGTCGGTGTCGACTCCAATATCTGTTGCTGCTAAAAACCCGCCAGCACCGTTATGAAGGTATAGCTTATTTTCCTGACCACTGTTGCCTACAACCAGATCCAGACCTGAGGCACCATCAATATCCCCTACGGCAATGGTATATGTATTATCTGTTTCACTTCCAATATCTGTTCCGCTAACTGAAAAAACACCGCTACCATTGTTGAGGTAGAATTTATTCGTCCCTTCCCAGTTGCCAGTGATTACATCCAGACTGGCATCACCATTCACGTCGATCAGCGCAATACTGGTCGTAGCATCCACATCCGGATTTGCGGCATCACCGATAGCTTCACCAGTAACAGGAAAAACACCATTACCATCATTTAAGTAAACTTTATTCGTTGCCCCCCAGTTAGCAACCAGCAGATCCAGATCGCTGTCACCATCCACATCTGCAAGCGTAAGACTATAAGTGACATCTGTTTCGGAGCCGATATCGACACCGTCATCAGGAAAGCCACCGCTGCCATCATTCAGATAAAGTTTATTGGTTTGCCCGGCATTTCCGGCAATAAGATCGATACCGTTGATGCCATCAACATCCCCCAACACCACCACCATGGTGTTATCGCTCTCTGCCCCGATAGCGATACCGGCAAGCGAAAAACCACCCCGCCCAGCATTCAGATAGAGCTTGGTTGTAGCATTATTATCGCCTGTCAGAATATCGAGATCGCCATCACCATCCACATCGCCAAGTGCTGTACTGTACGAATTGATACTGGCCGAAGAACCCCCAACTATTTCACCACTATCCGGAAAGCCACCCGAGCCATCATTGAGATAACGTTTGGTCTCAGCCCCCTCATTGGCAACAATCAGGTCGATATCACCATCGCCATCACTATCACCCAGCGCTAGACTGGTCGTACCATCCAGCGCATCACTCACACCAATGCTGATACCGCCGCTACCAAAAATTCCGCCTGCATTCAGATACAGTTTGTTCGCCTGCCCTCTGTTCCCGGCCACTATATCGATATCACCATCACCATCAACATCACCAGCAACAAGCGAGCTTGTGTTATCACTATTCAGCCCAACAGGAAACCCAGCCGACGGGAAACCACCACTGCCATTATTAAAATACAGTTTGTTGACAACGGTAAGACTGTCGCTGCCAACAACCAGATCCAGATGACCGTCATTATTCACATCCAGCAGCACACTGCTGGTTGTGTTATCCATTGATGAGCCAATCGCAATGCCATTAGCAGAGAAACCACCACTGCCATTATTTAGATAGAGCTTATTGGTCTGGCCGTAATTCCCGGCGACCAGGTCCAGGTCTCCATCGCCATCAATATCGCCAAGATTCACGCTATAGGTGTCATCGCTGTCGCTATCGATAACAATGCCGCTGGATGAAAAACTACCGCTATTATTTAGATAGAGTTTATTCGCCTGCTGATTACTATTCCCTACAACCAGATCGAGATCGCCGTCACCATCGACATCACCTAACACAAGGCTGCGGCTACTATCAGCCTCTGCCGGTGTCACCGCACCAATAGGAATTCCGCTGGTAGAAAAGCTACCGCTTCCATTGTTCAGATTAAAATAGAGCATGTTTGCCTGACCAAGGTTGCCCACCAGCAGGTCCAGCGCACCATCATTATTGATATCACCCAGTACAATACTGCGCGTCATGTCCGCCTCGGTACCGGCACTCAATTCCGTTTCATTACCATTTGGCAGACGGCTATTCCAGGCAAGAAATGCGGCCTGCTCATCCGTTGACCAGTTAGCATTGGTCAATACACTATTTCTGAATGTTGTATCAGCAAAATCTTCGGTGAAAGTTAGAATCCCGGGCGCTGAATCAGACTGCGCATTAATAGATGGAGACGACATCAGAAATAGAGCCAATGAGAAACTTACGCCAACAGCACGTGCTTTACGACTCATACCACCAGATACCTTCAATAATGGTTGGGATTACCAGGAATGCCGCCCCCCCGGACGGCGAAACGAACATATTATTATATCTGCAATTCTGTAAAAAAACTAAAGCGATACAACCCAATATCGCCAGCAGTAACAAATAGCACCCCCTCATGACGAGACGCTATCAGCCTTCCAGCGATAGGTTTTATGACGATCAGCCAGGTGGTAACAGTGACAGCGCTGGATATGCCCAATCATATACAGAAAGCGTAAGCGCGTGAAAAGAATAAAAGTGTCTCGGCGATTTGTACGACAGGAATAGAGGTGACGGTATAATCAGGGCCTGTCTCCGCAGACCAGATGCGATGACTCACGGCCCTTACCAGCCTGCTGCCGATGCCAGTTAATGGCCATCGACAGCATCTGTTTCAATTAATCAGCGCTTCTTTAAGTGTTTTATAAATGCGCTATTGGGGCTTTTTCAAACGGCGGAAACCGATAACCGCCAGGCCAAGTGCTAACAGAACAAGCGCCCCCGGCGCAGGAACAGTCGTTGCGCCAGGAGAGAAAGCGGTCAGAACACGCACATAATCGCCGGGGCTACCCGCTCGCCAATCTACATTGAGCCGCCTGGCATTCCCGGCATCAATAGACACAGAATCATTCGGCTCCAGTCCACGCAAGCCGCCACTTAAATAAGTGACACCCGTGTTGGCAAGATAATCACTGGCATCAAGGTTGATAGAACTGGTAATGACCGCAAGAATATCGGCATCAAACTCAACCCAGCCGGTTTGACGAACCGTAAACTCGGGGTCAAAAAATACATACTGACTTGCAACAATGGTATTCACAGCCAGAGTGCCTGCAGTTCCAGTCAACGCTAAAATATCCACATTAAGTGGGTTATTCAAAATCGCAGTGTTCTGGTCTTCATTAAATGCATAGAGGTTTGTGTTCTGAAAGTTATTATTGCCAACCGTATTGTCAGGGGTTGAATCTGTAAACCCTGGTGTCAGCTCAACAAATGAACCTGTACCGAAGGTCACTGCACCACTGATAATCGTTGCATGAGCATTTGAGACAACAGCCGACAACATGACAAAGCCTGATATTAGTAATGATAAAGGTCTCATTATTATTTACTCCCTTCCTTTAACCTGCAAAATAGAAAAAGCCGTGAGCATGCGCTGCACTCACTCAATGCCTTCAACTTGACACCGACCATACCTGACGAGAGGTTACAGCCAGGTAACAGTGGCGTATTTAAAGCCGGATACAATAACCACCTTTTCTTTAATTAAAGATAAAACAATAACCTATAGTACAAAAATAAAATAGAAGAGGCCGGGCAGTTTTCACAAACGGCGCAGCAGTTCGCTTGTCGCCACTGCAGGTGAAGAGCCGTTGGTAGCCGCGAGTATGTTGGCGCACTTTTCGTAGCTCGCCTGAGCCTCGGCATGACGCCCCTGTGCGAGGTAGCAGCGAATCAACCCCTGATAGGCAACCTCTGCCAGAGGGTCGACTTCCAGAATACGCTGATGACAGTGAATGGCAGCCTGACTATCTGTGCCTTCAATCACTTCAGCCAGGGCGGCAATATGGCGGACAAAGCGACTCCGTAGCGCTTCCCGCTGCGAAATGGCCCAGCCGGTCGATTCATTGACCAGAAAGTGGCCGCGATAGTAGCGCATCAATTTATTTGCGAGGGAGCTGTGTTGCCGTACATCATTCACCTTAAGCGCTTCTTCTACCCGCCCAAACAGACGCCCCATGGCCCAGGTATCGACCCAGACATAGCGCTCATTCAGGCTCAGCCGGTGGTTTTTCAGCAATAGGAAATGCTGCCCTCCCAGCAGTTTTCGTAAACGGTGCAGGGTCGTCTTGAAGTTGGCCCGAACCTGGTCGCCATCGGCATCTGGCCACAGGGCATCCATGACCTTATCGACATGCAGATCACGACCACCAAAGGCGAGCAAGGCTTTTAGCAGATCAAATGGTCGGCTATCGGCCTCAATCGCCCGCTCATTTAACAGCAGACCAAATCGCCCCAGGGTGTATATCTTCACCGACCAGGGCCAATGCTCACCCACAAACAGGCTCTCCTTTGGGTTGTAGCCGTAGTGTTTGATGAGCTGGCGGGCATATTCCGGCTCGATGCTGTTTTCCAGCGCCACGCCACACAAGGTGCTCACCATACGAGGTGGCCATACTGCCGAAGCCTTCATATCCTTTTCCCGACCAAGGCGAAAGCACGCCTCCAGATGCGTTAACAGCAGCGGGGTATTATCTTGCCTGAACGCCAGGTAGCTGCGCACCATGTGATAGACCCAGGCGGAGGCGTGCGTATCAATTTCCTGGGTAACCCGGCGTACAGAGTCAAGCTGTTTCTCTGCCCGCTCGAATGCGCTGGATTCAATACAGGCAACCGCCAACATGCAGCGACTCACCCACAGCGGAAGCGGCGCATGGGCCTGTTCAACCAGCGCGACCGCTGCGCTGCAGTGCTGGATCGCGCCGCTATAATTACCACTCAGCAACTGGTAATACCCCAGGTGCAGCTGGTAATGCCCGCTATCTAACAGGCTCTCACTGCTTACGATCTCACCATACCTGTTAAGCAGCATCGCCATCCGCGGCAGATCATGTTTGCAGGCTGAGTGGTAGAGCGCATGCGCCAGCATCAGACCGGAAAATATCTTGACCCCTTCATCCCTGATTTTCTGCTGGGAGTCATCGATAAGTTCATAACTCAACTCAAAATCAGCCGTCATCCAGTCGTTGGCATAGCGGGTCATCAGTAACAAGGCCTTTAGCAGGCGATCATCCTCAACCGACGAGATGAGCTTTTCAATTCGACTACTGATATTACGCACTTTTGATGTTTCACCAAGCTGCCCATAATAGATGCTAAGCTGCACAACCGACATCACCACCAGAAATTTATTGGGCACGAAACGGTATATCGTTTCCATCCTGGCCATCCAGCCGGGCAATGAAGGGTTCCCGGGCTGAACCCAGAACATTAACTGGCTAGCGGAAAATATCAGATGACCTCGCGCCTCCATGCTTGGTGGCTTTGGATAAGCCTGTTGCAGCCACTCCAGCTCACTTATCCATCGGTCGGCACCAGCAAAGGAGTCGTGGGTAAATGTATAGGTATCGGCGATTCCACACCAACTCAAATAGAGTCCCAGCACATCCGCATCGCCCTTAAACAGGCAGTAGGCTTTTTCAAAGGCGTCATGGGCAGTGCTGTTCTCATACTGAAGGCACGACATCCCTTGCCAGTAGATCAACCACGGCCGCTGTTCGATTAAGGCGGCAGGAAGATGGGCAATCCAGTGTGCCAGCTTGCGGTTACACCCCTGTTCAATCTTTTTTCTGGCGTGTTTCAAAATCAGCTCGCACAGGGCGTACCAGTTTTCACCGCTAATCAGTAAGTCTGCTGCCGCATCAACTTCACCCACCTCAGCCAGCAGTAAGCCTGCTCGACTCTGCAACTGCTGATACTCTACCTCTTCATATTGTTCTCGCGCCTGGTTAAGCAGAAATTCGCGAAACAGTGGATGGTATTCATAGCCGGGCTTTAACACCCCGCGGCGTACAGTGAAGTATTGCTTACGCACCAGTCCCGACAGAATTTTTCTGGCAGCGCGATTACCGGTTAAACGCCTGCAGATCGCTGCGTTCATCTTCGGTAACACCGCACTCTTGATCAGAAACTGCTGAATTTCCGGCTCAATGTTATGAAATATCTCGGTGGAAAAATAGTCGAAGAGGTACTCCGGGCTCATCTCCCCACTATCAAACTCGATCTTCTCCAGCTCTCCCCCCTGCTCCAGCCACAGGATCAACCCCGCTACCCACCCCTGAAGATGGCGGTCTAGCTGCAGTAGCTGCTGCTGGCTGATGTTGCGGGCTGGATAACGCTGCTTCGCAATGGCCAGCGCCTCATCCACGGTGAAACGTAAATCATCCCATCCAATCAAACTTAATTTCTGATTAGCAATCAGGCGCGCAAATGGAGCTGGGGGTTCGCTGCGACTGATGACAATCACATTGACTCCACCAGGGATTTCATTAAAGGCACAGGCCAGCATCTCATAGAGTTCGGCCTCGGGGCCGGCATCCTGAAAATTATCCAGCACCAGCAACCCCGGCATATCACGACGCTGAAACAGGTCACGAAAATAGTTGCGAGTAAACTCTGCGACACCCCGCTGATATTCAGGGGTCAGGTCCGCCACTTTTCTGCGGCTCCTGCTCGCATGTTTTACCGCCTGACCCAGATAATGATAAAAGGTGGCCATATCAGTATCACCCTCATCTACCTGATACCAGAGACTTCTGTAATCATTAGAATCTAGATAGGATGATATCAGGGTCGTCTTCCCCGCACCTGCGGGTGCACTGAGCCAGACAACAGGGCTGTTTCGTGCCTCGTCAAGCCGGGCGAACAGACGTTCTCGCAGCAGTGCGCGATCCGTTTTTGGTCGAGTTAATTTTGCCAGGCTTAAAACCATCAACAAGCAGCTCCTGAATTACCTCTAACAGTATCTGCGATCATACCGATAATCAGGGAAGAGTATCGATTCAGCGCCGCGCTAAATAGGGCCCGCTCATCAATTGTCATGACGTTTAGTTAAGCAACCACTTAACTTAGCGGTTCATCTGGCATCGAGATTGCCGCGCTGAAGAATCTGGACTTCCGTTCCATCATGCTTTGCTCGCAATGAGAGGCAAGACAATTAATCAGCCCCAACATTTAACATTCACTGCTGTTTCAGTAA
>WFVD01000020.1 GCA_015491865.1 Gammaproteobacteria bacterium
GAGTATAGCCTTGCTCAAGTACCAGGCTCACCGCATCCAGTTTGAATTCCTTTGGATATTTCTTTCTTATCCTCATTTTCCTCATCCATCAGTTAAGATCATTATCCTTAACCGGGCTGTCCAAATCTATTGGACCACGTCAACCTCACTTGGTTGCTATCACCACCCAAGATCAAGTTGTTAGCGGTAACAGATGCACGAAAGCCCTACCCGCTTTCTTGGGAAGAGCAGACACGATTATTGCAAGAGTTACCCACCCACTTGGCTAAGATGGCGCTCTTCAAGGTCAACACTGGAACCAGGGAAAAGAAAGTGTGTAATCTGCGCTGGGAATGGGAAGTGACTATTCCCGAGCTGGACACCAGCGTATTCCTCATCCCAGAAGAGCGGGTGAAAAATGGCGAAGTGCGCTTAGTGGTACTCAACAAGGTGGCGAGGTCGGTGATTGAAAATGTTCGGGGCATACATCCTGATTATGTATTCACCTATCGCGGGCATCCAATCAATGTCATCAACAACAACGGATGGCAAAACGCAAGAAAGCGTGCAGCGCTCACTCAGGTACGTGTCCACGACCTCAAACATACGTTTGGACGTCGCTTACGAGCTGCAGGAGTAACATATGAAGACCGGCAAGATTTGCTAGGACATAAATCAGGAAGGATCACCACGCACTATTCAGGGGCCGAGTTACAAAGCTTGATTGAAGCCGCTGACAAGGTATGTGGAGATAACTCCCGCAAAAGTCCCGCACTCATTTTGCTGAAACAAAAAACGGGCTAGAGAAAAATCTCTAACCCGTTGGTATTACACAGTATAAATGGCGCGCCCGGAAGGATTCGAACCTCCGACCGCCTGGTTCGTAGCCAGGTACTCTATCCAGCTGAGCTACGGGCGCACTCTGAGGTTGCGCATTATATGTGGTTTAGCCCGGGTGTCAAGAAGCTATTAAATTTATTACAGAATGACAGACTATTCTTGATGCTTGGGAGCTCTGATCACTTGTCATGAGAAGGCGTAAAGCGACAAAGTGATCGTTTAACTTATCGGTTCATCTCGCACCGAGATTGCTGCTCTGAAGAATGGGGAGTTCCTCTTCGTCACGCTTTGCTCGCAATAACAGACAAAGCCATTCATCAAAGGCTTTTAGTCTAGATAGAGGAGAAATTTAAATCACATATTTATGAATTAATATGCAGTTGAGAGAGCAGTTTGAGTGAATTATTTAAAGGATTTATGTTTGGGGCTCAGAAAACAGGATAAGATAGAGAAATATCAGAAAACCAGCTGCGTAATGGTCTTAAATTAGATGGCGGAGAGAGAGGGATTCGAACCCTCGATGGAACTATAAATCCCATACTCCCTTAGCAGGGGAGCGCCTTCAGCCGCTCGGCCATCTCTCCGTGTTAATTACTCAGACAAACAGAACTTTCGCTCGACTCGACTGCGTTTCACCCCCACTTTCAGGGAGCGCATAGGATACCAAGTTTTTCTCTTCGTGCCAAAAAATAAATGAGCCAAATGAAACATTTGGCTCATTATTTCCTACTCGTTCAAAAAGGATGGTCTGGTGATCTGCATACACCCAAAACACTCTGGCGAGGTCCGCCTGAGTCAACAGAAAGAGCGCTAACGTAGGCTATGCAGTGCCCTCGTCAGTTTTCTCTTTTTGAATACGCTCATAAATCTCTTCGCGATGAACGGTTACGTCCCTGGGGGCATTAACGCCGATTCTAACCTGATTACCCCGCACTCCAAGCACAGTCACAGTCACTTCATCACCGATCATTAAGGTCTCACCTACTCGCCTTGTCAAAATCAGCATTGCTGTCTCCTCACCAAAGATCCTTTAGATTTTTCTTATAAAAACAATCCGCTCGTTGTAAATTTCTTATCGACCACCCTATGATTATCTATAGGAGTTTTCAGATTAGGGCTATCGTGACAACATGCAGTCAGTGACAAACACCTGAAATTAAGATGATAAACAGTAATTTACGCTGATTGCTCTAAACCAAACGCCTCATGCAAGGCCCTGACACTCAATTCCAGATACTTTTCATCTACCACCACTGAAATCTTTATCTCTGATGTCGATATCATTCGGATATTGACACCCTCATTAGCCAGCGTCTCAAACATAGTGCTAGCAATACCTGCGTGTGAGCGCATACCTACACCAACAATCGACACTTTAACAATCTTTGTATCACCCGTCACTTCGCGTGCGCCAAGTTTGTCTGCCGTCTGCTGCATAATGGCAAAGCTTTTATCGAAGTCGTTTCGGTGAACGGTGAAGGTGAAATCAGTGGAGGCATCTTCCGCGACATTTTGAATAATCATATCAAGCTCAATATTGCTGTCTGCAATCGGGCCGAGAATCTTATGCGCGACGCCGGGCTGATCCGGCACACCTAAAATCGTTATTTTTGCTTCATCACGATTAAACGCGATCCCTGAAATTAACGCCTGTTCCATCTCCGCATCCTCAGCTGAAATCAATGTACCACTCACCGTCTCTTCAAATGAGGAGAGCACCCGCAATGGTACGCCATACTTACTGGCGAATTCTACCGAACGAATCTGTAGCACCTTTGCTCCCAGACTCGCCATCTCCAGCATCTCTTCATAGGTTATGTGATCAAGGCGACGCGCCTCTGATACTACTCGTGGGTCAGTAGTGTAGACGCCGTCAACATCGGTATAAATCTGACATTCGTCGGCCTTCAGTGCAGCTGCCAACGCAACCGCAGAGGTATCAGAACCGCCACGCCCCAGGGTGGTGATATTGCCCCCTTCATCCATCCCCTGAAAACCGGCCACCACTACCACGCGCCCCAACGCCAGGTCTTGACGAATGCGCCTGTCATCAATATCGATGATGCGCGCCTTGTTATGCACACTGTCGGTACGGATATGCACCTGATGACCCGTGTATGAACGCGCCGCGCAGCCGCGCTGATCCAGCGCCATGCTGAGCAGCGCAATAGTCACCTGTTCTCCAGTCGATAGTAATACATCCAGCTCTCGCGGCACCGGTTCGTTCTGAATAGCCCTGGCCATCTCGACCAGGCGATTGGTCTCGCCACTCATCGCAGAGACCACCACCACGACCTGGTGACCCTCTTTTCGCCAGCGCATCACTCTGTCCGCGACGCTCTCGATGCGCTCGACCGTCGCAACCGAGGTACCGCCATATTTCTGTACAATCAGACTCATCTTTTTTCCGTTAACGCTGCCGTATGGTTACGGTGCACCGCACCCCTCAACCCACTCTTTCACCGATGCCAGTGCGGCATCAAGCGCTGCCGGTTCTGTTCCACCTGCCTGCGCCATATCAGGACGCCCACCACCTTTGCCTCCCACCTGCTGTGCAACATGTTTGACCAGATCTCCAGCCTTTATCTGCTTAATCAGATCCGGGGTGACACCGGCAGTCAGAGAAACTTTTTCACCCGTAACTGCGCCCAGCACGATAACGGCTGAGCCCAGTTTGTTTTTTAGCTGATCAACGGTGTCGCGTAACGTCCGAGCATCTGCCCCTTCAAGCTTTGCAGCCAATACCTTAATGCCATTTACCTCGATCGCCTGCTCTGCCAGCGCCGAACCCTGACTACTGGCGAGCTTCCCTTTTAGCTGTTCGAGCTCTTTTTCCAGCTTACGGCTACGATCAACCAGCTGCTGAACCTTATCGAGCGTATCGTCTCGACCACCTTTGACTAGCTCTGAAACCGCTGCAAAGTTAGACTCCAGTCTCTCCAGCCACGCCAGCGCATGCTCGCCTGTCACCGCCTCAATGCGGCGAACTCCCGCTGCGGTGCCGGTCTCAAATATAATTTTAAACAGCCCGATGTCACCGGCGCGCTCGGCATGGATCCCGCCACACAACTCGGTTGAAAAGTCACCGATGCTCAACACCCGCACTTCATCGCTATACTTTTCACCAAACAGCGCCATCGCGCCTGCTTCAACCGCATCGTCATAATTCATTAAACGGGTCTGCACTGCATGGTTGGCGCGCACCTCTGCATTGACGATACGTTCGATCTCCTGTAGCTGCGCTTTTGTCACTGGTTCGAAATGAGAGAAATCAAAACGCAGACGATCCGCTTCAACTAACGAACCCTTCTGCGTCACATGCTCGCCCAGCACCTGGCGAAGCGCCGCATGCAATAGATGGGTGGCTGAGTGGTTGAGTATAATCGCCTGACGGCGCGCCTGATCGACATCAGCAGCCAATGTCATACCGAGCCGGATTTCACCACTCAGCACCTTGCCGATATGACCATTTTTACCGCTCAACAGGCGTGTATCAGAAACGGTAAACTCAATCCCGTTTGCCGTCAGGCGGCCGCGATCACCCGCTTGCCCGCCAGACTCTGCATAGAACGGTGTTTTATCAAGGATAACCACCCCATCTTCACCAGCAACCAGCGCGTTAACCTGTGACTCACCACGGATCAACGCAACCACTTTGGCCTGGCCATCAACATGGTCATAACCGGTAAACTCAGATGCGACATCAACCTCAACCGATGCAGCGTAATCGACACCAAACTGGCTGGCAGAACGGGCGCGTTCTCGCTGCGCCGCCATCGCCTGCTCGAAGCCGGTAGTATCAATAGTCAACTGACGTTCACGAGCGATATCGGCCGTTAAATCGGCGGGGAAACCGTAGGTGTCGTAGAGCTTAAAGACCGTCTCGCCAGGGAGCTCTCTCCCTTTTAGATCTGCGATAGCGCTTTCCAGAATTTTCATCCCCTGATCAAGCGTCTCTGAAAAACGCTCCTCTTCCAGCTTCAGCACCTTTTCAATCTGTCCCTGCGCCTTCGTAAGCTCGGGGTAGGCCTCGCCCATCTCATCCACTAATGGCGCAACCAGTTTGTAATAAAATGTCTCATTTACACCCAGTTTGTAGGCGTGGCGGATGGCGCGACGAATCACACGACGCAGCACATAACCGCGCCCCTCATTCGATGGCATCACCCCATCGACAATCAAAAAAGCGCAGGAGCGGATATGATCAGCAATCACGCGCAGTGAATTATTGTTGAGGTCGGTGCGCTTCGTGACCTCAGCTGCAGCCCTGATTAGATTGGCGAACAGGTCGATCTCGTAGTTACTGTGTACCCCTTGCATCACAGCAGCCAACCGCTCCAGCCCCATGCCGGTATCGACTGACGGTTTTGGCAGCTTAGTCATCGTGCCATCGGCAGCGCGATTATACTGCATAAAAACCAGATTCCAGATTTCGATGTAACGGTCTCCATCTTCATCCGGGCTCCCCGGCGGGCCACCAGCCACCTCGGCTCCGTGGTCATAAAAGATCTCAGTACAGGGGCCACAAGGACCGGTGTCGCCCATCGACCAGAAGTTATCGCTCTCGTAACGCTTGCCACCCGTCTTGTCACCAATGCGAATTAACTGTTCAGGAGCCACACCGATCTCATCAAGCCATATTGATGCCGCTTCGTCATCTTCATCATAGACAGTGACCCACAGGCGCGCTTTGGGGAGCTCAAGCTCTTTCGTCAAAAATTCCCACGCGAAACGGATCGCATCATGTTTAAAATAGTCGCCAAAACTGAAGTTACCCAGCATCTCAAAAAAGGTGTGATGTCGCGCCGTATAACCGACGTTTTCAAGGTCGTTGTGTTTTCCACCGGCACGTACACAGCGCTGCGAGCTGGCCGCACGCAGATAGGAGCGCTTCTCCTGTCCCAGAAAGGTCTCTTTAAATTGCACCATGCCGGCATTGGTAAAGAGCAATGTCGGGTCATTACCCGGCACTAGCGGGCTACTTGCCACAATTTCATGGCCCTGTCGGGCAAAATAGTCGAGAAACTTTTCTCTTAAAGCTGCTGTTGAAGTCATCAGGATTCTTTACACATTAAAATATGGCTCACGAGCGAGGTCGCTTATCTGTCGGCTCGATCCATTCCCAAGTTGAAATTATTGTTATTCCGTTGTTTTTGTATTGTATTATCGATTTGTAGCACATTTTGAGGCGAGAGTATAAGCCTAATCTACGTCTTTAAATATATGTTTTATCTGATCCGAGGTAAAACCGCGATACTGCAGGAACTTCAACTGCTTTGCACGCGCCTTCATCTCTGAAGGGAGTTCACTGCCAAAGCGCTTCTGCCTTGCGCTCCGGGCGGTCTCTATCCAGCGCTGACCCTGAAAAGCGAGGCAGTCACCGATCAGCTCATTCGCCACGCCGCGCTGGCGCAACTCTTCACGGATCCGCACCGGACCGAAACCCCTGTTCATCCGGGAGCGCACATAACTCTCAGCGTAACGCGCATCCGAGAGCAGCCCATCTGCCGCCAGCCCTGCCAGGGCTTCGTCAACAAACAGCTCATCAAAACCTTTTTCGATTAACTTTCTGCGCAGCTCGGCAGCAGCGTGTTCACGTCGAGAAAGCAGATCCATCGCCCGTTTGCGAGCACCCAGGGGCGTGTTGTCTGCTACCCCCTGAGCGTTTTCTCGATTATTCAGTCCTTCGCCTCAGCAGCCTCGTCGCCTTCTGCCTCTGTTGTTGGCAATAGCCTTGCTCGTATGGCGCTTTCGATCTCTTCAGCAATCTCCGGGTGCTCTTTCAAATAGGTGCGCACATTCTCCTTGCCCTGCCCGATCCGATCACCGTTGTAGCTGTACCAGGCGCCGGCCTTATCTACCAATCCCTCCTTAACACCGAGAGAGATAATCTCACCCTCGCGCGACACCCCTTCTCCATAAAGAATCTCGAACTCAACCTGCTTGAATGGCGGGGCGACCTTATTTTTGACCACTTTGACGCGGGTCTCGTTACCCACCACTTCATCGCCTTTTTTGATCGCGCCAATACGGCGAATATCAAGCCGAACCGAGGCGTAAAATTTCAACGCATTACCGCCGGTGGTGGTCTCCGGATTGCCAAACATCACGCCGATCTTCATCCGAATCTGGTTGATAAAAATCACCAGTGTATTGGAGCGCTTAATGTTACCGGTCAGTTTACGCAGCGCCTGGGACATCAGTCGCGCCTGCAGCCCCATATGAGAATCACCCATATCTCCTTCAATCTCAGCCTTTGGAGTCAGTGCGGCTACAGAGTCCACGACCACCACATCGACCGCGCTTGAGCGCACCAGCATATCGGTAATCTCCAGCGCCTGCTCACCCGTATCGGGCTGCGAAACCAGTAGCTCATCAACATCCACACCAAGTTTGCCGGCATAGACCGGATCCAGTGCATGCTCGGCATCGACAAATGCAGCAGTGCCACCCGCCTTCTGCGCCTCGGCAACCACTTGCAGCGCCAGTGTCGTCTTCCCTGAAGACTCTGGACCGTAGATCTCAATCACTCGCCCTTTCGGCAGCCCACCGATACCCAGCGCAACATCGAGTCCCAACGAGCCGGTAGAGATCGCCTCAATGCCGCGCGCGACGCCTTCGTCACCCATCCGCATCACTGAACCTTTACCAAATTGTCGCTCGATCTGGCTTAACGCCGCGTCCAGTGCCTTTTGCTTGTTTGCTTCCATCATGAGACCCTCTGCTAAAAATACGCTTAAATTTCGTTGTCTTGCTGCGCTAACCCCCGAATAACCTGACACCGATTGCGAGCTGCCAGCAAACATTGGCGCAAATTATCACATAGATACCAGCCCCATCCTAGCGCTGTTTTCTATCACCACAGGGCACATTAAACAGTAAAATCAAAGTGCCAGACTCTGCAATGATATCCACGCTAGTTTTTAAAAGCGTCTCGATCAGAGTTCAACATAAGTGCTAATCCAGAGAGCGAATATGCGATCGCCTGCGCTCGAACTGACTCTCGATCTCCATCAAAAACAACAAGATCAGAGCTAAACCTCATCTTATCTAACGCCCATGAGAAACAAACGGTACCGACCGGTTTCGCCTCGTTGCCGCCCGCTGGCCCGGCAATACCGCTGATCGCAAGCGACACCTGCCCTGCACTATTGCCCAGCGCACCAAGCGCCATCGCTTCGACAACTGCCAGTGAAACTGCGCCGTGGCGCTCAATCAACCCCGCATCAATCCCCAGCATCTCCTCTTTCGAGCGGTTACTGTAGGTCACAAAACCGCGCTCAAACCATGCCGAGCTACCCGCCAATGAGGTCAGCGCCTGCGCCACACCACCACCTGTACAGGATTCTGCCGTTACCAGCATCCACTCCCGCGACACTAACGTCTCAGCGATCTGCATAACAGCGTCTCTTATCTCATCTTCCAATCCACTTCCCCTATATAGATATTGTTGCAAAACGCTTGCCTGTCACTTTTGCCATCGCGTATCCTTACGCCCTGTTTCAAGTCCAGCATTAGCCCTCTAAAAAAACAAAAGAAAAGAAGATAACCGTGCGCTATTTAAACCACATCTCCATTCTGCTGCAATATATCCTTCCCCACCACCTGCTGACATGGTGCGTTCGCGGGATCACACGCATCCGCTTTGCCCCATTTAAGAATAGCGCGATCAAGCTATTTATCCGTGCCTTTAAAGTAGACATGAGCATTGCACAGGAAGAGGCCCCCAGCGCCTACCCCGACTTTAATAGTTTTTTCACCCGCCCGCTCAAAGCTGGTGCGCGCCCGATTGCCAGCGCCCCCGGTGAGATCGCCTGCCCGGTTGATGGTGCAATCAGCCAGCTCGGCAAAATCAGCGGCAGCGGCCGTATCTTCCAGGCCAAAGGGCACGACTACTCACTGGAAGAGCTTCTGGGGGGGGCAAAAGAGCTGGCAGCGCGATTCCAGAACGGCTCCTTTGCCACGATCTACCTCTCCCCTAGCGATTATCACCGCATCCACATGCCGCTGAAAGGGAAACTACAGGAGATGACCTACATCCCGGGACGTCTTTTTAGTGTTAGTAAATTTGCCAGCGAGCATGTGCCGCGTCTTTTTGCGCGTAATGAGCGTCTGGTCAACCTGTTTGAAACAGAGGCGGGGCCGATGGCGCTGATCATGGTTGGTGCGCTCAATGTTGCCGGGATGGAGACGGTATGGGCAGGTAATATTCCAGATAGCGTTAACTGGGAGATTAAAAAGTGGTGTTACAGCGATAATTCAGTAGAAAAAGAGATTGAACTTGCACACGGTGAAGAGATGGGACGTTTTAATATGGGTTCGACCGTTATCCTGTTATATGCGAAAGATCGAATCCAGTGGAGTAACGAACTCTCAGCAGAATGCCCCGTCAGGATGGGGCAACTACTCGCAACGATTCGCTAAACCAGGACTAACTAGAGACTAGCCCGGGACTAGTGAGCCTGCTGTAACGGGTTACTCTGAAGAGCCGGGGTTGCTCCCCCCTGCCCCTGCACATAGCGCAGCACCTCCTGCAGTGAACGGAAAGTGCCCGCATCAAAATCACAGAACATCATCCCAAGCCCCTGCTCACAGGTGCGTGCAACCGTTGCGCGAATTCGATGGCGCGTCTCCTGCCCATCGCTTTGAATTTTGAACTTCAGCTCAACCACTGTATCTCGCGGGTAGGCTTTTTCAATCTCGACAAACAGACCACCCATACCGATATCCCTGACTTTGCACTCAGAAACTATTTCGCCACGGAAGGATAGATCGACATCCAGGTCGGCTCGCGTGCGCGGACTCCATCTTTGTTCCATCTTATTCCTCCAGTTTTACTAAATTTTAAACGTCACACTGTCTGACGCGCCTTAAAATAACAGGCAATATTCATGCCAGAAACACCACTCTTGACTGTTTTCTACTTAAATAATAAACAGTTACCCAAGACTTCTACAATAAAATTAAACAGTTAATAGCCACAAAAACTTTCTGGTTGTAAAGAAAACTGACGTAAAAACCAGCAATGAATAGCCGTTATAGACGACAACCCTATGCCCTTGCAACTGGAAAAACAACCACCTCATCGATAGCGTCTGCCCTGGCAGCCAACATTACCAGCCGATCGAAACCGAGTGCAACACCTGATGATGCTGGCAATCCTGCCTCAAGTGCCGCCTGTAATCTGCGATTACAGCTGGGTACTGCCTCCCCATTCGCGAGGCGTAGAAGGCGATCACGCTCATAACGTCGCTGCAACTCATCGGCATCACACAACTCATGATAACCATTGGCAAGCTCAACACCTGTGACATAGAGCTCAAAACGCTCCGCTAAAGGCTCTTCGCCCGGGCGTATTGTCGCCAGCGCAGCTTGTGACGCAGGGTAGTCATAAATAAAAACAGGCGCGTACGCTCCCAGCTGCGGCTCGATCAGGTGGCTCATCAATAGGTCGAGCCAGCCATCTCGTTCAAGCGCTCCTTTAGTAAGCCCGCCGGAGATCCCGGCCGCCTCTGCACATTGCCATAACGCCTCGAGCGAAGCGTGATGTGGATCTAAGCCGAGGTGGTGCTCAAATATTGCGCGATAACTGCTGCGCTCAAACTGCTGGTCAATGCCGAGCAGCAGTTGAACCAGCGCCTCCACCTCATCCATCAGTGCAAAATAGTCAAAACCGATCCGATACCACTCCAGCATCGTAAATTCAGGGTTATGGCGCGCGCCACTCTCACCATCACGAAACGCCTTGCAGAGCTGGTAAATCGAACCACTACCCGCCGCCAGCAGCCGCTTCATTGCTGCCTCAGGGGAGGTCTGTAAAAATAGAGTGGTGTCAGGGGGAAGGTTCGGGCCGTTATAACAGGTCGAAAAACTCTGCAGGCAGGGGTCGCTCGCAGCCGCAACTGAGAGCAGTGGCGTCTCCACCTCAAGTACACCGCGCGCCGCAAAAAACTGCCGACTCTTAGCCAGCAATGCGGCACGCAGACGGATATTCTCGAGCGAGGCCGTCGGGCGCCAGCTATCATCCATGGTTAGTTTTTTACGCGGGAGACATACTCACCAGTGCGGGTATCGATCTTAAGTAGCTCCCCGATATCAACAAATAGTGGCACACGCACCACCGCACCCGTTTCAAGTGTAGCCGGTTTGCCACCACCACCCGAGGTATCTCCACGCACGCCAGGATCGGTATCGGTCACAGTTAACTCGACAAAGTTTGGCGCTGCCACAGAGAGCGGCACGCCGTTCCACAACGTTACCAGGCATGTCTCCTGCCCTTTTAGCCATTTGGCGGTATCGGCCATTGCTGCCTCGCTGACCGCAAACTGCTCAAAACTGGAGGGCTCCATAAAATGCCACTGATCGCCATCTGAATAGAGAAACTGCATCTCAGTATCCATCACATCAGCCGCTTCGACCGACTCACCCGACTTATAGGTGCGCTCATAGACCTTGCCGCTCTTCAGGTTACGCAGCTTAACCCGACAAAAAGCCTGCCCTTTGCCCGGTTTAACAAATTCATTTTCGATAATCGAACAGGGATCACCATCAATCATCAATTTCAGACCGCCCCTGAATTCATTGGTACTATATGTTGCCATTTTTTATTTGATCTCTAAATATATAAACGTAAGCGCTCCATTGTATACAACAATGCTTTACCAATAAAACTAAACGGCTCTACACTGAATAAATGAATCCCCTATCGATAACCTCCCGCCAGAAGCTGGGCACCCTCCGGAACCAGAGCTCACAGCAGACAGATCAACCGTGGCAACAGGCGCTAGCCAGTTCGATACGTACACCGGCAGCACTGCTTAGCGCACTTGAATTAACTCCGGAACAGCTCCCCGCACTATTTGATGGTGGCGCTAAGTTTCCACTTCGTGTGCCACACAGCTTCGTTGCGAGAATGAAAAAGGGAGCGCCTGATGACCCGCTGCTGCGCCAGGTACTGCCGCTGGATGTAGAGAACGATTTGACTCATGGCTATTTTACCGATCCGGTAGGCGACCTTCACGCTAGCAAAGCGCCGGGGCTGCTCCACAAATATCAAGGCCGAGCGCTGCTGATTACCACCGCGGCATGCGCGGTCCATTGCCGCTACTGCTTCAGACGCCATTTCCCTTATCAGCAGCAGAATGCCATCACTAATGAGTGGGAAGAGGCGGTACGCTACCTCGAACAGGCGAGCACCGTCACTGAGATCATCCTCAGCGGGGGCGACCCACTGGCACTCAGCGACCAGCGCCTGGCTGTTTTAATCGACAGACTCGCGCAGATCCCTCATCTCAGACGGCTACGCATCCATACCCGACTCCCCATCGTAATTCCAGCGCGCGTCACCGATTCACTCATCACACTACTCTCCGATACCCGATTAAATCCCGTCATTGTGCTCCACACCAATCACCCCAACGAGATCGACACCACCGTTCAACAGGCGATTAAACGGTTGCAGGCCATCCCCGGCATTACGCTACTCAACCAGAGTGTTCTGCTCAAAGGCGTCAATGATGAGAGTGAAACATTAATCTCACTCAGTGAAACGCTTTTTGCCAGCGGCATCCTCCCCTACTATCTCCATCTGCTCGATAAAGCTCAGGGGAGCGCACACTTCAATGTGCCCGTGGAAAAGGCCGTTAAACTACTGACAGAGATACATGCTCAGCTACCTGGCTATCTTGTTCCTCGACTGGCACAGGAAGTAGCCGGTGCCAAAGGTAAAACCCTGATTACCGAGAAACAATAAAGAAAACCTGCCAGGGCACGATACTATTAAAACAACAAAAATAATCTCTCAGACATCATACACGGGGATCTCTAGTGAGCAGTAACAACCAGGCAACAGAGACAGTTCAACTGCTTTTCATTGGTGCGACCGATGAGGTTGCTGCACAATGCGAGCCAGTGATCAGCGGTATTGGTATCAGATACAACCATCAAATCACCACCACGCTAACATCATTAGAAATGGCATTTAGCAAACAGCGATGGGATATTATCCTTATCTTTCCCCCTTTAGAGACTGTCGATCTCTCTCAGATTATGGCGTCAATGGCAACACACAACATCGACGGCACGCTGCTGATCTGTTGTGACGAACTTGCTGGTGATACAGCACTACGCGGCATGAAAGGGGGAGCACAGAACACTGTCTCATTGCAACATTGCGAGCACTTCCAGTTAACACTCAAACGTGAAATCGAAGTGTTAAAAGATCGTCGCCTGCTACATAAACTGCAGGGCGATCTAAATACAGCAGCAACACAGGATGGAACAGCCAGTCGGCATAAAAAAGATCTGCTCACTGGCCTCTACACCCAGCACTTTTTTACGACTGGCTCCCAGCAGGCGTTTAACAAGTCACCGCCCGGTGATAACACCCAGCACAGCATCATCTTTATTACGCTTGATAAAATCGACATGATCCGTGAGCAGGTCGGTATCGCAGCCGCTGATATTATCATTGCCGAAATCGCCAGCTGTATCCGTCGCTACATTCCAGCCAGTTACCCCATTGCCCGTATTGATCACCATAGCTTTGCTCTGCTGATCCAGAAAACAACATTGAAGAAAGTACAATCGGCTGCACAGGCGATCCGCAAAACAGTATCCGATTTTATAATAGATATTGCAGGCTCAGACATCTCTCGTGTCACCTGCAGTATCGGTTTTGCCCTCACCAACGATAAAACCGACACCGCTCAACTGATCATGAGACAGGCTCAGATGGCGTGCGAAGGAGCCAGTGCGGCCGGCGGCAACCAGTTCCGCCTGTTTGATCCCGGTAGTGATGAGCAGTACGGCCTTGCCAGGGAGCTAAAAGAAGAGCAGCTGTGGGAAGGACGCATCCGTGCCGCACTCAAAGAGAACCGTTTTAAACTGCTCTACCAACCGATCGTCAGCCTCAGGTCTAACACCGCTGAGAATTATGAGCTTCTGTTGCGTATGCTCGATGATAACCATGAAGAGATTCTGCCTGGTGAATTCATGCCGATTGCGGCGCAGGCAGGATTAATGCCTGCCATCGACCGCTGGGTGACACGCAACGCGTTGACCGAGCTGAGCGAACGCCGACGCAGTGGTAAAGATACCAGCTTCTTCATCAAACTCGACCACACTACTCTGAGTGACGGCGACTTTCACACCTGGCTTAGTGAGCGGTTACGTGCCAATAAGATGCCTGGGGATGCGCTGGTTTTTGAGATTAGCGAACGCTCAGATCTTAAATCCCCTGGTGAAGTTGCTCAGTTTATGCAGCAACTAAAGGTGCTTCGTTGCCGCTGTGCGCTCGACCATTTTGGTGATAACGAAGCATCCCTTGAGCGCCTGCGGCGGTTACCCATCGATTTTATCAAGATCGATCGCAGTCTGATCCAACGTATCAAATCAGACCCCGCTATTCAGACAAAAGTAAAACGGCTGGTCGCAACCGCGCATGACCATTCACAGAAAGCTATCGCAGAATTTGTACAGGATGCCAGTACGCTCAGCAGACTATGGTCATGTGAGATGGACTACATTCAGGGTTATTTTCTACAAAGACCCGACGGAACCATGGACTATGACTTTGCCGAAGAGAACTAAGGGGTTCTTTAACGATTCTGGTAACGATTCAGATCAAACAGTCCGGACATGACCGGTCTGTTCCGTGCATATTCATCCTGAAACCAGTCAGCCAGCTCCCAGAATGCCGGATTGGTTCGTCTGACTCCATATTTATCAACAAACCGCTTATAGTCTTCATGGTTACGGATGGTGGCACAGTGTCTGGCGAACGCCTCCACCTCAGATAACGCCACAGAAAAGAAGAAATTGGGATAGGCGCCCTCTAACCACTTCACTACAGTCATTGAATCCTTATCTATATCGGCACGATCTCGTTCACGCTCATCGGCGAGAAACGAGGTCACATTCTTGTAGGCCTTGTTGCGAATCAATGTGTAGGCGAAGTCATCCTCTGGCTGACCCGTCGTGACTCGTACAAAGGCGACATCAGGAAAGGGATACAGTTTTTCACCCTGCAGCTGCGCGATCTTTTCCATCGCCCGATCCGCTTTCCGCTCAGTACGCTTTACCACAATTTTTTCACAGTTGATATTGCCGCAGTGGTTCATCGCCTCTGCACGTTGTGCTAGGTGTGAAAGCCTCTGCCTGATCTGCTGATAGAGTTCCCGCTGCGGGTCATCTGTCTGGTATCCGATCACCGCATCAGTATTCAGCCACTCCTGCGGCGCAGCAAAGAGCTTCTCAATACGACTCCGCTGTCCGGTATACCAGCTATCACGAATCGCCTTTCGCTGCGCGGCCGGGAGAAAAGCCAGGAAATAATCTTCACCCTCCATCCGCATAAAATCCATGTAGATCCTTGTGCCCAGGCGGTGCCCCATATTGCCGTAGACATTAAACCCGGCCACCAGTAGATAATGGATCCGTTCAAATAGTGGATAGTCAATGACCCAGGCCGTCTCAGGCTCGTTACCGACCAGCCCGTATGCCACAGAGCCGCTATCAAAATGACGAAAGACCGTTAGCGCCGCACTCGGATTACTGCCATCACCATCCCAGATGAATCTGCTCGCCTCCTTAAGATCGCGGGTACCAATCGTCTTGAACCAGGCCTGCTTTCTCTCCATATAGCGTCGCTGCCCTTTCCAGTACTCCGTCCAGAGACGGATCAGATCCAGGTTACTACCACCATCAGCAGGCACTTGCAGCTCATCTGCCATCGCTGTAATGAAGAGAGCATCATTGGTAATTATTGGCTGGCCAGGGTCAAAAAACAGCACCCAGAACTGATCTTCAATCACATCCAGTGCGATCTGTCCACGGCAGACCGGCCCTTTGATAAACCCTTCGATAAAAAAGTGCGCATCATCCAGCAGAAACCGGTAGCGTGATTCGGCTGGAATAGCTGCAAAAACCTTAAACGGATTGGAGGCGATCGCTGACGCATAGGAGGGCAGTTTATCTACCTCGTAGTCATCCCTCAGAAAGAGTTCACGATACCGCTGCATACGCCCTTCAGAAAGCTCATAGACGATATGGCTCTTCGCAACGATACCAGGATGATACCTCAGTAGTCGGTAGAAAAATGGAGCCTTCCCCGGGTCATCGTAGGGGAGCACGGTCGGGATCTCGTCAATCACCTCACCCGCAGGTGTGGTAGAGCGCACCAGGCGATAAAATTCACGCGCGGGTGATCCGGCAAAATGGATGTGAGCGTGAAAGAGGTGCTCATAAAGATAACGGCTCACCAGCTGTTGCTTATTGGAGGGGTGGTTCAGAAAATCTTCCCACTGGCTGATTTGTGGTAACACGGTGGACGAAGCGGTAGCGGGCGGCGGTGCGGGAGAACCCTGTCCCAGCCAGGAGACCAATGTTTTGTATTCTTGCTGCGATAGATCTGGCATCGCATAGGGCATTCCCCACAGTGGGTGCTCCTCTGCATAATCATCGACCCTCTCCAACGTCGGGCAGTGCTCCTCTCGATCAATCCCCAGGGTAAAACTCTCCGGCAGCTGACCATGCTCGGGTTGTGGGTGCTGCCGCTTCAGCCGCAAAAGATGGTAGAGCACAGAGTTCTCCAGGTTCTTTTCTACTGTCTGCTCGCCCTCATTAATGACTGCAGAGAACCCTCTGGCACGCCACTCCTCTGTTGTCCTCGCATCAATAAACAGGCGTGTCGGCTCCATTGTAGAGATACGTTTCGGTTCGTAAATACGCTCATCGCTAGCGCCACGCCTCACCCCCTCAATCGAAGAGAGTTTTAGCTGGCAAGGTGCATCATAGCAGCCATGGCAAACCACACAACGCCGCTCTAGAATTGGCTTGACCTGCTCATATGAGACTGGCTCATCCAGTTCAACTAACAACTCATCTCCCATCCCAGCCGGATCCGGAGACTTCTGTTGGGAATAGGCCATGAGTACAGCTAAAAGGGTGATCAACAAGATGATCACCACCCTTTTTCTGACAGACTTATTCTTATTCAAGCGGGACACTTTCAGTCTCGGGTTTCACGCATACCCTCCCCATACGGCATGATAGTGATTTCATCTCTGATCAGTTTTTCGCGCGTCTGCTGTTTTAACTCAGCCTACTATACGATAGTATCGCTGCTGAGTCCTATGGGAGGGGAGGAGATTTTTTAAGGAACCTCTACATCAGCAACCATCCACTACCGCACGCCTGGTTCGAATATGATAGAGCTTTTCGACTGGCAGTATCGCAACAATGCCATCCCCCTCCATATCAAGGCATGCAGCATCCATAATCGCCTGGGCGATAGTCTCTGCCTCACTCGCCTCAATAAAGAGTTCGACACGTGCATGGTTTGTCATCCAGTCTTTGGCGTAAAAGTCAATATATTCACCATAGCCTTTTACTTTTGAAATGCTGAGACCACTAACCCCCAGTTCTTGTAACTTTTTCTCGACTTTATCCAGTAATTCAATGCGAAATATAGCCGTTACTTTTCGATAATCCATCGATTACTCTCCTCCGCTTATTCGCTTATCAGGTTATTCTCTGCCTTCATCCAGTTTTTACGCTGATGAATGCGCTCTTTGGCCTGTAATATCCAACCATAAACTACTGGCAGAACAACGAGTGATAACAGGGTTGTGGTCACCATTCCTCCCACCATCGGTGCCGCAATTCGCTGCATCACTTCGGAACCCGTGCCACTACCAAACATAATTGGTAACAGGCCGGCAATCACCGCCACGGCCGTCATAACGATAGGGCGTACCCGCTCTGAGGTCCCCACCCTTACGCCTTCTAATATCTCCGCAGCTGTCAGGAAGGCGAACTGGTTTCGTTCTTTAGCACCTTTCTCCTGGCGGCGTCGCGCCACTTCCTGGTCGATAAAAGTCAGCACCAGCACTCCGATCTCCGCAGCGACACCAGCAAGCGCAATAAAACCAACAGCGACCGCTACCGACATGTTGAAACCGAACCAGTAGATCAACCAGATACCACCGACCAGTGCGAACGGCACTGATAGCAACACCACCAGCGGTGCACTGATATTGCCAAAATTAAAATAGAGTAGTAGAAAAATGAGCAGCAGGGTTGCAGGCACCACCACTTGAAGCCGTTTGGTCGCACGCTCCATATACTCAAACTGGCCAGACCAGGTGACGGTATAACCGGGTGGAATCTCCACCTGATCAGCCAGAACTTTTTTAGCCAGCGCCACATAGCCTCCAATGTCGGAACCTTTAATATCGACATAGAGCCAGGCGTTTGGTGTCGCATTCTCACTCTTGATAACGGGGGCGCCACGCCGCTCAACAATATCGGCCACCTGTGCCAATGGAATCTGCGCACCTGAAGGAGTGGGAATCAACACCCGCGCCAGACTTTCGGGCGAATCACGCAACTCACGCGGATAGCGTAAATTGACGGGATAGCGCTCCAGCCCCTCTACGGTATAAGTGACGTTCATTCCCCCGATTGCAGAACTGATGGCCTTTTGCACATCCCCTACAGTCAAGCCATAACGGGCAGCCCTTTTTCGATCAATATCAAAGTCGATAAAATAACCACCCACCGCGCGATCAGCAAAGGCTGAAAGGGTCTCCGGGATTGTTTTCATAGCGCGTTCGATCTCTTCGGAGATCCTTGCCAGCTCACCAAGATTTGGTCCACTCACCTTTATGCCGATCGGTGTTTTGATGCCTGTCGAAAGCATATCGATACGTGTTTTGATCGGCATCGTCCAGGCGTTCGCCAGCCCAGGAAAACGGATCGCCTTGTCCATCTCCGACATCAGGGTCTGCATCTTTTTATCGGGATCAGGCCACTCCTCACGTGGTTTAAGCCGTGCAATAGTCTCCATCATTGAGAGTGATGCCGGGTCGGTCGCACTTTCGGAACGCCCCACTTTTCCAAACACTGTCTCCACTTCCGGAAATGTCTTGAGAATCTTATCAGTCTGTTGCAACAGCTCTTTGGCCTTGGTGATAGAGATACCGGGAAAGGTGGTCGGCATGTAGAGCACATCCCCTTCATCGAGCGGCGGCATAAACTCACTACCAAGTTTTGATAACGGATACCAGGTAACTACCAGTAATACTATCGCCCCGATCAACGTTAGCTTCCGCCACCCCATTGCCAGCCTTAATGTCGGTGTGTGCAGAAAATGGAGTATCCGGTTCACCGGATTCCTCGCCTCAGGCAGGATCTTGCCGCGAATAAACCAGCCCATCAGCAGTGGCACCAGCGTCACCGCTAATAGTGCGGCAGCAGCCATCGAATAGGTGCTGGTAAATGCAAGTGGTGAAAAAAGACGCCCTTCCTGCCCTTGCAGGGTGAAAATTGCCAGATACGAGGAGGTGATAATCAGCAATGAAAAGAATAGCGCGGGCCCTACCTCTTTAGCTGCGGCAGTGGTAGCAGCCCAGCGCTCCTGAGTGGTCAGTTCTGACCCTTTTTTATTCCCCGCACGCTCCAGATGTTTATGGGCGTTTTCAATCATCACTATTGCACCATCAACCATCGCACCGATAGTAATGGCGATCCCTCCTAGCGACATAATGTTGGCATTAAGCCCCTGCCAGCGCATCGCTAGAAAAGCGAGCAGAATACCGATCGGCAGTGCAACAATGGCAACCAGTGCAGAGCGAGCATGAAGCAGAAAAATAATGCAGACCAGGCTAACGACAAAAAATTCCTCGATCAGTTTCTCACTCAGGTTGTCCACTGCCCGCTCAATGAGCGCACCACGATCATAGGTAGTGACAATTTCAACCCCCTCGGGTAGTCCCTTGCTCAGTTCTGCTAATTTGGCCCGTACCCCTTCGATGGTTGCCAGCGCATTTTCACCAAAACGCATAATGACAATTCCGCCCACCACCTCTCCCTCTCCATTCAGCTCTGCCAGACCACGCCGTAATTCTGGGCCAATATGGACATGAGCAATGTCTTCAAGTCGGATCGGTGTGCCATTGGCATCAGCACCTACAGAAATGTCATTAAGATCTTCAATACTCCGGATATAACCTCGGCCTCGCACCATATACTCTGTTTCCGACATCTCAATCAGCTTGCCACCGACATCATTATTGGAATTCTGTATTGCGCGCTTCACTTTTGATAACGGAATGTTATAGGCGTCCAGCGCACTGGGATCAACTTCTACCTGGTACTGTTTAACATAGCCACCCAGCGCAGCCACTTCCGAAACACCTGGCACTGTCTGGAGTGGATAACGCAGATACCAGTCCTGAATCGAGCGTAGTTGTGAAAGATCATGACGGCCAGTTTTATCGACAAGTGCATACTCATAGATCCACCCCACCCCTGTGGCATCCGGCCCCAGCGCTGGATTGGTTCCTTCAGGCAGACGATCTCCCACATAATTAAGTGACTCCAGTACGCGTGAACGTGCCCAATACATATCAGTACCATCTTCAAAGATGATGTAAACAAAAGAGTAACCAAAAAATGAGTAACCCCGTACGACGCTCGCCTTTGGCACTGATAACATCGCAGTCGTCAGTGGGTAGGTGACCTGATCTTCAACCACCTGCGGAGCCTGGCCCGGGTATTCAGTAAAAACGATCACCTGCACATCAGAAAGATCAGGAATAGCATCGAGAGGCGTCGTCTTTAGCGCCCACAAGCCACTCACAATGATCAGAAAGGTGGCTATCATCACCAGGAATTTCTTCCTGACCGATAGTTCGATAATACGCTCGATCATGGTTGATTACCCTTCCCTTGACCAGGCAATGAGGTCTCATCCATCGCTTGATTCTTCACTGCCCCTGCGCTGCCATCAACGCCCTCCTGTGTCGCATCACCAACTGTACCGTCGATCATTTTTGCTGTTGCTTCTCGCAAAGAAGACTCGGAATCGATCAGGAACTGCGCTGAAACCACCACCTCTTCATCGGCTGCGACCCCTTCGAGAATCTGCGTCTGACCCTCACTGGTAACTCCTACAACCACTTCACGTGGCTCAAACTTGCCCGGCTCACGCACCACAAAAACCTGCTTACGCGCACCGGAACGGACTATCGCCTGAGCCGGTACCAATACAGTTGGCGCACTACGTACGCTCTTTAATGTTACATTGGCAAACATCTCAGGTAGCAGCGCGCCATCACTGTTATCAAATTCGAGGCGTACTTTAGCAGTGCGTGTCTTGCGGTCTAGATAGGGGTAGATGTAGCTGATATGGCCATGAAACTCACGTCCCGGCACCCCTTCTACCGTAATTTTCGCCGAGTCCCCCTCCTTGATCCAGGGCAGTTCAAATTCAAACACTTCTGCGTAGACCCACACTTTATTGAGATTGGCGATATGGTATAGCTGAGTCCGGGGTGTCACATATTGCCCAGCCTGCACACCCATTTTGATCACCACACCATTAAAAGGCGAGTGAATGTGCGTGACCCGGAAAATCTCACCACGCTGCTCCAGTGCTTCAATCTGATGCTCAGGCATATCCAGTAATTCCAGCCGTAGACGTGCTGACTTCACAAGACTCTCCGCACCACGTCGAATATCCTCCAGTGGACTTTCAGCCAGTGTTTTTCGGTTCTTAAGTGCCAGCAGGTACTCTTCCTGACTCGCTACCATTTGAGGCGAATAGATACTCAGCAACACATCCCCTTTTTTCACCTGGGCACCTGTTTTATCGATCGCTAATGTTTCTACCCACCCATCAATTTTAGGGTAGATGCGCGCCAGCTGTGTCTCATCAAAATCGACACGTCCCACGGCCCGCACAATGTGTGACAACGGCCCTTCAGTGGCACGTGCGGTGCGCACGCCGATATTCTGTACTGTAGTACCATCGATTTTGACTGTGCCAGCCGGTTCATTGCTATCTGCACTATCGTCAGCGTAAACAGGAACATAGTCCATTCCCATGCTATCTTTGGCTGGCACGGGTGAGGTCACGCTGGGGTTCATCGCATTTCGGTAGAAAAGTGGCTTACGCTCAGCAACCGCTTGACGCTCACCACTGTCGCTCGGCGCAGGCTCACCACCGCCGAAAAGCAGATAGCCACCACCCAACCCCGCGACCAGTGCAACAGCTATCGCCATCGAATTCATATTGTTACCCATGGGTTTGTTACTCTCAGGTTTGTTGTTCTCAGACTTGTTATTCATATACAGATTCCTCACCCACTGCAGCCACCAGTCGGGCAGCTGCCTGACGAGCCGAGCTAAGGGCGTTCCAGTATTGTGTTTCGTAGTTATAAAGCGTGATCTGGGCGCGTACTACGTTGAGAAAATCGACCTTATTCACCTGATAACCAGCTAACATGGAGGATACTGTCTGCTTGGCCTGAGGAATAATCGCTGTCTTAAAAAGCGCTGCCTTTTCGCTACCGCGGCGGTAGTCGGAGAGTGCTCTGCCGATGGCAGCCTCCACCTGATTAAAAGCGTCGGCCAGCGCATAACGTTGCTGCAGTTGTTCAGCACTGCGTTGATCTACTGCCCGATCCTGCTTCGTTCCAGTATAGATAGGCAGACTCATACCAAACATCAGAGAGGCCAGGTCGGCACGGGAAGAGCCATTCGGGTTATCACCCTGGCGCACGCCGTAAGCTGCGCCCAGAGTGAAATCGGGGTAGTAATCCCGCTTAGCGAGTGCCAGCTGTAGCTGCGCCGCTTTCAGTTGCGCTGCTCGCGCTGCCAGTATGGGGCGAACCTCCGCAGCACGTGCCACCAGCAGCGCCTCATCTCGTGGCGAAGGGAAATCCTCGGCTACTCTGCGGGGTAGCAACAGTGAATCTGTCGCTTTACGGTCGAGCAGAGTGCTGAGGCGAATCGACTCATTACGGCGCTGCCCTTCCAGTTCTAGCTGCCGATCAAACAGCTTAGAGAGTTCCAACTGTGCCAGCAGAACATCCTGCTGCAACCCTTTACCAACACTATATTTACTCTCGGCCACTTCGATAAACTGGCGCATCAGCATCTGATTGTTTTCAACAACCTCTAGCGCCCGATCGAGAAAAAACAGATTCCACCAGACCATTTTCACATCCCGAACCAGAGTCAGCCGCAGCTCTTCCACGCCAAAACCAGCGGCGTTGGCCATCGCTTCCGCTGCATCCTGGCGCAATCCGAGTTTACCGGGAAAGGGTAACAGCTGGCTGATACCGAGCTGGGTCTGAGTCATCCCCTCCTGAGAAAAAGAGAAGCTATCGACCGGCAGGTTGAGCAGTTTAAGTGACAACCAAGGGTCAGGCAATGAGCCCATTTGGTCCGGCAGTGCTGCTAACGCCTCGGCGCGGGCACTAATCGCCGCCAGATCTGGATTCGCCTCGACGACCTCATCCACTGCTTTCGCTATCGTCAATGGCTCCTCTGCACGTAGTGGCGCGCTAAAAAGCAACATCATGACCACAATAAGGCGCCATTGTCGGCAGCCGGACATTTCATCTCTTTTCATAAACCTTTTCCAGCTAATCATGAACACAACAGTCACCGCGACACCAGATACAGTGGCAATCAACATGGTCACAGGTAACATCCTTACGATGACTCTCATAACGGCGTCTCGCCCATGGACTGAGTAACCGCTTTGGAAGAGTGAACTGATATTGCCAGCGAAGTGATTCACGTAGATCTTTCCGCGTAGAGAGGTAGCTAAAAAATCGCGTAAAACTGCGATTACTCGCTAAACTGAATAAAACACGATTGACTACTGCCGCATCCATCTGCGGTTTTAATTCTCGCTGCCAGAGCCTGTCGTAGTTTTCACCGCTCAACAGGCTTTGGGCAGCCAGCACTCCGGAAGAGATTGCCAGACGCATGCCAAACCCCCAAAGTGCATCCTGAAAACCCGCCTGTTCACCAACCCGTGGGTGAAGCCCGCTATAGGCAGTGGTCGGAATATGAAAATTACCGCTACCGCCATGAGGCTGTGGGTTTTGCATTGTCATGCCTGCCAGACGTTCGAAGGCCGCTACTGTTCTTTCAAGATAGCGCTTTTCCTGCTTGAACCCTGAGAACATGCAGGTTTTAACCGTACCCCGGCCATTGGCAACCAGCAGGTAGGCGTAACCTTCGGGCGCTAATTCATTATCACAGATGGCCCAGTAACCATCATCCATATCGGTGTCAAAGTGATAACCGACCGCAATCGCATCAGCAGCACGTGGACCCGCGGCAAGAATCCCCTCGCCCCTCATTTCGCGTAAGCGGCTGTTGAAGCGCACATCAACACCAAGGGATTGCGCCTGTTCAAGCAGAGCGCTATCGAGAGTTCCAGGGCCGGGACCGCGCTCAACAAGATAGAAAAGCGGCTCATCACTTTTTATGCGGTGCTCATTGCCCACGGGATCATAAATCGTACAGTTATCCCCCGGTGGTGCATTAAAATCTGTCGTAATCCCCTGGCGTTCGAGAACCTTGAAGACATCTTCTTTTGTTGTCCAGTTTTCCAGCCCTTGATAATCGCCACCAAAACGGTGTCCCACTTCCCGATGCATTTCATGCACAACAACCTGTCGCCCCGCTCGTGCAAGCGTAATCGCAGCCGCTAATCCAGCCGGGCCTGCACCCGCAATCTCTACCGGCATTTCAGCATCGGTTCTACTGTTCTGCTCTGTCATCGCTACACCCCTCTTCGCTACTCATTAGTGCTGATGTTTATCATTGTCATCGTCATCCGATTTTCCATGCCCACCATGCATGAACAGCATCATCCCTGCACAACAAAGCACCAATAAAAGTGCCAACCAGTTTGCAGCTAACCATTCCATTATTTTTCTCCCGGCAACACCGCTCCCTCTTTGCAACAGAGTGGAAGGGATTTATTAATTAACTCACGTTCCCCATATCGATATGGCCACAGGGACACTCCTCAGCGCAGATACCACACCCTTTGCAGTAGTCATAATCGATCCTGTAACCACCCGCTATTTTGATCACCGCCGCATCAGGGCAGAAATGCCAGCAGTTATCACATTCAAAGCAGACACCGCAGCTCAGGCAACGTTTCGCTTCATGCCTTGCACTATCATCATCGACCAGCCCTTTCACCACCTCTTTGAAGCCGTCCAGCCGTTCTGGATTCATTTCACCTTCAAGGCGAGGCTGTTTGGCGTAGTAATGCAGCTGCATCTCCCTATAGGTGATTTTTCTTTTTTTATGTTCATCCGGAATAACGGCATCGCCTTTTAGCCTTGCCATCATCGACATCGCTGCCCGATAACCGCTGCCCACTGCTGCTGCCGCCAGTTTGGATTTACTCACCGCATCACCACCCACCCAGACACCATCCGCCTCTGTCGTTTTCTGTAGCACCTCCAGCCCTCGCCAGTCACTCTCCTGGCCGATGGCGAAGATCACCAGTTCCGCCGCGACAAACTCCTCGGTACCATCAAATAGTATCGGGTTGAAATTACCGTGCCGGTCATGCACCCGGTCCACATGGGCAATTTCAATTCCGGAGAGGTGGTCACCACTGCGTACCAGACGATGCACCCCGGCACGATAGATAAGCTGTACCCCCTCTGCCTCCGCCTCAACCACCTCGGTTAGTGAGGCGGGCATTTCAGTGCCCAGTTCATGATGGTGTGTGCCGTGCGGATCCTGTGCGCAAATCACCGTCACCTCCGCTCCGAGGCGTCGAACACAACGCGCCACATCCATCGCGGTGTTACCACCACCCACGACGGCTACCTGCCTGGGTATCTCCAGCTCTTCACCTCGATTCAGGCGGTGAAGAAATTCAAGCCCACTCATGACACTGTGGTTTGATCTCGCCTTCTCGGCTCCGTTGTTATAGGGGTTGAGGCGGGGTTGCTGAGTACCGATCGCCAGAAAAACGGCATCGTACTGATCAAGCAGATCGCTTTCGCTGACCGCTTCACCTATTCGACTGTTAAGACGCAGCTCAATGCCCAGTGCGAGAATGGCATCGATCTCGTTCGCCAGCACCGATTTGGGCAGACGATAGTCGGGAATCGCGCTGTGCAGCGTGCCGCCCGCCTCCGCCTGGTCATCAAAGATCGTCACCGAATAGCCGTGCCGCGCCAGTTGAAAGGCGCAGGAGAGACCGGCCGGGCCAGCGCCAACGATCGCCACCCGCTCTGGCTGCGCATCATCACAGAAGGATCTATGACGCCACCCCTGGGCGATGGCCATGTCGCCGAGATAGCGCTCCATCGCGTGGATATTAACGGCGCTATCGAGATGCTTGCGGTTACAGGCCGATTCACAGGCGTGATAGCAGATGCGTCCCATGGTCGCCGGGAAGGGGTTGCGCTCGGTAAGCTTGTGCCACGCCGCCTGCCACTGCTCTGCTGAGGCCAGTGCCAGCCACGCCTGAATATCTTCCGAGGCGGGGCAGATCTGGCTACAGGGCGGCCACTTGTTTTGATAAACCGGTTGCTGCGTACGCCACTCACCGGTGTGATAGGCGTTACTGCTACCCGGTTCAATTTCGAGTTTAGCTGCCATGTGACCTCCTTTCACAGTAACCACCCCGGCCATGGCGTTCGCTCTGCATCGCACGGTCGGTGTCCCACTCCGTCTCCGCATCAAGCAGACCGTAGCGACGGATACGGGCATCGGCCAGCGCCTGAAGATGGCGCAGCTCTATCGCACCATTCTTACTGTTAAAAAGATGTTTGAAACGCCCCTGTGGGCGTAGATACTCATCCACCGGCCGTTGCTCAGCGAGACGCATCACGCCGGTCAGTTCACCGTGTTCCAGCTCCACCAGTGGAAACAGTCCGGTCTCCACTGCCAGTCGCGAGACGGTTACCGACAGTGCACTGTCATGCACCCACCCCAGCGGACAGGGTGACAGAACTTGCAAAAAACGCGGCCCCTTAATACCCATCGCCTTCTCCACCTTGGCCTTAAGGTCGGGGAAATAGGCGACCGTTGCAGTGGCCGCATACGGCATATGGTGAGCAGCCATGATCGAGATCACATCCTTTTTTAGCTGATGCTTGCCCTGGCTCAAACGGCCTGGCGGCGAGGTACTGGTGCGCACCGCGTGCGGTGTTGAGCTGGAGCGCTGCACCCCGGTGTTCATGTAGGCCTCGTTGTCGTAACAGACAAACAGAATGTCGTGACCCCGCTCGATCATGCCGGAGAGGCACTGCAAACCGATATCAAACGTCCCACCATCCCCCGCCTGAACCACAACGGGGGTCTCTTTTCCACTGATCCGCAGGGCCGCCTCAATACCAGAGGCGACCGCTGCCGCATTGGCAAAAACAGAGTGGATCCACGGCGCCTGCCAGGCACTCTGTTGATTGTGGGTAGTAAACACCTGCAGACAGCCGGTGGCGTTGATGTAGATCGCATCGGGGCCGATCAGGTCGCTCACCATGCGGGCAGCCATCGCTTCACCGCAGCCGGAGCAGGCGCGGTGACCGGAGGTAAGCACGTTATGACGAAAAGGGTCACGTTTATCCATGTTGCACCTCCCCATTAACGCTGTGATCTGGAGCAAAGCGGTTTTGCGTATCTATTTTTTCATCGGCGGCCTGCTGAAAAATCGCTTCGATCACCGCGGGTGTCAGATCACGTCCGCCCAGCCCACCGATCACACTCTCCACTGGAATCGTCATCTCTGCCTGCTGCAGCGCTGCACGCAACTCTGCGGCAACAATGCCGCCCGCGCCGATACTGATCGCCTTTTCCAGTACAATAATTCGTTGAGCCACTTTCAGGTGATCAAGCAGCGCCTGCACAGGGAAAGGACGGAAACAGCGCAGGCGTAACGCACCCACCGCTTTTCCCTGGTCACGTTGCCTGTCTACTGCTTCTGCTACCGCTCCCATTAATGTGCCCATACAGAGCACCACCGTGGTCGCCCTATCAAGACGGTACCCCTGCACCAGGCCACCGCCAGTGCGCCCAAACCGGGTCTCAAAATCGGCATCAAACGCCTCTATCACCGCCTGTGCATTTTCCATTGCGTCATGTTGAGCAACGCGGTAGGGCTGATAATTATCCGCTTCACTTGCCCCTCCGAGTGTCATCGGCCTGGCAGGATCCAGGGTGCGAACAAACTGGAAAGCGGGCAGGTAACCATCGACCTCCGCCTGTGACGGCAACTCTACTGGCTCAAAGGTGTGCGTCAATAAGAAGCCGTCCATGCAGACCATCACCGGCAGTTCACAAACCTCGGCGATGCGATACGCCTGAATCATCGTATCGACCGCCTCCTGATTACTGCCAACATAGAGCTGAACCCAACCCGCATCACGAACGGCCATGCTGTCCTGATGGTCTGAGAAAATATTAATCGGTGCGCCTATCGCTCGATTGGCACAGACCATCACTACCGGCAGCCGTAAGCCGGCAATGTTATAGAGCACCTCAGTCATTAATAAGAGACCTTGTGAAGCGGTTGCCGTGAATGCGCGTGCGCCAGCAGCGACGGCACCCAGTACGATGGACGCGGCACCGAACTCGCTCTCGGCATTGATGAACTCTGCATCCAGTTCACCATTGGCTACATGCTGCGCCAGCCGTTCAATGATATGTGTCTGTGGGGTGATGGGGTAAGCAGCCACCACCTGGGGCCGACACAGCCGCACCGCCTCGGCCACCGCTTGTGAACCTTCGAGTAGCTGTTTCATCTGGCCTGCTCCTCTTTTGAAACCGCCCCTGCTGCTCCTTTAAAAAAGCGAGGCTGAGGGGGTGCTGAAATTGGCGGGGAAGTGGGTATTGAGGGAGATTCATACCCTTCACGCAGGGCTTCAATGTTGGCTTTTACAACCTCTTCTCCTTTTCTGGATAAATGGTTCGTAACCGCTTTTTCAAGCGCCGCTAGACTCACCCACTGCGTCGCAGCAGCCAGCGCCCCTAGCAATACGGTATTGGGCAGGGGGCGGCCGAGATGGCGTTCGCCGATTTCGCTAGCGGGCAGGCAGAGCCAGCGAAAACCGTCGCCTTCACTCGCTGCTGGCTGTTCACCGTTCAATACAATCAAACCACCCCTTTTCAAACCGCGCAGTAGTGGTTCAGAACGTAACAGACCTGCATCCTGAATCACTACCGCATCTGGGGTATAGAGCTGGTTGTGAGCACGAATCGTCGAACTGCTGATCCGCACATAGGCCTCGACAGGTGCTCCCCGCCGCTCGGAACCAAACTTCGGAAACGCCTGACTTTCAAAACCATCTTCAAATGCGGCCAGTGCCAGCAGCGCCGCTGCCGAGACTGTGCCCTGGCCACCACGTCCGTGCAGGCGGATGTCATGCAAATCCGCTTCGGTTTTAGTTTCCATGGTCATGGCCCTTGCGCTCCTCAGAGTTGTTCGATTGACGTAAAAAGAAACGCTCACCCACAAAGACAATCAGCACCCCAACCAGCGCTGCATAGATCACCAGCATATCGGTAGACGCTTTCACCATTAGAAAAACCGTTAGCACCACCACATCAAACACAATGGCCGCAATCAGAATTGTGGCATTCGCGCTGATCTCTTTTCGAAGATGGCGAAACACACCCCAGTGCACGGCGATATCCATCAACAGATAGAAGATGGCACCGAGTGATGCAATACGAGTCAGATCAAAAAACAGGGTGAGGAAGATGGCAATCACAATGGTATAAACCAGCGTATGGTTCTGAATGGTGCCCGGCATACCAAAATGACGGTGGGGTACTAACTTCATGTCAGTCAACATCGCCAGCATACGTGACACCGCAAATATACTGGCGATAACGCCCGAAGCGGTGGCGACAATCGCCAGTGCGACAGTGAACCACAACCCGTAATCTCCCAGCATTGGGCGCGCTGCCTCAGCCAGTGCAAAGTCTTTTGCGGCGATGATTTCCGTCAGGCTCAGGTTCCCCGCAACCGCCAGTGCTACCAGAAAATAGATAACCACACAGATCGAGATTGAAATAATAATGGCGCGCCCAACATTGCGATGGGGGTCGACAATTTCAGAGCCGCTATTGGTAATGGTGGTAAACCCCTTGTAAGCCAGAATCGCCAGCGCCATGGCAGCGATGAATCCGCTAACGGTGGTATCTGCCACACCCGTCGCCGGGCTGCCTTCAAATGAAATACCGCCAATCCATAAACCACCCACCGCAAACACCACAATGCCGCCAATTTTAATAAAGGCCATCACCAGCGAAAAAAAACCGATCGCGCGATTACCAGAAACATTGAGTAAAAAAGCAAACACGAGCAATCCAACCGCTAATGCCAAAACGATCCAGCTACTCGGATCAATATCGAACAGCTGTATGCTATAAGTGCCAAATGTTTTGGCTACCAGACTCTGGTTGATCACCATTGAAAAGTACATCAGCAATGCACCCGCCGCCGTCATTACCCCACTGCCATAGGCCTTTTGTAGAAACATCGCTATGCCGCCAGCCGAAGGATAAGCGTTTGATAGTTTTACATAGGAGTATGCGCTAAATGCAGTGACCACTGCTGCAGCAAGAAAAGCAAGCGGAAACAGTGATCCGGCAAGCTCTGCAATCTGCCCTGTCAGTGCGAGTATGCCGGCACCGATCATCACGCCAGTGCCCATCGAAACAGCACCCACCAGTGTCAAGCTATTCTTTTTGTATTGCGTTTTTTCGTTGTGCTGAGAGTGATCTTTCATCGTTGATACTCTTATTTTTCAGGTACTTCTACGCGACAGCGTAAAAACCAGATTTGATAGAGCGAGATCACTATTTGCAACGCCCACGACAGCCCCAGTAGACCACCCGCAATAATCACGGTATAGGCGTAAATGGGATCCCATTTAGTCAGAAACCAGGCAGCAATATCGGTGAAGATAGCGATAAACGGCAGCAACGTTAGCGTGTTCTGGAACCAGAGTGGTAACAATGCAAAACGAAAAACAAGGCCAATCGCAAATGCAACCAGTGCTATGCCAAACAGATGAATGTGCGACACCTTCATCAGACTGTGTAATGAAACACCGGTATCGACATTAGCAACCTGCTTGACACCTTCATAATTAGAGAGGTCCGGGATTTTCATGCCAGAAGCTGGGCTATGGCAAACCACACACCGCTCATCCAGCATCGGTTTTATGAGGCGGTTATAATCTGCTTCAGGAGCACCTGATTTAAGCCATTGAACAATATGATTGCGATGCTCGATATCAATATAACCCGCCATCGGGCCTCGCAGCGCCGATTCCAGCCTTGTACCACTACGGTTGCCATAATAATTTTCAGCCACATCTTCAACCGAAAGACCCGGTTTGCCATCAATACCATCATAACTGGTATAGAGATAGGCGAGCGCCATAAGATAAGCGACCCCTGCCAGCAGTAGAAACGATGTGTATAAAAGTTTTTCGTTTAACGTACAGTTATAAAAACGACGCGGCACTATGGCTGGAGATGCCTCAATCTGTCTGTTTTTTTTCATGCCCTCTGCCTCAATATGTTCATTTCAAATTCCTCTAAACCCTCTTTATGAAGGGCACCGATGACAACCATGCCACCGCCCTGCTACTAAGGCAATTTTTCTAACTCAAATACAGAGACCCGGTAAAACTCGGCAAAACAGTGAAACTCGTCTACCTGTCTAACCGCTTTACCCTGCTTATTTGCATGTTCATCCAGCATGGCGGCCAGATCCACCTGCCAGAAACTCTCTAAAAATGGCTCCAGCCACTGCAACAGCATGCGTGTGGGCCATAGCCGCCACAACAGATTTTTTCTGGGACAGGCCCCATACTCGGCGATCACGAAACGGCCGCCGGGGCGTAACACCCGTATCGTTTCACTGATGCTGCGTTCACGTGCATCGGGCGGTAGCTCATGCAGTAAAAAGAAGATCAGCACGGTGGTAAAAGCGTCGTCAGCATAGGCGAGATGCTCTGCATTCATACGCGCACAAAGCAGACGTTCCTTGTCCGCATCCGCCAGCTTTTTCTGGGTTGCATTCAGCTGTATCTCCGCCACATCCATGAGATAAAGTTCATCGTCCATCGCATTAAGCAGTGACGGCGTCATGCTGCCATAAGCGCAGGTAAGCTGTAACAATCGCCCTTCTGGCCTGTTCCTCATGCAGTTGCGCAACGCTCGCTGCGATAGCGTTTTGTACTGGCCAAAAAGAATGGCGCTGATAATTGGTTGATGGTCAAAAAACCAGACACCCCAACGCCACAGATAGGCCCACCAGTAATGACGTGCCAGGTATTCTGGGTGACTGTCGTGAAAGCGACACCAGATGCCTGAGCATGACGCTCTATTTCGGAACCACTTTGATGACATCTTCCTTGTTTACCAGTCGTTATAACTATTGGTTCGCCAACAGATATTCGACTAGTGCATCTATCTCAGCATCCGCTAATTTTCCTTTATAAGCTGGCATCGCTCCTTTACCTTTCGAGATGATTGCACGCAAAGTAGCTGCCTCACCGCTCATACTGTTGACCGCTGGCCCCAGCTTTCTTTTATCAATGGCGTGACAGAGCGAACAGTTCTTTTTGAAAAGTGCTTCACCGTTCGACAGTTCACTGGCTGAGGCCGTTGCTACCGCAGCAGAAAGTAGTGGGATGCTCAATAACTTGATACCGTTTTTTAACATGGACATGTGATGACTCCCTTCTATTGTTATACAGAAATAGTTTAAACGAACCATAGGACTGGCTATTCTTTTCTTCAGCAACATAAAATATTAGCTCATCAAAACCCTCGTAACTGTACTGCATGATCAACCCGCCTGATAGCCAGCTCGTAAGCTGCGCAGCGCATATCGATCTCTCGCTCCTGTGCCAGAATTGACACTGCATCATGGGCATGTGACAGGCGGCTTTCCAGCCTGCGCAATACTGTTTCACGGTCCCATGGAAACTGCTGAAGGTTTTGTACCCACTCATAATATGAAGCTAGTACGCCGCCCACATTGGCCAGGAGATCTGGCACAACAGTGATGCCCCGTTGTTTTAACTGATCATCTGCGCGATGAGTGATCGGCATGTTGGCCGCCTCTACCACCAGTCTTGCCTGAATCGCGTCAGCATTGTCACAGGTGATGGTCGCTTCCAGCGCCGCAGGCACCAGAATCTCACAGGGGAGCTCTAGCAGATCGGCATTGCTGATGGGGGCACTTCCAGGTAGGCCAGTCAGCGTGCCATTCTCTGCAACATAGGCGAGCGCCTGTTCTATCGAAATGCCCGCCTCATTCATCACACCTCCGTTGACATCGGAGAGTGCGATGACTCGGTACCCCTTGTTGGCCAGGCCGATCGCCGTATGGGAACCGACATTACCAAATCCTTGAATCACCACCCGGGACTGCTCCGGTGAGAGTGCCATCTCTGTAGCTACCTTATGCGCCAGATGGGCAACACCGTAGCCAGTTGCCTCAAGCCGTCCTGCACTCCCCCCCAGCTCTATCGGTTTACCGGTCACCACGGCGGTTCTGAAACCGTGTGTTTTACTGTATTCATCCATCATCCAGGCCATCACCTGCGGATTGGTACCGATGTCCGGTGCTGGGATGTCATCATGCACGCCGATGATTGGTGCCATCTTCTGGCAGAAACGTCTGGAAAGTTCTTCTCGTTCAATCTCATTCAACGCGGTCGGATCAACGGCGATACCACCTTTGGCTCCACCGAACGGGATATCAACCAGAGCGGTCTTCCAGGTCATCAACTGTGCCAGCGCCCGTATCTCTCCCATGTTGACATCAGGATGAAAGCGCAGTCCACCCTTGAAGGGACCTCGAGCATGGTTGTGCTGAACACGGTAACCCTGGAAGGTGTGCAGCTTCTCATCACCGTTATGACGCAAGGTGATGGGTACTGTGATCCGTGTTTCCCGAAACGATGAGAGCAGCAGCTGTCGATGTTCACTCTTCAGCTTGAGGCGCTCAAAGGCGCGGTCAAGAAAGTGGCGCTGGGTCTCCTGGCAGATACATTTTTTATCCATTGGTGCATTCCCTGTTACGACTGCGAAGTGTCACAAAATTGTAGATCGGTACCCAGATCAGTGCAAAATACCAGCCGTAGCCGTAGGCCTCAATCAGCCCCAGAAAGAAACTTTTCCAGCTGAGCCATTCAAAACCGGGCAGCAGTTTTTGCCACGTCTCATACATTGCGTGTTCAGGTAGAAGCAGATCAAAAACAACGCAGAGCGTAAAGCTGATCGCCAGTAACAGGCTGGTCGCATGGCCTACAGCCAGCAGTGAAATACCCTCTCTATGATGGTTACATCTCATCTTTCTCTCCCGGTCTCTTATTGAGATAATGTTCGGGGTTCGCATCGAACTTATCGAGGCAGTTTCTGGTACAAAAACGGTAAAGTGTGCCGTGATAGATCTTTGCGTACCCCTTGTCAGACTCCACTTCCATCTCACAGACAGGGTCGATCTGTTTTGTCTCATCTCCCTTTTTATGCGCATGGCCACCATGACCGTGCATCATGTGGGCACCGCAGCCGTAGCGCATCATGAGATAAAAGAACAGCGCAAAAAGTAAAAATGAACCCAAGCCTTCCATCTATCACCCCCTGTTTAGATCTTAACCTCAGTGACGCTCATCCACCTTTCCAACCTCAACTGTGAGAAACGCCTTCCACTGTTTAACGGGAGGAAAAAAGGGAGGTGTTTTCTCTGCATAGTCGCGGTACAGTTCACCAAATTCAGCTTCGGCGCGCTGCTCTTCTACTCGCGCCAGATGCACATAGGCGTAGAGCATGATGGGCGCCATAATCACCGTAAGCAGTGTGGGCCACTGCACCAGAAAACCGATGATGACCAGAAACAGACCGGTGTACTGTGGATGACGAGCGTAGGCGTAGATACCGTCGGTAACCAGACCACCTCGTGCGGCGTGGATCTGGGTCCACCCTTTTGAAAGCAGCAGATAGCCCATCACCATCAACAGCAGGCTCAACCCCATCACAACCGCCCACGCCAGATCAGAGCCACCGAACACCACCACCCAGAGATGGCCATACTTGTGGCTAAAGGGTTGCAGCGCGGGATAGGCGTCCCCCAGCCAGCCAGAGAGTAGATAGATCGTTAATGGAAAGCCGTACATCTCGGCAAAGAGCGCCACCAGAAAGGCACCCACCACGCCCATACTGCGCCACTCCTGACTCCCCCGCGGCTTGAGAAAGCTCAGGATAAAAAAGAGGAAAATACCGACATTAAAGGCCGCTACGATCCACATCCCGTAGGCATACCCGGCATCACCGTGCATCGGTTGGCTCCATGATTAAAATCCCACTGCAGTACATTACAGCTTTGCGCCTTTTAGCCTGAGTGCGTTTGCAATGACCGATACGGAACTAAAGCTCATTGCCGCAGCGGCAATCATCGGTGATAACAACAGGCCAAATACGGGATAGAGTACACCCGCTGCAATCGGTACGCCGGCGGCGTTATAGATAAAGGCAAAAAAGAGGTTCTGGCGGATGTTGCGCATGGTGGCGCGACTGAGCCGCCGCGCTCGTACGATGCCGCGCAGGTCCCCCTTGACCAGGGTGACGCCAGCGCTCTCCATCGCCACATCGGTGCCGGTACCCATCGCCACACCAACATGTGCCTGTGCCAATGCGGGAGCATCGTTAATACCATCGCCAGCCATGGCGACGATATGCCCTTCTGCCTGAAGCTGCTTCACCACTTCCGCTTTCTGCTCCGGCAGCACCTCCGCCTGCACCTGGTCGATATCCAGTTTAGTGGCGACCGCTTCGGCCGTTTTGCGGCTGTCACCTGTCAGCATCACTACCCGAATCCCTTCTCCATGCAGGTCCCGAATCGCTTCAGGCGTACTTGCTTTAATCGGGTCAGCCACGCCGATGAGGCCTGCGGCTATGCCATCGATCGCCAGTAGCATCACGGTCTGCCCTTCAGCACGCTGGCTGTCGGCCTGTTGAGGCAGATCACCCGCTTCGATGCTAAGGCTTTCAAGCAGCTTTAGATTGCCCAGTGCCACCTTATGGCCATCGACAATACCGGTCACCCCTTTACCGGTTACTGACTGGAAGTTCTCTGCCTGAGTCAGTGTAAGCGCTTTTTCCTCGGCACCCTGCACAATCGCTTCGGCCAGGGGGTGCTCACTGGCGCGTTCCAGACTAGCGGCCAGCCTCAGGTTATCATCTTGCTGAAAACCTTCACACGCAACCACCGAGACAAGTTTTGGTTTGCCTTCGGTTAATGTGCCGGTTTTATCCACCACCAGGGTGTCGACTTTCTGCATAATCTCCAGCGCTTCGGCGTTTTTGATCAGCACCCCCATCATGGCCCCTTTGCCAGTGCCGACCATGATCGACATCGGTGTTGCCAAACCCAGCGCACAGGGGCAGGCGATAATCAGAACGGCTACCGCATTGATCACGGCATAGGCGATAGCGGGCTCTGGCCCCCAGACACTCCAGACAATAAAAGTGATCACCGCAACAACGACAACAGCCGGGACAAAATAGCTGGCGACAATATCAACCAGTTTCTGAATCGGTGCGCGAGAACGTTGCGCATCCGAGACCATCTTGACGATCTGTGCCAGTAGCGTATCAGCACCCACCCGGTCGGCTCGCATCAACAGACCACCGGTACCGTTAACGGTCGCGCCAATCAGCTTTTCACCACTTCTCTTCGCCACCGGGATCGGCTCGCCGGTAACCATCGACTCATCGACATTACTTTCACCATCGATCACTTCACCATCGACAGGTATCTTCTCGCCGGGACGAACACGCAGCTGGTCACCCGGTTTCACATGCTCTAACGGGATATCCTCTTCTGTACCGTCTTCGCGGACAATACGTGCCGTCTTTGGCGCGAGTCCTAGCAGTAATTTAATCGCAGCATTGGTCTGGCTGCGGGCGCGTAGCTCCATCACCTGCCCCAATAACACGAGCGCAGTGATCACGGCGGCGGCCTCAAAATAGACCGGCACCACACCCGCCTCATTAAAGACGGCGGGTGGAAATATCCCCGGCACCAGCACCGCGATCAGGCTATAGATCCAGGCGATGCCAACCCCGATCGCAATCAACGTAAACATATTTAGGTTACGGGTCACAATCGATCGCCAGCCCCGCTGAAAGAAGATCCAGCCGCCCCACCAGACAACGGGAGCGGAGAGCACAAGTTCAGCCCACTGGCGAGTGGTGGGTTCGATCAGACCGTTAATCGCCTCAGGCCAGAACTCCGCCGCCATGGCGCTGAAAAAGACCGGAATCGCCAGCAGCGCACTGACCCAGAAACGGCGCGTCATATCATCCAGCTCGCTGTTATCTTCTGCTGCCGCTACGGTGCGTGGCTCTAGCGCCATACCGCATTTGGGGCAGTTACCTGGGTGATCCTGAACAATCTCTGGATGCATCGGGCAGGTGTATTCGGTTGTTGTGGCGGCAAGCGGAATATCTTTTCGTTCCAGCGCCATGCCGCACTTCGGACAACTGCCCGGCCCCTGCTGTTCGATCTCAGGGTGCATCGGGCAGGTGTAGATCGCGCTTTCATCACCCCCCTGACTCGATCTGGCAGCTTTATGGTGACCGTGGTGGCTGCCACCACAACAGCCCTTTTTTTCTGTTGTGGATTCTGGCGCTGCCGGCTTTTGACTGCTGCAGCAACACCCTTCTCCCTCTTGCTTACCCGCTTTCAGATATTGATCTGGTGACTGCTGAAACTTACTCAGACAGCCGTCACTACAGAAGTAGTAGGTTTTACCATTGTGCTCGGAATGGTATTCCGAGGCTTCAGTAACGACCATGCTGCAGACGGGGTCCTTAATAGAATCACTATCGCTCGGCTCAGTTTTTACATACTGCGAGGGGGATGCCTCGAATTTATTCTGGCAGCGCTCACTACAAAAGTAATAGGTCTGGCCATTATGATCTGTATGACGGTGACCTTGTTCTTCTACTTCCATACCACAGACTGGATCGGTGCTCATAAACTGCCTCCCAATATTTTCTTCTCATTCTTTAATGGAGGGGCACAACCATTTTAGTGATCATGCTGAAAATGGTTGTGCCTCCGCCTGGCAGAGCCTAAGTCGCTACTTCTTTTTCATCTCCATTTGCTGCTGTCGCATCATATGTTCCATCATCTGCCCCATCATCCCCTGCATCATATCCATACGCTGCTCCATCATACGGTGACGATTCTTCATCATCCCTTCGCCCCCTTTCATCTTCCCAGCAGCGCCATGATCAGCCATCTTTCCCGCCATTTTATGCTGCATCCCTTTATCACCCATCGAGCCAGACATCATCCCCTTCATCATCCCCATGCCTTGATGCATCTCTTTCATATGCTGCTGCATCAGCGCCTGTCTCTTTTTAACGTCCTTTGTATTCTCTATCTGCTCCATGATCTGCTTCATCTTTTCCATATGGGCCTTCATCGCTCCCATATCCATCATAGGCGCCCCATCTCTTTTCATCATCCCAGAAGTAGACTCACCTGAGTCGTTTTCCTGATGATGGCTCTTATCCGCAATCGCACTGCCCGTTAGCATCACAAAAATGACCACTGCCCCACTGAGTAATTTAGCTTTCATTCCCTTTCTCCTTGTTTATTGATCAATAATAGATCCATACAATCACATCACCGATTCGATCAAATGACAGATCGCATCCCCATCAGGCTCACCATCCGGCATCGACTTCCACTTCTCCAGCGTATCATCCATTCGCTGTTGCAGTGCATTAAGTTCAGCTAGCCGCGCTCGGTTCTTATCGATACGCTGGCGTATCATATCTCTGACTGCCGGACAGGGTGACTGCCCTTCATAGCTGTGTTCGAAAATAGTCTTAATATCGCTCAGCGTGAAGCCAAGCCCCTTGGCGTGACGAATAAACTTCACTCGCTTAATGTCATCCGCGCTAAAAAGTCGATAACCGTTATCTGGGTCACGTGATGGCGCTAACAGACCGATGCGCACATAATGGCGTATTGCATCCGGAGTCACCTCAACTGTTTTTGACAATTCACTAACCGTTAACATATTCTCGCCCCCTGCCTTTGTGCGATGACGTTAAGTGTAAGTCCCAGGTGCTACACATAGGTCAAAACTTTTTTCAACAACGCTGCGCGTACCAGTTTCATCTATGTTGTTCACCATTTCGCATTGCAGATATGCCTGCTGCCTGGACCAGGTTATATTCAGAACACAGGCTCTAACCTCAGTGCGTATGATCATCACCATCGTTTTTCATCGTCTCATCCATACCGCTAAAATCCATCTCCATCTCGTTCATCTCACCCTGGTGACTACCGGCCTGACTGCTGTTACTGCCGTGTTCATGACCACCACCGTCACCACCATGTGAGTGGCTGTGACCTTCGCCCTCTACTTTGGGTAGTGACATCACACCTAAACCGTAACGGTAGACCACTTCACCACCGCGCCATGCGGTAGAGGCCAGCACAATACCGGCGATCAGCATACAGATCACAAAGGCCTTTCCGAGCGCTTTTCCCTGGCGAACCTGGATAATGGACCAGCTGGCCAGCGCAAGAAACAGCACAATGGTAGCAATGGCCCAGTTACGGTGATCCGTCATCGCCAGATGTGACGGGGTGTCATGTGCGACAGTATTATAGGCATCGAGTCCGGCGAGCCCGGTGATAATTGTGATGGCCGCACCAAACCACAACGACCAGCGAGCAACCGTTTGCCACTGCTCTTTCAGCGGGGATTTAATGAAAGGGATTACAACAAAAAGCGCCACCGAGAGTGATAACAACGCCACCGTGAAGTGGACAAAAATGGGGTGAAAATTGGGGATAATTTCAGGCATTGGGATGCTCCTTAATTGATTGATTAATTTCCGTCTATCGTCACTGCAACAGCTGTTCGGTTTCGATAGCTCACTCTCTCCCCTCTATCAGGCCTGTGGTCGAGTTCGGTGATAGCGAGGCGCTGCCAGGTTATCCAGCTCGATCTCTTCACTGTTATCTACCCAGGCGCGGCGCAGGTGCTCCAGCCAGCTACCGCCGAGCTGCAGCCCTATTTCACCTAGCGCTTTTTCAATCTGGCTTTCGGTCACCTGCAGCAGGTCATAGGTGATGCTTATGGTGTCACCCTCGACTATTACCATTTTTACCCCCATCATCTCCTTCAAATAAGGGACGAGAAGCGCGCTCACCTCACTATCCAGTGGCGTAGTCAGATGTATGGCTCGCCGTTTCAGAATCTCACTTCGTGCTTTGCCTGTTCTGCTACTGTAGATAACTGGATGTGCAGAAAATGTCTCCCGGCACTGCTCAGAACAGAAATGAAAATACATTTTGTTATATGTAACGGGAGGTACCTCTATCTCAGCGCTCATCCCGCACACAGGACAGCTATCTTCAAGCTGATTCACTATGCACCCCTCCCTTCTCGCTGTGCGCCTGACTGCAGGGCAATTTCACAGAAGCCCTGCGGCTTAACACCCAGCGCGGCATTGAATTTACTCGACATATTCTGAAAGCCAATCAGACCAGTTAATTCAATAATGGCATCATCATCAAAATGGCGGCGTAATGCTTCGAAATGGGCATCTGTCGCTTGTTGATCGCTATATGTTACTGCCTCGGTGTAGTGAAGCGCTGCCTTCTCTCTTTCATTGTAGAGATCACTATCCGAAAATGCGGGCAGCGTACTCAGTTTCTCATCGCTGATACCGCGTCGTAATGCAGTAAATAAATTGATATCAACACAGAAAGGACACCAGTTAATTTGAGAAACCCGCACGGTAACCAGTGTTCTTAGCGCTGGCTCCAGCGGTGAGGAGCGACGATCAAACGCACCATAGAGTGATGCCATTGTAACGAATACCCTTGGGCTTCTCCCCCACAGGCGTGCAGGTTCAAGGATCGCGCCATATTTTCGTTTCTGATTCCAGAAAAACAATCTTACATACCAGGGGAACGAATATCCTGCGGGCGTTGTGATAACTGACATACTTTCATCTCCTTTCACTATTCAGTTAACCATTTCGATAGCCGTGGCTCAGACTTTTAGATACCGAATGACTATCCCTACCAGATCTATCTTAATTCGATGACATTAAATAGATCACAAGGTAGAACCCCCCAAAAAGCAGCGGTTGATGCAAAAGATAGATCAACAGACTATGCCGACCTCCCCATGCAAGTACCCCGGTAAGCGATCCCCCGCCTCGACTATCAACATTCAGTAATCCATATTTTTCAATGAGAAGCCCTAAAAACATTCCGATCAGAACAACACCAAACCAGGGTAACAATGGTACATAATCTTCACTGTATGGGCGCCCACTCATTAAACCTGTCCAATACCAAAGTGGCGAATCAAACAGCCCAGCATAAAATCTAACCCCGATAACAATAATGGCCACTCCTAAAATCAGGTTTAGCCAGAAAAGATTTCTGAAAATAAGCCCCAACACACTGGCCACTACAATAAAATGAAGCACGCCGAAATAGATAAAGCTATCTGGAAAAACAAGATAACTGCCGACACTAACGAGTGTAGCGGCGCCGATTAACCGCACAAGGCGCTTATAATAACGCGCGGGTTTGATGCCATGGCCTGTTGCCAGTTGCAGGCTAATTCCCACCAGGCATAGAAAAAAAGTCACGATGACGATACGAAAATTGAGCCAGAATGGCTCTCGATTAAAATCAATATCAAGGTACTGGAAGTGACTTAAATCATAGGCAAAATGGAACACAATCATCAGCGCAACAGCGATTCCACGCCAGACGTCTACATAAAAATAGCGCCCTTTAGATTGATTAACCACATCACTCAATTTGTCTTTCCTGTCGTCTGGGCTATGAGCACTAAGCTATAAATGACATTAAAGAAGAGTATCATCAACCACTAAAGCGATCTCACCATTAGTGGATAACACTCTGGACGCAGCACTATGCAGCGTGCCACCCCCTCCCTCTTTCTAATCCAAAGAGTAACAAACGCCCCTGACTAGCGAGTGACAACTTCATTACAATTATGTAATGATGAGATCATGCAGATAAGTTACACGCCATTGTCTGACCTGATACTGAGAAACAGTGGGTGCAATACCGTCTTATCATGCTGAGTATTCTGATAATAGTGAGAATGGAACTCTTTCTTTTTACATCATATTTCAGTGATGGTTGAAAGCGTCGTATCAGCTTGAGACCTCTGCACGATCGTTCCTTTGCCCTCTGCAGCATTAAAAGCGTACTCAATCGCTCATTTATAGCGATGAACACCCTCATTCCGTGCGCTTTTGCCTGGCCAGAGCATAAAATTCCTGCTCACGCAAAGGTCTCAGTTTATGTCATTTTGAAGAGTACTAGCTTCCTGTGTAGTAGATACCGCCTTTATGTTTTTTGCCATCGGCGGTCTTAAACAGAATCATCATCTGGTGTTTACCTTTATGGCCAAGATCATAACCCGCCATCAGCCAGTCACCCATCACCATCGCCTTTTTGGTCTCGGATTGGCCATTAGGGTGAACCACCCTGGTATTCATCATAATATTGGTTAGCGCCTTGCCATTTTTCTCCACCTTGATCATAAAGTCATGACTGCCCCCCATCTCTTTTCCTGGCTTTGCTTTCATAATATGAAAGGTGACGTTATAGCCGTCTATCTTTTTCTCCTTCAGGAACATTTTATTTGCTGAGCCGTGGCCGTGATCATGACCCCCTTGCCCTGAACCGTGATCATCATGTTTCATACCGGCCCCATGATGGTCACTACCATTATCATCGTGGTCATGCGCGTGGTCGCCAGCGGCATGAAGAGGTGAAGTGAACGCCAACACACCAGTGAAGAGCCAGGCCATTACATTACATCTTTTCTGTTTCATGATTTTCTCCTTTAATAAATTATCTAAACAAAATAAATCCGTCCCATAGGAACTATTGCTCGTGAAAAGGCCGCTATAAAGCGCTACCCTTCCAGCGTTTAACAAAAGCTCGGTAATCATCCGGAGTATCAACCCCTGGCACTGCATGCTTAATGACCCCAACATGGATACCAAGATAATTTTCTATCACACGAAGCTGCTCCAGCTGTTCGGTTGATTCGAGATGAGATTTATCGAGCTTTGTAAATGCTAATAGCGACTCTTTTGTGTATGCATAGAGACCAATGTGCATAAGGTACACTTCATTATGGGTGGGCTTTCCACCGTTTGACCGCAGGTGCGGAACCAGACTTCGTGAGAAATAGATGGCTCTGTATGCTTCGATATTCGAAGCTGCGTTCGCCAGTTTTTTCCCTAATACTACTTTGACACATGCAGGGTCCAGTGGTGTGCCCGTACCGACCTCACTACCTGCCGGGAAACGGCAGGCCAGCGTACTCATGAACGGCGTAGTCTCATGCTGAATTCTGGCCACCAGATCAATCGCTGCGGGGTCCAGCTCTGGTTCATCTCCCTGAACATTGACCACAACGTCATACTCAGCCGATAGCGTTGTGACCGCCTCCGCTATTCTGTCCGATCCACTTTCATGATGGGCAGAAGTCATCACACAGTGCCCTCCGAAGGCGTGAACGGCAGCTTCGATACGGCTGTCATCAGTCGCTACCACAACATCACTCGCCAGTTCTGATTTACTCGCCTGCTCATAGACGTGCTGTATGAGTGGCTGCCCCGTTTCATCCAGCAGAGGCTTGCCTGGCAACCGGCTGGAGCCAAAACGGGCGGGGATCAATATCAGTGTTTTCAATTCAGTTTCCTGGTAGTTTCTGAGAACAGTGCTGCTCATGCGCACCATGCATTTCAAGAAAAATAGTGTTCAATTTATCAAAATGAAGTCGCTCGTCGAATGTTTCATCGGCGTTGCGCTTCCCATTCTCGGCCAGCTGCTGCTTCAGTGATTCATCCTCGTAAAGCCGCCTCAGGCTATCAGCCAGCGCATCGACATCACCGGGTGGGATAAGCAGGCCACTCTCTTCATGCGAGATAATCTCCGGCACACCACCCGCATCTGTACCGATCACCGCAACACCCTGACGCATCGCCTCTACCAGCACCAGTCCAAACGTTTCACAGTAGGTCAGTAACACCACCACATCACAACATGACATCACCTGCTGCGGTGACTCGGTAAAACCGGCGAATGTAATGTGCTCTTCGATAGCGCCATCCTCAGCACGCTTTTTTAACTGTTCAAAATAATCGTCATCCATCACATGCCCGATAATCAGTGCGCCGCCTTCAAAACCTTCATTTACCAGCTTTGCCATCGCTTCTACCAGCAGGTGCTGCCCCTTGCCATGCTCAATACGTCCAAACATACCGATACGAAACGGCCGTTTGATAAACTTCTCAGGCAGCAGAGCGCTACACGACTGCGGCTCTGATCTATCCGCAGCAGGTACGCCCAGATAGAGCAGCGTGATCCGTTCAGGCGGCAGTGGCAGATAGCGAAGCGCCTCCTTCTGAACCTGCCTGCTAACCACCAGCAGCCGGTCTATTTTGCTGTAAAAAAAACGGTGATAGCGGTCTTTTTTAGGACGGGTAATCCCCATGTGGCGGCTGTAAACCAGCTTAGGGCGACACTTTGAGAAACGTTGCGCCAACACCCCAAGTGCAAGATCCCTGACCCAGTGAAGATGAATAATGTCGATACCATGGGCATCGATATATTGCGCCAGCCGCAACGCATCGAGCAGCGGCATAACCTTCCAGTGCGGTCGCAGCAGTAGCACCGTCTCCCCTCCACCGGCAGCTTCGATACGTTGCGCCAGTGGCCCTTTGTCTCGTCCCACGAAATAACAGGTATGACCCGATTCACTCATAGCACGCCATTCGCGTTCGGCATAGAGCTCCAGTCCACCCACACCTGCCGATGTGCATAAAATCATGATCTTCATCGCGCCACAATATCACCCTTTAATATGATTGTTAACGACACCATTAATGGCACTATCGCAACTAACAGGAGCGCTTCCATAGCGCACTGTTTAATAAATCTCACACTGACTCCACCGCTCATCACAAGCCATCTGGATGAGCGACTGTTAGAACTTACAGCGCCTGCTCTCTAGATTTCTCCTGTATCTGCAGTATGACACCGTAAATGATGGGTAGCACCAGCAGACAGAGCAGTGTGACAGTCACCATGCCACCCACCATCGGGGCGGCAATGCGTTGCATCACCTCTGAACCGGTACCGCTGCCCCACATAATCGGCAGCAGCCCTGCGATTATGGCAGTGGCTGTCATCGCGATGGGGCGCACACGTTCTGAGGTACCGTGATGGACCGCGGCCATGATCTCCGTTGCATCCAGTGCGCTGCCTTTGCTATGGCGACGCCTGGCGATCTCCTGATCGATAAAGGTGAGCACCAGCACCCCGATCTCCGCCGCCACACCGGCCAGTGCGATAAACCCGACCACCACGGCAACGGAGAGATTAAAGCCGAGGAGATAGACCAGCCAGAATCCACCGATCAACCCAAACGGTATCGAGAGCATCACCACTAACGGTGCTGTAATATTGCGGAAGTTAAAGTAGAGCAGCAGGAAGATCACCAGCAAGGTTGCGGGTACGACGATGCGCAGCCGCTCAGCCGCACGTTCCATATATTCGAACTGCCCCGACCAGACCAGATCGTAACCGGGGGGAATCCTGACCTGACTCGCCACCACTTTTTTCGCCTCTGCGACATAGCCACCAATATCAGATGTTGTGATATCAACATAGACCCAGGCGTTAGGGCGAGAATTTTCACTCTTGATACTCGGCGGACCGCGACGTAGCTGCAGATCAGCCACCAGCGATAGCGGGATCTGTGCGCCGGTCGGTGTCGGGATCAATACTCTTTTCAGGCTATCAAGGTTATCACGCAGCTCACGTGGGTAACGCAGGTTGATCGGATAACGCTCCAGCCCCTCGACCGTCTGAGTGATATTCATGCCGCCGATCGCGCTCTGGATCACATCCTGCACATCGCCGGTAGTCAGGCCGTAACGCGACGCCTCCTGTCTGTCGATATCAAAGTCGAGGTAGTAACCACCCGCCGCCTTGTCGGCAAAGGCTGAGAGTGTATCGGGCAGCTGTTTCAAAGCCTGCTCAATCTCACTGCCCACCTCCTCCAGCACACTCAGATCCGGCCCACTGACTTTGATCCCGATCGGGGTTTTGATACCGGTCGAAAGCATGTCGATACGGGTTTTAATCGGCATCGTCCAGGCGTTGGAGAGTCCAGGGAACTTAATCGCCGCATCCATCTCATCCATCAGCTCTTTAACGGTTTTATCGGGATCAGGCCACTCCTCTTTCGGCCTGAGGCGAATGGTGGTCTCCAACATCGCCAGCGGTGCAGGGTCCGTTGCTGTTTCCGCACGCCCGACCTTACCAAAGACATGGTGCACTTCAGGAAAGGATTTAATGATCTTATCCGTCTGCTGCAGCAACTCTTTCGCCTTGGTAATCGAAACCCCTGGGTAGGTCGTCGGCATATAAAGGATGTCACCCTCATTGAGCGGCGGCATAAACTCACTGCCCAGTTTACTAAGTGGGTAGGCTGTAACAGCCAGCAAAATCAACGCCCCCCCCAATGTCATCCAGCGCCAGTTAATAGCAAAACTCAAGCTCGGTTTATGAATGAAATGGAGGAACCGGTTTACCGGGTTTTTCGCTTCAGCAGGGATTTTACCGCGCAGAAAGTAACCCATTAATACCGGTACCAGTGTAATGGCTAAAATCGCAGCTGCTGCCATCGCGTAGGTTTTGGTAAAAGCGAGCGGTGCAAAGAGCCGCCCTTCCTGTGCCTGAAGGGTAAAGACCGGTAAAAAGGAGACTGTGATAATCAGCAGCGAAAAGAAGAGCGCCGGGCCAACCTCACGCGAGGCCTCAGTGACCGCTTGCCATCGTTCAGGTGAGGTGAGTTCTCGCCCCTTCTCTTCCACCATTTTTTCAAGATGTTTATGGCCGTTTTCGATCATCACAATCGCGCCATCGACCATCGCACCAATGGCGATGGCAATGCCGCCAAGCGACATGATGTTGGCGTTGATGCCCTGCCATTTCATAAAGGTGAAGGCGAGCAAAATACCAATCGGCAGAGAGATAATGGCGACCAGTGCTGAACGGGCGTGGAGTAAAAACAGGATACAGATGATGCTGACAACGATAATCTCTTCGATCAGTTTCTCTTCCAGGTTTTTCACCGCACGGGTGATGAGATCACCGCGGTCATAGACCGGTACGATCTCGACCCCTTCGGGCAGACCGGGTTTGAGCTCCTCCAGCTTGGCGCGCACCCGCTCAATCACTGCCATGGCGTTTTCACCGTAGCGCATGATTACCACACCGCCGGCCACTTCTCCTTCACCGTTAAGCTCCGCCACGCCGCGGCGCAGCTCTGGCCCAAGATGGACATGAGCCACATCCTGCAGGCGAATCGGTGTGCCGTTGTCATCGACACCTACAGGAATGACATTGAGGTCAGCGATCGACTGGATATAGCCGAGGCCACGCACCATATACTCGGTCTCAGCCATCTCCACCAGCTTTCCACCCACGTCATTATTGGAGCGCTGAATTGCGTGCTTCACTTTCGACAGTGGGATGTTGTAAGCCAGCAGCGCATTAGGATCCACTTCTACCTGATACTGTTTAACATAGCCGCCCACAGAGGCCACCTCAGACACACCTTCGACCGTCTGCAGGGGATAGCGCAGATACCAGTCCTGAATCGAACGCAGCTCGGCCAGATCGGTGTTACCGCTTCTATCCACCAGAGCGTATTCATACACCCAGCCGACACCGGTCGCGTCCGGCCCCAATGATGGTGTTAACCCGTTCGGCAGACGTCCACTAACATAATTCAGGTACTCCAGAACGCGTGAACGCGCCCAGTACATATCGGTGCCGTCATCAAAAATAATGTAGACAAAAGAGTATCCAAAAAAGGAGTAACCCCGTACTACCTTGGCATTGGGTACCGCTAACATGGCGGTGGTAAGTGGGTAGGTCACCTGGTCCTCTACCACCTGCGGCGCCTGACCGGGGTACTCGGTAAAGACGATCACCTGCACATCAGAGAGATCAGGAATCGCATCCAGCGGGGTATTTTTCATTGACCAGATGCCGACGGCGATAATCGCCACCGTAGCAATCAGAACCAGGAATCGGTTGCGCAGCGAAGCCCCTATGATACTGGCAATCATTGATCAGACTCTCCCGAAGCGGTTTCCATCTCATCCATGGAGATCTCGAAGTCATCCATATCGGACATATCCATATCGGACATATCCATATCACTCATATCGATTTCGTCCGTTACTGCCCCGCCCTGCCCCGACGCGGCTTCCATCATCTTGGCGGTCGCTTCGCGTAGCTTGGATTCAGAGTCAATGAGGAACTGGCTTGAGGTCACCACCTCTTCCCCCGCTTCAACGCCAGAAAGAATCTGTGTCAGCCCCTGAGCGCTAACGCCCAGCACCACTTCACGAGGCTCGAACTTGCCCGCTTCACGTACAACAAACACCTGCTCCCTGCTACCCGAACGAATAATCGCTTCCGAAGGAACCACTACCGCATCAGGCTGTGGATCAACATAGAGAGTGACATTGGCATACATACCCGGTTTAAGGGAGAGATCCGCGTTATCAAACTCCAGACGCACCTGCACGGTACGACTCCTGGGGTTAAGCACCGGGTGGATAAATGTAATTTTTCCATTATAGGTTCGACCCGGCTCAGCGCGTATCCGCATCTCGGCCCGATCCCCCACGTTGAGCCAGCTTAGCTCATCCTCAAAGACATCAACATTGACCCAGATGCGGCTTAGATCCGCGATGAGGTATAACTCATCTTTTGGCGTCACAAACTGTCCCTCACGAGAACCGATATGCATAACACGCCCATCAAATGAAGAGTGGATATGGAGCTGCTTTTTGATCTTGCGGCTCTTTTTCAGCTCCACTATCTGATGCTCGGCCACATCAAATAGTTGCAAACGCTCAAGGGCGCTATTAAGAATGGTTTTAGAACTACGCTTCATCTGCTCTGAGGCGCTATTACGCACCGCCTCCCAGTTATTCAGCGCCACCAGATACTCCTGCTGTGCGGCAACCAATTCTGGAGAGTAGATGCCGAGCAGAATGGTATCCTTGCTAACCCGTTTACCGGTTTCATCAACAAATAGCTGTTCAATCCAGCCCGATGTTTTAGGGTGCAGACGCGCCAGGCGTTCTTCATTAAAATCGACGCGCCCCAGACCATTCAGTGTTCGAGAGAGGTCACGCACCTCCGCCCGGGCAGTGCGCACACCAATGTTCTGCACTGTCACAGGATCAATCGTCACGGTGCCGGCCGGCTCGTTAGACGCACCACCGTCGGCGTAAACAGGGATATAGTCCATCCCCATGTCGTCCTGCATCATCACCGGCGATGTGATCGCCGGGTTCATCGGATTACGGTAGAACAGCACCTCTTTCTCTTTAGGCTTGCCTTCGTCGGCGTAGACGGGGATATAATCCATGCCCATCTCATCCTGCATCATCACTGGCGAAGTGATCGCCGGGTTCATCGGATTACGGTAGAAGAGCACCTTGCGTTCAGCGGATGGCGCGCCCGCTTCCATTTCGTGCTGCTGCGAGTGTGGAGTAGAACCGGCAAAAAAGTAACCCACGCCAAAGCCAACCCCTAAACCACCAATCACAAACAGAACGACCGCTTTTTTATTCATAAATTGTCTCCTCTCCCACTGCGGCAACTAATCTGGCCATCGCCTGATTAGCGGCACTCAAGGCCTTCCAGTACTGGGTTTCATAATCGTAAAGTGTTGTCTGGGCGCGAACCAGGTTGAGAAAATCGACCTTTCCTACCTGGTACCCGGCCAGCATCGCATCCACCGTCTGGCGCGCCTGCGGGATAATCTCCTGTTGAAACAGTTGCGTCTGCTCACTGGCGCGGCGGTAGTCGGTCATCGCCTGTTGCACCTGTGATGCAACCCGATTGCGCTGTTCATGGAATTCATGTTTTTTCTGCAGCCATTCCGCATTACGCTGATCAACGACACGGTCCTGTTTGCTGCCGGTATAGATGGGAAGATTCATACTAAACAGAATGGAGCCGACATCGGTACGACTACTGCCGTCGGGATTGTTGCCGCTACGAAACCCGTAGACGGCACCCACTTTAAAATCGGGTGCATACCCCTTTTTCGCCAGATCGATGCGACGGCTTGCAGCTCCCAGCCGCGCTTCCTGAGCAGCTAATATAGGCCGACCAGTGGCCGCGCGCGCCTGTAAAGTCTGAATGTTTTTCAGCGATAGCAAGGACTCATCCACAGAAGTGGGCAACAGAATAACCTCTGCTGCGGCGCGATCTCTCAGCAGATTCAGCCGTATCACCTCATTTTCACGCCTGTTTTCTACCCGGATTTTACTATCGCTCAGCTTGGAGAGCTCCAGCTGCGCCAGGAGAATATCCTGCTGTAACCCCTGGCCAACGGTGTAACGCGTCTCCGCCACATTTACAAACTGCGCCAGCAGTACCTGATTCCGTGCGATCACTTCCAGTGCCCGATCCAGATAAAAGAGATTCCACCAGACCGTTTTAACATCGCGCACCAGTTGCAGCCGCTGCTCATCCAGTTCAGATACTGCTGCGTTTGCCTCATGGCTTGCCGCCTGGGCACGTAACGCAAGCTTTCCGGGATAAGGTAACGCCTGGGTAATACCTATCTGTAACTGCGTCATCGCTTCCTGGCTCAGGGAGAGGCTATCGAGTGGAAGGTTAAGTGCATTGATCGACAGATTGGGGTCAGGCAGTGATTCGGCCTGATCCGGTATCTCCGCCAGCGCCTTCGCGCGCGCCTCAATAGCGGCCAGACTCGGGTTGGCAACCAGCGCTTCAGCGACAGCCCGATCCATAGACAACACCTCCTCCGCCTGCGCAGTGGAGAGAGTCAACATCATTATCGCCGCTAACCACAGGGGTAGAGATGAGTTGTAGCGGAAACAAGATTGAAGGTACAAAGTGATGACTCCTGAAGGCTATCGATAACAACGATGAAGAATAGTGACCAAACACTGTCGCCAAGGTGACGCTTCAATTACAATTTTGTAATAATGCAGTCATACTCATGACAGATATTATGGGCTAGCTTGCCACACTATGAAACTGCTAATTGTCGAAGATGAGATCAAAACAGGTGAATACCTCAAACAGGGGTTGAACGAAGCGGGTTTTGTCGTTGACCTGAGCCATAACGGACTGGATGGCCACCACCTGGCCATGACAGAGCGCTATGACCTGCTGATTCTTGATGTGATGCTGCCCGATGTGGATGGTTGGCGGATCCTGCAGTCGCTGCGTGAAGCGGGCAAAGAGGTGCCGGTGTTGTTCCTGACCGCCCGAGACTCCATTGATGACCGGGTTAAAGGGCTGGAGCTGGGGGCTGATGACTACCTTGTCAAACCCTTTGTCTTTGCTGAACTGCTGGCGCGAGTGCGTACACTGCTTCGCCGCAGTGCAACCCCTGCCACCGAGTTGAGCCTGAGCGTTGCCGATCTGGCGCTAGATCTGGCGCGCCATCGTGCCAGCCGCGGCGGCAGGCGCATCCATCTGACCACCAAAGAGTTTGCCCTGCTGGAGCTGCTGGTTCGCCGTCAGGGAGAAGTGCTGCCGCGCTCCCTGATCGCCTCCCAGGTGTGGGACATGAATTTCGACAGCGACACCAACGTCATCGATGTTGCCATCCGTCGCCTGCGCGGCAAGATTGACGATAACTATGACCTCAAGCTGATTCAGACAATACGCGGCATGGGCTACATGATCGATGTGCCAGAAGAGCAGATCGATTGAGACAACCGACCTCTCTCACGTTACGCCTCACACTGCTCTTTAGTGCCGTTGCTACAGTGGTACTCCTGACCTTCGGCTGGATCATAGAACGCTCGATCGAAGAGCACTTTGAAATGCAGGACATCAATGAACTCAAGGTGATCGCCCAGACGGTTGAGCAGTCGCTCTCTACACTGCGCACCCACCATGACCTGTCACAGATAAAACAGCGCCTGGATGACATTCTGGTGGGACATCACGGTCCACTGCTCTCTATCAGCGACACCGCAGGAAAAACACTCTATAACAGCCCCGGTGCAGACTTTTCCCGGATACCACGACCTGCTTTTCACGCAAACGAGCTTTCACAAAACAATATACAGAAATGGAATGACAGCAAACACCATTACCGCGTGCTTGTTCAACAGGTCAATGGAAATAGCAGCGACGCCTCTTATACTGTTATCGTGGCCGTTGCGATCGATTTTCACCTGCAGTTTATCAAGACATTCCGTTACACCCTCTGGCTGATGATCGTCTGCGGCATCATCATCATGGCATTAATGAGCTGGATTGCTGTACGACAGGGTCACCGCCCACTGCACCGTATCGTTGAACAGATCAGCCAGACCAGCGCCAACGAGCTAAACACCCGCCTCGACCCTGAGACAGTACCTGCTGAACTCGCCGAACTGGCTCTCTCCTTTAATGAGCTTCTACAACGCATGGAAGAGGCCTTCACCCGCCTCTCTAATTTTTCCGCCGATATCGCCCATGAGCTGCGGACACCCGTAACCAACCTGATGACCCAGACCCAGGTCGCCCTTTCACAGGCGCGCAGTGCCAATGAGTATCAGGAGATACTCTACTCCAATATGGAAGAGTACGAGCGCATGGCACAGATGATCGGCGATATGCTCTTCCTCGCCAAGGCCGACAACGATCTTAACCCACTCAACGCCGAAGCGATTGATCTGAAAAGTGAGCTGCGTAACCTGTTCGACTATTACGAAGCATGGGCAGAAGAGTGCCATGTATCATTAACGCTGGAAGGTGATGCGCATATTCAAGGTGACCGCCTGATGTTGCGCCGCGCACTTAGCAACCTGATTGCGAATGCGGTGCGCCACACACCACCAGAGAGGTGTGTGGCGGTGACACTCAGCTACACCGATGGCGATGTCAACATTGTGGTCCATAACCCCGGCACTCCGATCCCCGCAGAACACCTTCCAAAGCTGTTCGACCGCTTTTATCGCACCGACCCATCACGCCAGCGAAGTGGCGATGGGGCAGGACTGGGGCTGGCCATCGTTAAATCAATTATTGAGGCGCATAACGGCACAATTGTGGCCAGCTCTGGTAAAGAGGGAACCGCATTCACCATCAACCTGCCCGGTTTTGTAAAGGCCGGTTCAGAGGGATAGATCAGCCATTGAGTAAATTCGTCCTACGCCTCAACACGATTCTTTTTATATTGCACTAATGGAAATCTTCAACTGGCCGTAATCATCAAATATATCGGCAGTTTTTTATCCATACCATTAAAGTGGCAACAATATGACAGGCTTTAATCTTAGTAGATTTTATCCTATTCACTACCGTAGTTAAGGAAGATACAACAGCGCGGCAAAGGGAACGACTTCATGGCAAATAATAAACAATCATCAGCCTCCTCTTTCAGTAGTAATGTCGATCGTATGGTCGATCATGCACTTTCCATATTAAACCTTGATAGCGGAACTGCACAGGCGATCAAGGCGTGTGATTCCGTACTACAGGTAAAATTCCCGGTAAAAATTCGCGGCGAGATCCAGACATTCACCGGCTGGCGCGCCGTACATAGTACGCATCGACTACCGGCCAAGGGCGGCATTCGATTCGCTGCATACTCAGACCAGGATGAAGTTGAAGCGCTGGCCGCGTTGATGACCTATAAATGCGCACTGGTCGATGTTCCCTTTGGTGGCTCCAAAGGGGCGCTGCATATCGATCCTTCTCAATATTCGCGCGATGAGATGCAGTTAATCACCCGCCGCTACACCCTTGAACTGGTGCGTAAAGGCTTTCTCAACCCCGCCACCAATGTACCGGCGCCGGACGTCGGCACAGGTCAGCGCGAAATGGCATGGATCGCCGACACCTATAAACACCTCAACCCGGAAGATATCAACTACCAGGCGTGCGTCACCGGCAAACCGGTACAGCAAGGCGGCATTCGCGGGCGTGTTGAGGCGACCGGTCGCGGCGTTCAGTATGCAATCCGTGAATTCTTCCGCCACCCCAGAGATCTCACTGCTGCTAATCTATCCGCAGGCCTCGCCGGCAAGCGCGTTATTGTGCAGGGGTTAGGTAATGTCGGCTACCACGCCGCCAAATTTTTACAGGAAGAGGACGATGTTAAAATCACCGCTATCATTGAATATGATGGCGTAATCAGCAATGAAAACGGCCTGAATGTTGAAGAGATCTACCGTTTCAAAATTGAACACGGCTCCTTTAAAGGGTTCCCCGGCGGAGCCTTTTCTCCTGATAATAAAGGCGCACTGGAGATGGCGTGCGATATCCTGATTCCTGCCGCCCTAGAGAGACAGATCAGCAAAGAGAACGCCTCACGTATTCAGGCAAAGCTGATTGTCGAAGCTGCCAACGGCCCGATCACTTTTGATGCCGACAAGATCCTGCGCGATAAAGGGGTTGTGATCATGCCCGATGTCTACGTTAATGCTGGTGGTGTGACAGTCTCGTACTTCGAGTGGATTCGCAACCTCTCACACATCCGCTTTGGTCGCATGGAACGGCGCTACGATGAACTGCGAGGCAACGAATACGCCACCCTGCTTGAAGAGGCAACCGGCTCAAAACTCTCTGCATCGACCCGCTCAATGATTGTGCGCGGTGCGAGCGAGCTCGATCTCGTCCGCTCAGGGCTCGATGACACCATGAGAAACGCCTACCAGGAGATGCACGAAACCCTCCATTCGAATGATAAAATTGCAGACCTGCGTACCGCCGCGTTTGTGATTGCCATCAGGAAAATCTCTCGCTCCTATCTGGATGTTGGTATTTACTAGCAATATCATACGGTTAAATTACCACTTAACGACCAAGCCCAAGTACCGCACCGCAAATAAAAAACTGGCCGTTATTCACCACATTCTGTCAGTGCCCCGCGCCAAACTATCGGGTATAATGTGCGCCTTTTCGCACACTTGGAAGCCAACATCTCGTGATTCAGAACCTTCGCAACATCGCCATCATCGCTCACGTTGATCATGGCAAGACCACCCTCGTAGATCAGTTACTGCAACAGTCAGGCACCCTTGATAGTCGCGCAGCGCCAACTGAACGCGTGATGGATTCAAACACACTCGAAAAAGAGCGTGGCATCACCATTCTGGCAAAAAACACTGCCATTAAATGGGGAGAGTACCGCATCAATATCGTTGATACTCCAGGTCATGCCGATTTCGGCGGCGAGGTTGAGCGTGTACTGTCGATGGTTGATTGTGTGCTCCTACTGGTTGATGCCGTTGAAGGACCGATGCCTCAGACACGCTTTGTTACACAGAAGGCATTTGATCTTGGGCTAAAGCCTATCGTTGTGATCAACAAGATTGACCGCCCGGGCGCGCGCCCGGACTGGGTACTGGATCAGACCTTCGATCTGTTTGACCGCCTGGGTGCGACCGATGAACAGCTCGATTTCCCGGTCGTCTACTGCTCAGGGCTCAACGGCTACGCCAGCTTTGATGTCGATGCGCGCGAAGGCGACATGACCCCCATTTTTCAAACAATCATCGACAAGGTTTCAGCACCTGATGTTGATTCCGACGGCCCTTTTCAGATGCAGGTCAGCTCGCTCGATCACAACAGCTATGTGGGCGTGATCGGAATTGGCCGCATTACTCGCGGCAAACTTAAGACTAATACCCAGGTCTCCATCATCGATAACGAAGGCAAAACCCGTAACGGCCGTGTTTTACAGGTATCAGGCTACATGGGACTGGAACGCGTCGAAGTACCTGAAGCAGAAGCGGGTGACATTGTCTGCTTTACCGGTATCGATGCACTCAACATCTCAGACACCCTGTGTGATCCAGCCTGCGTTGAGGCACTGCCGCCACTCTCGGTTGATGAACCGACCATCAGCATGACCTTTCAGGTCAATAACTCACCGTTCGCGGGTAAAGATGGTAAGTTTGTCACCTCGCGTCAGATTCGTGAGCGCCTGCAGAAAGAGCTGGTCCATAACGTTGCGCTGCGGGTCGAAGACACCGAAGATCCAGACCGTTTTCGTGTTTCAGGTCGCGGTGAACTGCATCTTTCAATCCTGATTGAGAACATGCGCCGTGAAGGGTTTGAGCTTGGCATCTCTCGTCCGGAGGTAATCATTCGCGAAGTGGATGGCAATAAGGAAGAGCCATACGAGCAGCTAACGGTCGATGTTGAAGAGAGTCACCAGGGTACCGTAATGGAAAAACTGGGGACCCGTGGTGGCGACCTAAAAGATATGATGCCCGACGGTAAAGGACGTGTGCGTATGGACTACATCATCCCGTCGCGTGGTCTGATCGGCTTTCGTACCGAGTTCCTGACCGCGACTCAAGGCAGCGGCTTGATCTACACCGTCTTTGACCACTACGGCCCACTCAAGAAGAATGAATTCGGCCAACGCAACAACGGCGTATTGATTGCTAATGCGGCTGGCAAGGCACTGGCTTTTGCCCTGTTCAACCTGCAGGAACGTGGACGTCTCTTTATTGGCCATGCAGAAGAGGTCTATGAAGGGATGGTGATCGGGATTCACTCACGTGATAACGACCTGGTCGTCAATGCACTAAAAGCGAAACAGCTTAATAATATTCGCGCAGCAGGCACTGATGAAAACCTGGTGCTAACACCACCAATCAGGATGACGCTGGAGCAGGCACTTGAATTCATCGATGATGATGAGCTGGTTGAGGTGACACCTAATTTCACCCGTGTACGTAAAAAGATGCTAAAAGAGACCGACCGCAAACGGGCATCTCGCGCCGCAAAATAAGCACTATTAACCCCGCTAAACAGGGTTGCCGCCAGCAATGAAGGCAGCCCTTTTTACATGGGAAACTGCCAGCGCTCTCAACCTACCCTCGAGCACAACCTGAAACTCCGCCCATAAAAAAGCCCGCCATCAACTGAGAGCAGGCCTGTTATCTGTTTACTGACCGGGCGATTAAAACCCAACACTTATTCGAAACGCCTGACCACCAGTGTTGCGTTGGTGCCACCAAAACCGAAGCTGTTCGACATCACACAGTTCAGTCTCACACCGTTCTGGGTCTCACGCACGACCGGCATCCCTTCAGCCGCCGGATCGAGGTCTGTGATATTAGCCGATGCGGCGATAAAATCATTTTCCATCATCAGCAGTGAATAGATGATCTCATTGACACCCGCTGCACCCAGCGCGTGACCTGTCAGCGACTTGGTTGCAGAGAAGGGAGGAATGTTGTCACCAAAGACATTGCGAATCGCCTCTAGCTCTTTAACATCACCCACAGGGGTGCTGGTACCGTGAGTATTGATGTAATCGACCGGGATATCGACTGTCGATAGCGCCAGTTTCATGCAGCGCTCCGCCCCTTCACCCGAAGGGGCCACCATGTCGTAGCCATCTGATGTCGCCCCATAACCGACCACTTCACCGTAGATTCTGGCGCCTCGCGCCTGCGCCCTTTCCAGCTCTTCAAGTACGATAAGGCCACCCCCACCCGAGATCACAAAACCATCTCGATTGGCATCGTAGGTGCGCGATGCCGTCTGCGGCGCATCGTTATATTTTGATGAAAGTGCGCCCATGCCATCAAAGAGTACGGTCATGCTCCACTCAACCTCTTCACCACCCCCGGCAAACATCAGATCCTGTTTTCCAAGCTGAATCTGCTCTACCGCATTACCAATACAGTGCGCGCTGGTCGAACAGGCGGAGCTAATCGAGTAGTTGATCCCTTGAATCTTGAATGCGGTCGCGAGATTCGCCGAGGTGGTGCTGCCCATCGTGCGCGGTACCATATAGGGGCCGACACGTTTTGCACCACGACTACGCAGGGTATCAACCGCGAGTACTATATTTTTGTTGGAGGCACCGCCAGAACCGACGATCAGCCCCGAACGAGGGTTTGAAACATCTTCTTCGGAAAGACCAGCATCTTCAATCGCCTGCTTCATCGCGAGATAGTTGTAGGCCGCAGCCTCACCCATGAAGCGTAATTTCTTACGGTCAATAAGTTCAGCCAGATCCAGCTTGATCGGCCCATGTACGTGAGAGCGAAAACCAAGGTCGGCATACTCTTCACTAAACTCAATACCAGACTTGCCACGGCGTAAGGAGTCCAGCACTTCATTTCTGTTATTACCAATGCTTGATACGATTCCGATACCGGTAATTACGACTCGTCTCACTTAACCTTCTCCCGCTTGACGCTATGCCTCAGAAATTCTCAGTTGAGGTAAACAGTCCAACTCGTAAATCCTTTGTGGAATAAATCTCTTTGCCGTCTACTTCCATCACGGCATCTGCAATCCCCATCACCAGTTTACGCATGATGACACGTTTCAGGTCGATCTTATAGGTCACCAGCCTGTTACCGGGGGTCACCTGACCGTAGAATTTAACCTCACCAGAACCAAGAGCCCGCCCCCGCCCAGGGCCACCCATCCAGCCGAGATAAAAGCCGACCAGCTGCCACATTGCATCTAGCCCAAGACAGCCTGGCATCACAGGGTCATTTTTAAAATGGCAGTCGAAAAACCACAGATCAGGGTTAATATCTAGCTCCGCGATAATCTGCCCCTTGCCATAAGTGCCGCCATCTTCGTTGATGGTGATAATACGATCCAGCATCAACATCGGTGGCGCAGGTAGCTGCGCGTTACCCGGCCCAAATAGATCGCCATTTGCGCAGCTCAGGAGTTCTTCTCTGGTGAAACTATTCTTTTTAGTCATTATCACTATTCAATTAGTCAACGCGTCGTTGCGTATTTAACTCTAAAAAATATGTTTATTGGTGCAATGTGAAAAAAAAGGAGCCTTGAATAAAGGCGCTAGATGTCACTGCTATCCTGCAAACTTCCGATCTTTAACGGTCAATCACCGCCAAGGAATCCCCCCCCAAACCACGCAACAATATATTATTGTTATTGTTTTTATAATATTGGGCAAAAGTATAGCGGTTTCCGATGCCAGATACCATCCGGATACCATGAAAAACCATGAATTCGTTCCGGCCAATTGCCATTTCATGGCAAAATAGACCATCTTCAGATAAGTTCTCTCAAATTCATGCTGATCACAGATAAAAAATCATGAGCGGACGCTATGCCCCCAGCCCCAGCGGCCCACTGCACTTTGGCAACCTGCGCACCGCACTGCTCGCTTGGCTTCAGGCGCGACTGACATCTCAGCCATTCATCCTGCGAATCGAAGACCTGGATCTGCCGCGCACCAGGCCCGGCAGCAGCAGACAGCTGATCGATGATCTGCACTGGTTAGGGTTCGACTGGGATGAAGGGCCCGATATCGGTGGTCATGCAACCCCCTACTACCAGTCGCGGCGCACAGCACTTTATGAGGATGCGTTTGCACAACTGCTCGACCAGGGGTTGATCTACCCCTGCTACTGCTCACGTAAAGATATTCAACACGCCGCCAGCGCACCGCATGGAGATGAACACGGGCTGATCTATCCCGGCACCTGCCGCGACATCAAACAGCGCGCCAAAATGGAAAAACGTCATCCCGAAAAGGTGGCCGCATGGCGTTACAAAGTGCCCGCAGGCACGGTTGAATTTGAGGATCGTATCCTGGGCAATATCGCTCAATCACTCGACCGCGAGGTGGGTGACTTTGTGATCAAACGTGCCGATGGCCTCTTCGCCTATCAACTTGCTGTGGTGGTCGATGACGGGCTAATGGCCATTTCCGATGTGGTACGCGGTGCTGATCTACTCGACTCCACTGCACGCCAGATCGAGCTCTTTGGCGCGCTCGGTTATCCAGCTCCTGATTTCTGGCATGTACCGTTGATGCTGGATGATACTGGCACGCGGCTCTCGAAACGCGATGGTTCCGATTCTCTTGAAGCGTGGCAACAGCAAAACAAAAGTGCGGCAGACCTGATCGGGCATCTCGCCTTTTCAGTGGGGTTGATTGATGAAGAGCGAGCCATTACGGCGAAGGAGTTGCTGCAAAGCTTAACGGTTGATCTGCTGCGGGATCGGTTGATAGCATCATCACAATAGAGGTAGACCCTCTTCAGGGAACTGCTGATTCATTGTCATAACAAAGCGTGAAGCGACAAAGAGATTGTTTAAAGCAACGCTCCATCTCACCTCAAGATTGTCTCGCTGAAGAATCTGGATTTCCACTCCGCCACCCTTTGCTCACTATCAGAGACAAGGCCATGAATCAGAGGCCCCTTAGGTCACCCAGGGAATAAGGCAGTTCACACTTGCAGATCTTCAAGCGCGCCCTTATATCACAGTAAACTAACACAGCGGGAAGATAACCCATGAGCGATAAAACAAGGCTTGTTTGCCCTCAATGCAACACCATCAACCAGTTTCCAGCTAGTCGACTGGACGATCAGCCAAAATGTGCCGAGTGCAAAAGCGCGCTGATGCAAGGGGTGCCAATTGCAGTAAACAGTAACACACTGAACCGGCATATCCAGCAGAGTACAGTGCCGCTACTGGTTGACTTCTGGGCGCCCTGGTGTGGGCCGTGCAAATCATTCGCGCCGGTCTTTGTGAACTTTGCACGCAGGGCCGAGCCCAATCTACGCCTGCTAAAGATTGATACCGAAGCCAATCAGACCGCAGCCACACAATATGGGATACGCTCTATCCCGACCCTGATGTTATTTAAAAACGGTAAAGAGCTAACAAGAATCTCTGGCGCGATGAATGAGGTGCAGTTACAGCAATGGGTTAACCAGCAGTTAGCTACCAGCCGTTAACGTCATTGAATAGTTTTCAAGCCATGCGACTACCCGCGTTGTTATCTTATCAACACTGCTAACGCGGTGTAACGTGACCAGCCTGGGATAGTTCATTGCCAGCTGCATGACGTTATGAATGTTATACCCCGCATGAGAACTGTCAGGGTTATAAAAACCCAGCACCGGTTTTCCCGCATGTATAAAACGCATCACATTCACGCCAGAGCCAAAGCCAGCCTCATCAAAACCAAAAATAGCCACCTTCGCCTCTGCCTGAAAACCCAGATCTCGCTCAAGAAAAAAGGCGGTGATTAACGCATCTTCATTTTCATACCGTTTTCTATTTTCAAGCTGCCAGCCAGGCCAGTCTTTATCGTACTGCTCAATCGGATCACACACCATGCGCGAAAATTTGGCATCAGCCATCTCGGGGAACTGTTTCCGATAGTAGTGAGCACGAGTGTCATAACCCAGGCCACTCGACTGCAACAGAGCCATTACCGCTATCTTAAAAGCCCACGTAGCATCGGTGGCGTACATGCCTTTGCCGCTCACATAACAGGGGATCATCGAATGAGCATTTATAGTCATGTTCTTATAACAGCTTCGCTAATATTGTCGCTGGGCGATTATGAATTCCGTGGAATCTAGTGGTCTGAGCCATTGACTTTTTAACAGCGCGACTGCGGCAGCTCAAGACTCCGCATCAACCAATGAATGATAACAAAATACGATACACCCCCAGCTATTTTAAACGCATCACTCAAAAGCCCCGCCGCCGCTGGAGCGGCGTCTGGTACTAACGGCCTGTGGCTGCTGCCAGTCTAGCTCGTAATCGCTCTACCTCGTCCAGCAACTCAACTGCAAGCGCTGCACCGGCGAGGTTGACACCCAGATCGCATTCAAGCCGTTGCACGATGCGGACACGACGCAGACAGGCAGCACCAAAACGCCACTGCGCCTGCTTGTCACCCACTGGGTCGATAACACCCTCGTCGATTAGTGCCAATATCCACTCAGCTGGCTTCCCGCAGGAACGGCTGAGTTCATGTAGGGTAAATTCTGTCTTCTCATCGACGACGATACCGCTGAGAACTGTCTGTTTTTCCATCATGATACCCCCATTGTCTCACGTGGATTAAAGGCCAGCCTGGTCGCCATCTCCTGGTATAACTCCCTGGCCTCTTCACTCTCTGCACTGGGAACAACAACGCTTAAGGTGATATAGATATCACCCGGTGGTTTACCAGGAATGCCACGCCCTTTGAGACGTAGTTTATTACCGCTATTTGAACCTGCAGGGATCTTCAGATCAACATCTCCTGCCGGCGTGGGCGCCTTTACAGTGGCCCCCAGAGCAGCCTCCCACGGCGTAATCGGCAACTGCATATACAGATCACGCCCCTCAATGGTATAGAGTGGGTGAGGTTTGAAATGGACTTCCAGATAGAGATCCCCTTTAGCACCGCTACCCAAACCCGGAGCGCCTTGCCCTGCGAGACGGATCTGCTGCCCCTCCTTGATTCCTTTGGGGATCTTGATATTGAGTGTGCGCTTGCGTAAGTGCAAGTGCCCCTCATTACCCACCTCTGGCGCCTGCAACACGATACGCCTGGTCGTATCATGAAAAGCATCATTCAGGTCAATTTCGACCTTGGCGTGATGGTCCTGCCCCTGAGTTTTGGCATGAGTGCGGTGACTGTAAGAACCATGGCCTCCATGCTGGCCAAACAGCTCTTCAAAGAAATCACTAAACCCCTCCGCCTCTGCACCAGTAAAACCACCACCCTGAAATTCAAAGCCAGCATCCCAGTTAGGTGGGGGACGGAAATCCTCACCTGACTGCCATTCAGCCCCTAGCTTGTCATAGGCGGCACGTTTCTCCGGATCTTTCAGAACCTCATAGGCCTCACCCACCTCTTTGAAGCGCGCCTCGGCATCCGCCTCTTTACTCACATCCGGGTGGTACTGACGCGCCAGTTTACGATAAGCGCGCTTGATCTCATCCTGACTCGCATCACGTGCCAACCCCATCACTTTGTAATAATCTTTAAACTCCACCCATCATCCTCCTTTAGCGCCAGCTTAACACCACATAGCGAGGCATTCCCCGGTCACTCACCAGGAGTAGCACGCGCTTCTCTTTATCACCTTTGTTAATCGCACGTTTAAAGTCAGCGCTCGAGTTAACAGCCACTCGGTTGACCTGCAGTATCACCGTTCCGGCACGAATCCCACTCATTGCAGCAGCCGACCCAGGGTTGACGCTGGTCACCACAACCCCCTGGCCCACTTTAATATCATACTGGCGAGCAATATCTGATGTGACTGTCTGTACGGTCAATCCTAGCGCATCCGCTGTCGCACTCGCTGCGGCCGCAACAGTCACTCCCTCTTTAAGATCACCCATCGTCACTTGCAAACGTAAACGTTTACCGTTACGTAGTACCGTTAGAGTAGCACGACTACCCGGCGGGGTTAACGCAACCCGGTTGCGAAACTCGGCCACCTCCATTACTTTTTTATCCTGATAACGTAGCACGAGGTCTCCGACTTTCAGCCCCGCCTTTTCCGCTGGCGAACCTTCAGAAACCTGAGCAATGAGCACCCCTTTCTGCACCTCAATACCAAAGGAGTCGGCGAGTTCTGGCGTCATGTTCTGGATCACAACACCCAGATAGCCACGTATCACCTCGCCATTGTCGATCAGTTGCTCTGCAATATTTCTGGCGAGGTTAACTGGAATCGCAAAGCCAACACCCATATAGCCGCCGCTACGAGAGAAGATCGCAGTATTAATACCAACCACCTCACCATCCAGGTTCAGCAAGGGGCCACCTGAATTGCCCGGATTGATCGCGGCATCGGTCTGAATAAAATCTTCATAGTCGTTGATTCCCAGGCCGCTGCGCCCCTTGGCGCTCACCACTCCAACCGTCAAGGTGTGGCTCAGACCAAAGGGATTACCCACGGCAACCACCCACTCCCCCACCTCAAGTCTGGCAGAGTCCCCCATCTGCAGGGCGGGATGCTCGCTATCTTTAATCTCGATTACTGCAACATCAGATTTGGGATCTGTTCCAGTGATCCTCGCCTCAAATTCACGCCCATCCTTGAAGGTGACAAAAATCTTCTCTGCCCCTTCAACAACATGATTATTTGTCAGAATATAACTGGTATCTGAGATTATCCCTTTATCGACTTTAAAAACAAACCCGGAGCCTTGCCCCATGACTCGGCGCTCAGGTGCGCTTTGTGGTGGCCGCTGATCTGGAATTGCCGGGAACTGATCACCAAAAAACCGTTTAAACAGCTCATCGCCAAAGGGTGAACCAAACGGCAGCTGAGCCGATGGAACTGTACCACCACGCGCAGCACTCTCAACGCTAATAAAGACCACCGAAGGTGAAACCTGTTTCGCCACCGAAGCAAAGGCCTTGCTGGTCTGACGCAGACTAGCAATTCCCCCCTCTTCTGCCGCCTGAAGCGGAGCCCATGTCAGTGAAAGCATCAGAAACAGCGGAAGAAAAAATAGTAATTTTTTACGTGACATGGCAATAAGCTCCCTGTAATTAGCGTTAACAGATTCTGGCATTAATTTTATTTGCGCCGCTTCCATCGAAAAGCAGTCAAGATAATATGAACCATAAGGGTGGCACCTGCTATTTCAAGCGAGCAGCGATCCACTCGTGATTGCAAACACTGCCATCTGCATAAAAAAGGCCTCCTCTTCTTTTTCCAACCAATGCACCAAGGCGACGCACCCCCTCCTGTTAATGCCTCCTGATTGTGCGCTTAATGTTTCCAGAAAACAGGCGAATCTAAAATAATCAAGCAAAAACAATAGACTATATGTTATTTTAAGTTTTGGCCCAGGATATGCAGTCGGTCCTATCTGGGCGACACTATGTCGTAAATTGATTACAACGAGTTTTCATAAACCGAGCAGCGGATAAAGGGAAAAGTATGTCGTATTTAGAGCCGTCAGAATTTGTTACAAAAATGGTGGATTCGGGTGAATCCAAAATCTACATGTCAACCAAGGACACGGTTATTCGTGCCTATATGGCCGGTGCCGTGCTCGGGCTTGCCGCCATGTTTGCGATTACGGTGACCATTAACACCGGCAACCCTCTTTTAGGAGCGGTGCTGTTTCCTGTTGGTTTTATTATGCTCTATCTAATGAAGTTTGATCTGCTAACAGGTGTGTTTACACTGGTGCCACTTGCCTGGCTGGATAAACGGCCCGGAGTCACGGTGGGGCAGATTTTACGCAACTGGGGCTGGGTCTTTGTTGGCAACCTCGGTGGTGCGCTGACCGTCGCCTTCATAATGGCATTTGTCATGACTTACGGCTTTAGTATTGATGGCGGTGCGATAGCCGAGAAAGTGAGTCATATCGGCGAATCACGTACACTCGGCTATCAGGAGCATGGTCTGGCGGGCTGGTTAACCATTTTCATGCGCGGCATGCTGTGTAACTGGATGGTCTCAATGGGTGTGGTGGGTGCGATGATCTCTACCTCGGCGACCGGGAAAGTGGCGGCGATGTGGATGCCGATCATGCTCTTTTTCTATATGGGCTTTGAGCACTCTATTGTTAACATGTTCCTGTTCCCATTCTCTATGATTATGGGTGGTGAGTTTACCGTCTCAGACTACCTGATCTGGAATGAGTTACCCACCGTATTAGGCAACCTGGTAGGCGGCCTGGTCTTTGTGGCGCTACCCCTGTACTACACTCATGTGAGGACAAGCCCCAATCGAAAACTCTAAATAACCATTTCGATAGCTGCCCCTTAAGAGCGGATGTTATCCCGCCCTGAGGGTCAGCCGCTATCACTTATGACAAGCCAGTTAACTATCTCAATCGGACAGGGATCTGATAAAGGCCGTAAGGCGATTAATCAGGACTTTTATGGCGCCTGCATTCCGAAAGAGCCTTTGTTGACATCGAAAGGTATCGCGACTGCCCTGGCCGACGGAATCAGCAGCAGTGAGGTGAGTCAGCATGCGAGTGAGACTGCGGTCAAAAGCTTCCTTGAAGATTACTTCTGTACCTCTGAATCCTGGACAGTCAAAACATCAGTACAGCGTGTCTTAAAGGCTGCAAATTCATGGCTCTATCTACAGTCTCGCAACAGCCCTTACCGCTACTCACCCGATAAAGGCTATGTCTGCACCTTCACCGCACTGGTCATTAAATCGAACACAGCGCATGTTTTTTATGCGGGTGATACACGCCTCTATCGACTGGTAAACAACCATTTAGAACAGCTCACAAAAGACCATCGTCTCTGGGTCTCACAGGATAAAAGCTATCTTCAGCGCGCCCTTGGCATGAAGGATTCGCTCGAGCTTGACTACCAGTCATATACACTGGAGGCAGGCGACCTGTTTGTGCTTGCGACGGATGGCGTTTATGAGTTTCTAGATGACAAACTGATTATCGACACCATCAGACAACACCCCGATAATTTAGATAAGGCTGCGGCAGAGATTATTGCCAAAGCCCTTGAGAATGGGAGCGATGACAATTTAACCATCCAGATCGTACGTATTGACCAGCTGCCACAGCAGGAGGTGGATGAGGTCTATCAACAACTCACCACCCTCCCCTTTCCCCCGGAGCTCAAGCCTCGGATGATCTTTGATGGCTATGAGATCAGCCGGGAACTTCAGGTAACGAATCGAAGCTATATCTACCTCGCCGTGGATACAGAGACAAAAAAACAGGTCGTATTAAAGATCCCTTCTGTTGACCAACGAAACGACGCCGAGTACCTCGAACGTTTTTTGATGGAAGAGTGGGTCGCGCGCCGTATCAACCACGCCAACGTACTGAAACCGTGCCAGCAGACGAGGAAGCGACACTATTTATATATCGCAACAGAATTTATAAAAGGGAAAACCCTGAAGCAGTGGATGATCGATAACCCCAGGCCCAATATAGAGACGGTGAGAAATATTATTGAACAGATTGCCGCCGGCCTGCGCGCCTTTCATCGGCAGGAGATGTTTCACCAGGACCTTCGACCCGACAATGTCATGATTGATGAACTGGGTACGGTAAAGATTATTGATTTTGGTGCTGTCCGCGTCGCCGGGCTATTGGAGACCGCTAGCCCCGCTGCGCAACAGACGGTGCTCGGTACCGCCCTCTACACTGCACCAGAATGTTTTCTGGGCGAGGTTGGCACAGTACGTACCGATCTCTTTTCACTCGGTGTGGTCTGCTATCAGATGCTCTCAGGACGCCACCCCTACGGCACAAAGCTCGCCATGTCCCACACCCGCTCTGCGCAACATAAACTGAGTTATCAAAGTGTGCTTGATGATCAGAGCCATATCCCCAGCTGGGTAGATGAAGCGATCCATAGAGCAGTACAGATCGACCCCAATAAACGCTACGCTGAAATATCAGAGTTTATCTATGACCTGCGCCACCCCAATAAATCATTTCTAAGTAAAACCCGTCCACCTCTGATGGCTCGCAATCCTGTCGCATTCTGGCAAGGGGTCTCTCTGCTGCTGCTCATCATCATTATTGCGCTAGTGGCTAACTACCCGGCCGACACGCCACAATAACCCACTGTTGGGTGCGGTTTAAGCCTTGCCCTGAAAAAAAGATGGTCACCGCCGCAGCTGTTCAATAAGTGTTAACAGGCGCTAGACAGCAGCCTGCTTCGCTCAGTATTCAGTCAGAAACTCCTTAATAGTTATTTTGATCTTACCTTGATGTTTCTATGACCTTCAGTTGATGCAAGATCGCCTACCTTATCAACACTGAAAAACGAAATGGTAGAAGATCATCGATGCCCTGGAAAAAAAGCCCACTACAGCCGCTCCGATTTGCACTCTCGGGGGGGATCTCCACAGCAGCTCACTGGCTGGTCATGGGGTTGATGATCAACGCGGGCACCCTGCCTGTAGTGGCAACGGCCACAGGCGCACTGATCGGTGCGATCGTCAATTATGTACTGCAACGCGAGGTGACCTTTCACTCCAGCACACTGCATCGCACCGCTTTACCGCGCTATCTAAGCGTTTGCACAGTGACATGGGTCGCCAATCTGCTCTTTTTTCTACTGCTACATCGAACCTTTCTGCTCTCGCCGATGGTTGCACAGGGGGCAACCACAGTTGCGATCGCACTCATGAGTTACTTCCTATACAAGAGGATCGTTTTCAATGACCGACAAACACACCCTGTTTTCCAGGCATAGTCAGCACCGCCCCATGCTGAGCATCATCATTCCTGTCTACAATGAGCGTGCAGTGTTACCACTCACCCTTGAGCGCCTGAACACGGTTATCGCACAACTTGGTATTTGTACTGAACTGCTGTTTATCGATGATGGCAGCCGTGATGGGAGTGCTGACTATCTCTCAGGGCAGATTGCTAGAAAGGGGACGATCCGCGTCATCAGACTCAGCCGTAACTTTGGCAAGGAGGCGGCACTCACCGCGGGGCTGGATCATGCATTAGGCGAGGCGGTTGTGATTCTGGATGCTGATCTCCAGGACCCACCTGAACTGATCCCCGAAATGGTCGAGCAGTGGCGCAAAGGGAGTGATGTGGTGTTGATGCAGCGGCGCTCTCGCGCTGGTGAGAGCTGGGTTAAGCGTGCCACTGCACATCTCTTTTACCGCCTTTTGCAACACCTGAGCCAGTCACAGATCCCGGTGGATAGCGGTGATTTTCGACTGATGAGTCGGCGTGCCGTAGAGGCGTTACAGCAGCTGCCAGAACGGAACCGCTTTATGAAAGGGCTATTTGCCTGGATCGGCATGCCAACGGTGGTCTTAAAATATGACCGCGATCCACGTGCAGCCGGAACAAGTAAATGGGACTATCTCGGCCTGCTCCGCCTGGCGCTCGAAGGGATAACCTCCTTCTCAATCAGTCCACTCCGCTGGGCGGTGGGCTTAGGGATTATTGCGGCACTTATTGGTGGCACCTTTGGTCTCTGGATCGCCTTTAAAGCATTTATGCTGGGTGACCCGGTCCATGGCTACCCCTCGCTCATCTCGGTTATCACTTTTTTAGGCGGAATCCAGCTTATCGCTCTGGGGATTGTTGGCGAGTATGTCGGAAAAACCTATATCGAAAGCAAGCAGCGCCCCAACTACCTGATACGTGACATCACCCGTGCACCAGAAATTACCAACATAAACCCAGCCAGCAGGGTAAAGGAATCGATTCATGCTCAAGCGTCTTGACTGGCTACTCTGGTTATTGGCGATCATTGTTGTCAGTCGCCTTTTTAGTATGGCGATTGTGCCGTTGCTGGATACAACCGAAGCAAGATATGCTGAAGTTGCGCGTATTATGGCGGAATCAGGGGACTGGATCACCCCATGGTTTAATTACGGCACCCCATTCTGGGGGAAACCACCGCTCTCCTTCTGGACCGAAGCGCTTTCATTTAAGCTGTTTGGTGTCACAGAATTTGCGGCCCGCCTGCCATCATGGCTGGCAAACCTCGGAATGCTAGCGCTGATTTATCATTTAACAAAAAAGCTGGCGGATCAACGCCAGGCACTCTTCGCTACCCTCATTTTCGCTACTATGGCGCTCAGTTACATCATGTCCGGCGCTGTGTTAACCGATCCCTTTCTGGCACTAGGGACAACCCTCACATTAGTCAGTATTATTCTCGCATTAAGAGAACCCGGCTCCCACTGGCGCTGGTGGATTTTTGTTGGCCTGGCGATCGGCCTGCTGGCAAAGGGTCCACTTGCGCTGGTATTGAGCGGTGGCCCACTTCTCTTATGGGTGATATGGCGACGACAATACCGAGACCTGCTTCAGCTCCCGTGGGGCAGAGGGGTGTTACTCACCGCTCTGTTATCGCTCCCCTGGTATATTGCCGCAGAGCTGAAATCACCCGGCTTCATCAACTATTTTATTATTGGCGAACATTTTTTGCGCTTTGTCGACCCAGGGTGGAGTGGCGACCTTTATGGTAGTGCACATAATGAACCCTATGGCACTATCTGGCTTTACTGGCTCTGGGCCTCGCTACCCTGGGGACCGATCGTCGTTATTATTGCTGTTTACCGCTGGGCCAGAACAAAAAACAGTCGTCCGGCAGGCAAAAAGTGGTTAACAGATGAACAGCGCCTGCTGCTGCTGTCAGCGCTATTCCCCTCCCTGTTTTTCACTTTTGCTGGCAATATTCTATGGACCTATCAGCTACCCGCACTGATACCGCTGGCGATATTGGCTGCAATGCTGATGGCAAAACCGGTTCCAGCGAGTAGATTCAATCAGTTTGGCATAGCCCTTGCGACAATGCTAATGCCACTGGCCTTAATCCTGATTGGCTGCTATGCATACCTTTACCCAGAAAAACTCAATACAGAAAAAATGCTGGTAGCCCATTACAATGAATTCAAAGGCAATAGTAGCCAACCGCTCATTTATATTGGAAAAGCACCCTTCTCTGCACGCTTTTATTCAAAAGGCGGTGTTAAAACAGCGCCATTTTCTGAGGTAGAGAGATTGATAAACAACAGCACCGAGGCGGCACACTTTATCGCCATAAACAATGAAGAGAGAGAGCAAATTATTTCATCACTATCTACTCAGGTTAAAGTAGAATTAGCCAATCGACGTTTTACTTTATTAAAGACCGACAGGCTCACAAACTGAGATGAATAAAACTATTGTCCTCTGATTCACAAAACGATAAGAAACAGCTACGGATACTCATCGTAGAAGACCACAGAGCACTGGCCGAGAATATTTTTGAGTTTCTGGGGGATACACGCTATTGCCTGGATTTTGCTTACGATGGCCTAACGGCACTCCATCTGGTATCCATTCATCATTACGATGTCATTGTGCTGGATATTATGCTGCCGGGCATTTCAGGATTGAAACTCTGCGAGCGTATTCGTCAGGATCTACAATGCAGCACCCCCATTCTCTTCATGACAGCCCGAGATGCTATCGAAGATAAAGCCTCCGGCTTCTCACTTGGTGGAGATGACTACCTGGTGAAGCCCTTTGACATGCGGGAAATGGAGCTACGCATTCAAGCACTTTCACGTAGAGAGAGCAGGATACTGGAGAAGAAAAGTGCCGGTAGCATCCGTTTTAACACCGGCACACTTGAGGTTTCACTCAGTGATGGTAACAGGGTTGAACTAGCGGGTGCCAATGCCAGGCTGTTTGAAGCGCTGATCCTGGCCTACCCGTGCTTTGTCTCTCACGATACCTTGAGTCAGACAGTCTGGGGAATTGATGATATTGACCTCCATACACTGCGGACCCACATCTATAATTTGCGAAAATTACTCAAAGAGACGCTAGGCCATTCGCTGATCAAGACCCTGCGCGGCCGCGGCTACCGTTTAGTTCCCCCCGAAGAGAAGTGAGCTTTCCATGCGTCCATCGATTAAACGCCACATCTTCCAGCAATTCTTTGCCCTGAGTCTATTAACCATCGTTGCACTCATTGGCTTGCTTGAGATTCTCACAGATGACCTGGAAGAGAGCATGGTGGCCCTTGAACTCGAATCAGAGCAGGCGCATTATCTCTCAATGGTCAGCGATGTACCACAGCACTGGGTAACTGCCACAACACTAGCCGCCTTTGTTCCAACAAATACTGAAGACTTCTCAGAACTGCCTGCACTCTTCCAGGGGCTGCCTGCACCCTTTTCAGGAGAGATAGAGACGGCTAATGAAGATTACTGGGTCAACATTAGTTTAACCCCTGGCGGGGTTCTTTATCTTGCCAAGGGGACATACCTGTTCGAGCAGCGAGAAAAGGTCTTCCTTTTTGGAATTATGGTCATCGGCATACTATTCATTACCGTCAGCTTCGTGCTAACCCAGTTGAGCGCACGGCGTATTATTAAGCCATTGACAGCACTGACAGAGGAGATCAGCAATATTGACCCCCGACATCGCACCATGCGCGTTTCAGAGAGCTATTATGATCAGGAACTTTACTCCATCGCCACCACCTTCAATACCTATATCAATACGATGGAAGCGTATGTTAAACGCGAACAGATGTTGATCGGCATGGCCAGCCATGAACTACGAACACCCATCGCCGTCATTTCCGGTGCCCTTGATGTGCTGGATCAACACGGTTCGATGAGCGATAAGGATAGAAAGACGCTGCTACGGATTCGCGATGCCTGCAGCGAAATGCACGCCAATGTCGAGGCGATTCTGATATTAGCAAGAAAACAGTCATCCCCCCAACAGGCCAGCCAGATTCTGTTAAGTAAATCGATTCAATCAGTCGTAGAGGAGCGAATTAGTGCTCATCCACACGACCAGCACCGCATCGCAATCGTCCCTGGCGAAATCGACCATGATCTTGTCGGTGACGCCTCATTGATTCGGATGCTATTGAGAAATCTGATTCAGAATGCGCTGGAACACACCCAGGGCAAGGTCACCCTTAAACAGAATAAACAGGGATTGATGATATCAGATGAAGGGATCGGCCTGCCTGAAAATGCACGGCTTCAGCTTAGCTGGCGGATCACGCCGCCTTCTGGGCAAAAGATGGAGTCAGGATTGGGGCTCTATATCGTCACCCTTATCTGTGAACGCCTTGGCTGGAGAATCGGTTTTGATGACCAGGCAGAGAAAGGGACCCATCTCCAGCTCTATGTCATCAGCAAACCGGCGGCGTGATGTTATCACCGCTCACCCATTAATCTGAATGGCTCGATCAATATCGGCAACATAAATCCTGCCTAAATAATTAGCTATCTTTATTTAGCGCCTCATTGAATAGCGCTTTTATTTCAACAAAAGATTTTTTCCCACGCACAATTTTTCCATTTATAAAAAAGGTGGGGGTTCCTGTTACACCATACTTTTCTCTTGCTGTTCGCCGTTGATTCACAATATCATCAAAATTCCTTGTATCACTAAGACATGACTCAAACACCCCGGAATCTAATCCGAGTAAAGTTGCTTGCTGAATAAAAATGCTATTCCTGTTCTCTGCCCTATACCAGCCAGAAATAGAAGAATAAAGCTCGTCAAGCATTTCATAATATTTCTCACCTGCGCACTGCGCTGCAACAGCCGCATGAATTGCGGCTTCGCTAGTTGGATAATGGCGAAAAACAAAACGAACTGATCCTGTATCCATGTAGTGTTTCTTGACTCGCGGCAAGACATTCCGATGAAAGGATATGCAGCCATCGCACGTTAATGAGCCGTATTCAATAAAAGAGATGGGTGCCTGTGCATCACCAAGTGAGAGCTCTTCACTAGCGGCCAATGAAACCATCGAGCTACTGGCAACGAGAATGATGACTAATTTCATCCAATTTCTACTTATTTTCACAATATATCCCTTTCTTTTCCTGTATTCATTCTGAGGTTATATCTCTCGCAGGCATAACACTGCATCGAAGCACACGCTGATAATAATCACGCCCCGGGGGGGCACTACCGCTGCTGTGAATCGCCACCCATGTCACGCCCTTTAGTCACCCATCAATCCGAATTGATTGACCAATGTCGGTAACATAAATCCAGCCTGCATCAGGTTGGCCTGTTCTGGCATGCTGCTGAATCAGTTGCACCACATCATCCACCCGCGCCGCTTCGCACACCAGCTCCAGTTTCATTTCAGTGATGACGGCGCTGCCCAGCTCGACGGAGTAGTTCTGTTCCTTGTTGTCCAGCGCGTTGAGCATCCCCTTCACATCGACGATGGAGAGGTTGCGAAAACCGGCGGCCTTGAGGGCGTGAATGACGTCGGTAATGCGGTTACGGTGGATAAAAGCTTTTATCTCTTTCATGTTCACTCTCCTGAATATGTTTTGAACGCGGTGCTCCCCCATCGTCTGGGGGAGCGCGTCGATTCACTTCTGCTTGCGCGTCTCCATCCACTCGTAGATCACCGGCAGCAGCACCAGCGTCAGCAGTGTGGAGGTGATCAGCCCACCAATCACAACCGCCGCAAGGGGGCGCTGGGTTTCCGCGCCGACGCCGCTGGAGAGCAGCATCGGCACCAGCCCCAGGATCGCCACACTGGCGGTCATCATCACCGGCCGCAGTCGCATCTCCGCCCCTTTGCGCACCGCATCGTACACTGACAGCCCCTTCTCCCGCAGCTCGTTGAGGAAGCTGATCAGGACGATGCCGTTGAGCATCGCCACCCCGAAGACGGCGATAAAACCAATGGCCGAGGGCACCGACAGGTATTGGCCGCTGATGTAGAGCGAAACGATGCCGCCGATGGTGGCGAAGGGGACGTTGGCGATAATCAGCGTGGCGTATTTGATCGAATTGAACGCGGTGTAGAGCAGCACGAAGATGAAGAAGATGGTCAGCGGCACGATGATGGCCAACCGCGTCAATGCCCGCTGCTGGTTTTCGAACGCGCCGCCCCATTCGATCCAGTAGCCCGGCGGCATCTCGACCTTCTCCTTGATGGCCGCCTCTGCCGCTTGCACGAAGCTGTCCACATCGCGGCCGCGCACATCCATCTGGATCACGGCGTAGCGCTGCAACTGTTCGCGGCGGATGAAGGAGTAGCCCTCCTTCACTGACACCTCGGCCACCTTGTGCAGCGGCACGATGGCACCGCCCGGACTGCGCAGCGGAATGTTGCGGATGGCATCCACCGACATCTTGGCGGCATCATCCAGCCGCACGGTGATATCGAAACGCTTCACGCCGTCGATCAAGGTCGAGACCGGCTCATTGCCGATGCCGGTGCGCACCAGAGTCAATACCTCGTCAGCGTTCATGCCGTAACGGGCCAGCTGTTCGCGGTTGACGCGGATCTGGATCTGCGGCTTGCCGAGGTTGGCCTCCAGCGAGAGATCGGCCACCCCCTCCACCTGGGAGATGGCGTTTTTGACCTGCTGACTAATACGGTCCAGCTCCTGCAGATCCTGGCCGTAGAGCTTGGCCGCCAGGGTGGCGCGCACGCCGGAGATCAGCTCCTCCACCCGCATCTGGATCGGCTGGGTGAAGCTGATCACCGCCGTCGGCACCGCCGCCTCAAGCTGCTCGCGCATCTCATCCACCAGGTCGGGCATCTCCCGCCTAGCGTCGGGCCACTCGTCATGAGGGTTGAGCTCGGTGTAGATCTCCATGTAGTTCACATCCGCTGTCTCCCCCTTCTCGGCGCGGCCGATCATGGCGATGGTGGTTTTCACCTCGGGGAAGGCGGTCAGCACCTTCGATACATCTTTGGAGATCTCAATCGACTGCTCCAGCGAGGTGGACGGTATGGAGACCACGCGCCACATGATGGAACCCTCCTGC
>WFVD01000021.1 GCA_015491865.1 Gammaproteobacteria bacterium
GGCCTCTGAATTAAACCAAGCGGGTCAGTAAAGTTCTGCGGCGAGTTCCCCACATAGGTATACGGATTCAAACCACCACGAAATCCAATCGGATCACGCTGGGTAAAACGCCCCATGGTGGAATCGTAATAACGGGCTCGGAAGTAACTCAATCCCGTCGCATCCATCTCACGCCCGGTAAAACCAAACGGTGTACTACCGGTACTGGCAATCACACTGCCCCAGGCATCAAAACGTGTACTGGCCTGAGTTACCCCTGCTGTGTCACTCACGGCAACCACAGAACCCAGGCCATCGTTATGATAATAACTGGCATCACCAGCGGTGCTACGGATGATGCGTTTATCTAATCCGGTATAGGTGTAATGAGCTAGCGCAGCGCCCCAGCTAGCGCTGTATTCTGACCAAATACTCGGGCCACTGTAAACATAACGATTGGAGGTTCCACCGGATGTTTTTTCGATGCGACGGCCTTCATGATCATAGGCGTAGGTTTCGGTGCTGATGTTACTACCCGACACCTGCACCAAACGTTCCTGCGCATCATAGGTCAGCGCTCGTGTCACACCACTCTCATTTTTACTAATCATATTGCCACTGTCATCATAGCCAAAACTGGCGACAACCGTGCCGGTATCTGAATCGCTACGGATTTCGTTCAGCTGTTGGGCACTGTCATATAGATAGTGGTAAGCCGAACTACCATTAGGCTGACGAGTACGGCGGTTGTTAAACTGATCATAACCATAAGATTCAACCAGAGTAGTCCCGCCATTTTGATAGACAGATGACATGCGGTCGAGGTTGTCATAGTTATAGGTATATGAGGTCGTAGTGCCGACGATATTTTCGACATGGCTGGTACGGCGACCCACGTTGTCATAACCATACTGATGCTGACTGATCTGCCCCTGGCTGGTGCTATTGGTCAACAGCTGGAGCTTATTGCCAGTATCGTAGCTATATTTAGCACTAACACCATTGGCCATGCTGGTTTCTTGCAGTCTGCCACCGGCATCGAAGAGGAAGTTAACCCGTTCACCATTCGGCGCAAGGATCGCTGTGAGACGGCTGGCAGCATCATAGAGGAAGTCACTGCGTTTATCTTCACTGTCTGCAATACTATTGAGCTGGCCACCGGGGCTGAAGTCATAATTGAGGGTCTTGTTACCTCGGCTATCAGTGATTGCGTTCAGCCGCTGCGCCTCATCATAGCCATAGGTGTAGCTCACCTCCGGCGCGGTGACCAGGGTAAGTTGGCCCAGCGGGTTATATTGGTAGCTAGTGATATGCGGACTTGGGTCTGATGCATTGAGTTTCGCAGTTTTGGTAGTCATCAACCCATTACGTGCGTGGTCGTAATCGAGACTCACAATATGACCATTGGCCTTTTGTGTGCTGACCAAGTTGCCGTGGTCATCATAAACGTTACTGGTGGCCTTGCCGTTAGCATCGGTTTCGGTCACCAGGCGACCGAAATCGTCATAGGTGTAAGTGGCTTGTACGGCCAACACATCGGCACCCGAGGCACCACTGGCATTTGCGGTGTAACCCGCTTCAATCATTTCAACAAAGCCCAGAGTTGTGTAGGTAGTCACGGTGACCTGACGAATGGAATTGAGGCCATAGCTGTTATGCACAGGGCCGACCTTCCTTACCGGGCGATTGAGCGCATCATATTCGGTCAGATTTTCACGGCCGATGTTATCAACCGTTCTAACCACATTACCGCTATTGTCGTAGAAATACTCCAGCGTACGACTATCGGGACTGGTGGTAAGCCTGAGCTGACCATTTTGTGCAGCGCCGTAGTAGTCCGAATAGGTCGTATTGCCATTTGGATCGGTGACCGAGACCGGGCGACCGCCAATATCATATTGGGTATGAACGGCACGACCATGTTCATCATAAGCACGAGTGAGGCGGTTAAGGCCATCATACTCAAAGTGGACGCTGTAACCATCCGGGTTGGTGACCTTCAGTGCATTACCAATCTCATCATAAACCGTTTCTGTTCGATGGCCTGCAATATTACGCTTATTCACAGGTCGGTTCAGTGAATCATACTCGACAGTATCGTGCAGATAAAAGGCGGTTTTCCCCGTTGAGTCCAGTGCAATCAGGTGTTCCGCAGTTGGATTACCATTTTCATCGTAATCGTAACCACGCCACTGATTGGTGGCATCCGTTGAGCGCGAGACCGCGCCATTTTCATTGTATTCAACTGCGGAGGTATAGAAGTTGTCATTGACCTTTTGAGTGAGGCGACCTAGCTCATCAAAGATTTGAGTGGCTGTAACACAACGATCTACCAGCGTGCCACTTCCATCCTGTTGCAAGCCACAGCGGTTGATTGTGACAGGATTCAGGCCAGTGGCATCGTAGATATATTCGACATAAGGGCCAGCCTGTGTAGTGAAATCACGGACGTTTTTATTACGAGTGAGGTTGCCGTAACCATCGTACTCATTAACCACCCAGGATTGTATATCCGTGCTTGCTGGAACATAGGCGCAATCCACCGCTGCGGGTACAATGCCTGTTTTGAGTGCGATGGTGTCGGTGGGCTTACCGTTGGCATCATAACGCTTCAACGTATAGTTGTTATTGGTGTCTTTGACAGTGCAGTGCTGATCAAGCGCATTGAAACCAGAGTAAGCTATAAAGCTTCCATCCGGCTGCGTGGTTTTGATTAAATTGCCATCTACATCGTATTCATGCAGTGTCTCATAACCTAGCGACTGTCGAACCACCGTCTCCAGACGTGGATTATTAACATCGTTGTATTCATAAATCCGGCGCGAACCATCCCCTTGAATATGTTGAATTTGCTGACCATATTCATTGAATAGGTAAGTTTGGCTAATACCTTTTTCATCAATGGCAGTGGTTTCACGACGGAAACGGTTATAGCGGAAGGTATGTGACTGCCCCATGCTATTGATATGCCTAAATACTTTACCATTAGTATAATACTCAAAAGTCATGCTTTCACCATTGGGGCGAGTGAATGACTTCATGGCACGATCAAGGTTAGTGCCATCAGCAGCGGTATAATAGGCATATGTTGTAGCGGCCTCTTGACCGACAACGGCAAGCGGGGTTTCATAACTCGTCAGGTTGTTATTGGCATAGGTATAGCGATAGGTTCTGCCGCTCCAATCTTCGACACGAGTAATGTGTTGATCGACATCGTCGTAATAAAAAGTGAGTGCTCGACCCAAATCATCTGTAACGGTGCTCAGCGCTTCGCCATTATATGCAAAGAAAGTGCTGTTACCATTTCGGTCAGTAACGCGGGTTAACTTAGCCAGTTGATCGAGCGTGCCTGGTATATTTTCGAAATAATAGGTTAGCCCACTCTTCTCTCTAATGGTGTACTCACCATTAGACTCTCTCTGGGCCGTAACCTTTAGTTCCTCAGAAAAGCTTGAAAAAGAGGTACCAACAGGGACTCCCGTTACCTGCCCCGCAACACTAAATGTATTGGTGGCACCGCTGCCGTTCATCCAGACAACCTGGCTGGTCTGGCCATCACCATTATCATCCATAAAAACGAGGTAATGGTTAAGACTGTGCGTCCAACCATAACCCAGCGGGCCATCCTTTCGGACATTAGAGTTATAGGTACGCTCGAATACGAGATCAAGTCCACCTCGCCCCTTCAGGTGAATATCCCGCTCTGGGTGGTACATATTTCCTGATACAAGATTGACGGGGTCGCCTGCGAGTGTGGTAAAACCATCGTTAAAACCGGTATACGCACCAAAACCGGGGTCAAATCGAAGAATGTCTACTGAACTGCTGGTTCCCTGGTCTCCAAAAAGGCTAACGCTTGTAAACGAGGGGAGCGGAGGGCCATAGCTACCTGTGTTTAGTGCCGGGTTAAAACCGTACCCAATTGGGCCGTTACCAACGGTATAGCCGCCTTCTGCAACATAATCACCACTGATAGTGGCATAAATAAAATATGCTGACTCACCATTAACAACCTGATTGTATTCCGCCAACCAGACACCCCCACTCCAGTTTTCATAGTTAAACAAACAAACAGGCAGTGTTATTTTATTATAGCCACTATTCAGTAACGCTCTTAATTCGTTTTTTGTGTTCTCACTGTAGTTAAGGTTATTTGGCGTCGTTGGGCATGACTGATTAAGCATGGCATCAACATCAGCAGCACTCGACAGTTCAACTGTGGGTAACGCACTTTCATTAACATACTGTAGACCACGTGTAGTGCTAATCGCGTCCATCTGTGCATGCTCCTGCCATACATACGACTCGTATGCCGATGCATTCAATGCATTCACCTTGAATGCCTCAAAACTTGAGGCTGGCGTAGCACTATTATTATCGATATTTACATGTCTAAATCTTGCACCCTTGACATCAATCAGCAGGCCTTCCCCAGAAACAGCAAAAGGGAGATCGAACAGGTAGCTGACCTTCATCGCAGTCGAAACTGTGCCAATATGGTGGCCAGCATCACCCGTTTCACCATATAAGCCACCTATGACGTGACTGGAATTGTCTATGTAATTAAAGAATCTATGGCCAATGATATTCAGATATTCACCTAATATTTCATCATGAAGGTCATTAGGATCTGGTGTTGCTCCCACGCTCGCAAGTAAGCTGCTGGCACGCTCCTCAATCAAGCGATCTGACGACTGAAAAGCAGAAATCATCAGTGTGTAATAATTATGCCCTGTAACTTCACTAGCAATACTATTCAGTGGTATTGCTCCGTCACTCACAGTTACTGATATATCAAGGTTATTGTCTTCGCTACATAAGCCAACCGTAATCGATGACGATGCACTGATAATAGTGCCACCAAGCTTTATGACCGGTTTAACATTAGTTGTCGAGCAGGGTGCTTCGCCTTCTGTATCTAACCATGTATCAATATTCGTTTGATCGTTTGCAGTTGCGCCCACAAACGACAAGGTCAGGCGCTTATTGGCCAACTCTGGGAAGTCAATCACTACTGGTGAAAAAAATGGCTGATCAGTTGCGTTTGAAAGATTAATTGTTGCCTTAACACGATAGGTGCTGGGTATAGTGGTCACATCGGTTGCAGTTCCTGCGCCATACCAGCCGACATTGGTGACGACAGTATATGGAAGGGTAGAGGGTAGAATCTCAATATCTGTTTGTACTATTGATCCCTTGTAACCTCCTCCATAGGCTAATGCGCTCCCAAATGCTTGCTCCATTTGGTCTTGCAACGCTTCGTACGGCATGGTGGTCGAACGTTGATTTAAATAGGCATCAAAATCAAACGAAAAGGATTGAATATCTGAAACAGTAGTACCATCGGTATACTCCATTTTCTTAAAACTAGGGTCTAGTTCAATCCAATGATATCCACTATTGCTATCCTCTGAACCTCGATAGTTATCATATGGAATACACGCAGCCACCCACATATGAACCAGGGACATATTATTACCAGCGTCTAACTCAGAAACCGTATCCAACATGTTCGCCCTCTGTGTGGCCGAATATACTGTTTTAGTTCCCATCCAATTTAATATTTGATTTTCATCATCAACAAGAACCTGACCAATCATATATCGTGATGGAATATTGGAGGCCCGGAATAAGGCTATCAGGAGAGAAGCCTGATCTAGTGAATTACCTGAACGGCTTTTCAGTGTTGCCAATGCTCCCTTAACAGAGGCAAAGTAAGGCACAAATCGAATATTATTCTTCACATACGAATAGATTTTCACAGCGGAATAATCAAGTTCCTCAGCAAGCGCCATAATTTCAGAGTCAGTGATATCCACTTCAGGTAACGAACTAGAGACATCAGCTGTCGTATAGCTATAACATGACTGAGTTGCATCAGAAGATACTGGGGGGGGGAGGCGCAGCATTGGCACTTGGAATACCTACCGAAGAAAGCAACCTCTTGAGCATTTGCTCATTCAGTTCATCAACCGGAACCACATCTATCTGTGGGGCTGAGTCCAGCACCGGGGTATTCCCTTGATCCCTTTCAAATGAAGGAGGAAGTCCTTTCGGATAATCACTTAAATTCCTTTGTATAGGTCTGTCTAACGAAAACCCAGGTTCAGACTGACCGCTAACATTGATCCGTGGCGGCATAAGTGCAGCCAATAGTTCTCTGGTACTGTTAATTGCCAACTGCCGCTCATCAGACGTCGAAGCAGAAACGACACTATTCAGCGAGTTCATTACGCTTAAAAAGCGACCAGAGATTTCTCTCTCCAACTCGGAATTATTTAGGTCATGATCCGATAGCCAGTTCGATACTTCGTCTTCAATTGTCAGTAACTCGGCCTGCTTTGACTCCAGCAGGTTGTTGATATGATCAACTTTATCGTTATTTGCATTATCTAGTTTTGCTAGTAACGCGACGGTGTCAGAAAGATGAAAATCAAGTGATTTACTCAATTCAGTTGAGCGGGTGTTTCCACCCTGCCTGATCCAGGCACCACCAACTTTTGTTACAATGTCATCTTCGCTTAATACGGCCAGATCTATTTTACTAGTGCCGGAGCTATCGACCTCATTCTCAGACACAGATAAAATTTCATCGTTAGATTGCATGGCTAATCTGTCATAACCAAACAGGCCAATGACGACTAATGTAATAAGTACTAAAGAAAAGCGGCCAGAAATGATTTATAGCCAGCCTTGTCGATGATTCATTGTTTTTAATCCCTTTTTCAATTTCTTTAAAGGCAATAGATCAACGCCTCCACCCCATTCAACACAGAACCAAATACAATTTAGTACTGTTCACTGAGTGAACAGAAAATTATTTAACAATCCGGGTATTTCACGAAATTAATATTTAGCGATTTCAACGCAACATCAAAATATTATTAAGACTATCGCTCCCTAAAACATTAACACTTCGTTCCCATTTTTTATTTTCGAGTAACCAGATAAGACTAAGGTACCTCGCATGTAACTTTGCACACCCCCTATAACCACAGGAATGCAGTGGCTAAATTAGCCTACATGCGCACAGAATTAATATCAAGGCGGAAAATGCTTATTTTTGCGTACGATTTTGATTATAAATTTGACTTAGGAAACATCTGAACAATCTTAATTATTAAGCGAGGTACTAAATTCTTTTGCACTCTTTACGCATGCATTCTGCCCATTTACCAGTAATTAGCGAAGCTTAAACAGACAACTCCTTCTTGTGCATATACAGACTCGTCAAAGCAAAGACCTGCTCCGCATTTTTTGCGGACCCTTTGTTGTGCATCATTCCACAACCTCATAAATTTTTCACTATCTCAGCGTGCGCTTGTTATTGCGATTGCGATTGCCTGCTCCATTAAATTAGATCTAGTACTTATTTACGAACGACCTCGCGCCTCATACCGCTAACTTAGAAACCTAGCGACTTGTTGTCCAACAACAAAGATAAACACCAGCTACTCCACCTGCTCTCGCGAATAATCATCAATGACATTAAGCACGTAAAATCGTCGCCTATTACTTAATTGATCAGAGACAAAGCCCATTGACCAGCGTTGATTTGTGAACAACGGCATGTCTAGTGGCTCAAGGAAACTGAAGCTTCTTTCTCTTCTCAGTACGCACCTGAAGCCCTTCCTCGTGTATATCTGACAGGTTCTCTTTTTGTTAGTTAAATTAACTCAGGCATAGTCGAAGGTCATTTAACTTGTTCTTCTGAATGACCATGAATAGCAAAGGGATGACTAGTAACCCTCGATAGATCACGCCCCCCCTTAGAGCACTAGCGAGTGGTTACGAAATGCAGAAGCTGTTTTGGCAAACGTAGAAGTTCTGATACTGTGCATAGCAAGGAAACAACAGCGGACAATGTGATGGAAAAACACCATTGATATTGATGCAGAGAAATCGGAGAAAAGAAATTAACGATCACATTTGTGAATGTTTTTTTGACGCGAAAGCAAAACGACTTCTGTTGGAGTAGCGGTACAATCGAAATTTTTATACCACGCGTTAGATAAGAAGCACCTCGATTATTAAGCTACCGCAGCAAGAACAATAAATAACCCCAAGACAGAGTCCTTGCAGGGATTTTCTTGCATTCTAAACTGAACACCTACACCAACCCGCACAAAAAAAGCCCATATACCATTGATGTATATGAGCTTTTCAGATATATGGCGTCCCCAAGGGGATTCGAACCCCTGTTACCGCCGTGAAAGGGCGGTGTCCTAGGCCGTCTAGACGATGGGGACCAGGATTTACTGCATCGCTTGATTGAGTGTCATAATCTGGTGGAGCTAGGCGGGATCGAACCGCCGACCTCTACACTGCCAGTGTAGCGCTCTCCCAGCTGAGCTATAGCCCCTCAAAAGCGAAGGCGCACTTTACGATAAAGCACGCGCCAGTGTCAATATAAAACAGCAATAAAAACTAAGCGGCTGCCGCTTTTTCTTCAATAATTTTCAACGCATGGTCAAGACGCTGTAAAACGCGCTCGCGGCCGATCAGGAACAGTGTTTTATCTATCGATGGTGAAACAGTGCCGCCTGTCACCGCCACACGTAGCGGCTGTGCTAACTTCCCGAGTTTCAGCCCCTGCGCTTCGGCTGTTGCCTTAACCACTTCATGAGTGCTCTCGGGCGTCCATTCAGCCAGCGCTGCAAGATTATCACGCAGCGCGCTTAATCCATCCCGAATCGCCGGTTTAAGCTGTTTAGCGACCGCCTTCTCATCATAGACCTCGATCTCTTTATAAAAGTAGCGGCTCGCCTCGGCCATCTCTACCAGAGTCTTGCAGCGCTCCTGTTGAACCTTTACCAGTTCGATCAGCTCCGGGCCGCTATCCGTTGCGGGGTCGATGCCGACATTCCCCAGATGCCAGCTCAGGTGGTGTGCGATATGTTCTGCTGCTCCCTCTTTAATATAGTGCTGATTGAGCCACAGTAACTTGCCACTATTAAAGGCCGATGCAGAGCTGTTGATATCTTCAATGTCAAACAGGTTGATCATCTCGTCAAGACTAAAAATCTCCTGGTCTCCATGAGACCAGCCGAGCCGCACCAGATAGTTGAGTAGTGCCTCTGGCAGAAAACCCTCTTCACGGTACTGCATCACACTCACCGCGCCGTGACGCTTGGAAAGGCGCTTGCCATCGTCACCCAGGATCATCGGCAGATGAGCGTAGACCGGTGCCTTGCCGCCCAGCGCGTCAAGAATATTAAGCTGGCGCGGGGTGTTATTAAGGTGATCATCACCTCGAATCACATGCGTCATCTCCATATCGAGATCATCCACCACCACCGTTAAATTATAGGTGGGGCTGCCGTCAGAGCGAGCGATGATGAGATCATCCAGCTCGCTGTTATTAAATACTACGCGGCCGCGCACCAGATCTTTCACCGTCACCGCCCCTTCGGTCGGATTACGGAAACGCACCACCGGGCTACCACTCCCTGCCGGCGGCACGGTGAGCTCACGGCAGCAGCCGTCGTAACGCGGTTTCTGTTTACTGGCCATCTGACCCGCACGCAGCGTCTCCAGCCGCTCTTTAGAACAGTAGCAGTAGTAAGCCTTCCCTTCGTCGAGCAGCTTATGAATCACCTCTTGGTAACGATCCATCCGTTCGGTCTGGCGAAACGGGCCTTCATCGTACTCCAGCCCCAGCCAGGTCATCCCTTCGAGGATGGCGTTGACGGATTCAGCAGTGGAGCGTTCAAGATCAGTATCTTCGATACGCAGAACAAAGCGGCCGCCATGTTTACGTGCATATAACCAGGAATAGAGTGCGGTGCGCGCCCCGCCAACATGCAGATAACCCGTTGGGCTGGGGGCAAAACGTGTACGTATAGTCATAATCTCCAGTAAAACATTGAAACCAGGGGCGCTATTTTAACAGCATCGGAAAAAAAAGCAGGTAATTCATCTGTAAAGAAAGGGAGACCCAATACCAACAGCTCACTCTAATTTTAGCCGAACCTTGATTACTTTCCGCTTTCACCCTCTGAGCCGCTGAATTGTCTGCCACACCCCACTAAAAGCTCAAGGGTACATCGGTGCGAGCACTGGTTCGGAGGAGGCGGATGAGCGCTCATGCTGCGCCAGCTCACTCTTAAACAGCCCCCATAACTCACCCCCATGCCAGGCGGTAGCATTCTGTTGAGCGGCACGACTATATAACTGCCGGTTGAGCACCATCACCGCTTCTGAAAACGGCTCACTGACACGCCCGGCAAGTTCAGCGAGCGACCCTGGCGCATCATCAGGCCAACGGAGGCGACCCCAGGCTAGCAGCGCCTCCTTGGCTGCGGCTGCATCATTGCCGTGGCAGGCCGCCTGCAGCGCTTTTCTCACCGCACTAAAATCAGCCACCCTCTCCTGAACCGTCACACCACTGCTGCGTGTGCCCTTTCTGCGCGTGACCCACCACGCGACCGCTGTCAATAACCACCCTAGCCCCAGCAGAGCGGCGGCAATCTGCCAGCCGTTATCCTGCGGCGATGAGGTAACTGTCGCCACAGGCGCCATCTCAACACGCTCCCCGTTATCGATCGGCGCCACCGCACTGGCCGCCCCCCCTGGGGCTGTCACCACTTTCAATGTCCGCGCAGGCAGGCGCGCCACTTCACGTCTGTTGCTCTGGGTATTCCACCACGGCACTGCAATTGCGGGCAGCTGGTATTCTCCCGCCCGGGTTGGAATCAGCGCGATTTTTTCCTGGCGTATACCGATCAATCGATCCTGCTTTTTATCGTTCAACTGCCGCGCCTGGTCAGGGTAACCCTTTAGCCCGTCTGGCATGGGTGGTGTAATCGCTGGTAGTTGCGCTGCTGTCAGACCGTCGGCGATCAATGTTAACGTCCATGTCAGTGGCTCGCCGGCCGTCACCGCCTGCGTCAGATCGACCCCTTCCGGCCACGACTCGATTAGCTGCACCTCGCGTGCAGGCAGCCACTGCTGGCCATCTTCTGTCGCAGGGACCCCCTTAACATTGAGTTTAATCCCGTCGGAACGGACGCGCCGAATCGGCCCGCCCTGATCAAACAGATCAAACATGTTGCGAGAACGGTTCACGACCTGCCCCTCAAAGGTCAGCGGTTCGATCGTCAGCGGCCCACTCTGCTGCGGAAAAATAGCGTAGCTGCGCTCCAGCACCACATACCGTCGCCCATCGCGAGTTGTCTCAAACTCGCGGTCATCGCCAAGCTTTTCGATCACCGCATCGGCATCGCTGACCACCGGCTCCGAAAGTCGTGCGTTCGCGACATTCACAGCACGAAACAGGCGCGCCTTATAAATCAGCTGCGACTGTACATAGAGCGCATCAGAATCGGCCGCAGGCGCGACACTCACTTCAATAAAGAGTGCCGCGTTACTGGTCGCAGCCGTCGCTGCTGCCTGCTCTTTAACATTGATCACCAGCGGGTCGCTTTTATCGCGGCCAAAGGGGATCTGGGGTATCACCAGACGCCCGCTGCGTTTCGGCATCAGCACCACTGTCCACTGACGTGACTGCGTGACCTCACCGTTGATGATCTGCATCGTCGTACCCTGGCTCTGTTTCATTATCTCAAAGGATTGCGCCAGCCCTTTAAAATCAGGCTCATCATCAACACTGCCATCTGCCTCAAAGATCAGGCGAAAGGATTCATTCATCGCAACCGGGTTGCGGTCACTCTTAACCGTAATTGTCGCCGCCCATACCGGCGACACCAACAGCAGCACGAGCGCACATATCCACCACCGTACTGCTCTACTGTTACCTATCACCATGACTCATCTCCACGAGGCGGCTGGCCGCCGCTGCGATCTTTTGCGCGTTGTGACTGATATTGAAATTTACGCCGCAACAGCCCACCCGGGTCATCAGGAATACGGCGCAGCCATTGATCATTTGCGCTCTGGATCTCTGCCTGCGCCTCACTCAGCTCACTGGCAGTCGCACTGACCCTCTCATCAGATGGCGGCCTATCGCCTTTACTATCTTCAGACGGCTGCCCATTATCCGCCATCGCCTCACCATTTTCAGCGGGTGGTGGCACCATTTCATTTTGTGATGCTGCCTGCTGTGATCCCTCTTGCGACTCACCCGTTTCACCCTGCGGTGACGATTGCTGTGGCTCCATCGCGTCTGACAGATCGCCACTCGAGCCGCCAGAGCGCGACTGCTGCTGGGTATTTCCCTGCTGCGACTCGCCCGACTGTGACGGCTCTCCTTCTTCATCCGATGCGTCGGATGGCGACTCATCAGACGTGGACTCACCCGAGTCGCCCGACTCCTCCGACTCCTGCTCCAGCTGTCGCTTTACCAGCTCGAGATTATATTTTGCATCGGCATGTTCTGGCTCTCGCTTCAGCGCCTGCTCATAGGCGTCGATCGCAGCCTGCCACTGTTTGAGCTGTGCGTAAGCATTGCCTTTGTTATAATAGGCATCTGCGCTTTCAACCCCCGCCAGCGCGTCGATCGCTTGCTGGTAATCACCATTACGATAGTGAGCCGCAGCCTGCCACTCCCTGTTCTCAAATAGCGCGGCCGCCTGTGCAGCATCACTGTTTTTAAAAGCCTGTGAAGCGCGCTGATCCGGTGTTAACCAGAGTGCAGCCCACCACGATGAAGGTTGCTCTGCCGCCGTCGCTTGCGCGTCGTGCGGTACTGTTGCGATCACTGGCAGTAGTACCAGGCAGACCATCAACAGCTGACCACGACGAAAGACCACCAGCACCAGCGGTATTACCAGCAGCAGCAGCCATGGCCCCTCTTCATACCACTGATCCGCCTTGAACCCCTGCGACGCTTCTAATGAGAGTTCGCTCTCAAGCCACGCCCCATCGAGCAGGGTTGCGATATCGAGATCATCAACCCGCATCGTCTGATAATGGCCGCCCCCCTGCTGAGCAAGATCACGCAGCGCCTGCTCATCCAGTCGCGGGATCACAATCGCACCGCTGCTATCTTTTAAAAAGCCACCTTCAGGCAGGGCAATGGGAGCCCCTTCAGCGCTACCGACACCCAGTATCGAGAGGCGGTAGCCAGCCTCCGTTAATGCCGCAACAGCACTTTCAAGCTTATCGGTGGGGACGTTCTCCAGCCCATCTGAGATCAGCAACAGCTCTCCATGCTGTGCGCCTGCCTGGATTAACAGCTGCTGCGCCATGTCGATCGCAAGATCGGGACGACTCCCCTGCTGCGGCATCAATGTTGTCTTTAACGAGCTGACCTGTGCAACGATCGTTGCTGCATCTTCAGTTAATGGCGAGACAACAAAGGCGTCCGCAGCGTAAACAATCAGCGCCGACTGCCCCTCTTTACGCTGGTTAAGAATATCGATCAATTTCAGTCGGGCGCGCGTCAGCCGTGTCGGTTTCACATCGGTAGCATCCATTGAGCGTGATAGATCCAGCAGCAGTACCTGCGCCGACTGGTCACGAAAGACCGGCTGCTCAAGCTGTTTCCACGCCGGGCCGGCCAGCGCGGTGATCGTCAGCAGACCGACCAGGGCAACTATCAATAACATGCCGCGTCGCTGGCGCGCACCACGCTCACTAATCAGCAAATGGGGCAGTAGCGCCGCATCACACACCGTTTGCCAGCGACGACTCTGCAGGCGGGAACGCCGTAATTGCCAGAGCATGAACAGCAGCAGTGGCAGTAGCAGTAGCCACCACGGCCGCAGAAAATGAAACCCCTGCGCTATTTCATTCAGGTTCATACGGCCCCTCGCGTACGGCCATGTCGCCACAGCAGCAGCGAGGCGATCAACATCGCACCAGCCAGCGGCCAGGGGTAAAGGGCGTGGCGCGGGCGGAAAAACTGCTTCTCCTGCGCTACCGGCTCCAGTTCATCCAGTAGCCGATAGATCTCTTCCAGCTGCATCAGGTCACGCGCACGGAAGTAGCGCCCCCCAGTAGTGGTGGCAATGGCCGTTAACGTCGCCTCATCGAGATCGACCGACGGGTTAACCTTGCGTGACCCAAACAGTGAGCGCACCATCATCTCATCCGCACCGATACCGATAGTGTAAATCTTTAGCCCTTCACTGGCTGCCAGCTCTGCCGCTTTCAGCGGTTCGATCTCACCTGCGGTGTTTGCGCCGTCGGTTAATAAAATCAGTACCCGGCTGGCGCTGCTATTCTCGCGCAGGCGCTTGACGGCCAGACCGATGGCATCACCTATCGCGGTCGCCTGCCCCGCCAACCCTATCACCGCCTCATCCAGCAGCGTCCTGACAGTGGTACGATCAAAGGTCAGCGGTGTCTGAAGATAGGCCTGCTGACCAAAGAGTATCAGCCCCAGCCGGTCGCCCACCCGACGCTCAATAAACTCACCCGCCACCAGCTGCGTGGCGACCAGACGGTTGACCATGCGCCCCTGCCACTCAAAGTCTTCCACCTCCATGCTGCCGGAGAGATCCACCGCCAACATCAGGTCGCGACCGCTTACCGGCAGTTCAACCGCGTCACCCTGCCACTGCGGTCGTGCAGTGGCGATCACCAGTAACATCCACGCCAGTAGCGCTAACCACAACGCCCAGCGAGCACCCGTCAGGGTGTTTGATCGGGTCGTCGCAGCGGCTTTAAAATCATTAAAAAAAGGGACTCGCAATACCGCGTCGTTGTCACTCGCCGCTGCTGGTAGCAGCCAGCGCACCAGCAGTGGTAACGGCATAAGCCACAGCAGCCACGGCCACTCAAATTGAAGCGGCAGTTCACTCATTGCAGCCCCGTTCCACTGCCGGCAGCGCCCTTAACCACTCACCACACAGCGCATGTAGCGCCAGCACATCGCCTTTTGTCTGCTGCTGATAAGGGGCATCAAGCAGCAGACGTCCAACACCTTCACTAAAGGGGTTTGTCTGCGGCAAAGGGAGTGCGCTATCCAGATAACGTAACCACGCCTCGCCAGTGAGCCCGGCCACCGTGGTACGTGGGTAGTAGCTGAGGCAGACACGGCGCAGCAGGATGGAGAGCTCCCGTACCAGCCGACTGGCATCTTGCTGCTGCTGAAACTCAACCAGCAGGCGCTGCCACTCATTCAATGCTACAGCACGCACACGCACGGCTGCCTGATGTGCGCGCCACCACCACACCAGCAGTGCGCCAGTCAACATTATCGCCAGCAATAGCCACCACCCCGGTGCTGGCGGCCACCATGATATCGCCTCTGGCAGATGAATATCTCGCAGCGGCAGCGCCGTATCCTGCACACCCTCGCCCATCATGCAGTACCACGCAGACCCAGACCGTCACGCAATCGCTGCGCTAACGGCTGCGTCGTTTCGCAGGGGATAAAGCAGATTCCGTGGCGGCGGCATAACGCCTGTAAAGCATCGCGACGTTGAATAAATCGCTGATGATAACGGTCGCGCGTGGCAGCCGCCGTCGTGTCGAGTGTGACGCTCTGCTCACCATCACCCACTCGGTAAAGTCCGGCTGGCGGCAGGTGCGCCTCCAGCTCATCATAAATAAAAAACATCACCACATCGTTGTGACGCGCCAGCTGAGCAAGATGCAGCTCACTACGCTCATCGACATCACGAAAGTCACTTAACAGCACAACCAGGCTGCCAGGGCGTGCGACCCGACGCAGACGCAGAAGCGACTGCAACGCCGCCTCGCTTGCCGTACGCGCATCATGCACGCGCTTTAGCTGCAACCAGCTCGCCTGCTCCTGTGCAACCAGCCGCTGAATAAGATGCAACACTGCATGTTTGCCACCCTGCGGACGCAGCTCCTCATGTTGCTGCTCTGAAAAGATCAAGCCGCCAATGCGATCCCCCTGTTTCACTGCTGCCCACGCCAGCAGTGCGGCTGCACGCGCTGCAATCACAGACTTAAAGGCACCTCTTGTTGCAAAAAACATCGCACTACGGCTATCGACCCAGAGCAGCACCGCCCGCTCACGCTCTTCACGAAACAGTTTGGTGTGCGCCTTTCCCGTCCGCGCCATCACACGCCAGTCGAGTGTGCGTACATCATCCCCGGACTGATAGGGGCGCACCTCATCAAACTCCATACCGCGACCACGAAAGGAGGAGAGATACTGCCCGCTCTGCACCGCACGCACCTTTAATGCCGTTAACGACAGGCTTGCGGCCTGATGGTGCAGTGCGATCAGTGACTGCTTATCGAGTCGAACCGGATTGAAGGGCGCAGCATCGATAGTGGAGGAAGTAACAGCTAAAGCGCCTGCACCATCTGCCGCATCGTCCCGCAATGCCGTGCGATGCCACCATTGTGCAATAGATTTAAACACCATGATGATCGTTCAGGGCACTGCGACATGCGCCAGCAGCATCTCAATAAAGCGACCGGGGGTGACACCATCGGCCTCCGCCTCATAACTCAACAGTATCCGATGGCGTAGTACATCGTAAGCCACCGCCTGCACATCCTCCGGGCCGACAAAGTCACGGCCATCCAGCCACGCATGGGCGCGCGCGCAGCGATCCAGCGCGATGGTGGCGCGCGGGCTGCCGCCGAATTGCAACCAGCGTCCGAGCTGCTCGTCATAGGCTGCCGGGTTACGTGTCGCAAGCACAATCTGCATCAGATACTCTTCAACATTTTCGGCCATGTAAACATCAAGCACCTCTTTGCGTGCGGCAAAGAGCGCTTTCTGTGTCACCAGCGGTGCTGCCGTATCGGTGTGCGTGATACCGTCACGCGCCTCGCCACGCGCCAGATGCAGGATATCGCGCTCGGCAGCCGCATCCGGGTAACCGATGGTGACATGCATCAGAAAGCGGTCGAGCTGCGCTTCCGGCAACGGGTAGGTCCCCTCCTGTTCGATCGGGTTCTGCGTCGCCATCACCAGAAACAGTTCTGGTAATTGATAGGTGACTGAGCCGACGGTGATCTGGCGTTCCGCCATCGCCTCCAATAGTGCCGACTGCACCTTGGCCGGGGCACGATTGATCTCATCGGCCAGCACCAGGTTGTGAAACAGCGGCCCCTGCTGAAAGGTAAAAGAGCCGTCCTGCGGCCGGAACACCTCGGTACCCGTGAGGTCTGCAGGGAGCAGATCAGGGGTAAACTGCACCCGATGGAAATCCCCTTCGATCCCTTCACCCAACACCTTGATGGCGCGCGTCTTGGCCAGACCCGGCGCACCTTCAACAAGTAGATGACCGTCCGCCAGCAGCGCAATCAGGAGGCGGTTAACCAGCCGCTGCTGTCCAATAATGTGCCGATTAATCGATTGATAAAGCTTCTGTATACTCTGCTGGTGAGACATAAACGGCCTTTGTTTTTAAGGTTATCATCTACAGTGAATTATAAATTGAGCGCTTTGCAAGAGACAATCACGAGCAAAAATGGCTAATATTTCTTTCATGTCTGTAACGTGCAAGGGGCTCAAATTCTAGAAATTATTTCTGGCTTTGCCAAGTGAATAGAGAGAGCCAGCCATGACTCGCCCTCATTCACGCAACACAGCCATCGCTGCGTTGATCATCTGCAGGCGCGCAGTATCGCCACCACGATCAGGGTGATGCGCCATCACCAGGCGTCGATAATGCTCTCTGATTTCAGTTGCACCAACAGGGTCACTCAGCCCCAGCACCGCCAGCGCCTGATGCCGCCGCGCTGAACCATTTAGTCGCGCCCAGAATTTATCGAGCATGTGCGCTAACGCTTGTGGGGTCGTCTGCTCCAGCTGGGTGTTATCGAGATAGTAGTCACGCAGCGCATCGACTTCACCCAGATGATTTTTATTTACCAACAGAGCATCATACGGACGGACAATTATCAGCAATGGAGTAATTTCAAGCAGGCCGCGCTGCTGTGCCCATAGCTTTTCACGCAGACGGTAGAGCGCATTAAAAAGGCGAAAATGAGAACAGAAAAGTGCAAAGGTGTCATGAAGCGCTGAGATATCGAAGCGGCTATCACCTCTTTTACTGAGCAGAGCAAAGAGATCATATTCACTTAGCCCGGCTGGGTTTTCGCGCAACAGAATCCACAACTGCTCATCAAACTCATCGGCAGCGCCACCTTTAGTCGATGAGGGCATATCATCCCTGCCATGCCCGACCATCAGAACAGACGCTATTTAGACCGCTGTTATTTAACGCTCAACAGTTCAACATCAAACATTAACATTGTATTTGGACCGATATTGCCGCCCGCACCGCGAGAATCGTAGGCCAGATCTGAAGGGATAAACAGCTGCCACTTTGCCCCCTCTTTCATGAGCTGTAGCGCCTCCGTCCACCCTTTTATCACGCCATTAACAGGAAACGTGGCCGGCTCGCCGCGCTTAAATGAACTATCAAACTCAGTACCATTAATCAATGTACCGCGATAGTGAACCGTGACGGTATCCGTTGCAGTTGGCTGCTTGCCTGTACCGGCAGTAATTACTTTATACTGCAACCCACTTGGTAGCTCAACAACTCCCTCTTTACCTTTATTCTCGGCAAGAAATTTTTCGCCCTCTTCTCTGTTCATCTTCCCTGCCAGCTCTTTTTTGGCCGCTTCGCGCTTCTGAAAATCTGCAAACAGTGCCTGCATCTCGGGAACCGTCAATTTAGATGGCTTACCAGAGAAGACATCATCGATCGCCATTGCAACGGCATCGGCTTCAATCTCCATACCGTTACGTTTTAAGTCCTGCCCAATCTGTACACCCACTGCATAACTGAATTTCTGTTTTTCACTCTCCAGACCACCCGCGGCATGTACCACCGAGATCGCTGACGCCATAACTAATGATGTAACAAGCACTTTAGATTTCATATCTTTCCTCATAGATTATTTGTTGCTTTCCACACTCAGACACTATCTCACAGATAAAAAAAAGGGATAGGTTTCACCTACCCCTCATTTAACGCGCACTCCGTGCTGAGTTTCCATTTCCGTTATACTATTGACTCTTCCATGGGAAGCCTTAGTAGACATAGTTATACTCCTCCCATCTACGGCCGTCAAATCCAGCAAAACCGCTATTCTCAGGCACATTTATAGACCAGCTAATAACAGGAAAAGTTCATTTAACCGAATATTATTTGATAGCCAAATGGCCGTCTCATTTGTAGACTGCATTAAAGACGAGCTGATTCAGACAACCTTAGCACTATCAACCGGGGAGCCATCATGAACAAGCAGGCGATTGCTGGAACACTTTGCACAACATCATTACTCTCACTCTGCACGCTCATTAGCACAACTGTAGCGGCCAATCATCCCTCCTCTGTTGATGAGATTATTAACCAGTGCTACTACAAATATGCTGGTGATGATCAGCGTTCACAGATGCAGATCACCCTCAAGGCGGCCGGGGGAAAAGAGCAGGTAAGTGAATACACCCGCCTATGGAAATATTATGGCGGTGCAGGCGGGGTTGTAGACAAGGTGCTGCTCTTCACCGAGACACCACTCAAAGACAAAGGGCTTGCCTTTATGCGCTGGGGGCATACAGGAGCCAGTGGAAAATCAACAGCGCAGTGGATCTACCTGCCCGATCTGAGAAAGGTGCGCCGTATCACCCCGCGTGATCCGGAGACCAAAGAGTGGATCATCAAAGATGAAGATCTACGACTGCGCGAACCTCACGAGGATACGCACACCTTCGCCGGTGAAAAAACCGTAGAAGGGCGATCCTATTACCTGGTCGATTTTAAGCCAGCAGAAGACCCCGTCTACAGCAAGCGCACTTTCTGGTTCAACAAAAGCAGTAATCCTGACGACTGCTCACTATACAGAGTTGATTTTTATGATAAACGCAACGATAAAACCAAACAGCAGTTTATTAAATGGCGGCGCGATGGCAAGGCGTGGATCTGGGACCGGGTCGCGATCGAAGATACAAACAGTGACGCCTTCATTCACTACGACATGAAAAAGATAGAGGTCAACGTCGGACTGGATGATGCGCTATTCACACAGCGCTCAATGAAAAAAGGATATAATAGATAATGACTCGACTTACTGGCGCAGCCTTTCAAAGCCCAGAAGGCTACCAGAGCGCTGCGCCTGTTTTACCCGCTTATTCATCACACTAACGGGTAAGGGTGTGTGCCATCACACCCTTTCTGACGCACACGGCAGGCGGACTTTAACGACTGGCGTAGCGACCGGCCTGCATTTGAAAAGGCGCGGCTCAACCCTTCATAAAGCACGCGGTTATATCGCCTGCCGACACCCGACTCAGCAAACTCAAGATACTGGTCAAGCTCTGCATCGCTCAACCCCTGATAGGTAAATAGATACATCATCACCACCACCTGGTCCAGCTCATCCCACATGGGGGCCATTGCACGCGCCATGTTGTCACGTGTAGCACCATAGCTAACAGGCTGCGTTGTACCTCTTTCTGCAACCATAGCCATACCAAAAAAGGTCTGGATATTGATCATCAGATCCCTGGTGCGCTCTTTGGATAACACAGCCTCACCAAGGCGATGCACACGCTCAACCCGACCGGGGCGCGCGCGCTCCGTCTGAGAGACATTAAACATCTTCGACATCATCTCTGGCTGCGAGGCATGAATCTCCATCGCCACAACCTTCTTACCCAGAGGCGACTCCAGCCACGCCATTACCTGCCTGATCTCATCAAAAGAGATCTGCTCCACAAGATACGTCTGCAGATCTCGATTTAGCGATTTTGTGTCGAGCGATCCAATCAGTTTATCCTGAATCACCACATCCATCGGCGCACCCCGACGCGCTGAGTCGCGGATACCCATTTTGACCTGCTCCGGGATCAACTCAATCTGCGCGGCCATGCCCGACTGCTGCATCAATGATGCCACTAGCGAAGCCTTGTTCCGCTCCGCACCCACACCCACTGCACTGAATGCAACGAGCACAAATGTCACCAGTAACTTGCTCAGCTTGCGCATCGTTAATCCTCCTTGTCCTGCAGAAAACGACAGCCGGTTCGCGACGAGGCAAAAAACCACTCTTACCTTATATGGCGGACAATTCGGGGTTTTTCTATAGTCAAAAGAGGGGCAAGTGGAGATAGCAACGCGCCTGTTTGACCATGCAGAACAGGCGCGCAGCTAACTTAATATTAATCAATGGGTTTAAGAAAAAACGGAACAGCGCTCACATCGTGAAGGAAGGGGAACGCTCGACCAGCAGCCTTACCGCTCCAGCTGCGACACATCCCTCACCGCCCCTTTTGAGGCGCTGGTCGCCATCGCGGCATAAGCGCGCAGCGCTGCGCTCACATGGCGCTCACGAGCAGCCGGCTTCCACGCAGCAGCCCCTTTCGCCTCCATTGCAGCTCGGCGAGAGGCAAGCTCGTCATCAGAGATCGCAACATTGATGGTGCGATTCGGAATATCGATCTCTATTGTATCCCCCTCTTCCACCAGCCCGATTGCCCCCCCTTCAGCCGCCTCGGGTGAGGTGTGACCGATCGATAGCCCCGAGGTGCCACCAGAGAAGCGGCCGTCGGTGATCAACGCGCACGCCTTGCCGAGCCCTTTCGACTTTAAATAGCTGGTGGGATAGAGCATCTCCTGCATTCCCGGCCCGCCACGCGGCCCTTCGTAGCGGATCAACACCACATCACCCGCTTTAATCTCATCGCCGAGGATTGCGGCCACCGCATCGTCCTGACTCTCAAAGATACGCGCCTTGCCACTAAAGGTAAGGTTATCATCATCAACACCGGCTGTTTTTACCACACAGCCATCGGTTGCGATGTTACCGTAAAGTACGGCGAGACCACCTTCGCGGCTGTAGGCGTGCGCCATGTTCCGAATGCAGCCCCCTTCGCGATCCAGGTCAAGCGTCTCCCAGCGTTTATCCTGACTAAATGCCTGCTGGGTCGGCACATTGCCTGGTGCGGCTTTATAAAAACTGTGGAGCGGTGGAGCATCAGAGTTAACCACATCCCATTTTGCCAGCGCATCACCCATTGTTGCGGCATGTACAACATTGACATCACGATTGATCAGACCACCACGATCCAGCTCGGCGAGGATGGCCATCACACCACCGGCACGGTGCACATCTTCCATATGGTAAAGCTGTGTGCTCGGCGCGACCTTGCAGAGTTGCGGCACCTTGCGCGACAGACGGTCGATATCGTCCACGGTAAAATCCACACCCGCCTCCTGCGCCGCCGCCAGCAGATGGAGGATGGTGTTGGTCGAACCACCCATCGCAATATCGAGGCACATCGCATTTTCGAACGCCGCCTTTGTCGCAATGTTACGTGGCAGCACCGACTCATCACCGTGCTCGTAATAGTTTTTCGCCAGCGTCACCGCAAGCCGACCAGCGCTGAGAAACAGCGCCTCTCTGTCGGCGTGCGTTGCCAACATCGAACCATTTCCCGGCAGCGACAGACCCAGCGCTTCGGTCAGACAGTTCATCGAATTGGCGGTAAACATGCCGGAACAGGAGCCACAGGTTGGACAGGCGGAGCGCTCCATCGTCGCCACATCTTCATCGCTAACACTGGCATCAGCCGCCGACACCATCGCATCGACCAGATCAAGGTGGACCACCTTGCCCTGAATAACCGCCTTGCCCGACTCCATCGGGCCACCTGAAACAAACACAACAGGAATATTGAGGCGCAGCGCAGCGTTCAGCATGCCCGGCGTGATCTTGTCGCAGTTGGAGATGCAGACCAGCGCATCGGCGCAGTGAGCGTTGACCATGTACTCCACCGAATCCGAAATCAGTTCACGCGAAGGCAGTGAGTAGAGCATGCCGTCGTGACCCATCGCGATGCCGTCATCGATCGCGATCGTATTAAACTCCTTCGCGACACCGCCCGCCTTTTCGATCTCGCGCGCCACCAGCTGCCCCATATCTTTCAGGTGGACATGGCCCGGTACAAACTGGGTAAAGGAGTTGGCGACCGCGATGATCGGTTTGCCAAAGTCATCATCTTTCATACCGGTGGCACGCCACAGTGAGCGGGCACCGGCCATGTTGCGGCCGTGGGTGGAGGTGCGGGAACGATATGCGGGCATTGGAAACCTCTGATTAATCTCTGCGCTAAAAGGGGCAAAGATAGCAGATTTGCCCTGCTGTTGCGATGCAGACCACGGCTGGCACGCTGATAACCCGGACAGGAGCAGAGGAATTGCTGTGCCAGATAGCGTAAAATCCTCCGCTTTAAATGCACCACCCAGGGCGACAGACAGCTATGCCTCCATCCAGAATAGAAAAAAAATTACTGCACTACACCGGCAAGGCGATCGCCGATTACAACATGATTCAGCGTGGCGACCGCGTGATGATCTGCCTCTCTGGCGGCAAAGATTCGTTCACGCTGCTAACGCTGCTCAACAAACTGCGTATTCGTTCGCACAACAGGTTTGAGCTGTTTTCCTATACGCTCGATCAGTCGCAGCCGGGATGGGACGATAGCGCACTGCGCGCATGGCTGGCGGAGAGAGAGATCCCTCACTATATCGATCGCCAGGACACCTACTCGATCGTGATCGACAAAGTCCAACCGGGCAAGAGCTACTGTTCAATGTGTTCACGCCTGCGCCGCGGCAACATCTATCGCTATGCGGGTGATCACGGCTTCAATAAAATCGCCCTTGGCCACCACCGTAACGACCTGATCGAAAGCACACTGATGTCGATGCTCTATAGTGGCGAGATCCGTTCGATGCCACCCAAGCTGCTGACCGATAGTAAACGCCACATCGTAATCCGGCCGCTGGCGCTCTGTCAGGAGCAGGATATTGCAGCCTATGCTGAGGCACAGCAGTTCCCGATCATCCCGTGCAACCTCTGCGGCTCGCAGAAGAACATGACCCGCGCCAAAGTAAAGGCGCTGATTCATGAGCTTGCTGCCGATAACCCCAAGGTGCCCAGTAATATGTTAAACGCGCTAGGGAATATCCAGCTTTCGCAGATGCTGGACAGCCGCCACCAGGACTTCATCAACCTGGAGTCTCAGATGATTCGAGACGACAACACATCACCAGTAGATAAAACTGGGCGCCACAGCAACAAGTTGGGTAAAATCAGTCAGCGCTGATATCACACGATAATTGACCACGGAGCACCCCGTGCCAGACAAGACCCAGGATAAAAAAGAGATGCAGCAGTTTGTGGACGGCTTTCGCCAGTCAGCCCCTTACATCAACGCCTTTCGTGGCCGCACCTTTGTGATCGTCTTCGGCGGCGAAGTGGTGGCTGACAAACAGTTCGCGACGCTGACCCACGACCTCGCGCTACTCAACAGCCTGGGCATCCGCCTGCTGCTGGTGCATGGCGCACGCCCCCAGATCGAGCAGCGCCTCAGGGCGCGCAAAAGTTCATTCAAGTATGTTAACGGGCTACGCATTACCGATGATGCCGCACTCGCCTGCGTCAAAGAGGCGAGCGGCACCGTGCGGCTTGAGATCGAAGCACTGCTCTCGATGGGGCTCGCCAACTCACCAATGGCAGGGGCGCGCATCCGGGTCGCCTCCGGCAACTTCGTGACTGCGCGGCCGCTCGGTATTCGTGATGGTGTGGATCACCTGCACACCGGCGAGGTGCGGCGTATCGATCATGAGGCCATCGAACATCAGCTCAATGATGGTGCGATTGTACTGCTATCCCCCACCGGCTATTCACCGACGGGCGAGATCTTTAACCTCACTGCTCTCGAAGTGGCAACGGCGGCAGCCGCGGCGGTGAAGGCGGATAAACTGATCTGCCTGGTCGATGGCAAAGGGCTGCTCGATTCCAGAAAACGGCTGCTACGCCAGTTGACACTGAGCGAAGCGGAGGCGACGCTCAGCGGCAGGCGCAAACTACCCGTCGAGATCATCGAGCCGTTCAAGGCTGCGGTACAGGCGTGCCGTAACGGTACACAGCGCGCCCACCTGATCGACCGCCATCGCGACGGCGCGCTGCTACAGGAGCTATTCACCCGCGACGGCGTCGGCACACTGATTACTGCGGATGAGTATGAAGGGATGCGGCGTGCAACCATCGACGATGTCGGCGGCATCCTGGCGTTGATTGAACCGCAGGAGGCCGCCGGGCTGCTGGTGCGGCGCTCACGCGAAAATATTGAGATGGAGATTAGTGACTTCACTATCGTCGAGCGCGACGGCATGATTATCGCGTGTGCCGCCCTCCACCCACTGTGTGATAATGCGGTGGGTGAACTCGCCTGCCTGGTGGTTCATGCCAATTACCAAGGGATGGGGTACGGCGACAGCCTGCTCAATGCGATTGAACGTAGCGCCACGGAACAGGGGCTATCGCAGCTGTTTACATTAACGACACGTGCCGCTCACTGGTTTCGCGAACGCGGTTTTGTGAACAGTGATGTTAAATCGCTGCCGGTTAAACGGCGTGAACTCTATAATCTGCAGCGAAACTCGAAAGTGCTGTTGAAACCCATTAGCCGCTGATTTTAACGCTGCTTAGCAGGCAGCTCTCGATGCACATCATGGCGCCCACTAAAGTGGCGTATAATGCCGACTATTAGCTGACAAACAGCACCTTGTCGCATCACACCCGGTCCATTATGCAAAAAGCCACACACCTCTTCTCTTACCGCCCATACTGGGCCAAACGTTTCGGCAATGCGCCGCAGCTCCCGATGTCACGCGCAGAGATGGAGGATCTTGGCTGGGATAGCTGCGACGTTATTCTGGTGACTGGCGACGCCTATATCGACCACCCCAGTTTTGGTATGGCGCTGATTGGGCGACTACTGGAGGCGCAGGGGTTCCGTGTCGGTATTATTGCCCAACCCGACTGGCACGATGCCGCCGCCTTTCAGGTACTTGGCAGACCGAACATCTGCTTTGGTATCACCGCCGGCAATATGGATTCGATGGTTAACCGCTACACCTCTGACCGGCGCACTCGCAGCAACGACGCCTACACCCCCGATGGCGCGCCCGACAGACGCCCCGACCGCGCAGTGATCGTCTATGCACAACGGGCGCGCGAAGCGTTTAAGGGGGTGCCGATTATCATCGGCGGGATCGAAGCGAGCCTGCGCCGCATCGCCCATTATGACTACTGGTCCGACAAGGTACGGCGCTCGATCCTGCCGGACGCCAAGGCCGACATGTTGATTTTTGGTAACGCGGAACGCGCCTTTGTCGAGGTGCTGCACCGTCTCGCGGCGGGCGAACTGATCGAGCAGATTACCGATGTGCGCGGCACCGCGTTTATGACGCAACAGATCCCTCCTGGCTGGCAGGTAAAAGACTCGACACAGGTCGATCAGCCAGGGCGCATCGATCCGCCGATCGACCCTTACGCTCACGAAGCCGCGTGCGACAAAAAAGAGAGGGGCAGCAACAACACCGGTGAAGAGGTGGTGCAGTTTATGCCGCGCGTGCAGAAGCAAGATCGCAATAAAACGGTTATTCGCCTGCCGGACTTTGATCAGGTAGTGAACGATAAAGTACTCTACGCCCACGCCTCGCGCGTCTTTCATCTCGAAACCAACCCCGGCAATGCGCGTGCATTGATGCAGCAACACGGTAAACGCTATGTGTGGCTCAACCCTCCGCCGATACCGCTGGAGAGTGATGAGTTTGATCGCGTCTTTGAGTTACCCTACACGCGCAAACCGCACACCAGTTACAAAGCGGCCAGGATGCCGGCATGGGAGATGATCCGCCATTCGATCAACATCATGCGCGGCTGTTTTGGCGGCTGCACCTTCTGCTCGATCACCGAACATGAAGGGCGCATTATTCAGAGCCGCAGCGAGGATTCAGTCATCCGCGAGATCGAAGTGATCCGCGATAGTGTGCCCGGTTTTACCGGCAACATCTCCGACCTTGGCGGGCCGACGGCCAACATGTATCGGCTTAAATGCAGGAGCGCGAAGATCGAGTCGGCCTGCCGCCGCCTTTCGTGCGTCTACCCCGATGTCTGCTCCAATCTGAATACCGACCACAAACCGCTGATCAACCTCTATCGCCGCGCACGCAGCCTGCCGGGGATCAAAAAGATTTTTATCGCCTCCGGGCTACGTTACGATCTCGCGATCCGCTCACCAGAATATGTCAGAGAACTGGTGACGCATCACGTCGGCGGCTATCTCAAAATCGCACCCGAACATACCGAACAGGGGCCGCTCAGCAAGATGATGAAACCCGGCATCGGCACCTATGATCGCTTCAAACAGATGTTTGACCGCTACTCGAAGCAGGCTGGAAAAGAGCAGTACCTGATCCCCTATTTCATTTCTGCACACCCCGGTACCGGCGATAAAGATATGTTGCAACTGGCGCTGTGGCTCAAGAAAAACAGCTTTCGGCTCGACCAGGTGCAGGCCTTTATCCCCACCCCGCTGGCGATCGCCTCGGCGATGTATCACACCGAGAAAAACCCGCTACGGAAGGTGGATCGAAAATCAGAGCAGGTGCTCACGGCCAAAGGCGATCGGAAACGCCGCCTGCATAAAGCCTTTTTGCGCTATCACGATGCGGAAAACTGGCCGCTGCTGCGTGAGGCACTCAAGAAGATGGGGCGCGCCGATCTCATCGGCAACGGCAAACAGCACCTGGTGCCGACCTGGCAACCGCAGGGGTGCGGCAACAGACGAGGCGCTCAACAGGTCAAAGCGACACCCAATAAAAAAGCTACCGCAGGTAAAAAACAGAGCGGAAGGGCGCGCAACCGAGGCGCTACTGCGCAGCCGTCACCGCCCCGCAGGCGACGGCGCTAACAATGAAACCAGGGGGATTATCGGATCGTGGTTTTGCGAACGATCGGCAGCGCTTCATCAACCGTCCTGAGTCGCAGCAGTATCACCACGGGAATAATCAGCATCACCGCCACAAAGAGCTTCAGATAGAAACCCTCTATCAGATAGACCGAGAAAACCCCAACCGTGCCGATCATCAACAACGCCATCTTTCGCGCACGACGCGGGATCGCCCGGTTTTTTTCCCAGTGATAGATCACCGGCCCAAAGAGCCTGCTTTCGAGCAACCAGTGGTGCAGTGCGGGACAGGATTTGGCAAAGCAGGCAGCTGCCATCAGGATAAAAACCGTCGTTGGTAGACCCGGTACGACCACCCCAATGCCGCCCAGGGCGACAAAAAAGAGTCCGGCAATGATCAGAAAATAGCGCTGCATGTTATCCCTTATCGCATTTCGTGCGCATCAGGCACACATAAACTCATTATCGGCGTACCTGCCAAACAACTGTAGCAAAAAACCACGCTTTTAATAATGTTTTATTCGGGTGAGATCAGCCCGCCTCAAACAGCCCGGCGATCTCCGCGGGCAGAAAAGGTCGCCCCCGCTCATTAATTGAGGTGCCGGTAATTTTTGCCCTCATCACAAGCCGGTTGTCCGAACGACGGTAGATATCCTGTAGAAATTCGAAGCGCACCTTTGAGCTTTTCCGGGTATTGAGGCCGATCCAGAACTCATCGCCACTCTGCAGCGGAATCTTGTAGTCGAGTTCCGCTCGTACCACCACCAGATTGATTTTATTTCTGGCCAGTGCTGCAAAATCGACCCCGGAGACAAGCAGATATTCGTGCCGTGCGTGCTCCAGGTAGTTCTGGTAGACACCGTTATTGACAATCCCCTGAATATCGCATTCGTAATCGCGCACCTTGAAATCGAGCTTAAACGCATATTCCATCTGAATTCCTTTAACGTGAGAGCCTTGAAAATATTGCCGATTAAAAACAACAAGTTACAATCAGACTGGTGAATAGTCAAAACCTGTGAGGAAAATCCACTACATAATATCCACCAATATTGATGAAAAGCCTCTGTTTTTACAAAGTTTTCAGGTAAAATGCGCCCTTTTCAAATGCTGGCCGCCCGAGCAATTCGCGACCAGCTGCCACTGGCATCTGATAGATCATCATCCGCGAGGCATCGGCTGATCACTGTTTTGCCCCCTGGGCAGAGGTTTTGGGGCAGAGGTTCTGGGTGGCGATATATTTTACTCGATGGCGACTGCCGGCTACTGATTGTCGTCCATCTGGAACGTTTTTATTATTAACCGAACCTTTATTTAAACATTAGAGTACTAACATGACAGACCTATCGCTATACAGAAACATCGGGATCTTCGCACACGTCGATGCCGGCAAGACCACCACCACTGAACGTATCCTTAAACTGACCGGTAAAATTCATAAACTGGGCGAAGTGCATGATGGTGCGGCGACCACCGATTTCATGGAACAGGAGCAGGAGCGTGGTATCACGATTCAGTCGGCGGCGACCACCTGTTTCTGGAACAATCACCGCTTTAACATCATCGATACCCCAGGACACGTTGACTTCACCATTGAAGTTTACCGCTCACTGAAAGTGCTCGATGGTGGCGTCGGTGTCTTCTGTGGCTCAGGCGGGGTAGAGCCTCAATCTGAAACCAACTGGCGCTATGCCAATGAGTCAGAAGTGGCGCGTATTATCTATGTCAACAAACTTGACCGCATGGGCGCAGACTTCTACCGCGTCGTTGATCAGGTCAAAAAAGTACTCGGTGCCAACGCGCTGATCATGACGCTGCCGATCGGTATTGAAGATGATTTTGTTGGCATCATCGACCTGATGGAAATGAAGGCGTGGATCTGGGATGACTCCGGTGATCCAATGAAATATGAGATCACCGATATTCCAGATGAATACAAAGAGAAAGCGGAAGAGTATCGCGAAATGATGGTCGAAACTGCGCTAGATCAGGACGACGATCTAATGGAAAAATATCTTGAAGGTGAACAGCCTTCGATTGATGACCTTAAGCGCTGCATCCGCAAGGGCACCATCAACCTCGATTTTTTCCCAACATTCTGTGGTTCAGCTTTTAAAAACAAAGGGGTTCAGCCAATGTTGAACGGTGTGGTTGATTACCTGCCGAGCCCTACCGAAGTAAAACCGCAGCCTGAAGTGGATATGGAAGGTAATGCCACCGGTGAATTTGCAACCGTCGATGTCAATAAGCCTTTCCGCGCACTCGCATTCAAAATTATGGATGACCGCTTTGGCGCGCTGACCTTTATCCGCATCTACTCCGGTAAGCTGAATAAAGGCGACACCATTCTGAACACCTTCACCGGCAAGACCGAGCGTATCGGCCGGCTGGTCGAGATGCATGCAGATGACCGCATTGAGCTGGATAGTGCTCAGGCGGGTGACATTGTTGCCATCGTTGGCATGAAAAATGTTCAGACCGGTCACACCCTGTGTGATCCAAAAAATCCGGCGACACTGGAACCAATGGTCTTCCCGGATCCCGTTATTTCGATCGCGGTTGCGCCAAAAGATAAAGGTGGATCTGAGAAGATGGGCATTGCCATCGGCAAGATGGTTCAGGAAGATCCGTCATTCCGCGTCGAGACCGACGAAGATTCTGGCGAGACCATTCTAAAGGGAATGGGCGAGTTACATCTTGATATTAAGGTCGACATCCTGAAGCGTACTCACGGCATCGAACTGGAGGTGGGTAAGCCACAGGTTGCCTACCGTGAAACCATCACCCAGACCACTGAAGATTCATACACCCATAAGAAACAGTCGGGTGGTTCGGGTCAGTTCGCGAAGATCGATTACATCATCGAGCCGGGCGAACCGGGTAGCGGCTTTGAGTTTGAGTCGAAGGTAACCGGTGGTAACGTTCCGCGCGAATACTGGCCTGCAGTGCAGAAGGGCTTTGAGCTGAGCATGGAGAAGGGTGTTCTGGCCGGTTACCCACTACTCGACATCAAGGTTACGCTGATGGATGGTGGCTTCCACGCAGTCGATTCATCAGCTGTGGCGTTTGAGATTGCAGCTAAAGCGGCTTACCGTCAGACCATTCCGAAGGCGGGACCTCAGCTGATTGAACCCATCATGAAGGTCGACGTATTCACCCCGGACGACCATGTTGGTGACGTGATCGGCGATCTTAACCGTCGTCGCGGCATGATCAAATCTCAGGAAGCGGGCGTGACCGGCGTACGCATCAAGGCTGACTGCCCACTGAGCGAGATGTTTGGCTACATTGGTGATCTGCGCACCATGACCTCCGGCCGTGGCCAGTTCTCAATGGAGTTTTCACATTACCTGCCATGTCCAAAGAACGTTGCGGACGAAGTGATCAAAGAAGCTCAGGAACGTAACGCGAAGAGTTAATCTGCGCATCACCAGACCAGCAACTTCACTCGAGGTTGCTGGCACAAAAAAGGCCGGGATCATGAATGATCCCGGCCTTTTTTATTCTCAGCGCAACAAAGCCTACAGCTGAAAAACTATTTCACCACCTTCAAATGGGAACGATCAGGCTTTTTCTCCGGCGGCGGTGGCGGGAGATCATCATCCTCTTCCTCCAGCACCATCCCCTGCCCATTTTCACGCGCATAGATCGCCAGCACTGCACCAGTTGGCACACTCACCGTCATTGACTGCCCATCAAAGCGGGCATCAAACTGAATCCACTCATTACCCAGCTCAAGGCCACGCACCGCTGAGCTATTGATATTAAGAATGATACGGCCGTTCTCAATATATTTTTCCGGCACAACAATATCGGGCACCATCGCATTGACGAGGATGTGTGGTGTTAGATCGTTATCAACAATCCATTCATGAATCGCACGAATCAGATAAGGTCTACTTGGGGTCATTTCCATGAATACAAATTTCAGCGATAATTAAAGTAAGTCACAGCCGCAGAACCAGATGGCGAGCCGTCACAGATAGCGCCCAGACAACTAACTTCCGATCTCTTTCTCTGCCTCTGTCAGACTGGCCTGAAAGGCTTCACGAGAAAAGAGGCGATCGGCATACTCCTGCACCGGCTTTGCCTGTGCTGGCAGCTTAATACCGTAGTGAGAGAGGCGCCATAACAGGGGGGCCAATGTGCAGTCGATCAACGAGAAATCATCACTCATGAAAAATGCTTTCTTAACAAAGATCGGTGCAATCAGCGTTAATCCATCCTGAATCGTCTTGCGCGCAGCCGCCACTTTTGTGCTGCTCCCGCCAGTCAGATCACCCAGTACACCATACCAGTCCAGCTCGATACGGTGCAGCATCATGCGACTGCGTGCGCGTGACACAGGGTCCACCGGCATCAGCGGGGGGTGGGGATAGCGCTCATCAAGGTATTCGACGATGATCTGTGAGTTATAAAGCACCAGATCACGATCAACCAGTGTCGGCACAGAGCTGTACGGATTAAGATCGATCAGATCTTCCGGCAGATTGTTTTTATCAACACTAATCACATCTGCGGTAATGCTTTTTTCTTCAAGCACAATACGAACGCGATGACTCAAAGGACAGTTGTCCTCTGAATACAGGGTCATGACAGGTCTTCTGGTGGCAACTGTGGCCATTTAAGGGACTCTCCTAAAGCAGTAACAAGCGAAAAAACCGAACTGGGGCGCAGATAATAGCATACTTGACACAAACAAGTCACAGACGGGTGTTTTTCTTTTTTAAATTCATAAGGTTACATTCCACGCTCTTTTTTAATCAGCTCATACGCGGTGCGGATTTCATGCGTCTTATCGGCGGCAATCTTCATCATCTCCTCCGGTAGCCCTTTTGCCACCAGCTTATCCGGATGGTGCTGGCTGGTCAGTTTTCGATACGCTTTTTTCACCTCGGCATCGGTCGCATTTTTTGAGAGATCAAGGATTTTATAGGCGTCATCCAGCAGCATTCCACCACTGCGCCCCCCTCTGCCACCACCGCGCAACATCGCCTCAATCTGATCAAACTCGGCGCGGGAAAAACCAAGGCGCTCACAAATATGCAACAGGATCCGTTTTTCAGCCTGCTCAAGGCTGCCATCTGCATAACAGGCCTGTAGCTGGATCTCAAGAAAAACGCGCATCAGATCGTGCCGTCTCATGCATTCACGCCTGAGTTGATCCAGCACATCATCCAGTGGAAAATCTTCCGCCTTACCTTCATTGAAGAGCTTGATCGCCATCTTCTTTAGTGTTGGGTTGAGCTGCATCTGATCCATCAGAGTGCGCGCCATCTGAATCTCACTCTCAGAGACCCTTCCGTCGGCCTTGGCCAGATGGCCCATCACTGAAAAAGTGGCGGTAAAAAATGCCGTCTGCACCCGCTGACGGCCACGGATATGCCCCACCTTATTATCCAGGCCGTGCCCCAGTGCCGCACCCAGTAGCGCCCCGAGCGGCCCTCCCAGCATAAAACCAAAGGTGCCGCCAAACAGTTTTCCCCACCAGCTCATTGCATACTCTCTTTAAGTTTGATCTGACTGTATTATTTAAGAAGACAGGATTATTCCGCTCTGGATAGCGAATAAAGCAGCCTTTTTATTTAGTGAACAATAAGACTGCCACGATACATCTGCATCTGGCAAATAAAGCGCTGTTACCATGCGTGAATGGTCTCACCTGAACCTCACTCTGTTCACCGAACAGCCAGCGCATGGCTACTCACCTTTCTCCCGTGGGCTGGAGAGCAAGAACCACCAGACAATAAAGCCCATCAGGGCCACGGCGAGTAGATTGACGATAAAGGTCATCACGACTGCGCCCCTGAAGGCTTGAAAAAACGCAGGCGATTGGCGTTGGAGACGACCGTCAGTGACGACATCGCCATCGCCCCACCAGCAACAATGGGGTTAAGCAGGATCCCGAACAGTGGAAAGAGGATACCGGCCGCGACTGGGATGCCGAGCGAATTATAGATAAACGCACCAAAGAGATTCTGTTTGATGTTGCGGACCGTCGCCGTTGAGATCGCAATTGCATCGGCCACACCGTGTAGCGAGCCGCGCATCAGCGTCACATCGGCGCTCTCGATCGCAACATCGGTGCCGGTGCCGATTGCAAAGCCAACATCGGCACGTGCCAGTGCAGGCGCATCGTTGATGCCATCACCGACCATGCCAACCACTTCGCCTTTTTTCTGTAACGCGGCCACCCTGGCCGACTTGTCTGCCGGTAGCACCTCGGCGATCACCTCATCGATCCCGACCTGCTGCGCGACCGCAGCCGCAGTCGCGGCATTGTCACCGGTCAACATCACTACCTTGATTCCAGTTGCGTGCAGACGCGCAATTGCCTCCTTTGAATCTGGCTTGATGGGATCGGCAACAGCCACAACCCCCACCGCACTGCCAGCGACGGCAAGAAACATCGCTGTTTCGCCATTGGCGGCAAAGCGGGCGGCCTCACGAGGCAGCTCGGCCAGATCGATATGGTGGTCATCCATTAGCCCCCGGTTGCCAAACAGCAGCGGCTGCCCATCAACCTCTGCCCGCACCCCGCGGCCTGAAATCGCCTCAAACCCCTCGACTTGTGATAGTGACAGGCCGCGCGCTTCCGCTGCCGCCACAACCGCCTCCGCCAGCGGGTGCTCTGAGCCGGTCTCGATCGATGCGGCAAGGGTCAGCAGTGTCGCCTCATCCCAGCTGTCACTCACCACCAGGTTTGTCACGGCTGGCGCCCCTGCGGTCACGGTGCCGGTTTTATCAAGCACCACGGTGGTGATCTGACCGGCACGCTGTAGCGCATCACCATGACGGATCAACACCCCATATTCAGCCGCCTTGCCCACCCCGACCATAATCGAAATCGGCGTCGCCAGCCCCAGTGCGCAAGGGCAGGCGATGATTAAGACCGTCATCGTCGTCAGCAACACATAAGCGCTTCTGGGTTCAGGGCCAAAGTTAAACCAGACCAGAAAAGTGGCCACTGCGATCAGTAACACAACCGGCACAAAAACCGCAGCGATCTTATCGACCAGCCGTCCGATTGCGGGTTTGGCGTTCTGCGCCTGACGCACCATCTCAATGATCTGTGCCAGCGCAGTATCTTTACCGATGCGGGTCGCGCGAAAAAGAAAAGTGCCGGACTTGTTGAGTGTGCCGCCAATCACCTCATCTCCTTCACTTTTCTCAAGCGGCAGCGGTTCACCGCTAATCATCGACTCATCAATATTAGAGCGCCCTTCGATGATCACCCCATCGACCGCGATCTTTTCACCGGGGCGCACCCGCAATGTTTCGTTTAACCCTACCTGCGCAATCGGCACGTCGATCTCTCTCCCTTCACGCACCACGCGCGCAGTTTTCACCTGCAATCCAATCAACCGTTTAATCGCTTCAGAGGTCTTGCCACGTGAGCGCATCTCCAGCGCCCCGCCAAGATTAACCAGTGCGATAATGATCATCGCCGCTTCAAAATAGAGATGGCGCGCCTCGGGCGGTACAAGCGCAGGCCAGAGCAGAATCAGAAAGGAGAAGAGCCACGCGGTGCCGGTACCCAGTGCGATCAACGTATCCATATTGGCGTTATGCGCCTTGAACGCCTTCCATGCTCCGGAAAAAAAACGGCCACCGGAGTAGACCAGCACAAACAGGCTGATGGCCGCAACAGCAGCCCAGAAGAGACGGCCACCGCCTTCAAGCGGCGGCGCAACACCAAACAACATCATGCCAAATAATGACGAACCGACCAGCCCGGCAACTGCTGCCTTTTTAAGCAGCAGGCCGTAGTAGGCAAACGCAGCCGCCTCTTGCTCTTCCGCCTCCTCTTCGGTGCCGCGTAGCTCAGCCGCCTCATAACCGCCAGCAACCACCGCATCGATCAACGCCTGCGCATCAACCCTGCCGCTCACCTCGGCGGTGTGTTCAGCAAAATTAACCGCGGCGCTCTCGACACCCGGCACCGCCTGCAGTAGCCGCTCGACCGATGCAACGCAGCCCGCACAGCTCATGCCGCCAATGGAGAGATGGATCTGTTTTTCTGTCATTTGGTTATATTCATTACCGCGTGATGACAAGCAGCGAGTGGCAACACCATCGCCAACCTCGACAGCTACAGGCTAAAAAGGCGAGGGTTACGGTGAACTGCTCGTCATGAGAATTACAAGATTTTACCGCTTAGTTTACCACGACAGAGAGGGCATGGATGAGGGCCAGACAATCCCTTCACCCTACTCATTGCCTGGGTTCTGGTGGAACTCGATCACATTCCGGTCCTGATCCCGGATAAACAGCATCACACCACCATCGGGGAGGGTCACCGGCCCTTCCGTGATCTCAATGCCTCGCTCATTTAACCCAGCCTCGACAGCTTTAATGTCCGAAACATCCAGCGCAATATGGGTATAGCCGGGGTGTTTTTCAGCAACATCCATCAGAATGTTTTGCGACACTCCCGCTGTCGCATTTAGAATAAAGTTTATAGTTACCCCCGAAGGGTGTTCCATAATCGCAACCGGTTCAGGGCCAAGAGGCCCGGCGATAAAGAGAAAACCGAGCTGCTCATAAAATGCCCTGGCCGCATCAAGGCTGGCAACACGAATCCCGACGTGGTTAATTCCAGTGATCTCTTTCATCTGCATTGATCCTCTCTATGTCGATTCTGGCACTGCCTCATCTCGCACTCATCCAAGCGCATCTCCATAACCTGCTAGCGACGTAGTGCACGCTGATCAATCTCATACCACGCAGCGTAGAGCTGGTCAGGCCATTGTGACTGAAACCATGCGATCACGGCATCGATCTCTTTTTCATTCAGTTTGCTACCCCAGGCAGGCATGTTTCCTCCACCTGCTGTACTACCGTTTTTGATGCGGTTTTGAAGAAATGCCGTCGGGTGGTGCCAGGCGTGACCAGTACCATTTAATGGCGGCGGCGGGAAGAGGCCGTCGGCACCACGTTTGCGCCATTCGGGATCACCTTCACCATTTTTACCGTGGCACGACGCACAATATTGCTGAAAAATCTCGCCTCCCTGCGCAACCAGATCAGGTGGGTGATAACGGTTGATCTGCTCTCCACTCTGATTGGTGATCGCTCTGCCTTTGACAGGCTCGGGCGCGTCACAGGCAGCTAGCAACAGCAGTATCAAAGAAAAAACGGGATAACGACTCTTCATCGGCAAAACATCTCAAAGCGGCAGAAAGCACACAGGTGAAAGCGAGAATCAAACAACCCGCAGCAGTATCTATTTACAACCACCCGATAGCGCCCTGTCGTTAACGCAGCTCACTCATAAAGGCCTGCTGATTAACGGGTAGAGCTTCCGCATCGGACTGAGACCATAAAATCAGCGCATCGCCCGAGTTATCCATGGCAATCGCTGGCGTGGATGAGACATTCGCACTAACACCCGGGTTAATTGAGTCCAGTAGACTCACCGGGTGGCGCCATGAAGCAGCCCGGTACTCGCTCTTATAAAGTCGCCATTTAAAGCCATCAAACTGTCGCCAGGCAATAATGGCATTGCTATTGTCATCCATCGCCAGCGCACTATTTGCCACGCCGCCACCGTTCGGAGTAAAGTGATCGGCAAGGCTTGCTGGATACGTCCATGCGTTCAGACGATATTCACTCTTAAACAGTTGCAGCGTTTGCGACTCATCGGGCTGCTCCCAGGTGATGATCGCCTCACTGTTATCATTCATCACGACTTGTGGGTTCACTGCATTCAGCCCGGCGGGGCTAATATTGTCCGCCTCGTTGGCAGGGTGTACCCAGATACCATTTCTGTACTCACTTTTATAAATATGGGTAATTTCAACCGGATCGCTACCTGGGTAGTAGGGGTGCGGCTGCGCCTCGGATACCGCCTGATCCCAGACCATAATTGCGTTGCCGTTGTTATCCATGGCCACCCTGGGGCTCGAGAAATTACCGGATCTTCGCGGTGAAATAGAGAGATTATTATAAGGGTCAACCAGAGCTGACCACGCCCCGCCCCTGTACTCGCGCATATTAATCAGGAATTTTCCACTATTACCATCACCCGAATGCTGACGCCAGACGATGATGGCATTGCCACTGTTATCCATTGCGACATCCGGTGAAGCCTGCACTGGACGACCGGGCCAGCTAAAACGATCTGTTAAACCCGCTGGATGATTCCAGCTGCCCCCCCGGTATTCACTAACATAAAGCTGGGGGGCATCGATGATCGGCGTAGTGCCATCCAGCTGGCGCCAGACAATAATAGTATTCCCCAGATCATCCATTGCCACCGCTTTATCTTCGAAAGCTTCCACTCCAGAGGCTGGAAAACTGATATACGATGTTAATGCCGCCGGGTGAACCCATGTGCCACCCCGGTATTCGCTCATATAGATATGAGGCTTGCCAAAAGTCGGGCTTGAATGGTGTTGCTGTGTCCAGACAATTACCGCATCATTATTACTGCCATTACGCCCCATCGCAACCTGCGGGCTTTTGGCGTTCGTACCAGCAACACTGATGTGGTCTGCGAGACCGGTCGGATGGGTCCAAGCATTGGGTGTCGTTAGATTGTAATCACTCATATAGATCTGGGTATGAGTACCATCCGACTGCGACCATACCGCAATCGCATTACCATACTCATCCATCGCCACCTGGGGTGCAATCTGATCTTGCGCCATCGCCAAGGGCGAGGCGACGAGCTTTCCGGCAAGATCCGCCGGGTGGTTCCAGCCATCCGTAGTACAGCTCACGCTCACGCTGGCAACGGTGCCGCTCACGGTGCCACTGGCACCACTCACTGTGCAGTCCTGATTGGCAGGTTCGTCATACACCGTTACCTGATAGCCGCTTCCGCTCGCAAGTGGCGTGGCAAACGAAAAAGCGCCGTTTGAAGTGAGCGAAAGATCATCACCACCGTTATTTCTTAAGACTAGCGTACCGTTGAGGCCGCTGATAGAACCACCTACCGCATAGGACGGAGGCGGTGCAGAGCAGGTAATCATCACATCACTCACATCACGACTCACCGTCCCGCTACCATTACTCACGTAGCAGACCTGGTTATTGGGGCTGCTGTCCACTGTCACCTGAAAAGTACTACCGCTCGCTATCTTGCGAGAAAATGTGAAAGTGGTATCGGTTCTGAGTATCAGAAAATTACCACCATTATTACTTAATGTAACGCTCTCTCCGCTCTCGAGTCCGGTGACAGCCCCACCCACTGAATATGGGCCGGGATCAGGTTCTGTCGTCGAACTGCCGCCACACGCGGCAAGTGACGCCATCACCAGCAGCAATACAGAGGTGTGTACACCTCTGGCGACATTGAACGCTCTGATCATTGGTCCCCCCCCTCAACAACAATACCCATCTGAGTTGCACCCTTCAGGCTATGAGCGTGAAGCAGGCACGTCCCCCGGTTACCCAGATTCACACCGCAGCCCCAACCAACGGTCATCTATAAGTCAACCTAACAGTCAGAGAACCTCTGATTAAGTCATGAACCATCATCTTGGGGCCAGGCCATCCAGCTTTTTCGTTGCTAATCTTCGCAATAGTTCCGCTACGGAGCTATTACGCGCGATTAGCCCCTCGCACCCAAAGGGCATCACAAAATTGGATATTTTGAATCACAATCTTTATTGCCCAGACTTAAATTATCAGACTTAAATTATTCAGACTTAATCAGGGGTTCGCTGGGATTAATCGTAACACAGTATTTATGAGGCAGGATACACCACCGATGGGCGAGCAGACACCCCAGAAAAACAGAAAATCTTGCTACAAACAACCCCGAATATTGCTCACCACGAGATTACACCCCATTTCACTGCTATCTCGTTATTATGCGGCTTTCTCAACGGCAGCCTCTCTTTAGCGAAAAGCAGCCTGATGACAACCCTTTGCGTAACACCAAAGCGGACAAGCCATACTGGCACAGTTGCATGTTATCAACACTTCGCACAAGATACGCTACCGAATTTCCTTAAAGGGCCAGGCAGATGAAATACCAGATCATCCCGGTTACGCCACTGCAGCAGAACTGCTCACTACTCTATTGTGAAGAGACGATGCGTGCTGCCGTTATCGACCCTGGCGGCGAGGTCGACCGTATTCTGCAAGTTGCGCAGATCACAGGGGTCAAGATCGAAAAGATCCTGGTGACACATCCACACCTGGACCATATCGGGGGCGTTGCGGAGCTTGTCGAGCGGCTTCAGCTACCCATTGAGGGGCCACACAAGGCGGATCAGTTCTGGATCGACGCCATCCCGCAGCAGTGCGAGATGTTCGGTTTCCCGCCACTCAAGGGGTTCACACCAGATCGCTGGCTAAATCAGGGCGATCAGGTAACCTTTGGCAACGTTACCCTGGAAGTGCTGCACTGCCCGGGACACACCCCAGGCCATATCGTCTTTTATAACAGGGATGACGCCATTGCCATCGTCGGCGATGTGCTGTTTCAGGGGTCGATTGGCCGCTCTGACTTCCCGCGTGGCGACCAGAAAACACTCGTCAATGCGATTAAAACGCGCTTACTGCCGCTCGGCGACCATGTGAAATTTATCCCTGGCCACGGCCCCATGTCGAGTTTTGGAGAGGAGCGACGAAATAACCCTTTCATTCAGAACCAGGGCTAGTTGTATTAACAACATTCAATGCTCTTTGAATACGAAACTGATTTCTTTATCCACCATTTCCATTACAATCAGACCATGCAGCAGACCGATGAAAAATCAGCTATAAAACTCCGTCTTGAGACACTTCGCCTTGAACATCGTGATCTAGACGCACTCATCACGCAGCTCACTTCAGAGATTAAAGCGGACCAGCTACAGTTAAGCCGCATGAAAAAACGCAAGCTGTGGCTCAAAGATATGATCACCAGACTAGAGAGCAAGCTCATTCCAGATCTTAATGCCTGACACTCCCCTCCCGTTAACCGAAGCAGTGCAGCTCAGCACCTGGTATGTCTATGTTGTTGAATGTAGTGACGGCACCTACTACACCGGGATCACTACCAATATTGAGCGACGTTTAACAGAACACAACAGCAGTGCACTCGGCGCACGCTACACTCGCTCGCGTCGCCCGGTAAAGCTTCATTATCACGAGACCAGCAGCAGCCGCTCCGATGCGCTCAAACGCGAACTACAGATAAAAAAGCTCTCGCGTCGCAATAAACGCTTGCTGGCTACCCCCATCCCGATAAGCTCTGCGGGTTAAATCCCTTCACGACAGGTTTCAACCACCTTGAGCAGTCGCTGATAGCTTCTGTTATTTTGTAGTGCCCTTTCCCGTTGACTCAGGGATGACCGCTTCTCTTTCGCCGCCGGGATCAGCACCTGCTGCTCAACAAAGTCCTCAAATATCTGATGCAGTAGCGTTTTGCTAACGCTTCTGTTGAGCTTGATTAGCTGCTTCGCTACATAAATCAGCGCATCCCCGGTCACACGCTCATAACGATTGATCACTGCCGACCTGAACACCATCTCATCTAATAACTCACTCATGGAGTCCCCTGCCTGCAGCGCCACCTGCTCAATGATCGTCCAGTAGTGTTTCTGAAAAGCGCGTGTCTGTCGTCTTCGGTAGGGGGTTATCTTCAGATCTTTATCATCAGCATAATCAGAACGCATCACCTCAATAAAGTGTTCGGCGCTCATCCAGTCGCTACCCGACTGAAACCAGGGCGGTAATTCGCGCAGAATATCGCGCATACAGAAAACGGCATCCCAGCTAATGCCATCACCAACGGCATACAGTCCGCGGCAGGATTTAGCCCGTTCAAATGTTGAAAAGATCCGACGAAACTCATCCACCAGCCCGATACTTTTCTTATCGCACTGGAACTGCTCAATATGAAAATCACTGAAACCCATTTTATTCAGCAACAACTCGTTCCTTATCCGCGCATATTGATCAAGAAAAGTGCGCTGCTGCGGCTTGGGCGAACGCCTTAATGGGGCGTTTTACACCCTGCTGTAAATAGTCGGTAAGCTGTGCAAAGGCCTGCACAATATATTTCGCTTTATTTTTCTGCTCTGTGATGGTGGTTGACATTCGTTCGGCATCATCATAACGGTATTCATGATGGAAAAGCCCAAACTGACGCAACGAACCGTAATTGATAATACCGCCATCAGAGAGGATCTTATCGCCGTCCCACACCATCCAGCAAGTCGCCTCGCCCACTTCCATATGAGGCGTTCTTATCACCGCTCCGGGAATGTCGCCCTTCATGGGCCGTTGCAGAACTCAGTGCTGTCACTCCGGTTCCGCAACTTGAAATATCCCACGTGATCCCTTTCGCCGTAAAACAGCCGTTCCAGATGCTACGCCCATCGCCCGAGGTTTGCCCCGACCGACCGGGGTGTTGCAGCTGAAGGTAGCGGATCGCCATATATTTTTCTTTGCGGATCTCCTCAATGGGTACCTCGACACCTTGCTCAATATCATACTCATTGATCACTTCAATGCTAAATATCTGTAGCAATTTATCACTCAGCTTCTTATTCAAGTGGCGACGATGACCCGCCGGCAGCAACCCCATCTCTTCCGTGAGTGAAAAATTGAAATAGAAAACCTCTCCGCCGTGTCGCGTTTTAACCGCATAATCGATATACTCCCCAGGCACTGCAGAACGCAGAGGGTGGCGGCCGCAGATGCGATCAAACAACTCGTATTGTCGTGGCTTCGGCCTTTTACCGCCACCATTCTGGTGATTGTTTTTACTCATATTTCCAATATCGGGTATCGCCTGATCTCCTTTAGAAAAGGCGACTCAGCGATGTGAAGATTTCTTCAGAAGTTTTATTGATGGCCGCTAAAATAAGCAACATATTTCATAGAACTTTGAACCATCACATGAGCACACGCATAGAGAATATCCCCAGGCTTCGAACTGTTCAGACATCGATTGATGCGCCTCTTTACAACACCGTACTGCTGGCAACACTGAAACTCGAAGCGCCTCTTCGTATACGCTTACCAGGGCTTAGAACGATCGATGTGATGTTAAGCAGAAACGCCTGGATCTGTATTGATCGCGCCATGTATGAGCTCCCGGCGCTGGCGTGGACACAGATCAACAGCGGAAGGCGCGACGCACTACATGCGCCGGTCGAATGTGAACTACATTATTACCATATCCACGCAAACATTTCGGCACATAAAGTTCTGGACAGCCTTCACGCCGTACTGGAAGAGATGCTCGCTGACGCTGCCACGCCAGAGCAACCTGGAAAAGTCATAACGCTCCCTCTATCGACCAGGTAAACGCGATACGAATCCAGCACGAAGAATCGCCTGGAAAATCAGGAAAGTGAAGGAAGTGTATCGCTGAAGTTTATATGAAGGCGGAACTAGCCAAAGAGCGCGCGCTGCTTACGCCCTCTAATTTTATTGATGCGCTCCCGCAGAATGCGCATCTTTTTCGCCTTCTCTTTTTCAAAAACAGTGGCCGCTTCATTCAAGCTAATCGAACCACTTTCAACCTGCTGGCACAGCCCACTACGCAAGCGGTGTAGACTTTTCCAGGTAGAGAAGTATTTATATTTTGAAACAACACGCTCCCACTGTTGACTACCTTTTGCTTCATTACAGTAGTCACTGCTCTCAGCCAGAGCAGTATAAGAGAAAAAAGAGAATAAAATAGTTATGGCGATAGCTTTAATCTTCATACCTGGTTATATCGTCCATTCCCCTTGCTTCTAAACAGGGGGGAGACAAAAAACCAGTCAGGAAACAGCTACTAACCGTAGCCCCATTGATAGCTACATGTTTTGCAAATAAAAAAACCTGATTATCAATTTCTAAATGGCTAACTGCTGCGAATCAGGGTACCGACACCCTGGTTGGTCAGCACCTCAAGCAGCACCGCATGTTCAACGCGACCATCAATAATATGCGCTGTGCTTACACCGCCCTGTACCGCCTCCAGCGCACAGCGTATTTTTGGCAACATCCCGCCATAGATAGAGCCGTCGGCGATTAAGTGTTCCACATCTTCTCTGGTAACACCAGAAACCACATTTTCATCTTTATCCAGCACGCCGGCGGTGTTGGTTAACAACATCAGCTTCTCTGCCCCTAGCACCTCGGCAACCTTACCCGCTACAAGGTCAGCATTGATATTATAAGACTGGCCATCTTCACCGACACCGATAGGGGCGATGACAGGAATAAAATCCCCCCCCACCAGCATATCGACAACAGCAGTATTGATACTGGTGACTTCGCCAACATGGCCAATATCAATAATCTCTGATGCAGTCATCTCAGGTGCACTGCTGGTAAAGGTTAGTTTTCGTGCATGGATAAGTGCGCCATCTTTTCCAGTAAGCCCTACCGCTGCCCCACCATGCTGATTAATCAGGCTGACAATCTCTTTATTGACCTGACCGCCCAGCACCATCTCTACTACATCCATGGTTTCACTATCGGTAACCCGCATCCCTTCTACAAATCGACTCTCTTTGCCGATTTTCTTTAGCAAGGCTCCAATCTGAGGACCGCCCCCATGAACCACTACGGGGTTCATTCCAACCAGTTTCATCAACACAACATCGCGCGCAAAACTGTTCTTTAGCGCATCATCAACCATCGCATTACCACCATATTTAATCACGATGGTTTTTCCTGAAAAACGCTGAATATAAGGCAGCGCCTCTGTCAGTACCTGCGCAATATTCATTGCTGAGGTTGTATCTAGTGTCATATCAGTACTCAATTAATAAAGCTTCAAAAAAGGTTCTTTAACTACCGTCTTAAATCAAATATCAGACTAGAATGGCAGCTCAAGGTCTGACGAGATGCTCAGCATCGCCGCTTTAAATAGACCCTGAATACGTTTCAGCGACGCTTCACTATCGGCTTCGAAACGAATCACCAGGCAGGGTGTTGTATTTGAAGCGCGCACCAGCCCCCAGCCATCGTCAAAATCAACACGCATGCCGTCAATCGTCGTCACTTTGCCATCATCAAAACTGACTTCCGCAAGAAACTGCTTAATGAAGGCGTGATGTGCTCCTTCCGCCATCTTCACCTGCAGTTCCGGGGTACTAAAAGCTTCCGGTAATGTCGCAAATTGCTCATCTGGGGTCATATCACTGGCTGTCAAAATCTCGAGTAGGCGCGCCCCGGTATAGAGGCCATCATCAAACCCGTACCAACGCTCCTTGAAAAAGATATGGCCACTCATCTCACCCGCCAGTAACGCCCCACTCTCTTTCATCTTCGCCTTGATCAATGAATGACCAGTCTTCCACATCTGCGCCTTGCCGCCATGCGCTTCAATCACGCTTCCGAGATGATTGCTACATTTAATGTCATAAATAATTTCTGCGCTAGGATGACGAGAGAGCACATCGGCGGCATATAACATCATCTGCCGATCCGGCCAGATCACATGCCCTCGGCCATCCACGACACCGAGTCGATCACCATCACCATCAAATGCAAAGCCGAGATCGGCTCCATGTGCTGTCACCGCCGCGATCATGTCTTTCAGGTTTTCAGGCTGGCCAGGGTCAGGGTGATGGTTGGGGAAATTACCATCCACGTCACAAAAAAGTTCTATCACATCGCACCCAAGCTTTCTGAATAACGCCGGCGCAAGAACCCCAGCCACCCCGTTACCACAATCGACCACAACTTTAAGCCGACCGGATAGTTTAATCTCACCCACCACCCTCGCCACATAGTCGGGAATGATATCGAGCGCGCGATACTTGCCTTCATCAGCGATATAGTAGTCGTCCTGTTCGATACGGCGCCTTAGCCCCTGAATCGCCTCTTCGGCCAGCGTTTCATCACCCAGCACCATCTTAAAACCGTTGTAGTTGGCCGGGTTATGGCTACCGGTGACCATCACACCCGAACCGGTACCGAGATGGTGTGTGGCAAAATAGAGCAGTGGTGTGGGCACCATGCCGACATCGATCACGTCACGGCCAGTATCACGTAACCCCCGCGTTAATGCGGCAGCAAATAACTCGCCCGAGAGCCGCCCATCACGCGCGACAATCACACCCTTCTGTTGACGCACCTGCGCTTCACTGCCGATGGCGCGCCCAATATTATAGACAGCCTCTTCGTCCAATGTTTCGCCGACAATGCCACGAATATCGTACGCCTTGAAAATTGAAGCGGGAACTTTATTACGACTCATCACCCTGCATCACTCCCTGTCAAAATATAACGTTTAATGACGCCCCGAATGGCCAAAACCACCAGTACCTCGATCACTGCTGTCAAACTCATCGACGATTTCAAAACCTGCCTGTACCACCGGAACAAACACCATTTGAGCAATGCGCTCGCCGACATTAACCGTGAACGGCGTGTCGCTACGGTTCCAACACGAAACAAACAGCTGCCCCTGATAATCTGAATCGATCAGCCCCACAAGGTTTCCCAGCACAATGCCATGTTTATGACCCAGCCCGGAACGGGGCAACAATACCGCCGTCAACGAAGGGTCTGCGATATGAATCGCTAACCCGGTCGGTATCAGCTGCGTCTCGCCCGGTTTGATCTCCAGCGCCTCATCGAGACAGGCGCGCAGATCCATCCCCGCCGACCCTTCAGTGGCGTAAGCGGGCAATGGCAGCTCATTGCCAACACGTGGATCAAGAATTTTTAGTTGAACCTTTTGCATCAAACCTCTCCGCTACTATTTCAATTAATAAACGCGCCAGCTTTTCTTTGGATACCATTGGCAACGTCACGCCGCCCCCCTGCCACAACACGCTCAACGCATTCTCATCACTATCGAAGCCGCCCTGCGCTTCACCGACCCGGTTGGCAGCGATCATGTCGAGTGACTTTTTCTCCAGTTTCAGGCGCGCATTTGCTTCGAGCTGCTCGGTCTCTGCCGCAAAGCCAACGACAAAAAGATCGCCCTTTTCTGCGCTAATTGTCGCGAGGATATCCGGCGTCTGCTCAAGTGAAAGCTGCGCGCTGCCAGCCTGTTTTTTGATCTTCTGTGTCGCCACCTGCAGTGGGCGATAATCAGCCACCGCCGCTGCTGCGATCAACATATCCTGCGATTCAATATTAGCCTGCACCGCGGTCAACATCTCTTCTGCAGAACGCACATCAATGCGCCTCACCCGCTCCGGCGTCGCCAACGCCACGGGACCACTGATCAAAGTGACCCGTGCACCCGCCTCAACCGCCGCCGCTGCGAGCGCAAAACCCATCTTGCCAGAGCTACGGTTTGAGAGGTAACGCACAGGGTCGATATCTTCCTGCGTAGGCCCTGCGGTGATCAGGAGACGTCGGCCTGCAAGCAACCCCACCTTAAATTGCTCAGCACACATGGCGACAATCTGATCTGGCTCCAGCAGACGCCCCTCGCCCACTTCGCCACACGCCTGCTCACCCGCTGCAGGGCCCAAGAGTCGCACGCCGCGTGCAGCGAGCGTCGCCACATTTTTCTGTGTAGCGACACTCGCCCACATCTGTCGATTCATCGCCGGGGCGACCGACAGCGGCGCCTCACTCGCGAGACAGATCGCCGAAAGCAGATCATCCGCCTCACCCTGCACCAGCTTCGCAATAAAGTTGGCGCTTGCAGGGGCGATCACAATCAGATCGGCCCAGCGGGCCTGCTCGATATGGCCCATGGATGCCTCAGCATCAGCATCCATCAACGCGGTATGAACAGGCCGCCCCGACAGCGTCTGCAACGTGAATGGTGTCACAAAGGCCTGGGCCGCATCGGTCATCACCACCTGCACAGTCGCCCCCGCCTCAACCAGGCGACGCACCAGCTCCGCACTTTTGTATGCTGCGATGCTGCCGGTCACCCCCAACAGGATCCGTTTATTCGCCAAACTACTCATAGAATCAAATACCGCCAGCCATCCAGATAAAGCCCGCAGAAAGCCCCTGTAAATAAAAGGCGTAAGATAACATTTAATCAGCGCGATGACTTGTACTATAGTGCGACTTAATAACAGGCATTCACACGGAGGTGACTATGCCACCCATCACAGACTGGCCCGTCGCTGAACGCCCACGGGAGAAACTGCAACTGCGCGGTGCAGAAGCGCTTTCTGATGCTGAGCTGCTCGCAATCTTTCTCCGCACCGGGATTCGCGGCAAAACGGCGGTGGACCTTGCCCGCGATCTGCTAGGCGAATACGGCACATTGCGTTCACTACTCAGTGCCGACCATGACCGTTTCTGCCAGAGCGCCGGACTCGGCACCGCCAAATTTGTACAGCTGCAAGCGGTACTGGAGATGAGCAGACGCTATCTGCGTGAAACGCTGGAACGGAGCGATCCGCTTAGCTCGCCGGACGACACACGCCGCTTTCTGCTCGCTCAGCTTCGCGATTATGATTTTGAACTCTTTGCCTGTCTCTTTCTCGATAGCCGCAACCGTGTCATCTGTTTCGAAACACTCTTTAACGGCACCATCAACGGCGCCAGCGTTCACCCACGTGAGGTGGTAAAAAAGTGCCTGCAACACAACGCTGCTGCGGTGATCTTTGCCCACAACCACCCATCCGGTGTCGCAGAACCGAGTGGCGCCGATAAACAGATCACGCAACAGCTGAGCAGTGCGCTGGCCTTAATCGACACCCGAGTGCTCGATCACCTGGTGGTTGGCGACGGCCATGTGCTCTCATTTGCCGAACACGGACTCCTGTAAGTCATTGACCCATAAAGAACATGTTTTTTAGACTTGCTTCGCCCCTGGCGTTTTGGTATAAAGTCCGGCTTCGCTTATGCAGTTCTCGTTTTGGAGGCTTTAGAACAATGTCCAGGGTATGTCAGGTCACAGGCAAACGACCAATGGTGGGAAATAACGTTTCTCACGCAAACAATAAAACAAGGCGCCGTTTCCTTCCTAACCTCTCGACCCATCGTTTCTGGGTTGAAGGCGAAAACCGCTGGGTTCGTCTGCGCATCAGCTCAAAGGGGATGCGCATCATCGACAAATGCGGTATCGATAAAGTCCTGGGCGACATTCGCGCCCGCGGCGAAAAAGTTTAAAGGGGTAGAGAGATGCGTGAAAAAATCAGACTCGTTTCCAGCGCCAAAACCGGCCACTTCTACACCACCGACAAAAATAAGCGCACCATGCCTGAAAAGATGGAGATCAAAAAATTTGATCCGGTCGTGCGCAAACATGTGATGTATAAAGAGGCTAAAATCAAGTAATCCAGCTCAATCTGGATAGACGGTTTCTGCCGCTAACTAGCCCTCTCTTAAGAGGGCTTTTTTATGGTTACCGTTTAGCTGATGTCAGCTGCGGTACTCCGCATTGATACGCACGTAATCATATGAGAAGTCACAGCTCCAGAGCTGGGCGTAATGAGGCTCATCGCCCAGTACAATTCGCACAGTGATCTCCTCCTGTCGCATCACAGCTTCACCCGCCGCCTCGCGATATTCTTCGGCGCGCCCTCCATCACGCACAATACAGACGTCATCAAGGTAGATCGCAACGCGCTCAACATTCAGCGTCTCGATATCCGCACGGCCAACTGCCGCCAGGATTCGCCCCCAGTTGGGGTCACTGGCAAAAAAAGCGGTCTTGACCAGCGGTGAATGCGCAACGGTATAGGCAACCTGGCGACAATCTGCTTCGCTCGCACCCCCTTCAACATCGATCGTAATAAATTTTGTCGCCCCCTCACCGTCACGAATAATCGCCTGCGCCAGGGCAATGCACACCTCTGTAAGCGCCTCACAGAACTGCTGATAGGCGCCACTCTGCTCATCATCGATCACAGATGCCATCGCCTCTCCAGTTGCCACCAGGACGCAGGCGTCGTTGGTCGACGTATCACCATCGACTGAAATGCAGTTAAAGGAGCGATCTGCCGCCTGCTGTAGTAATTGCTGCAGCAGTGCCGGAGCGATATTTGCGTCAGTCGCGACATAGGCCAGCATCGTCGCCATATTGGGACAGATCATCCCCGACCCTTTGGCGATGCCGGTAATGGTGACCCGCTCACCGCCGACCGCGAGCTGGCGTGACACCCCTTTCGGTAACGTATCGGTCGTCATAATGCCGTAAGCGGCCGCATGCCAGTTATCCGCACCAAATGCGTTAGCGAGTAACGGCATGGCGGTTTTGATTTTACCCATCGGCAGCGGCTCACCAATCACGCCAGTCGAAAAGGGGAGCACTTCATGAGCACTGCAACCCACCGCATCTGCCAGCCACGCACAGCTGTTCAGCGCATCGTGATAGCCTTGTTCACCTGTACCGGCGTTGGCGTTACCTGAGTTGACCAGCAGCAGACGTGGTGTAGCGGTCGCAAGGTGTTCGCGCGCAACGGTGACCGGCGCGGCACAGAAGGCGTTGCGGGTGAAAATGGCGGCACACTGGGCCCCTTTAGCCAGCTCAAAGGCGACAAGATCGGTACGGTCAGGGTATTTGATGCCAGCAGCGGCGGTCGCAATACGCACACCCGCGACGGGGTGCAATTCAGGTAGTTCCAAGGGGAGATTAACGGCCATCGCGGAAGTATAATCGACAGCCCCTCTCCATTACCAGTGAGGGGGCTTGATCAATGTTGACCAGGGAATGTCAAGCGATCAGCTCACCTTGCCGTGACACTGCTTATATTTTTTACCAGAACCACAGGGACAGGGTTCATTGCGCCCGATCTTGCGCCCTTCACGAACAAACGGCTCATCCGGCTCATTGCGCTCCCCCTGCGCCAGGCGTTGACCATCGGCACCGGCGGCCATCGCTTCCGCTTCTGCGTGCTGAAACTGCATCGGCGGCATCTGACTGCGACGCTGCGCCTCAATCGCCTCGACATCCTCTTCTGCTCGAATCTGCACCCGCGATAGAATTTTGACCACCTCCAGTTTGATGCGATCCAGCAACTGGGTAAACATCTCAAACGATTCGCGCTTAAACTCCTGCTTTGGGTTCTTCTGCGCATATCCACGCAATCCGATGCTCTGGCGCAGATAATCCATCGCCGCGAGGTGCTCTTTCCATAAACCGTCCAGCACCTGCAACATCGCCGCTTTCTCAAAATGACGAATCACCTCAGTCCCCACCTGGGCCTCCTTCTCGGCGTAGGCCTGCTCAATCTCTTCAAGCACACGTTTACGCAGTGTCTCTTCATGCAGCGTATCGTCCTGCTCTAACCACTCTGCGATCGGCATGCGTTGTGAAAACTCATTTTCCAGCGCCTCTTCAAGCCCCGCCACATCCCACTGCTCTTCAAGGCTTTGTGGTGGAATGTAAGTGTCGATCACTTCATTCACTACGTCATACCTGATCTCCTTGATGGTATCGGAAATATCATCCGCCTCCATCAATTCGTTGCGCTGATCATAGATCACCTTACGCTGATCATTGGCCACATCATCAAATTCGAGTACCTGCTTACGAATATCAAAGTTATGCCCTTCGACCTTACGCTGTGCGTTTTCAATCGCCTTGCTGACCCAGGGATGCTCTATCGCCTCGCCATCTTCCATCCCCAGTTTCTGCATCATGCTGGAGACACGATCCGATGCAAAGATCCGCATCAGGCTATCCTCCAACGAAAGGTAGAAACGGCTTGAACCGGGGTCACCCTGTCGCCCTGCGCGACCACGCAACTGATTGTCGATGCGGCGAGACTCATGACGCTCAGCACTGATAATATAGAGGCCACCGCTCTCCAGTACCTGATCATGGCGTTTCTGCCATTCACTTTTCACGCGATTAATCGCCACCTCATCAGTAGAGTTAAGTGCCGCCAGCTCTACCTCAAGATTGCCACCCAGGACGATATCGGTACCGCGCCCCGCCATATTTGTGGCAATGGTCAGCGCGCCGGGACGACCCGCCTGCGACACAATCTCCGCCTCACGCTCATGCTGCTTGGCATTCAGCACTTCGTGCTTGATACCCGCCTTCGTCAGGGCTCTTGAGAGCAGCTCTGAAGACTCAATCGATGCGGTGCCGACCAGTACCGGCTGCTGGCGCTTATTACAGTCTTTTAGATCTTCGATAATCGCATTGTATTTTTCATTGATGGTCAGATAGACCAGATCCCCATGATCAATACGCTGCATGGGGCGATGGGTTGGAATCACCAGCACCTCAAGCCCGTAGATCTGCTGAAATTCAAACGCCTCGGTATCCGCTGTGCCGGTCATACCGGAAAGTTTTTCATACACACGGAAATAGTTCTGAAAGGTGATAGAGGCCAGCGTCTGACTCTCCGTCTGGATCGGCACCCCTTCTTTGGCCTCAACAGCCTGATGAAGCCCGTCAGACCAGCGACGCCCCGGCATAGTGCGCCCGGTAAACTCATCGACAATCACAACTTCATTATTTTTGACGATGTAATCAACATCTTTCTGAAACAGGGCGTGCGCCTTGAGTGCCGCATTGAGATGATGCATCAGACTGATGTTGGCCGTGTCATAGAGGCTCTCACCACTCTGTAACAGCCCTGCCGCTTCCAGCATCTCTTCAACTCTCTGGTGCCCCTCTTCGGTGAAAAAAACCTGCTTCGCCTTCTCATCGACAGAGTAGTCACCCGGCCCTTCCGCCTCTTCACCCTCTGGGCCAACCTCCTGGCGTTTCAACTCAGGAATCAGTTTGTTGATCTCCTGATAACGATCAGAGCTATCTTCCGCAGGGCCAGAAATAATGAGCGGAGTACGCGCCTCGTCGATCAGAATAGAGTCAACCTCATCAACAATCGCGTAGTTCAGCCCTCGCTGTACCTTATCTGCGATGCTGAAGGCCATATTGTCTCGCAGGTAATCAAAACCGTATTCATTGTTGGTACCGTAGGTGATATCGGCGGCGTAGGCGGCCTTTTTCTCAGCATGATCCAGCCCGGAGACTGTCACACCGGTCGTCATACCCAGAAAACTGTAAAGTTTACCCATCCACTCTGCATCACGCCTGGCGAGATAGTCATTGACGGTGACGACATGGACACCCTTACCGCTAAGCGCATTTAGATAAGCCGGCAGGGTCGCGACCAGGGTTTTACCTTCACCTGTACGCATCTCGGAGATCTTACCCTGATGCAGCACCATGCCGCCAATCAGCTGCACATCGAAATGGCGCATGCCGAGCACGCGCTTGCCCGCTTCCCGTACTACCGCGAAGGCTTCGGGCAGCAGTTCATCAAGCGTCGTTCCTTCGCGATAGCGCTGACGAAATTCGTCCGTTTTCTGACGCAACTCATCATCCGAAAGCGCCTCAAAAGACGATTCCAATGCATTTATCTTATCCACAATGACATTCAGCTTTTTTAGCTGGCGATCATTGCGGCTTCCAAATACCTTTCCGAAAACCTTATTAAGCATGAATACCCAAGGGCGACTGATATGCGTCGCGTCGACTAGTTTTTATCATTTTTAATGACTACGGCCTGAACTAAATCTAAAGAACTCAGTCTAGCGCGAAGCATTTATGTATTTAATTGGATCAACTACACGTCCATTCTTCCACACCTCATAGTGTACGTGCGGCCCGGTTGAGCGTCCACTGGATCCCATTAATGCGATACGCTCTCCCTTCTCCACTTCTGATCCTGCCTGAACCAGAATCTTACTATTATGACCATAGCGTGTCACATATCCATTGCCATGATTGATCTCAACCAGTTGACCATAACCATATCGAGCCCCTGCCCAGGTCACAACCCCGGCAGCAGAAGCGATCACATCCGAACCCTTTTTCCCTGCAAAATCAACACCTTTATGTCTTGCCTGCATACCTGTAAAAGGGTCAACGCGCATCCCGTAGTAAGAGGAGATCCAGCCCTTCTTAATTGGGCGACCAGCAGGAAAAACCTCCCCTTCCAGTTCACGCCCCATATAGAAGGCCTCCATTACTCGCAACTGCTGTTCACGATCATCCAGCTGCGCGGCAAGCTGGTCCAGTGAACTCAAAAAATCGGGGATTTCCATCTCGGCTAAACCCTGTAATTCCCCTTCGGGACCACCCTGCGCCGGTGGCTTGGTGAAATTAAACTCGCCTTTGTCGAGACTCGCCTTTTCCGTTAGGCGACGCCCAAGGGCATTCAGCCTGACCGTGTGGGCCTGCAACTCCCCCAGGCGTACTGCAAGCGCGTTCATATTTTCACGGGCAGTACGGGTTGTTTCTGCCAGCTCGTCACGGTGGCGTAACATTTCCACCTCCCAGTTGCCCGGCAGAAGCTGGCTTTCCACCTGAGACCTGCCCATCTCATATCCACCATACATCACCCCACCAGGCAGGAGGACAATAAAAAACAGCATCATAAACAGCAGTTTATTTTTTCCCAAATAGATAATGGAAGATTTCTTTGCTTTCTTTGAAAACAGAATGATGTTCATCTATCCTTACTCACTATCAATCTTTCCTAAAGTCGCTGAAACTACGAAAATGCGTTATACAAACCCTGTCAGTAAGCTCCTGGTCAATGGAAAATCCAGGCGATTACAGCGACTCTCTCAGTTCTCAAACCAACTGGCGGAGCTTAGCGCACTTGTGCAAAGTTGCCTACCCACACCCTTGCAAGGACACTGCCAGGTGATCAATATCCGGGGAAAAGCCCTTATCCTGCAAACGGAGAGCGCTGCCTGGGCATCTCAACTCCGCTTTTATACGCCGGCCATGCTATCGACCCTGACCCACCACCACTGTAACCATATAAAAGAGATTCAGATCCGAATTAAACCTGTATCGGCGAAAAAAGAGGGTGACGCAAGGTGTAATCTTGCGATTTCTTCTCAATCTGCGACCTTGATCACCGGCCTTGCAGAAATGACCCCTCACCGCAAATTAAAGGAGTCCTTGCTGCGGCTTGCCAGCCGCAAACAGAACAACCCCTGATTGACTGCTCAATATTACTCAGCCCGCCGGTATCGGCTGGGCAAATGAAATGGGGGCCAGCGCACCTTCTTCTTCAAAGGTCACCAGCTCCCACGTCTCTTTATCCGCCATCAGCGTGCGCAGCAGGTGGTTATTGAGATCATGGCCCGATTTGTGGCCACTAAATGCACCGATCAAACTGTAACCTAGCAGGTAGAGATCTCCAATGGCATCCAGCACCTTATGCTTCACAAACTCATCGTCATAACGCAGGCCATCTTCATTCAGAATACGATCATCATCGACCACAATCGCATTTTTCATGCTACCGCCCAGTGCCAGATTTTTTTCTCTTAACCACTCGATATCACGCATAAAGCCAAAGGTACGTGCACGACTCACCTCTTTCACAAATGAGGTCGTGGAAAAGTCGACGGTCGCCTCTCGTGCCTTACCATCAAATGCTGGATGTTTGAAGTCGATCGCAAATGAGACCTTAAACCCCTCAAACGGGTCAAAGCGGGCCCATTTGTCACCATCCTGCACGATAACAGGCTTCTTAATACGGATAAAACGTTTGGGAGCCGACTGGCTTTCGATACCTGCAGACTGAATTAGAAAAACAAACGGTCCTGCGCTGCCATCCATAATCGGTACTTCAGAGGCACTCAGTTCCACATAAGCGTTATCGATCCCCAGCCCGGCAAATGCTGACAGCAGGTGCTCAACCGTTGAGATCCGCACACCATCTTTAATCAATGTGGTGGAGAGCCGTGTATCTCCAACGTTCTCTTCTTTTGCTTCAATTTCAACAGGTTCGTCAAGGTCAATGCGGCGAAAAACGATCCCTCTGTCCACCGGGGCCGGCCGCAGGGTCAGGTAGATCTTTTCACCCGTATGCAGCCCCACACCAGTGGCCCGAATAACGTTTTTCAGTGTACGTTGCTTAATCATCTTACCTATTTTCCCACCCGCGCCACACGCTGACAGATCACGAGCCAAATTAATTCCAGACGGCCATCTGCCGATCCCGGCGGATATTAGCATAGACACCCTATACTGCATAGAAACAGGAACGCCCAATACCCCGGTTCTGGCCAGAAAAACCCGCCGGAATTCATGGGAAAATCACGGTTTTACACCTCCCCTGCCTGACCTGGCACAATTAGTCCGCCTGGCGTCTCAGGAAAGCCGGTACATCGAGATAATCAAGATTGGTGCTATCTGCTGGAATCACATTCTGATCTGTTGCCGTCGTCTGGTTACGCATCACAGTTGGGCGATCTAGCTTATTGTAATCTACCTCTCCTGCATTTGTTTTGGAGATCAACTTAACAGGCTTTGCCTCAAGCTTCACCGAGGCCTGCCCCAGACCAGTCGCCACGACGGTAACACGCAGCTCGTCTTCCATTTCAGGGTCGATAACGGTGCCCACCACCACTGTGGCATCATCAGAGGCAAACTCTTTCACGGTGTTACCCACCTCTTCGAATTCACCAATGGTCATGCTCAGGCCAGCCGTCACATTGACGAGGATACCGTGTGCGCCGGCAAGGTTAACATCCTCCAGCAGTGGGCTTGCGATCGCCGCTTCAGCGGCCTCACGTGAACGGTGCTCACCGGATGAACTACCAGAGCCCATCATCGCCATGCCCATTTCAGACATCACCGTACGCACATCCGCGAAATCAACATTGATCAGGCCAGGACGCGTGATCAGCTCAGCGATCCCCTGCACTGCCCCCAGCAACACATCGTTAGCCGATTTAAAGGCGTCCAGCAGCGACGCATCTTTACCCAATACAGAGAGCAGCTTCTCATTTGGAATAGTGATCAGCGAATCGACATGTTCACCCAGCGCCTCGATCCCCTCGTCTGCAATTCTGGCGCGCTTTTTACCTTCAAACGGAAAGGGTTTGGTCACGACGGCAACCGTTAAGATCTCCATATCTTTTGCCACCTGGGCAACGATTGGCGCAGCCCCGGTACCAGTACCACCACCCATGCCGGCGGTGATGAAAACCATATCCGCCCCCTCAATCACCTCAGCAATACGATCACGGTCTTCCATCGCAGCCTGACGGCCAACCTCAGGATTTGCGCCAGCGCCCAGCCCTTTTGTTACCGTATTCCCAAGCTGCAGGGTGGTGCGTGCCGAGGAGTTCTTCAGCGCCTGGGCATCGGTATTGGCGCAGATAAAATCAACACCATCGATGTTTGCAGAGACCATATGCTCCACCGCATTGCCGCCACCACCCCCAACACCGATCACTTTGATTACTGCGTTCTGGCTATATGCATCCATTAGTTCAAACATACTTTTTCTCCTTGGTTCTTTAATTCACTACAATTGTTTTGATGACTACAAACTTAAAAATTACCCTGAAACCAGCTCTTCATCCTCGCCCAGATACCACCTCCACCCGTCTCCCCACGATTCGGGCTTTTCACATGTTGCTGCGTATGCCCATACAGCAGCAACCCTACACCTGTCGCATGGATGGGGTTGCGTACCACATCAACCAGCCCCTCCACATATTGCGGAACACCCAGACGAACCGGGGTGTGAAAGATCTCTTCCGCCAACTCGATCACCCCTTCCATCTTTGATGTCCCACCAGTCAATACAACGCCTGCCGCAATCAAATCATCAAAGCCACTTCTGCGTAGCTCTGCCTGAATCAGTACAAACAGCTCTTCATATCTTGGCTCCACCACCTCGGCCAGGGTCTGTCGTGCCAACCGCCTTGCGGGGCGATCGCCAACACTCGGCACTTCAATGGTCTCTTCAGGACTGGCCAGCTGTGTTAATGCGCAGCCATATTTAATTTTGATCTCTTCTGCGTATTGCGTCGGTGTGCGCAGCGCAACAGCGATGTCGTTGGTGACCTGGTCACCGGCAATGGGGATCACCGCGGTATGCCGAATCGAACCATCGGTAAAAATAGCGATATCGGTGGTGCCTCCACCAATATCAACCAGACAGACACCGAGCTCTTTTTCATCATCCATCAAGACGGAATAGCTGGAGGCCAGCTGTTCAAGAATCACATCATCGACCTCAAGCCCACAACGGCGCACACACTTGATAATGTTTTGTGCCGCACTCACCGCGCCGGTCACCATATGCACCTTCGCTTCGAGGCGCACTCCTGACATGCCAATCGGCTCTTTGATGCCATCCTGATTATCGATAATGAACTCCTGCGGCAGGATATGCAGGATCTTCTGATCTGCCGGAATCGCGACGGCGCGTGCCGCATCGATCACTCGATCAACATCACCAGCGGCAATCTCGCTATCACGAATTGCCACAATACCGTGCGAGTTCAGACTGCGGATATGGCTGCCTGCAATACCGGCATAAACGGCATGAATCTCACACCCGGCCATCAACTCCGCCTCTTCTACTGCGCGTTGAATCGACTGCACCGTCGATTCAATATTCACCACCACCCCTTTTTTAAGCCCTTTTGATGGGTGTGAACCGATACCGATAATTTCGATCTTGTCGCTATCGGTAATCTCGCCCACAATCGCCACCACCTTGGAGGTACCGATATCGAGTCCGACAATCAGATCTTTTTCATCTTTTTTAGACATAATGTTGTCTCTCTCTACTCTCAACCTTGCGCAATTTCATGCTGCTTCCTGCCCACCGCATGCCAGCGAACGGCAAAGCCATTGGTGTAACGTAAATCGACTTCATCAATGGACTGCTCCCACGCCTGCAACACCTCGGGATAAAGTTCAACAAAACGCGCCAGCCGCGCCTCACTCTCTTTCCGCCCCAGCAGTAACTTCACACCACTGCTCAGCGTTACCACCCATGCACGCCGCTCATCCTGCGTAAGCCGTATTACAGACAAACTGTGCCCGGCCAGCATCTCACGCACCTTTAAATATTTCGCCAGCACCGCCACACCATCGCTACTCGGACCACTCAGTTCAGGGTAGTTATCAAAACCAGTTCTATCCTGGGGAAAAAAGAGTTCACCAGATGGACTCACCAGCCCCGCATCGCGCCAGCGCGCTGCAACCGTCTGCTCCTGTAGCGAGACATACAGCGTACCGGGCCAGACACGGCGTACCGAGGCGTACCTGACCCACGGCAACGCCTCAATCGCCCGTTTAACCTGCGCCACATCGACACCAAGAAAACCCTGCTCACGAAAACTGGCCACGACTCGCTTTACACTCACTGGCTGCACATGTTCAAACGCCCCTTCAACCTGCACAGATGTAATCTGAATCGACTGCGGGTCGATCAGTTTCGCCGCCAGGCGCTCACCCGCAATAACAATCACCACCACTATCAACGACACGCCAGCGACACGCGGCAACCAGCGCCGACAGATCTCAACGACGGGGCGCTGCTGCTGTTTTTCGCTGCCTTTATTCGCCATCCCCCCTCCCCGCCTCAACCACGCTACTCTCAAGAATACGCCACACCAGCAGATCGAAACTGATCCCTGCCGCCTTTGCTGCCATCGGTACAAGGCTGTGGTCGGTCATCCCCGGTACGGTGTTCACCTCAATCAACCACGCCTCCCCCTGCACATCACACATCAGATCAACCCGCCCCCAGCCACGGCAGCCAACCGCATCAAAAGCGCGCAGCGCTAGCTGCTGCAAAAGGGATTCCTGTCGCTCATCCAGCCCACACGGAGAGAGATAACTCGTCTCATCAGATTGATACTTCGCTTCATAATCATAAAAGTCTCGCACTGTTTCGACTCGAATCAGCGGCAGTGCGGTCCCCTGCAAAATCGCAACAGTGTACTCCGCACCATCAACCCACTGCTCCGCCAGGACCGTCGCGCCACCTTCGGCTGCCTTCTGCCACGCAGACGGTAACTCAGTGGCCAGTGTCACTTTACTCATGCCGATACTGGAACCTTCCGTCGCTGGCTTAACAATCATTGGCAGACCGATCTCAGCCGCTACCTTTTCAAAATCACAGCCATCGCTTAACACTTGATAGGCGGGCGTCGGAAGCCCGTTCCCCTGCCAGAGCTGTTTGCTACGCAGCTTATCCATCCCTAATGCAGAGCCCATCACACCCGTTCCGGTATAGGGCAGACCGATCGCTTCCAGCGCTCCCTGAATCACACCATCTTCGCCGCCACGTCCATGCAGCATGATAAAGGCGCGATCAAACCCCGCCTGACGAATCGACAATAGATCTTCTTTCGCAGGGTCTACCGCATACGCATCGACACCGCTGCGCAGCAGTGACTGCAACACAGCATCACCACTCTTTAGCGAGATCTCACGCTCTGATGAGTTGCCGCCCATCAATACGGCGACCTTTCCAAAGCTTGCAGCTTGATCAACACAGTGCATCATCGGCTCTATTTCTCTCCGACAGGCGCAACATCGCCAACGATATGTACCTCAGGCACCAGCTTAACCCCCTGCTCTTCCTCTACCCGCCTCATCACAAACTGAATCAGCCCCTCAATATCTGCTGCGGTGGCAGTACCGTTATTAATAATAAAATTGGCATGTTTCTCTGACACAACGGCGCCACCCATTGAGTGCCCCTTTAACCCACAGGCCTCAATCAGACGACCAGCGTGGTCACCCTCGGGATTACGAAAGACAGAACCACAACTCGCCTGCCCTGTCGGCTGCGTTTCATTACGTTTTTCAAGTAGCGCCCTGGTACGCGCCAGACCATCTTCACGCGCGACTCTCAGACGAAAGTGAGCTGCGAGAAACCATTCATCCTTTGGACCCGTTACAGTACGGTAGCCAATCTGATACTCCTCCGGAGTGCGTAGATAACGTCGTCCCTGCCGGTCTATCGTCTCCACCACTTCGACGATCGGCCAGGTCTCACCACCAAAGGCGCCGGCATTCATCGCCAGCGCACCGCCTACAGTACCCGGAATACCGATCAGAAATTCGGCCCCTGCCAGACCAAAACGCACACTAAAACGGGCAAGCTTGGCGCAGGGGACGCCCGCTTCAGCACGAATCAGGTCACTCTCTAATAACGCCAGTTTGCCAAGCACCCCACTAGTACAGATCACCGCGCCATTAATACCCCCATCACGAACCAGCAAATTACTACCCAGCCCAATCCATACGACCGCTTCTTCAGGGGGTATCTGGGCCAGAAAGGTTGCCAGCTCCTCAACCGTGTCAGGCTTAAAAAATCGCTTTGCTGCACCGCCAACACGCCATGAAGTGTGACGTGACATCGATTCACTGCATCGCAACTCACCCATAAAGACCTCGCCTCCACCTGATGCTGTTGCCGCTAAAATAATAGTCACGACCCCTCCCCTCTCTTCTCGTGCCGCAATGTTTTTTCCAGGCGTGCCGCGACTGCCCCCACATCTCCCGCCCCTAACGTTAGCAACACATCGCCCTGCTGTAACAGACCAGCGAGGATCGTCTCCAGCTCATCATTATCTTCAATAAAGACAGGATCGACCTGATTACGGGCACGGATCGTTCGACACAGTGCGCGCGAATCTGCGCCTGCAATCGGCCGCTCCCCTGCTGCATAGACATCCAGCATCAGTAGCACATCCGCCTCAGAGAGCTCCCTGGCAAAGTCATCAAACAGCTCCTGGGTGCGGGTATAGCGGTGCGGTTGAAACACAACGACCAGACGGCGCTCCGGCCAGCCATCGCGAATGGCTGCAATCGCAGCGGCGATTTCACGCGGGTGATGACCGTAATCGTCAATCATCAACACCTCACCCAGCACCGTATTCAGCTCACCATAAACATGGAAGCGACGCCCGATCCCCTGAAAGTTCTCCAGCCCTTTCAGAATTGATGCATCATCCACTCCCAACTCATGCGCTACGGCAATCGCCGCAGTCGCATTCAGGACATTATGTTTGCCTGCCATGTTGAGTGTGACATCAAGCCACTGCGGTTTGCCTGCACGTGAGACTTTAAATCGGGTAATCGCCTGCTGCTGACAAATATCAGAGATGGTGATATCCGCCTTATCTGATGTACCGTAGGTCATCAACGGACGCGAGAGCTCTGGCAACACCTCCTTAACAACCGGGTCATCAAGACAGACCACCGCCAGCCCATAGAAAGGGAGGTGGTGCAGAAACTCAACAAAGGTTTGTCGCAGCACGGCAAAGTCACCACCGTAGGTACTCATATGATCCGCATCAATATTGGTCACCACAGCCAACACCGGTTGTAGGTGCAAAAAGGAGGCGTCACTTTCATCGGCCTCCGCAACCAGATACTGCCCAGCACCAAGGCGCGCATTGCCGCCGGTACTATTTAACCGACCGCCGATAACGAAGGTTGGATCAAGCCCACCCTCTGCCAGCACACTGGCAATGAGACTCGTGGTGGTTGTTTTACCGTGGGTCCCCGCCACTGCAATACCGTAGCGAAAGCGCATCAACTCGGCCAGCATCTCTGCACGTGGAATAACAGGGATGTGCAATCTGTTAGCTGCGACGATCTCAGGGTTATCACGTTTGACCGCTGTCGATTTTACCACCACGTCACACCCCTCAACCGCCGATGCATCATGACCAATAGAGAGTTTCATACCGCGGGCGACCAGTCGCCGGGTCATTGCACTCTCGTGCATATCTGAACCGCTCACCTGGTAACCGAGGTTGAGTAACACCTCCGCGATGCCACTCATACCGGCACCACCGGCACCGATAAAGTGGATGCGCTTAACCCGCGCCATCCATTTATTGCTGTCAGGCTGCACCAGCACCGTATCAGCCATGCGCCACCTCCATACAGATATCAGCCACCCGCCTGACCGCATCGGGCTTCGCCAGCGAGCGACCTTTTAGCGCCATTTCCAGCAGGTGCGCCCTGACACCGGCGTGGTCACCGTACTGCCGGTAAAGCGCCTGCCACCGCAACGCAAGCTGAGCGGCGTTAAACGCCTCCTGACGAATCAGCAGCGCCGCGCCACCTTCGACCAGAAATGCCGCGTTATGTGCCTGGTGGTCATCCACCGCATGGGGGTAGGGCACCAGCCATGCGGCAACACCGGCGGCGCTCAGTTCAGAGATGGTTAACGCCCCGGCACGACACAGCACCAGGTCGGCCCAGCCGTAGGCCGCTGCCATATCTTCTATAAAGGGTTCGACACGCGCTTCCACTGCAGCAGCGTGGTAGCCGTCACGCGCCTTATCAATCAGATGCTCACCGGCCTGATGCCATATCACTGGGCGCTGCTCCGCTGCAATAGCCGCCATCGCAGCAGGCAGCACACGATTCAATGATTGCGCACCCAGACTCCCCCCCAGCACCAGCAGCCGTAGCGCGCCCGCGCGCTTTTCATAACGCGCTGACGGCGGCGGCAGTGCCGCAATCGCATCGCGTACCGGGTTGCCAACCAGTTGAGGATCACTCTTTTTCTGTAATGCGCCCGGAAAGGCCTGCAGGGTTCTTGTCGCGACTCGCGCCAGCAGGCGATTGGTTAAACCCGCAACGGCGTTCTGCTCATGAATCACCAGCGGCTTATGCAACAGCCAGGTCACCACCCCACCAGGACCTGCAACAAAGCCGCCCATACCGAGCACCGCCATCGGGCGACAGCGCATGATGATCACCAATGACTGGTAGAGCGCCGAGAGCAATTTGAAGGGTGCCAGTAACCAGCTTACCGCCCCCTTGCCGCGCAGCCCGCTGATACTCACCCACTCGACTGGAATGCCTGCGGCGGGCACCAGCTTCGCTTCGATGCCGCGACGCGTTCCCATCCAGATCACTTCAACACCGCGGGCCTGTAGCGCCTGCGCCACTGCCAGTGCCGGGAAGACATGTCCGCCGGTACCACCCGCCATGATCATGATCCGAGTCACCATCGTACAGTCCCCTCGGTCACCCCATCTTGCTTACTGCCTACGGCCTTTTTATGGTTGTCGTACTCAACCAGGCGGCGCTCATAGTCAACACGCAGCAGCAGCGCAACCGCAATACACATCACCAGCACACTACTGCCACCATAACTCATAAAAGGCAGCGTCAACCCCTTGGTCGGTAACACACCCATGTTCACGCCGATGTTGATAAAGGCCTGTATGCCGATCCAGATACCGAGACCATAGGCAAGATAGGATGCGAAATGCATCCCCACCTTTTCAGCCAGCCGCCCGATCATAAAGGCGCGGACCACCACAAATGCGAAAAGGGCGATGATCGTGAGCCCACCGACAAAACCAAACTCTTCCGAAATCACTGCAAACAGGAAATCCGTATGCGCCTCTGGAAGATAGAACAGTTTCTGTACACTCCCCCCGAGGCCAACGCCAAACCATTCACCCCGCCCAAAGGCGATCAGCGCCTGGGTTAACTGGAAGCCGCTATTAAATGGATCGGCCCATGGATCCATAAAGCCGGTAATCCGCTCCATGCGGTAAGGTGATGAGACCGCGAGGGCGGCCAGTGCCAGCGCCATCAACACCAGCAGTACCAGAAATTGTGAAAAGCGAACACCGCCAAGAAACATCATCGCCATTGCCGTCGCCAGAATCACCGCTGCGGCACCGAAGTCTGGCTCTGCCAGTAACAGCACACTGACCAGCACCAGCACTGCCATCGGGCGAACAAAGCCACCCAGCGCTGTCTGCATCGAATCGCCGTGACGTACCAGGTAACCGGCCATGTAGACAATCACAAATAACTTGGCTAACTCTGACGGCTGCACATTCGCAACCCCCAGTGACAGCCAGCGCATACTACCGTTGACCTCACGACCGATGCCCGGGATCAGCACAAGTATTAACAGCAGCACACCCGCCATCAGCAGATAACCGCCCATCTTTTCCCACGTCGCTAACGGCAGGCGCAGCGCTACAGCAGCGACCAGGAGGCCGATCAGCACATAGGCCATCTGACGAACCAGATAATAAAATGGCTGACCAAGTTTACGGTCTGCAATCTCAAAAGATGATGAGCCCACCATCACAATCCCGATGCCCAGCAACATAAATATTGCGAACAGCAGCCAGTGCTCTTTTAGCAACTTCACATCACTAACGCTCGGCGTTTTTAACTTGATCGTCACCACCGCTTCAGCGCCTGGTTTACGAAAGGCCATTGCCCGACTCATGCGAGCACCTCCTTTACCGCGGCGATAAACGCTTTGCCACGCGCTTCGAAGCCACTAAACATATCGAAGCTGGCACATGCTGGCGATAGCAGTACGATATCACCCGCCTCAGCTATCTGGGCCGCCTCGGCAACGGCCAGCGCCATCGATTCGGCATAGCTTACGGGAACCTCACCACCGAGCGCAGCCGCTATTGATGGCGCATCCTGCCCCAGTAAAATAACCGCACGCGCCTTTTCAGCCACCACCTTCTTAAGGGGTGAAAAATCCGCTCCCTTTCCAACCCCACCCGCGATCAGAATCACTCGACGATCCAGTCCAGCCAGTGCCGCCACCGTTGCACCGACATTTGTCCCCTTCGAATCATTAAACCAGCTAATACCCTCTTTCTCTGCCACCCACTGCATTCGATGCGGCAGCCCTGTAAACTGCTTAAGTCCAGCCACAATGGCAGATAGTGAAACTGCAACACTCTCAGCGAGCGCTATTGCGGCCAGGGCATTAGCGATGTTATGCGTCCCCTTAACGGCAAGCGATTCAACCGGCATGATCAACTGCTCACCCTTTGCTAGATAGCGAAAACCCTCTTTCAGCTGTACGCCATAACTGTTTTCACTCGGCACACCCATGCCAAACGAATGGTGGGTCCGACCATTCAGCTCCACCCTGTTAAGTAGCGGGTCGTCACGATTCCATACCACCACGCCATCACCCCGCATGATGCGCTGTTTGGCAGAGAGGTAATGGGCCAGGTCATCATAGCGATCGAGGTGATCCGGACTCAGGTTCAATATCACAGATACCGCGGCGTTCAGCTCGTGCGTTGTTTCCAGTTGAAAACTTGATAGCTCTAACAGATAGAAGTCCGGCTCCTCTTCGCCCTGCCGAGGCAGCAAGGACAACGCAGGTGTGCCGATATTGCCGCCCATCGCTACTCGTTTCCCGGCACAACACAAAATTGTATAGAGCAGTTCTGTCACGCTGCTTTTACCATTTGATCCGGTAATCGCGATCACTGGCGCACGGCTATTGCGTGCAAAGAGATCAATATCGCCAATCACCGGCAGACCGGCCGCAACAGCAGCGGCCACTGCCGGTGTCTGGAGTGCAACACCCGGGCTCAATATAATCTCAGCACAATCTAAAAAGAGCGACTTTTCAAACCTCCCCAGCTGTAACGCTGTTTCAGGAAACTCCGCTCTAAACGTCGCCAGCTCTGGTGGCGCCTCTCGGCTATCAACGACCATAAACGGGATATTTTGCGCCTGCAAAAAACGGGCGCAGGAGAGCCCGGTCTTTCCCAGGCCGACAATCAGGCGTCGTTGCTGTTGCGCGTCATTCATTGCGTTATCTTTTATCCAGCCATCTTTGGTTGTGGTTCCAGTCACCACGCTTTTTACCACCGGCCCTTTTGCGCCAGCTTGTTCACAATACTGTTTCTCAACCGGCCTCATCGAATCTTCAGCGATGCCAGGCCAATCAGTACCAATATCACGGTGATAATCCAGAAACGGACAATCACACGCGGTTCAGGCCACCCCTTTAACTCAAAGTGGTGATGCAGTGGTGCCATGCGGAAGACTCGTTTTCCGGTCAACTTATACGACGCCACCTGAATCATCACCGATGCGGTCTCCATCACAAAAACACCCCCCATGATCAGCAATACGATCTCCTGCCGTACCACCACCGCAGTCACACCCAGCGCAGCACCCAATGCCAACGCACCGACATCGCCCATAAAAACCTGGGCGGGGTGGGTGTTGAACCATAGAAAACCGAGTCCGGCACCTGCAATTGCGCCACAGAAGATCGCCACCTCACCAACGCCGGCGACATAAGGGATGCCCAGGTATTCTGCAAATTTCACATGCCCGGTCACATAGGCGAAGATACCGAGCGCACTTGCCACCATTACCGTTGGCATAATCGCCAGTCCATCAAGGCCGTCGGTGAGGTTTACCGCATTACTGAATCCAACGATCATTAAGTAGGTCAGGAGGATGTACATGATGCCGAGATCGATCGCGACATCTTTAATAAAAGGGAGAATCAGCTGCGTCTCGATAGGCATCTTCGCAGTCGCGTATAAAAAGATGGCGGCACCCAGTCCCGCTACCGATTGCCATTTAAATTTATCCCGCGCACTCAGCCCCTCTGAGCTACCGCCAACAATCTTGCGATAATCATCGATCCAGCCAATCGCGCCAAAGAGCAGTGTCACGATCAGCACCACCCAGACATAGCGATTACCGAGATCACCCCATAACAGCGTACTGATCGCAATCGCAACCAGAATCAGCGCCCCCCCCATAGTGGGGGTGCCTGATTTAATCAGATGGCTTTGCGGACCATCATCACGCACATTCTGCCCGATCTGGTTGGCACTCAATTTACGAATCATCACCGGTCCGATCACAAAAGAGATCACCAGCGCCGTCAACACACCGAGAATGGCACGCAGGGTCAGGTAGCGAAAGACGCCAAAGCCGCTATAGCTCTCTGCTAAATATTCTGTCAGTAGCAGCAGCATATTAGCTCCCCATCCCTACGGCACGCGCAAGCGGGGTCGTTTTATCTGCGCCACCCGATATCCCCTTCATCTCCAGTAGCGCCGCTACCACCTTTTCCATCTGCATGCTACGAGACCCTTTCACCATCACGATCGCTGCGCCGCCCAGAGTGAGTAGCGCACTTTTCAACGCAACGATCAGCGCTGCCTGCGTTGTAAAGTGGTGCGCGTTGTCGCCAAATGAGCCGCCTGCAAGTTGTGCCAGCTCGCCCACTGTAAATAGCTGGCCAACGCCCGAGGCGCGTATCTGATCACCCATCTGTCGATGCAGAGCCGCCGCCTCACCGCCAAGTTCACCCATATCGCCCAGCACCACAATCCTTTCACTCCCTGCCTGCTCATGAAGCACATTCAATCCCGCCTGAAGCGATGCGGGATTGGCGTTATAGGTGTCATCAATCACCGTTAATCCAGCGGGGCTCTGCTTAATCTGCAGGCGACCATTCACATCAGCCAGTGTCGTCAGCCCCGCTTTCACTGCGCTCAATGTTGCACCGGCTGCCAGTGCTGCAGCGCTGGCAGCGAGGGCGTTCATCACGTTGTGCCTGCCGGGCAGTGGCAGCGAAATGTCAACCGTCGTTGAATCAGTATGTAGTTTGAAACGATAACCGCCACCACGCACTGGCTGCAGGTCACTTGCCGAAACATCTGCCGCCTCTTCGATACCAAAGCTTTTCTGTTTTTTGTCAGCGCATAAGGCGAGCCACACTGCAGCGTGATCATCATCCACATTGATAATGGCGACACCATCTGCCGGCAACCCTTCAAATATTTCACCCTTGGCCCTGGCGACGCCAGCCACATCACCAAACCCTTCAAGATGTGCCGGCCCGGCGTTATTAACCAGTGCTACCGTCGGCTTTGCGAGCTGGGTGAGATAACTAATTTCACCATGATGGTTAGCACCCATCTCGATCACGGCATACTGGTGTTCCCGCTTAATCTGCATCAATGTGAGTGGCACACCGATCTCATTATTTAAATTGCCTCGTGTTGCCAGCACCGTGCCCTGCTGCGCAAGGATTGCGGCCAGCATCTCTTTGACCGTCGTCTTGCCATTACTGCCCGTAACTGCAATCAGCGGGATCTGATACTGCATACGCCATGCGGCAGCGAGCAGACCCAGCGCTCGGCGGCTGCTGTTCACAATTACCTGTGGCAGCACACTCGCGACCGCATGCTCCACCAGCAGTGCTACGGCACCGCGCTGCTGCGCTGCATTCACAAAGGCGTGACCATCAAACCGGGGACCGCACAGTGCGACAAACAGCTCGCCGCGGCTGATCGAACGGCTATCGATACTGAGGGCAGAGAACTCAGCATCGTCCCCCTGTAGCTCACCACCCGTGAGCTGCGCCAGCTGCGTTAATGAAAATGTGTCATGGGTGGCGGGTAACATTACGCAACCTCCTGCATGATTGAGCTCACGCAATCGCGATCATTAAATGGAACCTTCTGCTCACCAATCAGCTGACAGGACTCATGCCCCTTGCCCGCGATCACCACCACATCATCGACCGAGGCGCGCTGCAGCGCCGTCCGAATCGCCTCCCGACGCGCATGAATCACGGTGACGTTTTTATCCGATGAGATGCCTGCCCTGATATCACGTACGATCTGGGCAGCATCTTCATTACGCGGGTTATCATCAGTAATGATAATCTCATCGGCGTACTGCGCTGCGACAGCCCCCATCAGTGGGCGCTTGCCGGCATCACGATCACCACCGCAGCCAAAAAGACAGAACAGACGCCCCCGGCAGTGCTCGCGCAGCGCTGTTAATAGCTGCTGCAACGCATCCGGGGTGTGCGCATAGTCGATGATGACCAGCGGCTGCCTACCATCACCACCCAGCGGCTCCATGCGGCCCTCTGCACTCTCCACCCGCGCCAGCAGGGCTAGCGCCTGCTCAAACGGCACCCCCATAACCAGTAAAACAGAGAGCACTGCCAGCAGATTGCTCGCATTGAACGCACCCAGCAGCTGCTCGTTACGCAACACCCCGTGACCCCAGGAGGAGAACAGCTGCAGCTCCATGCCGCCGCGCTCAAGTATTGTCACCTTGCCGTAGACACCAGATGAACCTGCGGAGAGTAACGCCTCGGCATCCTGTCTCTCATCCAGTCGCCCATACGCGACCGGCGTAACACCGGCTGGTAAGCTCCTCAGCAGCTCCACACCAAAGGCATCGTCCCGGTTGATCACCGCGTAACCCAGAGCCGGCATCGTAAACAGCCGCCTTTTGGCCGCGCCATAACTGTCGAGGTCACCGTGGTAGTCGAGATGATCACGCGTCAGATTGGTAAAGAGCGCCACATCAAACGCCACACCGGCCACGCGTGACTGCGCCAGCGCATGCGATGAGACCTCCATCACCACACTGCCGGCTCCAGCATCAACCATCGCCTTCAGCTCTGCCTGCAGCACCACCGGATTGGGGGTGGTGTGTGTAGCGGCCCGCATTGCACCGGGCAGGCCGTAACCGAGTGTCCCGATCACACCACATAGTTCACCCTTTAGCTGTAGCGCCTGCGATAGAAAGTGGCAACAGGAGCTCTTGCCGTTGGTGCCGGTTACACCGACCACAAAAAGCCGTTGTGATGGATCTGCAAAGAAACGAGCGGCGATCAGTCCAGCTTTCTGTGACAGCTCCCTGACCTGAATTATCGGTACCTGAGCGGCGCCAACGTCATCAATACCCCCCTCATATACCACCGCTGCGGCCCCCGCCGCAATCGCATCCTGCAGATAGTCGACCCCATCTACACGCTCGCCGCGGCAGGCAAGAAACAGGTCACCCGGCGTAATTTTTCGGCTATCAGCCGTCAGGCCACGAATGTCACAGTCGTTGGCCGCGCTCACTTCAGCCAGCCCTTTGAGCAGGTAACTGAGTGACCGTTGCTCGCGCGCTCTGCTCATATTCGACCACCCACAGAGGCGCGCAAGTGCGCCCCCTCCTGCTGAGGTGCGAGATGTTCAGCAATCTTCTGGTGCAGCCGTTTCATGTTGGTACGCGGCACATCATCCGGCACCACACCCAACTGCCGTAGTGCGCCCCCCATCACCTTTGAAAAGGTCGGTGCAGCGGCCTGACCGCCATGATACGCCTCGGTGCGGGGCTCGTTGATCATCACCACGGCGACCAGTCGCGGATCGCTCGCGGGTGCCATACCGGCAAAAATAGAGAGATAGCGCTCCTCTGAATAGCCGCCAATATCCGACTTATGGACCGTGCCGGTTTTGCCAGCGACGCGATAGCCAACCACATCGGCCTTCGCCCCTGTCCCTTTTTCAGAAACCACCGCCTCCATCATCTTTAATACACGTTTGGCGACCGCAGGCTCCATCACCTGCTCCTGCTGCGCAGGCGCACCCTCCAGAGCAAGAAATGAGACAGGAGTCAGGCGACCACCATTGGCCAGCACGGTATAGGCTCGCGCCAGCTGCAATGTTGTCACCGACATACCATAACCAAATGAGAAGGTGGCCTGGTCGATTTCGCTCCACTTCCAGTGGTCGGTCATCAGGCCGGCGACTTCGCCAGGGAAACCGCTATACGTGAGCGAGCCAAAGCCGGCGCGCGAATAGAGCCCCCATAGTTTTTCCGCTGCCAGTGAGAGCGCCAGTTTACTGGTGCCGACGTTACTCGACTTCACCAGAATGTCAGTCAGATTGAGGTTGCCGTAATTTTTTGTATCGCGCACTGTGTCTCGCCCGACGCGGTAGTAACCCGGCCCGGTTCTGATGATATTTCCCGGTAGATATTTTTTAGACTCCAGTGCCGCCGCTATCGTGAAGGGCTTGACGGTTGAGCCAGGCTCAAACACATCGGTCACTGCACGATTACGCACATGGCTGCTCTTTAACGTACTGCGGTTATTGGGGTTATAGGAGGGCTGATTCACCATCGCCAGCACTTCGCTGGTTTTGGCATCGAGAACCACGATCGAACCCGATTTTGCACGGTGATCGCGAATTGCAGTCTTCAATTCACGATAGGCGAGATACTGAATATTACGATCGATACTCAGACGCAATTCCTTTCCGGCCTCTGGTGCCTCTATACTCTCAACATCTTCTACGATATATCCGAGACGGTTTTTAATCACGCGCTTGCTGCCGGAAACCCCTTGCAGCCAGTCATCATAGGCCAGCTCTAGCCCCTCCTGTCCGGCATCATCAACATCGGTAAAGCCCACTACATGCGCCGCCACCTCACCCGCCGGGTAGTAGCGACGGTATTCACGCTGCAAAAAAACACCCGGGATTCCCAGCGCTTTCACCTGCTGCGCCAGATCGGGGCTTATGCGCCGTTTTAAATAGACAAATTCGCGCGTCTGTCGCGTCATCAAACGCTGGCTTAGCTCATCGATATCCAGCTTCAGCAAACGGGCCAGACGCGGCCACTCTGCGCTCGCCGCCATTATCTCCCGGGGGTTGACCCACACCGAATCCACGGGAGTGCTGATCGCCAACGGCTCGCCGTGACGATCGGTGATCATGCCGCGATGCGCGGGGATCTCAACGATGCGCAGATGACGCGCATCACCCTGCCCCTGTAAAAATTCACTGTCACTAATCTGCAGATCTACTGCACGCCAGATCAGCAGGCCAGCCGATAACATCAACGCACCCAGTACAATGCTGTGACGCACTGGGTGAATCAACACCGGTGGGCTCGATTTTACGGCTCTCTTACTCATGGTGCGACGATCACAATCTGGTCCGGTGCCGGCGCATCCATGCCCAGCTGGCTGCGTGCAACCCTCTCAATTCGGTTTGGCATCGCCCAGGTGCTCTGCTCTAGCTGCAGCTGCCCCCACTCAACCTCGAGGCTGTCACGCACCCCCTCCAGCGACTGTAATTCAACAAAAAGCTTACGGCTGTGGTGTTTGCTGTAGACCACACCTAGTGCTGAAAAGAGCACGGCGGTTGAGAGCAGGATCAGCAAGATCATCTTCCCCTGCATCATGCGATCTTCTCCGCCACTCGCATCACAGCACTACGTGCGCGCGGGTTCAGCGCCAGCTCTTCTCTGCTCGCATAAATCGCTTTACCGATACGTCGCAGGCGCTGGCCACGCGTGTTCTCCATTACCGGCAGGCCACGCGGGAACTGTTCGCCACGCTCCTGGTCTCGCATAAAGCGTTTGACGATTCGATCTTCCAGCGAATGAAAACTGATCACCACCAGACGACCGCCCACTGCCAGTACATCCAGCACCTGCGCAAGGCAGGTGTGCAGATCATCCAGCTCATGGTTAACCGCTATTCTGATCGCCTGAAAAGCACGGGTCGCCGGGTCTTTTCCCTTTTCCCATGATGGATTGGCCTGCGCCACAATCGCCTGTAGCTGTGCCGTTGTTTCGATCGGGGCTGTTTCTCGTGCGGCAACTATCGCACGTGCGATACGGGGTGCGTAACGCTCTTCACCATAGTCCCGCAGCACTTTGATTACCTCTTCGAGCGGCGCGCGCGCCACCCACTGCGCCGCACTTTCACCCACCTGCGGATTCATCCGCATATCGAGCGGGCCATCGTTGCGAAAACTAAAGCCGCGGGAGGCGTCATCCAGTTGAGGAGAGGAGACCCCAAGGTCGAGCAGCACACCGCTGACCTTGCCTGTTAACCCCCAACTCTCTACATGCTGACCCAGCATTGCAAATGACCCATGTTGTATCGTAAAACGAGAATCTGATCCGAACCGCTGCTGCGCGGCATTGACCGCCGCAGGGTCCTTATCGATCGCCAGTAATCGTCCCGACTGATCTAGCCCCTCCATCACCTTCAGAGCGTGTCCACCCCGCCCAAAGGTCGCATCCACATAGACACCCGCTGGTTTTACTGCTAACGCTACCACTGCCTCATTAAGTAATACCGCCTGATGCTGGAATATTTCATCTTCAATTTCAGCCATCATCAAAGCTACAACGACAACGATTCCAGTGCTTCGCTTAGCGGGGCATCCCCCTCTTCCTCTTCCAGCCACTCATCACGACGCTTGAGCCAGCGCTGCTCATCCCACAGCTCGAGCTTGTTTCCCTGACCGATCATCACCGTCTTTTTTTCGAGCCCAGCAAATTCACGCAACGGCGGTGACAGCAAGATACGGTGATTTCCATCCATATCACATTCAGTTGCATGACCAATCAACAGGCGCTGCAGACGACGGGTCTGCCTGTCCATATTGGGCATTGCAGAAAGTTTTGCCTCGAGCAGTTCCCACTCTGGCAACGGATAAAGCAGCAGGCAGTGATCTCGGTCAACAGTCACAATCAACTTTCCGTCACAAAGTACTCGTAAACGCTCCCGAAACTTGCTCGGGATCGCGAGACGACCTTTGACATCCAGATTGAGTGTATGTACCCCCCGAAACACCGCGCGCTTCCTCCTATGCAATCAAACCCACTATTCGCCACTTCTACCCACTTATCGACACTATATACCCGTTTATATAGCTGTCAAGAAAAAAACGGGCTGTTTTTGAATGAATTCTCCCTTTACAGACAATAACTTAGCGTAAAAAATTATTTCCCGGAAAGGTGGGAGAAAATGCACTTTTTCAAAGATTTTTTAAATCAGCAGGTTGGGATGTAGTGCTAGAAATCACATTAGGTCTAAAGACGAGGGGGCCACGAAAAATATTTTTCAGGGACCTTTGCACGAGCAGGAATTTTGTTCTCTGGCCAGACAAAAGAACAATCGTGCAAAGGCCTCTTCAATTAATCTGGTCGATTATTAAACAGCCCTGACGCGCAAATTCCAGAAGCAGAAAGCGGTGGGATAGCGGCGGTCCTGCCTCAAATAATCAGCAGAGAAAAAATTAAGCGAGCAAACAGAAAAATCTGCAGAAAAAATCAGGGAGCCCCTGAAAGCGGAGCTTCGGCAGATAAAAAAGGACCTTACTCAACAAAGAGCAAGATCCCCGAATTTGGAGCTGGCGATAGGAGTCGAACCTACGACCTGCTGATTACAAATCAGCTGCTCTACCAACTGAGCTACGCCAGCGCTGCCAGACAGCGCGGCAGATTATAACAACAAACCTGCAGGAAAATCATCCCCTTATTTATACCTCAACGGCAATCTAGCGGGGTGAGCTGCGCCTCTGGAAAGCGCTCAGATAGCACCATATTCAATTCATCTACCAGCATCCGTTGCCGCTCTCCCTCAACACCGGACAGCATCAACCAGAACTGTTCCACATTACGATAGCTCTTTCTGGTCTGATAATTGACATAGCCCAATGTCTTTAATTCCTGTAGACGCCGCTTCAGGGAAGCCTCCTGGCTATAGACCCCGAGCGAGATAATCAACTCACCACCCAACCGCGCGATCGAGATGTCTTCGATGCCCTGCCCCTTCAGCGCCGTCACATCGGCCCGCGCAGAGTTGACTGTTTCGTACTCAGTCAGGTAGATCCAGTCACCCAACAGACGCCTCTCTTTGCGCGCCTTCATGGCGGCATCAAAACCGTACTGCTCAGCCAGCGAGACCAGCGCCTGTGGCTGTGACTGCTGCCCAAAGGGCCCTGCCTGATAACAGCGAGCTGGCTGTGGCATCTCAGCTTTATCAACTTCAACATTCGACTCAGACATCGCTGCTGCGGTAACTTTATGCGCTTCTGGTGCCGGATCCGTTTCTGGTGCCGACGCGGGCTCCAGTACTGGATCCGGCCCGAACTGTGACACAGCCCCGGCATCAGTGCCCGCTTCTGGATGCAACGGCTCGGCAACTGATGCTGCCAGGTTCGCCGGCTGTGCTGCTTTCACATCGATCACGATGGAGGGCACTTCGCTGACCAGCTCCAGCGTTGGCGCACCCCATTCAGCTGC
>WFVD01000022.1 GCA_015491865.1 Gammaproteobacteria bacterium
ATGGTTATTACAATAAAAAAACGTTGCGTTTCTGTTAGTGTCGTTGTATATAAGTACACTGTTGTTTAACGTTAACCAGCATTGCAGGTTTAGCGACCTGAATTATCTTAGGGGAGAGTTATAAAATGAATAAAAAACTAATTGCTTTGGCAGTTGCAGGCACGTTTGCGGGTTATGGTGCGGTGGCAAGTGCATCTACTACCGTCAGTGGTTTTACAGATATTATTTATAGCGCGGTTAATGACTCAGCGGCGGCGGCACAGCCATGTACAGCAGTCACACCGGTTACCAGTACATCAAATCCTTCACCTAATTCTTGTGGTAACAGCTCTGAGGGAAAATTTAATGCTGATGCTGAAATCGATGTGATTTCTACTGTTGGCGCTGTTACGGTTCGAGTTGATGTTGATCTGCAGCTTTCTGCAGATAGTGGGGATTCTGGTAGCATTGAGCAGGCGTTGTTTGCCTGGGATTTAGGCCCGGCTACCTTGATTGGTGGTGTGTTCAATAATCCAATTGGCCAGGAAGCGGAAGATGCACCTGATATTAACTTCACCTCACATAGTGTCGTCTACAACATCCTTGATCAGCAGACTGCACTTGCGGGTAATAATGTAGCAGGTGCAGCTGTTGCTGGTGCTATCGGGCCTGTAACGCTTACAGGTGCCTTGCTGAATGACATTAATCAGTCAAACGAAGAGAACTCTTTAGCGTTGGTAGCAAACTACTCGCCAATAGCTGGTTTGGATCTAGAGGCAGGTTTTGTTACTCAGGCTGCGCAGGCTGATTCTGCGGCCAGACTTACTGTACCAACATCGACTGTAGATGCGGCTAGCCTTAGTGGTGCGACTATTTTTGGATCTGCTGAAGATGTTGCTAACTTTAATGTTGCATACAGCATAGCCGGAGCAACGGTTGGTCTGGATTACATGACAGCGGGCGCAATTGTTGATTCTGCATATACTATTTGGGGCGGTTATGAGTTTGGTCAGGGTTTTGCAGCCAGAGCACGACTGGAAAATGTGAGTTGGGATTCAGGTTTAGCATCTGGTGCTGGTATTCCAACGATTACAGGGCTTAGTGACTCAGAGGCGATTACCTTCTATTTCTCATATCAGGCAACTCCTAATTTGCTGATTGCTCTGGAAGTGAAGGACGGAGATACGCGTCAAGCCGCGGTTGATGGAACAAGCACTAGCGGTGTAGCTGGTGCGCTGGAAGCGGGTTTGAACTCTGTCTCTGGCTTGTCTGATGGCAATACAACCACGCTGGAATTTATCGCAACATTCTAATCGCAGTTTAGTTCAAGTGGTTTAAAAGCCAGGCCTTTATGGTCTGGCTTTTTTATTGTGAGTTCTTTGTCCTTCGGTCTCTTTTCCCCGGTTGTTTTGATGCCTTTGCATTTTCAGCAATTACTGTTATAAATATGGTCTTCGCGCTTGAGAGGCGTTTTTTAGCTAACAATAATAGTTCTAATTACTCGGGGGAGTTGTTTCATGAAGAAGAGTCTGATCACCTTGGCAGTTGCCGCAGTGGTTTCCGCGCCGATGGTTGCGAGTGCTGCTGAAGGCAGTGCAGAGGCCGAATTTTTTGGTTACACACAAATTACTGCTGCTATCGGCGAAGGCCAGGAAGGCAATGCGGCGGACGGTTTGCGCTTTGGTGCGGATAGTATTCGCCTCGGTTACAAAATAAAACATGGCAAAGCGTGGGGTATGCTACAGGCGGATTTTAATAAGGCTGATAAGTCTGGTTATGAAAAAGATAACTCTGTTATTGGTGTCCCTGAGATTATTAAAGATGCCGTTGTAGGTTATAAGCTTGCTGATGCAGCCAGAGTTCAGGCAGGTCTCTTTAAGACGCCAATCGGTATGGATTTCGCGAATCCCAGCAAACAGCTGGATATCACCAAGCGTGGTATGGAGTCATACCTGGTGCTCGAGCGTGCGGCTGGTTTGATGGTGAGTGGTCGTGAGCTGGCCGGTTTTGGTTATGACATCGGTGTGTTTAATCCTGCCCAGCGTTCTGGCGCGGTCAATTTCGGCACCGCAGGTGATGGCAGTGCCTACGTTGGGCGTGTGACGTATGACATGGATGACACACTGCATCTTGAGGCCTCATATGGTACCAGCACACAGGATTCTGGTGCTGCTGCAGGCGCAGATGACTACACAGTATTTGATCTGGCTGGTTCCTACAAAATGGGTAGCATGACCTTTAAGGGAGAGTACGTTGCCGGTAGCAACGTAAAAGGCAAGGCGGGTTATGACGAAAGCGTTTGGTATCTGCATGGCGGTTATGCGATCAACAAAAAGAATGAGGTTGTTATTCGTCACTATGCTGCTGACAGCAAGAAAGCTGACGGCAGCGAGACCAGTCTGGGGAATACCTACATTGGCTGGAATATCTTCCTGGCTAAAAAGAAGAAAGATGCCCGCATTCAGCTAAACTACGTGGTGGCCAGTGGTGATACCAAGACTTTTACTGGGGTTTCCAAAGCGAACGGCTACACCAGTGATGTTTTCCTGGCACAGCTCCAGGTGGGGTTCTAGTATAAGCAGGCCCTGCCCGCCTCGGTTTCACGCTGCTGTTTGAGGCTGGACGGGTATTTTCCTGCTGAGTGTTAGGTTTACGGGGTTGCCGTTGGTGGAGTTTGGCATAGGAGAGAAAGATGTTCAGGTACCCCGGGCCCCAATACTACTGAAGTTGATCGCAATGTTCTAAATCGTGATTGAGTTAAAGTGGTTTAAAGACCGGGCCATCAGGCCCGGTTTTTTTATGCCTTAAGAAGATAGGTGGAAGGGTAAAGGTGCAAGGGATAAGAGCATGCAGTGTCAGTTTTTTATCTTTTCTCTTGTATCTTTTTCCTGCTCTGGGCTATAACTCCTGGACGCTAGAAATTACACGTACGAACCGTTGGCGCTATCGATAGAATTTGCAGGCAGTGTCTTTGTTATTGAAAAGGAGAAAAGGGTGAATAAGAGAGGGTTAGCGCTATTCATGGCGGTAGGAGGGTTGGTGTGTGTGCCGTTTGTCGCTCAGGCAGTAGATGTAGAGGTCTACGGTGATGCGCGGGTATCGATAGATATGTCGAAGAATGGGCAGGAGCCAGCGACTGGAAAAGAGAATAGTGCACTGTCGGTAAATAGCAATACCTCCAAGCTCGGTTTTAAAGGGAGTGAAAAGCTGAGTGATAATCTGTCTGTCATTTGGCAGTATGAGACTGAGGTTGAGCTCGATAATGGTGATCTGGCAGTTAAGGGGCGTGATACTTATGCAGGCCTGAAGGGGAGCTGGGGGTTGCTTAAAGCGGGCAAGCTGAGTAACCCGATGAAGAGTGCCTCTAGTAAAATCGATATTTTTACTAACACGCGAGCCGACCATAACCTGTTTGTTGGCTATGTTAATGGTGTAAATACTTTTGATAACCGTTTTGCCAATACGATCTGGTACTCTACACCTACATTTGCAGGGGTCAGGCTGGATCTGTCATATACGACAGATAGCACCGACAGTAAAGAGGATGCGTTGCCGAATAAGCTGATTTCGCCAGAAAAAAGCGTGACCAGTTTTAGCCTGAGCTATGAAAAGGGGCCGCTCTACATTGCTGTTGCGACAGAGGCTCGAAATGATGCGAAAGAGACGAGTTCAATAACGCCGGTATATGAGGATGTTTCGGCAACGAAGTTGGTGGGGCGCTGGGATTTCGGGCAGGGAACAAGGGTTGGCTTTGTTTATGAAGATGCAGAGAGTGCCGAGAGCGCGGTGTTTGATTCGACTGCTACCCCAAGGACATTGACAACAGAGGCGACAGTGCCGGGGACGGCGCGCACGGTGTTTTATCTGAATGCGGCGCATAAGGTAGGTAATACGACGCTGAAAGCCGCCTACGGTCAGGCGGGCGATCTCGATAATTATGTGGGCACGGGCGCCTCTCATTACGCGCTGAGCCTGTTCCAGTCGTACTCCAGAAACACGCAGCTCTATATCATCTACACCGCGACCAACAACGATGCCAATGCAAAATATGGCCTGAAGGATATGGCGGGTGTCGAAGGTCAGACCGTATCGGCTTTGTCGTTCGGCCTGAATAAGCGATTCAGCAGCAAATAACAGTGGCGCGGTCAGTTCGTTCACTTGAGCGGGTGCCTTTGGGTGCCCGTTTTTTTTATGCGGAAATTAAAAGGTTAGCTCGCATTATCTAAAATAGAGGTGCACTAGATTGCTTGGTTGTGCTATAAATTAACCCTTGTATCAGCGGCTTTTAGTGCGTTGCTGCAAGTCCGGGGGGAGAGAATAAGAAATCATGACAAGGCGTGGTGGGGGAGCCCGTTTCAGCGGGCATTTGTTAGGGGGAGTCCTGGCGGGTCTATTGTTGCCTGCTATGTGTGCTGTCGCTGGCGTCTACAACACCAAACATAATCTCGGCAGTAGTGGTCTTAATGCGGCCAGTAACTTCAGTGGCACCGAGGAGATCTGCGTCTTTTGCCACACCCCACATGGTGGCGACGCCACGGCGGCGGTACCGATCTGGAATCGGCATCTTGATCCTGGCGGTTTTCAAACGTACGACCAGATGGGCACCACCACGCTGGATGCCAACATTGAGGCGGTAGGCTCTGTTTCAATTGCCTGCCTTTCCTGTCACGACGGCTCGCAGGCGATGGATTCAGTGATCAACGAGCCGGGTTCTCTCTCCGATAACCCCTCTTTTTCAGCGGGTGACTGGAGCGGCCAGGCGGCTGCTGTGCAGGGGCGTATCGGCCCGGTTGATGTGGTGACAAACCTGGGTAAAGACCTGACTAATGATCACCCGATCGGGGTTCAGTACGCGGGTGGCGGTTACTCGGAATCATACCCGCAGGGTCGTCCAAGAGTGGATATCGACTTCAACCCGCCTAGCTCGGAGGTGCTGAGTACGGGGCGTGTGTGGTGGGTGGATAGCCGTGAGCATCCCGAGGCATCTTTTAGTAAGCGAGATTTAAAGCTCTACTCGCGTGTAGGGACACGTGGCACGAATATCGGAGAGCTACAGCCGTATGTGGAGTGTGCATCATGTCATGACCCGCATGTGGATTATAACCCAACCTTTTTGAGGATCGACCCGGTTGGCAGTTCGGTCTGTCTAACCTGTCATGCGAAATAGGTGATGCAGATGCGGCTGGCAGTGTTGTGTATGGTGTTGGGTTTGATGAGTGCACCGCTGGTGGCGGATGAGGAGCTGGCAGCAGATCTGTTTGCTGTTGTGGATGGTGAGGCGATCTCACAGCAGACGTATGATCTGTTTTTACAGGTGGGCAAGCGCCAGCGCTTTTATCACGGGGATATCCCTGAGGCAGAAGCAGCGGCATTTCGCAAGGAGGTTGCGCAGCGCCTGATTGACCGTGCATTACTGCAGGCTGTTGTGCGTGAGCGCAAGATTATGCCTGATCCGGCGCAGGTGAAGGCGCAGCTTGCCTCGTTTGAGGCGCGGTACGAATCCCGCCCGCACTGGCAGGCAGAGCGTGAGGGGTTTCTAGCTGAGTTACTGCCCCAGGTAGAGGCGCGCAGCCAGCTTGAGCAGCTAGAGGCGCAGGTGCGGCAGGTGGGTGTGCTGGATGAGGCGGAAGTGAAGGCATATTACGAGGCCAATCCCGAAAAGTTTACCACCCCGGAGCGTGTGCGGGTCTCTCTGATCCTGCTGGCGGTGGAGCCGTGGGCGAAGGCGCTGCAGTGGCAGGCGGCAGTGGATGAGGCGCAGCGTTTGATAAAACAGCTGCAGCAGGGGGGTGATTTTGGTGAGATGGCGCGACTGCACTCCAGCGATGAATCGGCGCGACAGGGGGGGGATCTGGGTTACGTCCATCAGGGGATGCTGGCAGAGGAGGCGCAGCAGGTGGTTGATGCGCTCAGGCCGGGGGAGCTCTCCGTACCAGTTCGCTTGTTAAAAGGCGTTGCGATTTTCAGGGTAGAAGAGCGGGAGGCGCCTGTATTGAACCCGTTTGAAGATGTCGCTGAACGCGCACGCGCGCTGTATGCACGTGAGCTTAGTGACGAAAAGTGGCAGGGATTTATAGAGAAAATACGCAGTAGCGCGGAGGTGAGGGTGAGGGATCCGCTGCTGATGCCGGTGAACAATAAGTAGGGGGTTGTTCTGATTACCATGCGGTCGTTGCAAGTTGTGATTGTGACGTTAGATAAGTGCTGGCTAAATGGCTAGGCGAATGGCAGGCTCGAGACGTTTTCGTCTGATCGCCTGTTCGGCGCTACTGTGTCCGCTCGCCGCACCCTATGCCGCGCCTGTCGATCTCTCCGGTGAAGTTGGCTACGCCTACCGCATGCTAAAAGGCGATACGGAAGAGACTGTTAGCAACCAGATGCGTGGCGCAATACAGGGCAAGAGTTATCTGTGGCAGCCGTGGATTGCAACAGTGGATGTTGGTGTGCGGTTAACACAGGATGAAACGAGTTATCGTCTGGATTCAAACCCAAATGTCAATGACAGCTCCTCGACCCTTCTGACTGGAGACCTCAATCTGAATGTGATTCCGCAGAGCCGTTACCCGATTGCGCTCTCATTTTCGCGTAGTGATAGTCGTGTGGATACAGTGAACACGATTACCAGTCCATTAACCGCTGTCGGAAGCCGGGAGTTTGAGACCCAGCGCTTTTCGATCAGGCAGAATATAGATGCCCGAGAAGCGGGGCGTTATCAGTGGAATTTTGACAGCAATACATGGGATTCGACAAATAGTGAGAAATACAGCGACTGGCTACTCGGTGGCAGCGCTGACATCGGTTTTGATGATCACCGTTTCCAGTTGCGTGGTAGCTACAAAGTCATCGACCGAGCCGTGCTGAGTCAGGAATCGACCAACCTGACGCTCGGGGGGGATTATTTCTATTTTGATCCAGAAAATGCGATTCGCGTGGACACCTCAGCCGACTATTACCAATATAATACAAAAGGGAAGGCCTCTTCTGTTGTATTTAGTAATGGCGAGGTCGATACGACAAGTCAGCAGGTGTCGAGTTTTGTTTTTTGGCGTCCTGTTGATCGAAAAGTGACTGCGAGCGCAGGTGTTCGACTGTTTAATCTCAATAGTGATGCCGGCTCGAGCAATACGGGGCCGACCGCTATCAGTAACGAAACTGAACTGCTGAGTCTCAACGCAACGGCAGGGGGGCTCTACCAGTTCAGTAAAAATATCCGCTTCGATGCGAACCTGAACTTCTCAACTAATGATAATGGAAGCACGAGCAATAACGCTTATCTTGGTCGAGCGGGTGGTTTGCTACAGTCTGATATTCATGAGTTCTTTTGGGGAATGGGGTATCAGTGGTATGCTTCAGGCGCGCTGCAATATCAGGGCACCGAGACTGACGACATTACCTCAGGCAATCTCCGTCTGGGCCATGATCTCAATCGCGCGTGGATGAATGATGATAAAAGCTCAACGATCCGTCTCTCCATAAGTCAGGCATTGAACGGAATTGCTGAGTCAGGCGATAATAATACAAATGATGTGCGGCATGATCTCTCAATGACATTTGGCTGGGATAGTTATGGTCATGGTGGCAGTACATACGCGCAACTGACGGTTTCAGATGCGCGTACGATTGGTGATCGGGAAAGTGATCAACAGCTGGTCAACTTTCAGCTGTCACGAACGCAGAATTTTACCCGGCGCAGCTCGCTAACAGGAAATCTGACAGGGCAGAGTGTGCGCCAGAAGTTTGATGGGCAGGATGGGGGTGAGACGTCTACAACCACCACAGGATCGCTGAGTTATCAGCATTCCAGGGTGTTTGGAGCGCCTCGACTTCGTTTTGGATCGGACGTTCGAGTCTCTCGGGCTTCCGACGATAGGGGGGTAGATCGCTCTGAATGGGAAAACCGACTGGATTATAGTGTCGGTCTAGTAGATACTAGGGCAAGTTGGCGCCTGATAGATGCTGGGGAGCAGGAATACAGTTTGGTGTACTTTCAGGTTACACGACGTTTCTGACAGGCGTCGTAGGCCTCATATAATAAGAGTAAATTACGAGGAGAGAGTTTGATATGTCATCTAAGATCAAGCGTAATGTATTGAAATCGATGATCATAGGGGTGTTGGCTTATATGGGGACTCTGGGGGTCCCGCAGACTGCGCAAGCAGAATATGCCGATGTCGTGATCAATAACTATGCCGATGCGGCAGGCATGCGCCCTGCAGTTTTCCCGCACTGGTTCCACCGTATTCGTTTCCGTTGCAAGGTCTGTCATGCAGATCTGGGTTTTGCTTTTAAGGCCGGTGGCAACAAGATCACGATGGCGAAAATCATCGACGGCAAGTTCTGTGGCGCATGTCACAATGGTGAAATCTCATGGTCAGTAGAAAACTGTGCGATGTGCCATTCGGGGGTTCCGGGGCAACCAACCCATTTTCACGGTAGCACGGTGCAGCGTCTGATCGCGCCGGCATACAAGCCGCTTCAAGTTAAAGACACAACTAAATAAGGGAAGCTAGCCATGAATCAGAAAACAAAAGCTATTTCCTTGACATGTGCAGTTATGATGGCTGCATTTATGTGGAATACACAAAGTCACGCTGCCGAGGTGGGCGAGAAAGAGATGCCTTTGATGTTGGCCGAGGTTTCATCTGTCAACACCTTTAACGTTAACCTGAAAAAACCAAAGTCACGTAATCTGCCGCCCGCAGAAGATGGCATTCATGACCCGGAAAATGAAGCGACCCATTCGCTACAGCATCCGCTTGATGCCTATAAAGGGTTACCGCCAAGTGATTTCGGTAACTATGTTGATTGGGTGAAGGCGATTGACGAGGGCAAAATACGCCCACGTTGGGATCGCGCTGACCCTAACTCAGAGCCGTTTGTGATGGATCTGGATATCGTTCGTCCAGTGAAAGCCTCAGTACCTGACGTTGTTTTTCCTCATCGACAGCACACAGAGTGGCTTTTATGTTCAAACTGCCATCCTGCGGTCTTTGTACCACAGCGCCTGGCTAACCAGATCAGTATGTCTGCTATCCTGCTCGGTCAGAAATGCGGTCTATGCCACGGTAAAGTCTCATTTCCTGTTGAGACCAAAACCTGTCGCAAGTGTCACTCCAAGCCAAAGCCTGCTGATTGGGAGCCACCTTTGAGTGAAGCGACACTGAAGAATCCTTGGAAATAACCGACATAATTAGTTCGAGCTGGTACATATTCTAAGGCGATAAAACTAACGCCGGACGAGCTCTTCGTCCGGCGTTCCCTATAATGTGTTTCAGTCTGGATTAATTGTTTAGTTAATTTAAGGATTATTGAAACCATGAAAATACCATTTCTGACGCACGTTCCTATGAAGCCCGGGGTGATCGCTATCCTGCTTGGTCTGGCGCTGCCGGCCCATTCTGGCGATGACTGGGGGGATGATGAGACGCTCGAGATTGAGCGTATTTTTGTGGTTACTGCAGATGACAAGCCCACGAACCACCCCTTTTATGGTGTTGGCCATAAACGCGGTATGGATATTGACGGCGTTCCAGGTAAAGAACTCGTGCTGACGCGCGGGAAAAACTACGCTTTCAGAGTTGATACTGATATCAAACATGACTTCTACCTGTCGACTGAAGCGGTCGGCTGGGGAGCATCAGTATTAGCGGATGGGGTTGAAGGTAATTTTACCTATGACGGCATTGTCACCATTGAAACAACGAATAAGACACCCAGAGAGTTCTATTACGCCTGTCGTAACCATAAATATATGGGCGGCAAGATCCATCTTGCAAATGCGGGGGAAGAGGATAAGGTTGAGTTAGGTAAAATCGACATCTCGAAATTACCGCCCACTAAACCACCCAGGCCCGTCTCTGAACATACTGTCAAACAGAAAATAAGCTTTGCAGATATGTTTGTTAGCCAGTCGTCGGCTGCCAAACGTGTTGGTAACAGTGACAACGACAAGGCCAAGGTGGCTTACACTGATGCCCATGACCGACTCAATAAAGCCAAAATAGCACTGGAGGCAGATGACCTCGTGTTGGCGCTGGAAGAAGTTGATGAATCACTACGTTCAATGAGCACCGCAGCTCGACTGGTGCCAACACCAGAACAGCTAGAAGAGCAGAAATTGAAATTTGCTGCCTTAATGGAGGAAGTTAAGGTTTTTGAAGAATCATACAAACGCAATGTTGAGCGGATGGAGAAGAGCGGCCGAACCGATGTGCGTGATCACTTGAGCTACGCAGAGCTCGAAAGTACGATCGAGGCTGCTGAAAGCCTGCGCGATATGAAAGAGATTAGCGCCGCGAACCGTTTGATGATGAATTTGCAAAGGACAATTACCACGGCATTGGGTAAGATACTTGATAACCAGACTGTGGTATATGATAAAACCTTTGAGTCACCTCAGGAAGAGTATGAGTATGAGCTGGCGCGCTACCTGAGCTATGAAGAGCTGGTACCACTGGCTATTGAGCAGAAGCGCCCATCCAAGCGGGCGATTGAATTGATGGATCAATTTGTTGTGAAAGGAAAGGATATCTATCAGCAGTCAAAACCAGTAGCAGAGCAGAAGGATTATAAGAATGCGATTCTGATGTTGCAGGGGGCAACCTTCCAGATACAACGCGCATTACGGATGGTGGGAGTGAGATAGCATGATGCAGGCCATGAGTGAACGATCACAGAAGACACGACCAGCTGGTTGGTGGTGTGTGCTCGCGCTGATGGCCTGCTTACCCTTTAGCAAGCAGAGTCTCGCGGTGGATTCTGTTTTTTCTGATGCCTCCAAACCCTCTGAGCCGGGAATCACTGCCGTATGGTCACGTGGTCTTCACTTTCAGACAGAAGGTGAGGTGGTGCCGCTCGCTGAAGATGGGATACACGATCCGACTAATGATGCTGTTCACCTGTTACAGGAGCCATATGAATCGATGGCTGAGTTTCCTCGTGATTCGCAAGGGATCATCGACTGGGTTCAGACGTTACGCCAGGGGCTGATCGATCCCCGCATGAGCCTGACCGGTGAGGAAGAGATGTACACAGCCGATTTTGACATCATCTTTAAAAACACAGGCTCGATGCCGCATGTGCGCTTTCCACACCTGCAACATACAGAATGGCTGACCTGTGCAAACTGTCATCCATTGATCTTTATTCCTCAAAAAGGCGGGAATCCTGTCTCCATGTCTGCAATTATTCAGGGTGAATATTGTGGTGTCTGTCATGGCAAGGTCGCCTTTCCACCTACGATGAATTGTGGCCGATGTCATTCCGTTCCAAACCAAGCCAACTTACGGCGCTAATCGCGCTGTTCTCACTCCTCTTGCTTGGAGGGTGTTCAATGCTCTCCAGAGAGGGCGCACCGAGTGGTGGCAAAACGACACCAAAGCACCAGATGCTCTATGGCTGGCGTACGCTTGATGGTGGCTTTGAGGGGGGGGCGCTCACCGGCCGCAAGTATGTCCGTTTTGTTCGCCCTGTACAGGTGGCTGCGCGCGGTAACTTTGTTTTTGTAGTCGATGCGGGTGCCCAGCTGCTCTATCGTTATGATCTCTCTATTGATCAGCTTGAGGTTGTGATGGATCTTAAAGGGGTGACTGCCGGCGAGGTGTCGGATATCTATGTCTATCAGGACCACTCATTTTTACTGGTGGACCCCGATTCAGCTCGCGTACTGCATTTTAATCGCAATGGGCGACTGATTCGGGTCATTGAAGATAGCTTGAATCTGATACGCCCAGTTGCGGTCACCTACGATGAACAGATGGGGCGTCTCCTGATTGCCGATGGTTCCAGTGACGATATTCTGGTGTTTACTTCTACCGGTCAGTTGCAGGGGGTGATCGGTTCCCGCGGCCTGTCAGATGGGCGATTTCTCAATATCACAGCGATCACCACGGGCGGTGCCGGGATTTATGTCACAGCTCGCCTTGGGCATCGGGTTCAGGTGATGGGGCGCGATGGCTCCCATGTTGATACGTTTCAGCCTGATACAGTGGTGTTTCCACTGGCGGTGGCGGTAGATCGGGGGCTTAATGCCTTCGTAAGCGATTACCTCGATAACTCAATCAAGGTTTTTCGTGATGGGCTCTTTCTTGAAAGCATTGGAGGCTCAGGTTCAGGGTCCGGCCGTTTTAAACTGATTAGTGATCTCTGGTACGACGGTGGCTTTCTCTATGCGGTTGATAGCCTGAACGGACGAATCCAGATTCTGCGGGTCGAAATGGTTGAGGCTGAAGTGCCGGTTGAGATGGTTCCTCTGCCTGCTGAATCCAGTGGAGTAGTGACAGAGGGGGAAAGGGATAACACCCTGGCTGGCGAAGAAGCGCTCCCGGAAACAGTACCCGTTGACGAAAGCCAGTCGACACAGCAAGTGCTAGAGACAGCTCAGGATGAGCTTGAAAAACTTCAGGCAGAGCTGGAGAATGCGCGTGCTGAACTAGAGGCTGCGAAGGAAAAACAGGAGGGGAAAGCGCAGCTCCCTGATGCCCCTCAGCCAGCTCCATCTCAGATGGGCGCGACGCCTGATCTCAATAGTCAGGAATAAACATCACTATGATTATGAAACCCCCATCCTGGTTGGCGGCGAGCCTATGTCTGCTCCTTGCAGGCTGCGCCTCATCGCCGGCCACCTTAAACCTTGACCTTCAGGGTGCTGAAGGTCACCTCTGGCCATCGCCCCCAGAGGTTGCTCGCTATCAATATATTGGGCAGCTGACAGGTGAAGAGAATTTCGTTAAAGAAAACAACGATGGTGCGATGGGGCGCAGGCTATTTGACTGGATGGTGGGGATTGTTGCGGGTGAAACGCTTCCAGTGGTGCTACAGCGACCGCAATCAGGGGCGGTTGATCGTGATGGGCGCCTTTATGTGACGGATGTGAGCCGTGCGGCAATTTATGTTTTCGATCAACCAGCAGGCCAGCTTGAGGTGTGGGAGATAGCTGGTGAGCAGCTCCGCTTCAAAACGCCGGTTGGAATCGTTGTGATTGAAACAGACGAGGGAGGGCGGGAAATCCTGGTTGCAGATGCCGATCTCAAACGAATCGTGAGACTGGATCAGAGCGGCAAGCCTGTCGGCCATTTTGGTTCTGATGTGCTGGTCCGCCCAACAGGGCTTGCACGTGACCCCGCCACAGGCAACCTCTATGTGGCTGACACCCACGCCCATGATGTGAAAATCTTTAGTGCCGAAGGTCGCCTGCTCCGGCGAGTTGGCGCGGGAGGACGCGGTGAAGGTGAAGGGCAGTTTAATTCGCCAACCCATCTTGCTTTTGCACGCGGTCAGCTCTATGTGACCGATACACTCAATTCTCGGATTAAAGTGTTGAGTGCTGATGGCGAGTTTCTTCGTACCTTTGGTCGCCGAGGCCTCTTTGTTGGCGATTTACCCCGCCCTAAAGGAGTAACAGTCGATAAAGACGGCAATGTCTATGTGGTGGAATCCTATTATGATCATCTGTTAGTATTCAACGAAGAGGGGAATCTGCTGTTGCCAATCGGGGGCTCGGGCAGTGGCGTAGGGGAGTTTTACCTACCCGCAGGCGTCTGGACAGATCAGCGTGACAGAATATATGTGGCCGATAGTTTTAATGGTCGGGTCGTGATTTTGCAATATTTGGGGGGGGCATGAGACGTCACTTTACAGGCACGTTACTGATCCTGTTTGCTGTTTTATCGACGGTAGAGCTGGCCAATGCCGCACGTATTTCAGATATTTCAAATACCAAACATAACTTTTCTGCCACGGTTGCTCCGAGCGAGACGACACGCGATGCCAGTGCCGTATCTGAGTCCCAGATCTGTGCTTTTTGTCATACCCCGCATGGTGCCACCAACGAAGCGCGAACGCCGCTCTGGAATCGCACCCTCTCAAATGCGACCTACACCCCTTACTCATCAACCTCTCTGGATGCCACTGATCTGGGGCAGCCTGAAGGAAAATCAAAACTCTGTCTCTCATGTCATGACGGCACCCTTGCGCTCGGTTCGGTCAATGTACTGAACCGTGAGGAGCTAAAGAAAGAGGGGCGCAGCCTACCATTTCAGGGGACACGTCCTGATGGAACTATTCCTGATGGGCTGGGTGAGACCACTGGCTTTACCCGCCGTATTGGTGTTGATCTGAGTAATGATCATCCGATCTCGTTTACCTTCGACAGCGCGCAGGCGGCACGCGACGGCGAGTTATTTAACCCTGCCGCTGAGTCGCACATCAAAGAGCGTCGCCCCGGTAGTGGCCCGCCATTTCCACAGGCGCAGCATACGGGCGTGGAAGGGTATTTGCCGCTCGAAGATGGGCAGGTGGAATGCATCACCTGTCATGACCCCCATATTCGCTCGGATGATCCAAATGAAGGGAACATCAAGTTTCTGCGTGTTAACCGTCTGCAGCGTAATGCCGAGCCTGTTGATAAGCAGTTTAATGCGGATAACGATATCATCTGTATTGCCTGTCATGACAAAGCGGGCTGGGTCGGCTCTGCTCACGCCAATCGCCTGGCGGCTGATGAACGATATGAAGTGAGCGCCGGTGACCTGCGTGAATTCCCGCGTGATACACAGGTGTGGCAGGCGGCGTGTCTGAATTGTCATGATCCACACACCGTCCAGGGTTCACGCCGTATTTTACGCGAGGGGACGGATGGCCCAACGACCATCGATCCAGTGACCGGTGCCAAATTTAAACAGGGCGGTGATCATGCAATCGAAGAGGTCTGCTTTGCCTGCCACTCGCCGGATGGCGGGGTGTTAGCGGGTCAGGGAGGGATAGGTTTCCAGGTACCCGATGTGAAAACAGACTTTGTGACTCCGGGCAACACCCATATGCCGCTTCAGAGCGCCGACCAACGCGCAGGGCGTGAAGTCCATTCAATCGGTACCGGCAGTGACGGGCCTGAAGGGTTGACGCGAGGGCAGGACTTTGTCGAGTCACCCGAAAACCTGGGTAAAGGTAACCTGATGAATCGCCATGTGGAATGTACGGATTGCCATAATCCACATCGTGTTGCAAAAAACCGTATGTTTAATGCTAATAATGCGATTCCAGATGAGGCCGGTACTCACCCGCATACACCGGCCGATATCGCTGCCAATGGTCTGGCGATGCATAGCAACCTGGCATCGGGTGTGTTACGCGGCATCACCGGAGTCGAGCCGGTTTACGGCTCAGCCGCATTTGGTAGTGAGCCGATCAGTTTTACCCTGAAGCGTGGTGACCCCGGCACAGGCGGGAGGACGGATGTGGATGCACCATATGTGACGCGTGAGTATCAGGTCTGCCTCAAGTGCCATTCAAACTACGCCTACGACACCCCACCACCGTTAGGGCTGCATGGCGGCAGTACCCCTGTAGGAACCAACGAAATGTTTGAATACACTAACCAGGCGATGGAGTATCAGGCGCCGCCTTCGCATATGGGGGAGGCGAGTTCATTTCCGACGCCTGGCTGGGGGCCGTTTGCCGGTGTCGATGCGTTTGGTAATGACGTGAATTTTGAGACGGGAAACCATCGTTCATGGCATCCCGTTATGGATAGAACAGGCCGTACGGCTGGCGCAGGTAATATTGCGGGCGGTGAGCGGCGGGCTGCCTCAGATGTCTGGCGTACGCCGTTTAATATTAACGGGGCGGTTGGTAATCAGACGATGTACTGCACGGACTGTCACGGTAATAACACCGCGAATGATACGGTGATCCCTAATGGTGGCGTTAATGGTGAGGTGTGGGGGCCGCATGGATCACAGAATAACTTCCTGTTAAAAGGACCGTGGGATGATCAGACAGGGCGGGCGCAACCCGATGGCCTCTGTTTTAGGTGTCACGATTATGATCAGTATGGGCGTGATATTCTGGGTGCGACCAATGATGCCACCTTGAGCGGGCCTGATGCGATGGCGAGTGGCTTTAAAGCATCCGGTGGTAGCTCTGGTTGTCTGAACTTCCGTACAGTAAATTTACATCTGGGTCACAACAATTCAGTTGGCCTGGGTGTTAATAATTTTCGTTGTACCCTGTGTCATATTGCAGTGCCTCATGGCTGGAAAAACAAGGTGTTCCTTGCCAACTTAAATGATGTGGGGGAGGAGGCTGGGTTGGCTCCAGGCACCCAGGTGCGCTATTTAGGCTTCTCAGGTAATACCAATAAACCCAATGGTACTGGGCGTTATTATGCGGGTCCTTATTACAACGGCGCAGCGCTGAAGGTCGATACCTTTTCGCGAAGCGGTCTCTGGACAGATGCGAATTGTGGCTCTTCAGGGACACCTGGAAACGGAATCAAGGGGTTTGGCTGGATGACTAGCCTAGATGAGACATGCGCAAATCTCCCATAAGGGGTACGTTGCGAACGCTCGCATCAACCAGGTTAACACTGCTGTGGATGTTGCTGTTAGCGATCGGGGCCGCACTTAGTTACGACAACCCTGCCGATACTTCTATCTGGGTGCTAGTCGTACCGATGTTGTTGCTGGCGGTTAACCTGATCGCGGCGATCATTAGCAATCCTCGAATAAACCGTCGCGGTGGTCTGCTGGTTTTTCATCTGGGGCTGTTAGGGATCGTGTTACTGGCAGCCATTGGCCGCCTTAGCCATATGGAAGGGCGCGTTGAGATTGTCACTGGCAGCGAGTTTACTCGCGAGTCACTAAGTGATGTTCGTAGCGGGCCACTGCATAACGGGGCACTTGATCAGGTTCGCTTTGTGCAGGGGCCCTTTACGGTTGAGTATCGTGCACGGATGATGCGTGGCCTGACCCATAGTTACGTCGCGATCCCCGATAGTGAGGGGGGGTGGCGTGAACTTGTCGTGGGTGATGACCGTCCACTGCTGCTTGAAGGGTACCGCTTCTATACAACTTTCAACAAAGGCTTTGCACCTATCCTGAGCTGGATCGCAGACGATGGCCGGCCGGTCGAGACCGGTGCCGTTCATATGCCATCATACCCACTGTTTGATTTTAAACAGTCCAATAGCTGGACGCCGCAGGGGGGTGAAGAGATCAAGTTTTGGCTACAGCTGGAGACCGGCTTGACAGACAAGGAGGCGTGGGTACTTGATGGTCGCAATGCAACAGGCACACTCGTGGTGAATGTTGCCGGGGAGCGCACGGAACTCCTGCCGGGGCAGAGTGTCGAAATGCCGGGTGGAACATTGCGCTATGAACAGCTCTCCACCTGGATGGGGTACAAACTATTTTATGACCCTACTTTACAGTGGATGTTCCTGACGGCATTTATGACGGTGGTGGGTCTTGGCGTACATTTTTGGCGCAAACTCACGACCGAACCGTTAGGGCTGGATGATAAACAACAGGCGAAGCGGCGTAAGATCGCACAGGATTCAACAGCCGTATCGCGTGCAAAAACAGTGCAGGAGAGTTAGTGTCATGACAGAGTTACCATGGTTATATGCAGGGCTGCTGGCTTACGCATTGGCAACAGTGGTTGCGATGGTGGGGATTGGTCGGTTGAGTAGCGCAGTCGCTGCCACGGCCCCCTCGCTAGCGGCAGCAGGCATATCGGAAAGCCAGCGAAATAATGAAAGGCTGGTGCTTGCATTAATGACCGCTGGGGTGGTGCTGCTGGTGGTCACATTAGCTGATCGTTGGGTTCGCATTGGACATGGCCCGTTTGTTAATCTGTTTGAGCTGCTGATTAGCCAGCTTTTTAGTCTGGGGCTGGTATACACGATCGCTTACTGGCGAATCCCTGTGCTGCGAACCACCGCTGTCGTGGTGTTGCCACTGATGTGGGTACTGGGTGTCTGGGTGCTGGCGCTGGAGCCTTCAGACAGTGTCTTTCCTCCAACATATCATAACCCCTGGTTGTGGGCGCATGTTGGCTTTGGAAAGTTTTTCCTGGCCTTCAGTCTTATCGGTACAGGCTTGGCCGGCGTGATTTTACTGCGTGGTAGGCCCTTTTTCAGGCGGCTGTTCAGCCACCTGCCGAATGATGTGATTCTCGATAAGCTGGCGTGGCGATTTATGCTGCTGGCGCTGGTGTTTGATAGCCTGATGTTGATCGCCGGCGCGGTCTGGGCGCAGGACGCCTGGGGACGCTACTGGGCATGGGATGCGCTGGAGACCTCATCGTTCCTCAATTGGCTGTTACTGGGTGCGGCGATTCATGCCCGAACCACTTATAAAGTGCCGATTCGACTCGGTGCAATTTTGATCATCAGCGTTTTTGTGTTTGCATTTGTCACCTATTTTGGGACCCCCTTTTACAGTGAGGCCGCACATAAAGGTGTTATCTAGTGCGCTACGAAATAGCCTTGACGATCTACTACCGGGGATGAGCTGAGTGGCTGGTAAGCAGAAAAGCAGTAATGAATCGACAGTCACGACGCTATCCATTGTGATGATAGTGATAGTGAGCGCGGCCATTGTGATGTTGATGATGCGCGAAGACCCAGCTCAGAGGGGGATGGCGATGGTGCTGGAGAGACCAGCCAGCTCATCACTACCAACGCAAGCGAGCGCGTTGCCGGTTGACGTTGGGTCGAATGGTGCCGCATCGGAGCAATCAGCACCTGAAATCGCCAGCGAGCAGCAGCAAACTGTTCCAGCTGCACCGCTGAGCGCCGAAGAAAAACGTATTGCTGAAATCACAACCCGCTTTGAGCAGGGGGTGGTGATGCTGCACGCCAAAGAGTTTGAGCACGCCGCAACCGCCTTTCACCGCGTCATGGAACTATCGCCGCGCATGCCTGAAGTCTATGTGAATATGGGTTATGCGAAACTGGGGCAGGCACTGCCGCGTGAGGCGCTGGTCTTTTTTGAGACCGCCACAAGGCTAAAACCAGAGCAGGCCAACGCATACTGGGGGATGGCCGTCGCTCTGGAAAGCAGTGGTGATCTGGCGGGTGCATTAGGAGCGATGCGCACCTTTTTACATCTCTCGCCCGGCAATGATAATTTCGCGCGCCGCGCCCGCTCTGCCCTGTGGGAGTGGGAAGAGACACTCGCACGTGGGCCGCTGGCAGAGGAAGAGAAAGAGTTCCTGGAGCGTGGTGCACTACAGTGGGAGTCGCGCAATACCCCGCGTGATGAGGCTGATAGTGGCGAGCAACCCCTGCAGGTACAGCCCATTCAATAAGATCTCCTTGCACGATACAATTTGCACCTGTTTCGTATAAAGGTCTTAATAAACTGAGTTTTGAGACATGAAACGCCTGACAACTATTTTTCTAAGCCTGTTTTTGATGACCACTGCGGTACAGGTAGCTGCATCACCAATAATTTTTCAGGAAGGGGTGAGCTACAGAGCGATCAAAGGTGCCAGCTCAACCTATCAAGGCGGGAAGGTCGATGTCGTGGAGATGTTGTGGTACGGCTGCCAGACCTGTTACGTGATGCAGCCAGAGCTGGAACAGTGGGCTAAAAATGCAGGGCAACGCATTGCGTACCGAAAGATGCCGGCGGTAACAGAAGAGAGTATGGTCTTACTGGCTAGGGCATATTATGCAGCCGAAGTGTTAGGGGTGAAGGAGCGGATACACAAGCCACTGTTTGCCGCGATTCATGAATCACGGCGGCAGATCGCCAGCGAAGCCGATGTGATTGAGTTTTTTGAAGAACAGGGAGTCGCAGCGCAAGACTTTGAGCGGGCACTAAACAGTCATTATGTCAGTGGTAAATTACGTCGCGCCAGGATGATGAGTGAACGTTACGGGATCAATGGTGCGCCATCTGTGATTGTCGATGGACAGTACCTGGTTGATCCTTCGATGGTATCCAGCCCACGTCGCTTTATCGAGGTGATTGATTTTCTAGTGACCCGAGCGCTCACAACGAAACGCCCTTAATAGCAACTGTTATAGCGCGATGGCACAAGCCAATATACAGCTACTACGTGGTTGCTACTGCGCAGGGTCCAACCATAGTTGAGGCTTAGCCAGTGCATAGCCCTGTGCATAATCGACTCCCATGGATATTAGTACCTGTTTAATCTCAGTGCTCTCAACAAACTCTGCAATGGTCTCAATCCCCATCACATGGCTAATCTGCACGATGGATGAGACCATTACCCTGTCAACTTCATCGCCAAGCATGTCTTTGACAAACGCCCCCTCTATTTTCACGTAATCTACAGGAAGATTCTTCAGGTAGCAGAATGAGCTAAGGCCACTGCCGAAATCATCAAGTGCAAATTTACACCCTAGCGCTTTTAATTCATGCATGAAGGACACTGCGGATGCCAGATCGATAATCGCGGCGGTCTCTGTTATTTCAAAGCAGATTTTCCCAGGGGATATCTTGCTGTTTATGATCTCCTGCGTCGCAAATTCCAGGAACCCTTCATCACTAATCGATTTGCCTGAAAGGTTAATGTTATAGATGAAGTTATTATCCGCCTCTGATGCAATCTTTTCGATCGCGTTTTGAAATACCCAGCGGTCAATAGAGGGCATTAAACTGTATCTTTCCGCGGCAGGAATAAAGGCCATCGGTGAAACCAGCTCTCCGGCGGCATCGCGCATGCGAATTAACACCTCATAGTGTGGGGGAGACTGGCGGGGCTGGATAGGTAGAATTAACTGGCGGTATAGCTGAAAACGGTGGTTCTCAAAGGCGTCATGTATCTTATGGGCCCAGTGCATTTCACCCTGTCTGATACTGAGCTCTTCGTCAGTAATGGTGTAGACGCAGATCCGATTGCGTCCTTTGTCTTTCGCCATATAGCAGGCCGAGTCAGCGGCACTTAACAGATCGGACGCTGTGCCTATCTCTTTATCTATGTTGACCAGCCCTATACTGGCGCCGACCGTAAAGGTTCTCTCTTCCCATACAAAGCGGCTCTCTTTTAGTGAGTTGTGTAATGATGAAGTGATCTCCATGGCTTTATCAAGATCGCAGTTAAATAGTATTAAGCCAAACTCATCGCCACCAAGTCGCGCCAGTATATCTGACGCTCTTATTTTTGCTTTTAGTAAGGAGGTGACCTGCTTTAGCAGTTTGTCACCAACCACATGACCGCAAGTATCATTGATCACTTTAAACTGATCCAGATCAATGTAGCAAAGTACGTCGCCGAGTGGTGACTGGTTGCTAGCCGCTAATGAGCTTTCAAGCTGATTTTCAAATTCCCGTCGATTTAAGAGGCCGGTTAACGCGTCATGACGGGCTTGATACGACAGTAATTTCTCCATGCGACGCTCTTGAGTGACGTTGCGAAAGACAATAACGACACCGACGGCTTCTCCATCTCGGTTGCGTATGCTTGATGCGGTTAAGTGAATCGAATACTGTTTTCCATTGCGCTTGTTGAGTGTCAGTTTGACGTTTTTCAATTTCTCCTTTGATGCAGAGGCGATCTCATTTAGCCCCAGCTTAAGGGGCTCGCCTGTGGCGGCATCAAATACTCTGAAAACAGATGTGAGCGGTTTATTCAGCGCCTCGACACTGCTATAGCCAGTGAAGTGCTCCGCAACTTCATTCATGTACTCTATTTTTCCCGCCACATCGGTGGTGATTACACCGTCAGCGATCGAATGCAGCGTAACCTCAGCCAGATCCTTTTCCTTGAATAGCGCATCCTGGGCGCGCTCATTTTCAATATCATGCAGCAGGTCGCCCCTAAGCACGCGACGAGATAATATAGACATTGTGATAGCAAAGATCAGAATGATACTCGGCGTAAAGATATCGAGATCCTTAAAGCGTAAGTGTTTGCTGACTTCAAACATAAATGGATGAGAACTATCACCATGGTTCATTTCCAGCTTACGCGTGATGGATGGTAATAGCTGACTTAAGAGGGGTACCGCCTCACTTCTTTTATGATATAGCATGTTAGCCTGATCAGCGCTGTTTCCCCCCATATAGTGGAATAAAATAGAGGTATCACTATTATCAAGGTCATCCAGCACATCCGCTAATAACTTTTTTATTGAGACAACGATAGAAAAAACACCATCTACCTGGCTCGTGCGATCGGTCGTAGTTTTAGGGATCACCTTCCCTTTATAAACCGCCTTAAGCACATAAAAAAAACGCTCACCATTAAAGATGGTCTGTGGTGGTGAAGTGACCGTCTTTCCCGATGCGATCGCCTGTTGAATTGAGGGGTACAGGACAGGATCAGATAGTGCATCTACGCCTAGTGCTGGAACAGTATAGGGCTCTAGTGGTTCGATGAAGGTGATTGGAAAGTAAGTTTTTTTGTCTTCAACAATAGCCCTTCCTGTTCGTTTATCTCGGATTGCAAATGTGGCATAACCATCCTCCTGCTTGTTTTGTTCAAAAGAAGCCCTCTCCTGACGGTCTATACGTGGCATGTATTCCAGGGCGTAAATGTGCGGATAATTTTCGAGCATATCCCTGGCAAAGACAGTTAGCTCACTGGCGCTTGCATTAAGTTTTGAGTGGTGCCAGCCTGCCAGTGCAGAAACAACTGCATTATTTGTATTTAACCTGTTTTGTAGTTGAGAGTGTGCAGCATCGACTTGTTCATTAAAAGCGCGCTGCAGATTAGCTATGTTAATTTGAAAAACAATGGCGATTAACATCCCCGCAACGATGGTGCACAGTACCAGTGCTATCGATAAGCGATAGCGGTATGCAGCCCTGTATTTTTTCTCATTCAGAGGCATAAACTTTTTTGCTTTTAATGAGGAATGATTCGGGCAGTGTTACTTTGCTGCTGTTCAGTAAAGAGACATTAATGAGCATATCCCACTGCTGGTTAGGGATGATAGGGATATCGCGTGGCTTTGCTCCAGCGAGAATCTCCAACGCGACTTTAGCAGCCCAGATTCCCTGTTCTTGGGGTACTTTGGTCATACCGAGGATCGCATATTGCACCATCCATTCATATGCAGTCAGGCTCAGGGTGCGACCATTCTCCTGAACGATGGCATAGGCTTTCTTGTCATCCCAGTCATTGATCCCAGATTTAGTTCCTAGAATGATGAAATCACCGTTTTGAGCTTCCTGAAAAGCCTGCTGCCACTCAAGGAGTGACCTGCTTAATCGATTAATGAGCTTGATGTTATATTTCCTTGCGGCTCGCTGGTAGCGATAAAAGCTCTTTTCTTCGGTTAATGTATCAGCGCCCAAATAGTAGGCAACAGTCGCCTGAGGATTGACTGATTTGACCAGTTCATACATCTGCCGGATAGGGGCAACCTCAATCATGCCGGTAGCGTTATCGTATGGATAGCCGTATTCGGCGACTGTCCAGTTGATGCCACAGAAGACAAAAGGCAGGTCACTGTTCCGGAAATAAGGTTTCACCAGGTATTTGGAGGCATTATCGTCAGCCACAATGACGACATCTGGTTTCCACTGCTCAATAAACGCTTTTATCTCAAGTGCTTTTGCAGTGATATATGCTGTACTCTTATTGCGCTTGGTATCCATGTTGATCTGTTTGAAGTCGCATTGCCCGACCAGGACCTCTCGTACACCTTCCTCAATACCATCTGCCCAGTCATAACCCTGATGGTAGGATGAGACAAACAGGCATTTCTCAGCATTGGCACTTTGAAGTGTCATCAACACTAACGCCAGAGTTAGAAGCAGCCTGCGTGTCATACTAGTTATCTCGTCTCATCTTGCTTCGGCGTACCATGTGCGGTACATAGCCGCATAGAACAGGGGAGTATACGCCAGTTTAAAGGTGTGGTGATATTATATATTTAGATGGGTGGCATCGCGACTTTGTTAACCACCGGAAAATAAAGGTAAAATAGAGTTATTCTATGGTGGGTAGTGATTGTGGGCAAGTACAGTACATCATCAAAAGCGTCATGAAGGGTGTCAGTTGCTTGAAAGTTGAAACGTGGGGTTGGGCCTTTTTTCAGAGATTCACTTGAGGTTCTGCATGATGAATGCGGATGGAAAAATAGCAGGGCAGCACCCAGGTTGAAAATAGAAGCCTCTATTTGAAGTTCTGATAACTGTTGGGATCAAGTAACAGGCTCTTTACTGTATCACTCGCCTGATCATGGGTGAATTCCACAGCGGTCAGTATTGCCAGTGCACTGGCCTCATCTTTTTCGATAAGTGCCTTTGAAAAAGCATCCAGTGAACCGGCCTGAGTCAGGCGGTCAGTTAACGACATTCCCATGTATTGCTTTGTGTTCATTCTTTTAATCCAGTGCTTAAAGTTTGATAGTAGCAATTATTTAAATATTCCTGCAATACAGGCTGTTCAGTATAAATCTGGCGGCTATTTGTAATAGCTCATAGGTCGGTGGTGGGTGCTGTGATCCCAGCGTCAATAGATCAGAGGTTCCCTCGTTTATTGATAGCACCGTTGATAGCTAACTCAGATTTATTTGATGAATCTACGATACGAAAAGTACCAGCTGACCGCTGGTTCCCAGGGCGTAGTGGTGATAGTTTTCGGCTCGTTGGAATTTGATCTATTAATTCTAAGCGTGGTTCGAGTGGGTTTGTAATAATGTTGAGCGGGAATATGAGGCCTCTTTGGATATGTTTTCAAAGGGACTGTAGCATCCAATGTGATTAGTGGATTGCTGTAAACGACTCAGGTCGCCACATGTCATGCTGTTCCTGAGTGGTGTTTTTATCTCTAATATTTTTGATGATTCGGTCAACATCATCTATTAAGTGATCTATGGGCCGTTGTTTTTCCTGTGGCCCGTAGCAGTATAGTTGCACCTGTTGAACGACTGTGCGCATTTCATCATCAATACCGTATTGTGATTCCCATTGAGTAAGCCCCTGTTCAAGCGTTGGTGTACCAAATGCAGCAAGCAGTCTGTTATGCAGTGGGTGTTTAGAGTGAGCTGCCTGTGCTATTGGTTTGATGGTTACGTTTCTTGAGTTGAAATTCGTTCTTCGTTGTTTCCACCACACCAATAGCGTACCGGCCCATATCAGTGCAAATGCCAATGTTGCCACTTGCCATGGTAGTGCCGCGTTGTTGGTGTCGTTTGTATTGTTGAGTTGACTTGTTATTTCAGCCGTAGCCTCAACTGGCAGTAGTGAACTGGCGGTTACTGGTATTGCCGCAGGTATCACATTGAACTGCTGTCCTTGTAGTACTACTTCATTCATCTCTGATCGTTCAGGGTCAAAGTAGGGAATGCGCAGATCCGGTAGCTGATAGTTGCCCACCTCCAGCGGCATGATGTAGTAGCGGTAGGTGACTTTAGTGGTGCCATCATCGCTTCCTTCAACTGCCGTGCGAACACCACTCTCCGCATAGACCTTAAGTCCCTCAGGGAACGGCAGTGCAGGTGCTGCCTGTGAAAGATTGATGATGTTGGTGGGTGCCTGCAGTGTGATCGTTAACTGAAAATTATGGTGCTGCTTCACCTCCGTTTCAATGGCCGACTGTGCTAGCGATGGTTTACCGACAAGTGTGTGTCGCGGCACCTCTTCGGGGAGCGGTAAGACATCAATGGTGATGTCTTTAAAAGGAAAACGTAGCTTTTTTCCAGCTTCAGTTTCGACCCATATATCGGGTAAAAAGAGTTTGATCGTCTGATTAATGGCAGGTGCCACCGACCATGCCGTGCGTGTGATATTGTAGCTAACACCATTATACAGCTCTGCTCGGTCGGATTGTGGCAGCTGGCTGAGCTGTATCTGAAGTTTGGGTTCACTTTCAATTGCCCCCCCGAGTTTTGCACTTTTAAGCGCCACACGGTGATAGAGATCGAGGTAGACTATGGTCTGTTCGCGTAACCAGAGTGCTGACTTTAGAACGCCGCTGCGGGTAAACACTTCCGGGATATCTTCAGCCGTTGCCTTGTGCACCGTGATGGTGATGGGGGTAGAGCTTTCACCATCGACACTGAAGGGGGGGATGGTAAACTTTCCGGCCCCTTTAGGAAAAAGTGTCACGACTATTTCTGAGCTTGAACGACCACGGTTGCGGAAAGGGCTATAACGATTGCTTGCCTGCGGGATGCCGAGTTCGAAATTGTCGGTAAGTATTGATAGATCAATGTTGGGGTTGATCCCGGTGGCGCGCAGCCGGGTGTCGCTATTGATCAATGCGAGCGTCAGCGTTAAGTGTTCGTTACTAACAAGTTCTTTTTTATCAACACGCGCCTCCAGTGTGGCAGCAAGCAGCGTGGTGCTAAACAGAGAGAGCAGAAGCGCTGCAATGAACGTGTGAAATAGATGCCCCTTTACCACGGTTTCTCCTCAGCTTTTAATTGCACATCACTCTCCTGAAGCGAGAAACGTTGCCGCATAAATTGATGGCCAAGTTTTTTATTGATCGCCTGGGCCTGTTGTAGTGCATTATCCCAGTTAACAGAGGGGCTGTCGCTCTGTTGGCCTGTCGGCAGTGGCTGTTCTGTGGTGTCACGTTTATGCTGCGTACGTTGCTGATGCTGCTCATCTGTGTGGGGTTCCGCCTGCGGGTTGGGTTGGCTGCTCTGCGGCGCTGTGTTGGGCAGTGCTGCTGATTGCAGTTCTGCTCTGTTATCATGTGTAGCGTGCATGGTTGCCATAGGTGGTTTTTGTTGCGCTTTTTTCTGTTCTCCCCCCTGCTGCACGCGGGCTTTATTGATCAAGTTGAGGTTGCGTGCTGCGCGTGAGAAGTGACGTTGCAGGCGAAGCGCTTCTTCAAATGATTCAGCCGCGGCGTCCAGCTCTCCGAGTTGAGTGAGTGCATTGCCACGGTTGAAAAGTGCCTGAGCACGCTGCTCGTCATTGCTTGCCAGCTGTTGCGCACGTGCAAAGGCGTCGGCTGCAGTCCGCCACTCCTGTTGTCGATAAGCGGCGGCACCATAACCGAGTTGCGCGCGATAACTCTCTATTTCACTATAAAGATAGGCCGCTTCGGCAAAACGCCCTTCGTTGAGCGCTCGGTAGGCCTGTGACTCATGCCAGAGATCAAAAATTGTACTGGCCTCTGTGGGTGGTGGCGCTGAAAATATCAACAGTGGTGCGATGACTATTGCGATATTGCCGCGCAACTGTTTGATCGATGAGATCAGGAATAGAAAGATCGCGATCCCCATCAGCCATGGAAAGAGCTGAAACTGCTGCGGCTGGTAGGCGGCTCGATAGTGGTTAAGGGGTTCGAGTCTATCGAGTTCACGGAAGATGATCTCCCACTCGTGGTCATCATTGCTGATGGGGGTGTAGATACCGCCGCTGGCGCTGGCAAGCCGTTGCAGGTGGTTGCTATCGAGTCGTGAGACCACCGGCTCTCTGTTGTGATGCAGCCGCATGCCGCGCTCATTTAGAATCATGCCGCCGGTGGCTGTACCGATGCCGACGACCAGCAGCGGAATCTCTTTTTTGCCCAGCCGCCGGGCTGCGTTTAGGTCTGCTTTCGGGTTAAAACTCTCACCGTCGGTAAGCAGCACAATGGCACGCCCTTTTTTCTGGCTATGGTCGAGCAGTTGCATCGCTCGTTCAAGTGCCTGCGTCAGGTTAGACCCCAGTTTTCTTGTCAGGGTGGTATCCAGCGCGTCGCTGAAGTGATGCAGTGTGTCACGATCCGCGGTTAACGGTAGCACTTTATAGGCGTTGGCGGAGTAGGCGATCAGGGCGGTGCGATCCGCTTTTAGTCTGGCGGTAAAGTCGCGCAGCTCAAGTCTGGCCCGCTCCAGGCGCGTGGGCGCGATATCGTCTGCAGCCATCGAAGGGGAGATGTCAACGATTACGGCGATGTCGATACTGCGTGCGATGGTTGTCTCACGGCCATCGCTAAAGTATGGTCCGCTTGCGGCGAGCGCAATCAACCCCCATGCAATCAGCGCGGGCCACGAGGTTAAATAATCGCGATGTGGTTGAGATGGCTGGGTAAGCAGCCAGCGCCACAGATCGGGTGCAATAAACCGGGCCAGTCTTCTCTGATGCTGCCTGCTGCGTGGGCGCAGTCGCTGCACAATCATGAGGCATAGCGGTACTGCCAGTAGCAGTAGCCACCACGGCTGACGCAGCGTTAGCTGTTCCAGGGTTTCGATCACGGTAACACCTGTTGACGCAGGTGGCGTTCATTGAGCAGCAGTAGCGAGAGCGCCAGTAGCAGTGGCAGCCAGAACCACTCATCGCGTGGTATCAGAGAGGGGTCGTCGATCTGGGCCGGTTCCAGCTGGTTGATGTCGCTAAAGATTGCCTGCAATGTCTGAGTATCATTCGCATGAAAGTACTGCCCACCGGTTTCACTGGCGATTCTCTGTAGCAGCGTTTCATTAAGTGGTAGCTCAGTGTAGAGAGGCTGCTGCATCGGTCCGCGTGGAAAAGCGACGGTGCTGTTGGTGCCGACGCCAATGGTGTAGATGCGCAGTTTATATGCCTGCGCTAACAGAATGGCTGACTCAGGGGTGACATGGCCGGCAGTATGGCTGCCATCGGTGAGTAATATCAGGATGCGCGATCTGGCAGCACGTTCCCTCATATGGTCTGCAGCGAGTGCGATGGCATCACCGAGTGCGGTGCGCTCTCCGGCAAGGCCGTTACGGATTTCGCTGAGGAAGTCGTGCGCCAGGGAGAGGTCAGTGGTGAGCGGCATAAAGGTGAAGGCGTCTTCCGCAAAGGCGATCAGCCCGATACGATCACCCTCTCGCTGCGCTAAAAAATTCTGTCCCATCGCCTTTGAAATATCGATGCGACTGGTAATGCGTCCTTCGTGAATAAAATCCTGTGCCAGCATTGAACCTGAGATGTCAACGGCCAGCATTATGTCGTGGCCAGGGCGCTGTATCGGTTCATCGTTATGGAGCCATTGCGGGCGTGCAGCGCTGGCAAAGAGCAGCACACAGCCGAGTAGCCACAACCATGGTAGTCGGCGCTGTTTATTGGTAGTGCTGGCGAGCTGTATCAGGAGTTCCGTCTGACTATGGCGAATGGCAGCGACATTATCGCTGTTTACAGTTGAGGTGGCAGGCCGCTCTGATCGAACAGTGAACCGCCACAGCAGATAGGGTAGTGGTAATAGTAGAAGCCAGTAAGGGGAGGCGAACTCAAACATCGCGCTCACCTTGCTTTTCACCTGTCGCGGACTGTTGCGATCTCGTTAACCACTCTCTCAACTGGTTAAAGGTGGCCGTAGTGAGTGGTTGTGTGGCCTGCGCCCTGTAACGTAGCTGCTCAAATAGTGTGATGGTCTGTTGCCACTCGAGCGGGTTATCTACTAGTTGTGGTGGGCAGTGGCTGGCGAGTTGCGGTAGATTGAGTCCAAGGCGTAGCAGGGTAGTGAGGTGGTACGCTGTTTCGCGCGTATCGATATCACCATTCGACCAGGCCTGCTCAACGGCAGTTAGACGTTCAAGCGCCTCATGGGCGGTATCAACGGCGGCTATTGGTTGTGATTGCCGGCTGCGATGGCGGCGATGTAGATAGCGCAGTGCGCTAACGATCAGTAGCACAGCCAGCAGCGTAACTGCGGCTGGCCACAGCGCTGGCTCGGCTGGCGGCGTGATGTCGGCCAGCTGCTCAAGAAATGCATCGTTGTTGATCGGCGCCAGCATTGATGTCGTGGCGATTGCTGGTGAATCAAGTGTTGTCTCTTTCATTGCAGTTGCGCCAGCTGCTGTAATGTATCGCGGTGGTTGTAGAGCGTATGCAAGGGTAGCTGGCTACGCAGGCAGAGCTGCCTGATCGCCTGATGGCGCTGCTGCATCGCATCGGCATAGGCGTCACGCAGTGAGCGTCTGTTAGTGTCGATGATGCTGCTTTTACCGCTTAAAGGTGAGACCAGGCGAATCTTGCCACACGCCTCAAGCTGCTCTTCAGCAGGGTCAGTAATGCGCAGTGCGACGGGTTCAAAACGTGCGGCAATCTCGAGTAGTGAAGGGTGGTGCTTTTCTTCGATGCCGTGCAGGTCGCTAATGAACAGTAGCGAGCTGCCGCGTTCTGCTCTCTGGCTGATCTGTTCCAGAAGCCTGCTGAGATCGATGGCGTCACTGCTCTGTTCTGCCTCCAGTGGTGCCGTGGCCGCCTGTAGCAAAGGTAGTGCCCCTTCGATGGTTGATGATGCGGCAAAAAACTGCGTTTCGCTGTCGAGCACAACACCGGCGACCCGTTCACGTGCGGCAAGAGCAGAGAAGGCGAGGAGCGCGGCGCAGCGTGCGGCGGTGGTCACCTTGAGTTCAACCCGGCTCCCAAAGCGCATCGAAGGGCGGCGGTCGATCGCTAAAAAGAGTGTGCGCTGGCGCTCGGCAAGAAACACCTTGCTGGTCGGTTTGCCGCTGCGAGCCGTGGCGCGCCAGTCCATATGGCGGATTTCATCCCCTGGCTGGTAGGGGCGCACATCGTGTAGCTCCATGCCGTGGCCGCGGTGGAGTGAGAGGAAGGCGCCCGCATAGGGGGTATCGAGTAGCCGCATCTGGCGATGGCGGCGTAGCAGCACCTGCTGCTGCAGCTTCTCCAGCTCGGCCGTGGAGAGCAGTGCGTCCTGATGGTGGGCGTCACGCATCACGAGTGTTCAGGGAATCGGCACCACATCGGTGATGCGTTCGATCAGTTGGCGACAATCGGCCCCTTCGGCACGCGCCGAGAAGCTGAGGGCGATGCGGTGGTTGAGCACATCGTGCGCCAGTTCGATGATGTCACCGGGTTCGACAAAATCACGCCCTTTTAAGTAGGCGCGGGCGCGACTGGTCTGCGCTAGCGCCAGGGTGGCGCGTGGAGAGGCGCCGCGTGCCAGCAGGGGAGTAAGCGCCTCGTCCCAGGGTGATGGGTCACGTGTCGCACCGACCAGGGTGACGATGTAGCGTTCCAGCATTTCGTCAATGTACACCTTATTCACCGCTTCGCGCGCGCTGCTGACCTGGGCTGCGGTGATGGCGGCTCTGTTGTGGGCGCTGTTGTCGGCCTGTTGCGCCCGTCGCAGTATCGCCAGCTCTTCATCTGCGCTGGGGTAATCGATGAGTGTTTTCATCATAAAGCGGTCGAGCTGCGCCTCCGGCAGTGGGTAGGTGCCCTCCTGCTCAATCGAGTTCTGGGTGGCGATTACCATAAAGATATCGGGCAGCGGGCGGGTGACACCGCCCACGGTGACCTGACGTTCCTGCATCGCCTCCAGCAGTGCCGACTGTACCTTGGGTGGCGCACGGTTGATTTCATCAGCAAGAATGATCTCGTTGAAGATGGGGCCCGCGATAAACTGGAAATGGCCGTCCTGTGGTACAAAGATATCCGAGCCGGTAATGTCGCCGGGAATCAGGTCCGGCGTGAACTGGATACGCTGAAACGGCATCGCCATGCCGCTGGCGAGCTGCTGAACCGCGCTGGTTTTGGCCAGCCCGGGTAGCCCTTCAAGTAGCATGTGACCGTTGGCCAGCACACCGGTCAGCAGGCGTTCGATGAGCGTCGCCTGTCCGACGATGGTGGTTTCAATGTGCGCCTTGAGCGCGCTAAAGTCATTTTTCATAACCGCAAGATTCTAGACTATCTGTAGAAAATTGACAGGCGGCTCTTGTTGCTGTCGAACTGGCAAGCTTCAGGATCGAAAAAATGGGGTTATTAAAGAGTGTAAAAATGAACTGTTCGCATGGAATGACAGGTTTTAATCGTATTTTTCGGAGCGACTCAGGGCCGGGTGCAATGTCTGGGGGAAGGTCGTATAATCGGTGCTCTTTGCGTTTTACAGGTGATGATTAGAATCAATGTAATGCGTGGATATTGTGGTATTAGCAGGCGGATAAGCCGGGGTTGGAGTGCTGTTTTGGAGGGGTTGATGTGCATGGCCTGGTCAGTTTTCTGAACGCCCGGGTTCCTGCTGCAGGTATAGACGTCGGTTTAGATGTGTCATCGCTATGTATCTCAACGCGGTCAAGAAGAATATCCCTTTAAAAACAGGGACTTTAGGTTTTGTTGGAATTTTTTCAGGGGTCGGGTATTTTGGCAGCATTTATGTATAATCGACGCTCTTTTGGGTTGAGAAGCCAAGTGCATTGCGATGGATAAAGCGCTGCTTGAAATCAGAGAGCTGGAATGTGTGCGTGGCGATAAGCAGCTCTTTAAGGGGCTCTCTTTTTCACTGGGAGCTGGTTCGTTGCTCCATGTGCATGGCCCGAATGGAAGCGGCAAGACGACGCTGCTACGCGCCATTGCTGGATTAGTGCTGCAGGAGAGCGGTGAGATTTGCTGGAATGGTGAGCAGATCGGCAAACAGAAAGATGAGTTTAATCGTGAGCTGCTCTATCTTGGTCACCACTATGGGCTCAAGTTTGAACTGACCGGCTATGAGAATTTGAAGGTGTTTGCCAACCTGAGTGGCTCGGATATTAGCGAGCATGAAGTGGAGGCGGCACTGATGCGTTTTGGTCTGGCGCACTGTGTTGAGCTGCCGGTGAAGGTGCTGTCGCAGGGGCAGAAACGTCGCGTTGCGCTGGCGCGCCTGCTGTTGCAGTCGTCGAAGCTATGGATACTGGATGAGCCTTTTGTGGCGCTGGATGCAGCAGCGGTGGAGCTGCTACTGGATGTGATTAAGGCGCATGTCGCCGCGGGTGGCATGGTGATTCTGACCACCCATCAGGAAGTGGCGGTTGAAGTGGGTGCTTTGCAGCATCTGCATCTTGGGCAGGCGCAGCCCACTCAGACGAGACAGACTGCGATGGCGGAGCAGTACTGATGCTGGCGACACTGAGATGCATGGTGATGCGAGACCTGACGCTGGCGATGCGCCACCGTTCAGATGTACTGACGACGGTGTTCTTTTTTATCATCGTCGTGAGCCTCTTCCCACTCGGTGTAGGGCCTGAGGCGGCGCTGTTAAAAGAGATGGCGGCGGGGGTGGTTTGGGTAGCGGCGCTGCTGGCCTCGATGTTGTCGCTGACCCGTCTGTTTGCAGACGATTACAACGACGGCACGCTGGAGCAGCTGCTGCTGGTGCCGCAGTCGCTGTCGCTGATTGTGCTCGGCAAGGTGCTGGCGCACTGGATTATTTCAGGCCTGCCACTGGTAGTGATGTCGCCGCTGCTGGGGCTGCAGTTTGGGCTGGAAGGGGACGAGCTGATGATGTTGATGGTGACCCTGTTGCTGGGGACACCCGTGCTAAGCCTGCTGGGCGCGATCGGCGCGGCGCTGACGCTGGGGTTGCGGGGCGGGGGGGTGCTGGTCTCGCTGCTGGTGTTACCGCTCTATATTCCTGTGCTGATTTTTGGTGCAGGTGCGGTCACCGCAAGTGCGGCAGGGATGGGGGCCGATGGCCACCTCTCTTTGATGGGCGCAATATTATTACTGGCGCTAGTGCTTGCGCCGTGGGCCTCGGCGGCAGCGCTGCGAATTTCGGTGGAATAGCTTTTTATTAAGCGGAATTGACTTAAAATATAGAGAAGATATGCATCGTGTTTAACTTGTTTAAATATTCATCACCAGCGACCTTCTACCCATTAGCGGGAAGATTGGCGGTCGGCTTTGGTATCGCTTCTGCGATCTTATTGGTGATCGGGCTCTACATGAGTTTCTTTGTGGCCCCAACCGATTACAAACAGGGCGAAGGGTATCGCATCATGTTTATTCATGTGCCGGCGGCGTGGATGTCGATGTTGATCTATGTAGTGATGGCCTGCTGGGCAGCGGCCGGGATGATCTGGCATACGCGTCTCTCATCAATGATGGCCTCATCACTCGCGCCCACCGGTGCAATGTTCACCTTTATTGCGCTGTGGACCGGTGCACTGTGGGGCAAGCCGATGTGGGGTGCCTGGTGGGTGTGGGATGCGCGCCTCACCTCTGAATTGATTCTGCTGTTTCTCTATGTGGGGTTTATGGCGCTGGAGTCGGCCATTGATGACCCACGTCGTGCCGCCCGCGCCAGTGGCTTGCTGGCGCTGGTGGGTGTGATCAATGTCCCTATCATCTACTACTCCGTACAGTGGTGGAACACCTTGCACCAGGGGAGCTCGATTAAAGTAGTCGATGGCGGCGTTGAGACCAGCATGTCCGAGATTATGGTCTGGACACTGTTGGTGATGACCTTTGCCTGCTGGTTTTACACCATCGCAGTCGCACTATGTCGTGTACGCAGTATCATCCTTGAGCGCGAATCGGGCGCATCGTGGGTGAAGGCGTTATTGCAGGAGAGAAAATGATGAGCGAATGGCTGGCGATGGGTGGCCACGGTTTATATATCTGGGGGTCATACGCGGTAGCGGCCCTCTTTATGATTGTTGAAGTGATCCTGGTGGTGCGCCGCAGACGTAGTCTGATGCAGCGACTGGGGCGTATGATTCGAATGAAAGATTCAGAGGTATCGGGATGAAGTCTAGACATAAGCGCATGGTATTTATAGTTGTTGGTCTTGCCGCATTAGCTGGCGCGGTGGGGCTGATCATGAACGCCTTGCAGAGTAATATTAACCATTTCTTTAGCCCGACCGAAGTGCACGCGAATGCAGCACCAACCGACCGCTCTTTTCGTCTCGGTGGTCTGGTTGAGGTCGACAGTGTTCAGCGTGAAGATGATGGGCTGACCGTCCACTTTCGGGTGACGGATAATGCGGAAACAGTGCCGGTAACCTACACCGGCATTTTACCCGACCTGTTTCGAGAAGGTGAAGGCGTTGTTGCTCAGGGTAAAATCACCAGCGATGGGGTATTCATGGCAGATGAAGTGCTTGCCAAACATGATGAAACTTATATGCCGCCGGAGGTTGCAGAGGCGCTTGAAAAGGCCGAGCTAGCGAAAGCTGAGGCGGCTAACGGGGCAACGGCCGTCGAGCCTGCAGCCGTTCAGCCCGCAGCACAGCCACAAGAGGGAATATAAGATGATACCTGAAATTGGACATTACGCGCTGATCCTGGCGCTATCGATGGCAATCATTCAGTCGGTGTTACCGCTGATCGGTGCGCAGCAGGCAAAGGCGTCATGGATTGCGGTCGCACGCCCGGCGGCACAGGGGCAGTTTGCTTTTGTACTGGTCTCCTTTGGTTGTCTGACTTACGCCTTTATCACCAACGATTTTTCGGTGCAGTACGCTGCCAGCCACTCAAATTCACAACTGCCGATTGAGTACCGTATCGCAGCGGTATGGGGCGGCCATGAAGGTTCACTCTTATTATGGGCGCTGATGCTGGCAGGCTGGACCTTTGCTGTTTCTATTCTGAGTAAAAACCTGCCGGATGAGATGGTGGCCCGCGTGATTGGTGTTCTCGGACTGGTCTCTGTCGGTTTTCTGCTTTTCTTACTACTAACCTCTAATCCATTTGATCGCCTGATCCCTGCAGCGCTGGATGGGCGCGACCTGAATCCACTGCTACAGGATCCCGGTCTGATCATCCATCCACCAATGCTATACATGGGGTATGTCGGATTTTCTGTGGCATTTGCATTTGCGATAGCGGCGCTGTTGAGTGGCCGACTGGATGCCGCATGGGCACGCTGGTCTCGTCCCTGGACCACCGCTGCGTGGTGCTTTCTCACCATCGGCATCGCACTGGGCAGCTGGTGGGCCTATTATGAGCTTGGCTGGGGTGGATGGTGGTTCTGGGATCCGGTCGAGAACGCATCATTCATGCCGTGGCTGATTGGTACTGCATTGATTCACTCACTGGCTGTTACCGAGAAGCGTGGCAGCTTCAAGAACTGGACGGTGCTACTGGCGATCATCGCCTTCTCAATGAGCCTGCTGGGTACCTTCCTGGTTCGCTCGGGCGTGCTGACTTCGGTTCACGCCTTTGCTACCGACCCTGCGCGTGGCGTCTATATTCTTGGTTTTCTCGCGGTTACGATTGGTGGCTCGCTCTTCCTCTACGCCGTACGGGCACCGAGTGTCAGCAAGGGTGGTGAATTCTCAATGCTTTCGCGTGAGACCCTGCTGCTGAGCAACAACGTGTTACTGGTGGTGGCGTGTGGCACGGTACTCCTGGGGACACTCTATCCGCTGCTACTCGACGCACTGGATATGGGCAAGATCTCAGTGGGGCCTCCCTATTTTAATTCAGTCTTTGTGCCGCTGATGATGCCGCTGCTGTTTCTGATCGGCCTCGCCCCTTTTGTGCGCTGGAAAAAAGCGAACCTGGGGGAGTTGGCCCGTCTGCTACGCTGGGCTTTCTGTGTCGCGCTGGTGGTTGCGTTGCTGTTGCCATTCACGATGGGAGAGTGGCACTGGATGGTGAGCCTGAGCCTGTTGATGGCGATGTGGATAATCGTCACCGCCATGCTCGGTTTCATACGCCGCGTGAAGCGTGGTAACGGCCTGAAAGGGATCTCGATGAGCTACTACGGGATGCAGATTGGTCATCTTGGGATGGCTGTTTTTGTGATCGGCGTGGCGATGATTGGCGGTTACCAGACTGAAAAAGATGTGCGTATGGAGATCGGCGATGTCACCACCGTCGGAGGATACACTTTCCGCTTTGATGGTGTGGTTGAGCAGGCGGGTCCTAACTATCAGGCGACACGTGGTTATATCCAGGTGATGAAGGATGGCAAAAACGTGATGTTGATGCACCCTGAAAAACGTATCTATAACGTTCAGACGATGCCGATGACCGAAGCAGCTATCGACAGCGGCTTTACACGTGATCTTTATGTCTCGTTGGGCGAGCCGGTGAGCGGTGGCGCATGGAGTGTGCGTATCTACCACAAGCCATTTGTGAACTGGATCTGGGGTGGCTGTGCGTTGATGGCACTGGGTGGGCTATTTGCCATCTGCGATCGTCGTTACCGCATCGCTTCTCGTCAGCGTAAAGAGGCAGAGAAGAGAAAAATGGCAACGGCCAACCAGGGGAGCAGCGGTGATGTCACAGGTACTGCTGCGGTTGCGAGAGAGGCGAAGGCCTAATGGTTCGCTATCTAAAATACCTGACCCCTCTGGTGGTATTCCTGGTGGTGGTGTGGTTTTTGGGGCGTGGCCTCTACCTGAACCCGCGTGAAGTCCCGTCGCCACTCGTGGATAAGCCCGCACCGGTATTTAGTGTGGCCGATCTGCACCGACCAGAGCGTCAGTTTTCGTCTGAAAAAATGATGGGCCAGGTCTGGATTCTTAATGTCTGGGCGTCGTGGTGTCGCGCCTGTCGTGACGAGCATCCACTGTTTGTTGACCTGGGGCGTAAAAATATTGTGCCGATTGTTGGTCTGAACTACAAAGATCAACGGGGGGATGCACTTGAGTGGCTGCGTGCGCTGGGTGACCCTTATGTGGCCAGCGCCTATGATGTCGATGGTCGCGTGGGAATGGACTTCGGGGTCTACGGGGTACCCGAAACCTACGTCATCGATAAGCAGGGGATCATTCGCTATAAGCACATCGGCCCGGTCACCGCTAAATCATTAGAGACGAAGGTGGTGGCCTTAGTGAAGGAGTTACAGCAATGAAACGTGCACTTGCCTGTTTGATGCTGCTGTCGGCAGTGCTGGCCCCACCACTGCTGACGGCAAAAGAAGCGGCTCTGATGGCTGAGGATCCGGTACTGGAGAAACGGGTGATGGCGCTGGCACATGAGCTGCGCTGCCTGGTGTGCCAGAATCAGTCACTGGGCGACTCTCACTCAGACTTTGCCATTGATCTGCGTACCGAAATGCGAGAACAGATGAAACAGGGTAAAAATGATGACCAGGTGGTGGACTTTATGGTGGAGCGCTACGGGGACTTTATCCGTTTCCGCCCGCCAGTTAAATCGACTACCTTTTTATTGTGGTTTGGCCCGTTTATCTTATTGGTGATCGGTGCGGCAGTGCTTTTTATTAGTCTGAAAAAGCGTAAGCGCAGTGTTAAAACAACGCCGTTGAATGATGAGGAGCGTAAGCGCGCTGAAGCATTGTTAGGCGATAAATAAGAATCGGCCGGCTATTTTTAGCCAATAATGTGAGTGTAACCAGTGAAGTGTCAAGCCAGCAGAGCAGCAGGGCGGATGCAGAGGAAATTTAAGGCATGATTATTTTTTGGATTGTGGCAGCGTTGCTGACGGTTGCAGCGTTGCTGTTTTTATTACCGCCATTACTGCAGTCGAGGCAGCAGCAGGATGAGGTGGTGATCGAACAGGATGCACTCAATGTTTCCATTTATAAAGATCAGATTATTGAGCTGGAACAGGATCTGTTAAATGATGTGATCACCGAAGATCAGTTCGAGCAGGGCAAGCAGGAGCTGGAGCATCGCCTGCTAGAAGATGTTAGCGCAGAGCCCGGTAAGCCGCGCGATAAAACGATTACAGGTGTTAGTAAAATAACGGCTGGCATCGTGACCACAGTGGTGATTGCCTCCTCGCTATCGCTCTATATGTCTCTTGGTAAACCCGCGTTAGTTGCGCCAGCGTCCGAAACAATGGCACCCAAGGTTGCTGATGAGATGACGCCGCAGGAGATGACAGACCAGATCGCAATGATGGTGAGCCAGCTTTCAGCACGTTTAGAAGAAGACCCCAGCGATGTCCAGGGGTGGGCGATGTTGGGGCGTTCCTATTACGCCCTGAGTCGTTACGGTGATGCGGTCGCTGCTTTCTCAAAGGCTGTTTCGATTGTTGATAACGACGCACAGTTGTTGACCGATTACGCCGATGCAATGGCGATGAGTAGCGGAGAGCAGACCCTTGAAGGGCGTCCAATGGAGCTAATTATGCGTGCGCTCAATCTCGATCCTGATAATCAGAAAGCGCTCTGGTTAGCGGGTACCGCTGCCTACGAACGGGCTGATTTTGAATCGGCCCTGATCTACTGGCGCCGTATTCTTGCGACGCTGGATCCCAATTCACAAACCGCACAGACCATGGCGGGTAACATCGCCGAGACTGAACAGCTGTTGATGGCGCAGCGTGCGAACGGAAATGGTGCAGCAGCGCCCTCTTCAACGGCTGCTACCGCAGCGACTGCGAGTGATGGCGCTAAAATAAGTGGTGTGGTAACAGTTTCACAATCACTGGCAGCCGAGGTGCTACCGACAGATACCGTTTATATCTTTGCGCGTGCGATGCAGGGGCCTCGTATGCCGCTGGCCATTCTGAAAACCGAGGCGGGCAAGATGCCAATCGAATTTACCCTTGATGACTCGATGGCAATGGATGCCTCGATGAACCTTTCGACCACCAGCGAAGTGGTGGTGACGGCACGCATCTCACGTAGCGGTGACGCCACCCCCCAGAGTGGCGATATGCAGGGTCGTTTGCAGAATGTGAAGATTGGTGCGACGGGTATCGAAATCGTCATTGACGAGGTGCTCCCTTAACCGGTCATCTCATCGACGCTATCTATATTAAACTGAGGTGTGCAGCGGCCCACGGCCACGAACAATGCGGAGATTACGGTGTACCGAGCACTCTTATTGCCACTGTTGATGCTGGCGTTAACGGCGTGTGACAGGGAGCAGACCGTCGAGTCTCAGCATCGCATCATGCCGGGCGAGCCATTTCCAGAGGTGGTGTTACCCGGGCTGGATCGAGACGATCTTTCGCTATCACAGCTGCGCGGCAAGGTGGTGGTGCTCAATGTCTGGGCAACCTGGTGCCCCCCCTGCCGGCGTGAGTTACCGAGCCTGCAACGGTTGGGTGAGCTGCTGGATAACGAACGCTTCCAGGTGGTGGGGTTGTCGGTCGATGATAACCGGCATGAGCCGCGCGAATACCTGATTGATCGCAAAATCAAGCTGGAGAGCTACATCGATCTGGATATGTCGATAGCGAATCGCCTGGGGGTGGTGGTCTTTCCCGATACCTTTCTGATCGGCCGTGATGGGCGTCTGTTGATGAGTATTGAAGGCGAGCGTGAGTGGGACAGCCCACAGGTGATCGCGGCACTGGAAGCCGCTTTTACGGGGGATGTGGCGGCGTTACAGGGCGCTCTCCACCAGGATGTGAGAGAATAGCATCGAAAAATTATTGGTGATGACAACCAGCGAGGGGCGTGATCGTGAGCAGTGCAAATTTGCTAAAAATAGTTGGCCACAGTGGTCGAGGTGTCGTACTGATCTGCTGTGCAATGTTGATCGGCATACCGCAGGCGGTGGCGGGTGACCCGGTCAATGGCGGCAAGATCTATAATCAGCAGTGTAAAAAATGTCACGGGGCTAGTGGTAAGAGCGTGTTGCCTGGCGTCGCCGACTTTTCACGCGGCGAGGGGCTGCTGAAGGCCGATAGCGAGCTGCTGAAAAAGATTAGAAACGGTAGCGGTATGATGCCAGCCTACCGCGGTACCCTCAAGGATAATGAGATCCTGGATGTGATCACCTACCTGAGAAAGCTGCGTCGATGAGTGTGCGTGTAACCCTGCTTTCGCTGACATGTTCGTCAGCGCTGCTTCTGAGCGCCTGTTCCAGTCCTGATGATGCCGCGACCACATCGAACGAGCACACACCAGCGGCATTGACGCAGCAGAGCGACGAGGCGGTTGATCCCACAGTAAACCCCTCACCATCGCTAACAGAAAAGAGCAGCATCGCCCCCTCTGTCACCCCCGCGGAACGCACGCGTAGTACCCTGCCGCGTGTACTGGAGTCCTTTGGTGTGGGGGATAATGTTTTTGTGCGCTCGCTGGCCGTCGACACCCACGACAGTGCGGTCTGGGTCGGCACCTCTGCGGGTGTGCTTGAGATCGACCTCGATAGCTACGACATGCGTGCGATCTACTCTCGCAGTGACGGCCTTGCCAACGAATATGTCTTCAGCATCATGGTGGATAGCGAGGGAAATAAATGGTTTGGCACCAATGGTGGCGGTATGACGCGCTACCGTGATGGTGAATGGAAAACCTTTTTCCCGATGCATGGCCTGGCAGATTACTGGGTCTACTCCTTTGGTGAATCAAAAGAGGGCAGTCTGTGGGTGGGTACCTGGGGCGGTGCTAATCAGTTTGATCGCGAAAATGATCAATTCACCGCAACCTATGTTAAAGAGCTGGTCAATGAGTGGGTCTATGACATCGCGAGAGATCAGCAGGGGCGCATGTGGCTCGGTACCGAAGGGGGTGTCTCGATGTTTGATGGCAGCCGTTGGCACGCTTTTACACATGAAGATGGGGTCGGTGCACCGAATAAAAACAATCTCCCCGTTAGCCAGAACACAGGGCTGGGAACACGTGAGCGGCATGACCTGAGTGTGCTGGCAGAAGGAGAGCAGACCTATAATCCCGGTTACGTCTTCTCACTGTACGCCGCACAGGATGGAAAGATCTGGGCTGGCACCTGGGGTGGTGGCGTGAGTTTTTATGACGGCAAAAGGTGGCATAGCCTGACGACGGAAGATGGCCTGGCCGGCAATATTGTCTATAGCATCGCTGAGGATAGCGAGGGTGTGTTTTGGTTCGGCACCAACCAAGGGCTCTCTCGTTTTGATGGCAAGGCGTGGCAGACCTTTACAAAGGGGGTCGGCAACGGTTTGATTGATGACAACGTCTATGCGGTCATGACGCACCCTTCCGGCGAGGTGTGGGTTGGCACACGCGGCGGCGTCACCCGCATCGGTTATGGTGAGTAACCATCTGCTGAGTCTGCCTTCTACTGGAATAAATCGAATAAAAAGGTGAAACAGTGAATCTAAATTTCAAGGCGTTAGCGGTGGTGGTGATTATCATGGGGCTGATGGTGGTTGGCGGATATAAGCTGGGCACACAGCAGGCCAGCAATGAAATCGCCAAACAGAAGGGGCTGCCAGCAGTCGCTCATCAGAATATGAGTGCAGGTGAGTTACCACCGGGCGCGCAGGTGCCGTTAAACCATCCACCGATAGATAGTACCGCACCGGCTGCAGCCCCTGCCGCATCGATGAGTACTTTTCCCCAGCCATCGACACCGCAGGCAGATCTTGCGGGGATGGGAGGGAGTGCCGCGACCCCGGTAGCGCAACTGACGGGTGATAGTCCGTTTGCCCACTTTCGGGTCGGCAACCGAAATGTGAAGGGGTTGGCGATTGATGGCCAGTACGTCTGGATTGGCACCTCTGGTGGTGTGATCCGCTACAACACCATCGATGACAAATACGATGTTTTTGATAACCGCATCGAGGGGGTGCTTTCCAATGGTGTTTTTCATGTGAGCCGCATCGATAATAGATTGGCTGTTGGTACATATGGTGGTGGCCTCTCTGTGATGGATCTCGACACTAGTGTCTGGACGAATTACAACATCCCCAATGGACTGGCCGATCAGTTTGTTTACGACCTGCAGAAAACCAGTAATGGTGATATCTGGATTGCGACCTGGTCTGGCGCCAACCGTATCCGTGGCGGTGATCTTGATGACAACGCGAAGTGGGATATGTTTACCGTTGAGAATACCGATGGCGGCATCCCAAACCCTTGGGTTTACGGCGTTGAAGAGGGGTTGAATGGCGATATCTGGCTTGCGACGGAAGAGGGGCTGGCGCTCTATCGCGGAGGCAAGTGGCAGAACTGGCAGCATAAAGATGGTCTGGGTGCGCCGATTGAGGTTGTCCGCGATGCGATCACCTCCAGGAATGATCCCGCTAAAGCATCGCAACATCACGCGCGTCAAAAGAGTGAGCAGGGGCTGGAAGATGTTGATATCGCCTATAACCCAAACTACATCATTTCGCTTGCGGTCGATAGTGACGGCATCGTCTGGGCAGGTACCTGGGGGGGGGGGCTGGCTCGTTTCGATGGTGAGAACTGGACCAACTACACCACTGCTGACGGCCTGCCTGGCAACCATATTTTCATGTTACATATCGACAGCGATGGCCAGCTATGGATCGGCACCAGCAAAGGGCTCGCACGCTTTAAACAGAACGGCGCCGGGTTTGATGTGATGACCACCGCTGATGGCCTTTATGCCAATAATGTTTTTTCACTGGCGAAAGCCGATAACGGCACCATCTGGGTTGGTAGTTTTGGTGGTGTTGCGAAACTGAGTGGGCCGATTAATCACTGATGTGTAGATATTATGGAGGCTGCCGCTACACTGTTTTGCGGTAGCATGAGGGGTGTGTATGTACAGGGTCTGATCTGTTTTAAGGTGCTACCGCACGATTACAGACGTCGATTGAGGCCCTTTTTTATAGTGTTTTTTGCTCGACGTCATAACTCAACAATTGATAGTTCGTTTGACCCTGAATAGTAACTTCCCTACTATTCAGGTATGAGGCTATCAGAGATCTTGATTTGAAAAGTCTAAGCACTCGCATCGCTGTTGTCATCTCTTCTATTCTGATTGGCCTGCTGCTAACGGTTGGTTCTTCGGTAGAGCACCAACTGACTCAATCTATCAAGAGCGAAGATATCGCTCAGACAAAGACCCACGCCCGCACCATGCTGGCGAGTCTGCAAACCCTGATGTTAAATGGCCAGGGTGTGCTGGCGCGTGAGTGGCTCGAGCGTATGCGACGGGAGCCGGGAATCGTCTCCATTGATGTGCTGCGCCAGGATGGCGCAGAGGCCTTTACTGATACTTCAACCATTGAGGCGGTGAACCGCTTTCTGCAGCAGCCACGTTTTAGTCGTCAACCGGTGGCTCCCTCGCATCAGGCCGGAGGCCAGGAGCTGGCGCAGATTAGCCGCGCACTGGCAGGCAATGTGGTGGTAGATGAACGCCAGGCGGCGCAGCTCGTGGTCTATATGCCGATCAAGGCGCAGCTCGAATGTCTCGCCTGTCATGGTTACGATGATTCACAGATGCGTGGCGTTCTCAAGCTCGCAGTATCCACTGCCGGAGCAAGTGAAAAGATTCACGCCATGCGGCTCAATCTATGGGGGATGTCGACGCTAGTGGTGGTGGTACTGGCCCTGGTGTTGCTTTTTGCCCTGCGTCAGAGTGTCTTTCGTCCCATCGCCTCGCTGCGAGATGCCCTCTGGAAGGTCGGCAGAGGGGATCGTAATGTCACACTGCCAGTGCACCGGCAGGATGAGCTGGGTGAGTTAAGCGCGGTATTCAATCGCATGCAGCAGCAGCTAAGCGCGACTGAGACACGTATCGGTGCGGTGATGAATAGCGTGGTTGAGACCATCATCGTGATTGATGATCACGGCCTGATTGAGCAGGTGAACCCGGCGGCTGAGAAGCTGTTTGGTTATCGTGAAATAGAACTCATTGGCCAGAGTGTGGCGATGCTGATGTCGCCCAACTTTCGACCTGAACATGAGCGTGCGATCGAGCACTACCTGGCTGAAGGGGTGGGTGTGCAATCAGAACGTAACCGGGAAAGTGAATGTCTGCGTAAGGACGGCTCTGTTTTTCCTGCAGAGATTACGATCAGCGAGATGTATGTGGACGATCACTGTCGTTTTATCTGTATCGTACGTGATGTCACAGAGCGCAAGGAGTACATTGACGCAATTGAGTACCAGGCGCTGCATGATGCGCTGACCGGGCTACCCAATCGGGTCCTGTTAATCGATCGGTTGCAGCAGGGGGTCCGCAATGCAAAGCGTGGGCAGCAGACACTCGCGCTACTGTTGATCGACCTGGATCACTTTAAGGAAGTTAATGACACCCTGGGACACCACAACGGCGATATTATTCTAAAACTCTCTGCTGAGCGGATGGCAACCGTGCTGCGCGGTTCAGATACCGTCGCTCGTCTCGGTGGCGACGAGTTTGCAGTATTACTTCCGGGAACCGATCAGGCGCATGCAGAGCAGATCGCAGAAAAAGTGCGTGGTGTGCTCGAGCAGCCGTGCCAGCTGGAAGGGCATACTTTTTACGTGGGTGCCAGCATTGGTATCGCCATCTATCCCGAGCATGGCGATGATGATGTGATGCTAATGCAGCACGCGGATGTGGCAATGTATGTTGCAAAGCGCGGGAAGTTTGGTCACGCCGTTTATAAAGAGGAGCAGAACCATAGCTCCCTTTCACAGCTTTCATTGATGAATGAATTGCGTGCTGCGATCGATAATGAAGAGTTAATGCTCTGCTATCAGCCGGTCATTGCGCTGTCGACGGGGTGTATCAGCGGTGTTGAGGCGCTGATTCGCTGGCAGCACCCCACCAAAGGGTTGCTCTACCCGGATGACTTTATCCCGATCTCTGAACAGACCGGCCTCATCGGGCCGTTGACACTGTGGGTGTTTGAGCGGGCGATGTCACAGAGCTGTGAGTGGAGTGAGCTGGGGCTGGAACTGCGTGTCTCGGTTAACCTCTCTGCACGCAATCTGCACGATGCCAGGTTTCCTGGGCAGGTTACAGAGTTGATAGAGGCGGGTGGTGTTAATGCTGAGCGGCTACGTCTTGAGATCACTGAAAGTGCGCTTATCACCGACCCGGAATACACCACCAGCATCCTCAACAACCTCGGCGCGATGGGGGTGCATATCTCAATAGATGATTTTGGCACCGGCTATTCATCGCTCGCCTATCTGAAGCAGCTACCGATTGATGAGATCAAGATTGATCGTTCATTTGTGACCAGTATGCTGGAAAATGAAAGTGATGAGGTGATTGTCCGTTCAACCATCGATCTGGCGCATAATATCGGCATGAAAGTGGTCGCAGAAGGAGTTGAGCAGCAGGCGCTCTATGACAAAGTGCTATCGCTTGGTTGCGATGCCGTGCAGGGGTTTCATATGGGCAGGCCGATGCCACCGGCAGGGTTTTTACGTTGGCTAAAAGAGTCACCGTGGGGGCTGAATAAAAAGTAGCTTCTGCCTGTGGCGCGTGGCCGCTGCTCACAACATAGCCGCGCGCCGATATAATACGCTTTATCATAAAACTGTTATCAATACCGGAGTACCTTGCAAGTGGATGTGCAACAGCTGATCGCGCTCGACAACGCGCATGTATGGCACCCCTATAGTGCGGTCGGTACCGACCTGCGGACCTTTCCGGTGGCCTCAGCAGATGGGGTGCGCCTTAAACTTGCCGACGGGCGTGAATTGATCGACGGCATGTCATCATGGTGGTCCGCCATCCATGGTTATAACCATCCAGTGCTCAATCGGGCGCTGCAAGTACAGATTGGGAAGATGTCCCATGTGATGTTTGGCGGGTTGACTCATCAACCCGCCGTGGCGCTGGCGGCGCGCTTGATTGAATTAACGCCGCCACCATTGCAGACGGTTTTCTTTTCCGATTCCGGTTCGGTCTCGGTTGAAGTTGCGATGAAGATGGCGATTCAGTATTGGTATGCCAAAGGGCGGCCGGCCCGGCAGCGGTTTCTGACGCTACGCAGTGGCTATCACGGCGACACCTTCGGTGCAATGTCGGTGTGTGACCCTGTGACCGGCATGCATACGCTATTTAGCGACGTGCTCGTGCGGCAGCACTTTGTTGATGCGCCGCGCTGTCGTTTTGGTGAGGCCTGCGACGGTACTGAGCTGGCATCGTTCCGGCAGCAGCTCGAACAGCATGGTAATAATATTGCCGCTGTGATTCTGGAACCGATTGTGCAGGCGGCAGGAGGTATGAATTTTTACGCTGCTGATTACCTGAAACGTGTGCGTAAGCTATGTGATGAGTTCGGTGTACTGCTGGTCTGTGATGAGATCGCCACCGGCTTTGGTCGAACCGGCAAGCTCTTTGCCTGTGAACATGCGGGCATCTCACCGGATATTATGTGTGTCGGTAAGGCGTTGACCGGTGGTTATCTAACATTGGCGGCAACCTTAACAACGGAAGAGGTGAGCGCGACAATTAGCAGCGGCGAGCCGGGGTTATTTATGCACGGCCCGACCTTTATGGCCAACCCGCTCGCCTGTGCAGCTGCGCTGGCGAGTCTGAAGCTGCTCACCGATTCGGGCTGGATGGCAAATATCGCACGCATTGAAGCAGCGCTGCAAACAGGGCTGGCGCCGTGTCGTGAGTTACCCTCAGTTGCCGATGTGCGTGTGCTGGGTGCCATTGGTGTGGTCGAATTAAAAGAGCCTGTCGATATGAAAACAGTTCAGCCGCTCTTTGTTGATCATGGCATCTGGGTGCGGCCGTTTGGCAGGCTGGTCTATCTGATGCCCCCTTATGTGATCTCGGATGAGGATCTTGCGCTGTTGACGCAGGCGCTGTTGCGGGTGTTAAGCCGCTGTTGAGTCTGGTGTACCCACTCGCTTCTCTCTCTTTCATGCCGCGACTCTCCATGGGTTTCGTGCTCTCCATGGTTGTTGAAAATTAGACAGGCTGCCCCTTACATGTAATAATCCATCGCTTACATGTAAGGGACTTGATTTCGCTATGGGTGTTAAAAAGACATCGGCCTTTTATCAGCGGCAGCACAGGCAGCGCATGCGTAACCAGGGCTTTGTAAAAAAAGAGGTCTGGATTTTGCCGCAGCATGCGGCTTTACTGACACAGTTCGAAAAGCAGTTACGCCAGCCGTTGGCGCAGGAATTAATTTTTTCAAAGTTTAGTAAAGGAGGTTTGATTTCAATGACACAACCAAGTCTATGGGCAATCGTCGGTCTGCATGATGCGTTGCAGAAAGAGGCGCTGTTTCAGAGTGGCGAAGCGACAGCGGAACTTGTTCAGGGTGCAGACCCTTCTATTTTAATCACACTGAATGAGTATGGAGAGCTGCCGGTCTATCTCACCATTGCGGGTGAGCAGATCATTGTCGAGTCACTCATGTGGCCAAAATCTGATATCACAGATGTTGCTGGATTTAATGAGGAGGTGCTGCGCACTCACAAGCTGTTTCCGCTGTCGACGATCAGCCTCGACCTGCTCCCTGATGGCAATGAATATTACACAATGTTCGGCGCGCTTTCGGCCACATCGCTGCTGGAGAATGTGGTCTTTGAGGTAGAGACGCTCGCTGATAATGTGATTAAAGCGGCGGATGCCTACGGGCAATTCCTGAAACACGACACATCAGTAGTAGAGGTTTAAACATGAGTATCTGGATGAAAGTGGTGACCGCTATTCGCGGTGGTGTGAATGAGGCTGGTGAGGCGATCGCTGACAATCAGGCGTTGCGTATCCTGGATCAGGAGATTCGTGATGCAGACAGTGAGTTGAAGCGTTCAAAAGATGCGCTGGCGGATATTATGGCAAAGCAGAAGCTGGGGCAGAAGAAGGTTGATGGCCTTGCGGCAAAGATCAAGGAGTATGAGGGGTACGTGCTTCAGGCACTGGCAAAAAATGATGAAGCGCTGGCAACCGAAGTAGCTGCAAAAATTGCAGAATTTGAGCAACAGAAGGAGAGTGAGCAGGCGCTGGTAAGCGGCTTTGCTGATAGTGTTGCTCAGTTACGCAAGGCGGTTGGCCATTCCGAGGGAAACCTGAGGCGACTTAAACAGCAGGTTGATATTGTGAAGGCGACTGAAAGTGTGCAAAAGGCGCAGATGGCCGTCTCTCAGCGCCATGGTGGTGCGAATACAAAAATGCGTACCGCGCTAGATTCTCTGGATCGCATTAAGCAGCAGCAGGAAGCGCGTTCAGCACGGATGGAGGCTGCAAGTGAACTGGCGAATGATGGCGATGGTGCAGAAGCATCACTGGATCAGAAACTGAAAGCGGCAGGCATTGCCGGTAGCACGACAAGCGGCGCAGATATACTCGCACGCCTTAAGGCGAAGCAGGGCTAAGCTGGATAGCGATAGGTCGATGATGCTGATCCCCTGGAGCGTCTGACGGTGCCGATTCTGAGTCGGCTGGTTCGCCAGTTCAATAGCCTGCTGCTGAACATGAGCTGGATGGGGCTCACCGTTCTGGTGAGCGTTCACTTCTTCTCATCATGGTTTCTGTTGTGGCTCGCAGGGGAGGAGGCGCTCGTTGCGCCGGATCTGTTCTGGTATTTCTATATGGTGACATCCACGACAGTCGGGTATGGTGACTACTCACCCGTTACTGCGATGGGGCGTGCCGTGGTTAGCTTCTGGTTGATGACGGGAGGGATTACACTATTCGCGGCGGTGATTGGTAAGGTCACTCAATTTCTAATCGAACTATGGAGAAAACGTATGCGAGGTCGCGGGGATTACGCCTACCTTTCCGATCATGTTGTTATCCTCGGCTGGCATGATGACCGTACACCGTACATGGTGGAACAGATTCTGGGTGACAAACGGCGGGACCAGAAAGAGATTGTACTCTGCTCTACGCGGAAGATGGAAAACCCACTGCCTGACCAGACCCATTTTGTACAGGGTGAGTCGCTAACCGGGGCTGATCTGCTACAGCGAGCAGGCATTAAAACAGCCAGTCGAATAATCATTTATGGTGACAGCGATGAACAGACGCTGGCGATCGGCCTGGCAGTAAGTGCCGCTAAAACAGCCGCACACATCGTCGCCCATTTTGATTCTGATGAGATGGCGATCCTGTTTAAATCGCACTGCACGCAGGCAGAATGTACGGCGAGTATTTCGCTGGAGCTGATTGTACGTTCAGCGCAGGACCCCGGCTCATCGCGTATTCAGACACAGCTACTCTCGACATTAAGCGGTCCGACGCAATACTGTCTTCAGGTGCCCGATTCGTTTACAGGGTGTTGTTATGGGACACTCTTTTATGTGTTAAAAGAGCAGCATGAGGCGACAGCCTTTGGGGTTGCAGAGACGCGCACTGGCGATGATCTTGAGTTGAACCCCGCTAAGGAGTCGTTAGTGCTGGCGGGGCAGTATATTTACTTTATGTCACCCGAGCGTATTCGTGCCGAGGAAATGGATTGGCAGGCGCTTGGTCAGGCCGCTTCAGGAGCCACTTAATGCTGGGTCGATGGTTTAACAGAAAAAAAACCGAGGCGAAAGAGCCACCATTGCCTTCTCCCTTTAATCTGCGCCTCAAGGCTGGAGTTGACATCGATCCGATTCCGTTTGCAATGATCAGGGATAAGCTTCACTTCACACTGCCGGCAGAGACCCAGATTGTAGAGGCCCAGGGTAAGGTAGATCTGGGGGGCGGTGCCTATCTAAGCCGCTATTACACTTGTGATGACGCCTTTATCCAGGTCAATACAACTGGCGGATTTGATGAGCAGCATGTCGATGACATCAAGCTATTTGTCTTTGAGGAGACAATCACCCCGGCCACTCAGGCGGAGTGGGAAGCGTGGACGGGTAAAGAGAGCAAAATTGGGGATGAAACCTTTACCTTTAATGGTGTTGAGTATGGCCGCGTGTGGATGGCGCAAAGCGAAGGCTCGATTGTGCCGGTTGAGTTTGAGGAAGAGGTGACTAATCTGATTGAAAACGAATCACCCTACACTGTTGTCCATTTGGCAATGTTATATGAGCGCCTGATCCCCGAGATTGAACGCTATGAATATCTACTGGTTTCTGCTGAACATACCCATAGCGATGCTAATATCGTATTGAGTCTTGGTGTTGATCTCGATCCACAAGCCTTTGTTGTGACCTAAATAAAAAGGGAAATATTAATGGATGCTGTAACAACTTATTTATCCGGTCTACCTCAGTTTTTTGCCTATTTTGTTTCAGCACTGATTCTGACATTCCTTTACGCCTTTATTTATAGCAAATTGACACCGCATAAAGAGTGGACGCTGATTAAGGCGAATGTGCCTGCGGCGGCGATCGCCTTTAGTGGTAGCCTGCTGGGGTTTGTCATTGCACTCGCAAGTGCGATCTCGAATTCGGTCAACTTGATCGACTGCTGGCTGTGGGGGCTGGTTGCGTTGATTGTTCAGCTTGGTACCTTTTTCTGTGTACGACTCTTTATGCCCAGGATTTCAGAGCGCCTGGCGAATAACGAACTGGCTGCGGGTACCTGGCTTGCGGCCGCCTCGTTAGGCGCCGGACTGCTTAATGCCGCCAGTCTCACCTATTGAGGTGGTGTGATGAAACGGTCAAAAAAATTAACATTGGCGGTGATGGGGCTGGCCCCGATTGCGTTAACTGCATGCAGTGAAAAGCCGGTTGATATGCTGGTTTATAAAACGCTCAATGAGTGCGGCAGTGATGTCTATTACAGCCCGCAAGCGTGTAAAACTGAATTTGATAAAGCGCTTAAGACGCACCGTTCTGCCGCGCCCAGATATGCAAAGCTGTCAGCATGCGAGTCTGACTTTGGGCGTAACCGCTGTGAGTCGATGGGGCGCTTCTATCTGCCGATGATCGCCGCTTACATGCTGCCTGTTCCCGAGCAGCATCGTAGTGGTGGTTACTACGGCGGCGGTTTTGGTCAGCCGCTTTACCGTACCCGTGGCGGCAACAGCTACCGTACGGGTGATAATTATGAGGTTGGCCGCTCGGGTAAAAGCGGTAAAGTCAGTACGGTGCCATCCCGAACAAAAGCCCCTTCTATTAAAACAAGAACCGTATCGCGTGGAGGCTTTGGTTCTCAGGCTGCGGCGCGCGGCAGTTGGGGAGGCGGGAAGGGTTTTGGCGGTTAACTGCTGGCGTTGTCAGTTATGAAGCGGATTAAAATAGAAGAGCGCCACGACTGGAAGCAGTTGGCACGGCAGCTTGGTTTTAAGTTTCACACCATTGATAGCGAGCCTTACTGGGATGAGTCGGCCTATTACCGCTTTACGCTCGCGCAGGTCGAAAATCATATTGAGGATCCCAGTGCTGAGATTCATGCGATGTGTCTCGATCTGGTTGATCGTGCCGTCGCGGATGAGATGTTGCTGGAGCAGCTTTGCATTCCACCACACTACTGGGATCACATCCGTGAGAGCTGGTTGCGTGGTGACAAACAGCTCTACGGCCGGATGGACTTTAGTTATAACGGTGAAGGCCCTGCCTGTTTTTATGAATACAACGCCGACACACCAACATCGCTTTATGAGAGCGCATTCTTTCAGTGGGTGTGGCTGGAGCAGTGTATCGAACGCGGGCTAATACCTGCAGCGAGCGATCAGTTTAACGCTATTCAGGAGCATTTAATTGCCGCTCTGGCGGAAATCGATCCGCCGACACCACTCTATTTTTCATGCTGCAAAGAGAGCGAAGAAGATCGTGGCACGGTGCAGTATATGGAAGATTGCGCGGTGCAGGCGGGTTTGAAAACCCGCTTTGTCTATATTGAGGATATCGGCATCAGCCCTGACGGCGAGTTTACCGATAGCGACAGCAACACCATTCCTGCCCTGTTTAAACTTTACCCGTGGGAATTTATGATGGCCGAGAGGTTTGGCCCCTCTATTCCAGAGAGTCAGACCTGGTTTATCGAGCCGGTATGGAAGGCGCTGCTTTCAAACAAAGGGATTCTGCCCTTGTTGTGGCAGCGCCATCCCGGTCATCCTAATCTCTTAGAGGCCTACTTTGAAGAGGCGCAACATCAGGGGAAGATGGCAGCAGGCTGGGTGCGCAAGCCGCTATTCTCGCGGGAAGGGAGCAATATTAGCGTCGTGATTGATGGTGATCTCTGTGAAAAGGTCGATGGCCCCTACGATGATGGCGCTTATATCAGGCAGCGCTACGCGCCTCCACCAGCCTTTGGTGAGCAGTACACCATTGTGGGTAGCTGGATTGTGGCTGACCGTGCGGTGGGGATGAGTATTCGAGAGGATAGCTCCGTGATCACAAAGGACACCTCCCGTTTTATACCGCATGTGATCCTGGAGTGATAGCGGCTTGGCCAGGAGGTGTTAATCGTCGCGTGCTATCGGGTCTGCGGCAAATCCCTCATCTGCGCCAAGCGTAACCGGACGGAAGATATCTATTTTGCGGAAGAACTGATCGACAATATAGACGCGGCCATCTTCGTCGACATCGACGCTGGAGGGCAGCATATAGCGGCCAGGGATGCCGGACTGGCCACGTTCTCCCATGAACATCAACAGCTCTCCTTGTTCATTAAAAATCTGCACGTTGCCAAAGGCGCTATCGATAACGTAGATATTGCCATCCAGATCGCTGGCGATACCTTTGGGGCGGGCGAACTGGCCGGGATAGCGGCCGATGGAGCCGAAGGTGAGCCGGAAGCTGTCATCTTTATTAAATGCCTGCACACGGAAGTTGCCGCCATCGACCACATACCAGCCACCGTTGATGGTGCTGGTGATCTGGAGTGGCAGGTTGAACTCCCCCTCCTGGGTGCCACGCTTGCCGATGGTTTTGCTCACTTCGCCAGTGGCCAGGTCAAATACGACTACGTTGTGCGAATCTGATTCAACGCCGCCGGTATCCACCACATAAAGGCGTCTGCCGTCGTTACTCACGGCAACATCGGTGGGGCGAGTGAACACCTTTTTGCTGCCCATGCGGCGCACAAACTGGCCGTTGGCATCGTACTCGACGATGCGCAGTGCGCTGATGTCGGCGACAAAGAGGTGGCCGTTGGGGGCGACATCGATCCCGAGTGGCTTGCTCAGTGAGCCGGGTCTGGTGGTACCAATCTGGTTAAAACGTTTACCGGGGATGTCAAAGAGCAGGATCGCACGTTGCACCGAGTCGCTGACATAGACCTTGCCCTGGTGGACGGCGACATCGAACGGTTTCACCATCCCCAGCGTCTGGCGCGCCTCACCGGTGGCAAATAGGCGAAATTTCTCTTTACCGCTGAGCTCTTCGATATCATCGTTATAGAGCAGGGTGCGTTCAAAGATAAAACGTGGTTCCGCCGGTGGCGGCGGATAGCTCGGAGGTTCAAACGGTGGCGCCTGCCTGGGAGCGGTGGTGCAGCCTGCCAGTAGTAGCGTAGCGGCGGTGATGATGGCGGCGATCCGCTTTAAACACAGGCGGCCTGATGTTATTTGATATGGCATGTTTCACACAATCGGTCGGCGCGGTCACGCAGGAGCACCTGAATGTCTGGATTGTGAACGTTGTGGCAGGAGGCGCATTCGACCCGCTCGTCGTAGAGTTTAACCCCGTTATCAAAACCGTAAGGGCCGTCGGGCTCTCTGAAGTCGAGGTCTGCAGAGCTTAGCCCCGCGTAGCGCATTGAGATTGGATGGTCATTGGTGAGGTCTGTGCCGATATGTTTGATCGCAATGTTATGGGCAACACGGCCGTTGTGGCACTTGGCGCAGTTCATGGTGTTGTTGTCGCCATTGATGCGCAGGTGCATCGCCGCATCATCGCTGCTACGCCAGCCGTTGGGGCGAAAGACGGTCATATCGACCCCCATGGTGCCGTCGTGGCAGGAGAGACAGAGCAGGCTGATCGGACTGGGCGCCTTCACCTTGTTATCCAGCGTGCGGCTATTGTAGAGGTCGTAACTGTGTTCAGTGGCCGGCCTGAAGCGGTTCCACCCTTCGATGCCGCCAAACGGGGTAGAGTCAGCCCCATCCTGTTCGGGTGGGATGTGGCAGTAGACGCATGGGGAGCCGTAGTCTGAGAAGGCGACCCCGGACATCGCCACCACGCCGACCCGTTTGTTGAGCCCGGTGAAGTCGTGTTTGGTGCCGAGGATGGTGTTGGTACCTTCGGCGGCGAGCGCAGAAAACGACACGCCGACCCCTAGTGAGAGGGCTACAACTAAACGAATAAATTGGCTAAGTCGCTGTTTCACTTAATTTATATCCTTGAGCGGCGCACTCTCTCAACGGTTGGCTGCCCAGGATCCCCTCCCTGGTTGCACTACGTCGATTTTGCAGTCTCGGCTGCTTATTTAGCGAACAAGAATAAAGCTATCATTGGCGTGGCGCAACTATTTGTTTTGCGTCACAATACGCAGCTATGAATGGACAGAAATATTACCGGGTTTATCCACTATTACTCGCTGGTGCGTTTGTTTCGGCGTTATTTTCTCCCGTCACGGCGCAGGCGATGCCGGGCATGACGGCGGCAGGGGGTGTCGGGGCGAGTCCCTCGTCCAGGGTCGCTGCTTTTGCCGAATTTGAGCCGCTCTACCGACAGCACTGTGCGGCGTGTCATGGCGATAACGGTGATGGTAAAAGTCGCGCCCAACGCGGGTTGCGCCCACCACCGCGTGACTTTACTACCGCTGAGGCGTGGCAGGAGCTAGATCGTGCCCGCATGATCAGGGCCGTCACGCATGGCCGCCCGAACACTGCGATGGTCGGCTGGGAAGGGCGACTCGATGTGACCCAGATCGCCGGTGTGGTCGATTATGTGCGCAGCGCCTTTATGCGTGACCCTGCCTTACTAGCGGCGGCGCAGGAGCTCTCTGATCCGCTGTCAGCGACATTGGAACCACTCAATAGCAGTAAGCGCGCGGGGAGCAGTGGGCGTGATATCTATAAGCGTAACTGTTCAGCGTGTCATGGCGATAAAGGAAACGGTTCGACCTGGACCCAGAGCGGGCTTAACCCGCCGCCACGCGACTTTACCGCTAGTGAAGCGCGTGATTATCTGACGCGAGAACGGATGATCACGTCGGTCACATACGGGCGTAGTGGTACGGCGATGATGCCGTTTAATTCGCGTCTCTCGGCGGATGAGATCAGTGCCGTGGTCGATTATATCCGTGCCGATTTCATGCGACTCGCAGCCGCTTCGAGCGGTGAGGAGTCACCGCGTTCCGCCGCGCCGCATCAGCGTCAACATCCCGGGCGTGGCCACGCCGCCGGTGCGATGCCGCTGGCAGCGGGCCAGCCACCGCCTGCGACTCACGGTTCACCGCCACCCCCTGCGTGGGTGGCGTCGGATATGTCACGTCAGCTACCCCACGGGTTAACGGGCGATATAGCAGCGGGGCGCGATTTTTACATGGCCAACTGTTTCACCTGTCACGGTGTACGCGGCGATGGGCACGGCCCGCGCTCTGCATTTATCACCCCGCGTCCGCGTAATTTTCTGGGTGAACGTGCGCGTAATACGCTGAATCGTCCGGCGCTGTTTCGTGCCATTGCGGTTGGCCTGCCGGGCACCGTAATGCCGTCGTGGAATAAGGTGCTTAGCAATCAGGAGATCGCGAATGTAACGGAGTTTGTTTTCCAGACCTTTATTCAGCGCGAGCACGGTGAAGGCAAAGGGGCGCAGTCAGCTGCTGCAACAGCAACGGAGTCTTCTGTCGTGCCGGGAAAGCCATCGGCGACAACGAGCGCACCGCCAGCAGTGGAGAGGTCGGCGGCTACCAGCACAACAGTGCAGCCGGTGAGTCCGCCGGTGGACGAGTAGCAGCCACGTTTGGGCGTAACGTCTATAACAACTACTGTTACTTCTGCCACGGTTACAGTGGCGATGCAAAAACCCTGGCGGCCACCTATCTGAATCCACCGCCGCGAAATTTCACAGCGATGCAGCTGTCGGATCTTTCACGTGAGGCGATGATCAAAGTGGTCACTGAGGGCCGCGAAGGTAGTGCGATGATGTCCTTTGCTGCGGTGCTGAATCGTGCTGAGATTGAGGCGGTGGTCGATTATGTGCGCGATGTCTTTATTGCGGGTGATGGCATCAATACCCGTTATCACATTCCTGCGAACGGCTGGGAAGATCATCAGCGCTATGCGCCAGCCTTTCCATTTGCGACGGGCGAGATCGCACTTGATACGCCGCTGGAGCAGTTAACCCCGTTACAGCAAGAAGGGCGTCAACTCTTTATTAGCGCCTGTGTCACCTGTCATGATCGCTCAAAAGTTGAAGAAGAAGGTGAATGGTGGAGTCCGCGTGCCGTCTCATTTCCGCGCGGTGGCTACTCAAATAAGGCACCACCAACAGAGGCTTTGACGTTTGAGCGCGACCTTGATGCGCTTTCATCGGCAACACCCTTTGCCAGGCACGAGATAGCACCCGAGGTGGTGGGGCTGACGCCACAGCAGCGGCTTGGCGAGCGGATCTTTCAGGCCAACTGTGCTTTTTGTCACGGTGCGACGGCGACAGGGCGAAACTGGGTGGGTAGTTTTTTACAGCCGCCTCCGCGAGACCTGACCGATGTAGAGGCGATGGCCGGGATGACGCATCAACGTCTCACCAAAGTGATCACAGAGGGGCTTGTTGATACCTCAATGCCCGCCTGGCGTGGGGTGTTGAGTCGTGAAGAGATCGATGCGGTAGCAGCTTATGTGATACGGGTTTTTGTGCCGCATAGCGATCGCATCCAGTAACACTGCGTCTCTTTGTGATCGGCGTTGGTGTTTTCCTTCGCGCTCATGGCGTATCATTACCGGCTCGCCTTTTTAGCATTTAACATTTGGGAAGTAGTGATGAGCAGTAGAGCGATTAAAGTGGCAGTTGTCGGTGGCACAGGTTATACCGGTGTTGAGTGTCTGCGCCTGCTGGTTAATCATCCCGATGTTGAGATCGTATCGGTCACCTCGCGTTCTGAGGCGGGGCAGGCGGTAGTGGGTATGTATCCTAACCTGCGGGGGTATCTTGATCTCGCCTTTTCTGAGCCTGAAATGGCGACGTTGTCTGCAGCTGATGTGGTCTTCTTTGCAACGCCGAATGGTACTGCGATGCAGATGGTGCCTGAGTTGCTGGCGGCGGGTGTGCGGGTGATCGATCTCGCAGCAGATTTTCGCATTAAAGATGTGGTGCTGTGGCAGCAGTGGTACGGCATGGAGCACGCCTGCCCTGAGCTACTGGTGGAGGCGGTTTATGGGCTGCCAGAAGTCAACCGTGAAGCGATACGCACAGCGCGGCTGGTGGCCAACCCCGGCTGTTATCCCACAGCGGTACAGCTTGGCTTTTTACCATTGATTGAGCGTGGTCTGACTGCTACTGAGAGCCTGATCGCCGATGTGAAATCGGGTGTCAGTGGTGCGGGCAGGCAGGCGAATGTCGGCACACTGCTGTGTGAATCGAGCGAAAGCATGCGTGCCTATGCGGTGGCGGGGCACCGTCATCTACCGGAGGTGCGGCAAGGGCTTGAACTGGCTGCAAACGGAGAGGTGGGGCTCACTTTTGTGCCGCATCTGACACCGATGATTCGCGGTATCCACGCCACGCTTTATGCGAAGGTCAGTGATCATGAGGTTGATCTACAGGGTTTATATGAACAGCGTTATCAGGATGAGCCGTTCGTTGATCTATTACCGGCGGGAGCTCTGCCTGAAACGCGCTCAGTGAAGGGGAGTAATATGTGTCGCATCGCAATCGTACGCCCTCAAAATGAGGATGTAGTGGTGGTGTTATCAGTGATTGATAACCTGGTTAAAGGGGCGGCGGGGCAGGCGGTTCACAATATGAATATCATGTTTGGCCTTGATGAGCGTGCTGGATTAAATTCAGTTGCCTTGATGCCTTAGGCCCGGCTCTTGATCACTAGCGATAAAAGCTGGAGTAGTTGACTGGTGGCAGCGAAAGGCTCAAAGCATGTCATTGTTAAGCACCATCATCCACTCAAAAAAGCGTTGTGCTATTTAGGGATTGTGGTGGCGTTGCTGGCGAGCGGCTGGTGGCTGTTTGATTATGGTCGCAGTCGGGCGGGGTTTGAAAGCAGCCTCGCGAGTGAAGAGCGTGACCGCCTGAGAGAGCGTATTCAGCAGCTTGAGGAAGAGACCGCGTCGTTACGGGCGCAAAAGGCGGTTCATGAGCGTGCGCGTGAGATCGATCGCCTCGCCTATGATCAGATCGATAACTCCCTGAAGGCGCAGCAGAGTGAACTGCTGGAACTTAAGGAAGAGGTTATTTTCTACCGTGGGATTGTTGGCTCTTCGGACCAGGTACGAGGCCTTCAGCTACTGAGCTTTCGACTGGAGAGCAATGGAGGAAAACGGAATTTTCGCTATCGTCTGATCCTGAATCAGCTAGAAAAAAATAATCGGGTGATCAAGGGGCGGGTTCGATTGACGTTGATTGGCCTGCAAGGTGATCAACAAGTTGAGCTATCGCACGCCGATATTACGAAAAAAGGTGGTAAGGGAGAGCTGTTCCGTTTTAAATATTTTCAGGAACTCGATGGCGATATCCTGCTGCCTGATGGGTTTGTGCCGTTAAGGATTAAGGTGAAGGCGAGGTCGAGTGGGAAGAAGCCGAAGTCGATTGAACGAATCTACAGCTGGTCAGATTTAATAAACTGATTAATTAAAGACGAATTTTAAGAAGGAGCACGTTATGTGGGGTGGTGGAAAACAGAAGCCAGAGAAAGTGGATACCCTGATTGGTCAGCAGACAGAGTTGCGTGGCGATGTGGTCTTTAGCGGTGGCCTGCATGTGGATGGCAAGATCAAAGGGAGCGTGATCGCCGAAGAGGGTGGTCCGGCAGTGCTGGTGCTGAGCGAGCACGGCATGATTGAGGGTGAGATTCGGGTCCCTTATATCGTTGTTAACGGGATTGTGATCGGTGATATTCATATCTCTGAGACGGCTGAGCTGGCACCACATGCGCGCGTGACGGGCAATGTTTATTACAATCGTATCGAGATGTCGATGGGGGCGGAGGTGAATGGTAATCTGGTTCACCTTGAGGAGCCTGCAAAAGAGCGGGAGGGGGGTGTTCCGTCTGAGATGCGGGAGCTATTATCAGAGGTTGAGTCCTGAAGAGGGGATGCAATTCTTGATAGAAAAGGTAGGGTATGCAATAATTGCGCGATACTAATTGTATGTTAAGGAATTTTGAAAATGAGTGCTGTATCACCTGAAATGCCTCCACCACCCCCTTCGCTGGTTTTTACCGACGCTGCTGCGGCGAAGGTGAAGAGCCTGATCGAAGAAGAGGGCAATGATGCGCTAAAGCTGCGTGTCTTTATCTCTGGCGGCGGTTGCTCCGGTTTTCAGTACGGCTTTACCTTTGATGAAGAGGTGAATGATGGTGATACGCTGGTCGAAAATGGCGGCGTGACACTACTGGTTGATCCGATGAGTTTTCAGTACCTGAGCGGTGCTGAGATCGATTATTCCGAAAGCATTGAAGGGGCTCAGTTTGTGATCCGGAACCCCAATGCAACCACTACTTGCGGTTGCGGCTCATCATTTAGTGTATGAGCACAGGGTAAAATGGCAGGGGTAGCGCGAAAGAACAGCCCCTTTTACCGCTCCTCTTTTCCCTTTCCCAGATAGACCCCACCTAAAACAACAGGCCTGGATGCTCCTGTGACCGCTGGCAGGTTGCCGGGGCGAGCTGCGAGTCTCTCTTTGGCGAGCCATGCAAAGGCGATCGCCTCAACCCAGTCGGGAGAGATTCCGAGTTCACGGGTCGAGGTGACTTTGTGTCTGGGTAGCTCGGCCTCCAGCTGCTGCATGACTGTTTCGTTGTGCACGCCGCCGCCACAGATATATAGCGCCTCTGCCGCTGGGTGATGTTCTTTGACCGCCTGAGCGATAGTGCTGGCCGTGAGCTGGCAGAGTGTTGCCTGTACCGATTCTGGCGAGAGCTGCTGCTGGTACGTTTCGAGCTGTCGATCGAGCCATTCGATATTAAAATGCTCACGTCCGGTGCTCTTGGGTGGCAGCTGCATAAAATAGCCATCCTGCAGCAGCTGGTTTAAGAGGGGCTGTTCAACTTTGCCACTTTTTGCCCATCTACCCTTTTCATCGAAAGGTTGTTTGAGATGGCGCATTGTCCAGCCGTCCATCAAAATATTACCGGGACCTGTGTCGAAGCCGCTGACAACTGTATCGGCGTTAGCGGGCAGGTGGGTGATGTTAGCGATGCCTCCGATGTTCACAATCACACGATCCTCGCTATTGGAGCGGAAGACTGCGTTATGAAATGCCGGGACGAGTGGAGCCCCTTCGCCGCCAGCGGCAAGGTCGCGGCGTCGAAAGTCAGCAACAGTGGTGATACCGCTGTGCTCGGCAATGAGGTTGGCATCGCCGATCTGTAGTGAACAGCCGCTCTCCGGGTAGTGGCGAATGGTCTGTCCGTGGCTGCCGATGGCGCAGACTGCTGTCGCATCAATGCTGGCCTTCTTTAATAGCGTGTTCGCTGCTTCAGCAAACAGCTTACCCATCCGCTGGTCAAGCATGAGCATCAGGGTGAGTTCGTTGTGGCAACCTTCGCTTAACATCAGCAGTTGCTGGCGCAGCTTTGGTTCGATCGGGTGGCTGTGGGTGGCGATTAATAGTGGCTGTTGTGCAAAACCAACCAGTGCGGCATCGACCGCATCGATGCTGGTGCCTGACATCAGGCCGATGAAGAGTCCATTCATGGTTTTAGCGCCTTGTGAATACTAATAAACACCGTCGCGACGGCAGCCTCTGTTCCGCAGGGCCAGGTGTATCGAGTGTGGTGCGCTTGTTTTACATGCACGAGATGCCGCATCGGCCTGCAGAAAAAGGGCCTCTTCCCTTCGGGGTGCACCCCGGAACAGGTGATGGGGCGTTGCTCGTCGTTCACCTGGAATCACCAAGCTTCTCTCCTCGCGCTTTGCCTGGCCCGTTATGGGACGGCAATGCGGCGCTGTTGTTAGTGTTAACAGGCCCAGTGCTGTTAGTTGTTCAGTGCAATGGTGTTACGTGTCAGCGCATTGAGCTGTGCCAGGAAAGGGCGGCTCTTTTGATTGAAATCGGCGCGGTACTTTTTAGGCAGTGGCCCTGCATCGGGCAGCTTAACGGTGAGCGGGTTTCGCACCGCGCCATTAAGTCTGAATTCATAATGGAGGTGTGGGCCGGTCGCAAGCCCGGTGCTGCCGACATAACCGATAATCTGCCCCTGTTTAACACGCTTGCCATTTTTCATGCCGCGAGCGTAGTTATTCATATGGGCGTAGCGAGTGCTGTAACGGCTGCCGTGTTGGATGATGATGGTTTTACCGTAGCCCCCTTTACGTCCAAGATGCACAATCTTGCCATCACCTGTAGCACGAATCGGAGTGCCGCGTGGGGCGGCATAATCGACCCCTTTATGGGCACGGATTTTATTGAGTACGGGGTGTTTTCGTTTCAAATTAAAGCGCGAGCTGATGCGCGAAAACTCGACCGGGGTACGCAGGAATGCCTTGCGCATGCTTTTACCGTCAGGCGAGTAGTAGTCGCTATTGCCCTGGCTATCAGTGTAGCGAACGGCACGGTAGCTTTTGCCCCGATTATTAAACTCGGCTGCGAGGATCTTTCCATTGCGCAGTTTTTTGCCTTCGAGAAACAGCTCTTCATAGATGACGGTGAAGCGATCGCCCTGGCGAATGTCGAGAGCGAAGTCGATATCCCAGCCGAAGATCCCCGCCATTTCCATTGTAAGGTTATCCGATAACCCCGCTTTTTTGGCGGCAAGAAAGAGGGAGCTCTCAATGGTGCCGCTGCTGTGTGCGGTTCGGGTTTCGATGTGATGTTTTTCAGTGGTGGCACTATAGCGCCCCGCATCATCTGCGCGTCGAGTGATATGCAGCGTTTCTGTCTGGTCAATGTCGTAGCTGAGCGCGGCTAACTGTTTGTCATCGGTAATGTTGAGACGCAGTTTATCTCCCGGGAAGAGGCGGGTGAGCACTTTAGCCTCTTTGCCTAACGACAGCACCTGGTGAAGCTGCTGGGGGCTAAGGCCCGCGCGGCTGAAGATCAATGAAAGATTATCGCCATTTTTGACGGTCACCTCTGTCCAGTTGTCTGCAGGGAGTGCGGGGGTTGCCGTGACTTTAGCTGCCCGATGCTGTTGTGGCAGTGCGAGAGGCTTTGAGATGTGTGTGGCTGGTAGCGCCTGGGGTGTCGTGTCGGTGTTGCTGCTTTCAGTGGGGGGAGTGGTTGCCGTGCTACGAATCGCCTCGGCATCGTTAGTGATTATCAGTAGTGTGACAGCAAGTGAGAGTACACCACCCGCAAGCATAAATAGATAGTGATGTTTGCGTCTATTACTGGTCGGCGTTGCAGGCAGTCTTGCCTTATAGTCACGCCCTATTAACGGTGAGTGCTTCACAAAATTCCCTTATCCATGTTTTGCGTACCTTATCGTGACTCTTATCGCAGGTCAATTAAATGGCGCGGCGACAGTTACCCTAAAAATGATACTATCTCGCAGCCTGGTTGCTGGTATCGCCATAGTCAGGCCAAATTTCTTACGCTGGTTGCTGGTTTATCGTGTAAGAGGCGAGAATTCTTAAATTTTATACTTGATTAAAGGTGTGGAGATGGGTGCGATAAATGAAGCGCTGGCGTTGATTCGGCGTGGCGCTGAAGAAATTTTGGCGGATGGTGAGCTGGAGGCGCGCCTGAAAGAGGGGCGGCCGCTGAGGATTAAGGCGGGATTTGATCCAACCGCGCCTGATCTGCATCTTGGCCATACCGTTTTGATTAATAAGCTGCGTCAATTTCAGGATCTAGGGCATGAAATCCTCTTTCTGATTGGGGATTTTACCGGCATGATTGGTGACCCAACCGGTAAAAATATGACCCGCAAACCGCTTACCCGGGAAGAGGTGGTAGAAAATGCGCAATCTTATAAGGCGCAGGTGTTCAAAATCCTCGATCCAGAGAAGACACAGGTGATGTTTAATTCCGAGTGGATGGGGAAGATGAGCGCGGCGGATCTAATACAGCTGGCAGCTAAACATACTGTGGCACGCATGCTGGAGCGCGATGATTTCAATAAACGTTATAACGGTGGGCAGCCGATCGCGATTCATGAATTCCTCTACCCGCTGGTACAGGGGTATGATTCGGTAGCGATGAAGGCGGATGTGGAGATTGGTGGCACCGATCAAAAGTTCAATTTGCTGGTTGGGCGTGAGCTGCAGAAACATTATGGTCAGAAGCCGCAGGTGGTGTTGACCATGCCTATTCTTGAAGGGCTGGATGGAGTGCAGAAGATGTCCAAATCGCTCAATAACTATATCGGCATTAATGAACCGCCCAATGAGATGTTCGGTAAAATCATGTCGATCTCGGATGAGTTGATGTGGCGCTATTTCGAGCTGCTGAGCTTTCGCCCAATGGCAGAGATTGCGCGGCTCAGGCGGCGGGTTGAAGAGGGTGCCAATCCGCGTGATATAAAATTCTTGCTAGGAGAAGAGATCGTCAGTCGCTTTCATAGCAAGGCAGAAGGGGTGGCCGCACGTGAAGCCTTTGTTGCCCGTTTTCAGAAGGGCGGGTTGCCAGATGAGATTCCGGAGCAGACCATTCATATTGATGGTACGGGTCTGGCGATCGCTAATATATTGAAAGAAGCGGGGCTGACCAAAAGTACCTCTGAGTCAATCCGCATGATCAAACAGGGGGCGGTCAGGCTCGATGGCGAGCGCGTCGAGGATGGAAAGCGAGAGATAGCGCCAGGTTCAGAGCACATCTTCCAGGTAGGTAAACGGCGTATTGCCAGGGTCTCCTTGACGGGATAGTGGAGGCCAGAAAACTATTTCATCAATATTCCAGAAACTGCTTGCGGCGTGGTTGTTGATGGGTATAATTCGCGGCTCTGGTTTGGCGGGTGCTTTGTAAGGGGTGTCTGTTTCTTCGCATTTTCGTGGGGTGCTGCGTAAGTGCATGGAGAGCCGGAAAAAAAGGATTGACGGGTG
>WFVD01000023.1 GCA_015491865.1 Gammaproteobacteria bacterium
ACTCATGGTGGAGTGGACGCGTAATGCCCGCGCCCAGGGTGTTGGCATCACCTTTGTTAATATTCCGCAACAGATGATGGCGTTGATCCGCCTGAGCGGCCTCGAAGAGGTTCTCTCTCTCTCTCCCTCCACCCCTTCAGCGGAAAAGGGCTTTTGAGCGCATGAACCGTCTCGTTTTATGGCGAATTCTGGTACTATAACGCGATATTTACGATAAACAGCATGGCGCTCAACAGAGATTGATAGATGCAAGTTGATGAAATAAAGAAGATGATTGAGGCGGGAATGGCAGGCAGCCAGGTCAGCGTGAGTGGTGATGGCGCTCACTTCGAAGCCGTTGTTATCAGTGAGGCCTTTGATGGCAAAGGGATGTTGCAGCAACATCGCATGGTCTATGCTACATTGGGCGACAATATTGAAAATGCAGCGATCCACGCCCTTTCGATAAAGACCTACACCCCCGCCCAATGGGAAGAGGCGCAAAGGCGTCGCGTGCTTTAGTCACGATTAACACCGGGTTTTCACCCACATCACTCCGACGTAATGGCTGAAAAAAGTAACAATGGATAAACTGATAATTTCCGGTGGGGCGCAGCTTAATGGTGCGATCCGCATGTCCGGTGCTAAAAATGCTGCGCTGCCGATTCTGGTATCGACCCTGCTTGCTGATGAGCCGGTGACAGTCTGCAATGTGCCGCATCTGCACGACATCACCACCACGATGGAGCTGCTAGGGCGTATGGGCGTCATCCTGAGTCTGGGTGACAATATGGAGGTTGAAGCGGACGCATCAGGCATCGTCAACTACCACGCCCCCTATGAGCTGGTGAAGACGATGCGCGCATCGATTCTGGTATTAGGGCCGCTATTGGCCCGTTTTGGTGAGGCGGATGTTTCACTGCCGGGTGGCTGCGCGATCGGCACTCGCCCGGTGGATCTCCATATCCATGCGCTTGAGGCGATGGGTGCAGAGATCAAGGTCGAAGGGGGCTATATCCGTGCGCGCGCCAGGCGCCTGAAGGGGGCGCGTATCTTTATGGATATCGTCACTGTCACCGGCACCGAAAATATCATGATGGCAGCGACGCTGGCGGAGGGGACCACTGTGATTGAAAATGCAGCACGGGAGCCAGAGGTCGTTGACCTGGCGAACTGTCTCAATCAAATGGGGGCAAATGTGCGTGGTGCAGGTACGGATGCGATTACGATCGAGGGGGTTGAGCGCTTGGGCGGCACACGCTATTCCGTATTACCTGACCGCATCGAAACAGGTACCTATCTGGTCGGTGCTGCGATTGCTGGAGGTAAGGTGCGAGTGCGTGATACACGCCCCGACATTCTTGATGCGGTGTTGGCAAAATTACAGGAGGCTGGTGCCAAGATTACGACCGGTGACGATTGGATTGAGCTGGACATGGTGGGCAGGCGCCTGCGCGCGGTCGATATTAAAACGGCTCCGTACCCCGCTTTTCCAACCGACATGCAGGCGCAGTTTACTGTGTTGAACTCTGTGGCCCAGGGCACCGGCACCATCACCGAAACGGTCTTTGAAAATCGCTTTATGCACGTGCCGGAACTGCAGCGCATGGGGGCAGACCTGAGGCTCGAAGGGAACACCGTGGTCTGTGTCGGGGTCGATAAACTGGCCGGCGCACCGGTGATGGCGACTGACCTGCGCGCCTCAGCCAGTCTGGTACTGGCGGGGCTGGTGGCTGAGGGGGATACGGTGGTGGACCGCATCTACCACATCGATCGTGGTTATGACTGCATCGAAGAGAAACTGGAGTCACTCGGCGCCAGAATCCGCCGCGTACCAGATTAATACTTTAGCAATAGCGAACAAATAACATGAGCGCAACCATTACCATCGCCCTCTCCAAGGGCCGTATCTTTAAAGAGACGCTGCCGCTACTTGAACATGCCGGTATTATCCCGCTGGATGACCCAACCACTAGTCGTAAACTGATTCTGGATACCAACCTTGATGATGTGAAGCTGGTGGTGATTCGCGCCTCCGATGTGCCGACCTTTGTGGAATACGGCGCGGCGGATATGGGGGTCACTGGCAAGGATGTGCTGGTTGAATATGGCGGTGACGGCCTGTATGAACCTCTCGATCTGAAGATTGCCAGATGCCGCATGATGGTAGCCGGCCCCAAAGATGGCGTGGTTGATGAGAGCCGCATGCGTATCGCAACCAAATATGTCGAGACCGCCAAGCGCTATTTTGCCGCGCAGGGGCAGCAGGTCGAGATCATCAAACTTTACGGTGCGATGGAGCTGGCACCTATTGTTGGCCTTGCCGATCGTATTGTCGATGTGGTCGATACCGGTAACACCCTTAAGGCCAATGGGCTGGTGGCGATGGACCACATTGCCGATGTCAGTTCTCGTCTGATTGTGAATAAGGCATCAATGAAGATGAAGCACGAGCGTGTAAAATGTTATGTCGATCTGATCGCTGAGGCGGTAGCCAGTAAAGGTTAAATGGAAATGGTAAGTGCTGATCGTCCCGATGACGGCTCTCAACATCTGATGGAGGTTGCCCATGGTTAAAATTGTACGCCTGGATGCGGCTGCATCCGATTTCAGAAGCCGGCTTGATGCGCGTCTGGCGTGGGATAGCGTCTCAGATGAAGGGGTCAACCAGACCGTGCGCGAAATTATTGCCGAGGTGCGCCAGCAGGGTGATGCGGCGGTAGTGGAATACACCAACCGTTTTGATCGCCTCACCGCCGCTGATATGGGTGCGCTGGAGATTCCGCTGTCGCGCCTCAGGGCGGCACGCAAAAGTGTCGATGCAGCTCAGTGCAAAGCGCTGGAGCTGGCGGCCGAGCGCCTTTACGCCTACCACGAGCATCAGAAGATGGCCTCCTGGTCTTATACCGAGGCGGATGGCACGCTGCTGGGGCAGCAGGTGACACCGCTTGACCGAGTCGGACTGTATGTGCCGGGCGGTAAGGCGGTCTACCCTTCATCGGTGTTGATGAACGCCATTCCGGCTAAAGTAGCGGGGGTTGATGAGCTGATCATGGTGGTGCCCACGCCAGATAACGTTGTGAATGAGATGGTGCTGGCGGCGGCGGATATCGCCGCTGTTGACCGTGTTTTCACCATCGGTGGCGCGCAGGCAGTGGCGGCACTCGCTTACGGCACCGAATCGATTCCGCAGGTCGACAAGATTGTCGGCCCCGGCAATATTTACGTGGCGACTGCGAAAGGCATGGTGTTTGGTGCAGTCGGTATCGACATGATCGCCGGCCCTTCCGAAATACTGGTGATTAGCGACGGTGGCACCGACCCCGACTGGATCGCGATGGATCTCTTTTCGCAGGCGGAGCATGATGAAGATGCGCAGTCGATTCTGGTCTCGCCAGATGCCGCGCACCTCGATGCGGTGCAGGCGAGTATTGAAAAACTGCTGCCGACGATGGAACGAGCCGAAATTATCCGCCACTCACTGGAGGCGCGCGCAGCTTTTATTAAGGTGGTCGATCTGGAGCAGGCGGCCGCGATCTCGAATATAGTCGCCCCTGAGCATTTAGAGCTGTCGGTTGAAGAGCCACTTGCGCTGACGGAAAAAATCAGCCATGCCGGTGCGATCTTTATGGGGCGCTACACCGCTGAGGCGGTGGGCGATTACTGCGCTGGCCCTAACCACGTACTGCCGACCTCGCGCACTGCCCGTTTTTCATCGCCACTGGGCGTCTATGATTTTCAGAAGCGTTCGAGTTTGATTATGTGTTCGGCAGAGGGAGCCTCAACGCTGGGTAAAACGGCATCAGTACTGGCGCGCGGCGAAGGGCTGACTGCCCACGCACGTTCAGCGGAATTTCGTATCAAAGGCGATAATGATTGAGTACGCTTTTAACGCCGCCAGAGGGCAAAAGAGCAATCGTGTAGAGGTCTCACAACCACTAAGCCGGCATTAACCTGATATTAATCTGGCATACGGGGTGAATGGTTCACACCGCTGTCGCTTTTCTCAATAGACAGATAAGAGTATGCTTAGCAGCAAGTTGCGATGACGCAGCGAGCAAGGAGAAGATCAATGACTGCGCGTAAGGCCACAGTCAGTCGTAACACATCTGAAACTCAGATCACCATTGCCATCAACCTTGATGGCAGCGGCGTCGCCAATTTCGAAACGGGTGTCCCATTTCTTGACCACATGCTGGATCAGGTAGCACGTCACGGCCTGATCGACATCGACATCAGGGCTGTGGGTGACCTGCACATCGATGCACACCACACCGTTGAAGATATCGGCATCACCTTTGGCCAGACGCTGGTGAAGGCGCTTGGTGACAAGCAGGGTATCCGTCGTTACGGTCACGCCTATGTACCGCTTGATGAAGCGCTGTCACGAGTGGTGATCGATCTCTCAGGCCGCCCGGGGATTGAGTATCACGTCAACTATCCACGCGCCCGCATCGGTGATTTTGATGTTGATCTGCTGCTGGAGTTTTTTAATGGATTTGTCAATCACGGTCAGGTGACGCTCCACATCGATAGCCTGCGTGGCAGCAACGCACACCACGTGGCCGAGACCATCTTTAAGGCGTTCGGACGCGCGCTACGCATCGCCGTTGAGGCAGATGCACGCATGGCCGGCATTCTGCCATCGACCAAAGGGCATCTGTGATCCCGATTCGGAGATTCGTTTCAGTCGTGATTAATATCTGTAGAGGTTGAGAAAAGCGGTATGGCAACAGTAGCGGTCATTGATTATGGAATGGGAAATATCCGTTCCGTTTCAAAGGCGTTAGAACATGTGAGTGGCGCTACACGGGTGGTCGTGACCCATGAGCCGGAAGCGGTAGTGCAGGCGGATCGGGTGGTGCTGCCTGGTGTCGGTGCCCTGCAGGACTGTGTGAGCGAGCTTAAGCGCCTCGGTCTGGATGAGGTGGTCAAGGAGAGCATTCGAAACAAACCTTTTTTAGGGATCTGCCTTGGCATGCAGGCGTTACTCGATAGCAGTGAAGAGAATGGCGGTACTGAGGCGCTGGGTATTATTTCCGGTGAGACGCACCACTTTAGTGACCAACTGAAAGCCGTTCCGGGAACTGATGCACTCAAGGTGCCGCACATGGGGTGGAACCAGGTGCATCAGGTGAAGCGGCATCCGATGTGGCAGGGGATCCGTCAGGATAGCCGTTTCTACTTTGTGCACAGTTATTTTGTTGCCCCGGCGGATGACGCCGTAGTGAGTGCGACCACGTCATATGGATTTGATTTCACCTCGGTGATCGACCAGGAAAATATTTTTGCAGTACAGTTCCATCCAGAGAAGAGTCAGCATGCAGGGCTTGCGTTGCTGGCGAACTTTCTAAGCTGGGATGGAAGCAGTTAATCGATGACAACCACGAGAGCTAACTTGTTTGAGGAACAATCATGTTAATGATACCAGCCATTGATCTTAAGGATGGGAAATGTGTGCGCCTACGCCAGGGACGCATGGAGGACGACACGGTGTTTTCTGACGATCCGGTCGCTGTTGCAGGACGCTGGGCTGAGGCGGGGGCACGACGGTTGCACCTGGTTGATCTCAATGGCGCGATTGAAGGTAAGCCGCAAAATGCAGGTGTGATTCATGATATTGCCGAGGCCTATCCCGACCTGCCGATTCAGGTTGGTGGTGGGATTCGAGATGAAGACACCATTCAGACCTACCTTGAGGCGGGCGTGAGTTACGTGATTCTCGGTACCAGCGCGGTGAATGAGCCCCATTTTGTCGGCGATGTCTGCAGTGCCTTTCCAGGGCATATCATTGTGGGGCTCGACGCCAAAAACGGCAAGGTGGCGATCAACGGCTGGTCCAAACTATCGCACCACGATGTGATCGATATGGCACAGCACTTTGAGCGCGACGGGGTTGAGGCGATTATCTTCACCGATATCAGCCGTGACGGCATGATGGATGGTGTGAACGTTGAATCTACCGTTGCGCTGGCGCAGGCGATCACCATCCCCGTGATCGCCTCCGGTGGAATTAGCTCACTGGATGATATTCGTGCACTGGGTGAGGTCTCGGAAGAGGGGATCTCAGGTGCCGTGATCGGTCGCGCACTCTATGAAGGTGCGTTTGATTTTGCCGAATGTCAGAAGCTGGCAGACACCTTCACCAAATAAAAAACCTTTGAATGTAAAGTTGGATCCAGCATGAGTCTCGCTAAACGTATTATTCCCTGTCTCGATGTCGATAACGGGCGTGTGGTGAAGGGGGTTCAGTTCGTCGATATTCTTGATGCGGGTGATCCGGTAGAAGTGGCGCGCCGTTACGATGAGCAGGGTGCCGATGAGCTGGTATTTCTTGATATTACTGCCAGCTCCGATGATCGAGAAACGATGGTGCATGTGGTCGAAGAGGTGGCGAGTCAGGTCTTCATTCCACTCACAGTGGGTGGTGGCATTCGTGAGCTGAGCGATATTCGTCGTTTGCTCAACGCCGGTGCAGATAAGGTCGGCATCAACACCACCGCGGTTAATAATCCCGAATTTGTTCGTCAGGCGGCGGCGCGCTTTGGTTCACAGTGCATTGTGGTGGCGATCGATGCCAAGCAGGTGGGTGAAGGGAGGTGGGAGATATTTACTCACGGTGGTCGAAAACCAACCGGCATTGATGCCATCGAGTGGGCCAAAAAAATGGCTAGCTTTGGTGCAGGTGAAATCTTGCTGACCAGTATGGATCGTGATGGCACCCGAGACGGTTATGACCTGGCACTGACGCATGCGGTCAGCGAAGCAGTACCGATACCGGTGATCGCATCCGGTGGGGTCGGTACGCTCGACCACCTAGCCGATGGTGTGATTGAAGGCAGGGCCGACGCAGTGCTCGCAGCCAGCATCTTTCATTTTGCTCATCACACCGTGCAGGAGGCAAAAGATGCAATGAGTGCACGTGGCATCGAGATGAGGGCGCTCGATGTCTGACTGGCTCGATGACGTGAAGTGGAGCCACGATGGACTGGTGCCAGCCATCGCACAGGATGCAGTGGACAATAGCGTGTTGATGGTGGCGTGGATGAACCGCGAGGCGCTGGCACTAACGGTGGAGACAGGTCATGCGGTCTACTGGTCCCGTTCACGACAAAAATTGTGGCATAAAGGTGAAGCGTCTGGCTACCAGCAGAATATCAAAGAGATCCGTCTCGACTGTGACAACGACGTGATTCTGCTCAAGGTCGAGCAGCTCGGTGGAATCGCCTGCCACACCGGACGCCACGACTGCTTCTTTAAAGTTTACCGCGATGGTGAATGGGTAGAAGTGGCAGCGGTACTAAAGCGTCCCGAAGAAATTTATGGTGAGTAACAGGCTGGCTTTAAATCGCCCAGTGTTGCATGGCTGTGAGTAGCGAAAAGGATCAAGCCAGCGCGGCTATTATGGTCGTTCTTCTGCTGCCGTCAGTTCATCAAGAATAACTTTATACATCGTTTTAATATCGATGGGCTTGGGTATGTGGGCGCTCATGCCCACTGCATTGCACGCCTCAATCGTACTCTGCGTTGCGTTGGCAGTGAGTGCGATGATGGGCAGTTTATCCCATTGCGGATTGTCTCGAATAGCTGTGGCGGCCTGAAAACCATCCATCACCGGCATATGAATGTCCATCAGGATGAGGTCGAATGAGAATGAGTCGAGTAGTGCTAGAGCCTCTTCCCCATTGCCTGCAACAGTAACGCAGAGGTTGATGCGTTCGAGTATCTTTTTTGCGATCAACTGGTTGGTTGTATTATCTTCTACCAGCAGGATGTTAGCTTTTAATGCGCTAAGTTTTTCTTCGTTGCTATCTGTTGTCGGCAGTACATTGTGTGGGCTAGCTTCTACTATTTTTACAGTGTTGAGATTTAACGAAAACGAAAATCTGCTGCCAACATTCGGGGTGCTTCTGACAGAAATTTTACTCCCCATCAAGCCGAGCAACTGGTTGCTGATTGCCAGCCCTAAGCCAGTGCCACCATATTTTCGTGTAATGGAATTATCTGCTTGCTGAAAGGGCTGGAAAATAGATTTTAATTCACTCTCTGTTAGGCCAATGCCGCTGTCATTGACAGCGAAAAAAATAGTGGTGTGATTGTGTTTAACTGGTTGGGCACTTACAAGAATGCGGATACCACCACTGTCAGTAAATTTAATCGCATTGTGAATTAAATTGGTGAGCACCTGTCTCAACCTCAGAGGGTCACCCACAACGACCATTGTCTCTGGATAGGAGCATTCGGTGTTAAATGTGAGTCCTTTTTCTTCTGCACCTGTCTTGAATAGATCGACGACTTCATTGATGAGTTTGTCGAGCCTAAAGGGAAGTGACTCAATTGTTAATTTTCCTGCCTCAATTTTTGAAAGATCAAGGGTCTCATTGATGATAGCCAGTAAGCCTTTGCTGGCACTGGTCGCCTTTTCAATATATTCCCGTTCAGGTGCTGGCAGGTTGCCTTCGAGCGCGAGTATGTTGAAGTTAATGATCGCATTCATCGGGGTGCGAATCTCATGGCTAATATTGGCAAGGAAACGGCTTTTAGTCTGATTGGCCAGCTCTGCATTCTCCTTGGCGATTCGCAACTCTTTAGTCTGTCTGTTAACCGCAGTTTCCAGCTCCTGTCGGTACTCAATATTGGCGAGCGCCTGATTGGTTAATGGTGAAAATTTTTCCAGTAGCCTGACATGCTTCTTATTAAATTTAGCGGGTTCACTGTGGGTACAGACCAGGATGGCACGATGGTTCTGAGTGTGTAGTGGCGCGTGTAACGCAGATACAGTTATGGGGCCATGGTTGGGCTTGAGCGCTTGCTGCCAGGCTGGAATTGAATGGACATTGTGTGCGGCAATAACCTGTCCTGATAATATTCGCTGAATAAATCTGGAATTTTCCCAGTGAGTACTGGAGAAGGCGGGATGGGTGGTCATGCCGACGCGTAGTTCACCGTCCTCCTGTTCAAAGATGATAAATCCATTTTCAATCGGAATGAATTCAGTGAGCACAGCCAGTAGATTCTCAAACATCTCCTGAGCGTTACGCGACGTGTTTAGAATACGCAGCCCTTCAAGCAGCCCTTCCGCCTCTCTGCGAAGGCGCTTTTCTCTTGAAATAATATGTTCAAGCTGAAGATGCTGTTCTATTAGCTCTTCGCGAGCAAACTCCTCAAGCCCCGGGATCGTGTCTGTGATGATTTTATTCGCCATTAAAAACCACCATAGAGATCATCAGATTTCCATGAATGTTGCCGCCCTCGACAAAGCACCCCTGTTCGCCGAAAGTGAATGCACCGAGAAATGGCTTTCCTTCCAGTACCTGGTTGATCGAGCTAGCCACCTTATCCATATCAGCTTGAATGGTGAGCATGCAGCCGGCACAAAATACGACTAATGCACCGTTGATATCAGCCGCCTGCAACTCATCAACGTTAAGCACAGAGGAGGCAACGCGCCCGGCACGAGAGATCAGGCTGTTTCTGGAACCGTTCATTAAGACCAGCTGGTCGCCTTCTGATACCTCAGAAAAGAGGGTAAGTGCTCTATCCAGAGTAACTGCGCTGGGATGAGATAGTTTGTAATAGTCGACTTTGCCGACGCTTGTTACTTTCCGGCCAAGCGGGTGAAGGCTGGTCTGTGCCAGTACCCTTCCTCCATCATTAATGGTCTTATCTATGCCACCTTCAGACCATTCATTGTAGACTTCAGCAGCTGGTCGGTTGTCGATCTCATAGACAACACGTCCCGCCGCTTTGGTGACAGTTCCTGAAGTGCTGGAGGGTGAATAACCGCTCTGGAACGTATATGAGATTTCAACAGAAGGAAACATCACGGTAACGGCCACACCGTCGCTTGTCACTTCGTCATTGGCGATGATGGACCATTGGCCTGTGATGTGATTGTCGGCAGCACTGCCACCGATAATGGGCACATCACCACCAACGACATCCTGTATGCCAAGCATGACAGACTCTTCATTGCCTGGTGTGGCGCTGAGCCATATCAGATCTGGTACCTCACCGGTGCGCTGTGCATTGTTGAGCGCCAGTTCAACTGCTTCTCTCCCTGCCAGACGTGGAGCATCATTCATGGAGACTAGTGCAGAGCCATATGCCCCCTCGGGATCGTGAGCAGCCCAGATGCCGAGGGCTATTCCGTTGTTGCTGTGAAATCCATCTGAGCCCATTAAGGCCCGGCAGGTGGAGCAGCCGTGAAGCTGGGTTGTCGGTTGCTGATTGAGCGCAGCAATCAGTTCCCCGGGGTTATAGTTTTCTGTGTAATAAATTAACGTAAGGCTGGGATCGGTGCTGAGCGCTCTCTGTAGTGTACTGGTCACCTCTTGCAGTGCAGCATCAGGATCAGGGTCAGAAGAGAAAGCGGTTGTGATTTTCACCATTAATTCTCTTCGATCGCTGGGTGGAAAAGAGAAGAGGAAGAGGTTTCCGTGGCTCTTTCCACAGCGGCATACGGTGCCTGAGTTGCAAGTAGTTGCTGTTTATAAAGATAGAGCTTGCTGTGACTGGGTGATGCCATCTTTTCGTTCCAGAATGTTTGAGTGGCTAGCCGCACCTCCAAGGCGAATAGCTTAGCAAGTAAGCCAGCAGTATCCTACTATTAACTGTGTCGGACAATGAGCGAGAAACATAACTCTTTGATCTCCAGGTTTATGTTTAATTTGTTATGTTTTATTGAGGGTGGTCTGCTTTAACAGCGGGTTGCCACTCTATTCGGGTTACACGATGCTGCATTGAAATCCTCCTCGGAACGCTCATTTGCATCAACAAGCAAACAGCGCTTCTCGGCCGATTTTACCCTGCTTCATACGTGCCTGAACGAACTTCAGCGACCTGTTAGTGAGAGCGAGTTACCGAAAACTCAGCCAGTGCCAGCATTGCGTCTCGATAGAGCGATGCAGGCAGCCCACTGATCGCCTCGGCAGCTTTTTCGGCTTCGATTCGTGCCGCGTCTGCTGTATAGATGAGCGCACCCGTCGAGTGAATTGTCTCAACCACCGCATCGATATTATCAAGGCCGCTATTTTCAATCGCATTGCGAATCACCGCTGCCTCGGCAGGGCTGCCGTGACGCATGGCGTATATCAGTGGCAGGGTGGGTTTTCCTTCAGCGAGATCATCACCGATATTTTTCCCCATTTCGTCAGCAGTGGCGCTGTAATCCAGGACATCATCGATGAGCTGAAAAGCGGTGCCGAGGTACATGCCGTAATTGGCCATCGCCTTTTCAGTGTGGGTATCGCTGCCACTGATGACCGCCCCGAGCTGGCAGGCGGCCTCAAATAATTTAGCAGTTTTGAAATGAATCACCTCCAGGTAGCGCTCCTCGGTCGTGCTGGCGTCGCCGCAGTTGAGCAGCTGTAGCACCTCGCCCTCTGCGATAATATTAGTCGCCTTTGACATGATCTCCATGATGCGCATGTCACCAACACTGACCATCATCTGAAAGGCGCGTGAATAGAGAAAGTCACCAACCAGCACGCTAGCCTCGTTACCCCATACGGCATTGGCTGTCTCTTTGCCGCGGCGCATTTCGGAGGCGTCTACCACGTCATCATGTAACAGCGTGGCGGTGTGAATAAATTCGATAATCGCCGCGAGGTCGATCTGTGCTGTGCCACCATAGTTCAGAGCGCGAGCGCTGAGGAGTACCAGTAGCGGGCGGAGCCGTTTCCCGCCGCTATTGACGATATAGTGGCCCATCTGATTAATCAGTGCGACTTCGGAGCTGAGACGGCTGTGGATGAGTTGGTTAACGGCACCCATGTCATCGCTGGTGAGCGCGCGAATAGCATCGATGCCATTGATTTCTCGTGGTTTTTCGAGTGGTAGATTCACAGTCATATCTTTCTTTATAATTATCGCCCGACGTTCGATTTTAGAATCCCCGCTGGGTTGTGGCAAGTTTCTTTCACGTTAGTCGAAGGCGGGCGGCAGGTGGGCCGATTCTGATTTGACCTGGGGGGCTGATGTCGGTAAAATTGCCCGGCTTTGGTAAACGAACATTTTTAGTTTTACAGGTTAAGTTTTTTTCACGGATTTCTGGAGTGAAGCATGTACGCGGTAATTAAGACCGGTGGTAAGCAGTATCGAGTGACTGAAGGTGAGACACTCAAAGTAGAAAAAATCGTCGCTGAAGAGGGCGGATCGATTGATTTTGATGAGGTTTTGCTGGTTACCGATGGCGACGATGTAAAAATTGGCGCGCCTTTCGTCGCGGGTGGAAAGGTCAGTGCGACGGTTAAATCTCACGGACGCGGTGAGAAGATCAAGATCGTTAAATTTCGTCGTCGCAAGCACTCGCGCAAGCAGATGGGGCACCGTCAGGCCTACACTGAAGTGCAGATCACCGCGATCGCAGCAGATTAATTAAGGGGTTATTGAGCAATGGCACATAAGAAAGCAGGCGGAAGTACCCGCAATGGTCGCGATTCTGAGTCCAAACGACTTGGCGTGAAGCGGTTTGGTGGTGAAAGTGTGGCGGCGGGTAACATCATCGTTCGTCAGCGCGGCACACATTTTCACGCCGGAGTCAACATGGGGCTAGGGCGTGACCACACTCTGTTTGCCAAGGCAGACGGCAAAGTGCTGTTTGAGAAGAAAGGCCCGAAACAGCGCACATACGTCAGCATCGTTACTGCCTGAGCAGTCACAACGCGGATGTATGAAAAGGCCCCGTCCAGTTGACGGGGTTTTTTTTTATGATCACTGGGGGAAAGGGTAAAGAGCAGGAAAAGGGTAAAGATACAAGGGCACAGGGTCTCGTGTGAGCGCTCCTTTTTTGTATCTTTGTCTTTTCCTTTTCTCTGAATTTATTATGAAATTCGTCGATGAAGCCACAATCAATATTCAGGCCGGAAACGGCGGCAACGGCTGCGTCAGCTTCCGGCGCGAGAAATATATCCCTTTCGGCGGGCCGGACGGTGGTGACGGCGGTGACGGTGGCAGTGTTTTTCTGATAGGGGATGTCAACCTGAATACGCTGGTCGATTTTCGCCATCGGCGCAATTATCGCGCGGAAAATGGACAGCGTGGCCAGGGCGCCAACTGCACCGGAAAGGGCGGGGATGACTGCCTTATCCGCGTCCCGCTCGGCACCATCGTCAAAGATGAAGAGACTGATGAGGTGATTGGCGAAGTACTGCACAATGAACAGCGTCTGCTGGTCGCGCAGGGGGGCTTTCACGGCATCGGCAATGCTCGCTTCAAGAGCAGTACCAATCAGGCACCACGTCAGGCAACGCCAGGTTCACTCGGCGAGGGGCGCAAGCTCAACCTGGAGCTGAAGGTGCTGGCGGATGTTGGTCTGCTCGGCATGCCCAATGCGGGTAAATCGACCTTTATTCGCGCTGCTTCAGCCGCTCGCCCAAAAGTTGCAGATTACCCGTTTACTACGCTTCACCCCAATCTTGGTGTTGTCTGTGTCTCTGACCATCGTAGCTTTGTGATCGCGGATGTGCCGGGAGTGATTGAGGGGGCGGCAGATGGTGCAGGCCTGGGGATACAGTTTCTGAAGCATCTGTCGCGTACACGTCTGCTGTTACACATGGTCGATGTGGCACCGTATGATCCCACCATCGACCCTGTTGATGAGGTGAAGACGATCACGCAGGAGCTAAGCCAGTTTAGCGATGAGCTTGGCAGGCAGCCGCGCTGGCTGGTGCTCAACAAGCTCGACCTGGTGCCGGAAGATCTACAGCAAGAGCTATGCGCGGATGTGGTGGAGCGACTGGGCTGGCAAGGGCCGGTTTACCAGGTCTCTGCGCGGGAGAAGAGTGGTGTCCGCCCGCTGCTGGATGACATTATGGAGTATCTGGAAACGCGCACCCGTCTTGACGAGGAGGCGAAAAGCGATTCTGTTTCAGGTGTGGACGAGGCGGGTGTTGCAGATCATCCAGCATGAAGGTTATTTAGCGTAGAAAACGATGGCAAGAGAGCAGGTGACAAAAGCGCGGCGCTGGGTGGTGAAGGTGGGCAGTTCGCTGTTGACCAATGATGGCGCCGGGCTGGATCTGGAGCTAATGGCGCTATGGGTTGAGCAGATTCAGCGGCTGCGTGAGCGCGGTATCGAGGTGGTGCTGGTCTCTTCGGGCGCAGTTTCGGAGGGGATGAAGCGGCTTGGCTGGCGCGAGCGCCCACATGCACTATACGAGCAGCAGGCCGCCGCTGCGGTGGGGCAGATGGGGGTCGTGCAGGCGTATGAGACCTGTTTTCAGCGGCACGGACTGCACACCGCACAAATTCTGTTGACCCATGATGACCTTGCTGACCGACAGCGCTATCTCAATGCGCGCAGCACGTTGCGCACACTGTTGGCACTCAATGTGATTCCAGTCGTGAATGAGAACGACACCGTCGCAGTTGAAGAGATTCGCTTTGGTGATAACGACACGCTGGCGGGACTGGTCACCAACCTGGTTGAGGCCGAATTGCTGGTGATGCTGACCGATCAGGAGGGGATGTATGAGAGCGACCCGCGCAATAACTCTGCCGCCAGGTTTATTCATGAAGCGCAGGCAGGTGACCCGGCGTTAGAGGAGATGGCTGCCGGCGGTGGTAGTGGGCGGCTGGGGCGTGGTGGGATGCTGACCAAGGTAAGGGCAGCCGAACGAGCGGCGCGATCGGGCGCACTGTCGATTATCGCCTCTGGGCGTGAGCCCGATGTGCTGGCGCAGATCGCTGATGGCAGAGCGCTGGGGACGATGATCGTACCGGCAGCAGAGCCGTTGATGGCGCGTAAGCGGTGGCTGGCCAGCCAGCTCAACCTTAGCGGCAGGCTGGTGCTGGATGAGGGGGCAGTCAGCGTGCTGAAGGTGTCGGGCTCCAGCCTGCTGGCGGTCGGTGTGGTGGCGGTTGAGGGCGAATTCCAGCGCGGTGATGTGGTGGCCTGCGTTGACCAGGCGGGTGAGGAAGTTGCACGTGGTCTAGTCAACTATACTGCACAGGAGGCCCGCAAGATTCAGGGGTGCGCTAGCGAGCAGATTGAGACGCTGCTGGGTTACGTGGATGAGGCTGAGCTGATCCACCGTGACAACCTGGTGTTGATGGGGAAATAGATTTTAGCCAATAAAAAAGCCGCTCTCTTTCGAAAGCAGCTTTTTCTGTTACACAGCTCCGCTGATGAATTACATCGCGTTGATGTGTTTATTCATGCGGCTTTTATGGCGTGCTGCCTTATTCATGTCGATGATCCCTTTGCGAGCCATCACATCAAGAATCGGCTTGGCGACCTTGTATGCCGCTTCGGCCTCTGCTTTGTTGCCAGCTTCGATTGCGTTGACGACCTTTTTGGTCGCGGTACGCATTTCAGAGCGCATGCTGGCGTTATGGGCGCGGCTCTTTTCGGCTTGCTTTGCGCGCTTTTTGGCTTGTGCTGAATTGGCCAAGGTTGTTGCTCCTGTTCTATTTTGCTGCGGGGTGATCTCCGTCAGCGTCACTATATTCGTAAAGGTCGCATACTATGCGGATTCTGGCCGGGTTTGTCAATCCTTGTGGCCAACTTTGGCGCTAATAAATGAGCGCTGGAAGAATTGGCGATGTAGGGGTAAGATCTGGATTTTACAGGAAATTCAGAGGGAATAGCGAGTTTGGGACGCGCTAAGTGAGTAAAAAATTACTGAAATCAACCGCCACCGTGGGTGGGATGACGTTGATTTCTCGCCTCCTTGGGTTGGTGCGGGATGTTATTTTTGCCCGTCTGTTTGGTGCCAGCATGGGGGCGGACGCCTTTTTTGTCGCCTTCAAGATCCCCAACTTTTTTCGCCGCCTGTTTGCAGAGGGGGCATTTTCACAGGCCTTTGTGCCGATACTGTCGGAATACAAAAGCCAGCGCAAGCACAACGAGGTGCGCGGCCTGATCGATAGCACTGCGGTATGGCTGGCGAGTGTGCTGTTTATCGTCACGTTGATCTGTATCATTGCGGCACCGCTGCTGGTGATGGCCTTTGCGCCGGGCTTTCTTGATGATCAGCCTAAATATGAGCTGACCACTGAGCTACTGCGCATCACCTTCCCTTATCTACTGTTCATCTCGTTAACGGCGCTGGCCGGTGGTATTCTCAACACCTACGGAGAGTTTGCCGTGCCCGCCTTTACTCCGGTGCTGCTGAACCTCTGCCTGATTGGCGCGGCAGTGTTTATTGCGCCGCTGCTCGATGAGCCGGTGGTAGCACTGGCATGGGGTGTATTTTTTGCCGGGCTTGCACAGCTCGGTTTTCAGTTGCCGTTTCTGTGGCGGATGAAGCTACTGCCACGGCCACGTTTTGATCGTGCTCATGAAGGGGTCAAACGTATCTTTAAGCTGATCATCCCGGCGGTGTTTGGTTCGTCCGTGGCGCAGGTGAACCTGCTTTTCGACACCTTGATTGCGTCGTTTCTTGTGACCGGTAGCGTTAGCTGGCTCTACTACTCTGACCGGTTAGTGGAGTTTCCACTTGGTGTGTTTGGCATCGCGGTGGCGACGGTGATTCTGCCAGCGTTATCGCGACGCTACTCCGAGGCGTCACCCGAGGCGTTTAGCCGCACCCTCGACTGGGCGTTACGGCTGGTGGTGATTATCGGTGTGCCTGCGACCATTGGGCTCTTTATACTGGCGGGGCCGATGCTCTCAACACTGTTTCAGTACGGTGCGTTTACTGCTGCGGATGTGACAATGGCCAGCATGAGTTTGATGGCCTACTCGCTGGGGCTACTCGGTTTTATCTTTGTAAAGGTGCTGGCACCGGGTTACTACGCGCGCCAGGATACAAAAACCCCGGTGAAAATTGGGATTATCGCGCTGATTACCAATATGGGGTTAAATGTGCTCTTTGTGGCACCGATGGTGGTGTTCGACATCGCCGGCGCCCATACCGGGCTGGCGCTGGCAACCTCACTGTCGGCCTTTCTTAATGCGTGGCTGCTCTATCGCGGCCTGCGTTGCGATGGTCTTTACCAGCGAGAACAGGGGTGGGGCTGGGTGATATCGCGTGTGCTGCTGGGTGGTTTTCTGATGGCGCTGCTGTTGTGGTTTGGTATCGATGAGGTTGCTGCGTGGGAGATGTGGCCGTGGTGGCAGCGGATGCTGCAGCTGCTGATGTGGGTGGCGGCTGGTGGCGCGCTCTATTTTGCAGTGCTCTGGGTGATGGGGGTGCGGCCGCATCATTTGAAGATGGCTGATGATTAGCGGGTAAGGCTAAATGGGGAGAGGGCTGTTGCTCTTCCCCCTCTCCCCCGCCTTGCTTTATACTCGCTGCTTTTATCTGCATTGGGCTGCCATCGGCATGGAACTGATTCGAGGACTGTATAATCTGCGCCTGCACCATCGTGGTTGCGTGGCGACGATTGGCAACTTCGATGGCGTCCATCTCGGTCATCAGGCGGTGCTGGGGCAGCTGTCGGAGCAGGCTGATGAGCTGGGGCTGCCGCTGGTCGTGATCACCTTTGAGCCGTATCCTCAGGAGTTTTTTGCGCCTGCTGGCGAATCCCCCCCCCGCCTGACTCGCCTGCGTGAAAAACTACAGGTGCTGCGTCGCTACGGGGTTGACCGGGTACTGGTGCTCCGTTTTGACCGGGCGCTGTCGCAGATGTCGGCAGCAGCGTTTATCAAACGGCTACTGGTGGAGGGGCTTGATGTGCGCTATCTGGTGGTGGGTGATGATTTCCATTTTGGCCATCGTCGTCAGGGAGATGTTGCAATGTTGCGTGCGGCGGGCGAAAAGCACGGCTTTCAGGTGGTTGAGATGTGCACCTTCAATATCGATAACGAACGGGTCAGTAGCACCCGTGTCCGTGAGGCGTTGAGTCGAGGTGAACTGAATCGTGCGGCACAACTGCTGGGTCGCGCCTATCGAATCTCTGGGTGCGTGGTGCATGGAGAGCAGCGAGGTCGAACGATCGGTTTTCCGACCGCCAACATCCACCTGCACCGGCGTGTCACACCTCTGCGTGGTGTCTATGCGGTGGAGATGTTTGGCCTCGCGGGTGACGAGGCGGTACCGCTAAAAGGTGTTGCCAATATCGGCCATCGCCCGACAGTGAATGGTACGCGTTGCCAGTTGGAAGTCCATCTGTTCGATTTTGATCGCGAGATCTATGGTGAATATGTACAGGTAGCGTTCATCAAGCGGTTGCGGGATGAGATCCGTTTTGAGTCGATTACAGCACTCAGGGCGCAGATAGCGCTTGATGCAGCAGAGGCGCGGGCACTGTTTGCAAACGGCAGCGGCGATGACGAGGCTGCATAACGCTGTCGGACAAAAAAATTAGATAACTTTAAATACTGGAAAATCTAGCGTACATAAAATGGCAGATTATAAAAGCACTCTGAACCTTCCGAAGACCGCCTTTTCAATGAAGGCGAATCTCGCAAATCGTGAACCAGGTTTTTTGAAAGCGTGGGAGGCGATGGATCTCTACGGAAAATTACGTGAAGCGCGAGCGGGCAGAGAGAAATTTATTCTGCACGACGGCCCGCCGTATGCCAATGGCGACATCCATATCGGTCATGCCGTTAACAAGGTGCTGAAAGATATGATCATCAAATCAAAAAGCCTGGAGGGGTTTGATGCCCCTTATGTGCCGGGCTGGGACTGCCACGGTCTGCCGATTGAGCTGATGGTTGAGAAGAAGGTCGGCAAGGCGGGGCATAAAGTTGATGCGCCAACGTTTCGTAAGGCGTGTCGTCACTATGCAGCAAAGCAGGTCGATAAGCAGCGTGAAGATTTTAAACGTCTGGGTCTCTTTGCTGAATGGGAGAAACCCTATCTCACCATGGATTTCAAAACCGAAGCGGACATCATCCGTTCGATGGGCCGCATCGTTGAAGCGGGCCATCTTCATAAAGGTTTTAAACCGGTACACTGGTGTAGTGATTGCGGCTCTGCGCTGGCTGAAGCAGAGGTTGAATACGAAGAGCGTGTCTCTCCTGCAATCGATGTCCGTTTTGAAGTGCTTGATGATGAAGTGCTGTTGCAGCGTTGCGAGCCGGTTGATGATGCGGCGGGTGACACCCGCAGTAAACTAAAGAGTTCGATCGTTATCTGGACCACGACTCCATGGACGCTGCCGGCTAATCAGGCAGTCTCTGTTAACCCTGGTTTTGATTATGTACTGGTGCAGTGCCGTGGCGAACATGGCCCGGAAAGATTGCTGGTTGCGGAGGTCCTGTTAAAGGAGGTCATGATGCGAAGCGGTATCGAAGAGTACCGTGTGGTCGCAACCTGCGTGGGTGAGCGCCTTGAAGGGCTGAAGCTGCAACACCCATTTTATGAGCGAGAGGTGCCGGTCATTCTCGGTGACCATGTTACGAGTGAAGCGGGTACTGGTGCAGTGCATACCGCGCCGGGGCACGGCCAGGAAGATTATGTGGTGGGAATGCGCTACCACCTGCCGATCGACAACCCGGTCGATGGTAACGGTGTCTTCCTGCCCAACACGCCACTGTTTGCCGGGCAGCATGTCTTTAAGGCAAATGACAAGGTGATTGAAGTGTTGAAGGCAAAGGGTGCGCTGCTGCATGAAGAGGCGCTACACCACAGTTACCCGCACTGCTGGCGCCATAAAACGCCGATCATCTTTCGTGCAACACCGCAGTGGTTCATTGGTATGGACCAAAAGGGGCTACGCAGCGACGCGATGAAGGCGATCAAAAAAGTGGAGTGGTTGCCGGAATGGGGGCAGGCGAGAATCGAAGGGATGATCGAAAAGCGTCCGGACTGGTGCGTTTCGCGTCAGCGCACCTGGGGGGTGCCGATCACGCTGTTTCTGCATAAAGAGAGCGGTGAGTTGCATCCGGCAACGGCCGAGCTGGTTGAGCAGGTGGCCCAGCGTGTCGAAGCGCACGGCATCGATGCCTGGTTTGAGATGGAGGCGGCTGAATTGCTGGGTGATGAGGCGGATCAGTATGACAAAGTGAGCGACACGCTCGATGTCTGGTTTGATTCCGGTGTGACCCACTACAGTGTGTTGCAGCAGCGCGATGCGCTTGCGTACCCGGCCGATCTCTATCTGGAAGGGTCGGATCAGCATCGCGGCTGGTTTCAGTCATCCCTGTTGACAGCGGTGGCGATGAGCGGCGAGGCGCCTTATAAATCAGTGCTGACACACGGTTTTACTGTTGATGCCAAAGGGCGCAAGATGTCGAAATCACTGGGTAATGTGATCGCACCTCAAAAGATCATGAACTCACTGGGGGCTGATATTTTACGTCTGTGGGTGGCGGCAACCGACTACCGTACGGAGATGAATGTCTCGGATGAGATCCTTAAACGGATGGCGGACGCCTATCGTCGCATGCGTAACACAGCACGCTTTTTACTGGCGAACCTCAACGGCTTTGATCCCGTATCCGACATGGTTGAACCGGGCAATATGCTGGCGCTTGACCAATGGGCGGTAGCGCGCGCGCAGCAGTTACAGGAGGAGCTACGTGAAGCCTATGGGCGTTATGAGTTTCACCTGGTCTATCAGAAGATCCATAATTTTTGTGCCGTCGATCTGGGGAGCTTTTATCTCGACATCATCAAAGATCGTCAGTACACCACGCAGGCCGATAGTGTTGCACGCCGTTCAGCACAGACGGCGATGTACCACATTATTGAGGCGCTGGCGCGCTGGTTGTCACCGGTGTTGAGCTTTACCGCTGAAGATATCTGGAAGCATATTCCGGGTGATCGTAGCGAGTCTGTTTTTCTTGAGACACTTTACACATTTCCGGTGGTGATTGAGCAGCCGCTTAGTCAGGATGAGTGGGCAACCATCATTGCGCTGCGCGAATCGGTCTCCAAAGCGTTAGAGGGGTTGCGTTCAGGTGGTCTTATCGGTTCCGCACTGGATGCCGAAGTGGACCTCTATTGTGATGATGCACTGCTGGCATTATTGACAAAACTGGGAGACGAGCTGCGTTTTGTTTTGATCACCTCCTATGCTCGAGTACATGGGGTTGCTGAGAAAACAGAAGAGGCTATCGAGGTGACGCAGAAAGATCAGCCAGCGCTGTGGGTGGCGGTGAAGGCGTGTGAATATGCCAAATGCGACCGTTGCTGGCACCATCGTGAAGATGTCGGTTCAGATAGCGAGCATCCAGCACTATGTGGGCGTTGTGTTGAAAATGTCTCGGGTGACGGTGAGTCACGTCAGTTTGCTTAAAGGACAGGTGGCGCTATGTTGAAGTGGCTATGGCTCTCCGCGCTAGTGTTAGTGCTGGACCAGGTGACGAAGTACCTGGTCACCGATTCGTTACAGCTCTATCAATCGATACCGATTTTACCTTCATTGAATCTGGTGCTGGCCCATAACACGGGCGCGGCATTTAGCTTCTTGAGCGATGCGGGTGGTTGGCAGCGCTGGCTTTTTACCGTGCTCGCCATTGTAGTGAGCGCTGTTATCCTGGTGTGGATTGTGCGCCTTAAACAGCATGAGCTACGCCTGGCGATTGCACTGTCACTGGTGCTGGGCGGTGCGATCGGTAACGTGTGGGATCGCATCACGCTGGGTTATGTGGTCGATTTTATCGATGTCTATTATGGTGACTGGCACTGGCCTGCGTTTAATGTCGCAGACTCAGCGATCTGTATCGGCGCAGTATTATTAATAATTGATGCGCTGTTTAATAAAGAAAATCAACAGCAGACAGAAAAGAAATAGTGATGAACAACATTCAGGCAGAGCAGGTATTGTTAGCTAACCCACGAGGTTTTTGTGCAGGGGTTGAGCGTGCAATTGAAATTGTCGAACGAGTGCTTGAGCAGTTCGGACGTCCCATCTATGTGCGTCACGAAGTAGTGCATAATAAATTTGTTGTCGAAGGGTTACGTGACAAAGGCGCTATTTTTATCGAAGAAATTTCAGAGGTCCCCGATAATGCAACGCTGATTTTTAGTGCTCATGGCGTTTCTAAAGCGGTCAGAGAGGAGGCGAGTCAACGTGGCCTGCGCGTCTTTGATGCCACCTGCCCGCTGGTCACAAAGGTGCATCTTGAAGTGGTGCGTTATGAGCGTGATGGTCAGGAGTGTGTTCTGATCGGTCATGCCGGGCACCCGGAGGTTGAAGGGACGTTGGGGCAGTATAAAAACCCGGCGGGGGGCATCTACCTGGTGGAGTCGGTCGAAGATGTTGAACGACTGAAAGTGAAGAACCCTGAGAGGCTCTCCTTTGTGACCCAGACCACGCTGTCGATGGATGACACTTCTGTTGTGATCGAGGCGTTGCAAAAGCGCTTCCCCAATATTCAGGGACCGAGACGTGATGATATCTGTTATGCCACGCAAAACAGACAGGATGCTGTGAAAGCGTTAGCAGAAGCGTGCGATCTGATTTTAGTTGTGGGGTCGCGTAATAGCTCTAATTCAAATCGCCTGCGTGAGATGGCAGAGCGCCAGGGGGCAGATGCCTATCTGATCGATAATGCGAGCGAAATAGATGAAGCATGGCTGGCGGGTTCAAATGTTGTTGGAGTAACGGCGGGGGCATCGGTACCCGAAGTGCTGGTCGAAGAGGTGATTCGCTATTTGAAAGCGTTGGGCGTTACGCGTATCGAAAATATAAAAGGTCGCGAGGAGAATATTGTATTTTCTCTACCTCGCGACCTGCAAAATCCATCTTTGGAATAGGGGGTGTTCACCGTCACCATCGCCCAGGTAATTTATTGTCTTGTAAAGAGCGCTAGTTCCAGCACTCCTCAACAGTGCCCGATCCTGATTTACCCTGCACGCCTGTACTGGTGAGCGTCAGATTAAGGCATAAAGGGTCGGTCTGGCTGGCATTGGGGGTGGCCTGTAAGGTAAAACTTGTTGCGGTGATTGCCGGTGTTGTGATGGCGTAGTGCCCCTCCGGTGAAGTAGTATCAAATGAGCAGCTGCTATCGTTATAGGCGTTGTTTTCGCTATAGCAGCGCTCCAGGCTTTGCGCGGCCTCCATTAATGCGATTTTGCCATCTGAGCGTTTTGCCTCTGTTACCTGGTTCACATAGGAGGGCATGGCGATAGCGGCCAGAATGCCGATGATCACGACAACAATCATCAGTTCGACCAGGGTAAAACCGGCGGATGTTTTGAGGGGTCGTTTTGAGTTCACTTTTGTGCCTCCAGAGATACAGGTTGTCAGATCGCTTCATGGTTATTTTAAAGCTGGCCTTGAGAAAAACTTGGGTAGTATCCAGATTTCGGCAATTTCAGATTTTCCATTAATCGTATCGACTTTAAAGGCCAGATACGTTCCCTTTTTGAGGGTCTGGACAGAGCTAAACTCGGTGCTCATCGAGTGAACCTTGACGTTCATCGAGAGTTTCCATGGTATATCATTGATTATGATACGGCCGGTTCTGATATCAATATCATCTATATTGCCCTGCATATGGTTAAGTTTTTCTGGATAGTAGTCGGGTAGCCCCGATGCTGATATCGAGAGGGAAAATAGCATCAATAAAATGAGGCCGTTAGTTTTTAGTAGAATCGGTTTCATGATGATGGCTCCAGTTTTTTATCGTGTGCATAGCATGCTTGCCATGTGCTAACGTACTATTTCCTGCCATGAGACGCGTCCTAATGTTGAGCTGCCCATGAAGTCGATCGTCGTTGAAGTGAGTTGGCCTTCGTCATCGGTGATCATCAGCAGGTTGCCAATGACGCCCAGCCCCCCAGGGATGCCCCCAACCCTGAAGCCACCCGCTACTTTACCATCGACCAAATCACTGCTATCAATAACTCCATCCCGGTTGACATCATAGGTAGGTAGTCCTGGCTGGCCGCCGTTGGTAGGGTCTACGACCATTACCCAGCCATCACCCTCTGGCAGACAGAGCTGTGAGCCAGGGATCAGGGTTGCAAAGATGAGTAATTTTCCGCGGACAATGGGGTCGACAGTGACACGTTCGCCATCGGTTGGCAGATCAAAAAACCACCCCATGTCAGAGGCGCTGTAGTCAATCGAGTGATCGCTCATAACACGACTGGTAGTAGTAGAGCTAGCGCTATCCAGGGTCTGTTCAAGCAGGTCTGAGCGATTGAGATCATCAGCACCTTTATCCCAGATGCCGTAGAAGGTCTGTGTGTCGGTGCTTGTTTTATCGCCTGCGACAACATATTGCCCTGTGCCAAAGTAGACCATTAAATTAGGCTTATTCAGCAGAGAGGTATTGACCTCATTTTGTCGCATGACAACCGGCCTTGAGGTGATTGGCTGAGGATTATTACTGTCATCCGTGGCGACAAATAGCGGTTGAGGTGTGATGCCCTGTTTGTAGGCGACCTTCCAGTCCGGGCTGCCTAGCGATGTATCTGTCAGGTCAAAGGCCCATAGGTTACCCAGTAGGTCGCCAGCGTAGACGCGGTCAGCAAGGAGATCGCCGGTGGTGTCGAGGGCGATAGGCGCAGAGAGACCATTGAGGGAGGTTAGTGAGCCCACTTCGGTATCGATTTTGAGGTAGTCAGAACCAAGTGTCCATTCACCATCCTGACCACCATCGAGGAAGATAATGAAGAGTTTGGCTCGGCCATCGCCACTACTGTTATAACCATTGCTGACGATGGCCGCCCACCTGCCATTTGCCATTTTTGCGATAACAGGTTTGCTCATGGTGTAGCCAAGATCGGGGTCGTCATCGCTGGTGAATTCCCACTGCACTATCGATGAGGCGTTGGTTTCAGCATTGGCGAGTGCGGAAGGATCCGTGACATCGAGTGCAAAGATACCGCGGCCACCCGAACGAAGTCCCGCGACGAGCAAGGTGCGCCAGGATGAGTTAAGGTAAACATCTGCAATGGCCGGGCTGGCATCAACATAGTAGCGGTGGGTATAATTTGGGTCAGTGATGTAATGTAGCCCTTCGTTGGCGTTGTCAGAGAAAAGGACATTCGGGATGTAAGCGAATACCTCTTTGCCGGTATCCTCATCGAATGCGTGTAGCATGCCGTCATTAGCCCCGATATAGATAAGGCCATCACGGTTCGCATGGGTCGCTTTAAATTCAGAATAAAGGCTTCCTGCGGTAGTCGGGAATGGCGCAGCATCTGGATAGTTGGCGCGTGTTTTACCAACAAAGACCGGGTTTGAATGAACCAGATCGCCGAGTACATTCGTACGGTCTCGGAAGCGCAATCCAGTCGATTCGTTGCTGCGATCACCTCTGAGGTAATCGATTCTCTCTTGGCCGTTGCCATCTGCTGCCGATGGACCTCGATTGAGGTCTGCCTGTTGTTCAGGTGAGAGATCAGAGAGTGTTCTAAAGCGGATACCGGTTGAGTCTGAGGGAGTGCCCGTATCCTTTTTGTAGGTGATGACCTGGCGTGAGCTATAAGACTGAGTATTGAGCTGGTCGCCAGCATTCCATTTTGGATTTGTGGCAAGAGAGCCATCAGGATTGATGTCAGTGGCAATCAGCTCTCCTTTCCAGTTATCAGAAGGGTTAAATAGTGCCTGGTAGACTGTTGAACCGGTATCGAGCGTGGAGGCATTAAAGGCGACGGCTGATGCGGAGCTTGCTCCTTTTGATGCGCTGACTATTGCAGCCTGAATGGCCGCAATCAGGTCATCCGGGTTTTGAGCACTAAAGAAATCTCCGCGACCATTAAAGGCGGTGTGCCACAGATCATCAATCCTGCCAGGATCTGTATTTGGGTTACGCCAGTCGAATCCTGGGTCTGATGGGTCTGAGTCTGTTGCATCGCCAGGTGTCTTGATATCACCTGGGTCAAGGTCACCGGTCACACCAAAGGCGACGGTATAGGTGGTCATGTGTTGGTGTGGTGCATCATCAATCCCAGAGGGCGGAACTTCATCGCTGAGGGCTGGCCTTAAGTCGCGCTCATAAAAGTGCATGGCAACATCTGCCAGAGTATTACCCCACCCATCGGCGTAATCACCACCATCCCAGGGGCCTGCACCATCAGCATCTGTGTTGCCAACACCGGGGCCATCACCGTTATAAAAGCCATCCGTTAGCATGATGGTAAAATTCTTCTGGCACATGCCAAATTCGTCGGCAGGCAAGATGGGGCAGTCACTGCCACTCGCATCAAAAAAATTATCATCATCACATTCAAAGTAACGCCCAACATCTCTCAGATTTTGGCGTAATGGTGTGCCCCCATTAGAGCGGGTCAGGAATAGCCTGTCGAAAAGGGTTCTTTTGTTACCGACGCCAGGGTTAATATTCATTGTTTCAATCGGTAAGTTCACATCATCAATGTTATTAATAGTGCCATAGCCGATCTTTACGCCGGTGACGCCCTGCAGTGCTTGGCTGATAGCATACTTCACAACATATTCACGGCTGCGATGGTAGGTAAACCAGTTGGCAAAATTTTGTTGAGTGGTAGCATCCTGGTCTTTGATTAGAAATTCAGTCTGTTCGCCATCCTCATACAGACCGTCGCCATCGGTGTCGCTCCAGGTGTAATAGCGGAAGCCATCTGTTTTCAGGCGCTCTGTCCCCCCTTCATTGAATGTCCAGTTGTTTCCAGGGTCCAGGGTCCAGTTCCATCCCACTATAACTGCGGGGTCATCTGTGGTCAGGTTAATCCACTCGGTGGGGTTGTAGGGGTTGTTGGGGGCGTTCGTGAGTGATGCATCGGTATAAGGGTTACCTGAGGCATCAACACCCGCCCATGGTAGATAGGTTTTGGCAGGGTCAAAGTAGAGTGGGTTGAAGTCACTACTGCGAAAGCGCCACGCCTCTTCATCTGCCACAAAACAGCCTCTGACCCAGGTGCGATCAGGGAGGGCGATGTCGACCTCGGTCCATGAGAGATAGCTATTACTGCGAAACAGGGCGTTATAAGTATATGCAAAACCACAGTCAATAGTGCCATCATTAAAAAGATCGGTATGTCTATACTCATTAACACCCATATTGGAGCCATCCGGCTGGGAGCCAGCAATAAGCCCATTTGGCGCAGTGACCATGCTCTCCCAGTGCATGCTGCCGGAGTCATCGTTAAGGAGCATGATGTTGGATTCTACTGCCGGGCCAACATAGAGCGGGGCCTGTTCGAGCACGCCTGGTGCGGCATGCGTTGTGTTCACCAGCGTGAGCGTGAGTAGTGATGCGAGACTCGAGATTAATAGCGATTTTTTTGCGATCATGATCGTATTCCTGGTTTCTTTATAACGCTTCACTAGAAGATGCGGACATAGTTGGATTGAAGAAAGACGACGGCGCTATCACTGCCGCCTGTGCCACGGGCAGTAATGCGAAACACATAGGGGGTGCCGAGGGAGTCCAGTGTATCGTAGGAGCTGATGTTAAGGTCATCCGAACTTTCGTCTGCGAACGGGCCGGCAAACTCGATAATGAAACGGGGCTGTGAGGTGACGCCAGGATAGGTGCCGAAGGTGCCACGGTAGGCGATGGAGTTAACCCAGGTAGCATCTAACAGTACGGGTGGGTCTGAATCTAGTTCATAGAGCCCGAGTTCAGTGCCGTCGAAGGCGGCTGCGAGGGAGTTGATTTCAGTTTCGAGGTAGTTTTCACCATCCAGCAGTGCTGTTTCGGCGGTTTGTAACGCGAGCAGTGAATCGCGTGTGTTGCCTGCCATCTTCTCTTCAAGGATGGTGCTGCGCATGGCAGTGACACCAATTAATGTCATGACAACCAGCAGCATCAGGCTGACGACCAATACGGCGCCGGTCTGTTTAGTGATGTGAGGGTATCTATTCATAGCTCTTGTTATCCTGCTGAAATTAGATGAGGCGATTGCGGATAGAGGTGGTTGATGTGTAGGTGCGTGTAATGCGGCCAAAGGTGCCATCAGACCTGTGGAGGTCATTCAGGGTAGAGAGTGTCAAGGTGATGCGAACGCTAACAACATCATTCATGTTGGTCACACTACTGGCGGGTTGATAGATTGTCGCAATCTGGTTGTTGTCAGTAGGGTCACTGTCGACGCCAAAGAGTATTTGCATATCCTGCACCCCTTCAACCAGTTCAACATTGTTGCCATTTTCATTACGAAACAGGGCGGGTTCACCGCTGGCACCTGCCTGGATGGAATAGGTGACGCTTTTTATGCGGTAGATGGTGCCGCTGTCATTATATTCCAGCCCTGGGATGGTGGCGTTTCCAAAGCCGGGATCATTATTCCCCAGATTGGCTACGATGGTGTTATTGGTGCCTGAGTTTGCATTGGTGATTTCAAAGACATCTGCTTTTCTGCAATCAGTGGCAATCACCACATCTCGTTCATCAAGGCCATGGTTCACGGTTGTAACGTCAAATGAAGCGGCACTGACATTATGGGTTTCAATGCCTAACCCTTCACCGTAAGCGCCCTGCAGGACGAGTGTATCGGAGCCGTTTAGTCCGCTATTATCGGTTCCATCCACGCCACTGGTAGAGGGATCAACAGGGTGGTTAGCAGGCGTTGTGGGCGGATTGGGTGGATTAAGGTTGTTGGTAATGGTGATGTTTGGGTCGACTGATATGTTGGTGCACCCCCAGAAAGCGGCCATGCGGATCTCTCTGGCGATATGGTCCATTGCAAAGCGGCCATTCTCCTGTATCCGTGATAGCTCTTCGGTCAGACGATAGCTCTGCTTATTGCCAACAAAGATCTGAACGACGCCCGCCAGTAAAATCAGGCTGATGGTGATGGCAACCATTATTTCAACCAGGGTCAGCCCCTGTTGTCTTTTTTTGTATGGAGGATAATTCATAGTATTGTCACACTTATGGCTAGGCATTTAAGGTCGGTAGGTGTGGCTGAATTGCAACCAAGGCCGGTGGCTCCGTTGCGCAGCTCATCCCAGCGTACGGTGATCACGAATGTACTGCTGTTACCTACAACGGTGCCTGCGCCAGAAGGGAGTAGTTCGGCGAGCGCGGTGTTCCACTCACGGGCGTCGTAGTCGGCTAGTTGCTCTGCGGAGCAGCCTGTGGTGATGCAGCCTGGGTCGTCTGGGATGCCGCTAATATTGTTGTATTCGTTGTCACTAACCCCTTCGAGATTGGCGCGCATTCGGTTGGCCATATCATAGGCCATTAGCGCTGCCTGGCTCTGCAGGTAGGCGTTGTGGTTGTTTTTCAGGCTATTGGCCTGAAGGCCTGCTAGCCCGAGCAGGCCGATTGAAAGGATGACCATGGTGACCAGCATTTCAATCAGCGTGAAACCGGATGCAGCTTTATATTTGTTAGATAGTTTCATTGCCTCTATCCCGGTTGTTAGCAGCTTGTGACAGAAACGGTGGCATCATTGGCCGGGGCGCTTCGAATCTGTCCGGATGCGTTGATGACGATGGCGCGCGCTTTATCACCGAACCCCCGGCTGTCACAGAGTACAAGGGTTCCTGACTGTGTGCCGCCACCCCCTACAATCTGCGAAGAGCCGTTGTAGGTATAAGAGACATAATTACCAACATTTCCAGTAACACCATTAAGAGTAGGGTTACCATCTAATGGGCCGTGCGTACGCAGGATCGTGTCGGTATTATTGACGGTAGCATCGCTATTACTGTCGGTAAAGATGATCCACCCCTGCTGCCAGCCGCCAGCCGTAGTACAACTGGTATTATTGGCACTTTTACAGATGGTCACCCGGTCACCGCGTTTGACCGCTTCGCTACGGGTAATATTAAGCGAGGTGACCAGGTCGTTAGCCTGGGTCACGATACGGTTATCCTGGATCATTGTCGTAAAGCTGGGTACTGCCTGCGAGAGAATAATGGCAGCAATGGCTAACGTAACCATCAGCTCAGTTAAGGTGAAGCCTGTCTGTTTTCTGTTCATGGGTGATGTTTTAGCATTCATGGTTTTTCCGGTCACGCGAAAGGCGACGAGCTGTTATATTTGTCCGATAAACGGTCATCTGGGTTAGAATTCCCGGGTTTCAGTCCCGCTTCTGGACTATTCATCGGCGCATGGGCGGGTTTCTTTTAGGTTGCATTTTGAGGTGTGTGTGGTGAGACAGCGGGAAAGCGATGAGGGATAAGACGGCAGAGTGTCTGGTCATAGGTGGGGGTTTGGTGGGAATGCTGAGCGCTTATGAACTGGCTCAGGCGGGCATGCGGGTAATGCTGCTGGAGCGGGGGCGCACCGGCCAGGAGTCTTCGTGGGCCGGGGGGGGGATTCTCTCACCGCTCTATCCATGGCGTTATCCCAATGCGGTGAACCAGTTGGCCGCCTGGGGGCAGGCGCGCTATCGAGCACTGGCTGAAACACTACATGAACAGTCGGGGATCGACCCCGAATGGCAGCAGAGCGGCCTGCTAATGCTCGATGTTGCAGAGCAGAATGAGGCCGTGGCATGGGCCCAGCATGAAGGCGTTGCGCTGAAACTATTGACTAATGAGGCAATATCTCACTGTGAGCCGGCACTACAGATAGCGGTTGAACGCGCCCTCTGGATGCCCTCGGTGGCACAGATTCGTAATCCACGGCTGCTAACCGCGCTACGCAACACACTGGAGCGGCAGGGGGTGACGTTCAGAGAGCAGAGCGAAGTGTTGGCACTGCAACAGCAGGGTGGACGAGTGACAGCTGTTGAAAGCTCGACTGGAGTGTACGATGCCGGGCAAGTGGTGATTGCCACCGGGGCGTGGAGCCGAGGTCTGCTGGATGGCACCCCTTTATCGATTGATATAGAGCCTGTGCGCGGGCAGATGCTGCTATATAAGGCTAAGCCTGGGCTGCTCAATACCATTGTGATGGCGGATGGCCACTATGCGATCCCGCGCCGGGATGGCCATATTCTGGTGGGAAGCACATTAGAACATGCTGGGTTTGATAAATCGATAACCGCTGCTGCAGCGACAACACTGCGTGAAATTGCGGAACGGTTAGTCCCTGCATTGGCCGGGATGAAAGTCGTGCGTCACTGGGCAGGGCTGCGTCCAGGGTCATTCGAAGGGGTGCCCTATATTGGTGAACACCCTGCAATTTCCGGGCTATATGTGAATACAGGCCATTTTAGAAACGGGGTAGTGCTGGGGCTGGCTTCAGCAAGACTGCTGGGTGATTTGATGTTGGGACGCGAATCCGTGTTTGATCCATCGCTCTATGCTGTTGAAAGATAAGTGATAATTTTTTTCTTGACGAAGAACAAGTTGTTTAGCAGAGCGCCTTCTTTTATACTGCCCCGCTTGTCTTGATGGGTGCTCCCTGATCGACAGTGCCGGGGTAGCTCAGTTGGTAGAGCAACTGATTCGTAATCAGTAGGTCGGGTGTTCGATTCACCTCTCCGGCACCACTTTACTGCTCTATTTTATCTGGCTGGATAGCCTGCAACGTTTAATCCCGACCCGTAATCCCGGCCTCCTTGAATATTGCAATGGCTTCATCAAGCGCTATCTGTGCTGTCTCCCTGTCTTTGAATGGGCCATGAGATTCACCGCCACGTACCAGAAAGTACCAGCCATCTTTTGAACTGTCGCCATTTTTATTGACTAATGAAGATTGATAAAAAAAACGGTCACTTCGATAGTAGAGCGCTTGTTCCGCTGGCGGTGAAGGTTCATCTTCCTGGGCGGTAAAGAGGGTCTCTTTTATTTTTTTCCACATAATTAAGTCTCAATTACAGGTGATAATATAACCATTGGTAGCGATCACCAGAGGTTTTATCTGAAGGGTGATTCCCTGCCTGAAACATATAGCGTCATTTTATTAAGTGACTTCAGCAGAAATTTACTGTTTTTTGGGGATCTTATAAAAAGATTACTGCTTAAGAGGTCGTTTCTGAAGTTTTCGCTGTAATGTACGGCGGTGCATGCAGAGTTGTCGTGCTGCAGCAGAGATATTGCCGTTGCAGTCGGCGAGTACTTTCTGGATATGCTCCCATTCAACGCGGTTAACCGACATCGGTTTAGTGGTAACGGGCGTATTGCTATTGCCCTCTTCTCTGTAAAACGCTTCGACCACATCATCGGCATCGGCTGGCTTTGAAAGGTAATGTGTAGCGCCGAGTTTTATCGCCTCAACAGCCGTCGCGATGCTGGCGTAACCGGTCAGAACCACGATTCGGGTGTGGGCATCGAGCACCTTCAGCCGTTCGACCAGCACCAGGCCGGATGCCCCAGGCATATTGAGGTCAACCACCGCAAACTCTGGCGAGTTCTGTTCTGCAAGTTTTACTGCATCATTGACATTGCTGGTGATGGTGACATCAAAGCCACGCTTGCTGAGCGCCTGACTCAACACATAACAGAAAGTTTCATCATCATCGACCAGCAGGAGTGACGGCGCATCGTTGAGCGGGCTGTTGCTGGTTTGCTCGCCTCCTCTATTCATGCCGTCACCATTAGCGGTTTAAGTGGCAGCTGTATGTTAACACTTGCGCCGCCACCCTCACGGTTATTCATCGTGATATGGCCGCCGAGGCGTTCAATCACAGCCTGTGCCAGGAATAGCCCAAGCCCCTGCCCCTCTTTTTTCGTAGTGAAAAATGGGGTGCCGATGACGGCCTGTGTCTTTTCATTTAACCCCTCCCCACGGTCATTGATCTCAACTGCTAGACGCTCACGATCCCAGCTGAAGATGATCTCAATCTGCTGCGGAGATGCATCGGCAGCATTGTTTAAGATGCTGGTGAGCGCCTGGCTCAGGGTGTCATCAACTACGATCAACGGTGCGGGTTGCGGGCCACACCACTGCGGTTGCAGGGTGACATTGGGACGTATCAGACACCACTGTTGCAGCACATCATTCAGGTAGCTGTCGAGTGGTTGCCGGATAGCACCTTCGGCACGCGATTGCCCTGCGCGTGCACTAATCTGTGTCAGTGTCTGTTTGCAGCGTTCAATCTGTTCGCGCAGCATTCGGGTCTGTTCCGTCATCTCGGGGCGGCTGGTTAGCTCATTCTGTAGCTCTTTGGTGATGACCGCCATCGTCGCGAGCGGCGTACCAAGCTCGTGCGCAGCACCGGCTGCAAAGGTGCCGAGTGACACCAGGTGCTCATCACGTAGCGCCTTCTCTCGCGCTTCGGCAATGGTCTGTTCTTGCTCGCGTAACGTATCAGCCAGCTTTACAACAAAAAAGATGATCAACCCGGCGCCTAGTAAAAAACTAAACCACATGCCGATGATATGCTGGTTAAAATCACCACCCTGGTGCTCTCCGATGCTATGCATCGGGGTGAAGAAAAACATCAGCAGTGTATAGCAGGCGATGGTGATGGCCGCCATTCCCCATGCATAGAGGCGCGGCGCAGTGGTTGCCACAATAACCAGCGGTAGCAGCAGAAGTGAGACAAAAGGGTTGGTCGAACCACCAGAGAGGTAGAGGATGGCGGTGAGTACGACCACATCGATGACCAATTGTATAAAAAAAGTGTTGATGTTAATAGCGTGTCGATGACGTAGCCGAAGCCATGAGACAACATTAAGGATGCCGTAGACAGAGATCACGGTAATCAGCGGCAGTAGCGGAATATGGAGGTGCAGTTTAAGCGAGGCGATGGAAGCTCCCAGTAAATAGCAGATAATCACCACGTTCCTGAGTACAAAGAGCTGTTTCAGGTTCTGCGCAATTGATGTGTCTGAGGTAGCGGTCGGCTGTATAAACATCACAAAATAGTTAGTGGTTCTGGAGCGGGTTTGCCAAGTACCATTGTAGCGTGTGGTTGGGGGTGTGTCGTGTGACAAGATGTCGCATCACCACTGGGTTGCACAGGGGGCTACAATTTGTTGTGAGCAGGCGCGCCTGATAAGGTATTCTCCTGTTTTGATTTATTCTGAAATTAAAGGTAGTGGTGGCTGATGAAAGCTCGCTGGCGTGTTACGTCTTTTCTTTTTGTGGCGGTGTTATTGAGTAGTGGTGTCGCTACTGCTGAGGGTGATGAACCACGCTACGCGCAGCTGGTCTACTCCGGCAATCTCGATGGTGAACTGGAGCCGTGTGGTTGCAGTGAGTATGGTAATCAGGGCGGGATAAAACGGCGGGTTAGTAAGATTGATACATTGCGCGCAGCGAATCCGGATCTCTTTCTGGTTTCTGCGGGGGGGCTGCTGATTAGCGATCTGCCGCAGGACCGCCTCACCAGTGACTATATCCTCAGAGGATTTGCCGCGCTCAATTACGATGCAGTAGGGGTGCAGTGGCAAGACCTCGCTTTTGGTGTTCCCTTTTTACAGTCGCACCATCTGCCGTGGGTAGCGAGTAACTGGCATGGTGAAACCTTCGCCACTGAAAAACAGATTCAACACGGCGATGTGACATTGAGTTATTTTCAGTGGCTTGATCCTGCGCAGGCACCTCAGGGTGAGATGCAGGGGGGGCATCTACCGGTGACAGCAGATGTGGCTGAATTGGCTGAGCGACTTAATGTGGCGCGTAGGCGGGGTGATGTGACACTGTTGGCGACGACGCTGTCGTTAGCGGATGCGCAGCAGCAGTTGCCGCTGAATGATCTCTCGATCCTGGTGATTGAATCCAACTATGAACTTTATGCCGACCCCAGATTAGTCGATGGGGTGCTGGTACTGCAGCCCGGTTCGCGAGGTATGCGGCTGGCATCGATCAACCTTGAGATCGATAAAATAGGCCGCATCATCGCGTGGCAGCATGAGGTCATGCCGTTACCACCAGCCGTGGGTGATGCACCGCGTATGGCTGACTGGTACAACGCTTATAATGCAGAGGTGAAGGCGGCCTATAAAAAGAGCGTTGAACTGCGCAAGGCGCAGAAATCGGGTGAAAGCCCTTTTGCTGGCGCGCAGGCATGCAAAAGCTGTCATCAGGCTGAATATAAAAGATGGTCAAAGTCACGTCACAGCGATGCCTTTTACACCCTGCAGGATGTGAACAAGGCGTTCGATCCAAACTGTATTAGTTGCCATACGGTTGGCTTTAATCGAGACGGCGGTTTTATCGACCCCGACTCAACGCCCGCTCTGCTGCATGTGCAGTGTGAATCCTGTCACGGCGCGGCACGTGAGCATGTCGCATCCGCAGGGCGGATATCGCCCGAGTCTACCGGTAAAGCGAAGGCTGAGCGCTGTCTGCAATGTCACAATGCAACCCATAGCCCACTTTTTAAAGTAGAGGATTACTGGCCGAAGATTAGCCACTAGTGGGCGTATGCATTGTCTGTGGTTCTTGAGTACAATGTCTGCGAATTGAAAGTAATCGACAGTGACAAGATTCAGGGGTTGAGTGTCTATGAGGTATCTCGTAATTGCGGCGGCGGTGATGGCTATTCTGGCCGGGGTGATCTTTAGTACCGCAGGCAAAAAGATGATGCATGTGACCAGTAGCGAGGTGGCTGTTGTGGAACTGCCTGAGCCGAATTCAGCCGGTGCCGGTCTGTTTAAACAGTATTGCGCGCAGTGTCACGGCCTGCCAGCAATCGACACGCATACCGCGGCGGACTGGCCGCGCGCGGTTGAGCGCATGATGACCAACATCTCGGCCAGTGGCAAGCAGATACCGAGTGACGGTGAGCGTGATCTGATCGTCAGTTACCTGGTTCGCCACGCGAAGTAATCCTGCTCGATGCCCAATGTTATTGATAACGGCTGGCTGAGCTCGGCCTGTCGCCGGCCTTCGCCCAACTGCGACGAACGCCCGAAAGATAGCGCCATCAACCTGCTTGTGATTCACGGCATTAGTCTGCCGCCAGGTGAGTTTGGTGAAGGGTGGATCGAAGACCTTTTCTGTAACCAGCTAGACCCAGAGGCTCACCCCGCTTTTGCCGGGCTCAGCGAGCTACAGGTCTCTGCCCACCTGCTGATTCGACGCAATGGTTCGGTGGTTCAGTTTGTCCCCTTTGGGAAGCGTGCGTGGCATGCGGGTGAATCAGTATTTTCAGGGCGAGAACGCTGTAATGATTACTCGATCGGGATAGAGCTTGAAGGAACCGATGAGTGCCCCTACGCAGTCGCACAGTACCGCGTACTGGCGCGTCTGGCGCGACATCTGATGGAGTGCTACCCCGCGATTACTCCGCAACGTATTGTGGGGCATAGCGATGTTGCGCCGGGGCGCAAAACAGATCCCGGCCCCTCGTTTGACTGGCCGCTGTTTCGTTCGATGCTGTAGGTTTATTCCAACCCTGCTAACCCTGTTTTTCAGCGATCGCTTTTAACTGCGGTGTCTCGATGCCGGCCTCTGTGGCGACTGCCAGCGTGCGTGCCAGGCGGGCTGGTGCCGAGCGCCCCATGCAGTTGTGGCCGGGATCACCCTCGAACGCCTCGACCATCCCGTTGATCAGTTTTTCACGCGGCAGTGGGGTGCGTGCCAGGTGCTCCTGAAGATCGATGATCTCATTGGCAACACGGGTCGCGATATCACGATGGTCAACCCACAACTCACCCACCGTGCCGCCGGTTACCATGCCGGCAATATTAGTGGTGAGGATATAGACATTTTTTCGCACCAGTTCATAAAGTAACTCCTCACTATTACTGAGCACTTTGCAGGCGATACCGATCGACTCCAGCCCGTCACTTATTAATGTTGCATGGGGGCCAAACAGCGGCGAGGGGATGATGACCTTACTATCTTGCCCTCTCTTTTTTTCGAACCACACTGAGATCACAGTGGGGTTATCTAGCTGGTGCTGCTGCCAGTCGCGTGGTAGCAATTCATTCTGTAGTAAGGCGAGTCGGTCACGCCATACAGCCGGTATCTGCGTTAGCACGGAATGAAGGTCGCCCTCAGCGACGGCAACCAGCACCAGTTCGGGTTCAGGAGTGGCGTTGGCGGCAGCAACGATATCTTCGCCGCGGGTGATGGGGTAGACTGGGTGTCCGCAGCGCAGAAAGCCGCGCGCAAAGACGCTACCCATTTCACCAATACCGATGACCACAATTGCTGACTTCATTATCCCTCCACCTCATGTTGTCTGATTTCGGGTAGTATAAAACAATCATGGCTTATTCTGGGGTCCCTTTAATACATCCGTTTTCGGAACAGCCACCCCGCCATGGCCAGAGTAGCGGCACCAATGAGGGCCATGGGCCAGAACTGATGCAACAGTAGCGCGAAGCCGTCGCCCTCCAGAGTGACACCGCGCACAATAACCAGAAAATAGCGAAGCGGGTCAAGATAGGTGAGCCACTGCACCACCTCTGGCATGTTGGCGATAGGGGTGGTGAAGCCGGATAGAATCACCGCCGGGACAATAAACAGAAAGGCGCCGAGGATGGCCTGCTGCTGGGTGACAGCAATGGAGGAGATCATCAGCCCCACACCCACTGTGGCGATGAGAAACAGCAGGATACCCAGGTAGAGGGCCGGAAGACTGCCACGCAGAGGGATATCAAAGATCCACACCATCAAGGCGATGATTAGCGTCGCCTCCAGCAGGCCGATGATGATGCCGGGGATCGCCTTGCCGAGTAGAATCTCCAGCGGTCGCAACGGTGTTACCATCAGCTGGTCGAAGGTGCCCTGCTCGCGCTCGCGCGCTACCGACAGGGCGGTGACCAGCAGCGTCACCACCAGGATCAGTGAGCCGATGATGCCGGGTACGATGAACCAGCGGGATTGCAGATTCTCGTTATACCAGGCGCGCATCTCCAGCTTGACCGGCGGCCCCGTCTGGCTATGTTTGCGCTGCCATTCGCGATTGAAATCGAGCACTACACTTTGCAGATAATTAAGCGCGACCATGGCGGTATTGGAGTTACGCCCATCGATAACCAGCTGAAGTGATGCCGGTTCGCCACGCGCAAGGTCGGCGCTAAAGCGCTGGTTGAGGCGGATCACCAGCAGCACCTTACGGTTATCGATGAGTGCTGCTACCTCAGTATCACAGTCGACCTGGTGGAGAATGGAGAAATGTGGTGAGCCCTCGATGCGCGCCAGCAACTCACGCGAGGCGCCGCCACTATCTTCGTTGTAGATCGCTACCGGTACATCATTGAGGTCATAGGTGGCGGCGAAGCCAAAGATAAATAGCTGCACGATGGGCGGTACGATGATGACAATGCGGCTGCGTTTGTCACGCATCAGGGCGAGGAACTCCTTGGCGGCCAGGGCCAGGATGTTGGCGATGGTGTTGAAAATGGTGTTGCGCATGTCAATCCAGCCGCTTGTATGATTTCTTTGCTACCAACAAGGTGAGGATCACCAGCATCAGCAGCATGGCCCCCGCGTTGGACAGCACCACCGGCCACACCGGCCCGGCAAGAAACAGGGTCTGTAGAATGGCGACAAAGTAGCGCGCCGGTACCAGGTAGGTAATAGTCTGCACCCACTCGGGCATGGAGTGAATGTCGAACAGAAAACCCGACAACAGAAAGCTGGGCAGG
>WFVD01000024.1 GCA_015491865.1 Gammaproteobacteria bacterium
ACGCCCAGCGCTTCCCGAACCAGATATAGGTAATATCGCCCGCCCATACCTGGTTTGGCGCATCCACATCGAACTGCCGATCCAGTCGATTGGGTATCGCTACATGCGGCTGATCGGCCTTCTTGTAGCGATGCGCCGGAACCTGGTTGCTTACCAACCCCAGCTGTTTCATGCGTCGCCCTGCGCGGTAGCGACTCAGCGGTATGCCCTGAGCCGTGACCATGTCGGCGATACTACGCGCACCCGCCGAGCCGTTCTCAGTGCATGCATCGCCCTTATCATGGCTAGATGCTGTGCTGCGTCGTTGCTGATGCGATGAGGCCGGTCTCGCCAGGCGCGATAACTGCTACGCTGTACGTCGAATGTGTCACACAAGGTCTTAACAGCGCAGTGCTCTTGAAGTTGGCGAACTATCTCAAATTGTTCAGCTCGTCGGACATCAAGAGCGCGGTAGCCTTTTTTAGGATTTCTTTCTCCAGTTCCTGGATTTTGCGTTGGTCTGGTGTCAGAGCTGTGCCTGTCGGCGTCTGCCCCTGCCGTTCTTGCCGCAGCCGCCTGACCCAGTTCTCCAGCGTGGACTTTTTCACGCCCATCGCCTCGCAGGCCGCTTTGATTGTATAGCCCTGATCGACTACCAGCTAGGCTGATCCCAGTCGAAAGTCAGGGGCGTAGCTACCATTTCTTCTTGTCATTGTTTCACCTGTTTGTTGTGATAGTATCACTCAAAGTCAGGTGGCCAAATTCACTGTACCACTACAGTGAAAAGAGCCCCGGCTGTGCCGGGGATGATATTTATAATTTGAAACGGGTGACCATTGAACCGAGGTGGTTGGCGGCATTGGAGAGCTCTTCACTTTCGCTAGCGGTCTGCTTGGCACCACCTGCGGTCTGCTCGGTAATCTGGCGAATCTCAACCATATTACGGTTGATCTCTTCGGCAACCGCGCTCTGCTCTTCAGCTGCGCTGGCGATCTGGGCATTCATGTCTGAAATCGTGCCGACCGATTGATTGATCGCCTTCAGCGCCTCACCCGCCCTGGTGGCCTGTTCTACGCTGGTCAGTGTCTGTGTGCGCCCACTCTCCATGGTGCTAACGGCATTGCCGGCGCTCTGCTGAATCCGTTCGATCATCGACTGGATCTCCTGTGTGGATGTCTGAGTGCGGCTGGCCAGTGTGCGGACCTCATCAGCGACCACAGCAAATCCTCGCCCCTGCTCGCCGGCACGTGCCGCCTCAATCGCGGCGTTGAGCGCAAGCAGATTGGTCTGCTCTGCGATGTCGCGAATGACATCAAGCACTGAGCCGATCTCCTGGCTTTCAGTCTCCAGCCCATGGATCACTTCGGCTGCCCCTTCAACCTCCCTTGCCAGTTCATTAATGGAAGTGATGGTTTCAGTGACGACCCGATCGCCTTCCTTAACACGTTCGTCGGCAATGCGAGCTGCATCAGCCGCATTCTCGGCGCTTCTGGCAACTTCTTGCACAGTTGCCGCCATCTCAGTGACAGCACTTACCACCTGGTCTGTTTGAAGCTGTTGTTCGGCGACACCCGCACTGGTCTGCATCGTGACACTCTGTAACTGGCTGGCCGAGCTGGAAAAGCTCTGCGTCGACTGGATAATCTGCTGAATGATGAGTCGAAACTGTTCACCAACAGTATTAAAGGCCTCGACCACCTCACCGATTTCATCTTTAGATTCACTTTTTGCCCGTGCGTTCAGATCGCCCTCGGCCAGTTTATTCGAGACAGCCTTTAGTTCTGATACGGCCTTGTGCACTGAACTGTAGAAACCGATGAAGAGATAGATCGCAATGGCCGCCATGCTGAGCATGATGATAAAAAGGGTGCGTTTTTCATTGCGGAAACCGTCACTACGCAGCTCAAGCAGAGTGTCGAGTTGCGGTGCGATATTATCGTATAGCTGATAGTTCGATACGATCGCACTGGTGCCGAGGGTGAACAGGTTATTTGGGTCGAGTGAGATCGCATTTTGTGTGATCAGCTCGTTATTGAGTGTTTGCAGAAAGGTGTTGACCTCCTGAGCGCTTTTGTCCAGACTTGTTTTCAGCGCGGGTTCGAGCGTCGGGTTTTCGCGGAAGGCGACCTGCATTCCGCTGATCACACCATTGATATTATCTTCTATCTTGTTGGCCAGAATAGTGAGTTTGATTCGCTCATTGAGCGTGATGGTGCCACGCGCAGCAACACCCGCACCTGCCCCGCGAGCCTGCCCGAGGTTTTCCGTGACATGGAGCAGCTTATTGACGATGGCATCCATCAGATAGTAACTATCCAGATCCGGATCCAGAATCAGGTTGGAGGTGTCACCGACATGGGAGATCAGCGCGATGACATTCGCGATCAGCTCTGAATGGGCGGCGAAAATCTCTTTGGCTGAGAGTTGACTGTCGCCGAGACCGCGGACACGACTCCACTCCTGTTTAATAGCAAGCCACTGTTCGTGAGCATCAAGCTGCTCGCCCAGCCGGGCATCAATGGCATCGATGGCCATAATATCAGCATCGATATCTGCCCGTTTAGCGAGAATCTTGTTTTTAAAGCTATGGTCACCAGCGAGATAGGCGTTGGTCATGCCGCGATGTGATGGGATATTTTCAGTCAGTTTTCTGAGGCCCTGGATATACTCCACTCCAAGACGCTCTTTTTCAGCAAAATTGATACCGATGTTCAGCTGACTGTTGAGCATAAAGAGGCTGACGACCAGTGGGATCATAAAGATAGTGGAGATCAATATCATCTTGCGTGAATAAGAGAGCTTATTCATGAGCATCGCTGCAGGTTTAATTAATGACACGGCGCTGTTCCTCAGGATTATTGTGATTAAATGGCGATTAAATTCAGCAGTAATTGTGTGGTAATCTGTTTTGCTTATCGACCCTGTGCAGGGGTTCTTTAGGGTTTGATTCACTGTTATCCTGTTCAGCCAGGATTAAGAAGCGCGCTTGTTTACTCAACTATCAGTCAGTGGCAGGCAGGATGGGCAGGAGAGGCCATCGCTAAGCGCAGTTGTGAACTGCTACATGTTAACGGCAGCCTTGCAGTTTTTATTTTTGAACCTCAGTAGCTCCAGTCGCCTTCAACGATAATAAATGATCATCCAGTATGAGTCGCATCAACGATCTCCCTTCGCCAGTACTACAAAGTGAGCTACCACGCCACGGTTTTCCTAATCCTTTTAGTAATGTGCCACACCCACTTGCTCAGCGTGCAGCGCTTGCGCTACAGCATCAACTCGCCTGTTCGCACCCCTGGCAGCATGATTTTGATACGCCTGGTGGCGGAAAAATGTTTGGTGTGCTGGTGGTGAGGGGTGCGAATGGGGCGATCGGTTATCTCGCCGCTTTCTCCGGCATGTTAGGCGGTGAGTGGGAATGGCCCGCTTTTGTGCCGCCGCTCTTTAACCAGCAACATCTCGACAGTTTTATGCCGCAGGGTGAAACCCGGCTGGCCACATATGAGGCGCAGATCAAAGCGCTTCAGTCGGCCCCGGAGCTGATGCGGCTGCGAGAACAACTCGCACTGTTACAGCAGCAGTGTGATGGCGAACTGCTTGCGTTAGTGGCGAGGCATAAACAGCGCAAGGCGGCTCGCAGAGCGCTGCGTAATCAGTTACCCTCTGGAGAAGAGAGCGAGGCGCGGCTGGTTAAACTCTCTTTCGAAAGCCAGCAGGACAGAAGTGAACTGCGTGCCTGTCGAGATGAGTGGCAGGCCAGGCTGGCGACGCTACAGGAGCGGGTAGCGCTGATTGAACAGCAGGTTGCTGAACTTAAGCGGCAGCGATCCAGGCTGTCGAACAGACTTCATCGCCAGCTGTTTAACGCCTATCGATTGACTAACCGCCTGGGTGAAGCGAAAACAGTTGCCGAGTTTTTTGAGACGCGGCTACCGCCAGGTGGCAGTGGCGACTGTGCCGCACCAAAGCTGCTGCAATACGCTCATCAGCAGGGGTTGATGCCGCTGGCAATGGCCGAATTCTGGTGGGGAGCTTCCCCCGCAGGGCGGGTGCGCCATCATGGCCACTACTACCCGGCATGCCGCGGCAAATGTCACCCGATCCTCCCTTTTATGTTGAAGGGGCTTAATCTCCAGCCGCGTGTGATTTCTGCTCAGCCATTCCATGACAGCGCAGCACCTGAGGTTATCTATGAGGATGATGAACTGCTGGTGATCAATAAACCAGCTGGTTTGCTCTCTGTGCCGGGAAAAGAGAGCCGCGATTCGGTGCAGAGGCGTCTGCAGCAGCGCTACCCAGGTCATGATGGGCTGCTGCTGGTACACCGGCTTGATATGTCTACATCGGGTCTGCTACTCGTCGCCAAGCACCGCGTAATACACAAAGCCCTGCAGCAGCAGTTTATAAAACGTACCGTTGAAAAGCGCTACGTAGCCCTGTTATCTAAACGGTTGCCAGAATTTACTGCTGAGGGGGCGGTGTTGAACAGCGGCACGATTGAGTTACCGCTGAGAGTTGATGTTGATGACAGACCGCGTCAAATGGTCTGTTTTTTACATGGCAAACCCACCATGACGCACTGGGAGGTGATCGCGCGCCATGAGGAGAGCACGCGCGTCTATTTTTATCCACACACTGGTCGAACCCATCAGTTGCGACTACACGCCGCCCATCAGGCGGGGCTTAACGCCCCTATCTATGGTGATGAACTTTATGGGCGCTCGGTTGAGCGTCTGCTGCTGCACGCTGAGCGCCTCTGCTTTGATCACCCTGTGACCAATAAGCGCATCGAGGTTATCTCCCCGGTGCCGTTTTAGCTGTCACGCTAATAAACCTCTGATGTTTAGCGATTCCCTTGTAGATTCGGGTAGGAATCATCCTACTGCTGTTTTTGAAGTTCCTACGAAAGGTCAAGCCCGCTTCTGATAGTGAAGATCTGGCCAGGGCCGAAAACTTAGATGCGTAAAGCGTATGAATGGTGGCAGAGAGAGCAATATTTTACTTGTCTCTCTGCGGGCGAAGGGAGTCGCTATGTATCAACGGAGCAGGCTTTACGTGCAGAGGTGTGGCTGGAGTTTGGATGGTGTAGCTGGTGGACCTGAAGGATGGTGAATCAGTATTGCGCTGGGCAGAAAGTAGAGGAGCTGTTAATTATTTCAACATGACTGTCAGGGATATCAGCAGGGAGCCGGAAAAGGAGCTCACATGGGTGTGACGTTGCGGGCAAGGAGCTGAACAGAAGCGGTGTTGAAATGATAGGTGAAGCGATGATCTGTCAGGCGCATATGCAGGAATAAGCAGCATGGATGCTGAAAACCGGGGTTGCAGCGAAGGCAGGGAGCCGTACGGAGAACGCTGTGACTAACACCTTTCGCAGCTCCAGCCGCGTGCTCCGGTCAGTTTGGGATAAAGGAGGTTGCGATTCCAGGGAGGGGTCTTTTCACCGCTTGCTGTCTGTTAACGTTAGCGGTTATTACTATTGGGTTCTAGTTGCCTGACTGAACAGGGCCGCCGTTTTGTTCAGTATCATGTTGTTTGCCATATTCCTATGTTGTTCCCCTGAATTTGTTATCGCTTTCCTTCTCAGGCTGGTTTTCCTGTGGCCAGCTGAAGGGGGCTTTCCTACTGATGAATGCCGTTAAGAAGCCGATAGCAGTTAAAGATAACGAGACTGTATCTTAGTGAAGTGAAGTGAAGTGAAGTGAGAGGGGAGATCATGTTTGACGGGTTGCGGCAGAGAATCGGTTATAGCGAAAAACGGGCAGACAAGTGTTTACTGACTGACGAGGTGTTGAACCATGTCGCGAATTAAAGTAATGGTGGTTGATGACTCTGCTGTTATCCGCCAGGTCTTTACAAAAATCATCAATCAGGATTCTCAGCTGGAGCTGGTTGCCGCAGTAAATGACCCTGTGCTGGCGCTTAAGCGCATGAAGGTGACAATGCCGGATGTGATGGTGCTTGATGTTGAGATGCCGAAGATGGATGGCCTCACATTTCTGAAGCTGATCATGAATGATAACCCGCTACCTGTAGTGATGTGTTCAACGCTGACCGAGAAGGGGAGCAAGACCACCATGCAGGCGATCGCCGATGGGGCGATTGATTTTATCACCAAGCCAAAGCTGGGTGCCAAGGGGTTTCTTGAAGAGTCATCTGCAATGCTGGTTGATGTGATTAAGTCAGCTGCACGTGCCAATGTGAAGAAACTGAAACAGAACGCCTCGCTGATGGAGGGTGGCGAAAAGATTGAGACGCTACTCTCCATGAATGAGGCGTTGTTAGCAGGGAAGGCGAGCTCGATGACTCAGACTACCGATCGCGTGATTGCGATCGGAACTTCAACAGGGGGTACCCAGGCGTTAGAGTTGGTGTTATCACAACTCCCCCAAAATGCCCCAGGGATTGTGATCGTGCAGCATATGCCAGAGAAGTTTACCGCCGCGTTTGCGGCTCGGTTGGACGGTCTCTGTCAGATTCATGTGAAAGAGGCGAGCAATGGGGACCGCGTGTTGCAGGGGCAGGCACTGATCGCGCCGGGTAGCCACCATATGGTGCTTAACCGTAGCGGCGCACGCTATTTTGTCGATATTAAGGAGGGGCCGCTGGTGAGTCGTCATCGCCCTTCGGTGGATGTGCTGTTTCGTTCAACCGCAAAAATTGCGGGTAAAAATGCGGTGGGGATTATTATGACAGGGATGGGTTCTGACGGCGCCTCCGGTCTGTTAGAGATGCACGATGCTGGTGCTTATACCATCGCACAGGATGAGGCGAGTAGCGTTGTTTATGGAATGCCTAAAGAGGCGGTGAAATGCGGTGCGGTCGATAAAATCACTCCGCTGAGCAATATCCCCCGCGAAATCTGTTCATTCACTGTGTGACGGTCAGGTGGTGGTCATCTGCTTTAGATAAGCCTTGTGTCGCCGCTTCTCGCTGCGTGAGGTTCGCCACGCCAGCCACAGTTTTCGAATCGGGGTAAGCGAAGTGCGATGTTCCAGCACACGATAGCCATCACGTTCAATCTCATCGAGGATCGCACGGTAGATGGTGGCCATAATCAGACCGCTACGTTGTGGATGCCGGTCGCAGTCTGGTAGCAGATCAAACGCCTGCCGGTAGTAGTCACGTGCGCGGTCTGCCTGAAACTTGAATAGTGCACGAATATTTTCGGTGGTTCTGTTCTCCATCAGCTCATCAGTGGTCACCCCGAAACGCTCCAGCTCATCGAGTGGAATATAAAGTCGCCCACGCACGCTATCTTCATGCACATCACGCAGGATGTTGGTCAGTTGAAACGCCATGCCAAGGGCGTGGGCATATTTCAGTGTCTTGCGGTCCTGGTAGCCAAAGATCTCAGCAGACATCAGCCCCACCACGCTGGCGACCCGATGACAGTAGAGTGAGAGCGCTTTAAAGGTGGGGTAGGCGTTATAGTCGAGGTCCATCTCCATGCCATCAATGATCTCGATAAAGTGCCCCTGCGACAGATCAAAATGTTTGATGGTCTCCTGTAGTGCTTTACCAACCATATGCTCTGCTGTGCCTGTGTAGACTCGCTCGATCTCCTCGCGCCACCATGCCAGTTTAATGCGGGCGATTTCATGTTCCTGCGTCTCATCCACCACATCATCGACCTCTCGGCAGAAGGCGTAGAGCGAGATGATCGCACGGCGCTGAGGCGGTGGGAGAAAGAGAAAACTGTAGTAGAAACTGGAGCCGCTTTTGGCGGCTTTGTCCTGGCAATACTGGTCGGGTGTCATATTTGATCGGTCTGATTGAGGAACTAAGCGGCTAATGATCCCGGTGTGGGCGTGGCGAGTCAAGTCTGCTCTCTATGAGGGGGCGTGGTACACCGTGTTTAATGCTGGTTTACTGGTTTACTGGTTTACTGGTTTCAGTTGCGTTGAGCATTGCGCCAGCATCGCCGGTGTGTTGATGTTGAAAAAGGCGTGGGGCTGATCCGAGAAGTCAACATGGACGGTTGCTTGCTGTTTCAGCCATAAGGTGACCTTACGCTTGCCGGAGGAAAGAAAATCCGCCAGTGAGGTGGTCAGGTTACGATGAATCATTGAAAACAGGGGCTGAAGCTGTTGCCCATCATGGGCCGTGTAGAGCAGCGCGGGGGCCTGCTCCATTTTATCGCAGATGCGTGATATCAGGTTACTCGGTAGGCAGGGGGTGTCGCACGGTACGCTAAGAAGCCATTCGCTTGGGCACTGCTGCCTTGCACTGAGGATGCCAGCCAGTGGTCCTCTCCCTTTTAGCTGATCGCTAATCAGTGGATAGCCGTAGCTCTGATAGCGATCGATGTTGCGATTGGCGCTAATGATGATCCTGGAGAGCTGTGGTGCCAATCGGGCGATCACATGTTCAATCAGGGGCTGCTGCTCCAGCTCAAGCAGCCCTTTATCGACGCCGCCCATACGGCTCCCTTCACCGCCCGCTAGAATCACAGCCGTCACGTCATCGGTATCGATTATACGAGTAGCGCTCAAGTGGTCAGTTCATTGAACGGGATCACCTCGACAGTATCGCCGGGGCTGATCGTGGTGGCGGGTGGAATGATGGTGAGGCTATTTGCCCAGACTGTGGAATGGAGCACCCCGGAACCCTGTTTGCCGAAAGTGGTAACGGCGCTCCCCTCTGCAGTGGTTCCCATGCATGAACGTACATACTCCTGTCGCGTCCCTTTTCCGGTGTGGCTAAATTGTGCGCGCATTTTAATCGTTTGTGGTTGCACATTTTCAATGCCCTGCATCCGCAGAATGAAGGGCCTGGCAAAGAGACAGAAGGTGACAAACAGTGACACAGGGTTGCCGGGCAGCCCAAAAAAAGGCTTGCTGCTGATCTCACCAAAGGCGAGTGGTTTTCCGGGTTTGATATTTAATTTCCAGATCTCCAGCTTTCCCAGCTGTTCGATGGCGCTTTTGATGTGATCCTCTTCTCCGACTGAGACGCCGCCGCTGCTGATGATGATATCTGCCTGCGTGGCAGCCGCTTTAAGTGCTTTTCGAGTGATCGATAATTTGTCGGGGAGGGTGCCGAGGTCGATGATCTCACAGCCAAGCGCCTGAAGTAGCCCGGTCAGAGTGAAGTGGTTTGCATTATAGCGTTTGCCCGCCTGTAAGTGGTGGCCGGGCATCAACAGTTCGTTACCGGTCGATAGTAGTGCGACCTTTAAACGGCGAAAAACAGCGATTGATGCGATACCGTTGGCCCCAATCAGCCCCATCGCCTGTGGCTGAAGACGGGTGCCAGCCGACATGAATAGAGCATCTTGTTCGATATCTTCACCGGCGCGCCGAATATGCTGGCCTCTGTGTGCAGTGGCATTAATCGTAACGCGCTCATCGTTAGTTGTGCACTGCTCCTGCGGGATAACCGTGTCGGCTCCGTCCGGTAGTGGTGCGCCGGTAAAGATACGCGCGGCACTTTTTGTGATGAGTGGTTGTGGTAGGTCGCCAGCAGTAATGCGCTGTGTCACCAGCAGTGTGGTGGGGCCTGATGGTGAAAGGTCTCGATGGCAGAGTGCATAACCATCCATTGCGCTGTTGTCGGTCGGTGGCAGCGGGTACGGCGCTGTCAGCGGCTCGGCAAGCACTCTGCCAAGCGCACAGGCGAGTGAGCACCGCTCAGTGTGATCGACGGGGTGTGCCTCTCTTAGCAGCTGTAGAAGCGCCTCGTCGGCAGACAGTAAAGGTGGTTTGCTGTTGATGGTCAGATCTCACGCAGTCGTGGAATTAACTGCACAAAATTGCACGGCTTGTTGCGGCTATCGAGCTGATCCTTGAGGATTCCCTCCCACGCGGTACGGCAGGCACCGGGGGAGCCGGGGATGCAGAAGAGGAACGTTGCATTGGCGATGCCGCCGAGTGCGCGTGATTGCAGCGCCGAGGTCCTGATCTCATCAAACGAAAGCATACGAAAGAGTTCGCCAAAGCCATCGATCTCTTTATCAAGCAGCGGGGTGATCGCTTCGGGGGTGCCGTCGCGCCCGGTCAGTCCGGTGCCGCCGCTAATGATAATGGCCTGTACATTGTTATCCGCAATCCAGCGTGAGACCAGTGCGCGTACCTGATAGATATCATCAGGCAGGATCACTTTCTTCTCAGCCATCAGATGTCCCGCCGTGGTGATCTGCTCGACCAGGTACTGCCCTGAATCATCTGTCTCGTCATTGCGAGTGTCAGAGACGGTCAGGAGTGCAATCTTGAGGGGGGTAAATGTCATGGGCCTTTTCTCGCTTGATTCAGAATATGTCGACTAAGTGAAGTGTGAACTCGATTGTTATCAGCAATATCTGTACCACCCAACACAGCCGTGACTGCGTAGCGGCCTGAGGCTATTTTAGCACGCTCTCTGTATGGGATTGGTGCGTATGGCAATGATGGCGCACTGTAATGTAGCGCGGTTCTGGCGGGGGTGGCAACATAACAGCCAGCTATGCTGGACGATTACCCACCATTGATGATGGCTGTGGTCACTGTATCAGGCCTGTAGCTGGTGCCTGTTTTGATCAAAGCTATCGAGCTGCTGCCGGAAGGCAAGAAAGAAAAGGGTAGCGAGGTCGCCCTGGAGGGGGCAAAACTTGATGCCTGTCTGATACTGTGTACGCTCATCACCCGCTTCAGACCAGATGACTTCAGCTTCAATTGATATCTCCAGCTCATCTTCCTGGTACGTAAGGGTCAGGGGGGTGCCGACAGGTATGAGCGCTTCCATTTCGATTCTGACGCCCGAAATAGAGACATCCTGGATGTCAGTAATTTCATAACGGCAGTCATTTACATGGAGATGGAAATGAAAATGGTTGTGAGCATCAGTGATCTTTGAAAGGGAATGTCTTTGTGAGCGGCGATTTTCATTGTTAGTGGTTACCATACCTGACCTCCTGTCTTACTGCCTTAGTGGTGAATTTATTTTATTGTAATCTAGCGTATCGACACCAGGCGGGATGACTTTATGATTAATTTGATAATAAAAGCGGAACTGCTTACAAAAATCTATTGATGTGAGAGCTTTGCACGATAGTTCTTCTGTCCTCTGGCGGCGCTAAAAGGGTACTCAACCAGTCTTGATCGCGATAAACTTCCTCACTCCGTGCGCTTTTGCCTGGCCAGTGAACAAAATTCCTGCTTGTGCAAATGTTTCGATGTAAGTATCTGCTGGCACCGTTGCCGCTGTGCATGCAGAGCCTCGTGGGGAATTTACTCTTTTCCCTGTAGCTGGAGCAGTATCGCCTCATTCTCAAGTGTAGAGGTATCCTGGGTGATCGCCTCGCCGCTGGCGATGGTACGCAGCAGGCGGCGCATGATTTTACCGGAGCGGGTTTTCGGCAGGTTATCGGCATAGCGAATTTCGCTGGGTTTAGCGATTGCGCCAATCTGCTCTCCAACCCAGTTGCGCAGTTCATTGGTGAGCGCCTCATCGACACCTCCCTGTGGGCGAGCGCCTTTGAGTACGACATAGGCGAAGATCGCTTCACCCTTGATATCATCGGGTCGCCCTACGACTGCTGCCTCGACCACCGCTGGATGTGCGACCAGTGCCGACTCAACCTCCATTGTGCCAAGACGGTGGCCGGAGACATTCAACACATCATCAATACGCCCCATGATCCAGTAGTAGCCGTCCCGGTCACGGCGTGCGCTATCACCTGCCACATAGAAGCGGTTGTTGAACATGCTCCAGTAGGTTTCGATGTAGCGCGCCTTATCGCCCCAGATGCCGCGTAGCATTGAAGGCCACGGCTTGCGAATGACGAGCAGGCCGCCTTTGTCCGGCGTGGTGATACTGTTGCCCTCTGTATCCACCACATCCAGCGCCATGCCGGGCAGCGGACGCGTACAGGAGCCGGGCTTGGTCGCGATGACACCGGGAACCGGGGCGATCATATTGGCGCCGGTCTCGGTCTGCCACCAGGTGTCGACAATCGGGCAGCGCTCCTTGCCGATCACTTCGTGATACCACATCCACGCCTCGGGATTGATGGGCTCACCCACGGTGCCAAGCAGACGGATCGATGAAAGGTCGTAGCGACTCGGCACCTCATCGCCACTCTTCATTAATGCACGGATTGCGGTTGGCGCGGTGTAGAAGATGGTTACCTTGTGCGCTTCGCATAATTTCCAGAAGCGACCGGTGTCGGGAACGGTGGGCGCCCCTTCATAAACCATAATGGTGCCACCAACGGCGAGTGGGCCATAGGCAACGTAGCTGTGTCCGGTGATCCAGCCAACATCCGCAGTGCACCAGTAGATATCATCGGGACGGTGGTCAAAGACCCACTTCATCGTCATGACCGTACCCAACAGGTAGCCCGCGCTTGAATGTTGAATGCCCTTCGGTTTGCCGGTGGAGCCAGAGGTGTAGAGCAGGAAGAGCGGATGCTCTGCGTTGACCGACAGGGGAGCGCACTCATCACTCACACCGGCGATGGCATCTGACCACCAGATGTCGCGTCCCGCCTTCATCGCGACATCATGCGCGCTGCGTTTAAGAACGATGACCTTCCGCAGTGAATCACCGCAGCTATCCAGTGCCTTGTCTGCCGCGGCCTTGAGTTCGATGAGCTTGCCACCACGGTGGCCGCCGTCAGCCGTGATCAATAGTTTTGCACCGGCGTCGTCGATGCGATCTTTAAGCGCCTCAGCGGAGAAACCACCAAAGACCACGGAATGAATGGCACCGATACGGGCGCAGGCCTGCATTGCAATGATCGCTTCCGGCACCATCGGCATATAGATCACCACGCGGTCGCCGCATTCAACGCCCTCTCGCTTGAGCCCATTGGCAAAGCGGCAGATCTCTCTGTGCAGCTCCGCATAGGTGATGTGGCGTGTATCGCCCTGTTCTCCTTCGAAGATGATTGCAGTTTTATCTGCTTTATCTGCCAGGTGGCGATCAACACAGTTATATGAAACATTCAGTTCGCCGTCTTCAAACCAGCGGTAGTGTGGCGCATTGTCACTGTTGAGCGTTTTGCTGAAAGGTCTGTTCCAGCTCAGCTCCTCATGCGCCAGTTTAGCCCAGAAACCTTCATGGTCATCCTCTGCCTGCTGATAGAGGGCCTGTAATTTTGTTTCATCGATTGATGCGTGGCTGGCGAAGTCAGCGGGGGGGGGGAAGAGACGATTTTCCTGCAGGACTGAATCGATATTCTGAGTCATCTATTTTCCCTTTATCTCTTGTGCTTTCAACAATAAAACTAAATAAGACCTTAATCCTTCAGTGCGGCAATTTCGACGCAAGACGAACCGCCGGGTTAAGCAATCACTTCGACGCTTCACGCCTCGTCATGACCATTAATCAGGCCCCTTAAGCGTATGTAAAAAGGTGGGGCAGGGGCGGTTTATCCCCTTATCTGTTTTTCGCGGATCTCATCCAGTGTTTTACAGTCGATACAGAGGCTGGCAGTTGGTCTCGCCTCAAGACGACGAATACCGATCTCGATTCCACAGATATTGCAATAACCGTAATCCTCATTTTCCAGATTGTTGATCGCTTCATCGATCTTTTTGATCAACTTGCGTTCACGATCACGCGCACGCAGTTCCAGTGCAAACTCAGACTCCTGGCTGGCGCGATCATTTGGATCCGGGAAATTGGCGGCCTCATCCTGCATGTGATGCACAGTGCGATCAACCTCTTCCATTAGCTCGGTTTTCCACGCTTCCAGAATCTTGATGAAATGGGCTGTCTGAGCCTCATTCATATACTCCTCACCTTTTTTCTCAATATAAGGTGCAAAGCCTCCCTGAGTCGTGGTTGGTATTGCCGATTTTTTTGCTGGCCCTGCTGTTTTCTTTGATTTCGCTGTGGTCACTGTTCTCTTTTTCTTTGTTTCTGGAGCTGGTGTTTTTACTGAAGTCGCTTTTTTCTTAACGGCCGTTTTTTTAGCGGCAACTTTTTTAGTTGCTGCTTTTTTTGCGACGGTTTTCTTTGCAACTGCCTTTTTAGCCGTCGTTCTTTTTACAACCGCTTTTTTCTTGCTGGTGGTGGGGCTCTTTTTCACCGCTTTTTTGGTGACCGCTTTCTTTTTGACAGCCGCTTTTTTAACAGTCGATTTTTTAACTGTTTTTTTCTTCACTGCTCTCTTTTTTGCTGCCGCCATTGCGTGATATCTCCCACATGCGCTTGCTAAATAAACCCGGATTTATACCAGAAAGATTGAAGAGACTCAATGCTTTAGATTACTTAAGGCAGTAGGGGGGCCACATTGCAGCGCTGTTTTTCTGTTTGCGGCAACTAATCACGGTTAAATTATCTGCGATGGGTGGATGGAATGGTGTTTTTATGCTCATACTGGGTGCGATCTAAGCGAGGGTCTGTGATTAGGTTGTTCTCTTAAGTAATTGATAGTAAAGGAGTGTTCTTGATGGTTGCTGGTATTTCGGAACGTATGTCAGGCATCAGATCTTTTTATGTGATGGCGCTGCTGGAGCGCGCCCGCGTATTAGAGGCGCAGGGGCGTTCTATTATTCATATGGAAGTTGGAGAACCCGACTTTGTGACGCCAGCGCCGATTACGCAGGCGGGTATCGAGGCGCTCAAAGTGGGCAGGACTCACTATACCGCTGCGGCCGGTCTGCTCGAATTGCGCGAGCGGCTATCCACATTTTACCGTGACAGGTTGGGTGTTGAGGTCGCCGCTGAGCGCATTATTATCACCCCTGGTGCTTCGGGTGCGCTGCAGCTGGTGCTTGGTGTGACTATCAATCCGGGTGATTGTGTGATGATGGCTGACCCGGGTTACCCCTGTAATCGACATTTTGTACGGATGTTTGGCGGCGAGGCGCAATCGCTGCCGGTTGATGATCGGCACGCATATCAGCTAAATGCAGAGATGGTTAAACGTCACTGGTCGCCCAGGAGTGCAGCAGTGATGCTCGCCTCGCCCTCTAATCCCACTGGTACTGTAATCGAGAGCCATGAGGTGGCCGAGATCAATACCTTTGTAGCCCAGCAGAATGGTTGTCTGATGATCGATGAAATTTACGGTATGTTAACCGATGAACAGCAGCGTCATTCACTGCTGGCTGATGCGCCAGACGCCTTCATTATCAACAGTTTTTCAAAATATTTTGGCATGACCGGCTGGCGGCTCGGCTGGCTGGTGGCGCCCGAACCGTATGTCGAAGCGATCGACCGCCTCGCGCAGAACATCTTTCTCGCCGCACCGACGGTGGCGCAGTACGCTGCACTCGCAGCCTTTGAGCCGGAGACGATGCAGATACTTGAGTCGCGTCGTGAAGCGTTCAAGGCGCGACGGGATTATCTGCTTCCGGCGCTGCAGCAGCTCGGCTTTGAGATCTCAACAAAACCGCAGGGGGCATTTTATCTCTATGCCGATTGCAGTCGTTACACTGATGACAGCCATCTCTTTGTGGTTGATCTTTTAGAGAAAGCAGGTGTTGCAATTACCCCTGGATGTGATTTTGGCGATCACCGGGCGGGGCAGCATGTGAGATTTGCTTATACCACTTCGATTGAGAATCTGCGGGAAGGCGTGGCGCGGCTGGAAAGGTATTTGTTATAGGCATCGCTGATTTATACGCTGATCGTCCTCGCTCTCCACGGCTGCCAGCGCCGGTAAAATCTAATGAAGATACGCTATCTGCAATCGTCAGGGTTACTCAATGAATAAAGACGAAAAATCAGAATTTTTCTGATTAAATAATTATGGTCAACTAGACGGTAGATGATTGAGTGTTTATTGGCCGGTGCAACTTTTTGCACCAGAAGTTTTAAAATTTGCATTTGGTATGAGGCATCAGCCAGCTTTACATTGGTGGCCAGTGGTGTCTGTACCTGGAGAGCAGGAGATGAAAGTACTCATTTTGATTAGCGTTACTTTTTTGGGATTACTGGGCTGGTTATTTATTAAGGCCTCTTCATAGAGAGCAATGAGAACCGCTCAGCCCGGATAACAGAGGCAGCTGCTTTTTAAAATTTGCCGGGTGCTCTTTTCTACTTGTTCAATAGTGGCTGGTGATGCTGTATTGCTGGCATCGCACTGTTCCAGTTCTACGCCGTAAAATTCAATCTTAGTGGGTAATTCGGTGATGGCTGCTGCGATGGCCAGTCCCTGTTGCAGACCGATGCCGTGGCTTGATGTTGCCGGTGGTAGTGTTAATTTCTCACTGGGATCCAATGACAGACGGTGTAGCGTACCAGGTGTTGCACCGCTCTTTACTGCATCAACAAAGATCAACTCTTCAGGTGGCTGGTATTGATGAATCCAGTCAACACCGCTGTGGTCACAGCAGATGGCGCGAACGCCATTCCGATTTTTTAGTGCTGTTTGCAGTTTTTTAATCACCTGCCAGCCAAACTGATCATCACCATAGGGTGAACCAAAGCCGACGATGAGAGCTCTGTTTAAATCTGGCTTCAATTGCGTGTTACCGTTAGATCAATAAAATGAGTAGCGCATGAAATACAGGGGTCGTAGTTGCGAATCACCTGTTCGGCGTGCTGGCGCAGTGTCACTTCATCATTGTCTAACCCTAAGGCTTCCAGCGACAGGCGCAGGTCTTCCTCAATGCGTGCCTGATTCTGGCTGGTCGGCGGTACCAGCCTGGCAAATGTGATGATGCCGTCATCATTGACCTCGTAACGGTGCCACAATGTGCCGCGTGGTGCTTCGCTGCAGCCGTAGGCGCTGCCAGCTTTCGGCGTCACTTCGACTGCGGCAGTGGCAGGAGAGGTGTAATCTTCCAGCAGGCGAACCGCCTCAAGCAGGCTGTAATAGATCTCTGCCGCGCGAGCGACGATGTTGTGATAGGGGTTGTCACTGGGAAAGCTGATCTTTGTATTACTCAGGCTCGCTTTAATCTCATCGTGCAGCTGCTCATAATTGAGGTTAAGCCGTGCCAGCGGCCCGACCAGGTATGGGCTACCGTCAAGATGGCTGTGCAGGGCGGTGGAGTGTGGTATCTGTGACTCTTTGAAATAAGCTTCAAAGGCGTTGATTTCGAGATTGTGCCCGGCGCTGGTGACCAACGTGGTGTCGAGCATGTTGATTGGGTATTCGACTGGATTTTGAAGAGTGACAGAGACAAACTTCTGTGTGCGATCAGGAAAGTTTAACGTCGCCACCCATTCAAGCAGCCCCTTTGCATCGGGCAGTGCACTGCGTAGTCGTTCAACCAGCGCGGCGACACTTGTCTCATTGGGCACCTTGTGAAAACCACCCACTTTTACGCCGACTGGATTAACCGAGCGCGCGCCAAACAGTTTGATCAGTTCGTTGCCGAGTCCCTGTAGTTTTAGTCCGCGCCGCACTTCATCCGGGAACTGCTTCGCCATTTCGGGGGCACTGCTATAGCCAAGAAAGTCCGGCAGGGCGAGCAGGTGGATATGTAATGCGTGACTTTCAATCCATTCGCCACAGTAATAGGCGCGCCGCATCGCATCGATCCACGGTGTGATCTGAGTAGCGAAGAGCGCTTCAAAGGCGTAGACGGCACTCATCTGGTAAGCGACCGGACAGATACCGCAGATCCGGGTGACGATGTCGGGCACCTCTGAATAATGTCGCCCTTCGAGGAGTTTCTCAAACAGCCGTGGCGGTTCAAAGATGCGTAGTTTCAGGTCGGTGATGCGGCCATCCTCGACGCGGATGTCGAGCGCCCCTTCACCCTCGACACGCGCCAGCACCGGCACATTGATGTTGATTGTTCTGTCACTCATCGGTTCGACCTTTATTTCTGTATTTTTGTCCAATGGCATGAAATACCGGGGCGTTGTTATTGATGAAGAGAAAATTGCGCGAGATCTCATCTGCCGTCATCCCCAGCCCTTCAAAACGGTTTGCCAACGCATTGGGATTGGGGTTTTCTGCCGGGCCGTAACAGGCGTAACAGCCGCGCCCAAACTGCGGGCAGAGCGCGCCGCAGCCTGTGCTGGTTACGGGGCCCATGCAGGGCTCACCTCGGCTTACCATGACGCAGACGCTCTGATGACGTTTGCACTCAAGGCAGACTTTGCTCTGCTCTATCTCTGGCAAAACACCGAATAGCAGCGCACGAATTGTGCTGCTGATCTGGAGGCTATTGATCGGGCAGCCCCATAGTTCCAGGTCGATACGCACATGGTCAGAGAGCGGGGTAGCGGTTGTGAGGCTTTTAATGTGCTCAGGTGAGGCGTAGATCGCATCGATCCACCCCTGGCCGTCACTCATATTGCGCAGTGCCTGGATGCCGCCCGAGGTGGCGCAGGCGCCCATTGCGATCAGGTAGCGGCTCTGTTCACGAATCTTTTTAACCTGTTCCATCTCTCGTGGGGTGGAGATGCTACCTTCGATAAAGGCGATATCAACCTCTGCAGCTTCATCCAGCACGCCTGCTTCAGCAAAGTGTTTGATGTCAACCAGCTCTGCGAGTGTTAACAGCGCCTCTCCGAGATTGAGAATTGCCAGTTGGCAGCCGTCACAGGAGGTGAACTTATGGACGGCAACGGCAGGCTTTGTGTGATGGATCTTCATTAGAATCCACTGTGCGTAAAGAGCGGTTCGATCTGCTTATAGGAGAAGACGGGGCCGTCACGGCAGACAAAGTCGGCGCCGTACTGGCAGTGGCCACATTGGCCGAGCGCGCATTGCATATTGCGCTCCATGCTGAGATAGATCGCATGTTCCGGGATCTGGCGTAGCAGCAGTTCATCCACGCAGGCTCGCATCATCCCCTCCGGGCCGCACATCATCACGATGGTGTGATCACTCAGCCTCATCTGGTCAAACAGCTCAACCACCAGACCGACATGCCACGGCCAGGAGGGGTCACCCTTGTCGGCGGCGAGGAGGACCTCGGTGTTGGGTTCTTTAATCCAGCGCTCAAAGCGGTCGCGCCAGATGAGATCCTTCGGGAGTTTCACCCCCTGCAGGATGGTCAGTTTACCGAACTGTTTGCGTCGTTCAGCGATGTAGTTGATGACTGAAACGACAGGTGCGCAGCCGAGTCCACCGGTAATCACCAGCACATCTCGCCCTTCAGCTTCTTGCATCGGCCAGCCGCGCCCGTAAGGACCCCGCAGGCCGATGATGTCACCCGCCTGTAGCTGGCTGATGCCGTTGGTTACACGTCCAACGGTGCGGATGGTGTGGTCGAGCAGTGTTGGGTCTTTGGGGTCGGAGACGATCGAGATGGCCACTTCACCCACACCGTAGAGATAGACCATGTTGAACTGCCCCGGTGCGAAGCGGTAACCGGCACGTATTTCGGGATCGAGAAATTCCAGTCGCAGGGTAAAGACGGTGCCGCTCTCCTGGATCCGTTCCACGACGCGTGCACGCCAGGGGCGGTGGGGGTTATCCATCATCGGTTTCACCTCCAGCGCGATTCAGTATTGCGAGTTCTGCGGTGAGGTCGATACCCGGTGGGCACCAGGTGATGCAGCGGCCGCAGCCGGTGCAGCCGGAACGGCCATATTGATCGTGCCAGCCTGCAAATTTATGTGTTAGCCACTGGCGATAGCGCAGCCGGGTGTCGTGGCGCAGCGTGATGCCGTGCATATAGCTATGCCCCGGAGTGAAACAGGAGTCCCATTCGCGTTGCTGCTCGCTGCTGCTGCCATCGAGCTCTGCTTCGCTCTGTTCACTGTAACAGAAACAGCTGGGGCAGACAGAGGTGCAGTTGCCACATGAGAGGCAGCGGCTGGCGATCTTATCCCACTGTGGATGGTCGAGCGCATTAAACAGAGTATCGCGCATGTTTTGCGACGGCACGGCCCGTACCTGTCGAGTGGCATTGGCTTCGTGTTGAGCTGCTTCATCACACTCTGCTTTACTGGCACTGCGTAGCGTGAGCGGCTTAGTCACCTGCCTGCCCTGAGGGGTGGCGCTGGTGATGACGAAACCGCTATCGAGTTCTGTCATCGCAATATCAAAACCAGCAGTAGGGTCACACCTCGGGCCGTCGCCAGTGCTGCTACAGAAACAGCTCTCAACAGCGCGGGTGCAGTTGATCGCGATAATAAAGAGATGTTGACGGCGTGCTGCATAAAAGGGATCGGGGCTATGGTTGACAGAGAGGAAGTGCCGGTCCTGTAGTCTGAGTGCGGCGAGGTCGCAGGCGCGCAGTCCGATGATTGCCAGCTTCTCTGTGCTGTTAGCGGGGTCTTCAAAATGGGGGGCGCCTGTCGTATCGCGGGTCGCACGCCAGAGGGTTTCGCGCGGCCTGAATAGCAGTGGTTTGACCCCCTGCGCCGTGGAGACCCAGTCAAACCAGTGTTCGCTACCGTTGTTTATCAAACGGTAACTGGCAGGGGCGTGGTGGTCTTCAACGCCTTGCGGTAGTGCTGATGTGCTCTTCAGTGGCGCGTAGACGATGGCCCCATCGCGAACCTGCGGCCCGTAAATCTGATGGCCACTGCGCTGCAGGTTATCGAACAGTTGCTGTAACTGATCTCGTGGCAGAAAATGGGGCGGCAGGGTGTGCGTCATATCGCTCTGTCACCTCTCTCAACATATGCGTGGTAAAGGGTCATCTTCCAGCTCTTCAACGATTCGTTGTCCGCCCAGTGGTGTCTCAAGCATAACATAGGGCGTGTGGCTGGAGACGTTGCCGATGATGGCAGCCTCACGCCCGTCACTGAGTCGCTGTAGCGCCCTGAGTGCAGTATCTGCCTGAGTCTGGTCGATGACCGCCACCACCCGCCCTTCACAGGCGAGATAGAGCGGGTCGTAGCCGAGGATTTCACATACGGATGTGACCTCATCACGTACTGGAATAGCCGCCTGCTGCAGATGTACCCCAAGGCCAGTTGAGCGATGGATCTCATGTAGCACTGTCGCGACACCGCCGCGAGTAGGGTCGCGCATAAAACGCAGGCCACTAAATTCCAGCAATGTGTTTGTGATTGGCACCACAGAGGCGGCATCGGATTTCAGCTCGCCCTGTAGTCCAAACTGTTCACGTGCCAGCAGCACTGCGGTGCCGTGATCACCAATCGGGCCACTTACGATGATGGCATCATCGCCCCTGATCTGTGACATGGCGACTCTCTGCATCGTAGCCTTTACCCCGATGCCGCTGGTGGCGAGGTAGAGGCCGCTCCCTTCGCCACGGCGTACCACCTTGGTATCGCCAGCGACCACCTTTACGCCGCAGGCCTGAGCGGCACTCCCCATGCTCTTGATGATGCGCGTTAGCTGTGCGATCTCCAGTCCCTCTTCGATAAAGGTGTTAAGGCTGAGGTATTGTGGCGTTGCTCCCGAGACCGCGAGATCATTGACGGTGCCGTGGATTGCCAGTGAACCGATATCGCCGCCAGGGAATTCCAGTGGATCGACGGTAAAACCGTCAGTGCTAAAGAGTAGCTCCGCTTGAGGAAAGGGGAGCGTTACGGCATCACAGTCAGGGTCGAGTGACGCATTGCCGAGGTATCGAACGAAAATTTCTGAGATCAATGCACGCATGCGGCGGCCACCGTTGCCGTGCGCGAGGGTGATGTGGCTCTCATCGCGCCGCTTCATCGCTGTGCGGCTGCCTCAATGATCTGCCCGTAACAGAGCGCGGCATCATTGCAGGGGAGCTGCTGTGGCAGGATGACCTTAAAATCCTGCCGTTCAAGCAGTGCTATCGCCTGTTCTGCCAGGCGCCGGTTCTGGAAGACACCGCCGTTAAGTCCGACAATAAATGGGCCGTGCTGTTGGCGAATCTGCACGGCCAGATCGCAGATTGTGTGGGCGAGCACGCTGTGAAAGAGGGCGGCACGCTGTGCGACAGGTTCATTCTGATTCCGAAGCGCTACCAGTAACGGCTGCCAGTCGCTCACCAGAACACCTTCACTGTTGGCGATAGAGGGGAGAGGGTCTGCGCTAGGGGAGGGGATATTGTTTGCACTGGCTTGTAGCAGCATCGCGGCCTGACCTTCAAAGGTCGCGTGATCGGTCAGACCGAGTAGCGACGCCGCGCCATCAAAGAGGCGCCCTGCCGATGAGGTGAACGGTGCGTTGATCCCTTTTTTCCAGGCGCTCAACAGCAGCGCCGCTTGAGGGTGGTTGGCCCACGTCTCACCGGCATGCCAGCAGAGTGATGCTGCACAGCGCCACGCTTCCCGTGCGGTGCGTTCACCACCGGGCAGACGAAATGGCCGCATGGTGGCCACACGTTGCCACAAGCCGGGCTGTCCAAGCAGCGCATCGCCTCCCCACAATGTGCCGTCGCGTCCGAGACCCGTACCGTCCCAGGTAAAGACGAGGCAGCGCTCTTCGATAGCTTGTTCACCGACAACAGCAGAGGCGTGAGCGTGGTGGTGATAGACCCTGGTGACGGGCAGGCTGTTATCGGCGGCCCAGCGATGGCTGAAGTAGTCTGGATGTGCATCACAGATAACGCCTTCGGCGCTAACGGCGTAATGGTGCTGTAGTGAATTGATGGTTTTTCTGAAAAGATCGGCACTGCGTGGTGAGTCAAGCTCGCCGATATGTGGTGAGAGTACGATACGGTTATCCCACGCAAGGGCGATGCTGTTTTTCATCTGCCCACCGACGGCGAGCAGTGGTCTGTCGAGTGTCACAGGAAGTGAGCGTTCTAATGGTGCATGGCCCCGCCCGAGTCGCAGCGGGCGCGGTTTTTTATCGATGACCTGAAACAGACTATCATCTGCGCTGTGAATGATGGGGCGGTCATGATGCAGAAATGCGTCCGCAATATTGCCAGACCTCGCTTCAAGCTCATCGCCCTCAGTGATCACCGGCTCACCGCTGATATTGGCCGACGTGACGACCAGGGCGGTGTCGGTGCTATTTAAGATCAACTGGTGGAGTGGGCTATAGGGTAGCAGTGCGCCGATCTGGTTGAGTCCCGGTGCGATCAATGTCGAAAGTGTGGTGGCGGCCCTTTTTTCACATAATACAATCGGACGGCTGCGCTCACACAGCAGTGCCGTGGTGGTTTCATCGCAGAGCAGTTCCCGCTGCACGGCATCGATATTACGGAACATCACCGCTAACGGTTTATCTGGGCGCCCCTTCTGTCTGCGTAAACGGGCGACGGCTGCGTCGCTACTGGCGGTGCATAAGAGGTGGTAGCCGCCGATCCCCTTAACCGCGATGCTCTTGCCTGCGCGTAATAGCTGCTCTGTTTTAATGAGTGCATCAGCGGTGTCGTTGAGGCGGATGTTACCTGCTACAAAGGTGAGCTGTGGACCGCACATCGAGCAGGAGATCGCCTCGGTATGAAAGCGGCGATCAGCGGGATCGCGGTACTCTTTCTCACATTGAGTGCAGCGTGGGAAGTTCGCCATGCTGGTACTGCTGCGGTCATACGGCAGCTGTGTGATGGCGGTGTAGCGAGGGCCGCACTGTGCGCAGTTGATGAATGGGTAGCGGTAGCGGCGGTTAGCCGGGTCGTTGAGTTCATCGAGACAGCGCGGACAGCAGTCGAGATCGCACGGCAGGTGGATGTTGTGCCCCTCGTTATGGATGCTGTCGAGAATGGCAAAGCGAGCAGTAGCGGCGAGACGGGCGCTGTCGATCTCATTCCGTTGGCTGATACGAGGAGAGGCGACTGCCGGTGCCTCTTTGATCAGTCGTCGCATAAAAAGTGCGGTTGCCTGCTCTGTTCCGCTTGCCATGATCTCAACTTCACCACGCAGGTTACGTGCCCAGCCTGTGATGCCAAGCGCTGTTGCGATACGGTAGATATGAGGCCGAAATCCGACCCCCTGAACCTTGCCGCTCAGGCGTAGATGGATAGTGGAAGTGGTGTGATCTGGTTGCATCGATCGGCTACGCCTGTTTTGCTCTGCGCTGTTTATGCAAGCCGCTGCTCCACCAGATGCGGCACGCCCCTTCATCCGAGACCATGCAGGGGCCGACTGGGTTTGATGGTGTACAGGCGGTACCGTAGAGCGGACAGTGATCCGGGGGCTCTTTTCCCAGTATCACTTTTGCACAGTCGCAGCCGGGCGGCATCTCATCTTTATGGTGAGACTGTGCGCTGTACTTTGAAAAATGAATATGGGCATCGTGCAACCGATATTTCTTCTTAAGCGCGTAACCCGATGCGGGAATGGTGCCAATGCCGCGCCAGCGGCTGTCGACAGTCGTAAACGTCTGGTCAATCAGGTGCTGTGCATGACGGTTCCCTGATGGCGTGACGACTGCGGGGTAACTGTTTACGAGCGTGGCTTCGCCGTTTATCGCCTGCTGGGTGACAGAGCAGATCGCCGCAAGCAGTGACGCGGCATCGAAGCCGGCAACTGCGACAGGGCGCTGGTGCCGCTCTGCTACAAAGCGCCACTCATCGCTACCCATTACGGCACTAACATGGCCAGGGGCGATCAATGCATCAAAACCGGCCTGGTCTCTATTTAACAGCTGTGCAACAGCCGGCCAGGTCCGACGTGCGGCGAGTAATAGAAGCAGATTGTCTGGAATACCTTCTGCGATGAGCGCCGCTGTTGGTGCGCTAGTGGTTTCAAATCCAGCCATAAAGAAAACAACCTGTTGAGTGGGGTGTCGCAGTGCAATGGTGCGCGCCTCAAGTGGCGATGCGATGGGATGGATGTTGGCACCTGCCGCGCGTGCCTGCTCAAGTGAACGTGGTTCGCCTCTGGCTGTATTGATCGGCACGTGCAGCATATCCCCAAAGGTGACGACGACCACCGGCTCATTGAGGGCGATCGCTATCGCCATCGCAATGGTCTCTTCCGGGCAGATACAGACGGGGCAGCCGGGGCCGGGGATAAGCTCAATATGGCCGGGGAGTAGTGAGCGTAAGCCGGCCAGGTTGATGGTGCGTTCGTGGCCACCACACACATTCATGATTTTGAATGGGTTAGACGGGGCGAGGGTATTGATCTGGTCGAGCAACTGCCTGGCACGCTGATTCGACATTATTCAGCTGCTCCGTTGAAGATGCTGATGTGTGTCGTTGAGCCACGCCAGCCACTGGGCAACGCCATCGCCCCGTTTTGCTGAGAGCGGTAATAGTGGAGTGTCCGCGGCAACAGAGGCGAATGAGTCTGTAGCACATTGTAGATCGAACTCATCAAGCAGCGGCAGAAGATCAATCTTACTGATGAGCAGCAGATCAGAGGCGCGGAAGATGAGCGGATATTTTTCCGGTTTATCATCACCCTCGGTTGTTGAGAGTAGTGTGACATTGCGGTGCTGGCCGAGGTCGAAGCTGGCAGGGCAGACAAGGTTGCCGACATTTTCGATAAAAAGCAGATCTATCTGTTCAAGGTCGAGTTGCTGTAGTGCACTGTCCACCATCGTTGCATCAAGGTGGCAGGCGTTCCCTGTGGTGATCTGAACTGCTTCGACCCCCTTCGCACGGATTCGTCTGGCATCGTTTTCTGTTTCGAGATCACCCTCAATTACGGCAATGTGATAGCGGCTTAGCAGTTCATCGATGGTGCATTCCAGCAGGGTCGTCTTTCCTGAGCCGGGTGAGGACATCAGGTTAATAGCCGTGATGTTGTGTTTTGTTAGCCGTTGACGGTTGCGTGCAGCCTGCTGGTCATTATCAAATAACAGCGTGCGATGAACATCAACGATAACAGTCTCGCCAGCTGGGGCGTGATCCGCTGAAAAACCATCGCCCTGAACCCTGTATCGTTTGCCGCCATTGCAGCCGCAATTAGTGCACATGGCCTGTTTGATCCCGTTTTTTAAGCACGATGTTTTCGATTCTCATCTCATCACCGCTGAGTAGCTGTGTTACGCTGTTGTGACAACTGTTACAGATGAGCAACCTCTTCGGCTCACACTTGTTGCCACACTTTCTACAATAAATAGTCACTACTGATCGGGTGACCTCAAGTGCGGCATGTTCAGCGATCGTACCGCGTGAGACCAGAGGAAAAGCGCGTTCCAGCAGCGCTACTTCGACCCCTGCCAGTGGGCCAATATGGAGGCGAATGGCGTTGATTGCTATGGCGTGATGTGCTTCTGCGATCCGAGTCACCTGTTGCAGCATACCCCGACAGAGTGAGAGCTCATGCATTCGGGTCACCTCTGATTGCTCCCTGCATCTCACGCTCAGTTTCCCAGGCAAGCTGAGCCGCTTCGGGATCGATTTTCTGGATCGCATACCCAACGTGTACCAGTACATAGTCGCCAGGTTTCAGCACGCCACGTTCAAATATGAATAGATTAACAGTTCGGGTAATGCCTCCTGAGTGACATGAGGCGAGATCACCATCGATTTCTGTTATCTGCATGGGTATGGCGAGGCACATAATCCTGTTAAATATGATCGTCCCAAAAAGGTTATTAGCGTTTCTTTAGCAGCCTGCAACACGAATATAGCATGTTGTCACTATATGGGCAGTAGCTGGTTGATAGATAGCGCAGTGACTTTAACTGGCCCGATGTTGGAGGCGATATTTTAAGAGGCAGTAGCATCTATCGAATCGTACTCATGTTATTTTCTAGTTAAAGCTCCTATTTTGATCGCCGATAACGCTATGAAGAAGGAACTGGCATTGACGCCGCAGTTATTGAGGTCATGGATGATGAATAGATGTGCTCCGTTTAACCCCCTGATTTTATCCCGATTTTCTGTTTATTTCATCCTCTCGGTTATATGGCCTTAGTGCCAGTTATAACGGATCATTTTGTTCTATTTGAGAAAAGTACGGCAATCTCGATGTTAGATGAACCGTTGAGTTAAACGATGACTTTGTCGCTTAATGCCTCATCATCACAATGAGCCAGAGGTTGGTTAAGCCTTTTGAGGTATAACGATTTTTTAATGGTGAAGGATTTGTTCGATATTAATGTTGACCTGAAGCTTAATGAGACTGGTGGGTAGAGGAGAATCTAATGAACGAACAGAAAGTGAGAGAGTTTGTAGAGATAAATAGAGTTTCAGGAAAGCAGCCACGCCCAAAAATACTTATTGTTGATGATGCCAGGGAAAACATTACCGCAATGGAACATGTGTTATCTGATCTGGATATCGACTTGGTAACATCAACAGATCCATATAAAGCGCTTTCATATACTTTGGAACATGATTTTGCATTAGCGCTGATAGATGTACAGATGCCCCTGCTAAATGGATATCAGACAGCAGAGAAGATGCGGTCAGCAGAGCATAGCTGCCATATACCTATTATGTTTGTCACTGCTAATTCACTGGATGAGAGAAGTGTGATGCATGGTTATGGTGTAGGCGCTATTGATTATATTGAAAAACCTTTAAATCCCTATGTACTGAAAAGCAAGGTTAATATGTTTGTTGAATTATATAGAAATAAGCTTGCGTTAAAGGAGGTGAGCAGGGAAGTTAAGGAGGAGAAGGGTAGTGCAGAGAGTTTGAGTGAGATAGAGAGTAGTCTTGTCGCAAATATTTCCTCAGAGCTGAAAACCCCACTACATTCAATTATCGGCATGACTGATATGGGAGTAATCAATATTGATAAATGGGATAAGGTAAGGCAAATAGATAACTTGAGGGAAATTAACAGCAACAGCCGCACTCTGTTACTACTGCTTAACGATATAATAGACCTCTCCAGGCTGGAGGCTGGCCTGATGGGGTTTAATTACTCAAAGAGCGATATGGTTTCTATTGTTCGTGATGTAGTCAAGTCGCTAAAACCTCTGATGTATGAAGAGGGTATTCTGGCTGAGATTGAAAGTAACCATGAACCGCTATTTGTAGAGTTTGATACAGCAAGAATCGGGCAGGTAATTTTGAATGTGATCTCCAGTGCGATTGAACGAACGCCAGTTAATGGGGTCATCAAAATTAACATATCAGAAGTCACCAGTTCATCTGATGAATGTAGAAAAGCCAGAGTTTCTATTGCAGATTGTGGCGGTGGAATCCCTGATGAGTTAATTTCATCGCTGTTTGACAAGTTCTCGCAGGTGATATCACTTCGTGGTAGAGATAGTAATACCAGTGGTTTGGGGTTAGCTGTATGTAAGAAGATTATCGACCAGCATGGTGGTTTTATCAGGATAGAAAATAATGCAGGTATGGGGGCGGTTGTCTCATTTGATATTCCTGTAAAACAGAGCTGCCCTTAATGGCCCTGTTCTACTGTAAACTATTACGTGATAATGGTTAATTATTATGTTTTATATGGCGTAGCCATAATGTACTTAGTCAGGATTAAGGAAGTAGGCGATGGATGAGCAAGCTCTTATTGAAAGTTTGGGTAATGATTTTGTGCAGGACCTCGTTGATAACCGTCTGAGCTTTTTTCATAATCTTCTCCTGGAGCTTGATAATGAAGGGGATGCGGGCGGTCAGGAAGTCTATGAAGAGCTATTTCGTCGTTTTCATGGAGCTAAAGGGACTGGTGGTATCTTTGGTATGTACAGTATAAGCACAGTTTTTCATCAGCTGGAAAACTATCTAACCCTGTTGAAGTCCCATGGTGATCACAACAAACCTGATGTCTTTATAAAAATGCACCATGAGTTAGATCTTGTTGAGAAAATGGCGTTAGCGTGGCTGGCAGGCGAGCGTGATCTTAGAAAGTTGATGGTTGAAGATAAAGCCTCTCTCCATTCAAATGAGTTTGCACTGGTACTGGAGCCGATGAAGAGTCTGGCCAGTCAAATTATCGCAACGCTGCAGAGTAATGGCTATGAAACTACACTGGTTCAGGATGGAGTGCAGGCAATTCAGCATCTTGTTTCCAGACCTTTCAATATTTTTGTGACATCGGAGCAGAATAAATATATAAACGGCTCGGAGTTGATTGGGTTTGTGAAAATAACGCCGCGGTTTTCGACTATCAAAACCATCTATCTGACGACAGAAAACAGGCGAAAATGGACCACCTTTTCTCCTGATGTCATTATTAAAAAAGACAGCTCTCTGCTAGAGTCTTTTGACATGGCTGTATCGTAACGCTTTTAAATAACACGCTCATTCCCACCATCAAGAGGTACATTGGCACCAGTAATTTTTGAGAACAATGTGTCGCACATTTCAGCGGCAAGTGCGGCGACATCTGATGAATAAATCTCAACTTTGAGCAGATTTTTCTTTTTATAGGCTTCAATAGTTATACCATAATGTTTTGCTCGTGATTCAAGCACTTCGTCGCTCCAGATGGCAGTATCGAATACCGCGTCTGGATGAATGCTGTTAATGCGGATGTTATCTTCGCTCCATTCTAGTGCTGCGATGCGGGCTAACTGCCCAAGTGCCGCTTTTGAAGCGGAATAGGCTGCTGCACCAGGGCCTGGCGCTGCTACATTCTTTGAGCCGATAATTACAATCCGTCCACCACGGTAGGCGCGTTTTAGTAGTGGATGGCACTGGCGCATAATTCTCAGATTCGCATCAAGATTGACTGACATGACCGAACGCCACTGTTCATCGCTGAGCGAGTCAATGCGATTACTCGGAGGGAAAATGCCGGCATTAAGTAGTAGCATATCAATACCACCAAATCGGCTGACACCTGATTGAATGGCGCCTTCAAGCGCTGTCGGTGAAGTGATATCACAGCTAATTCCAATGTAATTTGCATGTTTGTAGAGTGTGGTCACATGATGGTTAATATCAAGTGCGATGACGGCGGCCCCTTTCTTAAGAAATGCTGTGACTGAGGCTTTTCCAATGCCAGAGGCTGCGCCGGTTATGAGTACAACTTCACCCGAGAGTGATGGAGGAGAGCCTGCTTTTTTAAGCTTGGCCTGTTCAAGGCTCCAGTATTCGACATCAAAAATATCCTTTGCAGGAAGCGCCTGGTAACCGCCAAGCTTTTCGGCGCGTAGAATAATATCGATGGTGTGACGGTAGATATCAGCAATGATATCGCTCTCTTTACCGCTTCGTCCGATTGTACATAAGCCCAGCTCAGGGTCTATAACGACCCGTGGGCAGCTATCCAGCATTGTCTTGGTTTCACTGGCCTGTGGTGCCTGAGTTTCAAAATAGGCGGTGTAGGCTCTGCTATAAGCTGCAATGTCCTGCCCGAGCAAAGGGATACGTTTAGTGCGAATCACGTGATCTGGCGTTGCCGGGCCTGATTGTGTAATGCGCTCCAGGTCGTTTCGCTGTGAAAAAGCGCGTACCTTCTCTTCATGATGGCTTGAAAGTAGCATCGGAACGCCGGCAGTTTTAGAGGCCTGTAGTCTCAATCTTGAGAGCGCTTCAACATTAATTTTATGTGGTGGTGTTGGTGAATAGCCGATATCCCATGCGTTGTTTATGTGGAGATAAGCTTTTGCTCGTGAAACAAGCTCAATCATTCGCTCATAAGAGTCCCTGGCGCTCTCACCGAATGAAAAGACGCCGTGGTTCATCAATATCATCCCGATGGTTTTATCCGTTGCTTCCTCGCGGAAGCGTGTAGCACAGAGGCGAGCAAGGTCGAAGCCTGGCATGACGTAGGGAATAACGATCACTTCATCGCCATATATCTCACGGATACGTGCCTCGCCATCCACTGTATTTGTAATCGATACAACAGCGTCTGCATGGGTGTGGTCGACAAATTTATGCGGGATTGTTGCGTGTAAGATCGCCTCGACCGACGGGGTTGGTGCATTTGCCTGCGTCATATGGCTGCGCAGTTCATTGACCATCTCAATATCGGAGAGCTGTTCAAGTTGGGCAAGTTTAATAAGGTGTGCTAAACGTACAGGAGAGAAGCCAGGGGCTTCTATCGTTTCAAGATCCCAGCCGCTGCCTTTCACATAGAGGATCTCTTCTCGTTCGCCTGTGATGGTTGTCTCTTCGATCTTAACAGATGTATTTCCACCACCGTGAAGAACGAGGGTTTTATCTTCTCCAAGAAGGCGGGATGTATAGACGCGTAGTGAGAGGTCATCGGTCAGCTTAGAAGCTGTTTCATTGTCCCAGCGGTTGGTGATTTCTGTAGTATTCATAATAGGGTTTTATAACGTTTTGATTTAAATCAAGAAACTTGTGTCAAGTTAGGTCCTGTAAGAATTATATCGCAAAATCATGGTGTTATCTCTAATGCAGTGAAAATAAATGCCGATATGAACAGTGCGGCGTTATCTCTATTAATCGCCGAAATAGTCGTAGGTCTATTTTTCACATGAAATATCTAGTGATGCTGTTTGTAATGTAACAATCGCTCGTCTCTTTTATTCAGAGGCGGTGTTCATATGGGCGAATGTTGGGTATCTAAATTCTGTAATGAGGTTTAAAAGGATAACAGTGAGCAGGGGTGGGCAGGCAGTTGTTGTCGTATTTGCTACTTTAGCAATATTTTTGATGAGCTGGCAATATCAGCAGCAGGTTGCGAGTATCCACTCCAGTTTCGAGCGTCAGGCAGAGGCGCAGATTAGCCATATCATGGTTGCAGTAGAACGTGAGATGGAAGTTGTTGCCTCCGATATATTTGAGGCGGTTAATCATCTGGAGAGCTATGAAAGTAAGACGGGCTATGCAGACCTTAAAGAAATTGTGAGCCAGGCTGGTGAGAATATTGATTTAGTCAGGCGATTCCACCAGCTACAAAAAACGGCTTCTTTACACGAGCTACTCATCACTCAGCATGATGAGGTGATTAAAAGCTACTCTCTACTTTCAGGTGACATCGGTGATTATGATGTTATCCATATTCAAAAGCATTATGAGTGGCTATCCCAGAATGAGGTGCCACTTTATGGTGATAAACGGCCAGCAATCATAAGTAGTACATCTGATCGAAAAAAACACCATATCTACTATTCCATGCTTTTAGCAGTAAAAACTGATGAGAAAAATCCAATGATGGTGACTGCCATGATAGGTATTGACCAGTTACAGCGTCAGCTACCGGTTGGTTATTATCTTAACCTGGATGGCACCAAATACTATTCACCTGATAGCAGGGGTAGTGCAGTGACAACCCCGGTGGATGGTAGTGTTGAATATTCTGAGCCTTTTGATTCAATTGGCAATCATATGCTCTGGGGGCAGTGGAGTGTTGGTATCTCCGGGGCGAATGATGATCATTATTTAACATCATCCGATAAGGCTTCTCAGACATACAGAATAGAAGTCATTGTGATTCTTGTTTTAGCTCTAATCTCGATTTTAGCCCTGGAGTACAGCTTAAGAGTGAGGCGCTCACTTTTAAGGGATCACGAGGCGGTTAAAGCGTCCCTTGTTCAGCGTGAGGAAGAGCTTGGGGAGTCTCAGGAAAATAGCAAGGCAATGTCACATGACTTGCTGGAGAGTGAGCTTAAACTGCATAGCATCATTAACGTTTCAACAGATGGTGTCATTATCTGTGATGACAGTGGTGTTATTACCAATATTAACCAGGCAGTAAAGAAACTTTTTGGTTATCTGGAGAGTGATATTGTTGGCAGGAATATTGATTTTCTTTTTCCTGAATATTCTGGCAATAAAGATAATAAAAGTTTGATACATGATTGTGTTGGGGAGAATTCGGCATCTAAATCAATAGAGATTAATGCTCTCTCCAGCGATAACCAGTTTATAGAGGTAGAGCTTAGCCTTACTCGTGTAAAAGTAGGCTGGCATGAGGTGTGGTCAATCGTTGTGCGTGATATTAGTGAACGTGTGCGTAATAAAAATGAGATTCGTGATGTTCAGGAGAACCTGAGAGCTGTTATTGACAATATTGCGGAAGGTATTATTACTTCCGATGAAAGAGGCGTTATTCTTACTTTTAATCCTGCTGCCGAGCAGATTTTTGGCTGGAATGCCACTGATATTATTGGTCACAATGTATCCGAATTGATGACAGGTGATGATAAAAAGCACCATGACGAGCACCTTAACCGTTATCTCACTTTTAAGAAACGTAAAGTACTGGGTGTTGGGCCACGGGAGGTTGTTGGGTTAAGAAAGAATGGTGATACTTTCTATATGGAGATTGCTACGAGTGAAATGTTTAGCGGTGACAAGCGCGTCTTTATCGCAATCGTTCATGATGTAACAGAAAGAAAGATTATCGAAAAGAATATGCACATGTCATATTCGGAGCTAGAGTCGCTGGTTGATTCACATACGGAAGATCTTAAACGAGTTAATAGAGAATTAGTTAAAGCGAGAGATGAGGCGCTTGTCGCTGCGAGAAGTAAATCCGAATTTTTAGCAATGATGAGTCATGAAATCAGAACCCCTATAAATGGTGTTCTTGGGATGCTGAGTCTTGTGCGAGATACATCGCTTAATGACGAGCAGCGTGATTATATCGAGTCAGCATACGCTTCAGGTGAAATATTACACTCTCTGTTAAATGATGTTCTAGATTTATCTAAGATCGAAGCCGGTAGGATGAGTCTTGACTGTGATGATTTTGATATTTATAAGGTCGTTGAGAAGGCGATTCATATAACCTCAAAGACATTGCATGATAATGATATTGTTATCTCCTGTTTTATCTCAAAAGATGTTCCTCGTTATGTCTATGGTGATGGAGGCAGGTTACGGCAGATCCTGTCAAATCTAATTAGCAATGCTGTAAAATTTACTAGAGAGGGGGGGGTGTCGGTCTCTCTCTCAGTAAAATCACTCTTTGATGAAAGTATGATACTTGGTTTTGAGGTGACTGATACCGGCATTGGGATTGAGGAGGCTGATGCTGAAAGAATATTTGAAGAGTTCTCCCAGGCAGATAATTCTGAACGACGTAATTACGGTGGTTCAGGGCTAGGGCTGTCAATATGTAAACGGTTTGTGACAATGATGGGTGGTGAAATATCAGTAGAGTCTGATCCAGGTCAGGGGAGCTGTTTCTCATTTACCGCAACTTTTAAAAGGTCTGATAAGTCAGAGTCTGGCATGTTATTTAAGCCATGCCATGTTCTATTGTTATCTGAGAACAATATTATTAAAAATAACTTTTTTACTCAATTAACAGATTGGGAGTGTGAAGTTAGTTTTATTAGAGTAGAAGAGCTTCTTTCTGGTCTTGATGGTGCGAAGAGAGGTGATAATGAAATATTGATTGTTGAGCTAGACCCATTACAGCATGAAAACCTGACAAATGATGTTGTTAAAATGGTTGATGGAATTTCCAGACTAAATATCAAAACGTTATTTACAGAGATTGATGGCCTTCCTTACCGCTCAATCATCGCTAATAATGTTGCTAACGAAATTATTTTATTAAGTCGTCCTATTCTACCTGGTGAGCTTCTCATTAAAATTAGCAGGCTACTAGGAGGCGAATGCGAAGGGCGTGGAATTATCGAATCAGCTATTGTCGATGATGACAATACTGAGCTAAATGATGTCACTATATTGGTTGCTGAGGACAATGTAGTTAATCAGAAAGTGATTGCGGCTATGCTTAAAAAAATAGGTGTGAAATCCGATATTGCCAATAATGGGGAGGAGGCTATCTCGGCATTGACTGATGTTAATCACGGCTACAAGCTGGTCTTGATGGATTGTCAAATGCCTGTAGTTGATGGCTATGCAGCGACACGAAAGATACGACTACTGGAAAAAGAGGATGGGGTGCGTCGCATACCGATTATAGCAATGACCGCCCACGCGCTGCCGGGTGATCGTGAGAAATGCCTTGATGCCGGTATGGATGACTATCTTACTAAACCGATAAACCTGGAAGTGGTAAAGAAAGCACTTCTTGAATGGGTTTAGGCGCAAACAAGCTCGCCGGTTATCATGAAAAAATTCGTGAAATAGAGTATCACTACCCTGTATAACTCCGTTATAATTGCTTCTCAAAAATATCGTTCGTATGCCCCGGTAGCTCAGCTGGATAGAGCGTCCCCCTCCTAAGGGGAAGGCCAGAGGTTCGAATCCTCTTCGGGGCGCCAGTATAAGAAGAGCGTTATTTACTCTCTAAAGTTTGTTTAACGGCGTGGCGCAAATCAGCTCCTGATAGAGCCGTACCTGGCTGAATTGAATCTAACCTGACAATGCGCTTCCATAAATCCGGCAGCTTTCATATCATCTTTGAATTACTACAGATCACTATAGATGGTAATTATTCAGTAAGCGCAAAACAAACCCCACCCTATCAACCTGGTAACATCCAGCACGCGCTATGCATTTCAATAATAGCGGAGTACGCCAATGGATAACGCACAAGGAATTTCTCTGACAGAACGCCAACGTTACTGACTTCACCACCTCCAGGCCTGCGAGGCCTCGGGCAAAGGCATTGCCTCATATGCAAAAGCTCATGAGATCAAAGCCAAGACAATGTATGCAGGCAAGAAGGCGTTGATCAACAAAGGTGTGTTGCCACGCACACGACCAGCCCGGTTCCAGCGGGCGCAGGTGGCTGATTCGATGGTGACCAACGCGTGGTGCATTCAATTGCCCAATGGTATCTCGATTTCCTTCAGCGGCTCAGTCGATACCAGTACATTAGCCACCGTACTGAACACGGCGGTCACCATTGGATGATGCGCCCATCGAACGACCTGCCAGCGGTGTATCTATGTCGAGATATTGCGATTTCCGCAAGGGCATCAACGGGCTGGCAATACTGGTGGAAGAGGCGTTGCAACACGATCCATTTTCTGAAC
>WFVD01000025.1 GCA_015491865.1 Gammaproteobacteria bacterium
GCGGGGTGTGGCAATAAACGCAGACATCGTTGTACTGATTGCGCGCGCTCGACATGTAGTCATACGCGTACCAACTGACGGTCAGATTATGGCGGGTATTGACAATACTCCCGGTGGCCGTGGTTCCCGAACCAGGATCCCAGCCATCGGCACTGGCATTTGAAAACACCCCCCCTGATAACAAGAGAAAACCCGCCAGTCGCCAGCCCCCAGCGACGAAGGCAGAAAAAGAAGCCTTTCGCATTTCAGTACAACCTCGACATCCCGAATAAATTATTGTCTGGCCACATCATTTTTCGCCGGCCTTGTCCCCGCATTAGACAGGCCATTACCCCTTGCCGATGCGGCAGTGATTTACAAAAGTATAAATAAAACAGCGAGATCGTCAATTTATTGACAACTTCGCCCATTCTGCCATTCACCAATCATCCTGTAACTTTCCGACAAATAACGGCAACCCAATGATGCAAACAGCAAAGTAGCTCGGATTGAGCAGAGCGATAACAAGGCAGGCCTCCCTCTTGCCAGAACACCGTGCCTCATGCCAACCTGCCGTAGTTGTCGAAATATCTTACAGTTCCACGCCGGTGATGTTTAGCTTGAAACAAAACACTACTATTTCAATAAACTACAGCAATGGCACACTAATTGCATGGAATCCCCTTCGCAACCAAATCAGCCGTCATTTGGTGCTGTGCCCATGAAAAAACCATCATTATCAAGGAGAGAAACTCAATGAAGATTCCAATAATATCATTTACCGTCTTGGCGCTTATCTCCGCCGTCACTATTGCGGGCTGTAGCAGCGGCAGCAATAACCCTGACAATAGCGACAAAGGTGCTGTTACCTATACCGGCTCCACCAGTCCCGCCGCCATCAACGCAGCCAACGCCGAGGAAATCGGTACCAGCGCAACCGAAGGTGTCGTGCAGGCGATTGAGACTGAAACCAGTGGAGATGCACTGCCCTTTGGTGTCGCTATCAGCAAAAATTCGGTGTCACGACTGAACCAGAAACTCAGCGACATCACCCGTCGTCTAATTGACAGCAAACGCAGCATCGACCTGCCACTCGGAATCGTCTTGGATGGAGATGACTTCCCCGCTGATATAGGTTATTGCGGTGGCAACATTACTATCCCGGATGACTTCGGAAGTTCGAGTAAGCTCAACGGGACCATCACCTACAATAATTTCTGCATGGATGCAGGAGTGGGCTACGGGAGGATGACGATAAACGGCGCCATCATCTACTCCCAGACAGAAACCCACATTTCCATGACCTACCGTAACCTCACCGTACGTTATAACGGTGAAACCTATACCATGAATAGCACCATTACCTGCGACAACTCATTTTCCAGCTGCACCATATCATCGGACTACGCAGGCTCAGACGGCTCAACCTACCGAATGAGTGACGTCAGCATCAGCGGAAATAACAGCGCCGGCTACTCGGTAGATGCTTCCTTTTGCCATCCCAGCTATGGTTGCGTCTCTATCATGACCACTTCGCCGATAACCTTTAACTGCGAGAACGGCATGCCTGACAGCGGCACCATCAGCTACACCGGAACCAATGGCTCTTCCGGCACGATCAGCTTCGATAGCTGTTCGGGTTATAGCGGTACCTACGATGATGGCAGTGGCAGCATCGCCTCTTTCAGCGGCAGTTGGCCCAGCTAAGCGACCTAATTTTCACCAAGCAAGAAAAGCGCGGGCAATGCCCGCGCTTTTTTATACCGTGATTTGTCCATCGCCCACCACTTGTGGCACGCACAACCCAAGCTACACAAGCATCATGACTCAGTCGGCTGGCATTGCAGGCACAGATAGGTCGACTGCCCGTTCAATATCTGTTTGGTAATGGGCTCACCACAGCGATAACAAGGCAGACCCTCGCGCCGAAACACCCAAAATCGCGCCGCCTCGAAATCCGCCCCATTCGCCATCAACTCACGCGCACGCGCCAGATCGTTGGTGATGCCACCGGTTTCATAGGACTGCCGGGGCAGTTGCAGCATGGCGTCCACCA
>WFVD01000026.1 GCA_015491865.1 Gammaproteobacteria bacterium
AATTCACCGGCACCACGCCCTGCTCATTAAACTTTTTCCTGTTCCCCACCACCCAAACCAGCTCAGAGCGTGAGCGGCTTCTAATCCAGTGGCAGCTCACTGCGGTGTTTTTGCTGGCGGTTTTACGTAATAATTTTTTGACCGCATTGAGGCCTTCCTGGGTAATCACGGTTTGCCAGGTGTTGTCGCCGATGCGGTCTGCGAAGCTGTCGAGTACCCGGCGGGTGCGGTTGAGCGCCTTTTTTTCGCATTGTGAGACGAAGGTGACCATCATGGTTTATTGATCCTTTTCTGATTTTTTGATGGTGTTATCTTCAATTAACAGCTTCATCTGTGAAATGGCTATCTGGTTCAGACGTGTCAGTCGTTCATTCTGTGGCAATCCTTCATTGATGAAAACGGTGTTCAGATTTTCCATATTGGCCAGACAGACCAGTTGGGCAGTATTGGCATAATCACGGATATTGCCCCTTGTATCCGGGTTTTCCTTTCGCCATTGGGCTGCTGTTTTGCCAAACAGGGCCACATTCAGCACATCCGCCTCACTGGCATAAACAAAATTGATTTGCTCTTTGGTCAAATGTTCAGGAATCAGATTTTCTTTAATGGCGTCAGTATGAATTCGATAATTTATTTTTGTAATATTTCGACGAATATCCCAGCCAAGTTGTTCCTTTTCCTGGTCTTTTAGCTGTTGAAACTCTTTAATGAGGTATATCTTGAATTCGGCGCTTATCCACATTGCAAATTCGAACGCAATGTCTTTATGCGCATACGTTCCGCCATAACGTCCCGCTTTGGCAGTTACGCCAATGGCATTGGTTTTGGATACCCACTCTTTAACGCTGATTTTGTAACTATTTAATCCGGCAGAGCTTTTAATTATGGCGAATTCGCCATAATTAAAATCAGGGTTGTGTATTCGCTCCCATATACCCAGGTATTCAACGGTGTTTCGATTTCTGAGCCAGTCAGATATGAAAAATTCACCACCCTTTGCTTTCAACATATCGGTAAGTGACATGTAGTCATTTGCTGTGACTGTGATATGTTCACCCTGTATCTCCCTGTTGTTTAGCCGATGTTTCGTTAGACTTATGTCCCATAGCAATATTTTTTACCTGGTCGAACATAAAATCCAGCGCTTTGTGGTCGGTAAAGGCTTGCAGACACTGCTGGCGAAATTCCTGCTCGGTGGCATTTTCTTTGGCGCAGATGAATGACCAGGGCAGCACCAGCGTGTCCTTGATTAGATCAGCCACGTCAAATACCAACGCGCCGCGGCGGGTCTTGCCGTGCATGACGGCGAAGCCGTGGGGAATGCCCAGCACCCATAGCGTGGTCGCGGCGAGGCCATAGGCCAGATAGTTGCCATGATTGAGAAAGTCGTTGGCGCTATCGACGGATTCTCTGGTGCGAACAAAATCGCCGTGTTTGGTTCGGTTGGCGGCGATTTTGTACAGCCGTTTGGTCAGTTCGGCTTCTATTTGTAATAATTTGCTGACTTTCTGTGCTTGTTCGATGCCAGCCAGCGTGTGACCCAGCACTGAAGCGATGTCCTCATCCTGCGAATGAAAGCCTGCGTCGATTAAATTCCGGTCTTTTGCCCAGACCGTTTGCATAAACCGGATACGTGCGGTTTGAAAGTGTTTGGCCGCCTCAAGCCGTTTCTGCTCGTCGAACCAGAACCCCATCCAGCCCTGTATATATTCGGTAGGCCGATATTCGCTTTGCGGCGACAGCCACTCTACTTCGGTTGCAGCCAACAGGGGTGTCCCCCCTCCGCCGCAAAAACCTATTAACACTCCTGCTGATGACAACATACGAACAGCCGCCTGGGTTAGCGATGTACCCGTGCCCAGTAAGATGACGGTTGTATTGGCGATAGGGATATTCCAGTACTGGTTATCTTCTTTCGCCTCCGTTAAATAGAGTACGCGCCCATCCTTTTGCATCACGCGGCATTTTTCGAGGTAATAAATATTGGCGCGCTTGGAATGCAGTATTGCTTTTAGATCAGTTAGTTGTTCCATGTTTTCTTCTTCTGATTATTTGATTTCATAATCACCCTCTCCAAAAGAAAAGATCAACGCCAGCAATATCCCCTAAGCCTCATCTTCCAATCCTTATGAAGTGGATAGGGATAGTTATACACGGCACACTCCCTCATCCGGCGAGGGAGGCGGCTATTTTCTATTTATATTGTTCGACGGCTGCCGTCAGTGCCTCTTTCACCCTCTGCCGCAGCCCCTCTGGTGCAATCACCTTAACGTCTGCCCCATATTTCAGAATATCCATCACCAGTTCACGCGGGTCACTATAGGGAATGCGTAACTCATAACGGCCATCATCAAGAAAGCGTCTCTGCTGTTCTGGGTGCCACTGCTCATCGGCCACCCAGCGAGCGCGTTCGGCAGAGAAATGAAGCACTGCCTGCTCAGTTACCGTACCTGCAAAAATACCGTATGCGCTGGTGTAATGGGCGGTGAGGGTCGGTTGCGACACATCAATCGCCGGGGTGGAGTGGCGTTTTACCGCTGTAATGCAGTCGAGCGAAAAACTGCGCAGCGCCTCGCGTGCGTGGCACCATGCATCGAGATACCAGTTATCCCGATAATGGACCAGGTGTTGTGGCGAGATAGTTCGCTGCGTCGTTTCACCACGGCTCCGACCGCGATAGTGAATTTCTACTCGCTTACGCTCTACCAGCGCAGAGGCAAGAAGCGTGAAAATGGCATTATCCACCTTGCGAGCTGCCATCTGTAAGATTTGTACCCGGCGCGCTATTTTGCCATCACCTAACGGTTTGAGCGCGAGGATATCTTTAATGCGCTGTTTGAGTGGTGCTAACTGTTCATCAAGCAGCCCAGGGTGTAGCCCGCCGAGTAGCTCCTGTACAATCAGCAGGGCATTGAGCTCTCCGCCATTCAACCACAATCCCGGTAGCTGGTAAGGGGCACCTTCATCGGTGTCGAAATAATAACCATTGGCGCTGCGGTCATATTTTAGCGGTGCACCGAGGTAGTCACGCATATCTTCGATGGTGCGCTCGATGGTGGCCTGCGAACATTCCATCTTCTGCTCCAGCTGCTTGCGTGACACCGGGTGGCGTGCATTGACCAGCAGCGTATGCAGAGAGTAGATACGATCAAAACGATCCATAAGTGTTTTCTTATGCGTGAGTAAAAAACCTTTATGGCATATTATCACCTGAATGTATGTAGGGTTTTTCTGATATGTGGAGAGTGCTTGAAAGCAGGTGTGCTTGTTGTTTGAGTATGAGAAAATCCCGCCTTCGAATGGTTGATTGATGAGGCGGGTATGGCGAGCGAGTTACAGGCACTGATTTTTGATGTGGACGGCACCCTGGCGGACACTGAGCGAGATGGTCACCGTGTGGCATTTAATGCGGCATTTAAAGAGGCGGCGCTTGGCTGGGTCTGGAGTGAGGCGCTTTATGGTGAACTGCTGACGGTGACGGGTGGTAAAGAGCGGATCCGTTTTTATCTGGAAAAATTTAACACTGAGTTTGAAAAGCCGGCACAGTTCGATGAGTTTGTTGCTGCGCTGCATGCTGCTAAAACACGCCATTTTGTTGAGATGATGGGGCGTGGTGAGATTCCGTTAAGGCCGGGTGTTGAGCGGCTGATCAGGGCGGCGCGTACAGCCGGATTACGGCTTGCGATCGCGACCACCACTACCCCCGCCAATGTTGAGGCGCTGGTGAGCAGTACGCTGGGCAGTGGTGCGATGGAGTGGTTTGAGGTGATTGCCGCGGGCGATATCGTACCGGCTAAAAAACCTGCGCCCGATATCTATGAGTATGCGCTTGAGAAGATGGGGCTTGCGGCGGATCAATGTATCGCCTTTGAAGATTCATTGAACGGAATTCTCTCTTCGCAAGGGGCGGGACTGAAAACAGTTATCACGGTAAACGGTTATACCTGCCACGATGACTTCACGGGTGCGGTGGTAGTGCTGGACCAGATGGGTGAGCCAGATGCGCCGTGTCGGGTGTTGCAGGGTGATATCGATATGAGATACCTTGATCTGGCGGCAGTCAGAAGAGTGTTTCAGGCGTAATCGAACAGTTACAGGTTGTTGAACGGCGGCTTGCTGGCCGTCGTTATTTCCCTCTTTTCTTGCCGCTCTTTTTTTTGTCGGGATACCCTTTTTCTGCACTTATTTTCACATCAATGTTGTACTGCTGCTGTAGTGCGCCAGTGACGTTGTAGATCATTGAGTCACCCGGGAGGATTGCACGGTACGGGTTTTTAATTTTGTACCAGCAGGGGTTATCGGGTACCAGTGAGTGAATGCCGAGTTCATCCATGGCCAGCGCATACCAGCCAAAGCGTTCAACCTCGTTGGCAAAGCCATCCATGTTGACACCGGATGTCAGTACCATTTCAACTGCTTTATCGTGAATACGGTTCTGTTGTGCAATATTGAGTTTGTTAAAGGTATATTTTGCAAAGACCAGGTTGCTTGCGGCGCGATGACGGCGGCGCATGTTAACCAGCTTGATCGCAACCACTAACGCCACGACTGTCGCTATGATATATAGTGCAATTTCCATTGAGCCCTCCCCTTCTTAACGCGCTAGTCCGATTTGATTTTTAGCAGCATAAAATCAAGATTGTTCTTTCTCAGTTGTGAGCGTGTTCTGTTGAGTACCTTCATCTCTTTGATCGGGCCGATGCGTACGCGGTGCCAGGTGTTGTCATTATCGATGGTAACGGTCTGGATCGAAGACTCAAACCCTTTGAGTGCCAGCTGCGCTTTAAAGGCGTCGGCATCGGCGTAATGTCTGAAAGAGCCCACCTGTAACACATAAGTGCCCGGCTTTTTAAGTTTAGGCATTCTGAGTGCCGCCTCTTCATCTGGTTCAGGGATAAAGATCTCCATCTCGGGCAGCAGGGTGTAAAAGTCGAAGCGGGACTTCTCCGGGGCTGTCTCAACCTGCGCTGGCTGACTGGTGGTGATTGGTGGTTGGCTGTTACTCGTCGCAGGCGCTGTTGCCACTTCGGCTGGCGGTTGGTTGAGTTGTGTATAGAGATAGAAGCCGAGCCCGATCACCAGCCCAATGATCATCCCCATCACTAATGAACCCCAGCCGATACCGCCCTGTTTTTTTGCAGCCGTTTTTTTTCTGGTTGCGTTACGCCCTGCAGGCGCTTTGTAATCTTTTGTCACAACTACATCTTTTCAGGTGCGCTAACACCCAGCAGACCGAGGCCGTTGCTGATCACCTGGCGTGTCGCCCTGATCAGTGCAATACGTGCGTTGCGTAGTGCTGCATCATCCACGATAAACTGGTGTGCGTTGTAGTAGGTGTGAAAGTCGTTAGCAAGGTCGCGCAGATAATAGGCAAGCTGATGCGGCTCGTGCGCCAGCGCAGCAGATTCAACCACCTCTGGGAAACGTGTTAGCTGTGTGATCAGGGCGAGCTCATGTTCGTTGTCGAGCAGTGATAGCGCATCCTCTTCAGGCGGCTGCCACGTTAGTCCTTTCTCTTCCAGCTGGCGGAGTACGCTACAGACCCGCGCATGGGCGTACTGGATGTAATATACCGGGTTGTCGTTCGATTGTGATTTGGCAAGGTCAAGATCAAAGTCCATGTGCTGTTCACATTTGCGTAGCACGTAGAAGAAACGGGCCGCATCGTTGCCGACCTCTTCGCGCAGCTGACGCAGGGTGACAAACTCGCCGCTACGGGTCGACATCTGCGCCTTCTCGCCGCCGCGATAGAGAATTGCAAACTGTACCAGCAGCACGTCGAGTTTATCGACATCGTCGCCGAGCGCTTGCAGTGCTGCTTTCACACGCGGCACATAGCCGTGGTGGTCGGCACCCCACACATCGATGACGCGATCGAAGCCGCGTTCCAGTTTCTCCATGTGGTAGGCGATGTCGGAGGCAAAGTAGGTCGCCTGCCCGTTTTCACGAACCACCACGCGATCTTTTTCATCGCCAAAGTCGGTTGAGCGAAACCACCATGCCCCCTTCTCCTGATAGAGATGGCCGCTCGCCTTCAGGCGGCCGATGGCGCGATCGATCGCGCCGGAGGTGACCAGTGAGTTTTCTGAAAACCACTTCTCATAGATGACGCCGAACTCCTGCAGGTCTTCACGGATATCGTTAAGGATGCTGTTAAGGGCGGCATCAAAGACGGTTCGGTAGCCCTCCTGGCCCAGCAGGTTTTTTGCGCGCTCGATCAGCGCATCAATATGGCGCTCTTTATCGCCATCCGTTTCCCCTTCATCTGGGTGCAGCCCGCTCATTACGGCCGCGGCAGGCTGTTTTAGCGCATCGCCATGGGCCTCTTTTAGCGCCGCTGCGATCTCGTAGATATACTGCCCTTTATAGCCGTTGACCGGAAAGGTGATCACCTCGCCGCACCCTTCGAGGTAGCGCAGCCAGGTGCTGGCGGCGAGGATATTCATCTGCCGTCCCGCATCGTTGACGTAATATTCACGATGCACCTCAAAGCCCGCAGCGGCGAGCAGGTCTGCCACGGTTGCGCCATAAGCGGCGCCGCGTCCGTGGCCAACGTGGAGAGGGCCGGTTGGGTTGGCCGAGACAAACTCAACCTGTACCCGTTTGCCGCGCCCGATGGTGCTGTGGCCAAACGCCTCGCCGCGCTCAAAGATCTGCCTGATCACGGCGCGGGTGGCGCCCTCGTTCATGAAAAAGTTGATGAAGCCGGGGCCGGCAATCTCAACATGAGTGACCAGCTCAGAGGTGGGCAGTGCTGCGACGATCTTCTGCGCCAGATCGCGCGGTTTGTACTGCGCCTGTTTGGCCAGCATGAGGGCGATATTGCAGGCGAAGTCGCCGTGACTTTTATCGCGGGTACGCTCGATCTGGATATTGAGGGTGATCGCTTCAGGCAGGTCGCCGTTTTGCTGCAATGTCTCGATCGAACGGGTGATGAGTGTTTGTATTTGGCTTTTCATTAACGCTTTGGAATATCAGTGAGTTTTAAAAGGCTGTCGCAGCGAGCTATTATCAGGGGTGAGCAAGGCCGCCACAAGTAAATTTTTTGCTGCGTTTTAGCGTCCCTGAGAGAATGCCATTAAGAGAACTCCATCGCATCGACATCAATGGACCAGCGCACCTTTTTTGCCAGCGGCAGTTGTGAAAGTTGTGCTAGCCAGCGGTGCAGAAAGTGATGTAGTTGTGCGCGCTGATCGGCCTGGATTAGTAGTTGTGCGCGATAACGTCCCGCTCGTCTCTCCATGGCAGCGGGGATCGGTCCTAGCAGCTCGGCGGCATTGGGTAGTTGAACTCCTGCTTCGCGTGCGGCGCTAAGAAATTCATTCGGCATCTCACGGCTGCTTGCCTCGGCGCGCAGCAGCGCGATGTGGCGGAATGGCGGCAGTAGCGCCTGCGAGCGTTCAGTTAACAGCTCGCTGGCAAAACGGCTGTAATCGTGAGCGATGATGCCGTTAAGCAGCGGATGCTCCGGGTGGTGGGTCTGGATCAACACCTCGCCGCGGCTCTCACCGCGTCCCGCCCGCCCGGCTACCTGAATGATCAGCTGTCCCATCCGCTCACTGGCGCGGAAGTCCAGCCCAAAGAGCCCTTGGTCGGCATCGAGTATCCCCACCAGGGTGACGTTGGGAAGGTGGTGCCCCTTGGCCAGCATCTGGGTGCCGAGGAGGATCTGGCCACGCCCCCCTTCGACCTGTTTAAGCAGCATCTGTAACGACCCTTTTCGGCGGGTGCTATCACGGTCGATGCGGATGATCTCATGGTCTGGAAACCGTTCGTCAAGAGCCTCGGCGGCACGCTCGGTTCCCTGCCCCAGTGGGCGTAGATCGACACTGCCGCAGCCGGGGCACTGGTTGTCGATGCGGCGCTGACTGTCGCAGTGGTGGCAGCGCAGCAGGCGCTGTGACTTGTGCAGAATCAGGTGGGCATCACAGCGCTGACAGTGGGCGAGCCAGCCGCAGTCGTGACAGATCAATGTGGGCGCATAGCCGCGGCGGTTGAGGAATAGCAACACCTGCTGCCCGTTGTCGAGGTGGTGCTGGATCGCCTGCAACATCGCCGTTGAAAACCCTTCGTTCAGTTTCTGCTGGCGCAGATCCAGCAGTCGGATCTGTGGGTGTGCGGCGTTGCCGGCGCGCTCTGGCAGGATGATCTGTTGAAAGCGCCCCTGGCGGGCGTTGTGCAGGCTCTCCAGTGAGGGGGTGGCGGAACCGAGCACAACGGGAATGGCCGCCTGTTGCGCTCGTCGAATCGCCACATCGCGTGCGTGGTAGCGAAACCCCTCCTGCTGTTTGAATGAGAGGTCGTGCTCCTCATCGATGAGGATAATGCCGAGGTTTTTTATCGGCGTGAAGACTGCCGAACGGGTACCGATGATGATCGGTGCATCCCCCGCCCTTGCCTGTAACCAGCTGTTAAGCCGCGCCCTGTCGTTAAGGGCGGAGTGCAGCAGTGCGATGGGCACTGCAAAGCGGGCCTGAAAGCGTTTTAGCAGCTGCGGTGTCAGGCCGATCTCGGGTACCAGAATCAGCGCCTGTTTTCCCTCCTGCAGCACTTTTTCTACTGCGCTGAAGTAGACCTCGGTTTTGCCGCTGCCGGTAACGCCATCAAGCAGCAGCGTCTGAAAGCGGCCGAGGGCGTGGTGGATTGCGTCGCAGGCGGCGTGCTGTGCAGCGTTGAGTGGCGGGGCGCTGCCGCTCTCGGTCGCCCTGGTGAGCAGGGGGGTCTGCTGCTGGATCTCAACCCACCCTTTATCGAGCAGATGACGCATGATGGCGCGCCAGTTCTCAAACTGTAGATCGAGTTCATGGGCGCTAAGCGCTTTTTGCGATGCCTGCAGCAGTGCCAGCAGTGCGCGCTGACGGGGCGCACGTTTCAGCGTGGTGGGGTCGATGGCGCTCCCGGCCTCAGTGAGTGACCACACCTTTTCACCTGTCACACGGGCGGGCTCGCCCTGGCGTAGCAGGGTCGGCAGGGTGGCTGAAAGCACTTCGCCAATGGGGTAGTGGTAGTAACGGCTGGCCCACTGTGCCAGCGACTGAATCGCAGGCGAGAGGAGCGGTTCATGGTCGAGCAGCTCCAGTACAGGCTTTAGGCGTGCGCGGTCGATACGGCTCTCATCTGCAAGCGCGACCACTATGCCGATCTTTTCGCTGCGACCAAACGGAATACGCACCCGCATGCCGGGGGCGATCTGCGCTGCTGAGTGGCCGTCGGGCAGTCGATAGTCGAAGGTTTGCGGCAGTGGCGAAGGGATAGCGACCTGTAAGACTCTGGGGAAGGCGCTGACTGTTTGCATGGCGCGGACTCTACCATGTTCGTCGTCCGCTGCCCACGACTCAGTATGGCTGGATTACCATCGGAATCTTACGAGGAATCTAGTAAAAACCTGTAACTCATTGTGGCAAAAGAAGATTAACGATTATCCACAAAAGCTGTGGATAACTCTGTGGAAGGATTGGGGTCATCGCGGCGAAAGCCTCGTTTTTATTGACTTTGTGTTAAATTGATCAAATTTTAAGCGGCAAGATTAATTCATTAAAAAACAATTGGTTAACATTTTTATTAAATTTTATGACAGGTTGGACGGGGCTGCTGTGGAAAAAAACCGGCTGAAAATAATAGCTGTGTATAAGATTTTTCTATTGACATAAAAAAATCACTGCTGGCTTATGAAGATAGGCCGAGGTGGTGTGATTTTGCTCGCATAACTGCCTGTAATGAGTAGTGAAGTTTGCTGCCGCATCGTGGCGATAACTTACAGAAACAGTCGGAAATAAGCGTGATCAGAACGGTTTGACGATGACCAGGATAATGATGGCGACAAGCAGCAGCACGGGCAGCTCATTGAACCAGCGATAGAATAGGTGGCTATGCCGGTTATGGTCCAGTTTGAATGCCTTCACGATCCTGCCGCAGTAGAAGTGGTAGCCAATCAGTACCGCCACCATCATCAGTTTGAGGTGGAGCCATCCCATCTCGGCGTAAAGCGCCCAGCCGTAGTCAAACAATAACCAGAGGCCAAAGATCGTGGTGAGCATGGCGCCAGGGGTCATGATGCCGAAGTAGAGCTTGCGTTCCATCACCTTAAAGCGTTCGTTACTGATCGCATCACTGCTCATCGCGTGATAGACAAAGAGCCGCGGCAGATAGAATAGCGCTGCAAACCAGGTGACCATGAAGATGATATGGAAGGCTTTGACCCACAGCATTGTTGATATCCCTGAAGAGTTGATTCAGGCGCTAGTATATAGGTTTGAGCGGCGTGCGGCGCGTCGGTAGCGGGATTATTTACACCATTCTGAGATGGCGGTGCGCGCATCAGCGAGCTGTTTAACACGATCTTCATCGGTGACGTAGGTACGATTGCCCTGATCATCTTCACTATAGAGGCGGCTAATTGTCTGTAACTTGTGAAGACGATCTTTTGCTGTTTTACAGTTCTTCTCACGCGTTGCCTGAAGCGCCTTCAGATCCTTCTCGGCATCTTTCTCTTCTTTGTTGCTGGGCTGATTCTTTTTTGTAGTGTCCTCGGCAGGCTTGCTGGCCGCAGGCGGAGGCGCAACGTCTGGGGTAAAGAGCTCTATTTCGATCTGTTCTGCGCCTGCAACTGTTGGACGGTCACTGAAAATAACGTTGCCGTTTTCATCGACCGATTTGTAAAAACGCGCCGCGGTGACATCCAGTGCAATCAGTAACATGGCGCTACAGAGCGTGATCGATAAGCCTTTTCTCCCTCGTGACATCTTTTGTAGTGCTCCTGTGTAAGGTAGGATAGTGAGCTTATCGGCAATATAGCGTTAGACAACAGTCTTTTGCAGTCGATCCAGGCGAAGTCGCTCCCGCTGGTCGAAGAGATGGCGAGCGCCCATTGCAACGGCAAAAATGGTACCAAAGCCGGTGCCGGCGGTGACCATAAACATAATCAATATCTGATAATTGACCGCCTCCATTGGAGGGGCACCCGCAAGGATCTGGCCGGTCATCATGCCCGGCAGGCTAACGATTCCGGCGATGGCCATGGCGTTGATGATCGGGATCATTCCGCTGCGAATACTTTCGCGGCGAATATCGCTGATCGCAACGGCCGGTTGCTGCCCTAGCATCAGGCGCGCTTCGATGATGTCGCGCTGCTGCCAGGCTGTCTGGGTCAGGCGGTCGAGTCCCAGTGCGATGCCGTTCATGGTGTTGCCAAACATCAATCCGAGCAGCGGGATCGCATATTGCGGTGTGTACCAGGGGTCGGCAGAGATCACGACGGTCAAGATAAGCAGTGTGACAACGATTGTGGAGATAAAGAGCGATAGCGTGCCGAGGGCAAAGCTCTGGATGCCGCTAAAACGGCGCTGCTGGCGCACCATCACTTCACGTCCGGCGGCGATCAGCATGACCAGTGAGACCAGGATAATCCAGCCAGGATGGGTGGTTTCGAAGAGTAGTTTAAGCACTAGTCCGATCAGCATCAGCTGGATGACCGTTCTTAGCGCGGCGACGAAGAGTGAGCGACCGAGGCCGAGTCGCATCTGAAATGAGAGCAGTGCCAGCATAACGATCAGCAGCGCGGCCAGCGAGAGGTCCCAGACAGAGAGAGAGATTAGTTCCATCTGCACTCGCCTGCGCTTTTTAACGCTCCCGCCTCTAGCACAAAATGGCGGGTTGCGACCCGCTGCAACTGGCGCGGTTCATGGCTCACCCAGATGGTGGCACAGGGGTGCTGTGAGCGGTATTCGGCAACCAGCGCCTCAACTTTATCGGTGTTGCCGGGGTCGAGGCTCGCTGTTGGCTCATCCAGTAGCAGTACCTGAGGGTGGTTGGCGAGCAGGCGTATCAGCGCGAGTCGCTGGCGTTCACCGCTGGAGAGGGTGGCTGTGGCGGCATCAAGAATGTCTGCGCGCAGTGTTAGCCGCTCCCGCCAGAGTGAACATTCTGCGAGATCGCACTCAGTGGGAAAATGTTCACGGACACGCTCCCCCCACCACTGGCTAACGGCGGGGAGATAGCCGACCCGTAGTCGCCATTGTGAGCCACGAAACTGCTCAGATGAGACCCCATCGAGTAACACCTCGCCACGATGCGGGTCCAGATCGCTGATCGCACGCAGCAGCAGGCTTTTGCCACAGCCCGAATCGCCACTGAGTGAGACAGATTCGCCGCTGGCAACGGTCAGGTTGAGCGGGCCAACGTGAAGGGTGTGCAGATTTCTGATTTGCAGCCGGCTCAGCGGGCACCTCCCGGCCGTTTTTCGACCACCAATTCAGGATGAGACCTTTGCACGAGACAATCGCGAGTAAAAATGGCTAGTGCAACGGTATCGATAGTATATCGTGTTGATTCTCTTCTGCACGTCCGATCAAGGGGTTTCTTTGCAAGGGGGCCGTCGTGCGCTGTTCTTTGCCTGTTAACAGACCGCTGAGAACGATGGATAAAAAAAGGGGTGCCAGTGGCACCCCTTTGGTTTTTCAGGTTACGGGTGAGCCTTAGTTGTGACCACGTGAACCTGTAAACTCAGGGTAGGCCTCCAGACCGCAGTCTGTGATGTCCAGCCCTTCGTACTCTTCCTCTTCGGTGACACGAATACCCATCACAGCTTTGATGATTGCCCAGGTGATGAGACTGGCGACAAAGACCCAGCCAAAGATCACACCGACACCGGTCAGCTGACCCATAAAGGTGGCATCAGCGTTTGACAGTACAACCGCCATTACGCCCCAGATACCGACGACACCATGGACCGAGATCGCACCAACAGGGTCATCAATCTTCATCTTATCCAGACCGAGGATTGAGAAGACAACCAGTACACCACCGATAGCACCGATGAAGGTTGACAGTAGCGGACTTGGGTCCAGCGGCATGGCGGTGATCGCAACCAGTCCCGCCAGCGCGCCGTTGAGCACCATGGTGAGATCCGCTTTCCCGAACATCAGGCGGGCGGTGAGCAGCGCCGCAATCACACCGCCGGCAGCTGCGGCATTGGTGTTAACAAAGACCTTGGCTACTGCGTTCGCTTCGCCAACGTCCGAGAGCTTAAGCTCTGAACCGCCGTTGAAACCGAACCAGCCGAGCCACAGGATGAAGGTACCCAGTGTTGCCAGCGGCATGTTGGCGCCGGTGATCGGGTTGATCTGGCCGTTTGGCCCATATTTTCCTTTACGTGCACCCAGTAGTAGCACCCCTGCAAGCGCCGCTGCGGCACCTGCCAGATGAACCGTGCCTGAGCCGGCGAAATCGACATAACCGACACCGCCGTCAGCAGTCAGGAAGCCGCCGCCCCAGTTCCAGAAGCCCTGTAGCGGGTAGATGAAGCCGGTCATGACGACACAGAAGATGAGGAATGCCCAGAGCTTCATGCGTTCAGCCACTGCGCCCGAAACGATCGACATGGCGGTTGCGACAAACACAACCTGAAAAAAGAAGTCAGAAAGGTTCGAGTAGTAGATGTCGCCACCGCTGGCGATCACGTCGGCCGCACTGTTATCACTACCGCCCAGGATGCCATGCAGGCCAGGCCAGAAGGTGCTTGAAGCGCCATCGCCAGGGTACATGATACCGTATCCCATCAGCAGGTACATCACACAGGCGATGGAATAGAGTGTGATATTTTTGGTTAGAATTTCGGTTGTGTTTTTGGCACGCACCATGCCTGCTTCCAGCATGGTAAAGCCCGCGGCCATCCACATAACGAGTGCACCGCATACCAGAAAATAGAAGGTATCGAGTGCATATTGTACTTCTGTTATTGCTTCCACATTTACATCCTCCAGAAAATAGGAATTAGAACCCCGGATTAAAGTGCTTCGTTGCCGGTTTCACCGGTACGAATGCGAATGGCCTGCTCCAGACTGTAGACAAAGATTTTACCATCACCAATTTTACCGGTCTGGGCCGATGAGGAGAGTGCTTCCAGCACCTGATCAAGCAGGTCGTCAGAGACCGCAATCTCGATCTTGACCTTGGGTAGAAAATCGACCACATACTCTGCCCCACGGTAGAGTTCGGTGTGTCCCTTCTGCCGGCCAAATCCCTTGACCTCAGTGACGGTAATCCCCTGTACGCCAATCTCGGACAGCGCTTCACGCGCATCATCGAGTTTGAATGGTTTAATAATCGCGCTGACAAGCTTCATAACTTTGTTCCTCTTGGACTTGATTTATCCCGATCGCTCGGAAATTGAGCCTCCTGCGACAAGCATCCTGGGGGTGCCGACAGGAAAAATAAATTCAATACTACGGCTCTTTTGCATACGGTGTGCCACTCTTAATAACTCTTTAAATAACATGTAGATAGTCTGTTCTTTAAGTTGTTCCTTCGGGTTTTATGCACCAGCAGGGAGAGCGCGCACTATGCTGAGCACTGGTTTGGTGCGTCTTTCTCCCTGCGGCGGGGGTGGTGAAATGCCAGAAAAATTGCGTACACTACACGCTTGCTTATTGAGTGGGTCTATTGCCCGAGTGGGATTAAAAATGATTGATGCCAAAACCGTAGAAGAGTTTACAAAGCGAATCTCCGACGCCCTGCCGCAGGGGGCGCAGCTGATACAGCAGGATATTGAGAAAAATGTCCGTGCAGTGGTGAGTAGTGGATTTGAAAAACTTGATCTGGTTTCCCGTGAAGAGTTTGAGGTGCAGAGCGCGGTGCTGGCGCGTACCCGTGAAAAACTGGAGGCGCTGGAGAAGCGGGTCGCGGCACTTGAGGCTACTATCCAGTAGTGTAAGTTATCTCAGGCTCGTCACAGGATGTGACGGCCTTGATGTTTAGCAACGGAGTGCAGATATGTCGCTTGCGACCCTCTATAGCCGCGCTCAGGTGGGGATTAACGCCCCGCTGGTCACGGTTGAAGTTCACCTTGCCAACGGCCTGCCGGCCCTCTCGATAGTCGGTCTCCCTGAGACGGCGGTCAAAGAGAGCAAAGAGCGTGTGCGTGGCGCTTTGCTCAATAGTCAGTTTGAATTTCCGGCGCGCCGAATCACCATCAACCTCGCTCCTGCGGATCTGCCCAAAGAGGGTGGGCGCTATGATCTTGCGATTGCGCTCGGCATTCTGGCCGCCTCGGGGCAGCTCCCCATCCAGCAGCTGGGCGACTATGAATTTATCGGTGAACTGGCGTTGAGTGGTGAGTTGCGCCCGGTGCGCGGTGTATTGCCGGTTTCGATGGCGGCGTCTGCCAGTGGGCGCACACTGGTCGTGTCGCTCGATAATAGCAACGAGGCGGCGCTGGTCGAGGGGTCAACCGTGCTTGGGGCGCGTCACCTGCTGGATGTGTGTGGCCATCTGCACGGCAACCAGCCCCTTAAGCCGCACGCTTATGCTGGTGATGGTTGTGAACCGAGTGGTTACCCCAATCTCTCCGATATTCGTGGGCAGCACCACGCCAAACGCGCCCTGGAGATCTCAGCGGCTGGAGGTCATAGCTTGTTGATGATCGGTCCCCCTGGCACTGGTAAGAGCATGCTGGCAAGTCGCCTGCCCGGTATTTTGCCGAAGATGAGTAAAAAAGAGGCGCTGGAGTCGGCTGCGGTCAATTCGATTAGTCACGACGGCTTTGTGCCCGCAACGCTCAACCGGCGTCCATTCCGCACCCCCCACCACACCGCTTCCGGGGTGGCGCTGGTGGGGGGTGGCAGTCAGCCACGGCCGGGTGAAATTTCGCTTTCACATAACGGCGTGATGTTTCTCGATGAGCTGCCGGAGTTTGATCGGCGCGTGCTGGAGGTGCTGCGTGAACCACTGGAATCAGGAAAGATCGTCATTTCGCGAGCGGCACGGCAGGCGGAATTTCCCGCCCGTTTTCAATTGATTGCCGCCATGAACCCCTGTCCCTGCGGCTATCTGGGGGATAAAAATGGGCGTTGCCAGTGTAGCCTGGAGCAGGTGCGTCGTTATCGCTCGCGGCTGTCGGGGCCGTTGTTAGATCGTATCGATATGCACATTGAAGTGCCGGCAGTGCCGTTTGATGAGCTGAAAACAGCGCCAGTGTCCGCAGAAGATTTAAGTGCGATGGCACGGAAACGGGTGCAGGCTGCGCGTGACCGTCAGTTGAGCCGCTGCGGCAAGGCGAACCACGCGCTGGGGATTCGGGAGATTGAGAACAGTTGCCAGCTCAGCGCAGAAAGTGCCCGTTTGTTAGAACAGGCAAGCCAGCAGCTGGGGCTTTCCGCGCGGGTTTATCACCGAATTTTAAAGGTTGCACGGACGATTGCCGACCTCGCCTCCGTTGAGGCGATCACCACGCAGCACATTAGTGAGGCGATCTCCTACCGCCGCCTCGACCGGCGGGTAGCGCCTGGTGGCATCGCTTAGGGATCTGTCGTCTGTGCCGTCGCTTTACGGGCAAGGTTAATTTTGTGAGAGGCGATATGGATCGTGTTGTCATCCACATGTAAAAACAGCGTCAGGATCTCATCGGCAAGCTGGTCACCGTAGCGGGTGCTGATTTGATAGATGTAGAATTTTCCACTGAAGACGGTATTAACGGTATTACTTTTGAATGAGTATTGGGTCAGTGGCCCCAGCTTTTTCGCCTGGTCCTGCAGAAACATCGCCCAGTGGCCCTGCTGGTCTGGCTCGTAGAGTGCGACGGCTTTGGCTAATTCACCATTCTTGAGTAGCGTGTAATAGCTTTCGGCAATACGCATCGCTTCATCTTCATCACCAACCGGAACGCTGCCCGAGGAACACCCCGTCAGTGCAGCAATTAGTACAAGCAGTGGCAAAAAAAGGCTTTTAGTGTAAGCGCTGCGAATCATGGTCTCTCCCAAACGGCGTAAAGAATCTCTGGCCGTGATTATAGGTAAATCCTTGTCCTATTTATACCAGAATAAAACCCGCTGGATTGATGAGTTATATATACGATGCAATTATGTCGAACAGTTCTGCTTTTTATTGTTCAACCGCCGTCGGGCGTCTCTCCCAGATTTTCTTGATGCAGGTCGAGAGATTCATCGGGTCGAAGGGTTTGGGGATGACATCCAGTGCCCCCATCGCTTTGAAGTTGGCAACCTCGTGTGGCTGCACCTTGGCCGTCATAAAGATGACCGGGGTCTGTGCAAAATGGTGCTCACGCCGCAGCGCAGATAGGGTGCCAGGCCCATCCATGCCCGGCATCATCACGTCGAGTAGAATGACATCAGGGTTAAAACGCTGGATCTCGTCGAGGTGCTCCATCGCATCACTACCAGAGTTGTAGATTTGCACCTCAAAACCACCGACGGCCTCCAGTGCGACCCTGGCTACCGCCTGAATATCGGGCTCATCTTCCACATAGAGCACCCGTTCTATCGCTGTATCACTCATTATTATGCTCCCTAGTTCCACTAAAGCAGATCCCGTTACGCTCTTCGACAAGCATCTCGGGAGACTCTTCGCTGGCGATGAGTGACGGTAGACTGCATAAGGGGCTGGGTTAAAAACGAGGCCAGAGCTGACCCAGTTCATCGCTTCCTTGCGTCAATCAAATTCATCCAGTACTCCCGGTTATCGACAGGGTGACCACCATACTTGATCCTGCACCTGAATATAGATTAATGATGTAGAGGGCGCCGTTGAGTTAGGCGGTTAATTCGCCGCTTCACATCTCGTCATGACAATTAATCAGAGGCTGATTAAATCTTGAAATCGGTATTCAACCGTTTTTTAACCGCGACTTTTTTAAGCTGAACATATTGTGGCAGGCCATTTTTATAGGGTGGGTAGTCTTCGCCCTGGATGAGTGGTGAGAGGTAGGTTCGGCAGCGCTGGGTGATGCCAAAGCCATCTCTGGTGATAAAACTGGCGGGCATCATTTTTTCGACATTGGCGACACGGGAGAGTTTTGCCTCCCCAATTTTCCAGCGGTAGGGGCTGTTTGAGGTGCGTACGATGGTGGTCATCACCGCATTTCTACCCGCCAGCGCAAATTCAACGGCCGCCTTGCCGACTGCGTAAGCCTGCTCGACATCACGTTTTGAGGCGATATGGCGTGCGGCACGTTGTAGGTAGTCAGCCACCGCCCAGTGATGTTTGTAGCCCAGTCTGGACTTAATCAGTTCAGCCACCACCGGCGCAACCCCGCCTAGCTGTGCATGGCCAAAGGCATCGCTACCGCCCGCCTCGGCAAGGAACTCGCCCTTGCGGTTGCGAACACCCTCCGAGACGACAATCGCACAGTAGCCGTACTGCTTCACACACGCCTTTACTCGGGCGAGGAATTTAGTCTGAACAAAGGGGACCTCCGGGAAAAGAATGATGTGCGGCGCGTCACCCTCTTTTTCGGCCGCGAGACCACCGGCCGCGGCGATCCAGCCTGCGTGGCGGCCCATCACCTCCAGCACAAAGATTTTGGTTGATGTCCTGGACATCGATGCGACATCGAAGCCCGCCTCGCGAATAGAGACGCCAACATACTTGGCGACAGAGCCGAAGCCGGGGCAGTTGTCGGTGAACGGCAGGTCGTTATCAACCGTTTTGGGGATACCGATGCAGGTGATCGGATAGCCGAGTTCTCTGGAGATTTGTGACACCTTGTGGGTGGTGTCCTGCGAATCCCCTCCGCCATTGTAGAAAAAATAGCCGATGTTATGGGCCTTAAAGACCTCGATGAGCCGCTCGTATTCGGCGCGGTTCTCATCCAGCCCTTTAAGTTTGTGGCGACAGGAGCCAAAGGCGCCGCTGGGGGTGTGGCGCAGCGCAGCGATGGCGCGTGCCGACTCCTTGCTAGTATCGATCAGCTCCTCAGTGAGCGCGCCGATGATGCCGTCGCGTCCGGCGTAGACCTTGCCGATCTTATCCTTATGTTTGCGTGCGGTTTCAATAACGCCACAGGCGCTGGCGTTGATTACCGCAGTGACACCACCCGACTGCGCATAAAAGGCATTTTTCTTTTTCATCTGACTCCCCTTGATATGTTCGGATGCAGAAAACAGTATCGAATGTCGCGATAGCTATTTGAAACGGTAAACCCAAAGCAATAACGTTGACTTACCTATGGCACTCAAGTAGTTTTACCATCGATGGCAGGGTTTCGCCAGCAGAGCCTGCTGGTTGCCAGTGAACTTGGTGTAACTTTATGAAAGTTAAAATATAAATAACAAACATCAGACTTCTATTTCAGATAAGGTCAACGAATGAAAATCGTATTGCTGGGAGCACCAGGCTCTGGAAAGGGCACGCAGGCAAAATTGTTAACAACCCAATATGGGGTACCTCAAATCTCAACCGGTGACCTGCTGCGTGCAGCAGTCAAGGCGGGATCCCTATTGGGTGTACAGGCCAAAGCGGCGATGGACGCAGGGCGTCTGGTTTCCGACGAAATTGTGCTGGCGATGATCAAGGAGCGGCTTGCGCAGCCTGATGCCAGAAACGGCTTTATTCTGGACGGCTTTCCGCGCAATATCCCGCAGGCGGAAGCGCTGGATATCATGCTCGACAAGCTGGACCAGGCGCTGCAGGGCGCGCTGTTGATCGATGTCGATTTTGATTCCCTGATTCAGCGCCTGACCGGCCGTCGCACCTGTGAATCGTGTGGTCAGATGTACAATGTCTACACCTCTCCCCCCAAACTGGATGATCAGTGCGATAAATGTGGCGGAAATCTGCACCATCGCGCAGATGATAATGAAGAGACCATTGGTAACCGCTTACGTGTCTACGAAGCGCAGACCGCACCGTTGATCGACTACTACAAGGGGCAGAATCGACTTCGCACTATCCAGGGGATAGGTGATATTGAAGATATTTTTAGTGCAGTTTGCAAGGTGGTCGATGAGTTGCCGGAGGTGGTTGAATTTTCGTTACCCGGCACTAAAGAGACTGTTGAAGCGACCCCGCCTGAAGAGATGCCAGCGGTGATTGATGCCGAAGAGACTGCCTCCCCAGTGAAGGCGAAACCAGCGAAGCCTAAAGAAGAAAAACCGGCTAGCAGGGTTGCCCCTGAAAAGAAAACTGCATCTAAAAAGGCGTCGCCCAAAAAAAAGAGTGTGACTAAAAAACGTGCAACGGTAAAAAAAGTTGCCCCAAAAAAGAAGGCTGCCAATAAGAAAAAGGTCGCTATTAAAAAGTCGGCAGCAAAAAAGAGAAGTGCGACAAAAAAAGCGGTGACCAGAAAGAAGGCGGTCGCAAAGAAAAAGGCCACTGTTAAAAAGGGAGTGGCTAAAAAGAAGGTGGTGACAAAAAAAGCAGCTGTAAAGAAGAAGGTCGCCAGCAAGAAAAAGGCTGCCACTAAAAAAGCGGCGGTTAAAAAGAGAAGCGTGACAAAGAAAGTGGCCACAAAAAAAGCGGTGACCAGAAAGAAGGCGGTTGCAAAGAAAAAGATAGTAACAAAGAAAAAATCGGCGGCAAAAAAGGGATCGCTAAAAAAGGCTGTTGTTAAAAAGAAGCGAACGGTACAAAAGCCGACAACTAAAAAGGCTGTGAGCAAAAAGAAGGCGGCGGTAAAAAAGCGCGTGGTGAAAAAGAAAACCGTGGCAAAGAGAAAAAGCGCCAGGCGCAGATAAGCAATATCGCTGAATCAAGAGTCGAGTAGGGCAAGAGTATGTCAGGAAAAAATATCCGGGGCGGCGCGTTCCCTGCGTGTCGCATGCGGCGCATGCGACGTGATGAGTTTAGTCGTCGTTTGATGCGCGAAAACACACTGACCAGCAATGATCTGATCTATCCGATGTTTATACTTGAGGGCGAGGCGCAACGCGAGGCAGTCCCCTCTATGCCCGGTGTTGAGCGTGTCAGCATCGACCTGCTACTTAAAGAGGTTGATGAGTTACATGCACTGGGGGTACCGGCGATTGCCCTTTTCCCGGTGACACCACAGGCGGTCAAGAGCCTCGATGCGGCAGAGGCGTTTAATCCCGATGGGCTGGCGCAACGTGCAGTGCGTGCGATTAAGGGGCGTTGTCCCGAAATGGGGGTGATCACTGATGTCGCGCTCGACCCGTTTACCACTCACGGACAAGATGGCTTGATTGATGACAGCGGCTACGTGATGAATGATGAGACCACCGCGGTGCTGGTCAGGCAGGCGCTCTCCCACGCCGAAGCGGGAGCCGATATCGTCGCCCCGTCTGACATGATGGATGGTCGTGTTGCAGCCATTCGCACTGCCCTCGAAGCGGCGGGGTATATCCACACCCGTATCCTTGCCTATGCGGCGAAGTATGCCTCAAGTTTTTATGGCCCGTTCCGCGATGCGGTCGGTTCATCAGCTAACCTTGGTGCCGGTAATAAGTATACCTACCAGATGGATCCCGCAAACTCCGATGAGGCGTTGTGGGAGGTTGGTATGGATCTCGATGAAGGGGCGGACATGGTGATGATCAAGCCGGGTATGCCTTATCTCGATATTGTGCGCCGCATCAAAGATGAGTTTGGCGCACCCACTTATGTCTATCAGGTCAGTGGCGAGTACGCCATGCTGAAGGCGGCCAGTGATCACGGCTGGCTGGATGAGCGCGCGGTGGTGATGGAATCACTGCTGAGCATGAAGCGTGCGGGTGCGGATGGCATCCTGACCTACTATGCCAGGCGTGTGGCGCAGTGGTTAAAAGAGGCGCCTTAAACTTTATACTTTGAACCCATGACCGGGTATGCGGTGAAGGTTATTCTGCTGCCCACTTTATCTGATCAATGAGATCAAATTATCCTATCGAAGGGACCACCTATGTCTAATTATGTCTATCGCATGTTTGGCAGTTCACCTATGCGCCCGCTACAGAACCATATGGAGCAGGTGCATCTGTGTGCAGCTGAGCTGGTTAATTTTTTTGAGGCTGTAATTGAGCAGGACCAGCCGCGTATTGTTGCTTCCCAGGAAGCTGTGGTTAAGCTGGAACACGAAGCTGACAAGCTAAAAAAATCGCTGCGTCTGAGCCTGCCAAAAGGGATGTTCCTTCCGGTTTCACGGCGTGATCTACTCGATATGTTGACGATGCAGGACAATATTGCCAACAAGAGTAAAGATATTGCGGGTCTGATGCTGGGGCGTCAGATGGTGCTACCAGAGGTGGTTGCCCCCCTATTTCTGACCTATGTGAAACGCAGTGTCGATGCGATTGCGCAGGCCGACTCCGTGATCAACGAACTTGATGAGCTGGTCGAGACCGGCTTCCGTGGTCGTGAGGTAAAGGTCGTTGAAAAGATGATCAAAACCCTGAATCAGATCGAAAGTGATACCGATGAGATCCAGGTTCAAATCCGTTCCGAGATGTTCGCGATTGAAAAAGCGCTGCCACCGATCGATGCGATGTTTATTTACCGCATCATTGAGTGGGTGGGGGAGCTTGCGGATCTTGCACAGCGTGTTGGCAGCCGCCTGCAGTTGATGCTGGCCAAATAAGCACGAGGAATTTCAAGTGGAATACGCATATATTTTTATCATACTGGCCTGCATCTTCGGTTTTTTCATGGCGTGGGGGATCGGTGCAAATGACGTTGCTAACGCCATGGGTACTTCGGTCGGTTCCGGTGCTGTTACCATTAAACATGCGATCATCATCGCCGCAATCTTTGAGTTTAGTGGTGCATTGCTGGCGGGTGGTGAGGTCACACAGACCATCCGTAAAGGGATGATCGACACCACATCACTGGCCGCCACACCAGAGTTGCTGGTGTTTGGCATGCTGGCCGCGCTGCTGGCTGCAGCTGTGTGGTTACTGGTTGCTTCATACTACGGCTGGCCTGTCTCTACTACGCATTCAATTGTGGGTGCGATTGTCGGTTTTGCCGCTGTCGGTATCGGCATGGAGGCGGTGATGTGGGGCAAGGTCGGGACGATCGCGATGAGCTGGATCATCTCACCGCTAACTGCGGGCGTGATCGCCTACGTGCTCTTTATGAGCGTGCAAAAGCTGATTATCGACACATCAGACCCCTTTGCCAACGCAAAACGTTATGTGCCGTTCTATATCTTTCTTGTTGGCTTTATTATTTCACTGGTCACGATGTTTAAGGGGTTAAAACATGTCGGACTGGATTTAACCACCTTTCAGGCCTATCTGTTCTCGGTGCTGATCGGGATCGGCATGGCGTTGATCAGTAAATATTTCATCAACCGAATTAAACATGAACCCGCTGAAGACAAGGACTTTCACTACACTAACGTTGAAAAGGTCTTTGCAGTGCTGATGATTGTGACCGCCTGCGCGATGGCTTTTGCACACGGCTCCAACGATGTGGCGAATGCAGTGGGCCCGATTGCTGCGGTTGTCGGCATTGTAGAGAGTGGAGGCGAAATTGCCGCGAAATCAGCGCTGCCGATCTGGATTCTTTTGCTGGGTGGCATCGGTATTGTGGTAGGTCTGGTGACCTACGGCCACCGTGTCATCGCCACCATCGGTACCAATATCACTGAGCTGACACCCAGCCGCGGTTTTGCCGCCACCCTCGCGGCGGCAACCACCGTGGTGGTGGCCTCGGGTACCGGCATGCCAATCTCGACGACTCACACCCTGGTGGGTGGCGTGCTGGGTGTCGGACTGGCACGCGGTATCGGTGCGCTTAATATGCGAATTATTCGTACCATCTTTATGTCCTGGGTGATCACCTTGCCGGCGGGCGCGGGCCTTGCGATCATCTTTTTCTTTACCTTGAAAGGCATTTTTGGCTAAAGGGGTTGCGGATTAATGTCTTCACTGTTTGATTTTGATGCGGAACCCGACCGCTATGCGGTGATGGGAAACCCCATTTCGCATAGCAAGTCGCCGCAGATCCATGCGGCGTTTGCGAGTCAGACAAAACAGCGCCTGGTTTACAGCGCAATTCAGGTCGATGTGGGCGGTTTTGAGCAGGCGGTGGGAAACTTTCGCGCCAGTGGCGGCAAGGGGCTGAATGTTACCGTACCGTTCAAGCAGGAGGCGTGGGTGCTGGTGGATGAGCGCAGCGAACGTGCCGTACAGGCCGGTGCCGTCAATACGGTGAGTTTTGGTGATGATGGTCGTAGCATCGGTGATAACACCGACGGCATCGGCCTGATACGTGACCTGATGGAAAACCACGGCATTGAATTATGCGGCGCCCGTATTCTATTGCTCGGCGCTGGCGGCGCGGTGCGGGGTGTCCTGGGGCCGATGATCGCGCAGCAACCTGCTGAAATTGTGATCGCTAATCGAACCGAAGAGCGGGCGATGGCACTAGCGGCAGAGTTTAATCGCACCGAACTACTGCGCGGCTGCGGTTTTCAGTCGGTCGGTGAGCAGCCTTTCGACATCATCGTCAATGGTACGGCGGCGAGTCTTCAGGGCGATCTTCCACCTGTTCCGGCAACGGCCGTCAGCGATACCACCTGCTGTTATGACATGATGTACGGCAGGGAGCCGACTGTATTCATGCAGTGGGGGCGTGAGCAGGGAGCCGAGCAAGTGGTTGATGGCCTTGGCATGTTGGTGGAACAGGCGGCCGAATCTTTTTTTATCTGGCGCGGTGTGCGCCCACAGACCGCAGCAGTGATCGCTGAACTGCGTTAATCTCGCTGAACGCTGTTTACAATGTGCTGCGTGCCGCCAGTTCCCGTGCCAGTGTTTCGATATGCTGGCTATTCTCCAGGCGGCGCTGCCAGTGTGCTGGTATCGCATCGACACCGAGGTAAGCGCCAGCCATCGCTCCTACCATTGCCCCCATTGTGCCGCGGTCACCACCGTGTGACACTGCGCATAAAACACATTCAACAAAGGCGTGCGGGTGGGTTAGAAAGCAGAACAGCGCAAAGGCCATCGACTCATTAACGGCCGACTGCGTGCCGAGCTCGCTGGCCGCTTCTGCGACGGTTGCGTGACTTGCAACCAGCTTCAGGACTAGCTGTAATTTCTCTTTGAGGCGGGTGGTCTCGGCAAACTCAACCAGGCGCGTACCGTAGACCTGTGGGGCAAATGGGCGCTGGCTATTGAGGTGCAGTGACATCGCGACCGCCTTGGCGAGTACCGCGGCACCGTCGATGCCAACCGGGTGGGCGTGGGTGATCTCAGCCGTTTTTTTGGCCATCTCATAGAGGTCAGGTGAGCGGTGGAGGTAGAGGCCCAGTGGCGCAACACGCATCGCGGCCCCATTACCAAATGAGCCACTGCCATCACAAAGGCGCAGCGCGGCAGCGGTGTAATCGATCGCCTCATTTTCTACAATGGCAAATACCCCGGAGGTGACCACTCCATAGTTTCGCCACGGCTCTTCTTTGTGGTACTGGCGAAATTTATCACCCAGCAGCTGCTGGTCGATAGTGCCCTGACTGATGAGCTGTTCTGCGGTGGCTAGCGACATCACCGTGTCGTCGGTATAGCAGAGCTCACCATCACCGTTTATCGATTCGAGCAGATCGTCTCTGTTATTGATCTCAAGTGCGCGTTCGCCGATGGCGTCGCCCAGTGCGCTGCCGATCATGGTGCCCATAAAACGTGAGTGTAAATCAATCGCCATCTATAAAACCCGGTATCTCTAAAGTGGTCATAAAGCAACATTATACCTGTTTGTGTGGTGTGCGGGTTGTTTCACTGTAAAGTGACAATATATGATGTCGACAGGAACTGGTTATTGATTAAGGAAGAGGCCGTTGACTATTTTTATCTGGATCATCGCTACCCTGGTGGTGCTTTATCTGCTGCTTATTGTGAAGCTCTATCTGCTGCAGGCGCGCCATATCTACTCTCCGACGGACGAGATTGTCACCACACCCGACAAGCATGGGATGAGATTTGAGGCGGTGGACTTTGAGAGCAGTGATGGGCTGATGCTCCATGGCTGGTATGTGCCATGTGCTGTTGATGCTGAAGGCCAGGCGCGTGTCGTGCTCTTTTTTCACGGTAACACCGGGAATATCTCCGATTGCATCGATAGCTTGAAGATGTTTCATCAACTGGGGCTGTCGACCTTTATCTTCGATTATCGCGGCTACGGTCGTAGCCAGGGAAAGCCCTCCGAGCAGGGGACTTATGACGATGCCGAGGCGGCGTGGAACTACCTGTTACGTGATCGCGGCACCAAGCCAGAAGAGATCATCGTGCTGGGCCGTTCACTGGGTGCTGCTATCGCGTCGGCGCAGGCGGCGCGTCACATGCCGGGGGCGCTGGTGATTGAGTCAACTTTCACCTCTGCTCCGGAGCTGGCGGCCGAGATGTTCCGTATCTTTCCTGCGCGCCTGATGAGCCGTTATCAATATAATGTGCGGGAAAATGTGACTAATATTCACTGCCCGATATTAGTTGTGCATAGCCGTGATGATGAAGTGATCCCATTTCATCACGGTCTGCAGCTCTATGAAGCAGCCAACGAACCGAAGCACTTTCTGGAGATCAGTGGGGAGCATGCGCAAGGGTGTTTCACCAGCGGCCCGGTTTATATTGATGGCCTTAAGCGCTTTTTGAATAGCGTTTATTAATCTCCGGTGGGTACAAGCGTAAATTCCAGCACATGATCGATATTGGTCAGGGCTTCTGAGAGCTTTCTGAAATTCTCTGTGTCGATAGCATCGATGGTCATCTGATACTGAAATATTTTCCCTTCACAATCGAGCTGATAACTCAGTTTTGTACTGTTAATGTGATGTTCGCTGATCAATGCACATAGCTCATCTTCACTCATGATTTCATGGCGAGGGAAGCGAACAATCAGCTGGCCGTAATGTACCGATGGGATGGTGCCTTCAACCCAGCGAAAGAGCGACAGCACGCCGAGGGTGAGCAGTGTGGCGAGCATGGCTGCGTAGTAGAATCCCATCCCGATGACGACACCGATCGATGCAGTGATCCAGATGGAGGCGGCAGTGGTGAGGCCGCGAACGGAGAGGCGTTCCTTAAAGATAACACCCGCACCGAGAAAGCCGATGCCGGTCATAATGCCCTGCGCCATTCGGGTTGGGTCGACCCGGATGGTTTCGAGTGGCGCATGGCGCACCAGGTCCCATTGAAAGACACCGAGAACCATCAGTAGCGCGGATGAGACGCAGACCAGCGTGTGGGTGCGGAAACCAGCGGGACGGCCGTGGTGAGAGCGTTCAAGGCCGATCAGGCCGCCAGCGATGGCGGCAAGTAGTAGTCTTGTGGTGATGACCAGGTATTCGTTTTCCATCTATCGCTCAGTGTTGCGTAAATCCGTTGCACTCTAATTCATGTTAACGGCCGCTTGCGCCCATTTGCTAAACTCGTTTTTCGGAACTGAACAGATCAAGAATCTCATTTTTTGAATTCATTGCATCTTTATAGCCCAGGGCGATCAGTTCACGGCAAAAGGCCTTTTCGAAGAGCAGATAGCTGACCAGCGTTGAGCCGTGGTTACCGTTGGCGCCGACACCGCGTAGCAGAAAACGTAAAGAGCGCGGCAGCAGATGTGAATAGCGTGCGGCGATCTCATCGATGTCACGACTGGGTGAAATGCACAGCACTTCGACGGGGCGTAGCGTTACCCCTCCGCGCACCAGTTTGCGTGTCGGGATCAGGCTGATGGTTTTGTTGATACGCTCGACTCGTTCCAGGTCTGAGTCGAGTCCATCGAGAAAGATGCTGTTCATCACATGGCCAAGAATGTCCGCCATTGGTGGGTAGCTGGTGATCTGCTTACGCTCGGGCGTGGTGGGTTTCGATTCCTGTACCCCGACAACCAGTATTCGGTCGGCTCCCAGATGCAGCGCAGAACTGAGCGGAGCGGTCTGGCGCATCGAACCGTCACCAAAAAACTCACGGTTGATCTTGATGGCAGAAAATAGCAGTGGAATGGCCGATGAGGCCATCAGGTGTGAGAGGTTAAGGGTGGTCGGGCAGCCGATGCGGCGTTCGCGAGCCCACGGCTCGATCGATTCGGCGCCTTGATAAAAGGTGACAGAGTGGCCCGAGTGGTAGCCTGAGGCGGTGATGCCCAGGGCATGCAGGTGGCCGTCATCAATCACCTGCTGAATCTTGCTGTAATCAAAATACTGATTTAATAGCCCAACGAGAGGTGTACGGTCGAGCAGCGAATGTGGATTGTATCTCCCCAGTCCCCCCAGCATCATCGCGGTTAGCCAGTGACTACCGGTTTTAAAGATACCGGTAGTATCGGTGCGAAAGACCTGTTCCGCCTCGAAGTTTTTCCATACATGGCTCAGCCGCATCACCCCTTTGCGAAAGTGGTCGGCGTGGATCGCCAGCGCGGTCGCATTGATGGAACCGGCAGAGGTGCCGGTGATGACAGAGAAAGGGCTGGTTGTGCCATACTCTTTGGGCAGTACTCGCGCCACCGCCTTGAGGACCCCCACCTGATAGGCGCCACGTGCGCCGCCGCCAGGCAATACCAGTCCGACACGTGATTCAGGGCTGTTTTTTTGTAACCACTTCATCGATCAGTTGGTCTTCTATCCATCTTTTGGTTAATTTGTCCGGGGCGAATATTCTATTTTGATCAAAAAGTTATTCGAATAATCCTGATAAATGCAAGATAACACCACGACGCCAAAGGCGCAAAAGTAAGACGGTGAAAGGGTGTTGCTATCTGTTCGTCGATGGAATGCCGAGCGAATCCCACATCGCATCAACACGCCGTTTAATTTCACCATCCATCGTGATCGGTTCACCCCATTCGCGTGTGGTCTCCCCCGGCCACTTGTTGGTGGCATCGAGCCCCATCTTGGAGCCAAGCCCGGATACCGGTGAGGCAAAATCGAGATAGTCGATCGGTGTGTTTTCAATCATCGTGGTATCTCGCGCCGGATCCATGCGGGTGGTGATCGCCCAGATCACATCTTCCCACTCTCGGATGTTAACGTCATCATCGGTCACAATCACAAATTTGGTATACATAAACTGGCGCAGGAAGGACCAGATGCCGAACATCACCCGCTTGGCATGTCCGGGATACTGCTTCTTAATACTGATAATCGCAAGCCGGTATGAGCACCCCTCCGGTGGCAGATAAAAGTCGACGATCTCCGGAAACTGCTTTTGCAGGATCGGGACAAAGACCTCGTTGAGCGCCACACCGAGCACTGCCGGTTCATCAGGGGGACGGCCGGTGTAGGTGCTGTGGTAGATCGGGTCGGTTCGATGGGTGATGCGCTCAACGGTAAAAACAGGGAAGGTATCGACCTCATTATAGTAGCCGGTGTGGTCGCCAAACGGCCCTTCCGGCGCCTCGTCACCCGCTTCGAGATAGCCCTCCAGCACATATTCGGCACTGGCGGGAACCTGCAACTCGCTGCCGATACAGCGTGCAACCTCTGTTTTGGAGCCGCGCAGCAGTCCGGCGAAGGCAAACTCAGAGAGGGTGTCGGGTACCGGGGTGACGGCAGCAAGAATCGTGGCCGGATCTGCCCCGAGCGCCACTGCCACCGGAAAACGTTCGCCGGGATGCTTTTGCTGCCAGTCGCGAAAATCGAGTGCGCCGCCGCGATGCGACAGCCAGCGCATGATCACCCTGTTTTTGCCGATCACCTGCTGACGGTAGATGCCGATGTTCTGGCGCGCTTTCTCTGGCCCTTTAGTGACAACAAGGGCCCAGGTGATCAGCGGGCCAGCATCGCCCGGCCAGCAGGTCTGTACCGGGATCTTTGAGAGATCGACCTCATCACCCTCGATCACATGCTGCTGGCACGCGGCATTTTTAACAAACTTTGGCGCCATGTTGATCACCTGTTTGTAGATTGGCAGTTTCTCCCAGGCATCCATCACCCCTTTGGGTGGCTCCGGCTCTTTAAGCGCTGAGAGCAGTTTGCCGACATCGCGTAGCGCCTCAACCGAGCTCTGCCCCATCCCCATTGCGACCCGCTTCGGGGTGCCGAAGAGGTTACCCAGCACCGGCACATCGTAACCTCTGGGGTTTTCGAACAGCAGTGCGGGGCCGCCTGCGCGCAGGGTTCGGTCGCAGATCTCGGTCATTTCAAGATTGGGATCGACCTCTGCAGCGATGCGAATCAGTTCACCCTCTTTTTCGAGGCGCGCGATAAAATCACGTAAATCTTTATATTTCATAATGGCTGTTTTACTCAGTCTGCAAATTCGGCCACCACCGGGGCGTGGTCCGAGGGTCGCTCCAGGCTGCGTGGTGAGGTATCAATATGACACGATACGGCATGTTTGCACAGCACATCGCTGGCCAGGATCAGATCGATACGCAGTCCGAGATTGCGTCGAAATGCAGCAGCACGATAATCCCACCAGCTAAAACAGCCTTCGGGTTGATCAAAGAGTCGAAAGCAGTCCTGCAGGCCGCAGGCGGTGATCTGTTGTAGCGCCGCACGCTCCTGCTCGCTACATAAAATTTTGTCATGCCACTTTGTCGGGTCGCACACATCACGCTCATCCGGTGCGATATTGAAATCACCAACCACCAGCAGGCGCGGGTGTTGTTGCAGTTGTGAGGCGATGTATTGTCGAACATGGTTAATCCACTCGAGTTTGTAGTGGAACTTGTCACTGCCGAGGCGCTGTCCATTGGGTACATAGAGGTTGATGAGACGCAATCCATTATAGGTGGCTGCCAGTATGCGACGCTGCGGATCATCCAGCCCGGGAATGTCGGTGATGATCTCATCTGCATCAAAATGGCGCGAGATGATCGCCATCCCGTTATAGCTTTTCTGCCCGCTGTAGATCACTTTATAGCCCGCCACTTCCAGCGCATCTGCCGGAAAATCGCTGTCCTGCACCTTGGTTTCCTGTAGTGCGACGATCTCCGGTTGTTCATTTGCCAGCCAGTCGAGCAGCTGTGGCATGCGTACCCGCAGTGAATTGACATTCCAGGTGGCGATCTTTTTATTCATGGCGGTGGCAGTGTCACTTACAACGATTGTTTGATGGATTCACAATGGTTTCTGTGTTTGTATTTTAGAAAAGGATGACCCCGCCGATAGGAAAAGTGCATACCAATGATACAAAACGTTTTAAAACTAAAAATATAGCAATGATTGTGTTATATAACAAAACTGTATAACGCTAGCTCAGAAGGGACGAGAACATGGAGATGCTTACCTGGTTTGCAGGATTTGCTGTTGTAGTCGGAACTGCCGCGTATCAACGTCTGCCCCTGGCACTATCCACACTACTGCTGGTCGTTTTTCTAATCTGCTGGAGTCTCTTCTTTGAGCCGAGCGCCGCATCGTTCTATCTCGCATGGGGCACCTTTCTTCTGTTTGCGATACCACTTAACCTGCCGCCACTGCGTAGACGGTTCTTTAGTAACTATATACTCAGGGCTTTTCGTAAAGCGTTACCGGCGATGTCGCAAACAGAACGTGAAGCGCTGGAGGCTGGCTCCGTCTGGTGGGATGGCGAGCTCTTTAGTGGCCGTCCAAACTGGCAACGGCTGCTCTCATTCCCTGCTCCGCGTCTGACCGCCGAAGAGCGCGCCTTTCTGGATGGCCCGGTGGACGACCTGTGTCGTATGGTCAATGACTGGCAGGTGACCGAGGAGTTACATGATCTTCCGCCAGAGGTCTGGCAGTTCATTAAAGATAAAGGTTTCTTCGGCATGATCATTCCGAAGAAATATGGCGGTCTTGAATTTTCAGCGCTGGCCCATTCAGCGGTGGTGATGAAGATCTCCAGTCGCAGCACCACGGCAGCGGTGACGGTAATGGTGCCCAACTCACTTGGCCCTGCTGAGCTGTTGCTGCACTACGGTACCGAAGCGCAGAAAGATCACTACCTGCCGCGTCTCGCACGTGGTGAAGAGGTGCCCTGTTTCGCCTTGACTGGCCCGGATGCCGGCAGCGACGCCAGCAGCATGCCCGATCTCGGTGTGGTTGAGAAGGGGGTGTTCGAAGGTGAAGAGATTGTCGGCATTCGCCTTAACTGGGCCAAGCGCTACATCACTCTCGGGCCGGTGGCAACGGTACTGGGGCTTGCCTTTAAGTTAAAGGACCCCGATCAACTGCTGGGGGTTAAAGAAGATTTAGGGATTACACTGGCACTGATTCCAACGGATACCCCGGGTGTGTCGATCGGCACACGCCATGCGCCGCTCAACATCATGTTTCAGAACGGCCCCAACTGGGGAAAAGATGTCTTTATCCCGATCTCATGGGTGATCGGTGATAAAAGTGGCGTGGGTAACGGCTGGCGGATGTTGATGGAAAGCCTCGCCGCGGGACGCTCTATTTCACTGCCTGCGCTGAGTACCGGTGGGGGTAAGCTGGCGAGCCGTGCAACGGGCGGGTATGCGCGCATTCGCAAGCAGTTTAAAACGCCGATCGGCAAGTTCGAAGGGGTTGAAGAGGCGCTCACCCGAATCGCCGGTAACACTTATATGATGGATGCCGCACGAACCATCACTGCCAGTGCGGTTGATCTGGGGGAGAAGCCGTCGGTCGCCTCGGCGATTGTTAAATATAATCTCACCGAACGGATGCGCTCGGTGATCAACGACGCGATGGATGTGCAGGGTGGAACAGGTATCTGCATGGGGCCACGCAATCTGATCGGGCGCGTCTATCAGGCGATCCCGATTAGTATTACGGTTGAAGGGGCCAACATTTTAACCCGTACGTTGATCACCTTTGGGCAGGGAGCGGTGCGCTGTCACCCCTATGTTCTGAAAGAGATGCAGGCGGTTGGCGATAGCGACACCAGACGTGGTGCGATTGACTTTGATCGCGCCTTTATTGGCCACATCGGTTTTACACTTAGCAATATTACACGCGCGTTTTATCTTGGCATCACCGGCGCTCGCTTTGTACGCGTGCCAGGGGACAGGCGCGCGAAAAAATATTACCGCCAGCTAACACGGATGAGTTCAGCCTTTGCGCTGGTCTCTGATATCGCTATGCTGGTACTGGGCGGTGAACTGAAACGAAAGGAGAAGTTATCGGGCCGACTTGCTGATGTATTAAGCCATCTCTATCTCGGCTCTGCCGCATTGAAACGTTTTGAAGACCAGCAATGCCCCGCAGAAGACTGGCCGCTGCTGGAGTGGTCCTGTCAGGAGTCGTTGTACATCATTCAGAAGCGGTTGCATGAGCTGCTGGCCAACTTCCCAGACCGTGCGGTAGCGCGCTGTTTGCGCATGCTTATATTTCCACTGGGTAAGCCCTATGCCGGGCCTGATGACCGTCTGGGTCACAAAGTGGCCGGTCTTATTCTGGAACCTTCAGAAGCGCGTGATCGCCTGACCCGTGGTGTCTTTACCACTGACGACACCAGTGAGCCGATGGGGCGTATTGAAGATGGGCTGGTCAAAGTGATTCTGGCAGAGCCGGTAGAGAAAAAGATTCAGCAGGCGCAGCGCAAGGGTGAACTACCTGGCGGCGTGGGTGAAGCGGTTCTTCAGGCGGCGATTCAGCAGGGGGTGATCGATGAAAAAGAGGCGGTGCTGGTACGCAATGCGGTTTCTGCAAGAAGTGAAGTGATCAAGGTGGATGACTTCCCTCAGGATTACTGGCAATAGCACGACTGGAAAATAGAGGACCTATAAATGGCGACACGTAAGAAGAAAAAGGCGGGTGGTGCTGTATATATTGTTGATGGCAGCCGCACTCCATTTTTAAAAGTGACGGGTACCCCTGGCCCTTTTCTCGCATCGGACCTGGCCGTTGCCGCATCACGACCGCTACTGGCGCGCCAGCCCTTTGAGATATCTGCACTGGACGAGGTGATCGTAGGCTGTGTGATGCCAACACCAGACGAGGTTAATATTGCCCGCATCATCGCACTGCGCCTCGGTTGTGATCAACATCTACCGGCCTGGACAGTGCAACGCAACTGCGCCTCTGGTCTACAGGCACTCGATTGCGCCTATCAGAACATCAAAGATGGCCGTTCTGATCTGGTGCTGGCTGGTGGTGCCGAATCGATGAGCCACGCCCCTGTGCTGTTAAACGATAAAATGGTCGGCTGGCTCGGCGAATGGACTGGCGCGAAAAAGCTGGCTCAAAAAATAAAGACATTAGGCAAGCTGCGCGGTGTCCATCTGAAGCCGATTATTGGGCTGCTGCGCGGCCTGAGTGACCCTGTGATTGGGTTGTCGATGGGGCAGACGGCGGAGAATCTTGCATACCGTTTTGGCATTAGCCGTGAAGCGATGGATGCCTTTGCGGTCGATAGCCATAAGCGCCTGGCGGCCGCGCAGGAAGGGGGTTATTTTAATGATGAGATTGAGGCTCTCTATGACAGCCGCGGTAAAAGTTATCAGCAGGATAACGGGGTGCGCGCCGATAGCTCGGTTGAAAAACTTGCCAAGTTACGTCCGGTCTTTGATCGTAAGTTTGGCAAAGTGACCGCCGGTAACAGCGCACAGATCACAGATGGTGCGGCGATGTTATTGCTGGCCAGTGAATATGCCGTTGAGAAATATGGCCTGAAGGTGATGGGGCGCATCATCGATAGCGAATGGGCCGGGCTGGATCCTGCACAGATGGGGCTTGGCCCTGCACATGCAATGGCGCCGATTCTGAAGCGGCAGAAGATGGCGGTCAGCGATATCGATTACTGGGAAATCAACGAAGCCTTCGCTACCCAGGTGCTCGCCTGCGTAGAGGCGTGGCAGGATGCAGAGTACTGCAAAAATGAGCTGGGGCTAAAAGAGCCGCCAGGCAAGATCGACCACACCCGGCTCAATATTGATGGGGGTGGTGTTAGTCTTGGTCATCCGGTCGGTGCCAGCGGTGCCCGCATTGTGCTGCACTTATTGAATATACTGGAACGTAACGACGCACAGCACGGCATGGCCAGTCTCTGTATTGGTGGCGGCCAGGGTGGTGCGATGTTAGTGACAAGAGAAAAGGGATAGATGGCGATGGCAGAGAATAGACATTGGCGAACAGAGCGTGATGCCGACGGTATTGCATGGCTACATTTTGATATGGCTGACACCAGCACCAACGTACTATCGGTTGAGACCATTGCCGAATTTGATGCGCAGCTGCGTGATATTGAATCGAACCCACCAGAAGGGCTGGTGATTCTTTCTGACAAGGCGAGTGGTTTTATCGCGGGTGCTGACATCAAGGGCTTTACCAGTATGGAGAGTGCCGAGCAGGCGGCAGAATTTATGCGCGGTATGCATACGATACTGAATCGGCTGGAGTCGTTTTCATTCCCAACGGTGAGCCTGATTAGCGGCTTCTGTTTAGGTGGCGGTCTGGAGCTGGCGTTGGCAACACGTTACCGCATCGCTGATGAAGACCCAAAGACTCGCCTCGGCCTGCCTGAAGTGCGCCTCGGTATTCATCCCGGTTTTGGTGGTACCGTACGAGCACCACGCTTGGTCGGGGCACCCACCGCAATGGATATGATGTTGAGTGGCCGCACATTAAGTGCCCGTGCGGCGAAGAAAGTCGGACTCATCGATCATGCCGTACCGGAAAGACAGCTGCTACGCGCGGCAAAGATGATGATTGCAGAGGCGCCTGCCGCCCATCGTCCTGGTCGCCTGGCACGCCTCTCAAACCACTCACTGGTTCGGCCGCTGCTGGCAAAATACCTGAAGCGTACTGTCGCTAAAAAAGCGAATCCCGGCCATTACCCGGCACCTTACGCGATGATTGATCTGTGGTGCAGACACTTTGATAACCCCAACAAGATGTATGTCGAAGAGGCGCGCTCTGTTGCCGCGCTTGTGGTGGGTGATGCGGCACAGAACCTGATTCGTGTTTTCTTTCTGCAGGAGGAGATGAAGGCGCTGGGACGTAAAAACAGATTTCATGCAGAGCGAGTTCATGTTGTGGGTGCCGGTGTGATGGGCGGTGACATTGCAGCGTGGTGCGCACTGCGAGGGTTACAGGTGACGCTGCAGGACCAGTCTCCGGAACGGATCGCACCGGCCATGAAACGTGCACATGCGCTATTCAAAAAGAAACTGCGCCAGCCGCGTCTGGTTCAGGCTGCCATGGATCGACTGATGCCTGATGTTAAGGGGCTCGGTGTTGAGCGTGCCGATGTCATCATTGAAGCGATCTTTGAAAATACGGAAGCGAAACAGAATCTCTATCGTGCGCTTGAACCGCGCATGAAGCCAACAGCACTGCTCACCACCAACACCTCCAGTATCCCATTAGAGGTGCTAAGCGAAGCGCTGGAAGAGCCGAAGCGGCTGGTTGGTCTCCATTTCTTTAACCCTGTTGCCAGGATGCAGCTGGTGGAGATTGTAAAAGGAAAGCAGACCAGTCAGTCGATAGCCAACCAGGCAGCGGCCTTTGCGCGTCAGATCGATCGCCTGCCTCTGCCGGTTAAGAGTAGTCCTGGTTTTTTAGTTAATCGAATCCTGATGCCCTATCTCCTGGAAGCCGTTGTGCTGGAGAGTGAAGGGGTGCGCCCGGAATTGATCGATAAGGCTGCGACAGATTTCGGCATGCCGATGGGCCCCATTGAGCTTGCCGATACAGTGGGGCTTGATATCTGCCTGGCAGTGGCGGAGACATTAGCTGAGAGCCTGGAAGTGGAGGTGCCTGCCAAATTGCGTTCGATGGTTAGCGCGGGTGATCTCGGGCGTAAGAGCGGCAAAGGCTTTTATAGCTACAGCAAAGGCAAGCCGGAAAAAGCGAAGACAGAAGGGGCGTCAATGGCTGCCGACCTGACTGACCGCATGATGTTTCGTATGCTAAATGAAGCGATGGCGTGTCTGCGTGAAAGGGTGGTTGACAGCGATGATCTGCTCGATGCCGGGGTTATCTTTGGGACTGGTTTCGCACCATTTCGCGGCGGTCCGATGCACTATATTCACACCAGTGGCCATCAATCGATGAAAGATAAGATCGACCAGTTGAGCGCCCAATATGGAAACCGCTTCAAGCCCGATGCGGCATGGGATCGCTTATAATCTGCTTCTGCTCTGTAAAAGTTAATCATTATTCTCATTGGCGAATGCGATGACCAATAACACCTCACCCAGCGCTTCATCAGTTATCACGCCCGAAGAGGCCGGCACATTGGCGGGTCTGTTACGCGAGCGTATCAAACGAACGCCTGAGAGCACCGCCTACCGCTACTATCTGAATCATGAAAACCGTTGGGCTAAACTGAGCTGGCGTGAGTTAGGTCGTCGTGTCATCAAGTGGCAGATCGCTCTGAGGTCAGAGGGACTGCAGCCTGGTGAGCGCGTGGCGATCATGCTGCGAAATAGCGTGCAGTGGGTCGCGTTTGAGCAGGCAGCGCTTGGGCTGGGGCTGGTCGTCGTGCCGCTCTATGTCAACGATCGCCCCGATAACATTCTCTATATTTTACAGGATACAGATGCGAAGGTGCTGCTACTCGAAGGACGAGAGCAGTGGAACCCGCTTTCATCCATCATCGATGACGCGAAAGGCTTAACGCGAGTGGTCAGTCTGCATCCCGATATCAATGAAAAGACTCACCCATTGGTGCGTGCTAAAGCGGCGTGGCTACCGAGCGATGTGATGACCAGCGGTGAAACAGTAGAGACCGTTGATGTCGATAGCGATTCACTCGCCACCATTGTCTATACCTCCGGCACTTCTGGGCGCCCAAAAGGGGTCATGTTGAGCCATCGCAATATTCTGTGGAATGCACATGCAGGGCTGGATGTGGTTGCCATTAATCAGGACGATCTGTTCCTCTCTTTTTTACCGTTATCACACATGTTTGAACGGACTGCCGGCTATTATCTGCCGATGATGAGTGGTGCGACGGTTGCCTATTCGCGTTCAGTCACGCTGCTGGCCGAAGACCTTGTAACAATAAAACCCACTGTACTGGTTTCAGTGCCGCGAATCTTCGAGCGCGTACAGGGAAAAATAGTGGCGCAACTCGAACAGCGCCCACCGCTGGTACAAAAGCTGTTTCACACGGCGATGCAGGTTGGCTGGGACTATTTTAATTACGAACAGGGGCGCAGCGAGTGGAAGCCGATGTTTCTGCTATGGCCGTTATTAAAAAAACTGGTGGCCGATAAGGTCATGGCGAAGCTGGGTGGGCGTATTCGCGTCACGGTCTGTGGTGGTGCGCCTCTTTCCGATGGTGTTGCGAAGATGTTTATCGGGCTGGGTTTGCCGATGGTGCAGGGGTATGGCCTGACTGAAACCAGCCCGGTGATCAGCTGTAACCGCATCGAAAAAAATGATCCGCTCAGTGTAGGTCCACTGCTTAAAGATGTTGAGGCGAGGATAACTGAAGAAGGCGAGCTGATTATTCGCAGCCCCGGGGTGATGCACGGTTACTGGAATAATTCAGAAGGGACAGCAGAGGTGATCAAAGGTGGCTGGTTCCATACCGGCGACAAAGCAGAGATACGCAATGGCATGCTTTATATCACTGGGCGTTTGAAAGACATTATCGTTCTATCGAATGGTGAAAAGGTGCCACCATCCGATATGGAGCTGGCGATTACACAAGACCCGTTATTTGAACAAGTGATGATTATTGGTGAAGGCCGACCCTATCTTGCCGCACTGCTGGTACTGGAGCCGGAGCAGTGGCAACGTTTTGCAAAGAGGCTTGGCGTGGCTCACGATGATGCTGCTGTGCTGCAGTCGGCCGTAGTAGAGAAAGCGCTGGTAAAACGGGTCGGGGCGATGCTCAAAGATTTTCCTGGCTATGCACAGGTGCGGCGTGTCTGCGCGCAACTGGAACCGTGGTCAATCGAGAATGAGATGCAGACACCGACGCTTAAGCTGAAGCGTAACAGGATACTCAAACATCAGGCCGATGATGTGGCGCGTATTTATGAGGGGCACTAATGAGTAGATCAACCAGCGAACAGCTGCCATTAGATAAACAACCGACCACGCGCATGGCTGCGCGCCCGGCCGATACCAATGCAGCAGGGGACATCTTCGGTGGGTGGATCATGTCACAGGTTGATATTGCCGGCAGCATTGCCGCTTATCGTCGCGCCAGAGGACGAGTGGTTACTGTCGCCGTTAACGAGTTTCAGTTTCACAAACCGGTTTTTGTTGGTGATCTGATTAGCTGTTATGCCGATGTCATGAAAGTGGGGCGAACCTCAATCACCGTCTATGTTGAGGTGTATGCTGAACGTCATCGTCCCGGTGGCGAAGATGAAGTGATTAAGGTGACAGAGGCCACGCTCACCTTTGTCGCTGTGAGTGAAGATCGGCAACCGCGGCTGGTGCCGGGTCAATAGCGTTGCCTTTAGTGGCTCGCCAGCGTGGCGACCTTCCTTCACGCCTGGAATCGACAACATCTACCACAAAACAGAGTTATCCCCTGGAGGCTTTGCTCAACTGGAACAGTTGAGTGACCTGCGAAAAAGTGTCATCCAGCGGCGCTTCAATCGATATCCTTTCACCATTGATGGGGTGGGTGAAACTGAGTTCCGCCGCATGTAGCAGCAGCCTGTGGCAGTCATACCTGTTTCGAAATAGCCGGTTATGTTTACCATCACCATGGGTGGTGTCACCGATGATCGGGTGAAAGATATGTTTCATATGGCGGCGGATCTGATGCTTGCGCCCTGTCTCTGGCGTGACCTCGATTAACGAATAGCGAGCACTCTGGTAGCGGCCGACGGCATGCGGTAGCTCGACGGTTGCCACACATTGGTAGTGGGTGACCGCTGTTTGGGCCGCTTTATTCTGGGAGGCGTTCTGATCGCTCATCTGATCCAGCTCTTCATTGAGCGGGTAGTCGATCACCTCATGCCTTTTAGTGTAACCACGCACAACCGCAAGGTAGCGCTTTTGTGGCTTGCCGGTGGTGAACATTTCAGTCATGAGCCGTGCTGATTCCGGGTTAAGTGCAAACAGTAACACCCCCGAGGTGGGCTTATCGAGCCGGTGGAAGGGGTAGACGCGCTGCCCTATCTGGTCTCGCACCTGCTGCAATGCAAAGGCTGTTTCGTGGCGATCGATCTTCGAGCGGTGCACCAGCAGCCCGCTGGGTTTATTGACCGCGATGAATGAGAGGTCTTGATACAGGATTTCTAACATCAGTTTTGACGGTAATCAAAAGTCGAGAATAAGAGGTGATAAGGCTGTTCAATTGAGGTGAGATGAATAAGCACTTACAAAATCCCGACCCCAGCGGTAAGGTATTAACCCTAGAATATCTGTTTGTTTTTCATAGACTAAGGGCGTTTTTTGTTAAATGTTTATAGTAACCTACCGACATAATAAACGTTCAAATAACCTTTCGTAAAATAATAATATTCATATGATCATGCAAGTAGAGAGGTTAATAAGGGCGGCTTCAGGAGGGGGTTACTCAATTTATGCCAACGTTAGCAATCAGTGACATTGAGGTGGGAATGGTTCTGTCGGCAGACGTCAAAGACCGAGGTGGCCGGATGCTGCTTAAATCGGGCGTTGAGCTGACTGAAAAGCATCTGAAAGTGTTCAAAACCTGGGGGATTAGCCGGGTTGAGATTGAAGGGGAGGAGTGTGTGACATCACTTCAGGAGGTGATTGATGCTCACCCCGAATTAAAGCTGGAGGCGGAATCAGCGGTTAAAGAGCCTTTCATGCATGTCGATATCGAGCACCCGTTTTTTAGTGAATTGATCGAGCTATGGATAGAACGACGCGTTAAGAGGCGTGCCGCGGAGATATGAGTCAACCCAACCCTCAACGGCTCATTGCGGGTGTAACGCAGGTTGCATCACTGCCCGAGATTTATATGAAGGTCGAGATGGCGATGGGGAATGCACGCTCGTCGAGTAAATACCTTGCGGGGATATTAAGTGAAGATACCGCCCTGACAGCGAGAATTCTGCGCCTGGCCAACAGCTCATTTTTTAGCTTTCCAGGGAAGGTTGATACCGTCGCACAGGCTGTCACGGTGATTGGGACACGCCAGTTAAGAGAGATTGTACTGGCAAGTTCGATTGTTGCGGTCTTCAAGGAGATGCCTGAAGGGTTGGTTGATATGCAGTCATTCTGGCGCCATAGCATTGCATGTGGCGTGGCCTGCCGGGTGATTTCAACACACCGCCGAGAGACGAATGTTGAGAGCGCTTTTGTATCTGGTCTGCTGCACGATATCGGTCGTTTAGTTTTATATAAGGAAAAGCCGGTCGAGATGGGTGAGTTAATCAACTGTTGCCTTGAAAGAGATGAACTGCTTTATAAGGCAGAAAAAGAGCACTTTGGTTTTGACCACGCTCTGCTGGGTGGGTTGCTGCTTAAAGAGTGGAAGTTACCCGCGAGGCTGATTGAAACAACCGCCTGTCATCACGCGCCTGAGCGCGCAAAAGAGTTTGTGATAGAGACGGCGACGGTTCATGTCGGTGACATACTGGCCAATGCGCTTCAATCTGGCGATAGTGGTGAAAGGTATGTGCCGCCACTCGCAACAAAGGCGTGGAAGATACTGGGGCTGGAAGCTGGTGCGGTTGGGTCAATCGCCAGTGAGCTGGATAAGCAATACTCCGTCGCCGTAGAGTTCGTATTGAGTGAATGAAGATGAGTAAAAAGAGATGCTCACTGACTCATGATGAAGAAGATAAGAGCGATACCCGCCTGCTCTCCTCTTACACCGCGCTGATTGATGGCCTGCGTGAGATCGCAACCCCTGATGATGTGATCACCAATACTACAGGCCCCGTCACCGTGGATGACATTCTTGAGGCGACCAGTATTCGGATACGCAAGTTATTAGCGCTGAAGGCGCACGCTTTTCTTATTGCCAATGATGATTTCGAGTTTGAGATTTACACTTGCCGACCGAAGATCTCGCGGGGCTTTCTGGCCAGGTCTGTCGAAAGCTGGATTGACGATGGCCTTTTTTCGTGGGCATTGAATCAGAATCGAGCGGTTATCCAGCATGATCAGGGTGGGGGTGACGCACATGTTCTACATGTTATTACCACGCGCTCACGTACGGTCGGCATGTTTGTCGGGCGTATCGCACCCGATGCCACGATTGATGACGGTATTCTTGCACTGCTTTCTGTTGTGCTAATGAACTGTGCCAGCGGGCTAGAGTCACTGGAGTTGCATACAGCACTACAGCAACACAACGAAAACCTCGAAACATTGATCCATGAGCGCACCGCAGAGCTTGAGATTGAGAGAGACCGTGCTGAAAGGGTTGCCGCTGAAAAGAGTCTGTTTCTTGCGACCATGAGCCATGAAATCAGAACACCTATGAACGGGGTGATAGGGATGGCGCAGCTGCTAAAAGAGAGCGGCCTCAATCAGGAGCAGCAGGGGCTCACCAACACAATACTGCAGTCGGGTCAGGCGCTGGTTCATTTGATTAATGATGTGCTGGATATCGCAAAGGTAGAAGCGGGCAGGCTAGAGCTGGACCTTGCACCATTCGACATGGTTCAGTTATTTAATAGTGTGGTTGATCTACTAAAACCGCAGGCGGCAGCCAAAGGGGTCTCTATCTCCCTTGAATTTAACGAGCATATCGACCGCTATGTGATCGGTGATGCGGGACGCATCAGGCAGGTGATCCTGAATCTTGTTGGCAATGCGATCAAGTTTACGCCCGATGGTGTTATCAGAGTCTCTATTGATATCTGTGATCAGTGCGAAGGGAAGCAGTTTTACATTTCGATTGAGGATAACGGTATCGGTATTCGCGAAGAAAATATCGGTCGCCTGTTTAACCCTTTTGAGCAGAGTGACAGCTCTATATCAAGCAAGCATGGCGGAACAGGGCTGGGGCTTGCCATTTGTAAACAGCTTATTGAACTGATGGGGGGGGATATTGGTGTGACGAGTGAGTACGGCAGAGGGTCAACCTTCTGGCTAACACTGGCCCTTCCGCATTCAGATGATAGTGAAATAGCGCAGCAGGGCCTGTTATCTCAGGCGGAGGAGAAACAGATAGTCGGCGACTCTACGCTGCAGGGATCAGTACTTGTAGCGGAAGATAATGAGGTCAACCAGAGAGTAATCTCATTAATGTTAAAGTCGTTAGGTCTCAGCTGTACAGTAGCGAATAATGGTCTGGAGGTGTTTGATCATCTTGGCGATAGTGCGTATGACCTGATTCTAATGGACTGTCAGATGCCGAGATTAGATGGCTATCAAACCACAAAACGGATACGCAACGGAGGAGATGATTTTCATAACATTCCAATTATTGCATTAACAGCGAATGCGATGGAGAGTGATCGAAAAGCGTGCCATGCTGCAGGCATGGATGATTTTCTTGCCAAGCCGATTGATCAATCTAAATTAAAACAGCTCCTCGAGAAATGGCTGAATCCTCGGACAGAGCAGCCATCATCTGTCAACGCTGATTCTGTCAGGGTGGAAGGAGAAACGGAGCCATCAGCCAATGATGATGAGCTGATCGACTGCACTGCGTTACAGTCGCTGATTGATATTATGGAAGATGAGTTCACAGGGCTGTGTGATATCTTTATTCAGAATAGTAAATTAAAGATGGCCAAATTAAGTGCGGCAATTGCGGCTGAAAATAGCGCCGAGGTAGTCGGGATTCTTCATTTTCTAAAGGGGAGTTGCTCATCAGTTGCCGCCGTTCAATTAACAGCAATGGTGACCAGAATAGAAACGCTGGCAAAGCAGGGTGAACTTAAAGAGATTGAGCAGCAACTGCCGGCGCTGGAGCGCTGCTACCGTAATACGATAGACGAAATTAACCGGTTAGCTGCCTGTCGATCCGGTCACTGAGGGTGAAAAAATGGCACAATAACGCCATGACACCGATTATCCTTGCTACCCTCAACGCACGCTATTTCCACACCTCTCTCGGACTTCGTTATCTGCTTGCCAATATGGGGGAGCTGGAGAGCGATACCGCTATTCGTGAATTTATTATCGATGCACGCCCAATCGATGTCACCGAAAAACTGCTGCTTGCACAGCCGCGTATTATCGGGCTAAGCGTCTACATCTGGAATATAGAGCAGACCACGCAGCTGGTTGCCCTGCTGAAGCAGGTTAGCCCGGAGACGATTATCGTACTCGGTGGCCCCGAGGTGAGCTTTGAGCATGATAAACAGCCGATCGTGGCGATGGCTGACTATGTGATCTGCGGCGCGGCCGACCTGGAATTTTCTGCACTATGTCGTGAGCTGCTGGCCGGTCGACCACCGCCGCGCAAGATCATCAATGCTATCCCGTTCAAGCTGTCAGAACTGAAGCTACCATACTACCTCTATAGCGATGAAGATATAAAAAATCGCCTGATCTATGTCGAGGCGTCGCGTGGTTGCCCGTTTAAATGTGAGTTTTGTCTGTCGGCACTGGATAAGAGCGCCAAACCATTTGATCAAACAGCATTTCTCAATGAGATGCAGCTGCTTTATGAGCGCGGTGCGCGCCACTTTAAATTTATCGACCGCACCTTCAACCTAAAGATTAAAGATAGCATCCGCATCATGGCGTTCTTTTTAGCGCGGATGAGTGATGATCTCTTTCTCCATTTTGAGCTGATCCCTGATCATCTACCCGAAGCGTTGCGTGAAATGGTTCAGCGATTTCCCGAAGGCTCATTACAGTTCGAAGTCGGTATTCAGAGTTTTAACCCCGAGGTGCAGGCGTTAATCAGCCGCAGGCAGGATAATGAAAAGAGCGCTAAAAATCTGAGCTGGATTCGCAATAACAGCCATGCCCACATTCATGCCGATCTCATCATCGGTCTGCCAGGTGAAGATATCAACAGTTTTGCCGCGGGCTTCAATCGGCTCGCTACACTTAATCCACATGAGATACAGGTCGGCATTCTCAAGCGGCTTCGCGGTACACCACTGGTGCGCCACACAGAAGAATATGAGATGCGTTACAACCCAAATCCACCCTACAACATCCTTAGTACAAGTCGTATCGACTTTTTTACCATGCAGCGCCTCAACCGCTTTGCCCGCTATTGGGAGATGATCAGTAACTCCGGTCGTTTCAGAAAAGCGCTGGTATTGGTGCTGGCCGATAACGCCTTTGACGGGTTTATCAGGTTGAGTGACTGGCTGTTTAAAGAGACTGGCCAGACACATCGGCTGGCACTAAAACGGCTGTTTGAGCTGCTGCACCGTTATCTAACCGAGGAAGCTGATGTGAGTAATAAAGAGACGACAGCGGTGTTGCGACAGGATCATCAGGCCTCTGGCCTGAGTTCAGTGCCCGCGTTTTTGATTGAGCAGCCGAGCCAGCAGCAGAAGAGATCAGCTAAGCGAAGTCTGGAGCGTCGGCAGGCCAGGCATCGGGCGTCAGGGGAAAAAGAGTCATGCGCTTAAGGGTTGGGTGTTTATTGAGATATCGTTTTGCTACGCTGCCTGACTACCGCGCCAATGCAGGCAGATCCCCTTTGTACCCCATCGCATGCAGCATGATCTGATTTTTGAGTGGTGGCAGTTTATCGGTAATCGCAAGCCCTTCGTTGCGTAGCCATTTGAGTGGCAGGGCTTCGCTGCCAAAGAGTTTTTTGAAGCCGTCCATCGCTGTCATCATGATCAGGTTGTCCCCTTTACGCCAGCGTTCATAACGGCGCAGCACATGCGTGGCGCCGATATCTTTGCCTTTAGCATGGGCATCGAGTAACACTTCAGCGAGTGCAGCGGCATCGAGCAGTCCAAGGTTAACCCCCTGCCCTGCTAATGGGTGGATGGCGTGTGCGGCATCTCCAATCAGTGCGAGGTGGTTGCCAATATAAGTTTCGGCGTGCTGGCGCTTGAGTGGAAAGGCACCACGTGGACCGGTCTCAATGACGTTGCCGAGGCGATGTTCCGAGGCGAGTGACAGTGCCTTCATAAACGCCTCATCATCCATCGCTAACAGTTCATCCGCATGCGCTGGCGTGGTTGACCAGACGATCGAACAGCAGCCGTTATTGAGTGGCAAAAAGGCGAGTGGACCGGTTGGCATAAAGCGTTGCCACGCAGTTTCCTGGTGGGGTAGTTCGGTGCGGATCGTCGTGACCACACCGCTCTGGTTATAAGGCCAGCCGTTGGTCTCGATGGCAGCGTGTTGACGTACACGCGAGTTGGCACCATCGGCACCAACAACAAGGCGTGCGGTGATCTCGCCGCGCTCTTTCAGTGTTAATTTAATCCGTTCGCAAGAGTTCTCCTGATCTTCTAGCATTTCTGGGCAGAGTAACACTACGTTGTCGAAGTCATCGATACGCTTGGTCAGCGCTGCCTGGATCACACGGTTTTCAACAATGTGGCCAAGCTTGTCCTGTGCGATATCGGCGCTATCGAAATGGACCGCGCCGTTGCCTTCACCATCCCACACCTGCATCTCGCGGAAGGGGCTGACGCGCATTGCGGCCATCGCACGCCATGCGCCAAGATTGGTAAAGATCTGCTGTGATGCGGCGGTGATCGCCGAGCAGCGCATGCCAATGCTATCTTCCGTCCACTCCATCTCAGCCGGGCGCGCCTCGATAACGGCTACTTTTAGATCGCTACCGCCCAGTGCGCAGGCGAGCGTGGTACCGACCATGCCGCCACCGATAATCACTACATCATAATCAGCGCTCATCATTCGTCCTTATAAAAGATTTTATTCGACATTTTATGAGAGTGGGATGCCGCGTGCGAGCCTGGGCAGTTTTCCCGCGAGCCCCATCGTCTGGCGCATCAATGCACGTTTAAGCGGCGGGATCATATCCATCGCCAGCAGGCCGCTGTTGCGTCCAATCACTAGTGGTGTGATCTGGTTTGAGAAGATGCGTACCAGTCCATCGGTCAGACCTGCTATACAATCCTGATCACGTTTACGCCATTGGTCGTACCGGGTTAAAACCGACAGCGCACCGATCTCCCCCTCTTTCGCCCCAACGATCACCTCTGCCAGTGCGGCGACATCTCGAATGCCAAGATTAAAGCCCTGACCTGCGATGGGGTGGAGCACATGAGCGGCGTTACCGATTAATGCGAGCCGTGGGCGGATCTGTTCATCGGCTCTCACCAGGGCCAGTGGATAGGCGTTGCGCCGCCCAACCTTCTGTAGTCTCCCGAGGCGCATGCCGAAGCGCTGCTGTAACTGCGTCAGAAAGGTTTTATCATCCCACCCCATCACTTCATCAACCCTGTTTCGATTAACCGTCCATACGAGTGAACAGCGTCCGCGGGACATCGGCAGCAACGCCAGTGGGCCGCTATCGGTAAAGCGCTCATAGGCGATATGGTGGTGATCTTTGCCGGGGGTGATGTTGGCGATCACCGCGCTCTGGTTGTAGTCATCCGAGCTGTAGCTGATGCCGGCCAGTTGGCGCACAACGGAATGGCCACCATCTGCACCCACGATCAGTTTGCTGGTTAAGGTTTCATTTTTTCCATCTCGTTCGATCACCACTTCGGCGCAGTCTGCATTGATCGTGAAGTTCTTCAGCTGCGCCGGGCAGATCAGTTCAATGTTGGGCAGTGAGGTCAGCTGCTCTGCAAAGCACTGGCCGAGGTCGCGGTTCTCAACCACATAACCGAGTGCCGGGTACCCTTCGTGTGCGGCATCCATACGGGTCGTACCGAAGTGGCCGCGGTCTGAGACATGAATCTTTTTGATCGGCGTTACGATCGCTTCAATTTGTTGCCACAGCCCCATCCCCTCAAAGATTTTACGTGCACCAAAGGCGAGTGCGATGCTGCGGTCGTCATAACTCGGTTGTGATGAGGAGCGGAACGGCACCGCCTCAATTACGCCAATACGTAACGGTTGATTGCCCAGCGCACAGGCGAGGCTCGCACCGACCATACCGCCGCCGATGATTAACAGATCAAAATGTTGTGCTGTTTTTTCCATATCGTTTTTTAACGGGTTGTCGCCATCAGCGCTTCAATCTCATCCACACTCTTTGGTACCCCTTCACTTAGAATCTCATAGCCATCTTTTGTGACCAGCACATCATCTTCGATCCGTACTCCGATGCCCCACCATTTTTTGGCGACCCCTCTGCTGCCGGGTTGAATGTAGATGCCGGGTTCGACAGTCAATACCATGCCCGCCTCGAGCAGACGCCACACGCCGTCGATCTTGTATTCGCCGACGTCGTGCACATCCATGCCGAGCCAGTGGCCGGTTCGGTGGACAAAGAAGCGGCGGTAGGCCTCATCTTTGATGAGTGTACGCAAATTGCCTTTAATTAGCCCCAGTTTCTGCAGCCCTTTGGTGATGATACGCACGGCGGCGTGGTGAGGGTCGTTCCAGTGGTTGCCCGGTTTAACCGCCTCGATTGCAGCCTCCTGCGCCGCCAGAACGACCTCATAGATCGCTTTCTGGGGTTCCGAAAAATGTCCATTGACTGGGAAAGTTCTTGTGATATCAGAGGCGTAGCACTGTTTTTCGGCGCCGGCATCGATCAAAACCAGATCGCCATCCTTTAGCTCACGATCATTCCTTATATAGTGGAGCACACAGGCGTTGTCGCCCCCACCCACAATGGGCTGGTAGGCCTGTTCACGGCAGCCGTGCTGCGCGAACTCATGCCGAAGTTCCGCCTCTAGCTGGTATTCCATCATCCCCGGAGTGCAGACCTGCATCGCACGGCAGTGGGCTTTGGCCGAGATTCTGGCCGCGTCACGCATAATCTTGATCTCGCTGCGGCTTTTGAAGAGGCGCATTTCGTGCAGCAGGTGGTCGAGTGCAACAAATTCATTGGGTGCATGGACCCCGACACGCGATTTCTCGCGCACCTGGTTTAACCACTCCATCATTTTATGGTCAAACTCTGCCGTAAACCCCATGCTGTAAAAGACCTTTTCACGATCTTCGAGCAGTCCGGGGAGGATCTCATCGAGATCATCAATCGGAAAGGCGTCGTCGGCACCAAATGTTTCACAGGCTCCGGCTGGTCCTGCACGTGGTCCGTTCCACATCTCCATCTTCGGGTCGCGCTCTTGGCAGAAGAGGATGTATTCGCCCTGCGGTCGCCCCGGCACCAGAACGGCCACCGAGTTGGGCTCATTAAAGCCGCTAAGGTAATAGAAGTTACTGTCAGGGCGATAGGCGTGCTCGACATCCCGGTTACGCATCTGTACTGGTGCCGCAGGCAGGATGGCGATGCTGTCGCGTCCCATCATCTGCATTAAACGGCGTCGCCGCCGAGGGTACTCTTTTCTGTTCATGCCACCATCAGCCTTTCAATTTGGGTTGCGAACTTAGTGCAGTACTTTATCTTCAGGCGGCTCATCATCGCCAGCCGAATGTAGCTCTTCAAAGATCAGCTGTACCCCGATGCGCACATACTCAACCAGTTCAACATAGGCAAACTCATCTTGCTCGGTCTCTTCTGTATCGCCATGGCCCGCCTGTGAAAATTCGACCAGATCACGGCTGATCTCGCCCACTTGCTCGGGGAGTGCGGAAAAATCCTTGATGCCGCCGACGGCAAGCCCAAACAGAAACGACTGGCACCATTCAGCCAGCGCCTCGGTACGCTGCGCCAGCGGGCTTTCGTCATCCGGCAGCAATGGGTAGAAGTCACATTCACCACTACCGAACTGACGCACTGTTTCGCGGTGTAGCGCCTGCAACAGCTTGCCATCTTCGTCGGCATTGAGGTCATGCCGACATGAGCTGCCGGCGGCGATTAAGTTCTGTGGGTCATCTGAGGTGAGCGGGTCGAGGTTCTCTTCATCCATCAATGCCATCCACCCATCACAGTCAACATAGCCGCGTGCACATATCAGCCCACATAGCAGTCCGTGGCCTGCGGTGGCGCTGACCATCAGACCGAGATGCGACAGCGCATCTTCCACTCTAGCTGTTTCCATCTCTACTCCATTCTACTGTTACGTTATATGTTAATATGGCAAGCGAAAAAATAGCGTACACAAAACTGGCTGACATTAACCGTTAATAAAACAAGGGGATAGCGTGTCACCGCAGGATGCCCTGATAATTAAAGATGGATGCTACCATCTCTGCGCCAGATTCCACAGTGTTCAGGCGTTGACCCGGTGGTGACGGCACTTTATATTGACACCTATGACGGCTGAAAAAAATTTTTATTGCGAAGAGCAAAAGATCAAAAAACTGGAATTTTCTATCGACGAGCTGGCGCGTATCTGCGAACGCCTGCAGCAGGAGAATGTTCAGCTGCGAAATGAACGCGCGCAACTGCTGGCAGAGCAGGGGCAGTTAGCGGAAAAGAACTATCTTGCGCGAGATAAAATGGAAAAGATGATTACTCGCCTGAGGCATATGGAGTCTGAGCTGTGAGCGGTGAAAGTGTCCCGATTACGATTAAAGTACTGGATAAGGAGTTTCGCATCGCCTGCCCCGAATCTGAGCAGGCTTCGCTGCTGGAGTCGGCAAATTACCTGAGTGACAAAATGCGGGAAGTGCGCGATACCGGCAAGGTGATCGGGATGGATCGCATCGCTGTGATGACCGCGCTAAATCTGGTACATGAATTGCTACAGAGTAAATCCGAGCAGGCAAATTTCAGCCGAGACTTTAGCCGCCGTCTTGAGCTGTTGCAGGATAAAATTGATAACGCGCTCAACAATAGTAAGCAAATGGAGTTATAATAGCCATTCGGTCACAAACCACCGAATTGGGTACTCCCTGTGGTGTACGTCTCTGAGCTGGGTATTCTCTTGAGCCTAATTATATACCCCGGGAATAGACTGCGGATGTTATTGTGCAGGCCTGCGTAAGCGGGAAGCCTACGATGTTCCAACCGTTCCCACCTGAACCTCTGGTTCAAGGGCAAAGGTTCACCACGGCACTTGCGGGGATTACCCTTCTACTTTCATATAGACCATCTCTTCTCTGAGGGGCTGTGATTACATGGTCGATCGTTCCCAAATGCGTCAGCAGATGCGTCAACAGCGCAATGCGCTCTCTACACAGCAACTGTCTGATGCGGCACACAATGTGGCGCGCGCAGTTAGCCGCAGCTCTCTCTTTCGCAATAGCCAGCACATCGCCTGCTATATCGCTAATGATAATGAACTGAGCCTTGAATTGTTGATCGAGCGTATCTGGCAGGAGAACAAGTGCTGCTATCTGCCCGTGTTAGATTCCATCCATCGAAACCGGCTCTGGTTTGCCCCTTATCAACCTGGCAGCAAGATGTGCTTAAACCGCTTCGGTATCGCTGAACCCGTTTATGAAAAAGGTTCACTGCTTCGTGCACAGTCGCTTGAGTTGGTGATGGTGCCGTTAGTTGCCTTTGATAAAGCGGGCAACCGCCTCGGCATGGGCGGTGGTTTTTATGATCGTAGTCTGGCCTTTCTATTGCGCAGACGCTGTTGGTATAGACCGCGGCTATGTGGTGTGGCGTACGATTTTCAGCAAGTGAATTTTTTACCTGTTCAATCGTGGGATGTCCCACTGAACGCTATCGCTACTGATAGCGGAATCTACACATCACGCTAACAATCTCCCAGCGCTATGTTTGGTGTTTATCGATCAAACTATTTTGATCGACAAGAGGTGTCGAGATCAGCGAGTTTAGCTTCGCTTACTTAAGCGTAACAGAGATAAGATGCAGTGCTATCAATAGATCAGAGTTATTCAGTGTCATCTGTTTGGCTGTTGATATCTCAGTAATGAAGTTGGTCGGTTTGTTATTAACTTAAAAAATAGATCATCAGGTTACTGTATTGTAGGTGTTTTGTATAAAACACAATATATTGTAGCCCCGTTGTGGTTTTATCTACCAAGTATCGCGTTAATGGTTATGTTTATGTTTGTATGAAAACGTAACTGTTTAGCGATAGTTTCTTAAAGCAGTGAACTATCAGGAACGTTGGATCTTTATATTATGTGATAAAGTTTTAATGCGTGTTGTTACCCTTTGCCTGTTAATTAAAGTTAGTGAGCGTGGTTGTATGGCTGTCCAGTGTTTGTTTTGTAGACACAAAAATTTACAGTTACAAGTTCAAGAAAAAAAATAGTGTGTCGATACACGCGGTTGTACAGTAAAAACTTTTTGTGCGAGACACTAGCATTATGCGCAGAGATGTTTATACTAATTTGCGGATAACATTCTGGAGGATGAGTAATGGCGACAAAACGTTCTGCAACCAAGAAGAAGGTGGCGGCAAAGAAGAAGCCTGCTGTCAAAAAGAAAGCTGTAACCAGGAAGAAAGCGGTAACCAAGAAAAAAGTAGCGACCAGGAAGAAAGCAGCTACTAAAAAGAAAGCGGCAACCAAGAAAAAAGCAGCCAAGAAAAAAGTAGCGACCAGGAAGAAAGCGGTTACTAAAAAGAAGGCAGCCACCAAGAAAAAAGCAGCCAAGAAAAAAGTAGCGACCAGGAAGAAAGCAGCTACTAAAAAGAAAGTGGCTACCAAGAAAAAAGCAGCCAAGAAAAAAGCAGCTACTAAAAAGAAAGTAGCGACCAGAAAAAAGGCAGTTAGAAAGAAGAGATAGGGGCCGATAACATCAGACACCCTCTTTACTGGGTGTCGTTAACCCCGATGTGTAAACAAAAGGTCCATGGCTGGGCCTTTTGTTTTTCAGGCCACCAGTAAGTTGGCGGCAGTTGTGCTGTTATGGCGCTTTGCCTAAAAAGAGGCGATAGGCGGGGTTGTCTGCCTCTTCCCAGTAATCATATCCCAGGCTGTCAAAATAACTCATTAATTCAATATGTTCCGCCCGCTTTACCTGCAGGCCGACGAGCACGCGCCCGTAGGCTGATCCGTGGTTGCGGTAGTGAAACAGGCTGATGTTCCAGCGCTGGCCGATGAGCGTTAGAAATTTAAGTAGTGCGCCGGGTCGTTCTGGAAACTGGAAGCGAAACAGCACTTCATCATCAATCGATTCGGCATGTCCCCCTACCATATGACGGATGTGCAGCTTTGCCATCTCATTATCGGTGAGGTCGGTGACGCGATAGTTGCCGTTGGTGAGACGGTCGATTAATGCATTTTTCTCTTTATCACCACGCGACAGTTCGATACCGACAAAGATATGAGCCTCGCTATCATCCGCATATCGGTAATTGAACTCGGTAACGCTGCGTTTACCAATGAGGTTACAGAACTTCAAAAAACTACCCGGCTGTTCCGGGATGGTCACGGCAAGTAGTGCTTCGCGCTGCTCGCCGACCTCAGCACGCTCTGCAACATGACGCAGGCGGTCGAAATTGATATTGGCGCCACTATCGATGGCGATCAGATATTGATCTCGACATTTTTCACGTGCGACATACTTTTTTAGTCCAGTGACAGCCAGTGCGCCGGCGGGTTCTGCAATCGAACGGGTGTCATCAAAGATATCTTTGATACCGGCGCAGATCTCATCGGTTGAGACCAGGATCACCTCATCGACATAGTGCTGCGCGACCCGGAAGGGTTCAGCGCCGACCTGACGTACTGCGACACCATCGGCAAAGATACCGACCTGATCAAGCACCACGCGCTCACCTTTCGCAAGCGCATGGTGCATACAGGGGGCATCTTCAGGTTCAACACCAATCACCTTTGTGGTTGGAGATTTTGCTTTGATATATGCCGCAACACCGGCGATCAAACCGCCGCCACCGACCGGTACGAAGATGGCATCGATATGTTTTGTGCTCTGCTGCAGTAGCTCTACAGCAACGGTCCCCTGTCCTGCGATCACCTCTTCATCGTCATACGGGTGAACAAAGGTCAGTTCCTGTTCAATAGCTAGCCGTCTGGCATGTTCATACGCTTCGTCATAGGTGTCACCATGCAGTACGATTTGAGCCCCTTTCTCGCGTACCGAATTGACCTTAATCGCAGGCGTTGTCTTTGGCATGACAATCAGCGCGTCGATCCCTTTCTGCTGCGCGGCCAGTGCAACTCCCTGGGCGTGGTTGCCCGCTGAGGCAGCGATTACCCCTTTTTGTCGGTTTTCATCTGGCAGGCTGGCGATTTTGTTGTAGGCACCGCGCAGTTTAAATGAGAAAACCGGTTGCAGATCTTCACGCTTCAGCAGCACTTCATTTTTGAAGCGCCTGGAGAGTGTTGGCATGATATCCAACGGGGTTTTGATGGCGACCTCGTAGACTGAGGTGTTTTCAATTTTTTCGACATATTTCTTCAGCATCGGCATAAGGTAGCAGCTCGACATCGGTTTTCCTACTGGAATCAGCTATTAAACGGTGGCTTCTCATGACTTTTTTCCCCTTCACAGGTATCATTTCACGCATCAAAAGATTGGAGAGTGGAAATGACACAAGATGAAATGAAAAAGATGGTGGCCCATGCGGCGCTGGAATACGTCGAAGCAGGGGCGATTATTGGCGTGGGCACCGGCTCTACGGCTAACCATTTCATTGATGCCCTGGCGGGTATCAAACATAAAATTGACGGCACGGTTGCCAGTTCTGAAGCGACCGCGGAGCGGCTAAAAGGGCACGGCATCGCTGTTTTTGAACTCAATGAGGTGAGTGATATTCCGGTTTATGTCGATGGTGCAGATGAGTCAAACAAGTATCTGCATCTGATTAAGGGTGGCGGCGGTGCGTTGACACGCGAAAAGATCATCGCCGCCGCGAGTGACAAGTTTGTCTGTGTCGCCGATGGTAGCAAGATGGTCGATCTGCTCGGCACATTTCCATTACCTGTTGAGGTGATCCCGATGGCGCGCAGCTATGTCGCACGCGAGATCGTTAAGATGGGTGGCCAGCCGGTCTGGCGTGAAGATTTTATCACCGATAACGGTAACCAGATTATCGATATTCACAATCTTTTGATTATGGATCCGGCCAAGATGGAGACGGCACTTAATAACATCGTCGGTGTTGTTACCAACGGCCTGTTTGCGATTCGCCCTGCTGATGTGCTGCTGCTCGGTACCGAAACGGGTGTCAAAACCATTACTTAATCGGGATTAATGATCTACGCACCATGCAGAAGCTTCTGATCATTGTCGGTGCGGTATTGCTGATCATCGGTCTGCTATGGCCGTGGATCGGCAAGCTGGGGCTGGGCAGGCTGCCTGGCGATATCGCCGTCGAGAAGGAGGGGTTTAATTTCTATTTCCCGTTGATGACGTCGGTTATCATAAGTATCATCTTATCGCTGCTCTTCTGGCTGTTTCGTAAATAGCCGGAAGAGTCCCTGCGAAGTGCGCCTTGCCATGAGAGCTGGCAGATCAACTGTCGCGACAAAAAGTGGGTGACAATGTACTAGAGCAGCACTCGCTCAATTCCACCTTTCTTTACCCTGTCGATAAAGCTGCGCTGCCATTTCTCACCAAAATAGCGGTTTACCAGCTCAACGACGATATATTTTGGCGCCATACCGGTGACATCGCTATAGCGTGATAGCCCCTGTTGGCAGGCGGGGCACGAGGTCAGCAGGCGCACCTCATCGCAGTCGACTTTTGGTTTGTCGATGAGCGTTTCAATCCCGTTAAGCAGCTCCTCTTCTTTGCGAAAGCGCACCTGGGTCGCGACATCGGGTCGTGAAACCGCGAAGGTACCGGCTTCGCCACAGCAGCGATCCGTCAGTGTTGTGGCACCATTCAGCAACTGGCTGGTTACCTTGAGCGGTGAGTGGTGCTTCATCGGCGTGTGGCACGGGTCGTGATAGAGGTATTGCACCCCGTCAATGCCCTCGACCGTGATCCCTTTCTCCATCAGAAACTCATGGATATCCATCAGGCGACAGCCGGGGAAGATCTTTTCGAACTCATATTTCAGCAGTTGATCCATGCAGGTGCCGCACGAAACCACCACCGTTTTGATGTCGAGGTAGTTGAGCGTGTTGGCGACGCGGTGGAACAGCACGCGGTTGTCGGTGGTGATCTGTTTGCCCTTCGCCTGGTCCCCCGACGAGGTTTGTGGATAACCACAACAGAGATAGCCTGGCGGCAGCACAGTCTGTACGCCGCTTTCATAAAGCATGGCCAGTGTTGCCATGCCGACCTCACTAAAGAGGCGCTCAGAGCCGCAGCCGGGAAAGTAAAAGACCGCCTCAGCATTCTCATCCGCCTTCGCAGGATCACGCAGGATCGGAATCGCCTTTTCATCTTCAACGCCCAGTAGCGCACGTGTGGTCTGGGTCGGGATATCCGCCGGTAGCGGTTTTTTCATAAAGTGGATCACTTGCGTCGGCACTGATGGCCTGCCGGTCGTCGATGAAGGGCGCGCATTCGACGCTTCAGCCGGCGTCAGCGCCTTGAAGAGACGGTGCCCCAGGCGTTGTCCGGCATAGCCCCACTGTAACATCAGTTTACGCATGACCTTGATCGCGGTTGCGCTGGTGATGTTGAGGAATGCCATCGCCACTCTAGGGCCGGGCTTCAGTTTAAACGGCAGGCGATGCTTTAGAATGGTGCGCATGCGGATCGACACTTCACCAAAGTCGATATTGACCGGGCAGGCGGGTAGGCAGCGGTGACAGATGGTGCAGTGATCGGCGACATCTTCCATCTCATCAAAATGGCGAACCGAAATACCGCGGCGCGTCTGTTCTTCATAAAGAAATGCTTCGATCATCAGGCCGGTGGCCAGGATCTTGTTACGCGGCGAGTAGAGCAGGTTGGCGCGCGGCACATGGGTGGAGCAGACCGGCTTGCACTTGCCACAACGTAAACAGTTACTGATGTCGTCATTAAGTGCACCCAGGTCGCTCTCTTCAAGAATCAGCGCTTCCTGTTGCAATAGCCGCAAAGAGGGGGTGTAGGCGTTCTCAAGGCCGGAGCCGGCTAGCAGTTTGCCGCGATTAAAAAAGCCATCTGGGTCGATGCGCGCTTTGTACTGTGCAAAGGCATCGATGCTCTGCTCATCCATATACTGCATCTTGGTAAGGCCGATGCCGTGTTCGCCAGAGATAACGCCGCCGAGCATCCGGGTGATCTCCATAATGCGATCGACGATCCGTTCCGCTTCGCGCATCATCTCGTAGTCGTTGGAGTTAACCGGGATGTTAGTGTGCACATTACCGTCACCGGCGTGCATATGCAGTGCGACAAAGAGTCGGCTGGAGCGAATCTCACGATGGATCTCATCGAGGCGCTCGCGCACCGGCGAGAGCGCCTCGCCGCCAAAAATCTCTTTAAGCGGCTGTTCGATCTCGCGGCGGTAGGAGATGCGCACATCGCGGCGCAGCAGTAACTGAAAGAGGGTGTCATCGGCCTGCACCTTCGCTGCATCCGCCTGCGTGAGCAGTGCACTGTGTGTGCTGGCAGCGGCATCCATCTGTTCAATCAGCGCCTGCCAGCGTTGCTGGACCGCTTTCAACTGAACGCACGCCGCATCACGTTTACTGAGAATGATGGCATCACCTTCTTCGCTCGCTTCAAATTGATCAGAGAGCGGCATGGTGGCCAGCTCATCATCAAGAAAGGCGATCACAGCATCGATCATGCGCAGCTTGTTGCTGGTTGACTGTTCGATGTTGATCCGTTCTATCTGCTCGTTATAAGTTGCGAGATTTTCGAGCGGGATCACCACATCTTCATTGATCTTGAAGGCGTTGGTGTGTGAGGCGATGGCGGCAGTGCGGCCGCGGTCCTGCCAGAAGCGGCGGCGAGCCTCGGGGGTGACGGCGATAAAGCCTTCGGCCTCACGCTCGTTGGCGATGCGTACCACAGCGGATGCTGCGCGCGCCACCTCATTGTCATGGTGGCCACCGATATCGATTAATAACAGCATCTTCGGCATCTCGGAGCGCAGCGCCTTGGTGGAGTAACCCACCGCGCGCAGGTAGCGCTCATCGAGATGTTCCATGCCGGAGAGCAGGGTCTCGGTCTGCTGTTCGATGTGATCTTTGATTGCGATAATCGCCGACACCGCTGGGTTTGTGTCCGAACCAAAAAACTCAAGGCAGATCGTGCGGGTAAACTGGGGCTGTTTGTGCAAGATAAAGCGTGCCGAGGTGATAAAACCATCGCACCCCTCTTTCTGAACGCCGGGCAGGCCGCCGAGGAACTTATCGGTCACATCTTTGCCGAGGCCGCGACGACGGAAGGCGTGGCCGGGAAACAGCAGCGTTTCGGCCGGTCTGGTGGGTGTTTCGCCATCGGCAGCAAAATAGCTGACACGGAACTCAACCTCCTCCTGGTCGTGAATCTTACCGAGGTTGTGGTTGATGCGTTCCACTTCGAGCCACTGTGCATCAGGTGTCACCATGCGCCATGAGACCAGGTTGTCGAGAGTAGTGCCCCATAAAACCGCCTTTTTGCCGCCGGCATTCATCGCCACATTGCCGCCAATGGTAGAGGCGTCCTGCGATGTAGGGTCAACTGCAAAAACATAACTTTGTGATTCGGCGCGTTCAGCGACACGGCGTGTCACCACGCCACATTCGGCGCGGACGGTAGCCACCGGTTCGGCTACCCCTTCAAGCTGACGCTGTTCAACCTGTCCCAGCCCTTCCAGTTTTTCTGTATTGATTACCGCAGTTTCCGCAATGAGTGGTACCGCTCCGCCGGTGTAGCCGGTGCCGCCACCGCGCGGGATGATGGTCAGTTCAAGGTCGATGCAGACCTCAACCAGGGCGCGCACTTCATCTTCCGTATCTGGCATCAGCACCACAAAAGGGAGTTCAACACGCCAGTCTGTCGCGTCGGTGACATGTGACACACGAGCGATGGCGCTGAAATCGATATTATCAGCACGTGTCACCTTAAGCAGTCGCGCCTCGGCCTTGTTGCGCTGCGCCTTCAGTTTCGGCAGCCAGGTCTCAAACCGGCGTACCGCAACGCGTGTTGCCTCCAGCAGGCTAAGGGCAGTGTCATTGTTGTCGGCGCGCTCAATGGTCTGGTCGAGGCGGTGATGGAGCGCCTTGACCAGCGCCTGCCAGCGCTTGCTGCTCCCAATCAGATCGTCCTGGATGTAGGGGTTTCTTGTGACCACCCACATATCCCCCAGCACCTCGAACAGCATGCGTGCCGAGCGCCCGGTGCGACGCGAGCCGCGCAGTTTGTTTAGCTGCTGCCAGCAAGGCTCGCCCAGAAAGCGGATAACAATCTCACGATCTGAGAAAGAGGTGTAGTTATAGGGGATCTCGCGAATCCGCGATGTGGAGGTGGTTGGTTGCATTCTCGATTTGATTTATAAAGATTTATTGTTGAAGGCCGATGGTATTTTCAATGGCATCTGGGGGTGTAGTTTAACACGCATTGCTCTCGCTGAGCAGTATCACCATGGATGTTATAAACAATGAAGCGGGCTTAAAAACCCTGGAAAATAACAGATTACGATGCGTGGATGACAATGCCAGAAGCCGAAAACAAGCGCGTGATACCCTTGGAAGAGCTTGATTGCGATAAGCTCGCCACACAACTTCATCGCTGCTCACCGCTGTCAACCATGGCTGCAGCGCAAATCCCGGTGCTTATTTCACTGGCGGTGGTGGAAAGATTCCCCTCCGGAACGCAGCTTTATAGCGACGGTGTTCCTGATGATGTGGTGCTTTATCTGCTGAAGGGTGGTTTAGAGATCACTCAGGGCGGCAAAACGGCTACCATCCAGGCCGATTCAGCGCTGGCACTCAAACCCATTTCCAGTAAACATTTCGCCTCGGCAGCCATTACCACTTCAGGTGAGGTGGATCTGGTTAGTATCGAAAAAGAGCTGATCGAGACCCTGACTGCGTGGGGCCAGATCTCAGCCCCTGAGACAGAGGTGGTGATGAGCGAAGAAGGGATCGTCACCATTGACCGTGCCAGCTGGCTGAACTCAATGATCAAGTCTCCCACTTTTAGAAAACTGCCTGCGGCGAATATTGAACAGCTGCTTAATAAACTGGAGCCGATACGTGTAAATGCCGGTGACCTGATCATCAGGCAGGGGGACCAGGGCGACTACTTCTATATGATCAACAATGGTGTGGCGCTGGTAACCATTAATCCGGAGAATGATGAAGACTCGGTGATTATGGCGGAGCTTAACGAGGGAGCAAGCTTTGGTGAGGCGGCGCTGATCTCTGATAACCCCAGGAATGCCACCGTTACGATGATGGAAGATGGCGTTCTGTTGCGCCTTGCAAAAGAAGATTTTATTAATCTCCTGAAACAGCCAACCCTGCGCTGGGTCGAGTTTGAGAAAGCGACCAGTATCATTAAACGTGGTGCAAAATGGATCGATGTTCGAACGGTCGAAGAGTTCCAGCGAGGCCATATCCCGGGTGCAATCAATATTCCGATGCGGGATCTGCACAGGGTAGCGCGGGAGCTGAGCAGTAAAATTCCTTACATCTGCTATTGCGAAAGCGGTACGCGTAGTTCAGCTGCTGCCTTTGCGCTCTCTCAGTATGAGGTTCGTACCGCGGTACTCAAGGGTGGCATCGAGGCGCTGCCCGAGGAGTCTCTTGAAGTGAGTAATGCCGCCGCCTGATTTAGCTGCCGTATTTATTAAGGGCTGTTAACACCCGTAAGCTTTCCCGAATACTTGCCCGTGGAGAGGCGCGCTTTGCTAGAATGCAAAGCACCATTCATGTTCAAAACAGCTAGCAATTAACAAACGCCACCATAAAATGGGCACCCTGAAGTCACACCTTAATCGCAGACTTACAAATCTTCGCCTTTCAATGGCCACCGTTGAGAGTGTGCCGCAGCTTGTGTTGCTGGGGGCGCTCAGCGGTATCATCGCCGGTTTAGTGATCGTCGCCTTTCGTATCTTGATCGAACATACCCAGATGAGTTTTCTGCCCGGCGCGGATGCTGAAAACTACGAGGCGTTGTCGCCGGTGATGCGCATACTGCTTGCGACCGCTGGCGGGTTAGTGGTTGGGCTGCTGTTTCAATACATCGCAAAAAGCGCCGGACAGGTTGGTGTGGTTCATACCATGGAGCGACTCGCCTACCATCAGGGGCGTTTACCGCTGCGTAATGCGATCTGGCAATTTATTGGTGGTGCCACCACCATTATTAGTGGCCATTCAGTGGGGCGTGAGGGGCCGAGTGTTCATCTTGGTGCCGCAAGTGGTAGCTTGCTGGGGCAGTGGATGCAGCTGCCAAACAGTAGCACTCGAACACTGGTTGCCTGCGGTGTTGCGGCCGCGATTGCGGCATCGTTTAACACCCCGCTCGCCGGCGTTATTTTTGCGATGGAAGTGGTGCTGATGGAGTATACCATTGCCGGTTTTATTCCGGTGATTATGGCGGCGGTGCTTGCAACGATCGTCTGCCACTGGTTTTTTGGTGCAGAGACCGCCTTCATCGTTCCTGATACCGGGTTTGCCACCATTGCCGAGTTACCGTTTGTGTTGATCCTTGGGCTGGTGATTGGTGTGCTTGCCGCTGTTTTCATTGAGCTGTTACAGCGCTTCTCTCGCATAAGTGCTCCGTTCCCTTTATGGCAGCGCACTACGATGGCCGGGTTTATCATCGGCATCTGTGCGTTAGCGACCCCGCAGATCATGGGGATTGGTTACGATACGGTGAATGCCGCGATGCTAGGTGAGATAGCTATCGGGATGTTAATCGCCATTACACTGGTGAAGATAGTGGCGACTACCGTTGGGCTGGGTTTAGGGCTGCCTGGTGGTTTGATCGGGCCGACGCTGGTGATTGGTGCTACAGCAGGTGGCGTGATTGGCATTATCGCGGATCTGCTTTTCCCCGGTAGTATCTCATCTCCGGGCTTTTACGCCATCATCGGCATGGGTGCGATGATGGGGGCAACGCTACATGCACCGCTGGCAGCGTTGATCGCGATGTTAGAGCTGACCGCAAACCCGAGTATTATTCTGCCCGGCATGCTGGCGATTGTGATGGCAGATCTGATCAACTGTCACCTGTTTGATAAGCCATCGGTCTTTGTTATGTTGATTAAAGAGCGTGGCCTCGATTTTCATGATTCAGCACTCGCGCAGACGCTACGCCGCATTGCGGTAGCAAATGTGATGGAAAGAGCTGTTGTGGCCGCAGCGCAACAGATTACCGTTACCGAGGCAAGAGCGATATTAGAAAAATCCCCCAGCTGGATCGCCATCAGTTACGGTAATCATCAGTACTCGCTATTGCCGGCAGCAGATCTTGCGCAATACCTGCTTGCTGAAACAGAACCTGTTTCCGATATGGTAGACCTTCTTGATATTCCAGCAACAAGGCTTGATGCTTATACGATTCATCTACAGGCATCACTGCAGGAGGCGCATGAGATGATATCCGCTGCGGGATGTGAGGCGCTATGTGTCATGCATAATGGTGTGGATGAGGAGCAGATCGTAGGCGTTATCACTCAGGAGACGATCGAAACGCACTATCAGTCATAAAACGCTTATCCAAATGGCTGCTCCTTAAATATCTGCTGGATCTCTTCAACCTCTTTCTGATGGGTGAGTAGCGCCTCCACGCAGTCTGTATCGAGTTTCTCACCTGCCATCTCATGCAGGGCGGCAAAGGCCTTTTCGTTACTCCAGGCCTCTTTATATGGGCGGCGGCTGGTTAACGCATCAAAGATATCGGCAACGGCAACGATGCGTGCCTCGAGCGGGATATCATCGCCAACCCTTCCTTCCGGATAGCCACTGCCATTGATCGCTTCATGGTGACAGAGCGCAATATTGCGCAGGATGTCTGTTTGATTAATGCTGCCGAGTGCAAAATTATCAACCAGTGCATCGATCATCTCTCGACCTCTATGGACGTGTGTTTTCATCACCGCCATCTCTTCTTCTGTCAGGCTACCGGATTTAAGCAGGATGTTGTCGGGGATCGCAATTTTACCGATGTCATGTAACGGTGAAAACATAAAAATATATTCGATGTAGCTGTCATCCAGTTGGTACTTTTCTGCCAGTACCTGTGCAATCAGGCGGCTGTAGCGCGACATACGGTCAAGGTGGCTGCCGGTCTCCGGATCGCGCTGGTGAGTAATCTGGCCGGTGGTTTTGATCGCTGCAGAGAGGGTCTGAATAGAACTCATCTCATTGATCACCATCAGGGCGATAATATGGCCATGAAGATCAAGCTCTGCCAGCACCCTTTCATTAAATACCTCTTTCTCATAAGAGTTAAAAAAAAGAAAGCCAAAGAAGAGACCATTATTAAACATGGGGGTTGTATAGCTTGCGGCATACCCCTGGCGACCGAGGCGCTGGGCGTGCTCTCTATTGCTATCTTCAAAGGTCAACATGTTATTGATGACGCGCGGTTTACCAAGTTCAAGGATCTTCTTTAGTGAGGGTGCGTTATCAATGACTGTCTGATAGTGGTCCAGCGGGTTGTCTTCACCACTGCTGTGCAGATAAGTATGGAGCACTTTCGTCTCCTGGGAGTATAACGCGACCGCAATGCGTGCGATAAAGGGATGATTTTTCTGTACAGCCTTATGGGCAGAAACAATTTTCTCTTTTAACGGCGCACGATGATTAAGAAAGGTTAGCGCATCATGATGAGAATAATCGTGATCCATAACTCTGACTCCACAGGGTGGTCTTGCTAATAGAGAGCACCCGTTGTGATCTGTGAGTTGAGGACTATAGCATGTGTCGAGATCTCGATGCATCAGGATTGCACTCAAACAACAGGGGTTTTCAGGTGCGCTTCTGAGTCACTGAGGTTTTTACAGGCGATCAGTCCGCAGTTTGGCAGGCACAATCTCAGCAAGAAGATTTCCCAGCGGCGCAAGCTCATCATAGCGTTTGCACACATCATCCAGATAAGACAATGTCCGTGGGATATCCTGAAGATAAGCGGGTTTGCCGTCACGAATGTCAAGTCGAGCAAAGATGCCGAGCACCTTCAGATGGCGCTGTGCTCCCATCAGGTCAAACCATTTGATGAACTGAGCTTCGCTTACATCGTCAATAATACCATTCGCTAACAGGCGCTGATGGTAGCCGCGTACCCAGCCAAGCAGCTGTGTATGCGGCCATGCGATATAACAATCCTTTAGCAGTGATACCAGGTCGTAGGTGATCGCGCCGATTACAGCATCCTGAAAATCGAGTACACCGGGATTATCTTTATCAACGACCATCAGGTTACGGGCGTGGTAATCACGGTGTACCAGCACCTGTGGCTGTAGAAGCGCTGACTGCGCCAGCTGTTCGAAGCAGTGGCTTAGTGTGGCATGTTGTCTCTCAGTTAGTTCAATATTGAGATGGTTGCCAATATACCATTCGCGCATCAACTCCATTTCGCCTATCAGTCGTGCATGATCATAGGGGGGCAACTGCGTATCACCTTCAGTGGTGGTCTGAAGTCGCAGCAGCGCATCAAGGGCATCACTATAGAGCTGATCAACCGTTTCAGCATTCAGTCGATCGAGATATTGCACCGTGCCCAGGTCAGAGAGCAGCAGGTAGCCCTGCTCAAGATTCTGCTGCAACACACGTGGCACATTGAGGCCTGCTTTGGCCAGCAGATTGGCGATATTAATGAATGGTACGCAATCTTCCTTTTCGGGGGGGGCGTCCATAATAATCAGGCTTTCACCGTTGCGATCAATACGAAAGTAGCGACGAAAACTGGCGTCGCCTGACGCTGGCCTGATTGTTGTAAAGGAAATGCCGAGGTCACTGCGTAACCACCGCTGAAGATCGATTAACCGCTGGTCATCAGGCATTTTCATGCGCCTTGTGGTGATTACCAGAGAGATGCCTGAAAATGCTAATGCTCTTTGTGCGCAGGTCATCGGCGACCATATAAAAACAGGGCACGCCGATTAAAATGAGCGCGGTGGCAAAGAGTAAGCCGAAGCCGAGGCTGACCGCCATCGGTGCAAGAAAGGCGGTCTGTCCGGTTGAGAAAAAGATGAGCGGCGAGATGCCCAGAAACGTTGTGATGCTGGTTAGCAGGATCGGCCGCGCGCGCACTCGGCCCGCTTCAACCATCGCCTCGATTCTCTCTTCGCCTTTGGCGCGCATCTTTTTGGCGAAGTCGACCAGAATGAGCGAGTCGTTAACGATGATCCCGGCAAGGGCGAGGAAACCGACCATCGACAGAAACTGCAAATGAAAGCCCATCACAAAGTGGCCGACGATGACACCGATCACCCCGAACGGGATCGCAAACATCACCACAAATGGGTCGAGCAGTGATTTAAACAGCGCGGCAAGAATAAAAAAGATGAGCGCCAGCGCAATGATAAAGGCGCTTATCATATCGCGCATCGACTCACTTGCTTCTCGTTTCTCGCCCATGAAGATCAGCTCAACACCGGGGTGTCGTTGGGAGAGCTCCCTGAATTTATCCTGTATGTAATCGGAGACCTCGATCGGTGTCGTCACATTTGCATCGACCTCAGCAGTGACCGTCGCAAGGCGCTGCATATCGCGCCGCTTTACAGAATCAAAACTGCGCCCAAACTTAATATCGGCGACATCTTCAAAATAGACGGTTTTGCCGTTATCGAGCACGATACGCTGTTCTCCCAGTGTTGCGGCCTGCTGGCGTATCGATTCCGGATAGATCACCCGTACTGGTAGACGTTTGTTGTCTCGGGTGACGTGTGTCACTTCGATCCCCTGGTAGCCACCGCGAATGGCCTGGGCAAGTTTTGCCTGTGTTAGCCCGAGCTGGCGGCCGCGATCATTAAGGGTGTACTGATATTCGAGTTTACCGGGTTCAAGGTCCTGGCGGATGTCGTAGACGCCGGGCAGTTCCTGTAGTGCCCGTTTGACCTCTTCGCCGATCTCGCGCAGTTGGTCAAACTCTTTTCCGACCACGCCAATCTCAATGTCCGCCCCGGCGGGGCCGCCGGCAGGCCGTAGAATCGACAGTCGCTGAAGCCCTGCGATGGTCTGCAACCGTTCACGCAGGCGATTGATGATCTCGGTGGTGCTTCGTTCGCGCGTTCCTTCCCAGTCAAAGCGCAGGCTAACGACTGGTGATATCCAGCGGTCGATAAACCCCTCCGGGTGTGGCTTTTTAAGGTCGATCACCAGCTGAATGTAGTTGCTATCAAACTTTACTGTATTGAAATCGATAAAGGTGACGCCCACATTGGTGAGCTGGCTTTCCAGTTCGTCTTCGCTAAGTTCTGCAAAGACCTCGGCTTCCATCTGCCTGGCAAGTACAGCGGTATCCTGCAGGCTATAGGTATTGGGTGCTTCAGCATTAATGAAAAACTGTCCGGAGTCCACTGAGCCAAATAGTTCAAATGAGCTGCGGGTGGAGGCGGTGACGAGGGTGATCAGTAGCAGCCCGATGATGGCGATGCACATAAAATAGCGGTTATGCAGTGACCAGCGCACAAAGTGGGTGTAACGTTCGAGCCATTTTTTCCAGTTGATCAGGGTTGGACCCGTTTTACGCCTTTGTACTTTCAGGATCTCCTTGGCGTGAGAGGGGAGCACCCCGAAGGCCTCGATTAATGAGCCAATCAGGGTGCAGATCACGATGATTGGGATGACGGCGATAAAAGCCCCCATGGTGCCGCCGATGGCAAACATCGGCATAAAGGCGGCGACGGTTGTGGCTGTCGATGCGACCACCGGCCAGTAGACCTCACGTGCACCGACAATCGCGGCGCGTTCTGCGGGGAGGCCGTTTTCCATGTGACGGTAGATGTTTTCGGTAACGATGATGGCGTCATCCACCACCATCCCCAGCACGACCAGGAAGGCAAAGAGAGAGACCATGTTGATGGTCACGCCAAAGGTCTCCATCAATGTCACCGCAAAGAGAAATGAGACCGGAATACCAAGTGCAGTAATCAGCGCGACGCGGAAATTAAGAAAGAGATAGAGCGAAAGCAGCACCAGAATCAGGCCGACCACGGCGGATGATTTAACTGTTTCAAGGCGTGTTTTGACATAGACCGAAAGATCGCTAAAGACGCCCAGTTTCACCGAGCTGGGCAGTTCACTGCGCATCTGTCTGGTCAGAGCGCGAACCTGTTCTGATATCTCGATGGTGGATGATTCGGCCGTCTTGGTCACGATCATATTGACCGATGAGCGGCCGTTGAAACGCGCCAGGGTACGCGGCTCTTCCAGGCGGATGCTGACGTTGGCGACTTCACCCAGTAGCAGTTCGCCACCACTGTTGCTGTGGCGCAGGACCAGTTGAGAGATCGCTTCTGCCTCAGGTTTAACCCCTTTGCCACGCAGCAGGATATCCCCTTCTTCTGCCTTGATGGAGCCTCCGGGCAGATCCTCAAGGTTGTCACGCAGCACCTGCGTGATCTGTGCGAGTGAGATCTTGAGTACGGCCATGCGTGCGGGGTCCACTTCCACCCACAGCTCCCATTCACGGTTGCCTGAAATACCGGCGCTGGCAACACCGGGAATGGTGAGCAGGCGGCGTTTGACCTCATCGGCCAGTTCAAACAGGTGGCTGCGTGAAACACCGCCGTATAGCGCGACGCTGATGACGGGAATGCGTGATTTCATCTGGGTCAGTTCGGGTCGTTCGGCGTCGTCCGGCAGGTCGCTGATGCGCTCCAGAATTGATCGCGCATCATTGACGAATTCGCTCACATCGGTGCCCGATTTTAGATCGATAATGATATTGGAGAGTCCTTCGCTACTGGTCGAGGTGATGGCGTCGATCTCCATCATGTCGTCAAACTCCTCTTCGATCGGCAGGCTGACGAGCCGCTCCATCTCTTCTGGTGAAGTGCCTTTATAGACGGTTGTGATCTTGATTTTATCCATCTCGACGACTGGAAACATCTCCTGTGGTAGCTGGTACCACGACAGCACACCCATGATCAGCACCAGCACCAGCAGCAGATTGGTGATGAGCGGATTGTCGATACTGAAGCGAATCAGGCGCATGCGATATTAGTCCTGAGCATGTTGCGGGTGATCACTCATAAACTACAGACTGGCCGTCAGTGAGGAAGGCAACATCGCGAGCAACAACCATTTCACCCGCCTCTATATCGCCGCTAACCACCTGTTGCGCTCCCTGGCGGACACCGCGTGCCACCGCCACGCGGCGCAGTGTGCCCGCCTCTGCAATGAAGATAAAACTTTCGCTATTGTGGTGCAGGATAGCGGAGACCGGAACAACCAGCGCATTGGGCAGCGTCTTTAGCCTGAGAGATGCTGTTGCCTGCGCGCCGGCGTGCAGGCCGCTGCCGTCGAGGCGGATACGTACGGCATGGGTGAAGGTCTGCGCATCAGGGCTTATCTGTAGTGCGATGATGCGACCGGTGCGCTGTTCGCCATCGATATCGACCTCTACCTGCTGGTGCAGGCGTAACATCATCGCAATAGCGCCATTCACATCGATGATGAGGTCGAGCTGATCAAGCTGCACCAGCTCGAGCGCTACCTGGCCCGGAGTGACATAGTCACCGACCTCAACAGCGATAGTATTCACGACACCCGCATAGGGGGCGGTGAGCCTGGTGCGCGCAAGATTGCGTTCTGCGCGTCTTACTGCGGCACGCCTGAGTTCCAGTCGCGCCTCACTGGTATCGACACTGTATCTGAGCTGCTCTTCTTCGCGTTGCTGCTGAATTAGTTGTTGACTGGCGTTATCTCGCATGGAGCGGGATGCGAGTGATTTCTGTCCGAGTTGATCAAGCCGTGCCACCTCTCGGGCCTGAAGCGCACGGTTTTCGCTAACGAGTTTTAGCAGACGTTGGTCACGTGCAATCGCGTTGAGTTCCTGCGCAAGCTGCGCTTCCGCTTCCGCCAGCGCGTCCTGCTGATCGCCACGATGCAGGGAGAGTAGCACCTCATCCCGCTTTACGCGGGTACCCGGTTCAACCTGTCGCGCCACTACTTGTCCTGAGAGTTCAAAGTGGAGTGCACTGCTACGGATCGGCTGTAGATGTCCGCTGGCGCGGACAATGGGTTCGATATTTTGCTGCACAATCGGCTGCAAGGTGACCTGTGTGGGCGGGATTTCACGCAGATCGGGCTTTTTCTGTGGCGATGTAACAAGTAGCGCGACGATCAGGGAAATCACACAGAGAATGAGAATCAGGATATACTTTGGCGATATTTTTTTGACTTGTATATCCGCATTACTCATACAATTACGATACCTGTTGGTTAACCTGACCTGAATCTCTCTTGCATATACTTTACCATTCAACTCAGTTAGATAAACAGTCATCTCGGCAAAACAGGCGAGCAGCTGTAGTGAGGGCCGAATTCTCTAGATCGGCACCTCTTGGCGGTATCCTGAGTTTGTTGATAGCTGTGCCACTGCTGTCTATTAGTGGCCAGGCTGTGGCAAATGAGTGGCAGCTGTGTCGTCACTATCTGGCTCCTTATCATCGCAGTGATCCGACCCTTGGCGAGAGCATAAAGATCACGGCGGATGAAGGGCGTGCCATTGGGCAGGAGATCTATGAGATGAGTGGTGGGGTTGAGGTGCTGAGGGGGGATCAGCTGCTACGTTCCGAGAGCGCCCGTTACTATAAAAGTAAGGCGCGACTTGATACCAGTGACGGGCTTTTTTTTTCCACCCCGGATGCGATATTTGAGGGCGATAGTGGTTCTATTAATCTTGCCGATTCCAGTGGCAATATCAATAATGCACAATTTCGGATACGCGCTAAAAACGCGCGTGGTGACGCTGAACAGATCATCTTTGAGTCGCGCAATGTTACAGTTTTGCGCGATACAACCTATACCACCTGTGACCTTGGTCGCGAAGACTGGCTGATGCGCTCCAGCAAGATGAGGCTCGACCGCGAGAGTGGGGTTGGTAGTGCACAGCATGCGATGCTGTCGTTTATGCATGTGCCATTTCTCTACCTGCCCTATATTTCGTTTCCGATTGATGATCGGCGTAAATCGGGATTATTGCCGCCCAGCTACCGCAGTTCGGAGATTTCCGGCAGTGATGTCACTATCCCTTTCTATTTAAATCTTTCACCGCAGTATGATGCCACGATCACCCCGCGTTTTATCTCCAAACGCGGTACCCTGCTGGGCAACGAGTTTCGCTTCCTAACGGCGCGCCATAACGGCATTCTTAATCTTGATTATCTATCGAGTGACAAGCTTTATGGTAATAAAACACGTGGCCAGGCAAAATATCGCCATGAAGGACGGTTTACCCCTCGCCTGACAACAAGTATCGATATAAATTATGTTTCGGATCCCGACTATTTTAGCGAGTTAAGCAACAGTCTCAGCCTCTCTAGTCTGACCCATGTAGAGCGCCGCGCAGATCTTAGGTATCAGGGTGATCTGTGGAAATCACAGTTGCGGCTGCAGTCATACCAGACTGTCGACGATGGCATTGCAGACGCCTCTCGTCCCTACCAGCGGCTGCCACAGTTCACTTTCAGCAGCCTGCTTCCGCGTACGGATAATCGTTGGCACTATAGCCTCAGTGGTGAATATGTCTACTTTGATGCGACCGATCGTTTAACGGGAAGCCGCCTGGATCTTCAGCCGGAAATCAGTCTGCCATTGACGACCGCCGCAACCTATATAACCCCATCATTAAAACTACAGAGCACGATCTATTCACTGAATAACCAGTCTTCTACAGGCGAGGCACGCCTGAGCCGAACGGTACCACTGTTAACAATCGATAGCGGGGTCTTTTTTGAACGTGATACGGTGGTGGCATCACGTCAGTACCTGCATACGCTGGAGCCACGCCTTTTCTACCTCTATGTGCCGTACCGAGACCAGAGCACGTTACCCTTGTTTGATAGCGGTGCACCAGATTTCAACTTCACCCGCCTCTTTGTCACCAACCGTTTTAGTGGTGTTGATCGTGTTGGCGATACCAGCCAGGTCACGGCGGCGCTCACCACCCGCATGATCGAAAGCGATAGTGGCAAAGAGCGATTCAATGCCAGTATCGGGCAGATTTTCTATCTTAAAGATCGTAAGGTCGGGATCAATGGCAATGTGATCGACCGCAGCAGCGCTTCCGACATCGTTGCCGAGAGTACCGCTTATCTACGAAACGATGTGGTGATTGATGCCGACTATCAATGGGATATTGAGAAGCGTGAAACGGCAAGGGGATCGATGCAGTTGCGATACAAGCCATCATCACGGCGAATTTTTAATATTGGCTATCGCTATCGAAATACCAGCCAGGAGCAGGTTGATGCCTCGATGCTGTGGCCATTACCCTTCACAAAGCGGTGGCACTTTGTGGGGCGCTGGACTCAGTCACTGCTAGATGATCAGACCATTGAATCCTTTTCCGGTCTCGAATATCAGAGCTGCTGCTGGAAGGTGCACCTTATTTCACATCGTTATATCAATAAAGAATTGGCAAACCTGGCTGGAAAAGATCCTTATGAGCGTACCGTTTTTTTGCAGTTAGAGCTTAAAGGGATGGGGAAAGTGGGTAAAAGCGTCGATCAATTGCTGGAAAATGGTATCCTAGGCTACCAGTAGTCAGTTGGTCTAAATTTCTGAACAGCAAGCGGATTTCACATGAGGCTATTTTTTCGATTCTTCACTCTGTTTCTGATAATGGGGGCGGTTGCAACACCTCTGTTGGCTGAAGAGAAGGTTGTGACGCTGAACCGTATTGTTGCCGTCGTTAACGATCAGGTTCTCACCCGGAATGAACTAAAGAATGAACTGTTTGCAGTACGCCAGCAGTTGCGTCAGCAGGGGATTCGTCCACCCAGCGATGAGGTGCTGAGAAAACAGGTGCTGGAGCGCCTGGTCACGACCCAGATTCAGCTGCAGCAGGCGGCTTTACTGGGGATCGTGGTCGATGAAGAGACGCTTAACAACACCATCAAAAATATTGCGGCACAAAATAATCTGACACTGGCAGCGTTTCGCGATGTATTGCAGCGGGATGGTTTCAAGTTTCCGCTGTTTCGCGAGGATATCCGCAAAGAGATCATCATCCGCCGTCTACGTCAGCGACAGGTAGAGAGCCGTATCTCGGTGACGGCGCAGGAGATTGATGACTTTATTGCAACGCAGAAGGCGCAGGGGAATATTAATAGCGACTATCATCTCGGTCATATTTTAGTGTCGCTGCCTGATGAGGCGACACCGGCGCAGATTAAAGTGGCAAAGAAGAGGGCGCTGGCGATTTTGCAGGCGCTGAAAAGCGGTGCCGATTTTAAACAGACTGCGATAGCACGCTCTGATGGTCGCCAGGCATTGCAGGGCGGGGATCTCGGCTGGCGCAAGAGTGGCGAGTTACCAACGTTGTTTGCAGATGTCGTCATGAACATGAAGGTGGGTGATGTGAGTGAGCCGATTCGTAGTGCGAGCGGCTTTCATATTGTGACCCTGTTCGATTTTCGTGATTCTGAGCGGCACATCATAAAGCAGGTGCAGGCGCGTCATATCCTGATTAAAAAGCAGGCCGATGATGAGGTTAAGCCTGAGGCCCAGCTAAAAGAGATTTATGACCATCTTCTCTCTGGCGGGGACTTTGCGACATTGGCAAAGCGCTATTCCGATGATATTGGTAGCGCGCAAAATGGTGGCGACCTCGGCTGGGTGAGCCATGGTGTGATGGTAAAGCCATTTGAAGAGGTGATCTTTAATCTGAGAGATGGTGAGATCAGCGCCCCCTTCGAAACCCAGTTTGGCTGGCATATTGCGCAGGTACTTGCGCACCGTGATTTTGATAATACCGAAGAGCATAACAATGCCAAGGCGCGTGATCTGATTTTTCAGCGCAAATCTGAAGAGGAATACCTGAGCTGGCTACGCAAGATACGCGATGAAGCCTACGTCGAGTACCGCTTTGACGACTAGCGCTGGTCTGGCTGCGCCGGTAGCGATTACTGCAGGTGAACCGGCCGGCATCGGCCCGGATCTCTGCATTCAGTTAACACAGTTATCGCTGCCGTTTGAGTGGGTGGTGATAGTCGATCCCGAGCTGCTACGCCTGCGTGCACAGCAGTTAGCGATCGAGATAAAGATAGAGCTGTACGATGCCGCTATCGCCCCTTCACAGCTGCCGCTCGGTACGGTGCGGGTCATCCCTGTTGATTGTCCACAACCGGATGTCTGTGGGGTGCCTGCTATTGCCAATGTGAATTATCTGCTGGATACGCTGCGGCTGGCGGTGAAAGGTTGTCTTAATGGGCGCTTTGCCGCGATGGTGACCGGTCCGCTGCATAAGGGTATTATCAACGCAGCGGGCATCCCATTTAGTGGCCACACCGAATTTCTTGCTGACGAGAGTGATACCGAGCAGGTGGTGATGATGCTGGCAACGGAAGGGTTGCGCGTTGCACTTGTTACCACTCATCTGCCGTTGGCTAAAATCAGCGCTGCGATCACACCCAGGGTGCTGGAAGGTAACCTGCGTATTGTCGCAAATAGCCTGAAGGAGCAGTTTGGCATCAGCACACCGCAGATTCTGGTCTGTGGCCTGAACCCCCATGCCGGCGAAGATGGCCACCTTGGCAGTGAAGAGCAGCAGACCCTGATCCCTGTGATCGAAAAACTAAAGGGGGAAGGACTCAACCTGATCGGCCCATTGCCGGCCGATACGGCATTTATTCCATCGAAGATCGCTACTGCTGATGTCGTTGTTGCGATGTATCACGATCAGGGGCTGCCGGTGTTAAAGCATCTCGGTTTTGGTAACGCCGTTAATATCACATTAGGGCTGCCGTTTATCCGCACCTCGGTGGATCATGGTACGGCGTTTGATCTTGCCGGCAAGGGCGGGGCGAATGTCGGTAGTCTACAGGCAGCGATCACAGCGGCGATTGAAATGTGCCGTCATCAAGAGGCAGCATAAATAATGGGTCAGCACCGCGCACGTAAGCGTTTCGGGCAAAACTTTCTACATGATGATGCCGTGATCCTGCGTATCATCAATGCTATCGCACCTCGTGCCGGTGACAACGTAGTTGAGATCGGCCCTGGCCAGGGGGCATTGACAACACGGTTGCTCGGCGAGCTGGGTGAGATGAATGCGGTAGAGCTTGATCGTGATCTAGTACCGATTCTTGAAAAGAACTGCGCCCCGCACGGCACGTTGAATATCTACAACGTGGATGCGTTGAAGTTTGATTTCGTCTCGTTGGCGGATGGTGATGGTTCGCTGCGGGTGGTCGGCAATCTACCCTACAACATCTCAACGCCGCTGATTTTTCACCTGTTATCGCAGGCGCGTTTTATTCAAGATATGTACTTCATGCTGCAACGCGAAGTGGTTGAACGCCTGGCCGCTCAAGCGGGGAGCAGAGCCTATGGCCGCCTGAGTATTATGGTGCAGTATCGCTGCGAGGTTGAGCGCCTTTTTATTGTCGGCCCAGAATCGTTTGATCCAGTGCCGAAGGTCGATTCCGCAATTGTACGATTAATTCCACGCCGCGAACCGGCGGTAAAAGTGAACGATGAAGCGCTGTTTGCCAGGGTCGTCGCACAGGCCTTTTCACAACGTCGCAAAACGATTCGCAATACACTTAAACCCTATTTGAGCAGCGATGAGATTGGAGCGCTTGATATCGATCCCGGCCTGCGCGCCGAAGTGTTAGGGCTTGAAGCCTTTGCGCAGTTAACAAATTATATCAGCGAAAACCAGCCACCAACAGAATAAGCCGTGTGTGATCGATCTCCCTTGATGGGTTTCTCCGGATTTATGCCGCCTGGATGAAGCGAAGTGAAATCCGGAAGGCTAAGCACTTAAACAAATCGGATTACGTTGTACGTTATTCGGGTGGACTGCTGGCAATATCTGTCCCATAAAAAAACCCCGCCAGAACTGGCGGGGTTTCTATTTCTACAGGGTCTGTAGAGACAGCTTACATCATGCCGCCCATTCCACCCATGCCGCCCATGCCGCCCATGGCAGCGGCAGCTGCTGCATCATCTGCACCTTCGCTTGGCAGGTCTGCAACCATCGCTTCAGTGGTGATCATCAGGCCAGATACAGAAGCTGCGTGTTGCAGTGCTGAACGGGTTACTTTGGTTGGATCCAGTACGCCGGCTTCGATCATATCAACATACTCACCGGTGGCTGCGTTGTAACCGTAGTTACCAGAGCCTTCGGCAACATTGTTTAGTACCACAGAGGCTTCTTCGCCTGCGTTGGTAACGATCTGGCGCAGGGGCTCTTCCAGTGAGCGACGCAGGATTGAGATACCGATATCCTGATCGTGGTTTGAGCCTTTAAGGTCTTTCAGTGCTGAAATGGCACGAACCAGTGCAACACCGCCCCCAGGAACCACACCTTCTTCTACAGCTGCACGGGTTGCGTGCAGTGCATCTTCAACGCGCGCTTTTTTCTCTTTCATCTCAACTTCGGTTGCAGCGCCAACTTTGATGACGGCAACACCGCCCGCAAGTTTAGCAACACGTTCCTGTAGTTTTTCACGGTCGTAGTCAGATGAAGTCTCTTCGATCTGTGCGCGGATGGTGGAGACACGGCCTTCGATTTCAGCAGTGTCGCCCGCACCGTCGATGATGGTGCTGTTGTCCTTGCTGATCTGTACTTTCTTGGCAGAACCGAGTTCATCCAGCGTTGCCTTCTCAAGTGAAAGCCCCACTTCTTCAGAGATAACCTGTCCGCCGGTGAGTACTGCGATATCCTGCATCATCGCTTTGCGACGATCACCAAAGCCAGGCGCTTTAACGGCGGCGACTTTAACGATACCACGGATGCTGTTAACAACCAGTGTGGCCAGCGCTTCACCTTCAACATCTTCTGCGATGATCATTAGAGGGCGGCCGGCTTTAGCAACACTTTCTAGCAGCGGCAGCAGGTCGCGGATGTTTGAGATCTTTTTGTCAACCAGCAGGATGAAAGGGTTATCCAGATCAGCGGTCATGCTCTGCTGATCGTTTACGAAGTAAGGAGAGAGGTAGCCGCGGTCGAACTGCATCCCTTCAACCACGTCCAGTTCGTTGGAGAGACCAGAGCCCTCTTCAACAGTGATTACCCCTTCTTTACCCACTTTGCCCATCGCTTCTGCGATGATGTTGCCGACCTCTTCGTCAGAGTTCGCAGAGATGGTGCCAACCTGTGCAATCGCCTTGTCATCGGTACAGGGCTTTGAGCTCTCGCGCAGTGTTGCAACGGCTGCGGTGACCGCTTTATCGATACCGCGTTTCAGATCCATAGGATTCATGCCGGAGGTAACTGCCTTCATCCCTTCGCGCAGAATAGCCTGGGCCAGAACGGTTGCGGTAGTGGTACCGTCGCCTGCCACGTCAGAGGTCTGAGAGGCAACTTCCTTAACCATCTGAGCGCCCATGTTTTCGAACTTGCCATCCAGCTCGATCTCTTTTGCAACAGAGACACCGTCTTTGGTGATGGTGGGTGCGCCGAAGCTCTTCTCCAGTACAACATTGCGACCTTTAGGGCCGAGGGTCACTTTAACTGCGTTCGCCAGGACGTTAACACCTTCAGCCATACGGTGACGTGCGTCATCACCAAATTTTACTTCTTTAGCCATAATATCTTTCCTCTATAAAATTCTTGAATTACGTGATGGTTGCGAATCAGGCGTCGAAGACAGCCATGATGTCGCTTTCGTTCATTACCAGCAGTTCTTCACCGTCGATTTTGATCTCAGTGCCAGCATATTTACCAAACAGAACCTGATCACCAACTTTGATATCCATAGCTGCTAGTTCGCCGTTATCCAGACGTTTACCGTTACCCACTGCAAGCACTTCACCGCGAGAAGGTTTTTCGGTTGCTGAATCGGGGATGACGATACCGCCAGCAGAGGTACGTTCTTCTTCCGTACGACGTACGATGACACGATCATGTAATGGTCGCAGTTGCATGTGTTGATCCTCCTAGAATCATTTTTCAGAAATTACTTATTGAGACTGGCCTTTCGGCCAAAACTGGTGAGCCTTTAGCACTCACCGTAAACGAGTGCTAACAATGATAGTGTCGATTTATTGAGAGTCAAGGGTAGGTTGCGAAATTTTCTCGCTTTTTTATCGAAAGTGGCCCGGTTTAATGCCTTTTTTCGTCGTTATCTTTCCAGGATTCGCCTTCGATGGTGTGGGTATTCTGGCTTTTCCCCTGGTGTTCGTAGGTTCTTTGTTCGTGGTATGTCCCAGCAACAGAGACCGACTGGCGCTTGATGATCTCCATAATAAAGTGGCGGCGTACTGCGGGAATCAGCGCCAGAAAGCCGATCGCATCGGTGAAAAAGCCAGGGGTGAGCAGCAGCGCGCCACAGATAAGCAGCACCACCCCTTCCATCATCTCGATCGCGGGCACCTCGCCACGCGCCATCGCTTCGCGCACCCGCTGCAAGGTGGTGAACCCCTGCCAGCGCAGTAGCGCTGCGCCGACGATCGCAGTCAGTACTACCAGGAAAATTGTGGACATGGCGCCGATAGCGCTGCCTACCTCAATCAGCAGGTAGATCTCGATCACAGGAACGAGTAGAAATAACAGCAGTAATATCTGGAAAACGCCCATTTCAATCATCCATCGCTAATTTACGCCAGCGGCGATTATACCACTGTTGTTTTGTTCTACATCGATTTTTACTTGCGATGGTGTCGTGCAACGGGCGCTAATAGTGTATTTTTCACGGATGGATAGAGATACGTTGTTAATTATTACCACTGCGCCGGATGAGGCGGCCGCTGAACTGATCGCAAAAGCCCTGATAGAGAAAGGGGGGGCTGCCTGCGTTAACATTTTACCGGAAATGCGCTCCCTATATAAATGGAAGGGGAGGATAGAGTCTGGGCGGGAGCAGTTGCTGCTGATCAAGGCGCGGCAAGATCGCTACGCGGCAATCGAAAAACAGATCGAGGCCTTGCATCCATACGAACTTCCTGAAATCATCGCTGTCTCAATCGATGTTGGGCTGCCCGCATACCTCGAATGGGTCGTAGGGCGGATGCCAAGCGAGTCACAATAAAAAGAGTCCAGTTCGATTACGATTACGACGCAACCCGAGCAACCTGGTAATACTATCAATATGATTAATGCATTACGTTCTATATTGGCGCCAATTGCGATTGCGCTGCTGATACTCTCGCCCGTCACCTCGCATGCCGAAGGCAACACGCCGGGCAGTATTTTTGACTCGCTCTCCTCTTTTGGTCAGAGCCTTGGGCTGGGTGGGCAGGATGAGCCACGTTTTCTAAAGCCAGATGATGCCTTCATATTCAGCGCAGAGATTGCAGACCCCAACACTTTGGTGGCGCGCTGGGATGTGGCGGAAAACTACTACCTCTATCGCGAACGTTTTGGTTTTAAGCTGATCGATGCCAGTGGGGTTGAGCTGCAGGAGTTCCGCGCGCCGAAAGGTAAAATGAAGCACGATGAAAACTTCGGCGAGATGGAGGTCTACTTCAATGAGGCGGTGGTGACGTTACCACTCAAGCGTGACAACCTCGCCTCGATGCCGATTAAACTGGATGTTACCTACCAGGGTTGTGCTGATGATGGTTTCTGTTACCCCCCTATCACCAAGCGAGTCGATTTTGTGCTGCCAAAGGCGGTTGTCACTACCTCCGATACCAGCACCGATATCCCTGTGTTTGTGCCAGAACATGAGCGTTTTGCGCAGGGGCTGGCGAGTGATGGCCGATGGTTAACGATCCTTAGCTTCTTTGGCATCGGCCTGCTGCTGGCGTTCACTCCGTGTGTGCTGCCGATGATGCCGATCCTCTCCAGCATTATTGTTGGCCAGGGAGAGCAGGTGACAACACGTCGTGCCTTTTCGCTGTCACTGGCCTATGTGATGGCGATGGCGCTGACTTACACAGCCGCCGGGGTGCTGGCCGGTATGTTTGGTCAGAACCTGCAGGTTCTCTTTCAGAACCCGTGGGTCATCGGAAGCTTTAGCCTGCTATTTGTAGCGTTAGCGATGTCGATGTTTGGTTTTTATGAGCTACAGATGCCGAGCGCTATACAGAGTCGCCTCGATAGCATCAGCCGTAACCAGACGGGCGGTAGCCTGGTTGGCGCGGGGGTGATGGGGTTCTTGTCGGCACTCATTGTTGGCCCCTGTGTGGCGGCGCCGCTGGCCGGCATTTTAATCTACATTGGGATGAGTGGCGATGCGGTCTTTGGCGGCCTGTCACTCTTTGTGCTGAGCCTTGGCATGGGGACGCCGCTGCTGCTATTTGGCACCTCGGCCGGAAAAATCCTGCCGAAGCTCGGTGACTGGATGAACAACATCAAAGCGGTGTTCGGTGTGATGCTGCTGGGGCTGGCAATCTGGATGTTAGAGCGTGTGGTTTCGCCGCAGGTGACGATGTTTCTATGGTCGATACTGCTGGTCGGCAGTGCTGTCTATCTTGGCGCACTCAATCGACTCGAAGTCAACGCCACCGGCTGGCAGAAGCTGTGGAAAGGGCTGGGACTGGCGATACTGTTTTACGGCGCGATCGTAATGCTGGGCGCCGCCGCAGGTGGGCGTGATCTGTTTCAGCCACTGCACGGAACCTCTCTGCTGGGTGGTTCAACCACGACTGAAAAGCACCTTGCCTTTAAAACCGTCAAGAGCCTGGCCGACCTGCAGCGCGAGGTGGAAAATGCATCGAACAATCACCGTGCCGTGATGTTGGATTTTTATGCTGACTGGTGTGTTGATTGCAAGATTATGGAGAAGCGCACCTTTACCGATGTGAATGTGCATAAGGCGCTGGACAATGTGTTACTGCTACAGGCTGATGTGACACCGAATGATGAGACTGACCAGGCGCTGCTCAAGGCGTTTGGTCTCTTTGGCCCACCTGCGATTCTGTTTTTTGATGCGGATGGCAATGAGATCAAGAGTCATCGGGTGATTGGTTTCATGGCAGCCGATGAGTTTGCCTCACATGTCAATGCCGCGCTAAAAGCGGGTAGCCGATGATACCCGGATTTTTGCAAGCGTATAAAAAAATATTGTGTGGCCTGCTGCTGCTTGCTCTTTTCCTCGGGGCGAATAGCGCGGCGCAGGCGCAGAGTGACCCGATGCTTAACCAGCCGCGCCCGGCGTTCACCTTGCCCGATCTCGATGGCAAGCTTCGTAGCGTGAGTGAGTGGGATGGCAAATTATTAGTGATCAATTTCTGGGCCAGCTGGTGTGAGCCATGCCTGCGTGAGATGCCTGCATTCATACGGCTGCAGCAGCACTACAGGAACCAGGGGGTGCAGTTTGTCGGCATCGCGCTGGATGGAGTGAATGAGGTGAAGGCTTTTCTGGATGGTCTGGAGCCGCGTATCAACTATCCTGTCCTGCTGGGAAATGGTGAGACCTTTGAGACACCCATCGCCTACGGCAACCAGTACGGCATCCTGCCGCACACCATCATTGTGGATAAAACAGGCAGAATCGCCTACACCCATTTTGGCTCGCTGACCTATGAACAGGGGCGGCTATTGTTGATGGGGTTGCTGCTGTAGCGTTGCCAGTCTGTTCCGCTATCCGCCGCCGATAGCACGAACAAGTTCTACCTTATCACCCGCCTGAAGCCGTGTTTCGGCGTGCTGGCTACGCGGGATGATGTTGAGGTTAATCTCCACCGCAATGCGCTGCTGTGTCATCTCAAGTGCTGCCAGAAGCTCGCTGAGAGTTGTATTGTCGGCGACTTCACGCGGTTCGCCATTGAGCTGAATCATCATGTTGTTTTTCCTGAAAGGGATGACTGAAAGCCTTCATATTGTGTAAGATAGCCGCTGCTGACCAGTTAGCGGGTGTAGTTCAATGGTAGAACTTTAGCTTCCCAAGCTAGTAACGTGGGTTCGATTCCCATCACCCGCTCCACTTCGCGTTAGCCAATCACACCAAAGAGATAGAGCATTAGCACAACGGTCGCGGTGCCGGAAACCAGCAATAATAATAGAATAAAGATCGCAAAAGCGCCTCGCATAGTATCTTCTCCAGTCGCTTAAGCGGACGTTGTGTTGGTTTCACCCTGTGGGTAATCAATTAACTGCACCGGGTCGTTATTGGCAGAGCAATAGCTCCACATGGGGAGGGTGTCAGACGGTTCAAGATGAATCGATAACGGCTGTTTGCAGGTAGGGCATTCGCCGTCGGCCTTGCTTGGGTGCTGTGCCATCTGGTAGCGCTTATAGGCGATAACAGGGCCGGCAATCAAAAAGCCTGGCACCAGCACAAAATGAGCCAGCGGGATGAAGAGGGTGATAATCGCCAGCCCCCACATCAGAGCTAGCATCTTGATCGCGCGCGCAGTACGCTCCTTCTGTGAGTAGGTCGTAATGTGGAGCTGCCCAATAGTACTGCCGTTATCCGTATTCTCGATGCGAATGGTGCGATGTGTCGTTGTGCTCATGCCTGTGTCGCCTGTTAAACTGACTATTATTCGATATACGTGTGAATATTTTAAAGTGGCTAAATATACATCATGGTAGCGATAGCGCAAGCTGGACGGTGGCTGGTATGAAATTAAGGAGAGAGCAGAGTTGAAAAAAACCTTTAAAATCATTGCAGGAGTGGCATCACTATTCATTGCCCTGGTGTTTGTGGCTGTTATTGTGATCCCGCTGGTTGTTAACCCCAATGACTATAAGGGTGAGATCGCACAGCTTGTCAAAGAGTCGACCGGCCGAGAGCTAACGATCAACGGTGATATCGAACTCTCCCTCTTTCCGTGGCCAGGCGTCACGTTAGGCGAGGTGACATTGGGGAATGCGGCGGGCTTTGATGCCCCCTACTTTGCCCGCATCGATGGTGCTGAGGTCTCATTACGGCTGCTGCCGTTGCTGAGCCGGCAACTGGAAGCAGGGATGATTCAGTTGCGCGGTCTGCGCCTGAATCTTACCACCGCCGAAGATGGCACCACCAACTGGGCGAACCCTGGCGGAGAGCCGCCCGCTACCGAACCCGCTGCTGTTCCACCGGCTGCCAGCAGTGGCGCAGGGCTTGTGCTACTCGCCATTGGCGGAGTGCAGATTGATGATGCTCAGATCAACTATACCGACCATGCCAGTGGTGCCCGTTATACCATCAGACAGTTCAACCTGGAGACAGGGCCGCTGTCGTTAGATGCCCCGCTCGCTCTCTCACTGAGTAGTCAGTTTGAGGCATCGCAACCGGCGACCAGTGGCGAGCTGAGCCTACAGACAACCGTTCGGATTGAGCTCGACAGTGAGCGCTACCGCTTTGGTTCGACCACGCTTAACGTGACGTTAAATGGTGAAACGTTGCCAGGTGGTCAGGCGACGGTTGATCTGGCGGCTGAGATCGATCTGGATATGTCGCAGCAGACAGTCAGGTTGTCATCACTGGTTGTGAAAAGTTACGGGCTTGATATGAGCGGTGAGCTGAATATTGCGCAGTTGACTGGCGAGATGGCCTTTAATGGTGAGCTGAATATTGCTGAGTTTAACCCGCGCAAGGTACTACCGGCGCTGGATATTGAGCTGCCTGCAACAGCGGATGAGCGTGCGCTCAGCCGTATGCAGCTTGCATTTTCACTCGATGGATCGCTGAACCAGTACAAGCTGAACCCACTGAAACTGATGGTAGATGAGAGCCGCCTCAGCGGTAATCTCGCGTTGAGCATGAACGAAACCACACTGCCTGCAATCAGGTACGCGCTGTCGCTTGATCAGCTTGATGCCGATCGCTATCTACCGCCGCCGGCAGCTCCATCAATGGCTATGAGCAGCACACTTGCACCTGCTGAGAATCAAAACACGGTACCGGCGCCGCTTGCTACCCCTGCAACTGCCAGCGCAGCCGCGGCAACATTACCGATGGAGACGCTACGCGCACTGGAGCTGCAGGGAACGTTGGCGATTGGCAAGCTCACATTATCAGGGCTTCAACTCAGCGAGATCAAAACAGCTGTGGCTGCCAGAGAGGGGAAGATTCGCCTCTACCCATTAAGTGCAAAGCTTTACCAGGGGGAGTATCGCGGCGACCTGCGACTAGATGCGCGTGGTGAGCAGCCAGAGATCTCACTTAATGAATCATTAAAACGGGTGCAGATTGGCCCGCTGTTAAAAGACTACATGGGTGAAGAGAGAGTGAGCGGTGTCGGCACCGTTACCGCAAAGCTGACGGCGAGTGGTGATACGCAGGAAGCGGTGACCCGCACGTTAACGGGCACCGTAACGCTGCATGTGACGGATGGCGCGATGAAAGGTGTGAATCTTGTGCAGATGGTGCATGAGGCGCAGGCAAAATTAAAAGGCCAGCCGCAGCCGCCCTCGTCAGCCGCGTTGAGCAGTACCGATTTTGCTGAAATGAAGGCGACAATCAATATTACCAACGGCGTGGCCAGGAATCGTGACCTGTCGATCAAGTCACCCTATCTCCGCATTGGAGGCGAAGGGCAGGTCGACCTGGTGCAGGAGTCGCTCGACTATCTGGCAAAGGCGGTAATCAGTAAAACGGAACAGGGGCAGGGTGGCGCAGAGATCGACTCGTTGCGCGGTGTCACGTTACCGGTGCGCATTACTGGAAGCTTTAGTGAGCCAGCCTTTAAGCTGGAATTAGGCGATGCACTAAAGGCGCAGGCGAAAGTGGCAGTGGCAAAAAAGAGGGCGGAGCTAAAGGCGAAGCTTGAACAGGAGAGAGCGGATGAGAAGGCGCAGCTGCAGCAGAAGCTGGATGCCGAAAAAGAGCGCCTGAAACAGAAGGCAGAAGAGACACTAAAAGGGTTATTTGGGCGCTAATGAACACGGCGGGTTTTAGCAGTCGCCTGCTGGCGTGGTTTGAGCAGCACGGGCGTAAAGATCTGCCGTGGCAACAGAACCCCACCGCGTACCGTGTGTGGGTGTCGGAGATTATGTTGCAGCAGACACAGGTGGCAACGGTGATCCCCTATTTTGAGCGTTTTATGTTGCGCTTCCCGGATCTGGCATCACTCGCAGCAGCGACCCAGGATGCGATACTGCACCACTGGGCAGGGCTCGGTTACTACGCGCGCGGGCGCAACCTGCATAAAGCCGCGCAGGTGATCTGTGAGCGGCACGATGGTCAATTTCCAGAGACGATCGAAGAGGTCATCGCCCTGCCGGGAATCGGGCGCTCAACGGCGGGGGCGGTTCTGTCGTTGGCACTGAAACAGCACCACCCGATTCTCGACGGTAATGTAAAGCGGGTACTGGCGCGCCACTGTGCAATTGATGGCTGGCCGGGCGCACCCACAATCCAGAAGAGGATGTGGCAGCTGGCCGAAGCGCGCACCCCGAAGCAGCGCTGTGATCTTTACACCCAGGCGATTATGGATCTGGGGGCAACTATCTGTCGTCGCAGCAAACCGCGCTGCGGTGAATGCCCAGTGTCGTCCGACTGCATGGCACTGGCAGCGGGACTGGTCGATCAGCTTCCGGCACCGAAGCCGCGTAAAAAACTACCGCTGCGTAAAGGGGTGTTGCTGGTGTTGCAGAATGAGGCGGGTGAGTGGCTGTTGCAGCGGCGTCCTCCGGCCGGCATCTGGGGCGGGTTGTGGTGTTTCCCGGAGGGGCCGAGTGGGGCGCTAAAGGGTGATGCGCTACGTGAGTGGTGTCGTCGCGAGCTGGGTTGCGAGCTTATAAATGTTGAAAATGGCGCGGTACAGCGCCACACCTTTAGCCATTACTGCTATGAGGTGACACCGCTGCATGGCCATGCAAATGTTGTGGAAAGCGTTGTCATGGATGACGATTCACGCCTCTGGTACAATCCCGCCTCGATCATGGCGCTTGGCCTGGCCGCGCCAGTGAGGCGAGTCATTGATCAAATGGTTATCGATTAAGGTATCTCAGCGAAGTGAGTTCGAAGGAGTGGCAAATGACCCGTATGGTGGAATGTGTAGTATTGAAAAAAGAGGCGCCCGGTCTGGAGTACGCCCCTTATCCTGGTGAGCTGGGTGCGCGTATCTATTATGAGGCCTCGGCTGAGGCGTGGCAGATGTGGCTCAAACAGCAGACGATGCTGATTAACGAAAACCGCCTGGTGCCGATCGAGCCGCGGGCGCGTAAATTCCTTGAAGGGGAGATGGAGAAGTTTTTCTTCGGTGGCGGTTCTGAAATCCCGGAAGGGTATGTTCCGCCAGAAAAATAGTGTCGACCATAAAATAATACAGACCTATTGTTTTGGTTGTATCTGATTGAATTGACTGATATCTCTTGCGCAGCGGAATCCTACGTCGGTGCTTGCTCTCTCCGGTGTGGTGTGGGCGCGACGTGCGGCACGGAAAAAGGTGCTGAGACCGTAATGGCCCATTCCGGCTCCGCCCCCTTTCACTACGCGGTGCTGTTTGGTGTAGTTGGGGTCATTGAATGCGTTGCCCTCATAGGGCTGGTAGATGTCGGCCACCCACTCTGAGACGTTGCCCCCCAGATCAAACACACCGTAATATGAGCGATCCTTGGGGAAGCTGCCGGGCGGCATGATCGACTCGTCATCTTCCTGGTGCGGGTTTTCGCCCGAATTGGCAGCGCCCTGCGCCCAGTTATCACCCCATGGAAACTCATTGCCGTTAGGGCCGCGTGCCGCTTTCTCCCACTCTGCCTCCGTGGGCAACCGCTTACCGAGCCAACGGCAGTAGGCGTCGGCATCAAACCAGGTGACCGCCGTGACCGCAAGCTTGTCGCGCTGTGCCTGTTTGGCAAACAGCGCATCGAGCAGCTCAGGTTTATCCAGCGCGGTGGGGTTGAGGTCGAGGTTAAAATAGTCAGTGGCGATCATGCGGAGCCTGTCGACATCGAAATTACGCAGATAATGGTCGTAGACGTTATAACCGCTCTGTATCCATGCCGGCGGCTCCGGGCGGTGAGTAGCGAGGACAAAGCGTTTGTACTCAGCGTTAGTGACCTCAAATTTATCGATCATAAAACTGGGTAGCGTTACTTGATGCTCAGGGTGCTCGTTTAGATAGAGCGGTGTCACAAAGCCGTAGCGCTGCTGCAGCCCTTCATTATCGACCTTGTTGCTACCGCGGATGAACGGCCCGGCGGGGATCATGATTTCGCGCTCATTACCCGGGTTGTCGCTAGTTGCGGTACCGGGCGTTACGTCTGACAGAGGTGCAGAAGCGATATCGGTGGGGGCTGGCGATGGCGCAGCCGCAGCCGTCTCTGATGGGGCCGGTCTGTCGCAACCCACCAGGATCACGGCAAGCAGTAACAGAGAGACTGTTTTGAGTTCGTTTTTCATCCGCCGCAATATACCGTAGATCCGGTGAAATGATGAGTTTTCGAACAAAATTCGAGGTTTATCACCCGTTCGACTTGACTAAAAACGGCCTGCCCTGTTTAATACGCCCTCGCTGACAAAAAATCGGCCGCAAGGCCCGCAGCGAATCCGCATAACAAAATGCCCAGGTAGCTCAGTCGGTAGAGCAGGGGACTGAAAATCCCCGTGTCGGCAGTTCGATTCTGTCCCTGGGCACCATCACCACTATTCGATGTGTGAGTCTGGAGATTTTCTCTTCTGCGGTGCGCATATAGCGAATTTATACCCTGTTTCAATCGGCAGTAATTAGAATCGGAGATAAGCCGATTTACCTTTTCGTTGAACTATTTTTCCGGCTCCTGTTTAAGGGGCATTCACCCTTATCATGGCCATACCAGGTGACCGATGCTGATAGCGGTTAGTGTTGTGATTTGCAGGGGTAAGCCGCGTTGCTGCAGTGATATATCCTCACAAACTGGAGGCTAACGAATATCCATAAAGTGCCAGAAATATGCGGTCAGGAGAACGGTGGAGACTGCTATGATGATGAGAGTACTTTTATTTACCATGATCTTTGACCTCGCGTGATGATAAAGGTAACGCGAGTATCGTGAGGCGCAGGCTGATAATCAATTCGGAAGTTTTTTGCATTAACAACGTAAAAAGTTTACAAGCAGAATTGTCGTATCAGCTTTGATAGCAACTCAACGGTTGGCTGGATTCGATCCAGCGCAAGATATTCGTCTGGTTGATGTGCCTGCTCGATATCACCGGGGCCAAGAATAATCGTTTCAATGCCGAGTTCGGTCAGGTAAGGCCCTTCGGTGCAGAAGGCGACGGCGTGGCTGTGGTGGCAGCTCTGTTTCTCCGCTGCCTTAACGATTGCCGACTGGGCGTCGGTATGCAGCGCGGCGGTGCCGTTAATCAATGATGTTAGCTGCCAGTGGATGGCGCTCTGCCTGAATAGTGTGTGTAAGCGTTGGCGTATCTCCTGACGGAGATCGTTAAGATCCATTCCCGGTAGTGCGCGTAGATCGAAATGGAGTTCACACTGTTCACAGATGCGGTTTGGATTGTCGCCGCCCTGAATGTAGCCGAGGTTTAATGTTGGCACAGGTACGGTAAAGCGGTCATCCTGATAGCGCTGTTGCAGTTGGCCGCGCCACAGGATCAGATCGTTAATCACCAGCTGCATCGCCTCAAGCGCATTGACACCAAGTGCCGGATTACTTGAATGACCGCTGCGTCCGGTGAGGCGAATCGACTCCATCATGATCCCTTTGTGCGCATTTACCGGTCTGAGCCCGGTGGGTTCACCAATCACGGCATAGCGCACATTGGGGCAGCCCTGTTCAACGAGCGTAATGGCACCATCCATTGAGCTCTCTTCATCGGCAGTGGCCAGAATGAAGAAGGGCTGCTTAAGATCACTTGCACTAAATGGCTGGATCGCCTCAATTGCCAGTGCGAAAAAACTTTTCATGTCTGAGGTGCCGAGGCCGTAGAGCCGGTTGTTGTGCTCGGTTAGGCTAAACGGGTCGTGGTGCCAGCTATGCTGGTCATACGGTACGGTGTCAGTATGGCCCGCAAACATCAGCCCCTGGCTATGCTCATCGATACGGCCATAACTCGCAAGCAGGTTGGCTTTGCTGGGTTGTGACGGAAGCGGTGTGATTTCGACGTGAAACCCAAGCGCTTCGAGCCAGGTGGCAAGCAGATCAATCACCTCCCGATTGCTGCTATCAAAAGCGGGGCTAACGCTGCTCATGGATGGGGCAGCAATAAGCTGCTTGAGCATCTCTTTAATCGGTGGCTTTTTTGCTGTCATTTGTCGGCGCGGTGTGTCAACGTAACGTTATATCTACGCAGTGTATCAATGGCTCGAATGATTTAACATCACCGTTACTTAATACTGAACTGTCATGCCCGTTACCATTTTACTATTCATGATGCTCTCTATGCCGGTAGCGGCCGCCGCTTTCCCGGATGGCTGGCGTCTGCCGACAGATAAAGAGTTGATAACGGAGCCGCCGCGAGATGATTCGCCACTGAAATATGCACGGGTTGAGAGCGATTTTAATGGTGATGGAAAAGTGGATTACGCCTATTTATTGAAGAGTACTCAATATCCGGGCGAAGGGTTGATGGTCAGGCTGTCTACGCGGAGCGGTTATGTATGGCAGCTGCTTGATCGGGTTGAATGGAGTACAGAGTTTTCTGCGGCGGGTCTGAAAATGCGGATCAATCTGGCTCAGCCGGGCGGTTATAAGACTGCCTGTTCATTTGGCTACTGGCAGTGTGGTGAAAATGAACCGGCAGTATTCAAGTTAAAGGGAAGTGGTATTTACCAGAACCGTTTCGATGGGGTGGTGGCGATATGGTTCTGGGATCTACAGCACCAGCGGTTTAAGAAAGTCTGGCTGGGGAATTCAGCGGACTATTAGCGGGATCTCTAAGTTTCAGTCTCAGACGCTGTTATCATCTCCTGGCCTGTCTCGCGTAGCATCGCCTCGGCGGTTACCTGTTGGGCCACTTTGAGTTCCCTGAATGCTACTTCGGCCCGTTTAAGGTCACCCTCTTTCGCCAGCTTCTCTAATTCAATGGAGACCTTATTGAGCTGTATGGCACCAAATTGTGCGCTAGCACCTTTGATCGAATGAGCTGCATGTTCGAGCTGATCAAAATCCCCCTGTTTAATGGCCTCTTCTACCCGCGATACATTCTCAGCTGCATTCTGAGTATGCTGTTCGATGATTTCCGAGAAGCGCTCACCAAACATCTTTTTGAGTTGATTGAAGGGGGTGAGGTCGAGCGTCTCTGATGAAGGGTTGACTCTGTCCTTTGGTGAAAATAGCGCCTCTTCGATATTATCCTCAACCATTTCAGCTTTATGCGCTAACCATTTTATCAGTATATTTTCCAGTGCCTCCTGGTTGACAGGTTTTGATATGTAGTCATCCATTCCAGCATCAAGGCACTTTTCCCGGTCAGATTTCATTGCGTTGGCAGTGAAGGCGATGATAGGTGTGCGCTGATGATCAGGGTCAGCAGCTTGAAATCTTCGGATCGCGGTGGTGGCCTCAAAGCCATCCATCTCTGGCATCAGGCAGTCCATAAAGATCAGGTCAAAGTCACGGATCCTGGCTAATGCGACGGCTTCGAGTCCGTTGCCTGCGGGGGTGACGGTGCAGCGGTAGCCTTCCAGCATTTCTGTGGCAACATCTATATTGACAGGATTATCTTCTACGAGCAGTATCTGGGTGTTATTAAATTCAGGCTTTTTACGTGAGCCTGTTTTCGCTGCTTTTAATGTGTGCCGTGTGAGCAACGGGATCTCACGGTTATGTAATTTAGCGTCCCGTATCAGTGAAAGGATCTGCGGGATCTCAGATGGATAGGTGGGCTTGGTTAGGTAGCCATCAACCCCCAGTGATTTTAGTTTCACACCATCGCCCTTTTCTGGGTGAGATGTTACAAATAAGAGTGTGCCATCTGCGAGTAGTTTTCGCTGCATAATCTCTATGGCGAGCGCTTCACCCGCTGTTTCTGGAATATGAGAATCGATAATCGCAATATTAAACGGGTCGTCTTCTTTGGTGGCCTGCTGAAGTAGATCAATAGCCTCTTTAGCAGAGCTGGCACTACGGATATCTCGTAACCTGAGGGGCGATAGCTGCTCTTTAAAGATGGTACGAGCAGCCTCACTGCTGTCAATAATCAGGGTTTTGAGTGCGCTAAGGTCGTGATGATTGAGGCAGGTTTCCTCTTCTTTTAGTGGCTCCGGCGTTACCTGTAATTTTATAGTAAAGGTGAAAGTGGAACCCTTCCCTTTCTGGCTGTCGACGGTAATGTCGCCCCGCATCATCGTGCAGAGCTGCTGGCAGATCGCAAGGCCTAACCCTGTGCCACCATATTTACGTGTGGTTGAGCTATCTTCCTGGTCGAACTTATTAAAGATGTGTGACAGTTTATCCTGTGCGATACCGATACCGGAGTCCGTTACAGAAATCCTGAACTCTGCCAGCTCTGTTGTCTGTGGTGTATTAGTAGTGATCGATTCAATGGTAAGCAAAATATCTCCCTGCTGGGTAAATTTAACGGCGTTGCTGAGCAGGTTTAATAAAATCTGGCGGACACGGCCAGGGTCCCCAATCACAAAACGCTCTGTATTGGGTCTGTATCGCAGCAGCATTTCAATCCCTTTTTCCCTGCATTTTAGTGCCATCAGTTCTGAAACATCCTCAGCGAGCGATTGAAGATCGAAAGGAACCTCTTCAAGCTCCAGTTTTCCCGCCTCAATCTTGGAGAAGTCGAGTATGTCGTTGATGATGGTGAGCAAGGAGTCGGCTGAGTTCATAGTAGCACTGGCGTAGCTGCGTTGTTTGGGGCTAAGGTCTGTCTCCAGGAGTAGCCCTGACATGCCGATAATGCCGTTCATTGGCGTTCTTATTTCATGACTCATATTGGCGAGAAATTCAGATTTCTGCAGGGTTGCCGCCTCAGCATTCTCTTTGGCTTCAACCAGCTCCTGCTCGGCCTTTTTTCGTTTTGTGATATCCGTGCGGATCGCAATATAGCTCTCGGGTTCATCATCATCGTCCATAAACGGGACGATGGTGGTATCAACCCAGTAGAGGTGGCCATCTTTGGCTCTGTTACAGATCTCGCCGTTCCATACTTTTCCTACTGAAATCGTCTCATACATTTTCCTGAAAAACTCGCTGTCGTGATAGCCTGAATTGAGCAGGCGATGGTTCTGGCCGAGTAGCTCCTGTCTGCTGTAACCGGTAATCTCCGTAAACTTGTCGTTAGCAAAGTTAATGGTGCCAGTGATATCGGTAATGGCGACAATGGCGTGTTGGTCAAGCGCGAATTTCTGCTCTTCAAGGTCGATAAGTGCCTCCTGAATCTCAAGGCTACTCTGTTCCATTGCCAGCTCCTGCTCCAGGCGAGCGGCATTCATATGGTTTAGTGCATCAGCCAGAACGCCTATTTCATTGTTGGCATCGACCTTGACCGGTTGAGATATCTCTCCGCTGGCGATTAACTTACTGGCATCGACCAGCTGTGTGATAGGGCGGGTGATGCGTCTTGCCTGAAAGATTGCCAGTGCGGTAACGATGATGCTGGTGAGGAGGAAAATCATGAGTATGATCTGTTTTAGTTTTTGTGCTGGCGCGAACGCCTCATCGAAGTTAATTTCACTGATGAGGGCCCAGTTGATCTCACCGATACTCACATTCTGGTGAATGCCGATGACCTCTTTTCCCGATGGGCCTGGGTAGTTAAAGACTATCTCCTGCTCGTTATCTCTGTTGATGCTTGTGTCGCCGTGCTCCTGCTGCCAGAGCCTGGTCTGTTCAGAGTCTATTCTGAGGCGCAATATTTCATTCTGATTGTTATGGTCAATTGGCGTCCGCAGTCGTCCATCCTGGCCCACCAGGTAGTGGGTAAGTGAGTTCTCTTTAGGGGAGTTGTTGACCAGGTAGTGAATACGATCCAGCTGGAGTTGAATCGCAAATACCCCGATCTTGCTGCCCATCGCATCGAGTATCGGCGTGGTGATAAAGCCTGCCAGCTTGCCGTCGGCGGCGGCATGGTATTCCAGATCTGAAAATAGCGTTTGACCGCTCTCAAGTGAACGTCTGGCCGTTGAGGCGAATCGGGTTGAGGCGTAACGATCACTAAACAGGTTGGTGCCAAGATCGCGCTTTCTGGCAACAGTAAAGAGGATGTTGCCGCCTTTGTCGATTAAGAACAGGTTATAAATATAGTCGTACTGGCGCGAAAAGAGCACCAGATTCTGCTGGTGTTGACCAGCCAGTGAACGCCAGGTAGCGCTTCTGGTAAACGTTTTCAGTGTTTCATTGCTGGCCCTAAAGCTATTCTGAAGGGCGATGAGGAATTCAGCATTCTGCTGGTTTCCAGCCTGGGTTCGGATATCCATGAAACGGTAATCGAACCAGGTTTTGATAAAGCGGGCGTTGCTGTGTGCATCTTGAGCCAGCTCATGAGAGACAGTCTCATGCAGGCTATTGATCGCTTGACGATAGCCAATCCAGGCCGTCAATGACATCGGGATAAGCGATAACAGCAAAAACCATAATAGTAAATTGCGGGCTAGAGAGCCGCGGGGCTTTTTGGGTACGACGCTATTTTTCACGGAGTGGTTCACTGATCGCGGGGTTCCATACCGCTTAGCGCTGGCTTACCGTCTAGCTCTTTTAATAAGGGCTGTAATAGTCGCAATGCTATCCATATCTGTTGTCGGGTGGTATTGATTGTGTGAATGTTTTGCATGACCAACTCCCTTTGTCATTGTGTGTGGCATCCGTTGCCTCTACGATTACACTAACGATCTTCTGCGGTGCGTGTGATATCGCACGCCATACACTTTTTCAGCTTAAGTAATCGCTGCGTTAAACGATTACTCCGCCGCTTCACCCCTCGTCATGACAATTGATAGCGGTTCCTGAATTGAGTAACGGCAATTGAATAACAGCGATATTGAATAAAGGTGTTATGCGCTCATCGTATATCGGTAAATTTTCCATTTTATTTAATCTGGGTTCGATCTGCTGCCAATCATGCTCGCTATTATCTGCTTAATATGGCTGGTATTGGTGTGAGTCTGGCCGTTACTATGGTGTAGACGGCGATGGTTGCAGTTTTGAGTCAGCACCTGTTGTCGTTGATAACGATCTTTTGTTGACCATTCGAGTGAGGGGTGTGGGCAGATGGTGCTGAAGAGGAGCATGGATGTGAAAGGTGTAGCGGATAAACCTCGCCGTATTCAGCTCGATGAGATGAGTGAGCAGCTGTTGGCAGATGGCCTGATCGATAAGAGGCAGCACGAGATGTTGATGCTGAAGGCGCGTTTTCGTGATAAGGGCGATCAACACCCGTTTGCAATTATCGAAAGCCATGAGCTGGTAACGGTGACCGTGCCACCGCAGCCGCTGAATCAGGACTTCCTTAGCCAGTGGCTGGCTGAGAAACTCGCGCTGCCCTATCGTCGTATTGATCCGCTGAAAGTGGATGTGGCTTCTGTTGCTGCTGCTGTCTCATATAGCTACGCCGAACGTAACAGGCTGCTGCCGATTGAAATGGGGGCGGGGTATGTGGTGATCACCACGGCAGAGCCTTACCAGACGGCGTGGATAAAAGAGCTTGAGCATGTGTTGAATAAAGAGGTACGGCTTGAGATTACCAGTCCGGCCGACATCGAACGTTTTCGCGTTGAGTTTTATGCTATCTCCAAATCAGTGGTAGGGGCGAACGATGATAAGCAGGGGAGCTTGCCGAGTGAAATCAATAACCTTGAGCAGATGCTGGAGCTGGGTAAGGCGGGTAGCCTAGATGCCAATGATCAGCATGTAGTTAATATTGTCGACTGGCTATTGCAGTACGCTTTTGATCAACGCGCCAGCGATATTCATTTGGAACCGCGTCGCGAGCAGGGCAATATCCGTTTCCGGATCGATGGCATGTTGCATCAGGTCTATCAACTGCCGGCACAGGTGATGGCGGCGGTAGTGAGCCGGATTAAAATTCTCGGGCGGATGGATCTGGCAGAGAAGCGCCGACCACTCGACGGCCGCCTCAAGACCCGGGCGCCCAACGGCAGTGAGGTGGAGCTGCGCCTCTCAACCATGCCGACCGCCTTTGGCGAGAAGATGGTGATGCGTATCTTTGATCCCGATATTCTGGTGAAGAACTTTTCTGACCTCGGGTTTGGTAACGCTGAGTCTCTGCAGTGGCAGGCGATGATCGAAAAGCCGCATGGGATCATTTTAGTGACCGGGCCGACCGGCTCCGGTAAGACCACAACCCTCTATTCCACCCTGAAACATCTCGCTCGGCCCGAGCTTAATATCTGCACCATTGAAGACCCCATTGAGATGGTGGTGCCCGATTTTAATCAGCTGCAGGTGCAGCACAACATTGATCTCGCTTTTGCCGACGGGGTTCGGGCGCTGCTGCGGCAGGACCCAGATATCATCATGGTGGGTGAGATACGTGATCGTGAGACGGCCGAAGTGGCGATACAGGCGGCGCTTACCGGTCACCTGGTGATCTCGACGCTGCACACCAATGATGCGGTACTGGCGATTACGCGGCTGCTGGAGATTGGCGTACCGCAGTATATGATTGGTGCATCGGTGATCGGAGTGGTGGCACAGCGGCTGGTGCGAACCCTCTGCCCACATTGCAAACAGCCTGTCGTCCCCGATGCAGGGCTGTGGCAGGCACTGAGTCAGCCGTGGAAGAGCGTGACACCGGAGAAGATCATGGCATCCAGCGGCTGTCTTGAGTGCCGTCAAACCGGTTATGCCGGACGTGTGGGGATCTATGAGATGATGACGCTTTCGAGTGGTCTGCGAGAGCTGTTGCGCCATCAGAGGGTTGATATTGCACAGGTGCGTCAGCAGGCTCAAAAGGAGGGGATGCGCCCGTTACGAATCAGCGGCCTGCAGAAAGTGGCGAAGGGGATGACATCGCTGGATGAGGTCTTTCGGGTGGCACCACCGCAGAGCGAGGAGTGACCGGCTGCTGCTTAGCAGGCCGTTGTAAAGGTCTCGCTATCTGAGCCGCTCATTGAATTCACGCACCATTTTCGATAGTTTTTGCAGGTCTTGATCCAGCTGCTTTTCTCGCTGCTGAATCTGCTGGGAAAAGTTGGCAAAAGTCTCAAGCAATCTGGTTTTTTCATCTTGCAGGGTGTCACCAAAACGTTCACGGTACTGTTGTTGAAGCGTTTCGATCATCGCTGAAAACCGCGCCTCGCTGAGCGCTGACTGGCTAATGGTCTCCAGCAGCGCCTGTTCGATATCCAGCGGTGATTTTTTGAATAGCCTTTCATGGCGGGTCACAATCTGCTGAATGATGCTGGCGGCTTCTGACTCCTCAATATCGGACATCAGGCGGGTGATGTCTGATGTGATACCTGTTGATAGTGACGTCTGCGGCGCGCTCTTCTGTTCTGCACTTTCAGTGGAAAGATTGAAGGCGGCGCTTCCAAAGCGTTCAATACCTGCGTCGATGAGCGGCTGGAGCAGCTCTTTTGCCTCGGCTTCACTGGTCTCCGGGTATTGCAGGTAAGAGAGGATCGCAACGGAAAGGTAGTCACCGGAGAGACCGCTCTGTTTTACAGTCGGGCCAGTTGAGCCAGTAGTGCTGGTGGGGCCCTCGGTCTGCTGGCGTTTGCTGTGCCAGTATTTGCTAAATTGATGTGGTTTTTTACTCGCTGCCAGTTTGCTATCGATACGCTCTGCGAGTGTTCGAATGTCACGGCTGGCAGGGCTATGTGGTTGAGCCAAGATGATCGGGGTTTGCAGGCAGATTGCGCTACTGATGGTTGGGTCTTCAGCAATATTTCCCATATAGCCGATGCGTGTCTGCAGGTATTTTTTTGCAGCGGCTGAGAAGCGCCGGAACACCTCACTCCCCTTTTGAGGCGAGGGGGCGCGGTTGACGATGGTATAGATTGGCTGCTTCAGCGTTTTGCGTTTCATCACCCGCATCAGTGCAAAGGCGTCGGTCAGCGAGGTGGGTTCAGGCGAGATCACCAGCACGCAGTACTGGGCAGAGGCGAGGAACTCCAGCACCGTCTCTCCAATACCTGCTGCTGTATCGATGAGTAGATAGTCAAAGCGTGACTCCAGCTGTGCCAGCGCCTGTGACAGGCGCTGATGCTGTGCCCGGTCCAGATCTACGCAGCTGGTGATTCCGGATGCGGCGGGCACCACCTTAATGCCGCTGGGACCGTCGAGCATGATCTCATCGATACTTTTTTCGCCGTTAAGCAGATGTTCGATGGTGTATTCAGGGTTGAGGTTTAGCAGAATGTTGATGTTGGCGAGGCCAGTGTCGGCATCCAGAATGCAGACCTTTGCTCCCAGTTGTGCCAGCGCAATGCCGAGGTTAGTGGTGACACTGGTTTTGCCCACCCCTCCTTTGCCGCTGCTGATTGCAATGACGCGGGTGGGACGTGCGTCCGGGAGGGGCGGGACGGTGGCGGGCGTGGTGGGTGCGGGTGCGTGTTTTAGCATAATTTGCGGTGTCGCAGCACTGTCGTGAGGCAGCGTTGCTAGATCCCCTCCTGTTCTGGATTGTCCCATTCAGTATGATTAAGGGTAATGGTCTCGCGATAGTGCATCGTTTTAACGTTGCTTATAGCATCTTTTTCATTTGACTGTTTAGGTTGGTTCTCTAATGGCAGAATAGTTGCCCCCTTTTTCATCGGAAGCGGCTCTGCAATCTTGAGAGTTTCAGAGGGGCCAGATGGCTGCTGCATCTCTATATGAGGGCTCTGTGCGACCACGGGAGGCGGCGAGCCGATCGGCACCATCCGCTGTGCAAGCGGTGTTAGCGGCTGGCCAAGGTGCTGTTCATAGATTGGGGTAAAGACCATGATGTTCTGGATGTAGTTGCGCGTTTCGTTATACGGAATGGTTTCGGCCCAGATGTCTGCATCGACCTGGCGGTTTTTGGGTATCCAGCGCTTTACTCTGGCCTCTCCTGCGTTGTAGGCAGCGAGTGCCAGCAGCGGATTGTTATCAAAGCGTCTCAGTACTTTCCCCAGGTGTTTCATGCCGAGTTTTAAGTTGGTTTCAACATCGATCAGCTGCATGCGGTTTTTGAGACGAATGCCGGTACCGCGTGTTAGCTGTTTGGCCGTACGCGGCATTAGCTGCATCAGCCCCATGGCCCCTGCACTGGAGCGCGCGTCCGCGGTGAAGGCGCTCTCCTGGCGGATGAGGGCGAAGGCGAGAGCCGTATCAATATTGTTTTCACGCGCTTTAACGGTGATTTTATCGCGATGGACAAGTGGAAAGCGGATATCGAGGTCATCACGGTGGTCGGTGCGCGCAACGGTCATAATGGCGCGGTCGTGCCAGCCCCAGCGGTGGGCCAGTCTACCGGCCTGGTGAAGTTGCTCATCAACCATGTAGCGAGTCGCAAAAAACCATTCGCGCCGGGCCTCGACGGCGCGCCCAAGCGCAAATAGCTCCTGCGCCCTTAGGATGCCGGGGTGCTGTTCAATATTGGTTGTGAGCAGCTCGTTCTGTTGTAGTGGTGCGTGCCGAAAGTGGTATGGGCGCTGGAGTTTATCTGCGGCAAGAAAACTGTAGTAGCCCCGTTTCATGGCGAGCTCTGTATAGATTGCTTCGGCCTGAAGCGGCTGATCGAGCGCGGCCAGCACGCGCGCACGCCAGTATTGCCAGCGTGGGGTCTGCTGCTCTTCATCGTTGAGCTGGTAGAGCCAGGCAAGTGCGGCATCCCAGTTTTGCTGGTTGAGCGCAGTGCGTACGCGCCATTCACGCAGGGACTGATCGGCCGGTCTCTCTTCGAGTACGGCAAGCCAGCTTAGCGCCTCGGGTCTGTTACGCAGTGCCATCGCCATCGCAATCGCACGCTCGACAGTCATCACTTCATCATCGCTAAAATCGTAACGTGCCTTGATCTTTGACTGCCACATATCGGCTGCTTGGACGGGGTCTTTGCGCGCCATCCGTTTCAGGCCGTGAACGAGGATGGTATTGCGCATCGGATGTGCGTTGATAAACCTTTTCTGTGAAAGGATACGTGATGGTTTGCGATGAACTTGAATCCATCTATTGGCCCAGATGCGCTCTTTTCTGGAGAGAAAGCGGGTCAGGTAGCGGCTCAGAGTGAGTTTGCGTTTTTCCATCGCCAGCTGAATGCGCTGCCAGGCAAGCTCATCATCGATAAAGCCCGCCTTATGCCACGCGGTAAAGAGCGGATCACAGGCGCGTGGTTGTGAATGGCCGACGAGCCACAGCTGCTCCAGTCCATCAAAGGCAGCCCCCTGATCACCGGTGTTGAGCAGCGCGCGGCGATAATAACACTGGAGCGTGATATTGCTGCTGGCTCTGTAAGACTGCTTAACGGCCTTCCAGCGCCCTTTTTGTGCGAGCTGTTTGATCCAGCGAAAATGGAGTTTGCTGCTCAGTGGGCTGTCATCATGATAGGTGTCGATGAATGTTGCGATTTCATCGCTGGGTCTTTTATGCAGACGAGTTCGCAGGTATTCATAACGCAGGTAGGGGTAGAGCGGGTATGTTTTGAGCTGCTGGCTAAGTTGTTTGAACTGCGTGATCGAGCCGCGCTTTAACGCCTGCTCCGCCGCCATGAAGCTGTCACGCTGCTGTTTTATTATTGACGCGGCTTCATGCCCAGGTTCAAGTGACTCCTCTGCCCAACTGATTGATGTAATAGATAAAGTAAGGCATGCGGCGATGCTGGAGAGATAAAAATTTCGGATAATTTGAGGCATAAGACTGATTATGAAAGTTTCATGCCAGTTATGCCGGGCCGGTGGAAATTAAAACAGTGATAAACAGCGCGGAGGAAATATGATGGGCGACACTGGTATGTCGCCCATCGGGTGGCAGTAACTAAGAGGCCATATCCTTGAGCGCCTTTAGAGGCTGTACCTTCACAACATTGCGTGCAGGTTTGGCTTTGAATACCATCTCTTCTCCGGTAAAAGGGTTGGTCCCCTTGCGTGCGCGAGTCGCGGGTTTACGGTTCACTTTTACTTTAAGAATACCCGGCAGGGTGAAGACCTGAGCAGAACCTTTTTTGATATGTCCTTCGATGACTATTTTAAGTTCATCAAATACAGAAGCTATCTCTTTTTTTGTTAGCCCTGTCTTTTCAGAGAGGTGGCCAAAAAGTGCTGTACGAGTGTACGGTTCCTTGATCGCTTTCACGCGAGGCTTCCTGGTAGCAACCGCTTTTTTGGTTGATGCCTTTTTCTTTGCAGCAGCTTTTTTCTTAGTGACCATGTTTGCTTGTCTCCTCTGTTTATATAAGGGTTGCCGATAGGCTATGCAGTTAAACGAGATCCATGTGTGTCGCAGAATAACAACGTGTTTACTAAAGCGCAACGGTTAGTTGATCTGCGGTTCGAAGTAAGATTAAGACTATTAATCTCGAATAATTCATTCATCGATAGTGAAATTCATAATCGATAAAATAAGCCTGCTATTGCATCGGTAGTGACGCTCTATTCTGGATGTGCAACTGTGATAACTATTTTGCTGCTAACAGCAGGTTATTATCTACTTGTATTGGCTGAGGTAAAGTAGTGCTGAGGGAGATGATTGCGGTATTATTTAAGCAGCAGAAAAAATACCAGTGATGGCTAACCAGGTGATCAATATTGCAGCAAGGTGTAACAAATGAACGGTAGCGAACAGCGGGTCAGGTTTGCGATTAGAATCTCTGCCGACGATTATCTTGCGTACTACAAGGGGCAGGCGAGACAGGTTATTGTTGATGCGGAAGATGGTCGGCGCATACAGTTTCCGGCGAGCTGTCTTCAGCCTTTTATTATGCGTGATGGCATCAATGGTATTTTTGTATTGCGTTTCGATGCCAATAATAAGCTGGTCGGACTGGAGAAAACAGGCGAGTTACCATAGCTTATGGAGGAAATGAGAAAACTGCTAGAGGTGATGGAACAGCTGCGCCACCCCAGAACAGGCTGTCCGTGGGATCTCGCACAGGATTACGCATCAATTGCACCGTGCACTATCGAAGAGGCGTATGAAGTTGTCGATGCGATTGAGCGTGGTGACATGGATGATCTGTGTGATGAGCTGGGAGACCTGCTATTTCAGGTGGTTTTTTATGCGCAAATTGCAAAAGAGGAGGGGCGTTTTGATTTTTCACAGGTCGCTGAACAGATCACAGAGAAATTAATTCGTCGCCACCCCCATCTGTTTAGCGACTCGCCTGATGGCGAAAGCCAGGTGGCCGATCATCGAGCAACCTGGGAGCAGATTAAAGCCAAAGAACGCCGTAATAAAGGGGTAGCCACTCAGCACATGGGCGCATTGCATGGCGTTGCGAGTGCGTTGCCGGCGCTGACTCGTGCGGTAAAGTTACAGAAGCGGGCAGCAGATGCTGGTTTTGACTGGCCAGTGATTGAAGCGGTGCTGGAGAAGGTTCAGGAAGAGCTGGATGAGGTGCGGGAGGTGCTGGAGCAAGATCAGGGTGCGCAGCGTATGCAGCATGAGATTGGGGACCTGCTGCAGTCGGTGACCAATCTTTCACGTCATGCCGGCATTGACCCTGAAACTGCACTGCGTGAAGCCAATCAACGCTTTGAGCGACGCTTCGCTTCCGTCGAGGCGCAGTGTATTGCGCAAGGGGTGACGCCAGCAACTGCGGGGCTCGATGCACTGGAAGTGATGTGGCTTCGGGCTAAACTGGCTGAGTAGAGGGGCTGACAATAAACTAGTTTATGACGCTGAATCAGTCGAATTAGCGCAGTTTTTCGCCATTTTTTTGTAGCATGCCACTTTATTATGGCGCTGGTCTGGTATGGACGGCCACGCTTCTTTTGAGCTATTTTCTCTGTAAATACAGCTTATTATCATCTTCTGCAAAGCGCCTTCTGAATAGCTGTTGATATTGGCATGATCGATGCTCATAACAATATTAAGGTGATGGCATGTTGAGCCGCTAACAATAGTGAAGGATCTCGAAATGGCCATTTCTGAAAGGATGTTGAATGGCTTGGCAAGGATGTAAACCAGAACATTGGAGGATACACAAATGATGGACATGATGATAGAAGCAGTATTGGTGGCTTTCACGCTAGGCGGTGTTATAGGTGCAGCGGTTGCAGTTCATTTGAAATCGTCGTCTGACACCAGCAAACAGTGGTCAGAAGATGTAGCACCAGAAGATGAGTCGCTTGTTTATGTTAAAGAGGAGCAGAACCGTTCAGGACGCCGTTAATACGGTCTACCTGCCGGTGGTGAAAGTTGTCGTTCTACAGCTCAATGTAGCTGATGGGTGTTGCTAGTAACTAAATTTCAGAGCAGTATTTGGTTGTTTGTAGCGCTCCCCGTCAATGCATTCAGGTGGGCTATAGTGGGGCGGTTTTCGCTATGTAAAATTCAGGGTTGCACTTAAAAGCAGCTCGCCATTCCTGATCGCCCTCCCCAGGTGTTGATAACACGTTTCTGTTGTCCAGTTATAATTGATTGTAAAGCGCTTAGCCGCTCTTCCCGCGCTCATATGCGAGCCTGCCGTCTAGCCCTGTGACTGGAAATTTTGCTGAAAAAGTAGTAAGTTGTGCGGTTCTTTCCTAAAAGTTTCCGGGTTTGAAATAGCACCACGATGACACATAAATTATACATTAAGACCTTTGGCTGCCAGATGAACGAGTATGACTCAGCCAAAATGGTGGAGGTGCTCGCGGCATCTCACGGCGTACAACGGGTTGATTCGGCTGAAGAGGCGGATATTCTGCTACTCAACACCTGTTCGATTCGGGAAAAGGCGCAGGAGAAAGTGTTTCACCAGCTGGGTCGCTGGCGCGAGATGAAAGAGCAGCGGCCCAACACCGTGATCGGTGTCGGTGGCTGCGTGGCGAGTCAGGAGGGTGATGCGATTCGAGCGCGTGCCCCCTTTGTCGATCTGGTCTTTGGCCCGCAGACGTTTCATCGTCTGCCGCAGATGCTAAATGAGGTGAAGCAGCAGCGGCAGCCTGTGATCGATATCAGCTTTCCCGAGATTGAAAAGTTTGACTGCATGCCGGAACCGAAGGCTGACGGGCCAACGGCGTTTGTATCGATCATGGAAGGGTGCAGTAAATATTGCACCTTCTGCGTGGTGCCTTACACGCGCGGTGAAGAGTTTAGTCGCCCGTTTGATGACCTCCTCAGTGAAATATCGTCGCTCGCCAGTCAGGGGGTGCGTGAGGTGAATCTACTTGGCCAGAACGTCAACGCCTACCGCTATGAGATGGAGGACGGTACCGAGGTCGATCTCGCATTACTAATTAGCTATGTGGCCAGTATCGACGGCATTGACCGCATCCGTTTTACCACCTCACACCCGGTTGAGTTTAGCGATAGCCTGATCGAAGTCTATCGTGAAGTGCCCGAGCTGGTTAGTCATCTTCATCTGCCGGTGCAGAGCGGTTCAGATCGTATTCTTGGAGCGATGAAGCGCGGCCACACCGTGCTGGAATATAAATCTAAGATTCGCCGCCTGCGCGAGGCGCGCCCCGATATCAGTCTGTCGTCTGATTTTATTATCGGTTTCCCTGGTGAGTCGGATGCCGATCATCGCGCCACTATGGAGCTGATTGAGGCGCTCGGTTTTGATCACTCCTTTAGCTTTATCTATAGCGCACGCCCCGGCACCCCGGCAGCGGCGCTGCCAGATGATGTTCCGCATGCTGTCAAACAGCAGCGGCTTGCTGAGCTACAGAGACGTATTATCGAGATGACCGCCGCAATCAGTGCATCGATGGTTGGTACGGAGCAGCGAGTGCTGGTGGAGCGTCTTTCGAAAAAAGACCCGGCACAGGTGGCTGGGCGCACCGATAATAATCGTTGGGTCAATTTGACGGCAGATCCGTCGGTGATTGGTCAGTTTGTGACGGTACGCATCACCGAGGCGCTGCCAAATTCGTTGCGTGGCGAGCTGGCTCCTCAGCTTGCCCCAAACAATGGTCGCCACGTTGCATAGCGGTTTCCAGCATGCTCCGCTACAGGCACTCTGTAGTCATCACAACGGCGCTATCGGTGCCGTCTCTTCTCTTTTCCCTTCAAGGGTGTGAATTTAATCTTGAGCGATAATCAACAAACGAGCGAACTGCTGTTAGAGCCTGTCGATAACCAGCGTCTGGTCGAACTTTGTGGGCAATTTGATGGCCACATCCGCCAGATTGAAGCGCATTTTGGCGTTCAAATTAGTAATCGTGGTAACGACTTTCGCCTGGTTGGTAATCCCGATGCGGTGATTGAAGCGAGCCGCCTACTCAAGACGCTCTATGCCGAAACCGATGGCGCAACATTGGCGCCGTCGCAGGTGCAGCTGGCGCTGCACTCTGCCCCTGCGCTCAAAGAGCTGGAACAGCAGGTGGTTGGGAGTGTCCAGATACAGACTAGAAAGGGCGGTATCAAAGGGCGTGGCATCAATCAGGCGATGTATCTGCAGCGTATTCTGAGCCATGAGATCAACTTTGGCATCGGTCCCGCCGGTACTGGTAAAACCTACCTTGCGGTTGCCTGTGCGGTTGAGGCGCTGGAGAAGGAAGAGGTGAGGCGCATTCTGCTGGTGCGGCCTGCGGTTGAGGCGGGGGAGCGGCTCGGTTTTCTGCCAGGCGATCTGGCGCAGAAGATCGACCCCTACCTGCGCCCACTCTACGATGCGCTGTATGAGATGCTCGGCTTTGAGCGTGTCGCCAAACTGATCGAACAGAATGTGATTGAGGTCGCGCCGCTCGCCTATATGCGTGGGCGTACTCTGAATGAGTCTTTCATCATTCTCGATGAGGCGCAAAATACCACCGTTGAACAGATGAAGATGTTTCTGACGCGCGTCGGTTTTGGTTCGACTGTCGTCGTGACCGGTGATGTGACGCAGATCGATCTGCCGCGTGGTAGCACCTCGGGGCTGCGCCATGTGATCGAAGTGTTGCAAGAGGTCAACGGCATCAGCTTTACTTTTTTCGAATCACAGGATGTCGTGCGTCACCCGTTGGTGCAGCGTATCGTACAGGCCTATGCCGCAAAGGAAGCGCAGGAAGAGAGGGAGAGTGGGCGGCGTGAACGCTGAACCAGACCTGCCGCAGAATCCGTACCTGGCGCTGGCGCTTGACCTGCAAATTGCTTTACAGCAGCCACAGGAGGCTGCACTGCCGACGCAGGCAGATCTGGAACTGTGGGTGAGAGCTGCGCTTGAAGGTAAAGTGGGCGAAGTGGCGCTCACCATTCGTCTGGTCGAAAAGGATGAAAGTGCCTCCCTCAATCAGCAGTACCGGGCAAAGCACGGGCCGACCAATGTGCTCTCATTCCCGTTTGAGGCCCCCGCTGATGTGCCATTACCACTGCTGGGCGATCTCATTATCTGCGCCCCGTTAGTGGCACAGGAGGCGCTGGCGCAGGGTAAAACGGCACGTGCCCACTGGGCGCATTTGGTGGTACATGGGGTGTTGCACCTGCGTGGTTATGATCACCTTGATGATCTGGCTGCGGATGAAATGGAAGATCTGGAAAGAAAGATCATGGCATACTTGGGATTCGATGATCCGTATATGAATGATGGTAGAGTGGAATATGATGACAATGTTTGATTTTCTGAACGGAGAAATAATGAAAGCTGGAGCGGCTCAACGATGAGCAGTGACCGATCGCCCGAGCCGGCGACTGGCAAAGATGGCTTCCTGGGTAAACTGAAGAAGGCATTCGCGCAGGAACCGGCGGACCGTATTGAACTTATCGAGACACTGCGTGAGTCTCAGCAGCGCCATCTGCTCGATGCCGATGCCCTGACGATGATCGAAGGGGTGCTGGAAGTCTCTGAGATGCAGGTGCGGGATATCATGATCCCACGTTCACAGATGGTGGTGGTGGAGCGTGATGCACCGCTCAAGGAGATCTTGCCGGTGGTTGTTAAATCAGCGCACTCCCGTTTTCCGGTGATTGGTGATGGCAAGGATGAGGTTGAAGGGATTCTGCTCGCCAAAGATCTGCTCGCCTATGCGCTTGATGGTGGCAGCAAGCGATTCAATGTGCGTGATGTGTTGCGCCCGGCTGCGTTTATCCCCGATAGCAAACGTCTTAATGTGTTGCTGAAGGATTTTCGTGCCAGCCGTAACCACATGGCGATCGTGGTGGATGAGTACGGCGGCATCGACGGCCTGGTCACGATTGAAGATGTGCTGGAGCAGATCGTCGGTGAGATCATCGATGAGCATGATGTGGCTGAGGATAGCTACATCATGAAACATAGCGATGTGAGTTTTACCATTAAGGCGCTTACCCCGATAGAAGAGTTCAATGACTATTTCGGCTCGGAGTTCAGCGATGAAGATTTCGACACCATCGGTGGCCTGATGATGCGTGCCTTTGGTCACCTGCCAAAACGTGGTGAGAAATGTGAGATTGGTCGTTTCCACTTTAAGGTGCTGCACGCCGATAGCCGGCGTATCCATCTGTTGCAGATGACTCTACAGGCGGATGACGCGACTACCTCGCTGAACGACCATTAAGGGGTCGCCCGGATGTTTGCAACATGGCGCGGTGATCTGCTGGCATTGATCGCAGGTGGGTTGCTGTCGTTCGCCTTTGCGCCTTATGAACTTTACCCTTTAGCGATCGTTTCGCTCGTTACTATTTTTCTTTTGTGGCTTGATAGTAGTGCGCGCCGCGCAATGTGGCGCGGCCTGCTGTTTGGTATCGGCATGTTTGGTGCTGGAATGTGGTGGGTGTTTATTAGCATCTATCATTACGGCAATGTAAATCTGCCGCTATCACTGTTTATCACATCGATGTTTGTGCTGGTATTTTCGACCTTTCCAGCGCTGGCTGGAGGGGTGGCGGTAACATTCAGGAAACGGTTTAATTTGCCGTCAACGGCGGCACTGTTGTGGTGTTTTCCTGCAGTATGGGTATTGTTTGAATGGATTCGTGGCTGGATGTTCACCGGCCTGCCGTGGCTGAATGTGGGGTATAGCCAGATCGAAACGCCGCTGGGTGGCTACGCCATGCTGCTGGGTGTTTATGGTGTCTCATTTGCAGTAGCGCTAACCGCAGCAGCTATCGCCATCATCATTTATCACATTCATATCGGCAGGCGTTCATATCATATTGTGGGGGTGGTGTTGCTCTGGTGTGGCGGTCTGCTACTCGACCAGGTTCGTTGGGTTTCACCCGCAGGTGAGCCACTCAAAGTGACCCTGGTGCAGGGTAATATTCCGCAGGAATTGAAGTGGTTGCCGTCGATGAAGGCGCCCACCATCGATCTCTATGCGCAGCTTACACGGCAAAACTGGGAGAGTGATCTGATTATCTGGCCTGAAACAGCGCTACCAGTTTTCTTTCATGAGACCACAAACTTTCTCGCAAGGCTTGCTGAAGAGGCGCGCAATAATAATACTGATATTTTATTAGGGCTGGTCTACCTTGATGGCGAACAGCGTAACTACTACAACACGATGATGTCGCTTGGTCGTGAGACAGGTTTTTACCACAAACGTCACCTTGTGCCGTTCACGGAATACCTGCCACTCAAAGAATGGCTCTCCGGGTTGATCGATATCATCCAGGTGCCGATGTCAGATTTTAGTGCTGGCTCCGATGAGCAGCCACCGCTGCCGATGGCAGGACAAAAGGTCGGTATTTCAATCTGTTTCGAAGACGCTTTTGGTGAAGAGGTGATTATGCAGCTGCCGGAGGCGACGCTACTCGTTAACGTGAGTAACGATGCGTGGTTTGCGGACTCAAGTGCGCCCCATCAACATCTACAGATCGCGCGCATGCGTGCCAAAGAGAGTGGCCGCCCGATGTTGCGGGCCACCAACACAGGTGTCTCGGCAATCATCGACCATAAGGGGCGTTTTCAATCGATTGCACCACAGTTTGAAGAGGCGACACTCAGTGATAAGGTGGTGCCGATGCAGGGTGCAACACCCTATGTTTTAATGGGCAATTTCGCCATACTGGTTTTGATATTGATGTCACTGGTTGCGCCGTTAATCAGGCGACACTAAGCGCGACATGTTGAACGGTAATCGTCAGGAGTCACCGCTATGAACAGCAGGGCCATCCCTCAACTGCTCGCTGTCACTATATTATTGCTGCTTTCACTCGCTGCTGGCGCGGCAGAAAGCAGAGCGTTAAGTGGTAAAGAGATCGTACAGCGCTGTCACTATAAAAATCCCGGGGATGATCACCGCTCACGTCTACTGGTGACCAGCACACTGGCCGATGGCAGAAAGGTTACCAGTGAATACATTCGTCTATGGAAAAACTACGGTGGTAAAGATGGCATTGTTGATAAGGTCATTCTCTATGCCGCCGGCTCCCATAACGATGGGCTGGCCTTTATGCGCTGGGGCTACGTCAACGGCAGTAAGAGGCTTGCAGACCAGTGGATCTACTTGCCCGAAACGCGCGTTGTTAAGCGTATTGCAAAACGTTCACCCGGTGAGATGGACTGGGGTTTTAGTGATGATGACCTGCGGCTACGTGACATTGATGAGGATGATCACCGTTTTCTTGGAGTGAGGGAGCTCGAAGGTAATGAGTTTTACGTGGTTGAAAGTATTCCGAAACATGATCATATTTACGGTAAGCGCATCTCCTGGTTTAGTAAGACAAAGGAGTGGGAGTACTGTTTAGAGAGGCGCATTGACTATTTTGATAAAGAGATGAAGATGGTTAAAAAACAGCTTATTAGCTGGCGGCTGATTGATGGCGCGTGGGTATGGGAAAGAGCGACAATTAAAAATTTCAGAGCCGGTTCTACTACTGTTTATGAAGTTAAAGATATTGAAGTGAATATTGGATTGAAGGACCGAGAATTTTCAACACGTACTTTAGGGCGGGATATTAAGCATTGAGGCATCTAGAATAGAGACTCCGGCATGAAATGGATCGTTATTGTACTGCTCTTATTGCCGTTTATTTTCTTCCCAAAAAAGATATTTGGTGCTCTGGGTTTTCTGGTGTTGACCGGTAGTGCTATCGGTGGCTTTTTCTACTATCAGGAGTGGTCGAATAAAAAGGCGAGTGAGGCGGTGAGTATCTCGGTTGACTATTCGGCTTCATATTGTGATGAGTCATCTCCACTTAAAGTAACAATCAATAACGCCAGTGATAAAACCATCACCATGGTGGAGTGGAATATCTCAGCGCATCAAACCGGGTTTAGTGATGACCTTGCTGCACCGGGTTATCAGATCTATTCTCAGGATAAAATCCTGGAACCCGGTGCTCGTTGGAGTGGGTGTGTCACGCTACCTAAATTAAAGCGTGACGTTGAAAATGTTGCTGGACTGGTGTTTTCAGTAAAAGACAAAGATGTGGTTTTTAAATGATGAGCGCTTATCAGGGGTGTGGGTAACTTATGGGTGACGGCGTGTTTGAGAGTGACACTACCATTGAATCCCCCTGCCTGCGCTGCTGTTGTCTGGATCAGGATGACATCTGCACAGGCTGTTTCCGTTCGGTCGATGAAATTGCCAGATGGGGTGCTGCTGCGACTAAAGAGAAAAGGGAGATATTAGAGCGCTGTAAAGAACGTGAAGCAGAGGTCGATAACCGTTAAGCAAATAACCTCTTGTAATACTAAGTAAATAGAGCGAGCCTTGTTCTGCTTAGTGAGAAAGAGCGCTGATAAATAGTGGTGAATTGTATCAAAAGGCCGATATAGCTTAGCAGTGCCTCTGCGGTAGTGATTTTATGGCGAGCTTGAGAAGATAAATAAGGAGATGGAAAATGGCCCGGATTTTAGCAGTAGATGACTCTATGGCGATGCGCAATCTGGTCAAAGGGATATTAACTGGTGAGGGGTACGAAGTTCTGACTGCAGTTGATGGTGCTGATGCGATGAAAGTGGCGCGCAAGGAGAGTGTTGATCTGGTGCTGTCTGATGTCAATATGCCGAATATGAGTGGCATAAGCCTGGTTACGCGGCTACGCTCGCTGGATAATTACAAATTCACTCCCATCATTATGGTGACAACCGAAGGGAGTGATTTCAAGAAAGACAAGGCACGCTCATTTGGGGCAACGGGCTGGCTACAGAAACCTTTCACCCCGGAGCGCCTGCTGGGTGCAGTGAAAAAGGTGTTGGGTTGAGGCTTATAACCTCTAATAACCAAAGACCTGATTTAATCTTTTTGTAAGGTCCGCACTGCTCTCCAGATCGCTTAGCTTCCCAACGATGGTGCCATCCTCTTTAAATAGCACCAGGGTGCCCTCATGTGCCTTGTTTATTTTTGCAAACTTGGCCCCTGTGGGGGTGCCACTTTCCGCAATACGGAATTCAATACGGTCTTTGTAGTGCTCCCGAATATCGTCAACCTGCCCCATCGAAATAAGGCTGCGCACCCCCTCCTTGTTGTGTACCAGAACAGCCACATTTTTACCGCTACCGATCACAGAGAGATCTTCGCTGTAACCCGTTGGTAACATCGAGATGCCAAATCCCATCCCAAGGAGAACCAGTAGGATCGACGACCACTGCGCCCAGCGCTTTTTGATTGATGACATTCCGCTCATAATAGTGTAATTCCAGACAATGAAAGATGTTGAGTGGGGTATTATAAACACAAAGGTGAATCCAGTGTTAACAGCCCCTGACGGCTACTCTCTTCCGGGAAGATAGAGCGAGAGCATTGGTACATAGGTGATGATTAACACGGCCAGTAGCAGGATGAAAAAGAAAGGAAGTGTCGCCTTATAGAGCTGCATCACCGGCTTTTTGAAGCGATAGCTGGCAATGAAAAGATTTAACCCTACTGGCGGCGTGAAATAGCCAAGCTGCATGTTGGCAAGGAAGATGATACCGAGGTGTACCGGATCGATGCCGTAGCCGAGTGCGATGGGTAGCAGTAGCGGGATGATTAAAATCAGCGCGGAGAAGATGTCGAGCATTGCGCCGAGAATCAGTAAAAAGATATTCAGCAAGATCAGAAACATCAGCGGGCTATCAATATGTTCTTTAATGAATTCGAACATTCGGGTTGGGATGTCGGCATCGATCATATAGTTGGTTGAAGCGAGTGACAGGCCAAGAATAATCAGCAGTGCGCCAACCAGCACCATAGAGCTGCGCATGATCTGCGGTAGTTTTCTGAGAGGTATCTCTCGGTAGATTAATACCTCAACGATCAACACATAGAGTGCCGTGACAGCAGCGGCTTCGGAAACGGCAAAAAAACCGCTATAAATACCACCGAGCACAATGAATGGTAGCGGTATCTCCCAGCGTGACCCTTTGAGTGCGCTGACCACCTCTCCCCACTCCATGGTGTGCGTCGGCAGATTGCGATTCTGTAGCATAGCCCAGCCGGAGAGCATTAGTAGCATTAACATGCCCGGTAAAATACCGGCGAGGAAGAGTTCATCGATAGTGAGTGGCGCACCAATGCCCATCTGCTGCACGATCACGGCATAAAGGATCAATGGTAGTGATGGTGCAAAGAGTAGTCCAAGGCTGCCAGAGGTGGTGATAAGCCCAAGGTTAAAATTTTCTCTGTAACCCGCCTTCATTAGTGCCGGGAAAAGCAGTGCACCCAGGGCCACAATGGTCACGCCCGATGCGCCGGTGAAGGCGGTGAAAAAGGCGCAGGCGAACAGGGCGACGATCGCCAGTCCACCGGGTAACCAGCCCAGTAGCGCATTGCTGAGCCGCACCAGTCTTGCTGGTGCCTGACTCTCGCTGAGCAGATAACCGGCAAAGGTAAATAGTGGGATCGAGACCAGCATCGGCATCTCTGCCAGGCGAAAAAATTCGATTGCCATGACGGCGAGATCGATCTCTGCCTGGTAGAAGCCCCACATCGCTCCCGCTGCAATCACAGCAAATAGCGGCGCGCCGAGCAGTGCGAGGATGATGAGTAGCAGCGTGACTAACATTGTGCATCACCACCGTCTGGTGGCGGTGTTTTTCGGGTTAATGCGATGCACTGCGCAAGAGAAGTGAAGCCGCAGCGCAGTGCGATCAGAGCAAAGCCAAACGGAATGATCGCTTCGCACAACCATGCAGGCACAGATGCAAAGGCAACCGTACCATCTTCGAACTCCATAACCACAAAGCGGTAGCTATGGTACGCAAGCAGGCCGCTGATAATGGCGGTAAATAGATCGAGAACAATCTGGTTAACGCCTTTGAGGCGTGGCGGTAAAAAGCGCGACAATATGTCAATATTAATATGATTCTGTTCGCGGGTTGCCACCATCGCACCGAGCATCCCAACCCATAACACCAGGATGCTGAGAGATGGGTCACCCCACGAAAGGCCGCTATCCCAGAAGTTACGCATAATGATCTGTGTGCTGGCGAGCGCAATCATCACAAACAGTGAGAGCGCGAGCAGAGAGTTTTCTACAAAGGTAATGATTCGATTGACGAGTTGCAACGGATTGCCATTACGTCCCTGGGCTGGAGTGATCTGCGACATTCCCTGTGCGATAATTTCAGGTTGGTAACGGCTAGTTAAGGGTGTTTTGTGTGGCAGCTGATGAGGCGCGATAGTCATTGAGGTGTTTTTGCAGCATGGTCACAATCTTTTTCGATAGTACCCCTTTCTGCGTCATGCTCTGCTCTACATTTTTACGGATATCAAACCACTGACCGGTGAGTTGGGGTGAGAGTTGAACGAAGGTGATCCCCTGTTTTTGCAGTGCAATACGGGCGCTGGCATCATCTTCGCGGTTGATCTTATTGAGCCGCCTGAAGGTAGCACCCATCACTTCGGCGACGACTGCCTGGTCAGCAGCAGAGATGCGTTTGAATCTTTTCTGACTGATCACCATCGAAGCGTAAAGGTAAGAGAGCGGCTCATTCATCAGGTATTTCACACGGGTGTGCCATTGCAGCGCAATCGCACCGCTGGCTGAGCCGGCGACGGTGTCGATCAGGCCGGTCTGCAGGCCGGTAAGCACATCTGAGAGCGCCAGCGAAATGGGCGAGATACCGATCGATTCAAACGCAGCGCGGCTGACATCATCGTTCTGCGGCACCCACACCTTTTGCCCTTTGAAGTCATCGATGACTCTGATTGGGTGGTTCGACATCAGGTAAGCAAAGCCCCCTTCGGCGAGACCGAAACTGACAAAACCGTTCTGCTTGAGACCATCGATGAGTATCGGGTCCATCTTCTGGCGTACGTAGTCCACTTCTGCTTCGTTGCGGAAGGTGAAGGGCAGGCTGTAGATACCGATGTCGGGATAGATCGCAGTCAGGCCGCCGCTGACGATGGCACCACCATGGAGCTGGCCAATGCGGATTTTGCGCAGCACACTTTTATCGTTTCCCATGATGCCACCGGGAAAGAAGCGAAATTTTACCCGCCCGCTGGTGCGCTGCTTGATCTCATCGGCACCTTTTCGCATTTCATCCATCCACGCGGTGCCATCGGGAGCGATGGTGGCGATCTTGAATGTTAGTGCCTGTGCAGGCAGCGCTACGGCTGCGGCGAGCAGGGTACCAATCATCAATAAACGTCGCATCTGTTCACTCCTCAAAATAGGCGGCAGAGCTGTCCAGTAGTTGACCTGCCTGCTGCTGTGCCAGTGTGTTGATAAGGGTGAGGTTGCGCTCTTCCGGGTTGGCGTCGAGCACCTCATTCAGTAGCTTATCGTGCAGTTGCTGGTCAAAGATTAATCTGGCATAGCGGTGTGCAAATTCCACTTTGGCGTAGAGGTTGCGCCCATCTGAATATTCGATCGCCCGCTCAAAGTGTTGACGCCCGATTTCGGGATTTCCACCGAGGGCGGGGGGGCGCAATGTGCGTAGTACGCCGAGGTAGAGCTGCGCCTGGCCGCGTTCGTAGCGCGGATCGAGTTTGATGATCTGCTCAAATACGAGTTCGACCTTAGGGAGGTCGGCGATGGCGCTAAAGTTGCTGCTGTGAGTCTGAATCCAGCCGACCCAGGCGGTGGCATAACCGTATAGTAGCGGTAGATCATCTGCTTTGACTTGAGTGATCTGCTGCGCAAAACCGTCAAAAGCGCCTTTGTCGTAATCACAGACAGCGGGGTGTGAGTGGCAGAGCGCACGCCGCCCATAATCGAGCGCTTTGGTTGAGAGGCGGGCGGCTCTTGCCGGCTCTTCGACAAAGATGCCGGCGTAGCTGCTGTAGAGACGCGCTCCGGCGAGTAGCAGCTCCTGGTTGTTCGGGTCGTCAAGGATCGATCCGTCGATCAGCAGCAGATAAGCCGGGACACCAGTGCGCACGGTAGCGAGGTCATTCTGATTGGCAATACCCTGCGAAAGGCTCTCTGCCATGCTGCGTACCACACCGGAGGCGCATCCGCTAATGAGTGCCGCCAGTAAAAGCACGACGGCAAATCTAACTGTGTTTTGAGTCTGCAATGTCAACCGCTTGAATTTTGTGGATAGTGACAAGGCTAACTGTAAGTTAACCACAAAACAAGTGGAGACGTTCATCCGCCATTAATATTGAATTGATATGGAATCACTATCGGGAGCATTAGCGATATTTTAATGCTGCGCTTAGCAGATCATCGCGGCCCCAACGGTGTTGTTGGTAAAGCTGTCGATGATGATGAAGTTACCAGTGGCGCGGTTATCTTCAAATCGATCAAAGGTGAGCGGCTTCATCAGTTTTAATGACACTTTGCCGATCTCATTCATCGCCAGCTCATTAGCGGACTCATCCCGGGTTAGCTCGTTGATGTCGGTGCGATAATTGATCTCGCTGACCATCGCCTTCACTGTATTGGTGGTGTGTTTGATGAGGTATTTTTTGTGTGGTGAAAGTGGCTCTTCACCCATCCAGCAGACAATCGCCTTGAGTTCCTTTGCGGTGTGGGGTGGCTTGTCGGCGTGCACGATAATGTCGCCGCGTGAGATGTCGATCTCATCTTCCAGGGTGAGGGTAACGCTCTGCGGGGCGAAGGCTTCATCAAGGTTGCCATCAAAGGTGATGATCTCTTTAATCTTTGATCGCTTACCGGCCGGTAGCTGCAGGATCTCGTCGCCCGGTTTAACAGTGCCTGAGGCGATGCGCCCCATGAAACCGCGGAAATCGGGCAGCTCTTTCGTCTGCGGACGGCTGACATACTGCACTGGAAATCGGAACTCATTTTCATCGAGGTGGCCGCTAACATCAATGGTTTCCAGGGTTTCCAGGACAGTCTTCCCTTCGTACCACGGCATGTTGTTACCGCGCTCCACTACCATGTCGCCAGCCAGTGCCGAAACGGGGATGCAGATCAGGTCGTGAATATTCTGGCGCGCACAAAACTCGCTTAGCTCTTCTTTGATCTGCAGGAATGTCGCTTCGTCGTAATCGATCAGATCCATTTTATTGATGGCGACAATCAGGTGCGGCAGCCCCAGCAGGCTAATGATATGGGTGTGGCGACGGGTCTGCTGCAGAACGCCCTTGCGCGCATCGATCAGGATGACCGCAGCGTTGGCGGTGCTGGCGCCGGTCACCATATTGCGAGTGTACTGCTCGTGTCCCGGGCAGTCCGCCATAATAAATTTGCGTCTGGGGGTGGCGAAGTAGCGGTAGGCAACGTCAATGGTAATTCCCTGCTCGCGCTCAGCGGCGAGGCCGTCGGTAAGCTGTGCCAGGTCGATGCCGTCGGCACCTTCACCCTCATCTTTACGCACCGCCTGGAGCTGATCTTCAAACGCCCCTTTGGTATCATACAGCAGGCGCCCCATCAGGGTGGATTTGCCATCATCGACACTGCCGACGGTAACAAGGCGTAATAGTTCGATATCCTGTTTTGCGATAGACATTTAGAAATAACCTTCCTTCTTTTTGTCTTCCATGCTGTTGGAGCCATGGTCAATGATGCGAGTTTCACGTTCGCTACGGGTGGCAATGCTCGCCTCTTCAATAATCTCTTCGATGGTGGTCGCGCTGGAGCGTACCGCACCGGTGCAGGGCATGCAGCCGAGAGTGCGGTAGCGTGACATCACCAGCTTCGGCTCTTCGCCTTCAAGCAGGAACTGGCTATTTTCAGCGGGGATCAGGTGGTTGCCACGTTCCACCATCGGGCGTTCCTTGGCGTAGTAGAGCGGAACGATGGGAATATTCTCTTCTTTGATGTACTGCCACACATCCATTTCGGTCCAGTTTGAAATGGGGAAGGCGCGCACCGATTCGCCATCGTGGATGCGGCCGTTATACAGATTCCACAGTTCAGGCCGCTGATTTTTGGGGTCCCACTGACCAAAGCTATCGCGCATTGAGTAGACGCGCTCTTTGGCGCGTGAACGCTCTTCATCGCGACGTGCGCCACCAAAGGCGGCATCATAACCACCCTTCTCCAGGGCTTCGAGCAGTGCGCCGGTCTTGAGTGCACCACAGCAGCGCGCCACGCCAAACTCGTTAGGATTCATCCCTTTACTGATCGCATCCTCGTTGCGGTGTACGATCAGCTTCGCCCCAACCTTCTTAACATACCAGTCGCGGAACTCATACATCTCCTGGAACTTGTAGCCGGTATCGACATGCAGCAGTGGGAACGGTAGCGGCCCGGGGTAGAACGCCTTGCGTGCCAGGTGGAGCATCACGCTGGAATCCTTTCCGACGGAGTACATCATCACCGGATTACGAAATTCGGCAACGACTTCGCGCATGATGTGGATAGATTCGCTTTCCAGCTCTTGAAGTTGTGTCAGCTTATGTTGGGGCATGGTTTTATCGATCATATTGATTGAATTATCAGTTTTGCCGGAAGTTAACATAGTAGCCTCTCGACAACATCCGCGTAAATTATTTTTTCTCACGGAGGGCCATAGAGCCCCTCCACTGAAGCGGGCGGCATTATACCACGCGCACCATATGGAGGGGAGGGGCTTCTGTCGTGCTTACTGGATCAGAATAAAGAGTGCTGAGCTGCCGCGTACCACATTGAACAGAATGCCTCGGCGTGACTGCTTGAGCGCCTCAGTCAATGAGCTGAGATCATTGACGGCGTAGCGATTGGCAGAGACGATCACATCACCTTTTCGCAATCCGGCACGCCATGCGGGGCTGTTGGGTGTGGTTTCGACGACGAGTACGCCGTCAATCTTTCCATACAGGGGTGAGTTTGCCTCAATGCGGCTGAATACCGTCCCCTCGAGTCGAACATCTAGTTGTTTTCCCTTGATTTTATTGGGCTCTGGGTCGGCGATTCTGGTCTTGATGGTGAGTGTTCTGTTACCTCTCAGCACCTTGAGCTCGACCTTGTCACCAATACGCAGCAGGCCAAGCTGGTTGCGGATATCAAAGGCGTTATCGGTGGCGTTGCCGTTGACAGCGATGATGACATCGCCAATCTGCAGGCCGGCTTCAGCGGCGGGCGAATCGGGTGCGAGCTGCACCACCACTGCGCCGGTGGTGCGCTCGATTCCAAAGGCGTGGGCCAGTTCAGGGGTGAGATTCTGCGCCGAGACGCCGAGTTTGCCGCGTTTAACCTCACCGTATTTGACCAGCTGCGCCATGATCTGCTGCCCCATGTTGGTCGGGATCGCAAAGCCGATGCCGATATTGCCACCGCCCGGGGCGAGGATTGCCGTGTTAATGCCGACCAGTTCGCCGCGCAGATTGACCAGCGCGCCGCCGGAATTACCGGGGTTGATAGAGGCGTCGGTCTGGATGAAGTCTTCATAACCCTCGATGCCCAGGCCGCTGCGCCCCAGCGCGCTAACGATACCGGAGGTGACGGTTTGACCGAGGCCAAACGGATTACCGATCGCGACCACAAAATCACCGACACGCAGCTGGTCAGAATCGGCCAGTTTGAGGGCGGTCAGGCCTTCACTGGGAACCTGAATCACCGCTACGTCAGCCTCGGGGTCGTTGCCAACCAGTGTGGCGTTGAGGCGCCGACCATCCTGCAGGGTGACGGTGATCTCGATCGCATTGGCGATCACATGGTTGTTGGTCAGAATGTAACCGTTGTCTGCATCGACAATCACGCCCGAGCCAAGGCTCTGTGTATCGCGGTGGCTCGGCTGCTGGGGGATGTTAAAAAAACGGCGAAACAGCGGATCCTGCAGTAGCGGGTTCCCCTGGATCTTCTCCTGTCCGCGGGTCGAGATATTGACCACGGCGGGGGTGACGCGCTCGATCATCGGAGCCAGGGAGGGGAGCGGTTCTCCCTGAGAATCGAGAGCCGGCAGCGCAGCACCGGCGGCGCCACTAAATGGCGCGATAAAGGCGCATAACAGTAGGGTAATCAGCAGTCGCTGGGGCATTAAGAGGTCTCCAGTAGGATTGGTTAATCGCTGTCTGTTTTTAGCTGGCACAACGGCCTGAGCTTATTTGTTCAACATAATGTGGGTGTTAGGCGCTCCCTTTTCAAGGGGGCGTGAGCGGTTGATTATAAGTGTTTGTTCCGCAAGTAGTCGATGAAAATCAAAACACAATATATAGTGATTATGTCTTTTTTCGAGTTTTGTGAATGGATAAAATTTCCACCCTATAAATACAGGGTTATGATCGATAACCTGTTGTTATTATTGAGGTTAATTTTTTATATTACATTTGTTCTGGTGGTTGACGGCGGTGCTGTTTAGTTCTAACCTCCTGTCTGTAACACAAGATATTGTGTTTTGTTTTTCTTTAATCTCTTTATTTACCAAATTGAGCGCGGGTTGGCCTTTGTCGGCTGTGCGGTGGGGTGTCTGGGGATGCTGGAAATACAGAATAAAACCAGAGAGATATAAAAAAATAAAAATGGGAGAGAGCCATATAATGAAAAGTGCGCACCTTCGAGTCGTTTCCGCTGCCGCATCTGAGATCCCGTTTCAGGCTGCGTCTCTTGATATCTGGGATAAAAAATATTGCCTCAAAAACAAGGCAGGCGATGCGATCGATCAGTCGATCGACGACACATATCAGCGCGTTGCGCGTGCACTGGCTGATGTTGAAGAGACGCAGGAGAAGCGCGACTCCTGGCATGAGGCGTTTCTGTGGGCGTTGCGTCACGGCGCAATCCCGGCGGGGCGAATCACCTCCAATGCGGGTGCGCAGGCGCATAAACCGGCCACTTCTACCATTAATTGCACCGTCTCCGGAATCATTAAAGACTCGATGGATGACATTCTGGGAAAGGTTCACGAGGCGGGGCTGACGCTAAAAGCGGGTTGTGGCATCGGCTATGAGTTCTCAACGTTGCGCCCCAAAGGGGGCTATGTCTCAGGTGCGGGTGCCTACACCTCGGGGCCGATGTCGTTTATGGATATCTACGACAAGATGTGTTTTACCGTTTCAAGTGCCGGCGGCCGTCGTGGTGCACAGATGGGGACCTTTGATATTGGCCATCCCGATGTGCTCGATTTTATCAAGGCGAAGCGCGAGGATGGCCGCCTGCGCCAGTTCAATCTCTCACTGCTCATCACCAAAGAGTTTATGGAGGCGGTGGTGAGTGACAGTGACTGGAAGCTCGCCTTCCCTGCGAAACCCGGTGATATCGAAAATGGCGAGATCGACCTGAATAATCCGGCGCAGGTGGTGTGGCGTGAGTGGCCACTAAAAGCGGGCTATATTGAAAACGAAGCTGGGCTGGTTGCCTGCCGTGTGAGCAAGACCATTCGTGCGCGCCGCCTATGGGATGTGATCATGTCTTCGACCTACGATTATGCCGAGCCAGGCTTTATTCTGATCGATAAGGTGAATGAGATGAACAATAACTGGTTCTGCGAAAATATCCGCGCCACCAACCCCTGCGGTGAACAGCCGTTGCCACCTTACGGCTCGTGCCTGCTGGGTTCGATTAATCTGACCCGCTTTGTGCGCAACCCGTTTACCGAAGAGGCCAGCTTCGACTGGGATGAGTATGGCAAGGTGGTTAGCATCTTTACCCGCATGCTCGATAATGTGGTGGAGATTAATGGGCTGCCGCTGGAGCAGCAGCGCAGAGAGATCGAAGGGAAACGTCGCCACGGCATGGGGTATCTGGGACTGGGATCCACCATGACGATGTTGCGGATGCAGTACGGTGATAAAGAATCACTGGCGTTCACTGAAGAGGTGACCCGCAAGATGGCGATGGTTGGCTGGCAGGCTGCGCTGGAGCTTGCCAAAGAGAAGGGGGCAGCACCCATTCTGGAAGAAGAGTTCAGCGTGACGGCCGAGATGCTGCGCAAACGCCCGGAGATGGCGGACGACGGTTATGCCGTTGGCGATACGATTAAAGGTAAAGTGCTGCATGCGAAATATAGCCGCTATATGCAGCAGATCGCCAAAGAGGATCCCGAGCTGGTGGCGGCTCTGGCCGAAACCGGCGCGCGTTTTACCCACCATAGCTCGATCGCACCGACCGGCACAATCTCGCTCTCGCTGGCCAACAACGCCAGCAACGGCATCGAGCCAAGCTTCGCGCATCAATATTCACGCAATGTGATCCGCGAAGGGAAAAAGAGCAAAGAGAAGGTCGATGTCTTCTCATTTGAGCTGCTGGCCTACCGTGAGCTGATCAACAGTGAGGCTTCGCCCGAGTCGAACGATCGCGTGAACCAGCTGCCGGAGTATTTCATCACGGCCGATGACATCACGCCAAAATCGCATGTTGATGTGCAGGCTGCTGCACAGCGTTGGATCGACTCTTCGATCTCCAAGACCGCTAACGTGCCGAGTGATTACGACTACGAAGCGTTCAAGGATATCTACCTCTACGCCTATGAGCAGGGGTTAAAGGGGTGTACAACTTTTCGCTTTAATCCAGAGGCGTTTCAGGGTGTACTGGTGAAAGAGACCGATCTGGAAAACACCACCTACCGCTTTACGCTGGAAGATGGTTCCGTAATGGAGGTAAAGGGTAATGAAGAGATTGAATATGATGGCGAGGTGCATAGCGCGGCCAATCTATATGACGCGCTAAAAGAGGGCTACTACGGTAAATTTTAATTTACGGGGTAGCAGGCACTGGAAAATCGGGGAGAAATAGAAAGATGGCCACAAAGATTGGTAAAAAAATCGTCAGCTATGACGTCGTAAATGAAGAAGAGAAGGGGCAGCCAGCGGCTGAGGTGGTAAGCAGCTCAGAGAAAATGGAGTCGATCTCCAATGTGATCCACATGCATGAGAAGCTGGAGCGGCCGGAGATGCTGCTGGGCTCGACTTATAAAGTAAAGACACCGCTAACCGAGCATGCACTTTATGTCACCGTTAATGATGTGATCCTGAATCAGGGAACCGAGCATGAGTTGCGGCGTCCGTTTGAGGTCTTTATTAACTCCAAAAATATGGATCACTTCCAGTGGATTGTGGCGCTAACGCGGATTATTTCAGCGGTCTTCAGAAAGGGGGGGGATGTCACCTTTCTGGTTGAAGAGCTGCGTTCGGTTTTTGACCCGCGTGGTGGCTATTTTAAACGTGGTGGTAAGTTCATGCCGTCGCTGGTGGCTGAGATTGGCGAGGTGATCGACCAGCATCTGCGCCTGATTGGTATGATCAAGGATGAAGGGCTTGATGATCATCAAAAGCGTTTTCTCGATGAGAAGCGCGAGCAGTTTGATGCAGCAGGAGCGCAGGCTGCCAGCGCAGAGACGGCCGTTAGTTCATTCCCAGCAGGCGCGCAGCTTTGCAATAAGTGCAGCACCCGGGCAATGATCAAAATGGATGGCTGTATGACCTGTCTGAATTGTGGCGATTCCAAGTGTGGTTAGGGGGCAGTCGAATTCAGGATGAGCTGTAACTGATTGATCTGTTGGTTGTTGGTTGGATAAGCGCTATCGAATCGGTTATAATCGAGACTATCAGGGAGCGGTAGTACCGACAGGTGACAGGAGTTCATATCTGTCTGAAACTGAGGGTTACCATATGTCCATCCAGCAAAAGCCGATTGTAGGTTCGTGGTATGTCAATTTAACGGGGCAGCTGCTAAAAGTCCGCGCCGTTAGTTATTGTGAGTCATCCTTATCAAAGGTCGTGGTTGAGTACCTGAATGGCTCCAGAGTCATTGTCGATATTGAGCAGTGGAAGCTGCTGGACCTGGAGATCAATTTCGAAAAGGGCACACGTCGCAAAAAACGCGAAGAGTTTCAGGGCTGAAACGCCTTAATCTCTACTTCCGGGTCAGTAGGGCCCCGGGGTGAGTGGGTAGTGCTCTAATGGTCGCTCGTCTGTTTGCCGCTCTGCTTTAATTCCGAAACGCACTGCTGCAGCCCCAGCTCAAGGGTGGGGTAACGCAGTGACACCCCCAGTTCAGTTGTTAGCCGCCGGCTATCGATCCGCTTTGATTCCCGCAAATAGCTGAGCATCCCAGGCGAGAGGAGCTGGTGGGCAGCCTCCCAGGTGATTTCTGGCGGATATGGCAGAGCGAAGGCAGAGGCGACCTCCCAGAAATATTGTGAGATGGAGCCAGGGTGGCCGTCGCTGGCGTTAAAGATGGCGACAGAGGTTGTGGTGTTGAGCGCCGCAGCGATAGCGATATCAGCAAGGTCGTCGGCATGAATGCGGTTGGAGTAAGGAGCGATCACTCGCTTCAGGATCGGCTGGCGAGCCTGGATTTGCCGAAAGGGGAGGCGACTGGCACTGTAAATTCCCGCGACGCGAAGAATCGAGAGGGTAGTGGCTCGATGGTGTTGATACTCAATGAGCTGTTGTTCAGCGTCAAGGCGTCGCTTGCCGCGAGCGGTAACGGGTTGAGTGGGTGCTGTTTCATCAATCCAGTTACCAGCTGAATCGGCATAGACTGCGGTGGTACTGATATAGACAATGTGTACCGGTTGGCGCGGGGCCGAGGCAAGGCTGCTGAGAAAGCGACTCATGCGCAGGTCTTGTTCACCCTCTGCTGTTGGTGGCACAAAGTAGAAGAGCAGGTAATCATTGCTTAGGGTCGGCAGCGTTAGCATCGGCTGGTCGAGATCTTCGCATCTACTGTCGAATCCGTACCTTTTTAATTTTTCAGCGCTGTTGTCTGAGCGGACAAGAGTCGTAATGCTGTAACCTTGCTGCTGGAGCTTTTCTCCGACTCGGATGCCAATATCGCCGCATCCAATAATAAGGGCATTTAACATAGGGTTTTCCTGACATGGAAAATAAAGCACAATGTGCGGCTATTATTTCTTATCAGGGTAGTTTAATGGGTTTTAAAATTGTTATCAGCCCGGCCGGCAGAAGTTTTGAGGCTGAAGAGGGCGAAAGTATTCTCGACGCTGCGTTGCGTAACGGCGTGAATCTCGCTTATGGCTGTCGGAATGCCGTCTGCGGTGCCTGTAAAGGGACGTTACTGGCGGGAGAGGTGAGCTACGAAGATCTCGAACCGGTTGCGCTTTCTGAGGCTGAAAAGCGGGCGGGGATGGTGCTGTTTTGTGGTGCTGAACCCCGCAGTGATCTCGCCATTACGGTGGATGAGGTCTGTTCATCGAACGAAATCAGCGTTGAACAGTACCCAGTTCGAGTGGTGAAACTCGATAAACTGGCACCGGATGTGATGCGTGTCTACCTCAAATTACCTGATGCCTCGCGGATGCAGTTTCTGGCGGGACAGTATATCGATATTATTTTACGCGATGGGCGTCGCCGTAGCTTCTCGCTGGCGAATGCACCGCATGATGACGAGCTGCTTGAGCTGCATATCCGCTATATCGATGGCGGTGAATTTACCGACCATGTTTTCGGTGATATGCAGGAGAAAGAGATGCTCCGTATCGAAGGGCCGCTGGGTGGTTTTTACTTGCGCGAAACATCACCGCGCCCGATGATTTTTGTGGCGGGCGGTACCGGCTTTGCGCCGGTTAAAGGGATTATTGAACATGCGCTGGCGGAGAAGATTGATCGTCCCATCCATCTTTACTGGGGCGCGCGCGCTGAAATTGATCTCTATCTGAATGATATGCCGAAAAAGTGGGCCGACCGTGGCGTGGTTAACTACATCCCTGTGCTTTCAGAGGTGGCCGAGGGCGATCAGTGGTCGGGGCGCAAAGGGTATGTGCATCAAGCCGTGCTTGATGATTTTCCTGATCTTAGTGGCTACGATGTCTATGCCGGTGGGCCGCCAGTGATGGTTTCAGCGGCGCGGGAGGCGTTTACAGCGCAAGGGCTATCTGAGGAAAACTTCTTTTACGACGCGTTCGAATTTTCAAAAGACTCAGCTGTATCAGAGAACTGATAGCAGCTGAGCTGTTTCCTCAGGGCCTGGGTTGGCCCTGTCAGGCCTGCTGGGGGGCTAACAAAACACCGCTACGACTTTCAATGACGTTGTTATTACTTGCTGGCAGCGCAATCTGTTGTGCCTGTGCCGGCAGCGAAACACTCATAGAGAGTCCTGTTCGATAGTATTCGATCGCCTTTTCCTGCTCACCACACTTCTCCATCAACGCGGCCAGCTCCTTGCAGGTTTCTGGTTGTGGGTCGGCCTGCATGCTCGCTTCAAGATAGCCACGGGCCTTTTCCAGCTCTCCATTGCGGAGCGCAAGGCGCCCCAGAGTGAGTAGCAATACAGGGTTGGTGCGCTGTTTACGCAGCAGTTTCTCTGCATTTTTATACTGGCGGCCAAGGTTGTTGCCCTTGATGATGCCGTAAAGATAGCAGAGTTCATCATTCCAGTTGTTGTTGATCACCTGATAGATCAGCTCTTCGCTCTGATGTCCCTGGCCGTGGCTGATGAGTGCGTGGGTATATTCGAGCAGAACGCTCTCCTGCTTTCTAATACGGCGAGGTGTGCGGTGCCAGGCGTTGTTGAGTAGCTCCACATCATGTGCTGAACATTTCAGCAGCTCTGCATAGGCCATATGCTCAAGGCGATCCAGATCAAAGGTTGACAGTACGTGGTTTTTACGCAGCGCCGGGAGGATGTCGATCAGCTTGTTCCACTCGCCCATTTTAGTGTAAAGCTTGGCGAGCAGTTTGAGGATTGACTCATTTTTTGGCGCAAACTGACGTAGAAGCTTCAGACTCTGAGCCGCCTCTTCCAGTTGACCGTTGCTCATTAGCAGCTCGGCCTGAGTCAGTGAAACAGCGATGCTGTTTCTTGGTGAAAGCTGACGAGCCATTTTCAGGTAGTGATCACGACGTTCCTTTGCGCCCAGCTTTTGAGCGGCACGGGCGGCCCCCAGATAGTTAAGAACGGGTAGCTCGCCTGCCTGAGCGTTCTGAGACAGAAGTTGTTCGGCTTTTTTCCAGTTGCCTTCTGCAAGATCGATCATCCCCTGTGCATTGGCCATCCGCGCTTTACACTCTTTGCGCTTGCCATTCCACGAGAGTAGTGTCTTGGGTGACTTGAGGGTGCCCCCCAATAATTTTGTCGCCTGGTAAAGGATAATATAGCCGACGATGCCGACAGACAGGACAAGCACCAGGCTCGCCTCCATAGTCCAGTTGCCGTAGTTAACCATGATGTAGCCTGGATCATCTTTCGCATACAGTGCGATTGCAACAGAAGCCAGGAGGGCGATGATTGCGGTGATTAATAGTTTCATAAATATGTCACTCCACTACTAGTGAATTGCGGCGCCGTGGGAGACGCTTGTTAATGATGTAAGGGCCAGTATCTGGTTTGAATGGCGATTGCTGGTTGGTACCGATACCTTCAGTGATTTGCTGGCGATGAATTTTTGTAATGCGACCAGAGAGGCTGAAATGTCAGGTAACTCGATATCGATTTTGATCTGCTGCAGGTCGTTAAGCGACTGAAACAGCTTAGCGCCCTCGGGTGAATCAATATCATAAAACTGAGCGAGCCATTCGCTGGCAGTCTCCAGGTTTTCATGGAAGGTTGAGTCGTCGTTGCGCAGCAGCGCTAGCCGTGCAGATTCGATCTTGAGTTGTAAGTTCTGGGTCAGATAGGCGTGTTTTTCAGGTGTCAGCGGTGCCATTGCTGGATCCTTGCTGTTTCGCACCGTGACCAGAGGTTTTAGCGCAGTCCACACTTCGTCGGCGAGTACTTCCCACTGCTTACGTTCATCGTCAGCGCCTTTCTCACTGGTCAGCCTGGTCTCCAGCGGCCTGGCTAATGGTAGTTGCTTGATGCTGCTACCGATCGTTGCCAGTGTTTGCGCCATGGCAGGGATATCAAGCTTTGGCACAGTGCCAAGCGCTTCAATTTCGCTGTTGATTAACTGCTGAATATCAGCAAGCTCAGCCATGTTCAGCTCCGTGAGCTGTTTGGCAGCTGAGTTGAGAGCAGTCAGTGCAGCGTCGATGTCATGCTCAAGGGTGAGGCGGCTATTGGCGATATGCAGCAGGTATTCTGCTTCTGCCAACACCCAGGCGGACATGTCATCTTTCTCCGCTTCAGCCTTAACCTCCGACTGGAGTGTCGACAGCCCTTCGCTTAGCGCATTTACATTATCCTGCAGCGATTTCTGATGCGCTTTTAGCGAGCTATGCAGGCTTTGAACGCCCTGGATTTTCTCATCGAGATTGGCGTTGATGTTGCCGAGGCCACTCTGTTGTGCGCTTTCGAGTGTTGCGACGCCACCTTTAACCTCGGTAAGTTCACTTTGAAGAGAAGTTAGCTCACCCTTCAGACGCGCTATTTCGCTTTGCAGCGCGCTAACTGTCGACTGCACTGAGCCGATCTCAGACTGAACATTGCCGAGGCCGGACTCAACAGCATTCACTGATGCGATAGTGGGTTTAAGTGCCGTGCTGATTGAGGACTCAATCTGCCCGCCCTGTGTCGCCAGTAGCTGGTTTAATTTACTGGATTCCTCCCAGCTTTTATAACCAAGCCCACCTGCGCCCACAGCTGTGATAAGGGCCAGGACTCCAATGGCGCCACCACCACCGCTCTTTTGTGGAGCAGCCGCTTGTGCTGGCTGTTTTGAGACGGCAACCGCTCGACTTTCCGGCGCCTGCTTCTCCTCTTTTTTGTTCTTTGGTTGCGATGCTGGTTTATCGCTCATTATTACTCCCCCCGCTGAATTCCCCTCCGGAACCGGTCAGCATACCACTGTTCTACACTATTCAGTAAACCCTCATCGCTGGCCTCATCTGCCACCAGGGGTTGTTGGCTGAACCCTAATGTTTTAGCAAACTGGGCAGTTCGCTCGCTTATGACTACCAGCTCTGCTCTGAGCAACCACTCCTGTTCGGTTTCGGTGGCCATCTCAAGCAGGTTTCGCAGTCCCTCATTGCTAGTGACAATGAAGAGGTCGATACTACCGGATTTTCCCGCCTGCTGTATATTCCTTAGCCCTTCATTTGGCCTTTTTCGTCGATAAAGGTCGACCTCCACAACGGTCGCACCGCGCTGATTCAGCGTCTGAGCAAGTAGTTTGCGTCCACCCTCACCCTTGAATATCATGATTTTCTTGCCCGAAACAGCACTCATTGCGGGGTGTTTTAGTAGCGATTCACTATTAAACCCCTGCTCTGGGACGATATCTACAGAAATGGAGCGTGCCCTTAACGCGCTGGTGGTGCGTTTGCCGATCGCGGCGACCTGAATTTTCTGTGGCCAGCTAAACGATGCCGGCGCGAGCTTAAATAATCCATCGACAGCATTGGTGCTGGTAAAGATGGTAATACTAAAATCTTTTAGTCGGCTCAGTTTTTCATGGGCGCTCTGAATATCGAAAGGGGGGGCGATCTCGATCACCGGCAGGCGGATCGCCGTGCCGCCCGCCTGTTCGATCATCCGGCAGAGCGGTTCGGCCTGATGTGCGGGCCGTGTTACCACCACCCGTAGTTGATCGAGCCGTTTTGGGGGGTTAACGGCTGGCATAAACCTCTTTAAGGATTCGATCCGCGCCGCGTGAGAGTAGGTCGTCAGCCAGCTCGATACCGATCTTTTCAGCCTCATCGACGCTGCCGTTAACCTCACCTCGGATCATTTCGCTGCCATCGGGGGAACCCACCAAGGCGCGCAGGCGTAGTTTATTTCCATCGATCTCGGCAAAACCGCCGATCGGCACCTGGCACCCCCCCTCAAGGCGGTGGTTCAATGCGCGCTCGGCAGCGACGCGAATATGGGTTGATTCATCATTGAGTACGCCGATGAGTGCGTTGACGCGGGGATCATCAGCGCGGCACTCAATACCGACCGCACCCTGGCCAATCGCAGGCAGGCAGGTGTCGGTTGAGATTTTGCCCGCGATGCGCTCGGTCAGCTCCAGTCGCATCAGCCCCGCCGCGGCGAGGATGATCGCATCGTACTGCCCTTCATCGAGCTTTCGCAGGCGGGTGCCGACGTTACCGCGCAGGCTGATCACCTCAAGATCTGGGCGCAGTGCACTGAGCTGGCACTGGCGGCGCAGGCTGGAGGTGCCCAGTTTGGCCCCCTGTGGCAGCGCTTCAAACGAGGCGTAGTGGTTGGAGACAAAGGCGTCACGCGGGTCTTCACGCTCGAGAATCACAGGCAGATGGAGCCCTTCGGGCAGCTCTACCGGCACGTCTTTCATCGAATGGACGGCGATATCGGCCCGCCCATCCATCAGCCCCTGTTCCAGCTCCTTAACAAACAGCCCCTTGCCGCCAATCTTGGCCAGCGGGGTGTCCAGGATGATGTCGCCCTGGGTGTTCATCTTCAGCAGTTCAACCTCAAGCCCCGGATGCGCCTCAAGCAGGCGACGTTGTACATGTTCGGCCTGCCACAGGGCAAGGGGACTTTGGCGAGTGGCGATGACAATTCGATTATTGGACATTAAAAATAGTTCCTGTTTCCAGATCGGTGGCTATTTAACGATAGAGGCAGTTAAATCCTGCGAGGGCGTAATGCTACGGCCTGTGGTGGCCAGAGGCAAATATTTTAGAATAAGGGGAAAGGGGAAAGGGGAACAGGGAAACGGCGCTATCGCTTTACCTTCGTCTCTTTGTGTTTTGCTTTCAGCCCTTTTTTCAACAACTGTTTGATTTCGCCTAAATGGCGGCGGCTAACAGGGAGCGGCTCATCACAGCCGCGCATCAGCAGCTGTGGATGCCCCTCGCTATCTTTGCTGAGAGCGGAAAAATATTGCGTGAAGATCAGTGTACTACGGTGAATTCGCATTGTCAGCGAGGCAAATTCCTGCTCCAGTGACTTGAGTGGCTCTTCGATCAACACTTCACCATGCAGGTGGCGCACGGTGACATATTTATGGTCGGCGCGAAAGAAAATTATTTCGTCGAGCGGAATCAGCTGGATCGACTCACGCACCCGCGCGCTGATGTGGCGTCGCATCGCAACGGGTTCGTTGGCCTGTTGCAGGGATTGTAGCTGTGCCCGGTTAAGCTGCTGCGCCTTCTGCAGCGCAGCTAACAAGCGCGCCTTGCGGATCGGCTTGAGCAGATAGTCCACGGCATGGGCTTCAAAAGCAGCCAGCGCATGGTCGCCGAAAGCGGTGGTAAAGATCACCGCTGGAGGTCGCTCGAGGTTGGCGAGGTGCAGCGCCGCCTCAATGCCGTCCATTTCCGGCATGCGAATATCGAGCAGCACAATGTCGGGTTGCAGGTGTTCGCACTGCTGCAGAGTCTCTTTGCCGTTGACGGCTTCACCAATGACGTTGCCTTCGTCGAACTCGTCAATCAGGCGGCGCAGACGCGCACGCGCCAGAGGCTCATCATCTGCGATTAAGATATTCATGGGGCCGCTCCGGAAACGGGAATACGGATCGCAACATAATACTGCTCGCCGACAGTCTCGGTGGTTATTGATGCATCTTTGCCGTAGGCGGTGGAGAGGCGCTCGCGGATATTATCCAGCGCCATATGGTTGCCGCTACGGCGATGTGAACGAAATGCTGGCGTAGGGTTGTTAATCATAAACTCGATCGCACCATCGGCATATTGGCCGCTGATCTCGATGGTGCCTGGCTGCTGGCGCGGTTCGATTCCGTGGTAGACGGCGTTTTCAAGTAGTGGCTGCAGCGTCAGCGACGGCAGCGTGGCGCTCTCGGGTAGTGGATCGATTTTCCACTGGATGTTGAGGCGCCCGCCAAGCCTTAATTTCTCGATGTTGAGATAGCGGCGGCAGAGTTCCAGTTCACCCTTGACCGGGATCTGGTGGCCGACATCAGCGAGACTCATACGGAACAGGTCGGCGAGATCTTCGGTCACCTCTTCGGCCAGCGCAGGCTGAGTGCGGGTCAGGCTGGCGATGGTGTTCATGCAGTTAAATAGAAAATGGGGGCGGATGCGCGCCTGCAACGCCTCAAAGCGTGCATGTGATTCAGCCTGTATGCGGCGCGTTAGCTGGTACTGCATATAGAAATAGCGCAGCGCAGCGGCGCTAACGATAGCGCTGATGGCAACATTATGGAGAATGAAATCGCCATGAGAGGCTGTGGGCAGCGCACCCTCCAGTCCGACGAAAAACGCGAGCTGCAGCGTTGTTTCAGAGAGCGCAATGGTGACAGCCTGAATGGTGAGAAAGCTCCAGATCGCCACAATGGCGTGGCGCTGGTTTTTGAGTAGTGAGCGCAGGCCGCACAGTAGTGCCGCACTGGCCAGTGCCACCCACTGCACAAATAGTGAGATGATGCCGAGGCGCTCCCACAGACTGGCGTTGCTCATCTGTGGTGCCAGCGCCAGAACGAAGGCGAGCAGTTCGGCGATCAGCACCACCAGGAAAATGACGCGTATATTGCAGAAATCAGGCAGAAACAGTTCGTCATCGAATGGGGAGGGGTGGCGAGATGATGGCTCAGGTTTCATGGCGGCGTCGAATGGGTTGATTGATTCATCACAACGGTTATCGGAATCCGGGGCGAATTTCTACAGCAGCATCAATGTAATAACGCAGGCAGCCGCATATTCACCGCCTGAAACTTGTTATACTGCCGCCGTATAACAGCACCAATCGACGGAATATAGAAAATATGAGCATAGATAACAGCAGTGAGGCCGGGCACAAACCCTGGGCGGGCCGTTTTACCGAGCCGACAGACGCTTTTGTGGAAGCGTTTACCTCGTCGGTAGGGTTCGACAAACGCCTCTATCGACACGATATCGCAGGTTCCATTGCCCATGCCCGGATGCTGGCCCATATTGGAGTGCTGAGCGGTGACGAATGTGAGCTGATCATCAACGGGCTGAAGGATATCCAGCTCGACATCGAACGCGATGAGTTCAACTGGTCGGTCTCGCTCGAAGATGTGCATATGAATATCGAGGCGCGCCTCACCGACCGCATCGGTGTTGCTGGTAAAAAGCTGCACACCGGTCGTTCACGTAACGACCAGGTAGCGACCGACATCCGCCTCTATCTACGTGACGAAATCGACCTGATCGCTGCCGAGATCAAACGCCTGCAGGCAGGTCTGCTCGATCTGGCTGAGCGTGAGGCCGATACGATTCTGCCCGGTTTTACCCATCTTCAGGTAGCGCAGCCGGTGGTCTTTGGCCACCATATGATGGCGTGGTATGAGATGCTCAAGCGAGATCACGAGCGCCTGATGGATTGCCGGAAACGGGTCAATCTGATGCCGTTGGGCGCCGCCGCGCTGGCCGGAACCAGTTACCCGATCGACCGTGAATTCAGCGCCAAACTGCTCGGTTTTGATGGCGTCTGTGAAAACTCGCTCGATGCGGTGAGTGATCGTGACTTTGCGATCGAGTTTTGCGCCTTTGCCTCGACGCTGCTGATGCATCTGTCGCGCTTTTCGGAAGAGCTGGTGATCTGGGCATCGGCGCAGTTCGATTTTGTTGAACTGCCAGACCGCTTCTGCACCGGCTCGTCGATCATGCCGCAGAAGAAAAACCCCGATGTGCCAGAGTTGGTGCGGGGGAAAACCGGGCGTGTCTTTGGTAGCCTGATGAGCCTGCTAACCTTAATGAAGGGGCAACCGCTCGCCTACAACAAAGATAATCAGGAAGATAAAGAGCCGCTGTTTGATTCGATCGATACCGTACGTGGCTCCCTGCGGGTCTTTGCCGACATGGTGCCGGCGATTGAAGTCAAGCATGAGAAGATGGAGCGGGCAGCACTGAGCGGATTTTCGACCGCCACGGACCTGGCCGATTACCTGGTGCGTAACGGCGTCGCCTTTCGTGATGCCCATGAGGTGGTGGGTAAGGCGGTGCGCCTGGGGGTTGAGACAGGCAGAGATCTCGCCGAGATGTCGTTTGAAGAGCTGTCGCAGTTCTCCCCCGCGATCAAAAAGGATGTTTTTGAGGTGTTAACGCTGCAAGGGTCGGTGGCCGCACGCGATCACATCGGCGGCACTGCGCCAGCGCAGGTACGAGCCGCCGTTCAGCGGGCACGCGATAGCTGCTAAGCGCCCTGGCTTCAGCCGCTATTTTAGCGCCTTCTCAGCACGACTCATCAGCTTATCGAGGTCATCCCCCTTTTCCCAGCTACTGGTTGCCGTGCGAATGGTGAGGTTTTTTGGGTTTTTATCGAGCTCGCGGATTTGTGTGGTGAGTTTCTCAGCGAGTGCTACGGTGTCTTTAGCTGTCGTCTCGGGCAGGATCAGGAGAAAACGGTTACTATCGAGGCGTCCGGCCAGATCGGCCCAGCGCAGCTGATCATTGAGCAGCAGGCTGATGGCGACCAGCACCTGCGACAGCTTCTTTTTATCTTTGATGCCACCGACTTCGATGATGATCAGTGATAGCGGATTATTGTAGCGGCGACTGCGCGACACCTGCGACTCCAGTGTCTGCATCAGGCCGTGGTGGTTGAGCATGCCGGTGGTTTTGTCGTGAATATTGAGGTTCTCAAGTTCGGCCCTGAGGTGCTCGTTTTCACTGTGGAGCTGGTGCAGCTCGGTTACGTCGAAAAAGTAGTGGGCCGTGAGCCCCTCGTTTTTATCGGCGAGAGGTGCGCGCCAGCATTTTGTCCAGCGGCGCTCATGAATGGCTGTAGCGGGCAGTTCGGCGATGTTTTTCGCTTTTAGCAGCGCTTTCAGAGAATCATTTTTCAGCGACGATATGGTGGCTCCCTTGACTTCATTAAAGTCGATATCGAGGTAGTTTTGCAGGGCGTTATTGAGCCATACAATCTTTTTTTTCCTGTCAGTCAGCAGTAGCCCGACTGGTGCGTCCTGCAATATCGCAGGCATGGCGTCTGAAAAGCTCTCGGGAAGTGTCATAAAACGTACTCCGGGCAATTTATGTTATCTGACGTGATTATGTCTGACCTGAACACAGATTTCTATCATTCTCATGTTTTCAAGGTTTTATATTAGTGATGAGAGGTTGTTTTTCAATAAACGAGGTTAAATCCAGCATGGGCATGGCATCTGGTCAGATTGCATTCGATTAGTATCAGGCGCCACTTATTGTGACCTATCTCTAGGTTCTGGCTGAAGGGCCGATACGTTTTGATAGAGATATTGCATAAATCACAAGGATTTGGGGAGATTCTGGGTTGGAGATCAAAATGATCAAAAAGCGTTTTCTGGGGCTCAATCGTGAGCGCCTGAGACGCACGCGGGAGGTACTTCGTAGTCGTCAGCGTGATGTGATGGACGTTCTGACGCTGCTGTTTCACGCCAACCACCCCTCTTTCCCCGGTTATATCTCGAAAAATACACCGGTCGGTGTGGCCGACTATCAGCCCAGCAAAAATACGCTGGAGGCAGCCAAAAAGCTGGTACGCAGTTTTGATTACAAAAAGAAGGCGCTGCCTCGTTACGACATTCACTCGATGTTTTTGATGGGTAGCAGTGGCACGATCGCCTATTCCGAAAGTAGCGATTTTGATATCTGGCTCTGTCACCGCTCCGATCTTTCGGGGCCAGAGCTGGATGAGCTGCAGCGCAAAGCGGAGGCGATAGAGAAGTGGGCCGACGAGTACAACCTTGAGGTTCATTTTTTCCTGATGGATGCGGAGAAGTTTAAAGAAGGCAGCGTGGTTGAACTTTCCGTTGAAAGTAGTGGCAGTGCTCAGCACCATCTACTGCTCGAAGAGTTTTACCGCACCGGCCTGTTGCTGGCGGGGCGTTATCCAGTCTGGTGGCTGGTGCCGCCGAGTGAAGAGAAAAATTACGACGCCTACGTGGAGCGACTAAAACTGCGCCGTGATATCCGTGACAGTGAAACCATCGACTTTGGTGGTCTGCCCCACGCCCCCGCTGAGGAGTTTTTAGGTGCCGCGCTCTGGCAGCTATATAAAGGGGTAGACTCGCCTTATAAGGCGGTGTTGAAGCTAATGTTGATGGAGACCTACGCCAGTGAGTTCCCGCATGTCAACCTGTTATGTATGCAGTTTAAGCGGGAGATTCACGACGGTGAGGTCGATATGGTTAGCCTTGACCCCTACATCATGCTCTACAAGAAACTGGCGGGTTATCTGAGCGGTAGTGACCAGCAAGAGAAGCTTGAGCTGGTACGGCGCTGCTTTTACTTTAAGGTGAATGAGCAGCTCGGCAAGCCGGTTGATGATAAATATATGACCTGGCAGCGTGAAGTGATGGAGGAGTTAACCGCCTCATGGGGGTGGAGTCACGACTACATGGCGATGCTGGACACCCGCGCTACGTGGAAAATCAATCGCGTCATTGAAGAGCGGCGCAGTCTGGTGGATGCGCTGACTCAGGGGTATCAATTTTTGTCGTCGTTTGCACGCGAGCATGTGCAGCTATCGATGATTAGTCAGCGTGACCTGCATATCCTTGGGCGTAAACTCTACGCCGCTTTTGAACGCAAAGCGGGCAAAATCGATATTATCAATCGCGGTGTTTCCGATGATGTCGTCGAGAGCCATCTCACTTTTTATCACGTTGGCGGTGAGGGTGGCTGGATGCTGTTTCGGGGGAATGTGAGTAGCGAAGAGGTGCGCAGTGTCAAGCCGTTGAAGCGTGCGCATAGTGTGGTTGAGCTAACGGCGTGGTGCTTTTTTAACAAACTGGCGGATGATCGAACGGTCGTGGTGCTGGTTGGCAAGGAGATTACCATCAAGATGAACGAGGTGCGGGCGATTACCCGCGCCTTTGAAAACCTCTTTCCCGGGGGGAAGCTGGCACCGAGCAGTATGGAAGACCTGGTTGATGCACCGCGCATGGTGCGGGCAGCGCTGCTGGTTAATGTTGCCGACGAGACCAAAGATATCCACATTCGTGAAGGCAAGCACATGACCAGTAATCGTACCGATGCGCTCAGCTATGGTGGTGTCTGTAACAACCTGATCAATTCGTTTGATTTCGTATTTCAGACCAGCTGGCAGGAGATACTCACGTTTCGATACAGCGGTTCTAAAGGGGTGCTGGATTGTCTTCGTGCCTATATCCAGTGGACGCCCCGTTCCAAAGGGAGCCCCCCCCCAGCGGTGCGCATTCAGTGTGATGTCTCGGGGCGAGCGATGGTGATTCAGAAGCGGGTTGAAGAGCTCTTTGAAGATATCAGGGACTGTTTCTATAGCGGTTCCCACCCGGATACGGTGCGCTATCTCTTCTGTATTGGGCGGACTCATTACTTGTTGCAGATTGAGAATGATGCACTCGTCTATACTCAGCACGACACATATAACGACCTGTTAAATAAGCTCTCAGAACCGGTGGAGCAGTTCACGCCGACAGTGATGGATCGCTACGCGTTAACAAATACATTAATACCGATGATCTATCGTCTCAATAAAGCGGGGGCGATTCAGCTCTTTTATCAGGTCGATGGCACCGCAGTGGATGTCTATGTGGCAGATGAACGAGGGGCGCTCTATTACCACCGGGCGGAAGGGCAGAACCCAGAGATACTGCTTAACCAGTACCGGCGCTTTTTTGATTCCGTGACCTACCGGCAGATGATCCAGCGCAATGATGGCCCGGCAGCTACAGCAGGTGAGCGTGGTATAGCCGTGCAGTTTTTTCAGGCAGGGCGCGGGCGAGATGGGCGCTTACGACTGCAACAGAAGGTGATTGAGAGTCATGCCACCGCGGCTGGTTATTTTAATCTACAGGTGATTGGGGAAGATGTGGGTAGTGATAAATCGACGTTTACCATTTACTGCAATGATATTGAACTAACCTCACTGGAATTTGGCGACGGGCTCTTTAGCGAGGTCGCCCGTCATGTGCTCGAACAGCGCAAGAGCGGCCTGCTTTACCCCATTTATATTACCGATATCGATATGCCTGTGACGCTGTTGGGCAGGGGCGTCTCGGAGAGTCCGCAGACAATCAACTACCTGAACTACAAGCGTTTCATCGAAGCGAAGCTAAACACCGAGCTTAAGGCGATTACTGAGAGCACGGCATCGGTGAGCACGCCCGATCAGGTCGCCTGAACTCCCGCCTGTTTCTTTGCCGAGCGCTGATTTTCCATGGGACTGCTCGCACTTCGATTTCTGGATTCCTCAGAGAGCGTTTATACTGGCGATTTTTAGCGGGAAGTGTCATGTTTCGACTCTCCAGAATTCGCCCCCTGTTGCGAACAGTGACCTGCTCCATGGCGGCTCTATTATTAACCGGCTGCGGACAGAAGGGGGACCTCTACCTGCCGAAGGCCGCTCAACTCCTGAATATAAGCGTATTTTAAGATGGATCATTTTAGTTATCACAACGGGCGGCTCTACGCCGAGGCGGTCGAGCTTGCCAGCGTTGCGGCCCAATATGGTACCCCCTGTTATGTCTATTCCCGCGCCACGCTAGAGCGCCACTGGCGCGCTTTTGATGATGTCTTTGCGGGCCATGACCACCTGATCTGCTATGCGGTGAAGGCCAACTCAAACCTTGCAGTGCTGAACCTCTTTGCGCGCCTTGGTTCTGGTTTCGATATCGTCTCGCAGGGAGAGCTGGAGCGGGTGATTGCAGCGGGTGGTGATCCGAGCAAAGTGGTCTTTTCGGGCGTTGCGAAAACAGCAGCCGAGATGCGCCGCGCGCTGGAGGTGGGTATTCTCTGTTTTAACGTGGAGTCAGAGGCAGAACTGGAGCGGCTCAACCACGTTGCGGCAGAGATGGGCGTGCAGGCGCCGGTCTCCTTGCGGGTCAACCCGGATGTGAACGCACAGACCCACCCCTACATCTCAACTGGATTAAAAGAGAACAAGTTCGGTATCGATATCGCGCTAGCGCCAGCAGCCTGTGCGCACGCCGTTGCGATGTCAAACATCAATCTGATCGGCATCGACTGCCACATCGGCTCACAGTTGACAGATCTCGCACCGTTTACCGCTGCATGTGATCGCCTGTTGTTGCTGCTGGATAAACTGGCGTCACAGGGTATCGATATCCACCATCTCGATCTCGGTGGTGGACTGGGGATCACCTACGCCGATGAAGCGCCGCCATCACCCGCGTGCTATGCAGCGGCGCTGCTCGATAAACTGGGTGGGCGAGGTTTCACCATCATCCTCGAGCCGGGGCGAGCGATCGCCGCTAACGCCGGAGTGATGTTGACGCAGGTCGAATACCTGAAAAGTAACGATCATAAGAACTTTGCGATTGTCGATGCGGGGATGAATGATCTGCTACGTCCATCGCTCTATGGCGCGTGGCAGGCGATTATTCCGCTGCAGCAGGAATCGGAAGCGGAGACGAAAACCTACGATATCGTCGGCCCGGTGTGTGAAACCGGCGACTTCATCGGTAAAACACGCGAGCTTTCGCTTAAGCAGGGCGATCTACTGGCAGTGCGCTCTTCCGGTGCCTACGGTTTTTCGATGAGCTCGACCTACAACTCACGTCCGCGCTGTGCCGAGGTGATGGTTGATGGTGATAAAACCTCTCTGATTCGTCGTCGTGAGACGATCGAAGAGCTCTATCGTGGTGAGACAATCCTGCCGGATTAGTGACCATGCAGCGCATTCCCGAACCGGAGTTGATGGATGACGAGGTACAGGCGCGTGCCTATGCCGAGGCGGACTTTGCCGAAGCGCATCAGCAGGTGATCACTCTGTTTCAGCAGCGCTGGCCGGGACGGGAGGTGACGGGGCGAGTGGTCGATCTCGGCTGCGGTCCTGCCGATGTCTCGATCCGCTTTGCCCGCGCCTTTCCCCATTGTGAGATTGAAGGGGTTGATGGTGCCGATGCGATGCTGGCCCACGGTGTTAAGGCGGTTGCAGCCGCCGGGCTTTCATCGAGGATCACCCTGCGGAACCGCTACCTGCCCGATGAGGCGCTGGCGCAGCAGCCGTTCGATGCCGTGATCAGCAATAGCCTGTTACACCATTTACAAGAGCCGATGACGCTGTGGCAGACGGTTCGCGCCTGCGCCAGACAAAATAGCGCAGCGGGAACGCCAGTCTTTGTGATGGACCTGATGCGGCCGGCCAGTGAAGCTGAGGTGACGCGACTGGTCGAACAGTATGTCGCCAGTGAACCCGAGTTGCTGCAGCATGATTTTCGTCACTCACTCTTTGCCGCCTACCGCATCGATGAGGTGCAGGTACAGCTCAATGCTGCGGGTTTGAACAGCTTAACGGTTGAGGCGGTCAGCGACCGCCATCTCGTCATCGCCGGACTTTTATAAACCCCGGTTGTGTAGTAGATATAGATCACGCACAGGCTATTATCGTTTAACTCCAGTCATTGCTAGCCGGCATTAGAAGCTGTTCAACCGAATATAAGCCACAGCGTCATTTATATCGCCTTTTATGGTGATATCCCTCTCCACAATACTGCTCTTTTTATCCCTCGTAGTTTATGTTTTTATTTAGTTGTCATATATATTATATCTGGTATGTTTGTGAGTTGATAGTGCTGGCGAGTGATTCCTCAAGAGAATAATAACTTGCTAACAACCGGGAGAGGGGATGATGAAATTTGTTCGGGCATTAATAGTCATGTTTGTAGCATTGCCACTGATTGCTTGTGGTAGTGGCGGAGGTGGGGAGGATGTTAATCCGCCTGGAGCGCAGGATACGGGGTCCTCAGGAATCACTGGTGTAACAAGAAATTTGACGGGTACAGTCGCAGTTGGTGCGCCGGTTCCGGCAGTTATAAAGATTGTTGATCGGCGAGGTGATACGTTAGTTGCAGAGAGTAATGCTAATGGCAAATATTCCGCGAACCTTGAAGGTCGGCCTGGGCCATATCTGATTCGTATTGAACCCCACGATAGCAGCATACCTGTGATGTATAGTTTTGCCACAAGCTCCGGGGTAGCAAACGCAACGCCATTTACAACGCTGGCCTTGTTTCTTGCCTTTGGAAGCGGTTTAGAGGCGGCATTCAATGACTGGGTGACTCATGCCGGTAACTGGGACAGGAAGGATCTGGAACAAGTACTTGCTATGATCAATGCAAATTTTTCTAATGAGTTAGGCGCTATCGCTGGGGTTGATGCCACACGCTTTGATTGTTTTACCTCGCCGTTTGATGCTGATCGAACGGGGTTTGATGCCTTTTTAGATGAGTTCACAGCTGTTGTTGATTTATCAGCAGGAAGCTATGTTATTCATAATAGCGCCGGTGTTCTATTGAACCTCAATGAAAGTATTGATACCACAGGTTACTATATCGGCGCGCTTTTTGTGCCAGTTGATACGGCAATTTGGGAGCTTACATGGAGTCAGACAGTTAATGGGGCTGCATCCGTTAGCAGTGTTCTATTGCCCGTAGGCGCCGATATCCCATGGCGGTATGAGCATCTTTTTGGGGATTTCTGGCCATTGTATGATTTGCTTCTGGAGGGCGAGGTAGAAAATTGCGAGGATGATGTTAATGTTCAGTGCGATATTAGACTGGTGGTGACACAATTTGATACTACGTTTAATGTGATTGGCGCTGGCGAGGTAGGGACGCTAGTTAATGGCACGATAAGTTTTGGTTGGCGTGTGCGTGGCTGGGTCGATGCGGGGTTCGGAAGAAGTGTAGTGGATGAGTCTTCGGAGTGGTCGACTGGCTGGAGCTGGCGGCGAGTAAATTAAGGTTGTTGTCAATTGTAATGCCATGCAGAGGGAGCTCTCCCCCTGCATGGTATATATGGTTTTCCTGGCACGCTAGGAGCGTTGCCTTTCAAGTAGCAGGTTCCCTGCATCATCTCGCCTGCAATCCCAGCCCTTATCGATAAAAATGGTCGAAACCGTTTCGGTAAGCAGTGCCGGATTGTGAACGGTTATTTCAGCGCTTAATGAATCGCGTGCAATTACATCAATCGTTGAGAAGGTATCGTCAAGATAGACCGAAGCGCTGCTGGTTGAGGCGGGTTGAGTGGTGGGGGGTGAGAGTGTGATTGACGGCATCGGGCCACGCAGGCCCATGCGCACGTTAACAAGTTCTATAGCGCAGTCGAGCCGATGGCCGTATCGTGATTGATGTGCCCGATGGAAATCGTTGATAGCATCATCAATCGTATTCGCTGAAATAACCCACGGGATATTCAGCGTGCTGGACTGCCCCTGATAACAGAGGTCGAGTGACGGGTGTGTGGTGATCTCTGTTGCAGTTAACCCTTCCTGTTGTAGTGCGCTAACCCCTTGCTGCTTTAATCGCTCAAGCTGTTTGGTTATCTGTGATTCACTTAATGAGAGGAGCGGCTTGCTCAGTGTACGTGACAGCTGGCGCGCACGTGGTGCAGTGAGCATGCCGAGTGCTGATAGTACCCCGCCGTGAATTGGCACCAGTGCGCGCGTCATACCGAGCTTTTCGGCCAGCGCACAGACATGCAGCCCACCTGCGCCACCAAATGAGACCAGAGTAAAGTCGCGTGGATCATGCCCCTGTTGCACCGAGATGACCCGTAGTGCCTGTGCCATCTGTTCATTGGTGATCTCGATGATTCCCGCTGCTGCCTGTTCAATCGATAAACCCAGCGGCTTAGCGATCGTCGCGACTGCCGTACGCGCCGCTGCCAGGTCGAGCTGCATCTTGCCACCAAGAAAGGCGTTGGCGCAGAGCCGTCCCAGCACCAGGTTGGCATCGGTAACGGTTGGTGCAGCGCCGCCTTTGCCGTAACAGGCTGGGCCGGGGTCTGCGCCAGCGGATTTGGGACCCACCTGCAATAGTCCTCCGGCATCCAGATAGGCGATAGAGCCACCACCCGCGCCGATGGTGTGCATATCGACCATCGGTACCGCGACCGGGTAGTGCCCGATCTTGCCGTTGCTGGTGAGGGTTAACGCTTCATCAGGGCGGCTATCAAGCATCGCCACATCGGTGGAGGTGCCGCCCATGTCGAAGCTGAGCAGCTTCTGCTGGCCACTTGCGGCGGCAGTGTAACGCGCACCAGCAAGCCCCCCGGCGGGGCCAGACAGCAGCATGTTGACCGCCTCGTTAGCGGCGAGTAACAGGCCCATCGTGCCACCGGCACTCTGCATCACGGTGATGTTGGCGTTGGGCAGCCCTGCACTTAGCCGTTGCAGGTAGGCCTTAACCAGCGGCCCCACCCAGGCGTTGAGCCAGGTGGTGATACCGCGTTCATATTCACGGTACTCAGGTAGGATGCTGGATGAGCGTGAGATAAAGATTCCAGCAGGGATGACCGCCTCAATGGCCCTCTCAAAACGGTCATCAATAAAAGAGAACAGCAGATTGATCGCAACGGCCTCCGGTTTTAGCGCTGCGAGCTCCTCGCTTAATTTATTTAGCTCATCGCTTGTGAGCGGTTCAACCTCGCGGCCGTCGGCTCCCAGTCGCCCACCGGTCTCAAGGCAGTATTCGCGCGCTACGGGTGGTGTGATCGGCTGTGGGTGCCACTCGTAGAGCTGTTCGCGCGTCTGGCGTCCAATGGTCAACATATCGCCCAGGCCGTAATTGGTAATGAAGGCGGTGCGTACCCCCTTGCCTTCGAGTGCAGCGTTGGTGGCGACGGTGGAGCCGTGGACGATATTGACTGGTTGATCTAACAGGCCGAGCTCAGTTACGCCCAGAATAATCGCCTCTTCTGGTGCATGCGGGGTCGATAGCACTTTATGGATCCTGAGCTGTTTGCCATCGAACAGCACAAAGTCGGTAAAGGTGCCGCCGGTATCGACGCCGAGTAGTGGGGTGGTCTGCTTCATAATAAAATTCGTTGCAACGGCAGGCTATTCTATTTTGTATTGCTGGCTGTATGAAAGTACTATTAAATGATGAGTATGGATAGTCTAATCATCGTTGAAAATCTCTATCGTTATTATGGTGAGCTGTGCGCTGTGCACGACCTCTGTTTTGAGGTGCGGCGTGGTGAAGTGGTTGGTTTTCTCGGCCCGAACGGTGCGGGCAAATCGACAACCATGCGCATCATCGGTGGTAACCTTGCACCGAGTGGCGGGCGGGTGTTGATCAACGGCATCGATATTCTTGATCAGCCGATGGCTGCGAAGGCAGAGCTCGGTTTTTTGCCTGAAACGCCGCCGCTCTATCGTGACCTCACGGTTGATGAGTACCTCGCTTACTGTGCACGGATTAATCGTATCGCTGCTGGTCAACGACGCGCCGCGATCAATCTGGCCAAAGAGCGTTGTGGGCTAACAGCGGTTGGAAGGCGTCTGATTGCCAATCTATCCAAGGGTTATCAGCAGCGTGTCGGGATTGCACAGGCGATCATCCATTCACCATCGGTGGTGCTACTGGATGAGCCGACGGTGGGACTCGACCCGATCCAGATTCGTGAAATCCGTAGCCTGATCCGTGAAGTTGCCAACGAACATAGCGTGGTGTTATCGACCCATATTTTGCCGGAGGTGCAGTCGGTGTGTGACCGGGTGCAGATTATTAACCGCGGGCGGCTGGTGCTGAATGAGTCGATTGAGCAGATGCGAGAGAAGTTGCAGGCGACGACACTGCTGGTGGCGCTGCGTTCGCCGCCGCCGGTCAGCGAACTGGAATCGATCGACGGTGTGGTCTCGGTGGAGCCAGTAGACGATGGTCGCCTACGCATCGGTTATGAAGTCGGCAATGACCCTGCTGATGCGATTGTCGAGCAGGCGGTGGCGAATGGCTGGGGGCTGCATGAGCTGACGCCCGAGCGGATGACGCTGGAGCAGGTGTTTGTCGAGATCACCACCGGTGATCTCCATGGCCACGGTGAGAGCGAGGGTGAAGCGGCATGATCTTTACGATAGCCGGGCGTGAATTGCGTTCTCTTTTTCTATCGCCACAGGCGTGGTCGATTCTTGCGGTGGTGCAGCTGATCCTCGCCTATATGTTTCTGGTGCAGATCGATCTCTTTATGCAGCTGCAACCGCGCCTGCCAACACTGCCGGGTGCGCCGGGCATCACCGAGATTGTGGCGGTGCCACTACTCGGTAACGCGGCGATGATCCTGCTATTGATCGTGCCGTTGATTACGATGCGGCTGATTAGTGATGAGCGCCGCAATCAGACGTTAACGCTGCTCTTTGCTGCGCCGATCTCGATGACCTCAATTGTAGTGGGTAAGTTTGTCGGGGTGATGATCTTTCTGCTGATCATGTTGCTGATGATCCTGATGATGCCGCTGGCACTGCTGCTGGGTGGTTCACTTGACCTTGGTGTGCTGGCAGCTGCGGTACTTGGGCTGTTTTTACTGTTGGCGAGTTTTGCGGCAGTGGGGCTGTTTATGTCATCACTCACGGCGCAGCCGACGGTTGCGGCGGTCAGTACCTTTGGGGTGCTGCTGCTGCTGTGGATTCTGGACTGGGCGGGTAACAGTACAGAAGGCGATGGGGGGCAAGGGGGAGATGTACTGGGTTATCTGTCGATTCTGCGCCACTACGAGGCGCTATTGAAAGGGGTCTTTAATAGTGCAGACGTGATCTACTACCTGCTCTTTATTACCGTGTTTCTGGTGCTGTCGATTCGCCGTCTTGATGCCGAGCGGACGCAGTATTAACGCGCTATGAAAGTCACATTAAAATCCCGCCGTTTGATGTTGCTGCAGAACCTGCTGTTTATGGTGCTGTTCCTTGGCGCTGTTGGTCTGGCCGGGTGGCTGAGTACACAATATCACTATCAGGCCGACTGGACAGAGAACGGACGCAACACCCTGTCGGAGGCCAGCGTTGCGCTGCTGGCAGAGATGCCGCAGCCGGTGACCATCACCGTATTTGTGCGTGAGACGCCAATGGTACGCAAACATATTACTGAGCTGGTGGCCCGTTATCAGCGTTACAAAGCGGATATTGAGCTGAAATTTATCAACCCGGACGCTGAGCCGCAGCGGGTACGCGAGATGAACATCACCACCGAAGGCGAGATGGTGATTGAGTCTGCCGGGCAGCAGGCGCGCACTCAACAGATTTCAGAGGAGGGGCTCAGTAACGCATTGCAAAAGGTGTTGCGCGGCGGTGAACGCAGAATCGCTTTTTTGCAGGGGCATGGTGAGCGTGATTTTCTCGGGGCGGCGAACTATGATCTCTCTGCCTGGGCGCAGCAGCTACAGGTGAAGGGGGCGCAGCTTTATGGGCTGAACCTCGCTAGCGTGGCTGAGGTACCGGAAAACACGTCGCTGCTGGTGATTGCCGGGCCGCGAGCCGATCTGCTGGCAGGCGAGCTGGTGGCGATTCAGGGGTACCTCGACCGCGGTGGCAATCTATTGTGGCTGGTCGATCCCGGTGAGCTGTTTGGGCTTTCTGGCGTGGGTAAAGAGATTGGGGTTCAGTTCCTGCCTGGCACAATTATCGACCCCAATGTTTCACAGGTCGGCATGCAGCTGTTTGGTACCGATGACCCGCGCATGGTGCTGGTGGCGAGTTACGGCGCGCATCCGGTGGTGGCGGGGTTTGATTTTAATACTCTCTTCCCGGTGGCGCGCGGTATCGAAATTAGCGATGCGGGGGAGTGGCAACCGACCACGCTGTTAAAGACACTATCGAATGTCTGGGCGGAGCGTGGCGAGATTGCCGGCAGCATCGGTTTTGATGCCGCCGATATCGCAGGCCCACTGAATATCGGAGTGGCGTTGAGCCGCGACCGCGGTGATTTGCAGCAGCGTGTGGTGGTGATTGGTGATGGCGACTTTCTATCAAACGGCTATCTCGGTGTCGGGGGGAATCTGCAGCTGGCGATGAACATCGCTAACTGGTTGATGGATGATGAGGCGCTGCTGTCGATCCCCGCAAAAAGTGCCTCTGACATTACGCTGGAAATGGACGAATTTGAGCTGGCGATGCTGGGGGGTACATTTCTGGTGGTGTTGCCGTTACTGCTGCTCGGCAGCGGTTTTTTTATCTGGTGGCGACGTCGTCGTCGATGAAGGTCTGAATGCGCGCCCGCTGGTTATTGAATCTGTTGCTCTCTCTGATTGTGGTGGCGCTGGCTGCGCTTGCCTATCTACGCCCGGGGCTTGATGAGGCTGAACCGGCGAAGAGGCTTTCGCCGCTATCACCGGCACAGGTGCAGCGTGTCGCGATTGAGCGGCCGGAACGAGAATTCATTACGATGGTGCGAGGTGTTAACGGCTGGCAGCTAACCGCGCCGATCAATTTACCTGCCAACCCGTTTCGGGTTGAACCCCTGTTGCAGCTGCGCCGTGCGGTGAGCCATGCAAGCTTCGCGGTAGATGATAATGGACTGGCTCAATACGGCCTGGCTGTGCCAAAGGTGAAGCTAGGTCTCGACGGCGAGCAGTACGCTTTTGGTGATACCGAACCGCTCAATGGTTACCGCTATGTGCTGGTTGATGGCACTGTCAATCTGCTCTCTGATCGTATTCATCATTATCTGTTGATGTCGCCGTATGATTTTGTCGCACTGGAGCTGCTTTCACCGCAGAGTGAGTTGATTGAGGTGCGTTTTAATAATCAGGTAATCGATGATGAACTTGTATTGGCAGCGTGGAATGAGTCGCATGCGCGACGTGTATCACGCTATTCTGAGCCGGAGAGTGATGTTGAGAGATTGTCGCTGGTGCTGGCGGATGGCACGATGTTGCAGCTGGATATCCTGTTACATGAGCCGGAGTTTGTGCTGGGCATCGTTGAGCGCGGGGTGCGTTACCACTTCACAGAAGAGGAGGGTGAGCGCCTGATACAGATGACTGTGGGTGGCGATGCCTGAGCTGCCAGAGGTCGAGACCACGCGGGCAGGTATTGAGCCGCATCTGGTTGGCGAGGTGGTTACTGCAGTAAAGGCCTATCAGCGGCAGCTGCGCCGTCCGGTGAGTGCAAGGCTGGCAACGGCGCTGAAGGGTGGCATGTTTGAATCTGTGACGCGCCGAGGCAAATATCTGTTACTGAAAAGTGGCCGTGGTAGTGTGATTATTCACCTTGGGATGTCCGGCAGCCTGCGTCTGGTGGCTGAAGGTGTCGTGCTAGAAAAACACGATCATGTTGAATTTTTTCTGGCGAGCGGAGGGTCGTTACGCTATCGCGACCCACGCCGTTTCGGGCTGGTGCTGTGGACGGCAAAAGATCCACTGCAACACCCTCTCATTGCGAAGCTTGGGGTAGAGCCGCTGGCAGCGGCGTTTGATGCTGACTATCTTCACTCAATTGCACAACAGCGCAGTGTCGCAATTAAACAATTGATTATGAATGGCCAGGTAGTGGTGGGTGTGGGGAATATCTACGCCAGCGAGGCGCTGTTTCGTGCCGGGGTTCATCCAGCGCGGGCGGCGAAGCGACTCTCACGCGCGCGCTGCGAACGACTGGTGAGCGCAATCAGGGCAGTGTTATCGGAGGCGATCAAGCAGGGCGGCACGACACTGCGCGATTTTTATAATGGCGCGGGCGAGCCTGGGTACTTTAAACAGCGCCTGCAGGTCTATGGTCGCGGTGGCGAGCCGTGCGTGAGTTGTGGCGCTGCTATTCGTCAGACTGTGCAGGGGCAGCGCTCCACCTGGTACTGCGGGCGCTGCCAGCGTTAGCCCTCAGTTTTGGTGGTTGCTGCTTCGCTTTCTGTTGTATGTGATGGTGATTCAAGCGGCGCTATTGGAGCCTTTTTAATGCGGATCACAACCCCCGCCTCCTGAAGTGACAGCGTCTCGGCAATACCGCTGAGCTCCGATATGTTTTTACTTAACCCCAAGTTCTCCTCCAGTGTGTGGTCAAATATCAGATGTGTGATGCCTTTAATGCTGCTCAGGAATTCCGCGCTATCTTCCCTGGCGTAGGGCAGTGGAAAAACGTCGCGACGGGTCGCCAGCATGGTGCGTGCAGGCCACTGACTCGCAGCCTGGAAAGGGGCATCAGGGTCGGCGGCTTCAACCGCCAGCTGATGGATGATGTCATCGGTTGGGGAGAGAAGCTCGCTTTTCAGGATCTGTCGATACTGTTTGTCTGCCAGCATAAAAGCGGTACTGACAATGAATAGCACAACAATGACGATACCGCGCTGTCCCATCAAACTGTTACTGCTAAAGGACTGGTTGAACGTAACGAGCAGTGCCATGCCGCGAAAAAGCAGCAGCGCAATGGCGATCATTGCCCACTCTGGAGTCGCCGCAACAAGGCCGACAAGTACGGCGAATAGCAGCGCGCTGCCCATCAGATCGTTGAGTAGAAATGCCCGGTCGCGAATGATAACGATAACGAGCAGTAGCGCAACGACCAGTCCGATAAGCCAGCTTGCTGGCTCACCAAATCCAATCGCACCGTTCTGAATGGCGTTGGCCAGGGTGGCGAGTGGGTCACTAAACCAGACGATATCTTTCTGCCAGCCATTCTGGAAAGTAAGAATGAGTGGGATTGCAATTGCAAGCCCAACGAGTATCTGTCTTTGCTGGGTCTTGTTGAGCGGGTCTCTGATCCACAACCAGGCCAGTGCAAGCGCATAGCCAAGCCCTGCCGGGTGCAGGCTCACAGCGGTGATGACCACTAACAGTTGTACGAAGAACCAGCCGCCTAGTGGGCGTGGCTTGGCGCGATAGGTATTACTTACCCACAGGCCGATGCCAAAGGTGAGCAGCAGCATCGGGCCAGTACCGATCGAACTGATCTGGGTAATGGTCAGCGGGCAGATCAGCAGCAGCGCTGTCGCCATCAGGGCAGATTCATGATTTTCTCTTCGCGCCCAGTAATAGAGAAACATTGTGCCAAAAAAAGCGAGCATGGCGGTGAATATTTTGGTGGCAAGCATGCTACCGGACCAGTAGATCGCGACGGGTAGCAGCAGAATGGCACGCATATCCGGGGTACCAAAGGTAGCGACAGGATTGGCGATTCGGTCCACTATCGACCAGAGAAATAGAAGTGCTTTTGCGGCCCCTTCATTAAGCCCATAAGGGGTCAGGTTGATGAGATTAAACCCCCAGAAAAGTGCGGCAATCCAGACAGCGAGTATAATCAGTCTCAGGTATTTTTCAGGGATGGCGACTCGCATGTTCTCTCCAGCGTAAGTAGTTTTATCTTTCAAAATGCAGGTTTGGCAGGTATCGACGTTAAGGTAGAGAACCCCTGCGGGTGTAGAAATAAAAATGCCTCAGCACTTAAAGGCTATTAATGGGGCTTGATGGTTTCGTTCGACTTTTTTGGTGTTCTTTAAAGTAGAACACGCCCCGTTGGGGCGTGTCTTTAACTGCTCAAACTTGGTTCTACTGGTATTCAATAATCCTTTAGTTTGCAAACAGCAGAGGTATAATTGCAAAAAGAATTAGTGTTACAGCGATCGTTGTTGCTGGTAATGCACCCATGATAATCCCCTCCCAAAATAAAAACGCTAAAATTTTGTTGTTGGCCCAGCTCGAAACTTAGCCGAGCCATCTTTTACATAAAACGTAAGACACAGAGAGTATCTACATTGAGTGGGCGATGTCAATAACTCTCCATCGCGTATGTTGGGGTTAAATGTACGATTGTTTAGTAGGATATGCTTGGTTTATATTGCGCCTGAGGTTGGTAGCAGTGAGGTGGTCGAGTTATCTCGGGGGGATGAGCGGCATCGTGGATTCCGCATAGTGGATACGGCGGGTTTTTGGGGTGCTCAGGGATTTAAAGGGATTTAGTGCTTGAACTGTATCGATCGGTCATGTTATATATCACCATCCTTGGGTATTCCCAACCAAAATGCTGTAATGCATAGGGTGGTCTACTCTAAGATTTTTTGGGGGGTATAATGCGCGAATCGATTATGAATTCGTCGCAATTAGAACTATTTTTGAGGCTTTGTTAGGAGGGATTGAAATGTTAGAGACACCAGCGATTGCAACACTGTACCTGCTTTGGTTTATCTTGGCTTTTGGCTTGGCAGCAGTAATGCTGAAAATGAATTCGTAAAAAATAGCATTAAGTTTAGCCGGATGACTTTGATGGCGAGGGCCTGTTCGTATCAGTTGTGGTGCGACCAATTCCAAGATCATCTGGAAAAAATGTATAAAAATTGGGAGGGGTCTTGAAATGCGTAGGTACTTAATATCGATGTCAGCTTTGGCGTTTGTTGCAGGCACGCTTGCACCAACAGCGGCTATGGCATCCGCTCAGTACTCAAAAGGTGATGGAAACGTTAGTAATGGTAAAACCATATATGAACAGGGGAAGGGTGATGTCCCTGCCTGTAATTCATGCCACGGTGTTGATGGCAACGGTGATGATAATATGGGGACACCGCGTCTAGCGGGACAGGGTTTTACTTTCCTGTTGAAACAACTGGAAGATTTTGCAACAGATAAGCGTATGGATGAAACGATGTTCGTGATGAATGCCAATGCAAAAGGCATGAGTCCACAGGATCGTCGTGATGTGGCTACTTATCTTGCGCAAAAGCAAGATGCTTTTGCTGGTTCAAACCTTAAAGAGCTAGCTGCTAATGGTGTCGTTACAGGTAAAACCAACTTCGGAAAATCACTTGTTGAAATTGGTAGCCCAGAGCTTTCTGCATGTAAGTCATGTCACGGTTATGCAGGTCGAGGTGCACCACCTATCTATCCTGTAATTCTGAATCAGCGTTATACCTATCTGGTCAGTCAGCTGAAGAAGTTCCGTGATGGAAGTCGTGCAAATGATCCAATGGGTCAGATGCGTGCAATTGCCAGGAAGATGTCTGATGATGACATCAACAATGCTGCTGCATATCTGACTTCTGCCGAGAGAAGCACGCCAGGCAATCCACAGACTCCTTATACAATCCACTAAAATCTGGATTTGTTGTAGCGAGGCAGTAAAAAGTCGTGAGAAAGGGCGGGCAAATTGCCCGCCTTTTTTTATCTGTAAAATCTATATTGTGAGCAACGGAAATGGGGCTCACCAAACGAATTGGTAATATTCCTGGTATGGCAAAAAAGCAACCCCTGAAGTCCGGTGAGAAGATATTGTTAGGTATATTCGGTGCCTTCTTCTGTCTCGCCGCGATTGGTTATGTCGTGCTGGAAAGTGTTCGCCTGACTTCTGAGAAGCCGATGTTTACTCAGACAACCTTTTTTAATTTTTCCGAAGAAGGGAAAATCGGTCATGGTTACTACATGAAGGCGAACTGTAATGCATGTCACCGTGCAGTACGGAGTGGTACCAGTATGGGGCTGTCATTAGATGGAATTGGCTCGAAAAGAAGTATTGACTGGTTGGAGCAGTTTTTATTAGAACCTGAGCGTGTTTACGAAGGGCCAACGATTGACCATGGCGTTGGGAAAGAGGCTGGTAACATTATTGCCAGGCTTTCTGAAGATAAGATTAGACCTATCGCTGTCTTTCTTTCTGAACTAAAAGCCGTGGCAGGCTCATCAGTCTCCAAAGTCCCGCCGCCGGAGCGTTCTGAATTTATCGATGGAATGGTTGGTTCATGGGCTCCAGAAGGGTGGAAAGAAAAATATGAAGATGTTCGCGATCGTATCAAGCGTGAAGAAGGAGAGGCGGCAGATCGTGATGCTGCGGATGAAGAGGTGATCGATGCGCGCTAGACCCTGGACGCATGAACAAGAGCAGGATTACCGTAAATATACCCTCTGGTTTATTTATGCCTGTGTGATTTACAGTATTATAGGTTTCTCATGGGGTGTGATTGTTGGTATGTTCCCTGATTTAAGGGAATTCATTAATCATCGCCCTCATGGTAACCTGATTATGCTGGGCCATGGTCACCTTAATCTGCTTGGCTGGGTAGAGATGGCCATATTTGGCTCGATTTACTACATTATTCCTCGCCTGGTCAGGCGACCAATTTATAGTTTTAAACTGGTGCGTATTCACTTTTGGATGCATAATTTTGGTTTGCTTGGAATGGTGGTGTCATTTGTTGCTGCTGGTGTGATGGGTGGCATGGCGAGTATGTCGATGTCTCCAGCTGAGACCAGTGAAATTGTCCGTCCCATAATGATTACTGTCGGTATGTTTGGTCTTCTTGTGCTGTCGGCGAATATTATTTGGGGCTTTAATATTTTCCGCACCTGCATGGGCTGGGAGAAAGATTATGTTCGAGATTGTAAATAAGACAACCCGGCTGTTTGTCGTCGCTTTTGTGGTGGTCGGACTTAACGGTTGTTTTGAATTTGATGCCTCAACGCTGAAGATTGGCCAGCAAGCGCCTATTATGAAAACAAAGACACTTGCTGATGTTGACGGTGATTTTAGCCGGATTACTAGTTATCGCTATCCAGATGAACGCATGTATCAGTATTCCCTTGATGATGCACTGGCACAGGGGAAGCCAGTCATTGTTGAGTTTGCAACGCCAGGGCACTGTACCGTCTGTGATAAGCAGCTTCAGGTTTTGAAGGGGATCTTAAACAAATATGAGTCTGAAATAATTATAGTACACATGGATCAATACCAGAACCCAGAGGCTTTTATTGAGTATAAAGTCACGGGTGACCCGTGGACTTTTGTTATCGATAAGAACCAGAAAGTGGTCTTTAAGCGCCCCGGGCGCCTGCTTTACCAGGAAATCGATAAAGCACTGCAGCCACTATTAGCAGTCCAGAGTTAAATTGCAGAGGTTTAAGTAGTGGCTAAAAAGCAGTATCGTGTTGAGCTGGTTCAGGACAGGAAAGGGATGTACTGGGATCTGGCGCTCTATGTGCCGACAGTTATTTTCCTGGTCTCAATCGCATTAAAAATGTGGTATACAGCTGATAAAAACTGGGCATACCTTTTGATGTTTATGGCATCATTCTTTCTATTGGCAGGCGCTAATCGAATACTGAAATCGCGAATGATGTTAACCGGCTCATCGCCAATAAGTATCGATGTTGATAAGCAGCGAATAGCCTTTGGTCTGCGAAATGGTGAGAAGGTTGAGCTTGTTAAAGGGGCTCGATTTTTTCCTGATTTCGCCGGAAAGAGCTTTGCGATTACCGGGATCGATCTTAATGGTAAGAAGTGTCAGTACGTATTTCATCGTGGGCAATTTGCGGATGAAAGCGAATACAAAGAGCTGCGAGAGTTTCTGCGTATTTACGGTTAGAGCTCACCGGGCGTAGCGCTATACTCGCGTATACCGCGTTAGCCTCTGCCTGTTCGGCGTTTTACAATATCCCATCCCAAGAATGCCATTACGGTGGCAGATATCCCTAATACAATAATTGTGATCGTCTGTTCAGTTTCTTCATCGACCAGTCCTCCTACAAACATGTGAACAGTATAGGCCATAAGGAGTAGCGAACTGATTGCCACAATTAGATAAATGATAGTTTCCTTCATGCTCTTTATCCCGCTTTTTTGATGTGTTCTAGTACAAAGATGGAGTTCTAAGTTAGATCATATATGAATTAAGCGCTGCGATCACTACCCTTCGCTGTGCATTAATCCAGGCGCTTTCTGTTGCAAAAAATAGAGCACTTACAGTATGTTATGAGGATGGTTTTTGGGCCAGATTGGAGTTGTTAATAAAACCACTTTATCCCTTAACTGTAGTGCCGGAAGCACTTGAATATTTGTTATAAAGACCTTGACGATATTAACTGACATGTGTCAGTATCTTCGACCAAGTTCCCTGTCTCCTTGGTGCAGTAATCTGGCCGCGGGGCAGAAGTGTAATAGCCTGCTGGACGGAGTAAGAATGGCAGGAAAACACTCTTAGCTTAGGGTAATTGAAGAGTAAACGCATTTTAGAGGGGAAGGTGGTGCGTACGCAGAATCGATATCAATCAATTATGTGTACGATAATAAAGATCGACATGGGAGGGTGGAGATGAAAAATAAACTGTCACTAGGTAATACCTTTTGGGTGCTACTGATTGCGGGATTTACGACAGGCATGGGTAACGGTAGTGTATTTGGCGCTGCTGTGATGTGTGCAGTTGGTCGTGGACCTTACGAAAACTGGGGTGGTTGGGGGATGGATGCACTTAATCCAAGCACATTTTCAGGGTTCATTGATTGTGTAATGCTGGTTTTTGGTCTGGCCTTTGCAATTATCACAGGTCTCGCGATGGCTAAGCATGGGGCTTTAGAGGCGCGTGGGCAGTCTACCGGAACCTGGTAGTAGTCTTGGTGAGTCTGAGTTACGACATTCGAAATAAGTAGAAAGGGGGCGTATTATGGCAGCATTCGCAGGTGCATGTGGGATCATCCTTGCATTTTCAAGTATGTGGTTTTCTTGGTATCTACTAAATAAAACAACAGAGTGATAAAAGCATAAAATCCGGCCAGCTGAGCTGAGCCGAATAGTTTGCGATTTATGGAGGAGAGGGTAAATGCTAATTAAATATCTATTTGCGAAAAACGAAGATATACCGGCAGGTTCGTCGTCGGTATTCTTTGGTTTTTCAGCAATTTTTTGGTTTGTAATAGGGACTGGGCTAGGTTCCTTTAATGCCGCCAAGCTGGCATTTCCGGACTGGGTTACTGGTACGGAAATGTTTGCTTTTGGTCACATGCGCCAGGTGCATGTACTAGCTGTCATTCTTGGCTGGATTTCAATGGCGTTCGCAATGACCATGATGTACATGACTCCAGCGCTGGGTAACACCAAGCTGTGGTCTGAAAAACTGGGTCTCTGGAATGCGTTCCTATGGAATGTTGGCCTGAGTCTTGGTCTTTTTCTATTGTGGATGGGGATTACATCTGGTCGTGAATATTCAGATCTGATCTGGCCGATCGATATTGTGGTCTTCCTTGGTGTACTGCTTCCGCTGGGTATTAACGTCTGGATGACCATTGCACATCGTAGAACCCAGGGTATCTATATTACCAACTGGTTCTTCGGTGCTTGTATCTTTATGGTAATGGTTGTATTCGCGGTAGGTCAGTCTCCAGAGCTATTCAACTTGACTGGCTTAACAGAAGCGTACATGACTTTCTGGTTTGCCCATAACGTACTTGGTCTATGGATTACGCCAGTTGCAGCAGCGATTGCTTATTACACCATTCCAAAGTTGACCGGTAACCCACTCTATTCACATAGAATTGGTCATCTGCATTTCTGGTCAATCATCGCGTTCTACTCAACACCAGCGTCGCATCACCTGATGTCTGCCCCACTGCCTGAATGGTTGAAGTCATTCGCATCTGTAGAAGGTGTTTTGATTCTGATCCCGGCAGTAGCATTCGTAGCTAACATCTTGCTGACAATGAAAGGCAAATGGAGCATGTTTGTTGAGAATGTTGAGACCAAGTTCTCTATTACTGGTGTTCTGCTTGCTATTCCTTTGAATATGCAGGGTGGTTTCCAGCAGACTCGTGCGATCAACTGGTACGTCCATGGTACTGGCTGGATTGTGGCTCACGCTCATCTGGCACTGCTTGGTATGTCTACATTCCTGGAAATCGCGGCTGTATACTTCGGTCTTCAGCAGATCCTGAGAAGAAAACTTTACTCTCTGGCGCTTGCTAATTTCCATTACTGGTTCGTTCTGATCGGCTTTTGTATCTACTGGATCTCAATGACTATTGCTGGTCTGATTCAGGGCGCAGGGAAGATCTACGAAGTACCATACATTGACGTGGTGGTTGCAGAACATCCATACATGATCGCTCGTTGGGTTGGCGGTACAATGGTATTTACCGGTAACCTGGTATGGCTCTACAACATGTACATGACCGCTCGCGAAGGAACCGTAGTTCCAGCTGGTCGTTATGCCCACGAGATGGCTTACGAACGCTAGAAGCTAGCTTTAGTAAATCGTCGTACATATCCCCTTCTCTCAGTGAGGGTCGAGAGAAGGGGGATAAAAAAGATAAATGGGAGGGTTTTAAACGTGGCATTTCAACAACATAAATTAGGGGCAGCGGCTATCGGGGGGATGTTAGGTCTCTCGATGTGTATTACGCTAATGTTTCCAAGTTTTGACTTTCGTTCAGCGGAGTCAACTTGGGTTGGTCTGGATAAGTCATTATCTAATGGCCGTGTAATTGGCTTTAGTTACGAAGATCCACTTGTGACCGGTGCGGGTAAGCCTATCACAGTGATTTTGGACAAAGATCCAAAAACTGGAGAGAAAATTGATCCGCCAATGCGTGCTTATGTCTATGAGCCGGGTGTGCCATTCGCACCAGCTGTCCGTCATCCAGCTAATACTGGGCCAACGGTGAGCCAGTTGAGTTTGAATCTTGGAAAAATGGGTGAGGCAAGTGAAGCTCAGGGCGCTGTTTTCGGTATTAATCGCGGTGAAGTTAATGGCAAAGACTGGGATTACATTGAAAATCTAACAGCACTCAAAGGCTGGACACCAGCTGATACTCTGCGTGCTGCATCAGATGAAAATACCCGCTACGTCGGTAAAGGCAAGACGGTCTACATCACTGAGGGTTGCTGGTGGTGTCATACACTACTACCTGAGCAGACACAAGACTGGCAGATCTTTGGTGCTCCACCAATGCTAGGCGATTTCAACGGTGAAATGCCAACAGCTTTTGGTTCTGACCGCAAGGCTCCTGATATCCTTCATGTAGCTTCACGTAACTCATCAAGAGAATGGATGGATATGCATTTCTTCAATCCACGTCTTGTTCAGCCAAACTCAATCATGCCGCGTTTTGATTACCTTTGGGGTGAGACAGATGCACATGGCAACAAGATTGATTTTGACAAGTGGCGTGCAGAGTATAAGGAATACCGAGCTGGAACTAGGATCTATCCACCTGAAATTCCAGAATATGCAGGTAATTCTGAAGCACGTGCGCTCGTTGACTGGATCCTGACGAGTCTCAAGTAACATTTGGGGAGAAATATAAATGGCTATTAAATTTGACCAACCGTTCTACTCTCTCTCTGATGAGGCTGAGCAGAACAGAATAATTGAACTTTGGGAGGCCGAGAAACATGGTGGGCTTTGGGAGGGTAATAATCGCTTACCATTTCCATTAACGTTTCTTATGGGCCTGATCATTTTGACTGCGTTCATGATCACAATGCCAATTTGGGGGCAACGTCCGACTGCACATGACTTTGTTGAGCATGTGGCTCTGATGGATTCCCCTGAAATCCAGGCGATTGAAGATCCTGCCGCCAAAATGGCTAAAATCGATGAGATCGCCTATCAACGTGCAGATTCTCGTGTGAAGGCATCATTGGAACGTCACCCTATTTCGTGGGATGATCTTCTCAATATTGCACCTCACATCAAAGAAGCACAGGCATCCGGTAAATACCCACTAGATTACTACTCAGTACTAGGTGACAAAATTGTACTGGCTAACTTTGAAGGCAATCCAACAGCTGATGGTTCTCCAGAAAGAAAGCAACCCTGGTGGGATACTGGTTACACTATTGATGTTTTTTATGTGACTTACTTTATTCTTTTTGCATTCTTTGTCACTAAGCGCCTGCCGCACTTCAGCCGCAAGCCTGATATGTCAAATGCCAAGTAATCAATAGGAGAATTACAATGTTAGATATTGATCACGGACCTACTGTGTTTGCAACCATTATTACGCTGGTATTTATTTTACCAGGTCTCTATGGCTTGCTATTTGTTGATAGCTATTGGAAGCAGCATAGAGATAACGCTGCCGAAGGTGGAGATGATGTATTCAACTAAGGTTGATATTACTTAGTCTGAAAAAAAACCGCCCTTACGGGCGGTTTTTTTTTAAGCGACAGCCATATGGCATTAATATATAATCATACTTCTTTAGTCTGGTTTTACTCACAGATGCTTGCTAAAGTGTGTTGCTTGATAGCTGATCGGAAACTTGTGTCGATATGATGGTTTTAGACTTTATAAGTGGTAGCCCCTTTTTGATGAAACTATGGGTCTATGTTAGTGGGCTGCAGTTGGCAGTTGAAGAGGTAGTTGATAATCGCGTATTAGGCATTGATATGAGTATCGAAGGCCTACGCTCTCAGACATTTAGTGTCGGTATCTTTATATTTTTAGTAATTTCGCTAATATTCTTCTCAATTATCATCTATTTTTATTTGCCCAGGGGGAAAAATAATAAAAACAAGTTAAAGAGGGGCGAAAAGGTGATGTTTGGAGCGATAATAGCAGGCATATTTATTGCCATCGGAATGGGCTGGTTACAGCTAATTGAAGGTTTCTTACTGTAGGGGTCAAAAGTGAAAGAATATATACAATCATTACCTGATGGGTGGACGATATATTTATGGATGGTAGCTGCGGCAGGCATACTGATTGGCGCTGCTTTCCTATTACGCTGGGGTTTTAAAAACAACCAGTTTGACGAAGACATTAAGTATGTCGTATTTGATGATGACGATGTTGATAAAATGAGTGATGAAGATTTTAAGAAGAGCAAGGAAGTACAGCAGAAGCAGGAAAATCTGCGTGAAGAAGTGTTAAGGAAGCGCGCAGAGCAGAAGCAAGCAAAAAATAATGAAAAAAGGTGAGAAGTTAATCTTTGCTCTTATTGGGCTAATCGCAGTTGTATCGGTTGTTTATCAGGGGTGGCAGGTTGCAAATGTCACAGAAGAAGATCCTGGAATTCCTTATTATTCGACTGCCTCAAATGAGCTTAGTGATAAAGCAGGAAAACTTATAAGAAAGCACTCGTGTAGAGAGTGCCATAAGATTTTCTTTTTAAATGATCTGACACAAAATGTCCCCTCGCCTTCATTGGATGGGATTGGCTCTTTACGAACTGAGGAGTGGTTGTATAACTATTTCTCGGCTGAGAATCCTCAGGAAATAGTTCCAAGTCGATTGAAGCAGCGTTTTCAGATGCCTTCACTTGCTCATCTACCAGAAGAAGATCGTCGGGTATTAGCTGCATACATGGCTAGCCTGAAGGTCGAAGACTGGTACCTGGAAGAGACACGCAAGGCTGCATATGAAAAACGTACAGGTAAAGAGTATCAACCAGAGTAGGTAGAGGCTATGTCGTTTACATCTGTATTTAGAGTGACACCCAGAGATGTGGCATGGGGGTTTTTTGCTGTACTGGTTGGTGCTGGTGTCAATATGGCTGGTGACAGGCTAATGGGTGTTAGTTTGGAGCTGTTTTACGGTGTGCAAACGTTTAATCCTATGTGGATCGTAACGCTCTTCTTCGTCCCCTTTATTGCGGGAATTGTGGTCTCGCTGATTTTTGGCCTCGGTGGTAAGATTCTGGCATATTTCTCTCCCATTATTGTTAGAGTTTACGAGTACAATGCGCTCTACGACCATCGATTAGATCTACCAGATGGAGTAACACTACTCCCGGTGGGTTACTGGATCCTGGTAGTGATCATTGCCGTAGAGGCAGCCGCTATTGGTGGGGTGATCGGTGAAATTGTGAATAAGAAAGTTTATGGTCGTTCAGCCAAATCTAAATTCCATAAACGACATCAAAAAAAGCAGGACGAACCAACAGAAAAAGTGTAATTGTTTTTTCCTGCTGATGACATAAGATACTTCCCTGATTATGAATAGATTTAAACACCAGGCTCCGCTGACAAAAGAACAGCGACTGATACGTAAACGTTATATAGGTGCAACTTTTGTTACCTGTATTGTCTTATCGCTAGTGGGTGGCACAATTCATGTGCTTGAGCTAGGGTCGAACCGCATGCACGACATGCGAGATAAGGCGGGAATTGACCTTGCGCTTGAGCATGACCATATTCGAGCAGCGGGTGAAGAGTTGTTTGTTCAGGTTGATTTCGAATTTGGAGACATACAACAGGCGAGTTATACGGTCGAAGAGGCTGCGGCGCTGTTAACACCGGAGCAATGGGCCGAATTAGAGACGATGATTGATATTCCGGCAGGCGAATTTCTGATGGGGACGAATCGAAAACAATCCAATGTATATAACCGGCCGCAAAATGTTGTTAAAACAGATGCCTATCGGATTGATAAATACCCGGTTACAAATGCGCAGTATGCCCGTTTTGTTGCGGCAACAAATCATCGACCTCCGTTACACTGGAAGGATGGCAAGATTGCCGAGGGGCTGGAGCTTCACCCCGTTACGATGGTCTCCTGGAAAAATGCATCCGATTATGCAGCCTGGGCAGGAAAGCGACTGCCAACAGAAGCTGAATGGGAAAAGGCTGCTCGCGGTACAGAAGGCTACCGATGGCCGTGGGGAAACCACATGGATGCCGAGCGACTGAATACTTACTATAGTGTCGGCAGCACCACGCCATATAACGCCTACCCAAATGGAGCAAGCCCATATGGTGTGATGGATATGGCCGGTAATGTTAGTGAGTGGACGGCTGATGACTTTACCGCTTACATGGGAAGTGCTGCGCCTAGCAGTATTTTTAAAGTAAGAAAAGCCAAAGAGCCCAGGCAGGGGCCAGCCAAAGCGATGAAGATGGCTGAGTTCGAAGAGACAGATGAGCGTTATAAAGTACTACGCGGTGGTTCGTGGAAGAGCGATCCTTTCTCAACTGCGACATACCACCGCAACTATGCATGGCCTAATTTCGCATCTGATTTCTTTGGATTTCGTTGCGCCCAGACACCGTAAACCATAGGTTTGAAAATGAAACGCCTGATCACATCATTGTTATTTACGGGATTGGCTGTTTTGCCGATTACCAGTTTTGCAGCCGATAGCTACCGCTGGCTTCATGTCACAATCGACACGCCATGGATGATCTTTCTTTTTTTACTACCGATGGTGCTGATCCCCGCCATATTGATGGCAATCCTTTACTGGAAGTTTGCAGGCCGTACCCCGGAGACAGAGAAGAAAGAGAAGCCGGCTAAATCGACTGCTGAGGTTGTACCGGGTCAAAATGAGACGATAGATTAATGAGATCAATTTCACGCATTTCAACGCTGTTTTTCGTATTGATGTCGCTACTGCTAACGAGTCTTAATGCGACTGCGACTGATGATACGCAGAGTGAAAACAACGCGCATGCTGTGCTGGCACCTTTTATTGATAAGGAAGAGGTGCTGGGTGAGGCGGTTGCCATTGATGACGAGCAGAAGCATCTGATACTGTTTTATATGGGCGTTGTGTTACTGTTCCTGATCCTCGCTACCGCCATCATCGGCCTGCAAATGGCACTGTTTGGTAAGCAGTTATTTGTTCAGCATATGATTAGTGCCGGCTTTACTGTGTTCCTCTCACTGGCGCACGCCGTTACCGCGATAGTCTGGTTCTTCCCCTTTTAGTGAGCTTCTTTGTGCAGTCGCCGTAGTTGTGTCACCCTGGACTCGCTGCTACGCTAATCCGTTTGCACTAGCGCCCACGTTCAGCATTTAGTGGCGCTGGCTGACCAGGGGATAGGCGGGTTAAGTTTGTTATATTCATTTCAAAAAAGAAGTGCAATGTGGGCGTGGAGCCTTGCAATTGTCTATGCCCTCTCTGGCATGGCCGCGCTCTCCTATGAAGTGCTGTGGGCGCGCATGCTGTCACTTCAGTTTGGGGTCAGTATCTTCGGTATTGTGGTCACTGTTTCAGCCTTTATGGCGGGACTCGGTAGCGGCAGCCTAGTGGGCGCGCGTCTGGTGCAGTTCCTGCGTAACCCACTTTTAATCCTGGTGCTACTGGAAGTAGCCGTTGCAATGTTTGCATGGTTCACACCACAGCTTTTTCAGGCACTTGATCTATGGCTGGGGATTGGTGTCGCAGGAGGCGGTCTGTCTCAGTGGTATGCGTTGCAAGGGGTGGTTGTTTTTGTAGTGCTGTTTATCCCCGCCTTTGCACTGGGGCTTGGCTTTCCGCTTGTGCTCTCAATGATCACTGGCAGTGCTGTCTCCCTGAGTAAAATTTATGCGTTGAACACACTGGGCGGCGCATTCGGCGCACTGTTGCCACTTGGATTGTTACCACTGTTTGGCTGGACGGTATCGATTCGCCTGGTTGCTATTCTGGGGCTCGTTGTTGCAGTGATGCTCTTTCTGCTATCACGAGCGGTAAAGGCGGAGCCTTGCGACCATGCCGGCGCGGGCTCCCGTACAGAGTGGCTTGCTATTCGCTACCTGTTGGCGTATGCAGGCATCGGCGCCGCAGCGTTGATGCTGCAGGTGGCGTGGACACGCCTGTTCGGCATGATACTACTGCGTACAGAATATGTGATGGCGGTGATGCTCGCAATCTTCTTGATGGGGATTGCACTGGGTAGTGCGCTGGTGAGGCAGCGCGCTTCCCAGCGATGGCTGTCGTTGCTGCCGATGATCGCCGCATCGTTTACGATGCTGAGTCTGTGGGGGTTGCCATTACTTGCGCAGTGGGCTGAGCATACAGAGTATGAGTCGCTGTTTGATGCGCTCTGGTGGCAGTCGATCGCATTGGTACTGTTAACCTTACCGGTAACACTCGCACTGGGTGCCTGGTTACCATTACTGGCTGCACATCATCAGGTGGAGGATGCGGCACAAAGCCGCTCGATCGGTGCGCAGTTATACGGTGCCAATTCTGTTGGTGCTGCGCTGGGTGCCATTGTGACCGGGTTTCTGCTCCTGCCGCTACTAGGCGCGCCGGGGACGATAGTGTTTGCTGGCTTGGCGCTGTTTCTCTGTGGCATGATCTGGGTGAAATCCCCGCGGCTCTGGTTAGCGGTTCTGCTGGTGATTGCGCTGGCACTCCCGGTGGTGCAACTACCGGCGGTAAATGTGTTGCTACCGCGCACCCAGGCTGACACTAAAGACCTTTTTCGGTACGAAGATGCCGTCTCAATCACGCATGTGATCGAACGAGAGGATGGTCAGCGGCTACTGCTGGGGGATCTGCAGCGGATGGATGCCTCATCTGACCCAGCAGCCGTAGTGGCGCAGATGAATCAGGCCCGTCTGCCGCTGTTGCTCCACCCCGCCCCCGAGTCGGTGCTGTTTCTTGGGATCGGCACCGCCATCTCTGCTGCCGGCTCGCTCCCCTATCCAGCCCTGGCTCGCACAGGGGTAGAGTTGTCGCAGGGGGCGATTGATGCCGCGGCCCAGTTTTTTCAGCCAGTGAATGGCAGGGTGATGGAGCAGATGCGCATTATCCGTGATGATGCGCGCCGTTTTCTACGCGCCGACAATGAACACTACGATGTCATTATTGGTGACCTCTTTCATCCGGATCTCGTTGGGCGTAGTGCACTGCTCTCCGTACAGCAGTTTGAGCGAGCGAAAGAGCGCCTGAATGAAGGTGGCCTGTTTGTCCAGTGGCTGGCCTTGAATCAGTTCGATGTCCGTTCGATGAGCATTGTGCTGCGCAGTTTTGAGCAGGTTTTCCCTCAGGCAGTACTCTTTCTGGATGGCTTCAGGGTGGGGTTGGTCGGCCCACGAGATCAATTTGGTGGCGCGCCCGCAGTGTTGGCAAATCTGCAACGCCTCAGTGCTAAACAGCAAGCGGCAGTAACGGGCGACGAAGGCAGCTGGAGCTGGCTGGGGCGTTTCTGGGGTAAAATCAACGAGGGAGAGGGGGTGGTGCAGGATGAGTGGGCACCACAGCTCGAATACGCCCTCCCCAGGCTGCGTTTTAGTGGTGGTGATGCATTACCGCAGCTACTGGTATCGCTGCTGGATGAGCGCCCCTCGCTATCTGAAGCGATGGTACTGCTGCAGGTGGCTGAAGGAGAGCGAGCCGCGTTTGAGCGTAGCTACGTCGCGACGGGGCTGGCGGTGCAGAGCTGGCTGGCCTCGCTTCAGGGGGATAGCCGTGAGGCGCAGCGGTTGATGCGATTTGCCTATGAGGCGAATCCTGAAGATCGCTGGATCGGTTTTGACCTTGCCGACGCGATGTGGGTGACAGTTTCCAATAGGGTGGCGCAGGGAGGTGATGAGCGTCACTCTCTACAGGCGATTTTACAGGTGCGCCCTGACCATGAACAGGCGCTGAAAGCGATGTGGCAGCTGGAGCTGCGCGAGGGCAACCTGGCGCAGGCGGAGGCTTATCGAGCGAAGCTGAAGGCGATCAGTCCGCTGGGGAGAGGCGCCTGAGTGGCGAGGCGTTAACGATCTACTAAATCCCAGGCAAAAAAAACCCAGCAATGGCTGGGTTTTTCTTATCCATTGTCGAAAGAGGCTTACTGGCCTTCACCACGACGCTTGATAACATCTTTGAATGCGACATCAGAAACTAGATACGCGCCAACGCATAAGAATACGAATACCCCAATTGGAATTAGAATGTTTGCACCAACTTGTTCAATCATAGCCCCTCTCCTCTAAATATCTTGTTTTTGTCTGGCCTGATGTCCCCGCATTAGGGCCAGACCGAACGCCGACTATAGCCAATCCGACATCAAAACTCAACTGCTTATCTAAAATAAGGATGATAAAAGTGGTGGTTTTTTATGCCATAAAAGTGACGCTACTGGAACCAGAATGACAGGGTGCAGGCGACGCGTAAGACTGAAATGAGCAGGATGCATGTGGTAAGATCAGCAGTTACGAGGAATATAATTTATGCGTGCCAACGAAGTTTTGAGTAAAATTCAGGTGGTCTCAACCGGGCCAAAATCGGCATCCCCACAACAAGGGTTACATTGGAAGAATCGCCTGGTTCGATTTGGCTTTATCGCGATATTGATTTTAACGCCGGTACTGGGGATCTTCCGTATCGATGTCTCCTCCGGTTTTGTCATCCTTGGGCGGCAGGTCTGGTTTGCTGACTTTTTTCTGGTCTTCGGTTTCTGGTTAACGGCCGCTTGCCTGCTTGTCATTATGTATTCGATGCTGGGGACAGTCTTTTGTGGCTGGGCCTGCCCACAGAACACATTCTCGACCTGGGCGAATAGTGTGACCGAAAAGCATCTGGGCAAGCGAGCGGTGATCGACTGGAATAATGAGATGTCAGCACGCATCGCTAACGCCAAAAATAGATGGGGCAACTGGGCGTTACTGAGCATCAAAATGTTGCTGGTTTCGATGTTGCTGGCGCTGATTCCGATGCTCTATTTTAATTCGCCAGGCGCAATCTGGTCGTTCATTACGTTCCAGGAGGATGAGCGGCTGGCCGGTTCACTGTACTGGATCTACACCGTATTTGTCTTTATCGCCCTGGTTAATCTCGCCGTGATTCGTCACTTCATGTGCCGCTATATGTGCATCTATCGCATGTGGCAATACCTGTTTAAAACGCGCGACACCCTCCATGTGGAATATGACGAGTCGCGCTCAAGTGAATGTGACAAGTGTAATTACTGTGTCACCTCATGTATGGTAAACATCGACCCGCGCCAAACCAGGACCTATGATAGCTGTACTAATTGTGGTGAGTGCATCACCGCCTGTAATAAGCTACACGAGAAAAAAGAGACAGAGGGGTTGTTGAGGTTGAAGTTTGGTCAGCGTAAAAACCTGACCGCAGCCGATGCAGAAAAATTGACTAGTGGTAAACAGCGCGCACTGCTGATTACTCCCATCTTCCTGCTGGGGCTAGGGCTTTTCCTCTGGGGGTTGTGGTCCTATCAACCCTACCAGTTAACGGTCTACCGTGCTGAGATTATGCATGGCCAGCAGGTCTCAGATTATCGAGTGAATATTGCCAACAAGCGCTATGACCCCGCGTCGCTAAAGATTGAGGTTGAAGGGCTGGATAAAGCACTCTATTCGTTGGATACAAGTCAGCTGGTGTTTGATACCGCTGGCCGTAAAGATGTTAATTTGAGGATTAAAGGTGGCCTGCCAGAGGGGTTGACAACATTTATTGTACGGGTGACGGCGGACGATGGTTGGACCGCGCATTACCGGATACAGCATTTAGTAGATCGGGGGTAGCGATGAGTAGTGATTCCAGAGGTAAAAAGGCACTTGAGCCAACAAAAGAGGTCGAGTGGGGCAAGATCGAAGATGACCAGATGGGTTACGCCAGTGAAGAGGAGCGTCATACAAAGCGAGGCCTCGAAGACTGGGAGATGGTTGAAAAAATGGAGACCTCAGAGCATCGTATTCCGTACTGGTTTATTGCACTCTTTGGGGTGTTGTTACTGGTGGCGGTTGGCCTGACCTTCCCGTTCTGGGGGGTTCGTCCTGGTTATGAGCGTTCATGGTTCGACTGGGGCATACCAATTGGTGTCGCATGGTGTGTCATCATGGCAGGAATCATCTACTACATGGTTGACTACCGTCACCGTAATAATGATAAGGCGAAGGCTGAGCAGGCTGAAAAAGAGGCGGAGTTAGATAGCCTGTTGCGTAATGATAAAAAAGATCTGTAGTTCAAAAAGTCAAAACAGAGAGTAGAAGATGTTTGCCAGAATTCAAAATCGAACAATCAAAGCCAGTGCGCTGTTACTGCTGTTGCCTCTTATGTTAGCTGGTTGTGCCGGCGGTGAAGATACACCGCTGTTTCCAACCAAGAGCTGGGATGATATTGAGGTAACGATACAGACGCGCCCACCCAGGGTTAAGGCCGGTATGATCGAGTTCATGGTGCTTGCCGCGGTGAAGGGACGCAAGCCTGCCAATGATCTGGTGGTTTCATTGCGGATAGAAGGCAGGAAGAAGTGGCATCAGGCGATCCAGGATGGCTTTCTTGGTGTCTACCGTCGGGTAGTGAATGTACGAGATCCAGCGAAGGATGTGCTGGCAGTGAAACTGAGGATCAAAAAGACAGATAAGGAAAAGATACTCTATTTCCCATTGGCGTTACAGCATACGGCCGCGGAGAAAGTGGCTCAGTAGCTGCTCCGGTATGCATGGCGCACAAGCTGTTATTTGCGTTTCAATCCAGGGGCATCCAGCCAGCGGCGCATTAGCATGATGCGGTCATTGCCTTCTGTTTTCTGGCAGCGCGGGCAGTTGAGGTGAACAAGGTAGAGCTCTTTGGGACGCTTGCCTGACTCGATCAGGCCGATCGACATCTCGCGCACCGGCACCTGCAGGGTACCCACATTGCCCTTGTGAATCTGAACCCGCAGATTGAATGGTGCCGGCAGGTAGCTAATGCGACGTGATGCCGAGCGGCTATGTTTTAACAGGCGAATCCGTTTGCCGCGAAACATGCCGGTACGGTTGAGCGCCAGCCCTGGCCACTCCTCTTCCAGTTCCAGGTTCTCAATCTCTGTCTGCTGGCGTTTGGCATAGAGCTCACTGGCGATCGGCATGTGCAAAAAACATGAGGTTGGCATGGTGTGAATGCACTGTCCAGCCAGGTCAACATCCTGATTGTGCCACTCAGGGTAGTCGTCGGGGCAGCCGCATTCACGGATCATGGCTTTTTATAGACCTGTTTAACGGTGGCGAAAACGTTAAAAAAGAAGACCCAGAAACCGACTCCCATTACAGTCGAAACAGTGGCGATGATCGGCTTGTAGATCTGATGCATCGCATCCATCCCCTCCAGGTCACCGGCTAGCAGTAGATTTCCTTCCAGTGTGCCGAAGGTCATCAGGGTGCTGTAAAAACCGATCAGGCCGAGCGCAGTCCACCAGAAGGTGTGGAACACCAGGCGGCGCGACCATAACGCTACGCCAGAAATTTTCGGTAGCATATAGTAGGTGGCAGCCATGCAGAGGATCACCACGCCACCAATCACATTCATATGGGCATGTGCTAGCGGGTCGATCATATGCCCCGGCCCGCCGTACGGGCTGCCGATGGAGTCGAGCCATGCGCGTACGGGTGGCTGAATCTGCCACACGCCATGCACGGTACCCACCATAAAACAGAAGGTGGAAAAGAAGAGGAACTTGATGAGATCGCGATCTTCCGGATGTGAAACTTGCTGTGTAGTCATCTAAATAAATCTTTAAAATTAAGTTGAGGCCTTTGTACGACTTATATTTTCCCTGCTGGAACGATCACTGTTTCTCGTGTACAGGACTCAAGTTGTAATGCTGTGTTCGCGATGGCTTGCACATGCGGCACGTGGTGTTTTTTGTGCGCTAAGTCTATCGAATTCGTTGAATGCGCGCAATCAGCGCCCATGTCGATGGCCTGGCTGACTGTTATTCGCTTGTCGAGGCCTCGCCGTTGCCGCGTGGATCGCTGGCGGCCATCACCCTGTTTCCGATGCGATCCCATAAAATCGCCTGCATATTACCGTAATGGCGGCTGCGCTTTTTAAGGTTATGGCCCATTGATGTCAGCTTTGAGATGGTCGCGCGATCAAAGGTACCTGGCTCAAAACTGAGCTGGTCCGGCAGATACTGGTGATGAAATCGTGCGGCGCTGACCCAGGCATGAGGAGGCTTGCCGGCAGCAAACTCCAGCGCACCGAGCAGCACCATAGTGATGATGCGGCTGCCCCCGGGGGTGCCGAGGATTGCGACACGTTTTTCATCCTCCAGAAAGGTGGGGGACATGCTGGAGAGCGGGCGTTTTCCTGGTGCGATCGCGTTGGCCCTGTCCCCAACCAGTCCGTAGGCGTTGGGGGTGCCGGGCCTGGATGAAAAATCATCCATCTCATCATTCAGCAGCACGCCGGTGCCGGGGGGGACAAACGCCGCGCCAAATGGATAGTTGATCGATAACGTGGCGGCGACACGGTTCCCCTCTCGGTCGAGCACAGAAAAGTGGGTGGTGTCGCTGCCGGCTCGATTATCCGCGATCCCCGGCAGCTGGCTGCTGGGGGTCGCTCTGGTGGGGTGGATAGTACTGGCAAGCCCGGCGGCATAAAAAGGGTGGGATAAGCGCTCAACGGGGATCGAGACAAAATCGGGATCGCCCAGGTACTCAGCGCGGTCGCGGTAGGCACGGCGCATCGCCTCGGTGATCAGATGGATGCGAGTCGCTCTGTCCACGCTATCGAGCGGGTAGTTTTCGAGGATCTGAAACATTGTCGCCAGTGCAATACCACCGGATGAGGGGGGCGCTGCGGAGGTGATCTCAATATTACGGTAGCGAAATTTGATGGGCGCACGCTCTACCGTTTTATATTGCGCCAGATCTTCCATTGTCCAGATGCCACCCGCCTTGCGTGTGCCTTCGACCAGCATTCTGGCAACTGGCCCGCGGTAAAAACCGGCCGCGCCTTCTGCTGCAATTGCTTTGAGTGTGTTGGCGAGGTCGGGCTGCTTCACCAGATAGCCTGCCGCCGGCTTTTTATTGTTGTGCAGGAAAATAGCGGCGGCAACAGGTGACTTTCTCAGTGCTTTGAGGCGGAAGCCGACCAGGCGTCGGTAGCGCTCATCCACTGCAAAGCCCTCCTGTGCGAGCGCAATGGCAGGGGCGAGGCTCTGACTAAGTGGTAATTGTCCGTATTTATTCGCAAGATGTTCCAGTGCAGCGGGCACACCGGGAATACCTGCAGCGAGCGGTCCATCAATCGACAGCTTTGGAATCACATCACCCTTTTCATCGAGATACATATCGCGGTGTGCCGCCAGTGGCGCACGTTCGCGGCCATCGAGCATGGTCTGAAAGCCGTCCGATTCGCGGTGAAGTAGCCAGAAGCCGCCACCGCCGAGACCGGAACCGGCGGGCTCTACTACCGCCAGTGCGGCGGTCACCGCGATTGCGGCATCAAAGGCGTTGCCCCCCTGGTTGATGATTTCGATGCCGGCCCGGGTGGCGAGCGGGTGAGCGGAGACGACCGCTGCCGCAGAGGGGGTGGATGATAGAGGGGTTTCCGCTGCGATTGTGAGCGGTGAAAAGAGCAGGAGTGTCGCGCTGAGGAGTAGTCTACAGTAGCTCATCGGTAACGGTATCCTGATGATATGAGAGGGCGCTTGAGAAGGGTCAGCCCCCCTCAGTCAGACTTCGCCTGCGCTGATGCGGTCGTATTTCGCCCTTAATTCTGCTTCGCTCTCCTTGTGGGCCGGGTCAAACGGGATACAGTCGATTGGGCAGACCTCAACACACTGCTGCGTTTCGAAGTAGCCGATGCATTCGGTGCAGAGGTTCGGGTCGATCACGTAGATCTCATCGCCCTGCGAGATAGAGCCGTTGGGGCATTCGGGTTCACACACATCGCAGTTGATGCATTCGTCTGTAATCATTAAAGCCATAATAAAGCGGTTCCTGCGGTTAAAACTTGCTGCTGAACGGCGGATTTTAGCGCATTTTACGGCAAAGCGCAGTCTCGATCTCGGGGTGGACAAAGGCAGTGATATCTCCACCGAGCGCAGCGATTTCACGCACTAAACTTGAGGAAAGGTAGGTGTATTTTTCGGCGGGCATCAGAAACAGCGTTTCGATATCTGCGGCAAGTTTACGGTTCATCCCGGCGAGCTGAAACTCATACTCAAAGTCGGATACCGCGCGCAGCCCACGGATGATCACGCCGGCATGTTTTTCTTTTGCAAACTTGACCAGTAGCTGGTCGAAGCCACACACCTCGACATTATCAATGCCGTTAAGCGCAATGCGTGCGAGTTCGATTCGCTCCTCAGCGCTAAATTGCGGTGCCTTACCGGGGTTGGTGGCGACGGCGACAACTACATGCTCAAACAGCCGTGCCGCACGCTGCACCAGATCGCTGTGGCCATTGGTCAGCGGGTCAAATGTTCCGGGATAGATCGCTCGCTTGCCCATGTTTAATTTCCGTGAGGTTGGTTAATGATCCGAATATTAACAGGCCGCAGCATTCAGCCCAATGGCCTCTCCTGGTGGCGGCGGGTAGCGAGGGCGTAGATCACCTTGCCGGCCCGCTTTTCACGATGAAACTGCCAGCCATCGGGAAGCGGTGGTGGACGCGACCCTCTGGCGCGCTCCAGATAGATAGCGGCGCGCGGCGTCAGCCATCCGGCGATCTCCAGCTGGGCACAGTACTTTTCGAGGCTCTCTGTTTCGAACGGCGGATCAAGAAAGACAATATCGAACGGCTGTGGCGGGCGTTGCAGATAGTTGTCTGCACTGCACTGCTCGATCTGTGCGCCGCTGGCTCTGAGCAGATTCGCATTGGCAGTGAGCTGTTTGATGACAGCACTGCTTTGATCAATCATCACCACCTCGGTGGCACCGCGTGACAGCGCCTCAAAACCAAGCGCACCGCTGCCACTGAAAAGATCCAGGCAGCGTGCGCCGGCGATGGTGGTTTGCAGCCAGTTGAACAGGGTCTCGCGAATGCGATCCGGAGTGGGGCGCACCCCCGGCGCGGCGATAAAGTCGATTTTCCGACCACGCCACGCGCCACCGATGATACGCAGCCGCCCGACACGGCTCTGATTAGCCACGGGCCTATTCGAAACCGGTGGCAGCTTTACCCTCTGGTGGCGGTGCACCGACGGTGACGGTGATCATCTTGTCAGGATGGATGCGGCGTTTAAAGGCGTCGCTGATCTGCTCAAGGGTAACTGCGTTGATGCGCTCGCTATAGGTGTCGAGGTAATCGAGCGGCAGGTGGTAAAAACCGATGTTACCGAGAAAACCGAGAATTTTGCTGTTGCTTGCAATACGCAGCGGGAAGCCGCCGGTGATGTTGCGTTTAGCGGCCTCCAGCTCTTCGGCAGTTGCACCGTTATCGATATACGACTGTAGCGTTTCAACCATCACCTCAATGGCGGCAGTGGATTGGTCGTTTCGGGTCTGCAGCCCCATCATAAAGGGGCCGGCGACGCGCATCGGCGAGAAAAAGCTGTAGGCGCTATAGGCGAGACCCCGCTTCTCACGAATCTCGTGGCTGATGCGTGACACCAGTCCACTCCCCCCGAGGATATGGTTGCCAACATACAGCGCAAACAGATCCGGGTCGTCACGCGTCACCCCCAACTGACCAATGGTGATGTGGGTCTGTGTCGAGGGGTGTTCGATATTGATCGTCACCCCCTGTTCGGTTGCAGCGGGTGGCGCAACTTTCGGTGCTGCGCTGCCGGTTTTAAGCCCTCTGGTGAGCTGAGCGGCAACAGCTTCCGCGGCTGCACGATCAAGCTCTCCGACGATGGCGATAACCGCATTTTTTGCAACATAGTACTGCTGGTAGTGCTGCACTATGTCATCACGCGTCAAAGCCGCGACACTCTCTTCATACCCGAGCGAAGGGGCAGCGTAAGGGTGGTCGCCATAAAGCGCCTTAAAAAAGGCTTTGTTGATGATCGATTGTGGCGACTGTAGCTGCGACTGAATGGCGATGATGGTCTGTTTTTGATTGCGTTCAAAGCTCGCCTGCGGAAAGGTGGGCTGGCTGACGGTGAGCGCAAATAGCTCAAGCGCAGGGGTTAGCAGGTCAGGGTCAGTCAGGCTGCGTAGTGTCATAATCGACATGTCGCGATAGGAGCCGGTGCCAAATTCTGCCCCAAGGCCATCAAATTTTTCTGCGATTTGATCGGCATTTAACTCACCTGCCCCCTCATCAAGCAGTGAATTGGTCAGGTGGGCAACCCCTTTCTTCTTTTCATCGCGCGCACTGCCGGCGTCGAAGGTGAGCTGTATGTCAACCATCGGCAGGCCGGGAGCCGCGACAAAATAGACCCGTGCGCCGTTGTCGGTGAGCCAGTGCTCAATCGCTGGCGCGGCGATTGAGGGAAAAGAGACGAGGGAGCAGAGAAAAGAGAACAGCCCGATGATTGAGTATTTGAACGTGCGCATGGTCTCTCTCTGCTCTTGCAGTGGTTGTTTTGTGCTCTGCCCCTGGGGCTTTACCCTTTCTTCTGAATTAATGGTCATGCCCATCTCCTGTGTTCATGCGGCGACGCGTGGTTTCGCCATCGATCGGCTGTGGGATCAGCGTGGCGACGGTGAGGTTATCATCGATCAGGTATTTCCTAGCCACTTGCTGGACCTGTTCCGGGGTGATGGCGCGGATGCGTTCGACATATTGATCAAGCATTCGCCACGACAGTCCAACCGTCTCCAGCATGCCGATCTGCATCGCCTGGTAATAGACCGAGTCGCGCTGATAGACATCCGTCGCCACAACCTGCGCCTTGATGCGAGCCAGCTCCTCTTCACTCGCCAGCTCATGATGCAGCCGCTCTACCTGTTCACGGATCGCAATCTCAAGCGTCTCAACGGTCTGCCCCTGTGCCGGGGTGCCGCTGAAGCTGAGCAGGTCATTGTGCAGTCCAACCATGCCGTAGCTGGTGCCGATGCTGGAGGCGATCTGTTTTTCGCGCACCAGTAGTTTCTCAAAGCGTGCCCCTTTGCCGCCGTCGAGCACCGCAGTCAGCACCTCCAGCGCATAGGGTTCCCACGAATCTTCTGTGGTCAGGGTCGGCACTTTATAGCCCATCATCAGATAGGGCAGCTCAGCCGGCGCCTTAACCACGATCCGTTTCTCACCCTTTTGAGACGCTTCAACTCTTGGTTTAATGGTGGCAACTTTGCCACGTTGATGCACCCCGTAATATTTTCTGGCTAGCTGGAGAACCTCCTCGGCATTGACATCCCCCACCACCACCAGCGTTGCGTTGTTGGGTGCGTACCACATCTCATACCATTTTCTGAGGTCATCATTGGTCATGTTTTCGAGATCGTTCATCCAGCCGATCACGGGGTTTCTGTAAGGGTTGTTCACAAATGCAGTTGAGGCAAACTGCTCGTAGGTGAGCGAGCGGGGGTTATCCTCGGTACGCAGGCGGCGCTCCTCCATTACCACGCGCACCTCTTTGGCAAACTCTTCGTCGAGCAGCTTCAGGTTGCGCATGCGGTCCGATTCCATCTCGAAGCTCACTTCAAGGCGGCTCTTTTCCAGCTGCTGAAAGTAGGCGGTGTAGTCGCGCCCGGTGAAGGCGTTTTCGCTGCCACCATTTTCACTGATGATGCGTGAAAACTCCCCCGGCGCATGTTTCTCGGTCCCCTTGAACATCATATGTTCCAGCACATGGGAGACGCCGGTGATGCCGTTGTGCTCATAGCTGCTGCCGACCTTGTACCACACCTGCGAGATGACGACCGGCGCGCGGTGATCCTCTTTAATGACCACCTTAAGCCCGTTGTCGAGCATATATTCATGCACGGCCGGGTTATCGTTAGCCCATGAGGTGATGGAAATAAGGCTGGCGCAGAGTGCCACCAAAGACTTTTTCAGCATATCCGGTTCCTTGTGTTGGTGAATGCCCATACAATGCCCATACGATGTGAGCGCTTTGCAAGATACAATCACAGGTAACAATGGCTAATATCGCTCACATGCCTGCATCGTGACAGGGTCTCGATGGCTGCAATAGTGATAGGATCGCCATTAAGCATAACGAAAGTGTCGGCCTTTGTAATCAGTTCGATAGGCCAAAATTCAACCCGGTAATTATTGTAAGATTTTGATTTATGTTTGGATTCGGAAAAAATAAGCAAAAAGAGAAAGAGAAGGCTCAGTCGCCAGGGGTTTTTGGTCGCCTGCGCGATCGCCTCACCCGCACCCGCAGCAGCCTGGTGGGTGGGCTGGGTAATCTCATGCTGGGGCGCAAAGAGATTGATGACGAGGTGCTCGAAGAGCTGGAGATGTTGCTGCTGACCGCCGATGTCGGTGTCGATGCGACTCAGCAGATCATCAACGACCTTACCGAGCGGGTGTCGCGTAAACAGCTCAGCGATAGCGGCGCCCTCTACGCCGCGCTGCGTGAAGAGATGCTGAAGATTCTGGCTCCCGCCAGCCAGCCGTTGGTGTGTGATACAGAGAAACAGCCCTATGTGATCCTGATGGTTGGCATCAACGGCGTGGGCAAGACCACCACCATCGGCAAACTGGCGAAGAAGTTTCAGGCGGAGGGCAAGTCGGTGATGCTGGCGGCGGGGGACACCTTTCGTGCCGCAGCCGTTGAGCAGCTTCAAGTGTGGGGCGAACGCAACCAGATCGCTGTCGTGGCACAGCCGCGCGCCTCGGATCCCGCGTCGGTGATCTTTGATGCGATGGCGTCCGCGCGCGCCAGAGCGATGGATATCCTGATTGTCGATACGGCCGGCCGCCTGCACACCCAGACCAACCTGATGGAAGAGCTGAAAAAGATTCGCCGTGTTCTGTCACGCAACGATGAGAGTGCGCCACATGAGATCATGCTGGTGGTTGATGCCGGCACCGGCCAGAATGCGATCACCCAGGCGGAGCAGTTCAATGAAGCGGTCGGTTTGACCGGATTGACATTGACCAAGCTCGACGGCACTGCCAAAGGCGGCGTGCTGTTTGCAATTGCCAGCAAGCTGAATGTGCCGATCCGTTTTATCGGCGTGGGTGAGGGGATCGAAGACCTGCGTACCTTTGATGCGGATGAGTTTGTCGACGCTCTCTTTGGTGAACAGGCCTCTAATGAGTAGGGCGGGTGTTAACAGGCTCGCGGTGATGAGTGGAGTGAAGTAAGGGGCCATGATCCATTTTGAGAATGTCGGTAAGCGCTACGCCGAAGGGGGTGAGGCGCTGAGTGGGGTCAACCTGCAGCTGGATGCGAGGGAGATGGCCTTTCTCACCGGCCACTCTGGCGCCGGCAAAAGCACGCTGCTGAAGTTGATTGGCCTGATTGAGCGCGCCAGCTACGGTCAGGTGATCATCAACGGTAAAAACTTCACCAGACTGGGTCGACGTGCGATTCCCTATGTGCGTCGCGACATCGGCATCATCTTCCAGAATCACAAACTGCTTAACGACCGCACCGTGTTTGATAATGTTGCGCTGCCGCTGGTCATTGCTGGTCAGCCGCATCGCGATATTCAGCGTCGGGTACACGCCTCGCTCGATAAGGTCGGGCTGCTCGATAAAGAGCGGATGTTGCCGCTGGCGCTATCGGGTGGCGAGCAGCAGCGGGTCGGTATCGCGCGTGCAGTGGTCAACAAGCCGCCGTTGCTGGTGGCGGATGAGCCGACCGGTAATCTCGATCCGACACTCTCCGCCGAGATCATGAACCTCTTTGCCGAGTTTAATCAGGTGGGGGTGACGGTGTTGATCGCCAGTCATGACATTGACCTGATCACCCGCATGGGCAAGCGTGTACTGGTGCTGGAAAAGGGGCGTCTGCTTTCCGGTCACAGTGACAGTGAGGGCGTGCAGTAATGGCGCGCCACGCCACCCGCCGCTCACCGCACCGTTCCGCGACCCGTCTCCCCTCGAGTGAAGGTGTCTCGACACGGAGCGCGAGCACCGCTGCCGTCCGCCGTCAGCGTGGCAAAGGGCGGCTGCGCGGCTATTTTAAGGGCCATTTGCAGGCGCTCTTCCTAAGCCTTGGGCGCGTCAGTCGCAATCCGCTTTCGAGTTTGATGACCATTGCGGTCATCGGCATCGCCCTCGCACTGCCCGCCGGACTGCATGTTGCACTAAAAAATGTACAGGGTGTCAGTGCTGGTTGGGAGGATGCGGTACAGATCTCACTCTTTCTAAATCAGGGCGTTGAAGCGGCAGAGGTCACTCGCATCGTTGAGCAAATTAGCACGATGCCGGCGATTGAAGCGGTGGTGCATGTCACCCCACAACAGGCACTGGACGAATTTCGCCAATATTCCGGTTTTGGTGAGGCGCTTGATGCGCTTGATGAAAACCCGCTGCCCAACGTACTGCTGGTGCGCCCGACCCGCGCTGCCAGCGAACCGTTGATGGTGGAGCCGCTGCTGCATGAGCTGCGCAGCCTGCCCGCAGTTGAGATGGCACAGCTCGATATGGAGTGGCTCAAGCGGCTCTACGCCATCATGGCGATTGGTGAGCGCGCGGTGCTGGTGTTGGGGGTACTGCTGGCGCTGGCGGTGCTGCTGATCGTGGGCAACACCATTCGCCTCGCGATTCAGAACCGCCGTGATGAGATCGAGGTGCAGAAGCTGATTGGCGCAACGGACGCCTTTATCCGACGTCCCTTTCTATATAGTGGACTATGGCACGGGCTGCTGGGAGCAGTGATGGCGTGGCTGCTGGTCACCCTGTCGTTGTCGCTGCTGCATGGCCCGGTGCAGCGGCTCTCACTGCTCTATAACAGCCATTTTTCGCTCGGCTCGCTGGAGCTGGTGGCCGTTTTAGTGGTGCTGGCGGTCGGTGGCCTGCTCGGTCTGCTGGGTGCGTGGCTGGCGGTGGGGCGTCATCTGCGAGATATTGAGCCGACCTGATTTGTAACTCACTGAATTGTAAGTACTATAGAAATTAAAACTCATGATTGTGAACTTCTTTAACAATTAGCACTCTTATCACTGGAGTGCTAAGATATTAAGAGCGTTATCTTAATGAGAGGATAATCAGGAAATGACGAAAAATTATGAATTAGAGCTGGCGGCAATTAGTGGTCATTCGCTTTCTGCAAGCAGCATTGAAAGTTACCAGCAGGGAATTAGTGAGATTCCCATTATGCCTGCTGAAAGAGAGCAGCAGCTGGCGCGGCGCCTGCGCGATCATCAGGATCTTGATGCCGCGCGTGAACTGGTACTGTCCCACCTGCGCTTTGTTGCACACATCGCACGCAGTTACAGCGGCTATGGACTGCCTCAGGCGGATCTGATTCAGGAAGGGAATGTCGGTTTGATGAAGGCGGTAAAGCGTTTCGACCCGGAGCTTAACGTACGCTTGGTCTCATTTGCGGTCTACTGGATTCGTGCCGAGATTCACGAATATGTCCTGCGCAACTGGCGCATTGTTAAAGTCGCCACGACCAAGGCGCAGCGCAAACTCTTTTTTAAACTGCGTAGCAGCAAAAAACGCCTCGGTTGGTTTAGCCAGGAAGAGGTGAATGCCGTCGCTCATGATCTTGGGGTAAAGCCTCAGGAGGTGATGGAGATGGAGTCCCGTTTGAGTGCGCACGACGCTTCGTTTGATCTGCCGCTTGATAGTGACGATGACAGTGAGCGCAATTTTGCACCTGCTTCCTACCTGCAGGACAGCAGTCTGGATCCCACTGCACAGCTTGAGAAGAGTGACTGGGAGGCGCACAATAACGAGCGCCTGCACCAGGCGATGTCTGACCTTGACGAGCGCAGCCGCGATATCCTCGCGCAGCGCTGGTTGGCGGATGAAAAGAAAACACTGCATGAGCTGGCCGACCAATATGGGGTCTCTGCTGAACGTATTCGTCAGCTGGAAGCGAGTGCGCTTAAGAAACTGAAAGGTTCGATGCTGGCCTGATTTGATTCGACTGTTTAGCGCGCAACATCGATACCCGGTTACCATTTGGTAACCGGGTATTTTTTGCCCTTTCTCACCAGGGTGTTGTAAAAGTACAGGGGAGAAGGCTTAACCTGATTTTTCTGGCTCCAGCAAAAAACTAGTATCCAGTTTGTGCGCAGCAGCCGCGATCTCTTCGGTATTCATATGCGGCAACGTTCCCAGCAGTGGCGCGTTAATTCGCTTTCTTAACGTTAAAATATTTTCCTCAATCATCAACATAGCGGGGTCGATGATATTGGCGACCCAGCCTGCCAGCTGGTTGCCACTTTGTTCAATGGCGTTAGCCGTTAACAGCGCATGGTTAAGGCAGCCGAGGCGAACGCCGACGACAAGAATCACATCAATGCCGAACGCTTCCGGGATCTCTGCCATGCTCTCATGTTTATTTAGCGGTACTTGCCAGCCGCCTGCCCCTTCGACAATAAAATAGTCGGCACTCTTTTTGATGGCCTCAAACGAGCGGCTGAGCTGGGCGATAGTGGTCGCGCTGTTTTCGCCCTGAAGCGCCAGGTGTGGTGCGATGGGGGGGGGCAATGCAACGGGGTTAACCTGTCGGTAATCGAGTTCAATGTTCATCTGTCCCATCAGTTGCAGCGCATCTTCATTTTGCCAGCCAGCAGCGGATTGTTCGCAACCGGCAGCGACCGGCTTCATCGCGCCGGCGCGCACGCCTTTGTTGGTAAAGGCGCGCAGCAGCGCACATGAGACAAAGGTCTTGCCGATGGCAGTATCGGTGCCGGTAATAAAAAACCCTTTTTTCATTCTTTAGCGCCCATGCGTCGGCGTACTCGGCTTAACGGGATTGACACGCTGCCATCTTCGTTGATGTCACCCATCTCGTCACGGTTGTGCGGTAGTGGAGCCCACGCGTGGCCATAGATCACTTCATAGGTGGCCGGTAGCAGTCCATCATCCATGCGAAACTGTTCGTAAGCCTTGACCACTTTTTGCAGGCGCGCTTTTCCGGTGAGGCCGTGTGGCCGTCCTTCAGTCACATTATGCGCGCCGACCGCCTTGAGATCGCGCATTAATGTGGTCGCTTCCGGGTAGGTGAGGGTGAAGTTTTCAACATCCATTACCGGATCACTAAAACCGATGCGGCGCAACGCATCGCCGATGTCATGCATATCAAAAAAGGCGTTTACGTGATTGTACTGATCAATTCCCTGCCAGCTGATACGCAGCTCTTTTAATGTATCCGGGCCGAAGGTGGTGAACATCAGCAGGCCGCCAGGTTTTAAAATACGCCGGAACTCGTTGAAGACCTGTTCGAGGTTAATGCACCATTGAATCGTCACGTTGGAGATAATCATATCGACACTACGGTCACTGATGGGGAGCTGTTCCGCATCGGCACAGATAAAACCTGCGGGTTGTGTTATCGGTTGTTTGCGGGCATAGGTAAGCATCGCTGCTGCGAGGTCGAGCGAATAGAGGTGGCTATCAGGATAACGTTCGACCACTGCACTGCTGAGCCTGCCGGTACCAGAGCCGATATCGACAATCACCTGCGGTTTTATTTTAATTAGTTCAAGTCGTTCCATGACGCGCTGGCCGACTTCATGTTGCAGTACCGCCGCTTCATCATAGTGGTTTGCGGCGTGGTCAAACGCTGCCTGTACTTTGCGTTTATCTAATGCATAGGGCTGGAGCTCATTGTTGTCGCTACTACTCATGGCTGTTTTTCTTTGATGAACTGCTCAACCAGTTGGGTGAAGCGTTCGTTGTGTGAAAGAAAAGGTGCGTGGCCCGCACCGTCGATGATCTCCAGCTGCGCACTGGGCAGTAGTGCAAGCATCTGCCGGGCAGTTTGCGGGCGTGTTAACGTGTCGCGTTTACCAAAGATCATCAACGTAGGCTGCTGGAGTTGTGGTAACTGCTGGCGTAGATCAACCGTCTGTAGAATTTTTAATCCGCCCTGCAGTGCGGCGGGGTTTGGCGCTTCGTTTGAATTCATTAGTTCACGTAGTTTACGCAGTATCGTGCGGCTCTCATCGCAACCCATTATCTGCAGTGCCACAAAGCGCTCTAAAGTCTGGTGAAGATCGCTGTTTAGCGCTGCGGAAAAATCCTGCAATATCTCTGTTGAGATGGCGTAGCGCCAGTCATCATCGCGCACAAAGCGGGCGATACTGCCGACTAAAACTAGTCGTTTAACTTTTTTTGGATAGCGTAGTGCAATCTGCATTGCAACCATACCGCCGAGTGACCAGCCGACCACATTACCCTGCTCGGGTAGCTTTTCTGCGACCAGCCCGGCGAGGGTTTCAATATTGTAATGGTTCGCTGGCATCGGGCTGAGCCCATGGCCGGGCAGGTCGATACAGTTAATCGATCCATGGCTGGCTAGTCTCTCTGCTGTCTCTTTCCAGATCGTCCCGTTGAAACCCCAGCCGTGCAGTAGCGTAATCTGCTCGCTGCCGTTGCCGCAGGTGATGTTATGAATATTAGCTGGCATTGTGTTTGATGACGCTGCCGAGCGCTGACAACAGTTGCTCGATATGTTGTGCGCTATGGTTTGCCGAAAAGGTGATGCGCAGTCGCGCTGTGTTGTCTGGTACGGTCGGTGGCCGGATTGCGCTAATCAATATGCCCTGCTGCTGTAGCTGTTGGCTAATGCGCAGCGCCTCACCCGCATCGCCAATGAGCAGTGGCTGTATGGGTGTGGTCGATGGGGCGAGTCTGAGTCCGAGTTGTTGTGCGCCACTGCGAAACTGTTTGATCAATGTTTGTAGCTGTTCCCTGCGCCACGCCTCTGTTTTTATCAGCTCAAGTGAGGTCAGTGTTGCGTGGGCGACGGCCGGTGGCAGCGCGGTGGTGTAGATGTAAGTACGTGCCTGCTGTATCAATGTTTCAATTAACTCATCACTGCCCGCAACAAAGGCGCCAAAGGTGCCAAACGCCTTGCCGAGCGTGCCGACCAGTATCGGTACATCGCCATGGTCTAGCCCGTAGTGCTCAATGCTGCCCCGGCCTTCTTTACCCAGTACCCCGATGCCGTGCGCATCATCAACCATTAATAGTGCATTGTGTCTGTTTGCGCTTTCGACAAGCTGTGGGAGTGGTGCGATGTCGCCATCCATACTGAAGAGACCATCGGTAATGATAAAAGGGTGGTTGAGCTGTTCTCTGGTCAGGCGCTTCTCTAACGCTTCAACATCGTTGTGAGGATAACGGCGTAGTGTCGCCTCGCTGAGTCGCGCGGCATCGATCAGTGAGGCGTGGTTTAAGCGATCGGCATGGATCGTCTGCTGTCGAGTTGCGAGCGCATTTACGACGCCGAGGTTTGCCATGTAACCATTGGAAAAGAGTAGCGCGCGCGGTCGCTGGGTGAATGTGGCGAGCGCCTCTTCGAGTGCGTGGTGTGCATGGCTATGGCCACAGATAAGGTGCGATGCACCGCTGCCGACGCCGTAACGCTCGACACCATTCTGCATCGCCTTGATCAGCGCCGGGTGGTTGGCGAAGCCGAGATAGTCATTACTACAAAATGATAGCAGCGGCCGGCCATCGCACTGCAGTGCAACACCCTGCGCGTTATCGACCCGTTTGCGTGTGCGATAGAGCTGCTGCTGTTTGCGCTGTGCCAACCCGGGCGTTAGCGTTGCAGCCAGATCGAATGCCATAGCAGTTAATCGTTTACGATGCGACGCGACGATGCTGGGTATCCTCACGGGTGGTGAGGTGCAGGTCCTGAATCATCTTGATATCCTGCTCAACCTTGCGCCCGGAGGTGGTGAGATAGTCACCAATCATCACCCCGGAGGCGCCGGCCATGAAGATCATCGACTGCATATCACCGAGAAGGTGGCGTCCCCCCGCGATGCGAATTTCGGCCTGCGGTAGCATGTAACGGAAGAGTGCGATGCTCTTTAAAATCTCCTGCGGCGTCATGGTGATTCTGCCCTCCATCGGGGTGCCCTCCTGTGGATTAAGGAAATTAAGCGGCACCGATTTCACACCATTCTGGCGCAGGGTGTCGGCGAGTTCGACACGCTGTTCCAGTGATTCGCCCATGCCGAGGATGCCGCCGGCGCAGACCCGCAGACCCGCCTCGGTGGCGTGGCGAATGGTATCGATATTCTCCTGATAGGTGTGGGTGGTGCAGATGTTGTCGAAAAAACTTTCGGCACATTCGAGATTATGGTGGTAGTTTTCCATTCCCTGCGCCTTTAGCATCTCGGCAGTTTCACGATCGAGCGCGCCGAGACTGGCACAGCGACCGATCTCGCTATGTTCTTTCAGCTCACTGAAATACTCCTTTAGCTGCTCACGCTCCCTGTCGGAGCGGACGCCCCACCCTTTGGAGACCACGCCAAAGTCACTCGCCCCCCATTCACGTGCCTGCCTGGCCTGTGCCACCAGTGTTTCCGATTTAATGTAGTCGTAAACAGGCGCTTTACTCTCTTTATGGTGGCCGCTCTGCGAGCAGAACGAGCAGTTTTCAGAGCAGTTGCCGGAGCGTACATTTGAGATTGCGCACACTTCGATTTTGTTGCCACGGAAGTGACGGCGGATGCGGTCGGCACCCGCCATCAGCCAGGCGAGGTAATCCTCATTGAGGTTGATCATCCAGCGCCCTTCGTCGGCTCTCATTTCACCCCCCTTGAGGATACGTTGGGTGATCTTGTCGATGCGGTTGTATTGCTCGCTCATGGGAGTCGCTCCAGATTAATAGGGATTGTTCTACTGAATAAAGGGTGCAAATATTGAGGGGTAGCAGAATTCCTGTCAACTTCCATGGAAGGAATATCTTGAACAACTGCCTGAAATTTATACAGCGCTATCTGCTGCCACCCGTCTGTGTGACCTGTGGTGGGACGGCGGAGGATGAGCTAGATATCTGCCACGGCTGCCTCGCCGCGATGCCCGGCCTCGGCACTGTGTGTCGTCGCTGTGCGTTGCCGCTTGCGCAGGCGGGGATCTGCGGCCGCTGTATGAAAAACCCACCGCCATTTGAGCAGACTTTTGCCCTGTTTCGCTACGCCCACCCGGTTGATCATCTGATTCAGGAGCTTAAATTCAGTCGGCGGCTGGTCAATGCGCGCCTGCTGGCAACGCTGATGGCAGCATCACTTCAGCAGCAGAAGCAGCGTCTGCCGGATCTGATTGTCCCGGTGCCACTGCATCGGCGACGGTTACGGGCGCGTGGTTATAATCAGGCGGTCGAGCTGGCGCGGCCAGTGAGCAGGCTGCTGGGTGTGCGAATCGGTTTTGGCTGCTGCCAGCGTGTGCGAGAGACAGCGGTACAGTCTGATCTGGTGGCAAAACAGCGTTGTGCCAACGTAAAGGGGGCGTTTAAGGTGGACGGCTCGCTGCGCGGGGCGCATGTGGTGATCATTGATGATGTGATGACGACCGGCAATACTGTAACGGAGCTGGCGCAAGTGATGCGGGATCGCGGGGCACGCATCGTTGATATATGGGTGTGTGCACGTGTTCCCTAGTTGGGTTGTTTGAGTGGCTGTGGTAGATTGGCGCGAATTGAATTCTATTCAGGCTCTGGTGGGCCAGATATTAAGGAGTGAAGAAATGTTAAAGCGCTATACCCAGGGGGCATTCGGTGCCTTGCTCGCCGCTTCGATGGTATTAATGGTAGCCCCTGTGGCAAAAGCAGATACGGTAGATCTTAATCTCAATAACGATAGTGTTCAGTTTCTCTATATTTCTCCATTCACAAGTGACGAAGGCCTTGGTGGCGCGAGTCTGGAAGCGGGGATGATCTACACCGAAGCGAACGATTATCTTGGGATTGTCGGGCTTAATATCAAGGGTGAGGCGGGTAGCGATTCTCCCGGACTGGTGGCCGGCGTAGGTGTACGCGGTTACGGCATTAGCACCGACCGAGCAGATATCGGTGCGCTGGCAATTGGTGGGCTGGTGCAATATTCACCACCATCGCTAAGCCGTTTGGGGCTTGTTGGCCAGCTCTACTTTTCTCCGGAAATTCTGACATTTATGGATGGGAAAAACTTGCTGTCAATGGAGTTTCGTGTCGAGTACAAGGTGCTGACACAGGCGGTTGTCTATGTCGGTTATCGTGATATTGAGAGCGACCTTGATGGCGGTGGCAGCATAGATGTGGATAGTGGTGGCCATCTTGGCCTGCGCTTTATGTTCTAGGTCTGGCTTGATCGTCTGAATCCTGTGCGACAGCATATTGTTGCGGCAGCGGTGGTGCGTGGCGATAAGGTGCTGCTGGCACGCCGTCATGCCGCTGCTCATCAAGGCGGTTTGTGGGAATTTCCTGGCGGAAAGGTGGAGCCGGGGGAAGATCCGCTGGCAGCACTGGCGCGTGAGCTGGATGAAGAGCTCGGCATCTCGCTGGAGTCTGCTATCCCTTTAATCGAAGTACCGCATGATTACGCTGATCAATCCATCCGGCTGGATGTGTGGCGGGTGGAGCGTTTTAGCGGCGAGCCGCATGGGCGTGAGGGGCAGCCGCTGGTGTGGGTGGAGATGGATGAGCTGCGGCAATATGAGCTCCCCAGCGCTAATTTACCGGTGGTCACCGCGATGCAACTCCCCCCCCATTATCTGATTACGCCCGATCCAGCCAGCGAGGGCGAGCGATTTATCCCCCGCCTTGAGGCGTCGCTTCAGGCGGGGGTGAGGCAGGTGCAGCTACGGGCAAAATCGCTGTCGCGGGGGCACTACCGCGCATTGGCGACAGAAGTAAAGGCGCTGTGTCGCCGCTTTGGGGCGACGCTGTTACTGAATGGGGATGCTGAATTGGTGGTTGAGGTGGGGGCTGACGGTCTGCATCTTTCGGGAAGTGCGTTGATGTCACTGAACTGTCGCCCACTGAGTAGTGATTATCAGCTCTCAGCCTCCTGCCATGATGCGACTGAACTAAAGTGTGCCAGTGAGGTTGGTGTCGATTTTGTAGTGCTCTCACCCGTGATGCCGACCAATACCCATTTGGGCGCTGAAACGCTGGGCTGGCACTTATTTGAGCAGTTACTGAAAGCGGTGCCGCTACCGGTGTACGCGCTGGGTGGAATGACGTTGCATGATTTATCAGCGGCGCGGCGCGCAGGTGCCCAGGGGATTGCGGCGATCGGGGCGTTGTGGGGGCTGGACAGGGAGAGCCTTTAGGAAAAGAGCTGTTTCTGAGGCCTTCGCACGAGCAGGAGTTTTGTTCTTTGGCAAAACAAAAGCGCACGGAATAAGGGCGTTTATCGCAATAAATGACCGATTGAGTACGCTTTTAACGCCGCCAGAGGAGAAAAGAACAGTTGTACATAAGGTCTCTATTAATCGGCCTGATAAATTGAACGCACCCTTAGTTAGTGCTCATCGAACGTCCGTATTTCTTCTGAGGAGGGTTGTGGAGCGCCTGGAATGCGATGCTCTTCATCGTTCCATTTTCCAAAATCGATCATGCGGCAGCGTTCACTGCAGAAGGGGCGCCAGCGTGCCGTCGACCAGTCAACCGATTTTTTACAGGTGGGGCAATTCACGTTCATCTGGTCGTACCTAAATCGCGCAGGTAGTGAGAATAAAGTCGATATCCTGGGACGACTGGGTGGGGCGATCCTGAAAATTGGTGCTCATAAAGCGGACAGTGAAACGGTGTTTGCCGCCGCTGATTTCAGCGAAGCAGGGGAGGTTGTCCGGCATTGTGACGCGGATCAACTGAAATGGTGCGCTGGTCTCTAGGGTGCGCTGGAAAAAACCGGACTCCGCAATTTCATTGGTTGAGGTGGCGCTATCACGAATAAGCTTCAGGATAAGCGCGATTGCGGCACGGATGTCATCAAAGCCAGAGAGCCACCCTTTCAGGTCGTTGAGCCGTTTGTCGGGTGGCCGCTCTAACCAGTAGTGGTAGCTGGGCAGGTCGAAGTCACAGGTGCCACCAGCAATGGAGCTGCGCTGCTTGATACAGCTCAGGAACTCATTCTGGCGAAGCTGGTGACCAATCTGCCCCTGGGTGCCGTGGAGAAGGTCGACCAGGCGGTCGATCTCATCTAATAGTGAGGTGAGCATTTTATGGTCGACGCCGGGGGTGCTCTCAAGTTTCGATAGCCCTGCGCTGATCCGTTCCAGCTCCTTGATCACCTCGGTTTTGAGGTCGGCTCGGCTAAAGATATTCAGCACATCAAGCAGAGATGCCAGCGTCGCCCGACTGTCCCATGCCGCATCACGCGGCAGGGTGTAGTCGATCTGTTGAAAGAGGAAGTCGAGCCTTAAAAAGAGGCGAATTCGCTCATTCAATGGTTGTTCGTATGTCGTCTGCCTCATTTTTTCCGATTAAGCTGATGGTCAGTTTTGCTTTGTTTCACATATTGCTGAATATTAAGGACTTTTATAGTCTGCTTAACGCCTCTATCGGCTCCATTGTCTATCACCTTAAGTCGAATGGCAAATTGGGTTACGATCTGTTTTTGGCGATCGAGAGGTATTTTTGATGGTAAGTCTCGACTTGTGCCCGCAAGTGGCGAATATCTCCACTATTGTCGATGATATCGTCGGCCAGCGCCAGGCGCGCGGCACGACTGGCCTGTGATGAGATGATCGCCGCAACTGCCTCTTCCGTCTGCTCATCCCGTTCGATGACGCGCTGGCGCTGTTCATCTTCAGTGGTGTCAATGACGAGGATTCGATCTGCAATCTCCATCTGGCTGCTTTCCACCAGCAGTGGAATGGCAACAATGCAGTAAGGGGTGGTGAGTTCGGCGATGCGGCGAACCATCTCCCTGCGAATACGGGGATGAAGAATAGACTCCAGCAGCTGCTTTTTTTTACTGTCGCTAAAAATTAGCTGGCGCAGTCTTTTGCGGTCGAGAGAGCCTTTGGTTGTTAAAACCGCGCTCCCAAACTGCTGTGTGATTTCATCAAGCGCCGGTTCACCTGGTTCGACCAGCGAGCGCGCAATCAGATCGGCATCAATGATGGGGGAGCCCAGTGTCTCAAATAAGCGGCAGGCGGTCGTTTTTCCGCTGCCAATACCGCCAGTAAGTGCAACAACCAGCATGGCGTTGAGTCACCTTTATTAAATTAAAGGCTCTATTTAGGGTGAGATGCCCGTGGTTGTCAAATATGACTGGGTGATCTGGTCGCCCCATAAGAGGGTAATCCAGCCTGCAGTCGCGAGGTAGGGGCCAAATGGGATGGGGATATTTTTATCTCGGCCGCGAACTACGATGAGCGTGATGCCGACGATCGCGCCGACAAGCGATGAAAGCAGAATAATTGGTAATATCGCCTGCCATCCCATCCACGCGCCGAGCATGGCGAGTAGTTTAAAGTCGCCGTGCCCCATGCCCTCTTTACCCGTAGTCAACTTGAATACAATATAGACCGACCAGAGGCTGAGGTAACCGGCCAGCCCACCGATGATGGCCGATTCAGGGCTGGTAAAAATGCCTGCAAGGCTGATGCCGAGGCCGAGCCATAAAAAAGGGAGCGTGATGTTATCGGGTAGCAACTGATGGTCAAAGTCAATCACGGTGAGTGTGATGAGTGCCCAGGTGAGGAGTAGTGCGGCAGCGGTTTCTATTGTTGGCCCAAAATGCCACGCGACCACGATGGAGAGTAGCGCTGTGGTCGCTTCGATGATGGGATAGCGAGCTGGGATTCGGATACCGCAATCGCTGCAGCGGCCTTTAAGAAATAGATAGCTCAGGAGTGGAATATTTTCTACAGCTTTTATTTGATGGTTGCATCTGGGGCAGTGCGAATTGGGCGAGACCAGGTTGAAGGGCTTCTCCTCCTTGTCAGAAGGTTCATTCCCTAAAAGGTCATTACACTGAGCATGCCACTCTTTTTCCATCATCACCGGCAGGCGCAGGATGACAACATTGAGAAAGCTGCCCACCAGTAAGCCCAAAATGCCAATGACGGAGATAAAGGTGATCGCACTTTCACTAAACAGCTGTAGCATCTTGAGTCAGGCTCTTTAATTATTTTTATAAATAGTTACTTAAAATTATACGACCGATCCCATTTTGAAAATAGGCAGGTACATCGCGATGACAAGGCCGCCGACTACAACGCCAAGAAATGCCATGATCAGTGGCTCTAACAGGCTGGTTAAGCCATCAACGGCATCATCAACCTCCTGCTCATAAAAGTCGGCGACTTTTGCCAGCATGCTATCGATTGAGCCTGCCTCTTCGCCGATCGCAACCATCTGTGTGACCATGTTTGGAAATAGCCCCGACTGTTTCATCACCACATTAAGTTGATTACCCGTTGCAATATCATCGCGCATTTTGAGGATCGCCTCTGTATAAACGATATTGCCCGCTGCACCGGAGACAGTATTCATCGCTTCGACAAGCGGAACACCGGCAGCAAACATGGTGGAAAGTGTGCGAGAAAAGCGGGCAATGGTTGCTTTAGTGACTAGCGGGCCAATAATAGGCGCTTTCAGCGCAATTTTGTCGAGCATGTGATTAAACTTTCTGGAGCGCTTTTTTGCTTCCATTAACAGGTAGACTACGCCGCCAGCACCACCGGCGATCGCCCACCACCATTCCTGAAAGACCTCAGATAACTTTACGACGAATAGTGTGAGTGCAGGCAGGTCAGCACCAAACTGGTCAAACATGCTCTGAAATTGAGGTACCACAAAAATAAGCAGAATGGCGGTGATAATAAAAGCAACGACTACTACGGCAATGGGGTAAAACATCGCTTTTTTGATTTTACTCTTCATCGCCTCCGTTTTTTCTTTGTAGGTGGCAATTTTTTCGAGCAGCGTTTCGAGAATACCTGCATGTTCACCGGCGGTAACAAGATTAACATAGAGGTCATCAAACTGTAGCGGGTGTTTCGCAAGCGCGTCGGCAAAGGTGTTGCCACCTTCAACATCTGCTTTAATCGACATAATCAGTGTCTGCATCGCCGGGTTGTCGTGTCCTTTTCCAATAATATCGAAAGACTGTACTAGCGGTACACCAGAGGCCATCATGGTGGACATCTGGCGACTGAAGAGTGCAATATCCTTCGGCGTAATATTTCCTTTACTACTGCCCCCAAAGAGTGGTTTCGGTTTTTTTCTGACCTTTTTAGGCGTGATGCCCTGACGGCGCAGTTCCGCTTTTACTAATGCCGGGCTGGTGCCGTTTGTTTCACCTTTGACTTTTGTTCCCTGTCGGTTAGTGCCTTCCCATAAGAAGGTCTCTTTGCTTACAGTTTTAGTAGCCATCTGGATTTCCTGAGGTTAATCGGCGGTAACAATACGGTTGAGTTCTTCAAGGCTGAGGATGCCTTGCCTGACTTTTATCAGGCCTGATGCGTGAAGGTCGTTTACACCCTCCGATTTTGCCAGGTCTGCAAGTTGTATTGCGTTACCACCTTCCATGATAAGTTTCCCCATCGCCTCTGAAATAGGCATCACCTGGTAGATACCGACACGCCCCTTGTAACCTCCATTGCATTGATCACATCCGACGGGGCCATAGATAGTCAGGTCGTTAAGCTCCTCTTCCTTGAACCCCTCTTTTAACAGGGCTTCCCTGGGGATATCAAGAGGCTGTTTACAGTGTTTGCATAAACGGCGTCCCAGTCGCTGTGCGATGATGAGACTAACGGCGGAAGCGATATTGAAGGGGGCGATGCCCATATTGATCAATCGTGTTAATGTCTGTGGCGCATCGTTGGTATGAAGGGTGGAGATAACAAAGTGACCGGTCTGCGCCGCCTTGATCGCAATCTCACCAGTTTCGATATCTCGAATCTCACCCACCATGATGATGTCTGGATCCTGTCGTAAAAACGATTTCAATGCAGACGGAAAGGTAAGGCCCGCCTTGGGGTTTACATTCACCTGGTTGATACCCTGCAGGCTAATTTCAGCGGGGTCTTCTGCAGTTGAGATATTACGATCATCAGTATTGAGAATATTGAGCGCGGTATAAAGTGAGACGGTTTTACCACTCCCCGTTGGGCCGGTGACTAACACCATGCCGTAAGGCTTATGGATCGCATCCATAAACAGTTTTTTCTGGTCTTCTTCATAGCCCAGTGCATCGATACCGAGCGTCGCACTACTCGGGTCAAGAATACGCATCACGATCTTTTCACCAAAAAGTGTGGGGCAGGTGCTAACACGAAAATCGATTGCACGGGTTTTTGAAATCTTCATCTTCATCCGCCCATCCTGAGGAATGCGGCGCTCGGAGATATCGAGTTGAGATAGTACTTTAATGCGCGCAGAAATCTTTCTGACTAACGTGATGGGGGGGCTAGCGACTTCCTGCAGGATACCATCAATACGAAAACGGACACGGTAGACTTTTTCATATGGTTCGAAGTGGAGATCAGAGGCGCCTTTATTAATGGCATCCAGTAACACCTTGTTGACGAAACGTACAACCGGAGTGTCATCCACTTCAGTCTCGTCACCATCTTCGCCAGCACCCTCTTCGTCGCCGCCTGAAATATCGAGGTCATCGAGGTCAGTGTCATCCAGGTCATCCATTGTTGTATCCTGATCATTCAGGACAGTTTCAATGATTTTCGCGAGTTTATCCTCTTCTACCAGAATCGCTTCAGCATTGGCACCGACATTAAATTTGAATTCATCCAGAGCATCCTGATTGGTTGGATCTGAGACCGCGACAAAAAGGCGATTACCGCGCTTAAACAGGGGTAGCGCATTATGCTTAACGATCATCTTATGGTCGACTAGAGTGGTTGCCGCAGACTCAAGATCCATGCTGTTGATATCGAAAACTGGGGTGCCAAACTCCTGCGCAGCAGCATGGGCTATGGAGCTGCTGTCCAGGATCTCTTTTTCGACAAGATAACGTACTAGCGGGACTTTCTTTTTAGTAGCCTTCTCAAAGGCTTCAATGGCCTTTTCTTCTTCCAGTAGTCCGTCTAGCACCAGCTTTCTGGCGAGGCCGCTAAGGTTTAAATTGGCTGCTGGTGTGCTCATATAACTATCAGAATTATTTAGACTATTTAGAATGTATCGTTGTATGGGAATTATCGGCTGTGCGAGGTAATTATTTAGGCGAGTCCAGTGGACAGTGGTGGTGGGGTTTCTTGTAAGTAGATTATAGCTTTTTACATGCGTTTATATGCCCCTGGGCGCAGCTTATTTTGAAGGCTTTATTTGCCATTTCCTGTTTGCCATGGGCCTGTAGAATGAGCCCTCTTCCCATATGGGCTTTGGGTGTGTTGAAGGCGAGGGTGATAGTTTTATTAAAATCATCAAGCGCCATCAGATAGTTTTTTTGCTGGAAGTAGGCGTTTGCGCGCCCTAAATAGGCGTGGCTAAATTGAGGGTTGATAGCAATGACTTTTGAGTAGTCATTTTGCGCTTCATCATATTTTTCTAAATATGAATAAGCATTAGCGCGATTGTAATAGATCCTTTCAGCGCCAATAACGTTTTCCTTGTTATGAATTAATATTTCTGCATCATTCCAGAGATAAAATGAATGGCTAAGGGTGGTGAGGCGGTTCCATGTTAAGGGCACAAATAAGATAGAAGCCAGCATAAGTATAAGAAGTGCCTGTTTACGAAGTAGCTTATCGATGACGAATGGTATGGCTGCAAATAGTAATGGCATCCAGAGATAGCTACGATAGAGTACAAAAGGCTCCTGAATACGAACAGTCGATAACTCAGGTATGAACAGGATCCAGGGTGAGAGCAATGCAAATCCAGCTAACCCTTTTCTCCCCCCCTTTAAGAGCAGCCAAAAGCAGACAAGCGGATAGATGAGAAAGGATACAAATAGCGCAGAATAAGGCCACATGATGAGTTGTGTAGCAAACGGCTCCCTCATATCTATAGACATCCATGCCGGCGACGGGAGGAGCCACAGTTGCAGGTATTTGAAAAACAGAGTTCCCTGAGTAAGGATACTGAGTGGGTATGCATTCTGGATGTTCAGTTGCTGCAGCATGTTTACTGCAAGAGGTTCATACGGTGAACCGATCACTCCTTTTACCCTAAGGGTTATCAGTAGTGCAATGGCAAAAAATAGCGAAAAAGGAAGCCACAGTTCTTTTACCAGGGCGCGGGAAGGTTTGCGGATAAGAAACGTCATCGCAAGTGCAATGCCTGGGATCGGAATGCTATGTTCTTTCGAAAAGACAGCCGCAAAATAGAAAAGAATGGATATAAAGAACCACACCTTTTTTTTCTGTGAGGACTCTTCCTGTAATCCTTTTAAAAAGAAGAAAAGGGTCAATAGGCCAAAGAGTGTGGCCATCACGATAGTGCGTTGTATTAAGTATCCGGGTGCATAGCTGGCGACTGGGTGTAATGCGAAAAGTAGCGCGGCAAAGAATGCGGTTAAGGTGAGAGATAGCTTATTATCTGCTGGTTCGGGTAGTACAGTTTGAAATAGTTTTTTTAGGAATAAAAACAGGGTTATGACGGTTACACTATGAAGAAAGAGGTTTCCAAGGCGGAAATTGATGAGCTCCAGCCCAAAGAAGCGATCTGTCCATCCCATAGTGGCATAAGGGAACCAGCGAGGAGTAAGGGGGGAAAATGAATAGCCAAAGTCTCTGGCAGTGTTGCCATCAAAAAGATATTGGTCATCGAATATGATAGGGTTCCACAGGAACGCACCGTAGAGTGCCCCGCATGCTAGAAATAAGATAGCGCATAGGAGAAATGTTAGTGGTTTAGAGCTCAAAGGTCACGACCGCCAGAACAGTAATTTGATGAGTTAATAATATCTGCTTGAGTCAGTATTTGTTATTTATGTTTACAGCTTCTTATTGCTATCGACTAACTCTACTGTTTTATGAGGGGGAAGCTGAAAGTAGTTTTGTGGTGTCCAGGGGCTCTGAATTTGGCGAAGGCGTTAATAAAAATGCGAGCCCTGGGGCTCGCATTTTTTGGTGGTTGTAATGCTACTATTTATTGTTTTACAGACATTTGATGCCACGACCTGCAGTGGTTGAATCACAACCAGAGCCACTTAATGCCCAGTTTAGTGCAGCATTGCCAACAGCCGATGGTGTCAGGGTAAGCACTAATGCATTCCCGCTAGAATCTACACCGGTAGTGGTCAGGGTAACGGTGCCATCTACGACCGGAGCGCTGGTGACATAGTTGATATTACCAAGATCAGCAGATGTTGGAATGCCGTTGCTGCCACTATCACAGGTGGTCAATGCCCCAGTCTCCTGATAGCACATGGCGACAGCTGTTTTAACGGAAGAGATCCCCTGGAGGCCTCCAGAGACTTTAGAGCGCTGTGTATAGTCAGCATACTGAGGAATCGCAATTGCCGCCAGAATGCCGATGATGGCAACCACAATCATTAATTCAATCAGTGTAAAACCCTGTTGTGTTTTTTTCATAATCTTTCTCCTGAGAATAGTAATAAATTAGCTCTTCATGGCGTTGCTTTTTTTCTCCATGCACAGGAGATATGCTTGCCTCGCACATTAGTATCTGCATGCACTATGCCAAACTTTAGTTTTTTATGGAAAGGGGCTGAATATTGCCATTTTAGCGATAAAGGTGTGATGGTGGTCACAGAAAATAGCGCGGTTGGTAGCGGTTGCTGTTTTTTTTCGAAGAGAGGGGTGTTAGATGGGTGCTCATTTTGAGCAGAATCTGCGCCTGGTGCACAATTATTGCTGGTTTCTTTGTCGGCCGGTGATAATAACAATTCTATAGCCCCAGCTTTTTCATACGATAGCGCAGCGCACCGAATGAGATTCCTAGCCGTTTAGCCGCAGCGGTTTTGTTGTAGCGGCTCTCTTCCAGTGCCTTCATGATACGCTCTTTTTCGATATCGCCGAGTAGTGGATCGAGAGCTTTCGTTTCATCGGTAGCAACTGTGCTCATGGAGGTGCTATCTGCCTGGGCAGTCGGGCTGCTGGTGACGCATGGCTCTAGCTGCAGGTTTTCTCTCCGAATATGGTTCTCCTCACATAATGTCATGGCGCGCTCTAGAATATTTTCCAGTTCGCGGACGTTGCCTGGAAAGTGATATCGGCTGAGTGCATCGCACGCTTCCTTATCCAGAGTGGGAATTGCTTCTCCTGCCTCACTGGCGAGCTGTTTCAGTATATGGTTGGTAAGTAGTGGGATATCCTCAGCTCTTTCGCGTAGTGCAGGAATATGAAGCTCAATGACATTGATGCGATAGAAAAGGTCCTGACGAAACTTCCCCTCCTTGACTAGCTGGGCAAGATCTTTATGGGTGGCACTCAGTATTCGTACATCAATTTTGATTTCCTGCTGTGCCCCGATGGGGCGAACAGCCTTCTCCTGAATTGCCCTTAGAAGCTTTACCTGCATATTCAATGGTAGATCGGCAACTTCATCAAGAAAGAGCGTGCCGCCATCGGCTGCCTGGAAGAGCCCCTCTTTCTTACTGGAGGCACCTGTGAAGCTCCCTTTTATATGGCCAAAAAACTCACTCTCCATAAGTGCCTCGGGTATTGCCCCACAGTTAACCGCAATAAAGAACTTGTCAGCACGTGCGCCCTGTTCATGAATCATGCGAGCTGCCAGCTCTTTTCCTGTTCCCGACTCACCACTAATATGCACGGGTGCCTGGCTTCTTGCTAATTTGGCGATGATAGTACGAGTATCACATATTGGACGCGACTCCCCCAGTAGTGTGAGAGCTGCTTCCGGTTTTTCATTTTTCTGCTTGGGGCTGAGTTTTAGAGCGGTTGTCACTAGCGTTCGCAGCATCGTGAGATCAACAGGCTTGGAGACAAAATCAAATGCTCCCGCCTTCAGGGCCATTACTGCAGATTCCATATTTCCATGGGCCGTGATGACGGCTGATGGGATAGAAGGATAGCGATTCTGGATGTGTTGAACGAGGTCGATACCATTACCATCGGGAAGTTTCATATCGGTCAGGCAGAGGTCGATATCTGGGTGCTGCAGAAGCACCGCTTTTGCCGCAGTGATTGAGGATGCGGTATAGCAATCGACACCCATCCGCAGTAGCGTCAGTTCTAGTAACTCACAGATATCTGGTTCATCATCGACTACAAGGGCAGTGGGCTGGTTCATATTAAATTACCTGTCGTCTTCTTGGATCAGCAAAGGTGATGCGGAAACAACTACCGCCACCGGGGATAGGAATATAGTTAAGGCGTGCCTGGTTTGATTCACATAGCTCTCGAGAGATGTAGAGCCCAAGTCCACTACCATTAGATTCGGTAGTGAAAAATGGTTCAAATATATGCTCAGCAAGCGCAGGCTCGATCCCTTTACCATTGTCGATAACCTCAAGATAGGGAGATCCGGATTCATTAGATATTCCACCCTGAAGCCATAGTTGAGGAGCACTGTTCTGATCACCATGGCGTAGTCCATTTTGGCAGAGATTCAATAAAACCTGGTGTAGCTGGCTATCATCAAACCTAATGATATTAATTTCTGTTGATAAACAGAGATGTATTTGAGAGCGGAGCGCACCTTCATTAAGGCATAACTCGTCGACGAAAGAAGCTAACCACAGAGAGATGTCAATTTCCTGTGGGTTAGATCGGTCACGGCGATTGAGCTGCATAACATTTTCAATAATCGTATTAACTCGCTGGCTATGGTTTTGAATAATTTCAGTGAGTCTCACCTCACTCTTGTCAAGCCGTGGTGACTCAGCTAGCAGCTGTCCTGCATGGCTGATTGCTCCGAGTGGGTTGCGAATTTCGTGTGCAATGCTGGCAGTGAGTCTGCCGAGGGATGCCAGTTTTAACTGCTGTGCTTGTTGTGAGATGGCAGCCATATCTTCAAGGAAAATAAGCGTGCCCGAGTCGCTCTTTTCTCCCAGGTGTGCAAAGCGCGGCATAATGCTAGGGGTGGCATCAGATGATTTGAATGGTAGCAGCTCATCATCAGGGTGAGACCACCAATGCTCAATCTGTTGTATTAGAGGTTGCGGTAATTTATTGACTGTATCACTGTTCGATAATTCTGTTGAGCCTAAAAGATTGCGTGCAGAGGCATTGATAAGGTGGATTGTATTATAGCGATCAATCACCACTATTCCTGTCTGCATACGTTGAATGATATATTCCGTTAATTGCGCCATGTTAGCGAGATCTACGCCGCGCTTTGCGGCAAGCGCCTCACTCTCATGCAGTCTTCTCGCCAGCGCCTGGGCAAGGATAGCGGTGGCGAAAAAACTGGCGCCAAGCAGCCCTGCCTGGGTATAGCTTGACTCCAGTGCAGGCTGGCTCCAGGAGGAGAGAATCTGCTCTGATAGCACGGTAAGCGTGGCAACGGAGGCAAAAAAGATGGAAGACCTCCCGACAATCAGAAGGCTACCCCCAGCAACTGCAATCACTAGTAATATTCCCATGCCGCTTGCAATACCGCCACTGGCATGCATTAACAGCGTAATGATAATAATGTCGAGCAGAACATGTGAATAGACCTGAGGCTCAAAGTTAGGCGCCTGTCGCCTGATCGTAATTAAATTTAGCAGGCTGGTTATCAGATAAATAATACTGGTAACGTAGAACAAGGTGAAATCTGTAGAACCCAGCGGCGGAGGTAGCGCACTTGAGTAGCAGAGTATGGTTGCGAGCCCTGCAAGTGTGATTCTATATAGATTTAGCAGGCGCAGAGAAGCCCACATTTTAATACTTGATAAGGGTTTATGTGAGCTACTATTTGACATTAAACTATTGATCGAGAGGTATTGGTTTGTTGTTTTGGTCTGTTGCAAGTTTCTGGTTACCTATCACATCAAGGTATCTTATTGCAGGGTTATTGGGGTTGGGCCATTCATCGAATGATTTTCTGAATAATTCAACCGCATGTTCAATGTTAAGCTTTCTTTTTTGATGGATTGCTGAAAGCAGATAGTAGTTTGACATGAGGATCTTGTTAGGATCTTTCTTCAGTTGAACCTCGGTTCTTTTGAGTAGCGTATCAATATCTCCTAGCGCTGCTGGTGGCGCACTATTAAGACCAAGTAGAGCGTCGATGAGCATTATTTTTCCTCTGGGGGACTGTGAGGACTTCTCTATAAAATATATGGCTGCTTCCTGCATAGCCGGGTAGTTTAAATATAAAGAGACAAAGACCGGAATAGCATTGGTTATAAGCTCGTTGGTGCGGTGCTGGGTCCATTTGTCGGCAGCCTGAGGCTGGGATGAAATATTTAATAAATAATCAATTACAGCAAGATTATTAATAGCGTAATGGTTTGTGTGGGGTGGCAAGTCAGGTTTGACCGTATAGTAAAGACCATTAAACTCTGTTCCATAACCTAAGTCGGGTTTGGCAGTAAATATTATGTTCTTCTGCTCTGTTCGAAGATATTCCTGAAGAATTTCCACTCGCTTCTCTTTTTTTAATATGGTGGGGGAGAACAGGCGGTTAGCGTAGATAAGGCCATTAATGTTTCTAAGCGTTATATCAGGTCTCATCCCCTCGATCATATGAAAGTAGGCGAGGGGAGCCGCTGTTGTATCTGTATCTGTAAATACAACACTGTCGTTTTCAATAGATGAGAATAAAATGTCAGCATACTGCTTTGTCCACAGTTCATAGTGCCTGAAGTTTTTATTTGCATTCAGAATGATGGCTAGCAGGACCAGCAGGACTGGAATTGAAAACTTCAGGGTGAACGTTGATGAGAGTGGCCTGGGTAATGATTTTTCACAGAGCTTGCCAAGTGTAACGACCCCAGAGGCAAGCCAGATCGTCATAATGCAGTAACTGGGGATAAAATAAACTTTCATTACATCTCTTTTGATTTCAGTGAAGTCGAAATTCAATTGCCAGATAAGCAGGTAGCTGGAGGTGACAAAACCAACCAGCAGGGCTGTCGATACTCTATGGCCGATTTTTTTCCATTGAGATATAAGCCCGACCAGGGCAAGTATTCCACCGGGAGGCGAAAACTGCTGAAGCGCTTCTTTAAAAAAATAACCGGCAAAGTTTATTTTATCGGCCAGACCGGCAGATAAGCTGTTGTCGACCGTGCTATAACCTTTTCGAGAAAGATAGAACCACAGGTCATTTAAGTTGTTGATTGGCCCCATGACTGCGTATTCAGGTGGAGGAGGTGTGTAGAGAAACATCCATAGGTATGGTGTCAGGCCGGCCAGAAAACAGATAAGGACGGTGATAAACTGAGCTGCGATTACTTTGAGTAATGGCCATGCAATCATTAAATAGCAAGGAGAAACAAGAAGCATCAGCGGCCAGTGATTAGTGAGGCTGAGCCCATAAAAGAACGAGATTGAGGCTATTTTTATGGGGAGTTTGCTTTTCACGCCAGAAGGAAAAGAGGCGGCTTTGATGTGGTAATCAGCAGCATCGAGTAACAGTAGTAGTATCAGCAGAAAGAGAAATGCGTTAAGTGTATAGACTTCCGCAATAATCGCCTGCGACCAGTAGGTTGAAGACCAGGCTAAAACCAGAGCTGCTGTGTATGCTGCAGTCCGTGAGTGTAAGAGTTTTATAATAATCAATGAAATTAACACGCAGCCCAGCGCGCCAAAGAATCCGCTCATTGCATGTAGACGTGATGCAACAGATCCAACCGGAATTTGAGAAAACAGGTGGCCAAACAGGGTGTGAAGCGGATACCCCGGCGGATGTGCGATGCCGAGAAAGTAGCTTGACATGATGAACAGGCCGTCATCTTCCAGCACAACAGTTTTAGGCATGCTGATTAAATAACTAGCAAAGATGAGAGAGAACAGTAGCCACAGCCGCCACCCTTCACTGGCAATGATCTGGCCTAGGGGAAGATATTCATTGTGGGTATTGGGGGGTGTTTTCTTATCCATATCTGCGGTGGCTAAACAGTAATCATTGTTCGGTGATGCCGGTTTTACTATTACTACCCTCAAGAATAGAGGCGCTTAATGCAGTGAACTCTGACTCTCGCCCCTGTGATAGATAGACTCTATGGAGTTCATCAAAGGCGATATTTCTTGCTGGATGGGGCCAGATGTTGATGGATCTGAGGAGATTCTCTTTTGCTTTTTCTGTTTTCTGTTGGGTGAGTAGCTGCTTTCCGAGCAGTGCGTAGTAAAGGCTTCTCTCCTGTTTATCTGCGTTGGTAAGTTGTTTAGATGCGTTTTCAAGTAATCTGCTAATACTGCCAAACTCATGTGGCTTATTATATCCAAGCAGAGAATAGACAAGAACGAGTTTTCCTTTTAGCGTCTGAGTTGCAATATCTATCCAGGTTCTGGATAGTTCCGTGGGTATCGCCTTTGTAATGTGCAGGTTGACAAATAGAGGTATAGCATTATGAAGGAGTTCTTTATGTCTCAGGTTTTCCCAGGGTGTTTCAGGTGCAGAAGAGTTGGCCAGATCGATTAGATACTGGACTGTATGTGCGCTGTCAGCCTGAAATATACGTTGACCTCGTGTGAGGTCAAACGAAACTCTGTATGTCAGGCCGTTATAGATGTCTCCATGGCTTAGGTCTGGCTCAGAAGTAAATTCAATATTACTGCTGGAGGTGTTTAAAAAATTCTCGATGACTGCCTCTCTTTCTTTGCTATTAACGATTTTAGGTGAAACAATCCGATTGCTATATAGCAGTCCATTGCTGTTCATTAGCGTAAGGTCTGGTCTCCGCTTTTCTATGTGGTGGAAATAGCCAATAACACCGGTAGTGGCGTCAGTGTCGGTAAAAAGATAGGTGTTTTTCTCAAGTGAAGAGAATAGTGCGTCAGCGTACTGAATACTCCAGTTATCGTAGTGTCTGAAGTTTTTATCAAGGTTTATGATGAGTGCACTACCTGGTGCAAGAAGTAATATTGCATAAGCGATTGTTTTATTGTTCGGGTACTTTAACAGGCGAGGAGCTATTTTCAGAGTGGATGCGATCCCCACTGCCGACCAGATAGCAATGATACTAAATGCCGGTAGCAGGTAGACCTTGAGGAAAGAGCGATGAAGCTCATCAGAATCGAAGTTCAGCAGAATAATAAGTAGTAGGCTAGAGGTGATAAAACCAGTAAGTAGCGCGAGAGATGTGCCTTTTCCAATAACTTTCCACTGAGTAATAAATCCGATAGCAGCCAATAGTGAGCCGACAGGGAAGAGTTGCATGATTGCTTCACTGGCGAAGAATTTTGCAAATAAAACTTTATCGGCAATCCCTGCTGTAATGCTGTTGTCGACACTGCTATAGCTCTGGCGCGAAATGTAGAACCAAAGGTCTGTAAGATTATTGATCGGCCCCATGAATGAATATGCTGGCGGAGGTGGGGTGTAAAGGTACATCCACAGGTAGGGGGTTAGCCCTGCTAACAGGCAGGTAGCGACTGAGGCGAAGCGGTTAGCGATCTCCCATCGTAGTGGCCATGCAATGATGAGGAAGCAGGTAGTCCCAAGAATCATGAGTGGCCAGTGGTTCGTCAGGCTTAGTCCATAAATAAATGCGATGGCTGCTACTCTTATGGAGAGCTTTTTCCTGAAAACCGCGCTCTCGTCCACATGGTTCCTGTGATACTCAACGGTCTCCAGTAGTAGTAGTAATATTAACAGGAAGAAAAATGAGTTCAGGGTGTAGACCTCCGCTATGATCGACTGTGACCAGTACACAGGAGACCATGCAAGCATCAGTGCGGCCGCATAAGCGGCGGTGCGTGAGTGTAGTAGCTGTAGCGAGATAAGGGCGACCAGAATGCAGCCCAGCGCGCCAAAGAATCCGCTCATTGCATGTAGACGTGATGCAACAGACCCAACAGGTACTTGTGAAAACAGGTGGCCAATCAGGGTGTGAAGCGGGTATCCCGGAGGATGTGCAATGCCGAGAAAGTAGCTTGACATGATGAACAGGCCATCATCTTCCAGCATGACTGTTTTGGGCATGCTGATTAAATAACTAGCAAAAATGAGGGCAAAAAGTAGCCACAGTCGCCACCCCTCACTGGCAATCGTCTGTGCGAGTGGGCGATAGCCTGAACAGGAGTCGGTGCTTACTTTTTCTTCCATGTGAAATTAGTTGTCATCGCATAATTCCATACCGCGCCGATTGCTGCGCCGGAAATTCCAGCAATTGCCCATGGCACATTGTACTCATAGAGTGACGCGGCAATTTCAATATTAATAGCCGCTCCCAGGCTACAGGCGATATAGAAGCTCAGCAGTCCTGATAATAATTTCTTCCCACGCAGGCGGCGATCGCGAAAAGTCAGGCTGTTGTTGAGTAAGAAATTGGTGGTCATTGCAACGACAGTCGCGACTGTCTGTGAGAGCCAGAACGCCTCCTGCTGGGTGTTGAAAAAGAAATTAAGTGTTGCCATGTGAACCACAACGCCGGTCAGTCCAACTGCTGTGAACATAAAAAACCGTAATGGAATCTGGCGTCCGGTTAATTTATCGATAATCAATGAGAAAAATTCGAGTACGACCAGGCTGTCGAGTTTGCTCTCGCCATATGCACGTGCACGCATGGTGTAGGGAAGTTCGGTAACCCTGATCGAATCAGCGGCGGTGACTAGCATATCGAGCAAAATCTTGAATCCCTGCCCTGAAAGTTTTTCAAAAGTGGGCTCAAGCGAGGTGCGCTTAAACATAAAGAAGCCGCTCATCGGGTCACTCACCGTGACATTTAATATTCGGTGTGCGACTGCTGAGGCAGCTTTACTGATTTTGACGCGAATCGGTGGTAGTTGCCCGGTGCTCCCCTCGGTGATGTAGCGGCTGCCATTGATAAGATCCGCGTCACCATTTTTAAGTCCCTGTAACATTTGCTTGAGCAGCTGTTCATCATGCTGGCCATCGGCATCCATGACCGCGATATAGGGTGAGGCTGAGGCGAGGAAGCCCTCAATACAGGCGGACGAGAGCCCGCGACGTCCAAGGCGTTGAATGCAGCGGACATGTGCGTTCTTCTGTGCCATGCTTCGGGCTAGCGGCGATGTACCGTCAGGGGAGTTGTCATCCACGATAATGAGCTCCCAGTTGACACCCTTTAGCGCGACTGTCAGGTCATTAACCAGGCGCTCAATGTTGTCGCTCTCATTATAAGTGGGTACAACAATGGTAAGTTCTGCTGGCAATGATGATCCCTCTAAATATTTTTTACCCTGGTTTAGCTATCGTCAGGCGGGAAGTTTTGTTTAATTTCCAGCTGGTTGACAGTTTCTTGACGTTTTTGATGTTAAAGTTGACGAGCAAGCAAGGCATAAGCGTGTAAACAGTTGGTCTTTGTTATTGAGCGTGTTGAACTGATGAATAGTGCTCTGATTTACCTGGTCTCTCAGTCGCCGCGTCGACGGGAGCTGCTGTGGCAGCTGGGTATCGAGCATGAAGTGGTTGTGACAGAGATCGATGAAGCGCCTCACGCGGATGAGTCGCCGGAGCGCTATGTGACGCGCATGGCGTTAGAAAAGGCGCGTGCTGGGCGGGTAGGCTTAGCCGTTGCCGATAAACCGCTACTAGGTGCGGATACCTCGGTGGTGGTGGATGGCGAGATATTGGGCAAACCGAACGATGAGGCGGATGCCCGGCAAATGTTGCACCGTCTCGCGGGGCGCACGCACCGAGTGATTAGCGGAGTGGCGCTAGTGGATGGGAGCAGCGAAGCGAGTCGCCTTAGCGTTAGCCGTGTCACCTTTCGGGCGATTAGCGATGAAGAAGCGCGCGGCTACTGGCGCAGTGGCGAACCGCAGGATAAGGCGGGTGGTTACGGGATTCAGGGGCTGGGCGCACTCTTTATCGAACGCCTTGATGGGAGTTATTCGGGGGTGATGGGGTTGCCACTGTTTGAAACGGCGGCCTTGCTGCACGAATTTGGGGTTCAACTACCCGTTTTCAATGCCAATCATGCCGAATAGTGCCGTATCCCGCGCTTTGACCCTGTTTATTGTACCTAAAACGGGTAGACTCTGTCGGCTACATAGACTATAGAAAGCCGCCGTAATGGATAATGCCTCATGAGTGATGAAATACTGGTAAACGTGACACCGCAGGAGACGCGTGTAGCAGTGGTGGAGAATGGCCTGTTGCAGGAGGTTTACATCGAACGGACCTGTAAACGCGGCCTGGTGGGGAACATTTACCAGGGTAAGGTGAGCCGGGTATTGCCGGGGATGCAGGCAGCTTTTATCGATATTGGGCTGGAGCGCACAGCCTTTCTGCATGTCTCCGATATCCAGCTGCCCGAAGGGCTCATCAGTGAAGGTGCCCATGAAAATGGTGGGGCGAAACCTGAGGTGGCGATTGAGTCGCTACTGCATGATGGCCAGAAGGTGATGGTACAGGTCTTTAAGGATCCGCTGGGTTCAAAAGGGGCGCGCTTGACGATGCAGATCAGCATGCCGTCACGTTACCTTGTCTATATGCCTGCGATGAAACATATCGGTATTTCACAGAGAATAGAAGATGAGGCCGAGCGACAGCGCCTGCGCACCATACTCGAGGCGGGTATGGGTGATGAAGGGGGTGGGTTTATTGTACGCACCGCAGCAGAAGGGGTGGAGGAGGCTGAAATTCTGGAGGATATGGGGTTTCTGCGTAAGCTGTGGGCTTCCGTTGAGCGCCCTGAACAGATGGCAAAGCCGCAGGAGACGATGGTCCTCTACGAAGATCTGCCGCTGGTGCTGCGGATGTTGCGTGACTTTCCAGTAGAGCAGATCGACAAGATCCGGATCGATTCGCGCGAGGCGTACCAACGGGCGCTGGAGTTTGTGACGCAGCTGATTCCCGAGTTGGCGCCACGTACGGAACATTACCCCGGTGAGCGGCCGATATTTGATCTCTATTCTGTTGAAGATGAGATTCAGAAGGCGCTGGAGCGAACGGTACAACTCAAGTCAGGCGGTCATCTCTGCATCGATCAGACCGAGGCGATGACCACCATTGATGTGAATACCGGCGCCTTTGTCGGCCACCGCAATCTTGAAGAGACCATCTTTAAAACCAACCTTGAGGCGGCGCAGGCGATTGCACGCCAGTTAAAACTACGAAACCTCGGTGGTATCATCATCATCGATTTCATCGATATGGGTGAAGAGGAGCATAAAAGACAGGTGCTGAAGGCGCTTGAGAAAGGGCTGGAGAGTGATCGCGCGCGGAACTTTATCTGCGACGTATCACCACTGGGGCTGGTGGAGATGACACGCAAGCGTACACGGGAGAGCCTTGGGCAGATATTATGCGAGCCTTGTTCAGTCTGCAACGGAACAGGCTCGACAAAAACACGGGAGACGGTCTGTTACGAGATTTTTCGTGAACTGATGCGAGAAGCGCGTCAATTCGATGCCACCAAGTTCCTGGTGCTCGCTTCACAGGAGGTGGTTGATCTGCTCCTTGATGAGGAGTCTACCAGTATTGCTGAACTGGAGGAGTTTATTGGTAAACCGATTCAGTTACAGGTAGAGACGCTCTACACTCAGGAGCAGTTTGACGTCGTGTTGATGTAATTTATCCTGGTTAATCGCATGTTCCATTTTCGAGCAGCCTTAGTTTGTAGAGCAGATAGCACGTGATTCGAGCTACCTTAAGCAGGTGTTGGATGCTGGTCGCGGTCAGCATCATTGTGGTGGCGCTGTTGATTAGCAGCGCGCGTCTGCTACTGCCTTACCTTGCTACATACCATCAACAGGTCGAAGCGATGATTAGCGATGCCGTGGGTGCCAGGGTGGAAGTGAGCTCAATGGAGGCGGCGTGGCATGGCGCAGGCCCACTCCTGAAGCTGCACGGTGTGCGCGTACTCAATGATGGTGATTCAGAGCTACTCAATTTTGATCATGGCAGTATCGGGCTTAACCTGTTGCAGAGTATTCGTTATCGCTCGCTGCAGATTGGCAACCTGGTTGTGTCGGGTATCAAACTGATCATCACACGAGATGAGGCTGGCAAGATCAGTGTGGCCGGCCTTGAGGCCGGGGCAGGTGACGACAGTGATGAGGCACTGGCGCAACATCAGGCAGAGAATCAGCAGGCGCTGTTACGCTGGTTACTCACCCAGTCGCGTATGGCAATTGAGTCGAGTGAGGTGACATGGCGTGACCTGAAAAAGGGTGGGCGCGAACTGCACTTCTCTAACATAGCATTTAAGCTGAGAAATCAGGGCAATCGTCATCAGCTTGATGGCGCTGCAGAGTTGCCGGCCCATCTTGGGCGCACGTTCTCATTTGCAATCGATATCGACGGCGATCTACAGGCGCAGCAAGAGTGGCGCGTGCAGGGTTATATTGAAGGGGCGGTGCTGCAGCTGGCTCCATGGCTCGAAGAAGAGGCGCCCGCCGGGGTGCGGGTGGATAAGGGGGTGGTCGAAACACGTCTCTGGTTTGAGTGGCAGGATGCAGCGCTGCAGCGGGTTGAAGGTGATTTTTCACTGCAACAGCTATTGTTAACATCTGTTGGAAATGGCGAGCAGTCGATGAATGTTGATCTGCTATCGGGAGAGTACGCCTGGAAACGGAGCGCCACTGGCTGGACGCTGTCGGTTGATCACTTTCTGCTGGAGCGTGATAGCCGCGTGTGGCCCCCGAGCCGCTTTAGTGTGGCCACTTCAACAGAGGCGGATGGCGCGCAGGTGGTTGAGGCGAAGTTGGGCTATATCGATATCGATGACCTTAATACGCTGCTACAGATAAGTGATCAGGTTGATGAGCGGTTGCGCCGACAGCTGCTGGCATTTGCACCGACAGGCGAACTGCGAGAGGGGTATCTCCATTACTGGGACCCCAGTCGTGATAACAAACAGGATTACCGCTACACCCTCGCCAGTCGCTTTGATGGTGTTGGGATCAATGCCGTTGGCAAGTTGCCAGGGCTGAATGGGCTTGGTGGCCATGTGCGTCTCGATAACAGTGGGGGTTATCTGGCGCTGACGCAGATGAGTGGCGAGATCGAGATTCCTACCCTCTTTCGTGCACCCCTAACGGTTACGGCGCTGGCAGGCGAGCTCTACTGGCAGTCGGGAGAGGGTGGCTGGCGAGTAGAGAGCCGAGCACTGAATGTAGAAAACAGTGACCTCGAACTATCACTGGAACTGGCTCTCACAGGGGGCAGCAGCACGCCTGAGATTGCGTTATTGGCAACATTCAATGCCCCCAGTGTTGCCAACATTTCACACTATCTGCCAGTGGGGATTATGCCGGCAGCATCGGTTGGTTGGCTCGATCGGGCCATTGTGGGTGGCAATGCCTCCGCCGGGCAGGTGATTTTTTATGGGCCACTTGACCGCCGCTTTCCTTATGAAGAGAGTCCCGGACTCTTCGATATCCGCTTTAACCTGACCGATGGCATTCTCGACTATGCGCCGGGATGGCCGCGTCTTGAAGAGATGGAGGCCGAGGTGATCTTCGCCGGGAGCGGTATGCAGATTAACGCCGTCGCTGCAAAAATCCTGGATGCCGACGTGACCCAGGTCTCGGCAAGGGTTAAAAGCTTTCGTGCCCACCCCGCACTACTGGAGATCGATGGTCAGGCGCAGGGCCACGCACGCGAAACGCTCAATTTTTTACGCCGCAGCCCACTCAATGCACGCTTTGGTGCGTTTACTGAGGGAGCAGAGGTGACGGCGGGGCGCAGTGAACTCGATCTCTCGCTTCAGTTGCCACTGGCAAAATTACCCGCAAAGGTGAATGGGGTGGTTCACTTTGAGGGTGCCGATTTTTATCTTGCGGAGCGTGCCGTTGATATACTGGATGTGAACGGCGCGCTCCATTTTTCCGAGGCAGGGATCGAGATCAGGCAGGCGCAGGCGCGCTTGCTGGGGATGGAGAGCGTACTGCACGCCGCGACGCTGCCAGTGGCAACGGGCGAGGGGAGTACGGTGATTAGTGCGGTGGGGAGTGCGGCGGCGGCGGATGTGCAGCGGCTGCTACCGAGTCCGCTGTTTCAGCGCCTTGATGGGCGTGCAGCATGGCAGGCGCTCTTAACGATCCCAGCGCGTGGTGCAGAGAAAAAGGGGCTCTCGTTGCGTGTCACTTCGGACCTGAAGGGAATGGGCGTCGATTTTCCTGAGCCGCTGGGGAAAAGCGCGCAGCAGGCTAAAAAACTGGTACTGGAAACCGTATTTCCGCGCCGCCTCAATGTGCCGATGACAGTGCAATACGGTTCTCAGCTGCGCGGGATTCTTGATCTCGACGGGAAGATGGCGTTACAGCGCGGCACCCTCACCTTTGGTGGGGCGCTGCCCAGCATGCCCACTCAGAGGCTGATCCGTATCGATGGCAAGCTGAAACGGCTTTCGCTGGCTGAGTGGTTACCTGTGATTGCCGCTGCGAAGGATGATACAGGTAGCCGTCGTGCAGCGGTTGAGGTTGAGCAGCTCAACCTTGAGATTGAACAGCTGCTGGCATTCGAGCGCAACTTTCACTACACCACACTGGCGTTGGCGCTTGAATCGAAAGGGGGGGCGAGTCTCTGGCGAGGGGATATCAGTAGCCACCTGATGGGGGGGGTGTTGCAGATTCCGGTCGATTTTGAGCAGGAATCACTGGTCATGGCGCTGGATTATCTGATTCTGCCACCGCCGCAGGTGACCGGCCAATCCTCCATCGCGAGTGATGATGTGAGCCCAAAAAGCCTGCCGGCAATGAAGATCAATAGTCGCTATTTTAGTTATGCCGATCTGCCGCTGGGCAGCCTGAAACTGCAGGCCACAAGGCGACCGGCAGGACTGCATATCACACAGCTAACGCTGCGATCACCACTGATGGCATTAACAATGAATGGTGACTGGACGGTGACAAATAGCGCGCAGCACTCCGTTTTTAACATCACCATTAACAGTGATGACCTGGGTGAGATGTTATCAACATTTGATATTGCCGATAGTATTCGTGGCGGTCAGAGTGAAATCGGCATCATCGCGCACTGGCCGGGTGCGCCGAGCGCCTTCGCGCTGGAACGGCTCAGTGGTAACATGCATCTCAAAGTGAAAAAGGGGCGGCTATTAGAGGTGGAGCCGGGGGCTGGTCGGATTTTTGGACTGATCAGCTTACAGTCGATACCACGTCGTTTGACGCTTGATTTTAGTGATATGTTCAAAAAAGGGTTTAGCTTTGATCGCATGGAAGGCGACTTTGAGATTAATAATGGAGATGCAACGACGTCGAACTTTAGCGTGGTAGGGCCATCTGCAACAATTTCAATGGCCGGCCGGGTCGGGCTGGCTACAAAAGATTATGATCAGGATGTAATTGTGGAGCCTCACGTGGCATCATCGCTGCCGGTGGTGGGCGCTGTCGTAGGCAGTTTGGGGATTGGCGCGGCAATACTATTGGCACAGAAACTGCTTAATCTGAATGAGGTAACGCAGGTGCGATACAGCGTCAAAGGGTCGTGGGACGACCCGATCGTCACCCGTGAGAAGGTGTCGGTGCCGGATAGTGGCAGTGAGATACAGGAAAAATGAACAGGTGTCCTCAGAAGCGAAAAAGGAAGAGTGTTGTGTCGGTTAATAACAAAGAAACAGATAGCGACTTGAGTGGTGAAAAAGGGTTGATTCGGAGTCTTGATGCGATGCAGCTACGAGCGGTCAGCTGCCCCTTGATGGGGAGATTGTGATGAGCCGTGTTGCTGCGATACAGATGGCATCAGGGCCTAATGTAGGGGCAAACCTGATCGAGGTGAAGCGCTTGATCGCGATAGCGATTGACAGCGGTGCGGAGCTGATCGTGCTGCCTGAGAACTTCGCCATCATGGGACTCACCGAAGAGGACAAGGTGGAGCTGCGCGAAGAGGAGGGTGACGGCCCGATCCAGACCTTTCTTGCACAACAGGCGAAGGATAACGGAGTGTGGATTGTGGGGGGCACCATCCCGCTGGTCTCCGCAGATGACAACAAGGTTCGTGCAGCGTGCCTGCTTTTTGATGCGGCGGGAAAGCAGGTGGCGCGTTATGACAAGATTCATCTTTTTGATGTGCTGCTGGAAGAGAATAAAGAGAGTTATATCGAATCGGAGACAATAGAAGCGGGTGATCGCTGCGTCGTTGTTGATACACCGTTTGGGCGGCTTGGTATGGCGATCTGTTATGACCTGCGTTTTCCCGAGCTTTTCAGAGCGTTGCTGGACCAGGGGGTTGAAATCATTGCGGTGCCTTCCGCCTTTACCGCGATTACCGGTCGTGCCCACTGGGAGATGCTGGTGCGAGCGCGTGCGATTGAAAACCTCAGTTATGTGATCGCAGCAGCTCAGGGTGGCTACCATGTCAATGGCCGTGAGACCTATGGGGACAGCATGATTGTGGATCCATGGGGCAGTGTACTGGACCGACTACCAAATGGCTCCGGGGTGATATCGGCCGAGATAGACCCGCAGCGGCTGGCGCAGACGCGTCAGAACTTCCCCTCAATATCGCACCGCAAGATCTTTTGCGAGGCAACATGACCAGCAGAAGGATTGCGTAATTTAATGACAGAAACAGCAGGTTTATCGATTGATAGTGTGCAGCAGCAGCTGCTTGCACCGAGTGGTCTGGGGATCAATGAGCTGGAGCGGGTGCTCGCCTCCATTATGCAGCACAATGTGGACTATGCCGACCTCTATTTTCAGGCGAGCCGTTTTGAATCGTGGACACTGGAAGATGGCATCGTCACCGATGGTGTCCACAGTGTGGAGCGGGGGGTGGGCGCGCGTGCTGTCAGTGGTGAAAAGAGCGGTTTTGCCTATTCCGATGAAATTGCCCTGCCGGCGCTGCAGGAGGCGGCAACCGCCGCACGCGCCATCGCGCGCCAGGGGCAGGAGAAACAGATAAAGGCGTGGACGCGTACAGCAGGGCATCGCCTCTATCTGCCAACCGATCCGCTGAGCAGCCTGGGTGATCGGGCGAAGATTGAACTACTGGAGATGGTTGACCGTGAGGCGCGTAAGCTTGACCCGCGGGTGAAGCAGGTGATCGCTTCACTCGCCGGTGGTGACGACACCATTTTGCTGCTTGCCAGCGACGGCACCCACGCGGCCGATGTGCGCCCACTGGTACGCCTTAATGTCACTGTCATTGTTGAACAGGATGGCCGCCGTGAGCAGGGGAATTCGGGAGGGGGCTGTCGTCGTGACTACCACTATTTCATTGATGAAGCGCGCGCGCTCGGCTACACCCGAGAGGCGGTGCGTCAGGCGCTGGTCAACCTCGAAGCGCAAGATGCACCCGCTGGTACAATGCAGGTGGTGCTCGGTTCCGGCTGGCCTGGGGTGTTGCTGCATGAGGCGATTGGGCACGGTCTTGAAGGCGATTTTAATCGTAAAGGTACCTCGGCATTTTCGGGCCGCGTGGGTGAGCGCGTCGCTTCCGATCTCTGCACCGTGGTCGATGACGGCACACTGGCGCAACGTCGTGGCTCGTTAAATATAGATGATGAAGGGGTACCCACAGAGAATACTGTATTGATTGAAAAGGGTGTGCTCAAAGGCTATATGCAGGACAAACTCAACGCACGCCTGATGGGCGTCGCCTCAACCGGCAACGGGCGGCGTGAATCTTACGCGCACCTGCCGATGCCGCGCATGACCAATACCTATATGTTACCGGGGCCGCATGCGCCAGAAGAGATTATCGCATCCGTTAAAAATGGCCTTTATGCGGTTAACTTTGGGGGGGGGCAGGTGGATATCACCTCCGGTAAATTTGTCTTCTCTGCCAGTGAGGCCTATATGATTGAGAACGGTAAAGTGACCTTTCCGGTGAAAGGGGCGACATTGATCGGTAGCGGCCCCGATGTGCTGCAGCGGGTGACGATGGTGGGCGATGATCTCGCGCTGGATGCCGGTGTCGGCACCTGCGGTAAAGAGGGGCAGAGTGTGCCGGTCGGTGTTGGTCAGCCAACACTGCTGATTGATGGTCTCACCGTTGGAGGGACCAACGTATGAGCCGTCGAGATATTGCAAAGGCGCAGGCGGGGCTGGAATCGGTTGCAGAGCAGGTATTGCAGCTGGCGAAAGAGCGAGGGGCGACTGCAGCAGAGGTGGCGCTGAGTGAAGAGTCGGGGCTATCGGTCAATGTCCGGCTGGGTGAGGTCGAGACCATTGAATTTAATAAAGACAAAGGGATCGGTGTGACGGTCTACTTTGGGCAGCGCAAAGGGACCGCCAGCACCGCCGATTTTTCGCGTGCGGCGCTAAATGATGCGGTACGTGCGGCGTGCAGTATTGCAACTTTTACCGCAGATGATCCTTACACGGGGTTGGCCGATGCGGATCGCATGGCGACCGAGATACCCGATCTCGATCTCAACTACCCGTGGGATGTCACCCCCGAGATGGCCATTGAGCTGGCGACTGCGTGCGAAGATGCCGCGCGCAGTTATGATGAGCAGATCTCTAATTCTGAAGGGGCCAGCCTCTCCAGTCACGAGGGGACGCGTGTCTACGCCAATAGCCACGGCTTTATCGGCGGCTATTCGACGACGCGCCACAGCATGAGCTGTAGTGTGATTGCGGAAGATAAAAATGGCATGCAGCGTGATTACTGGTATTCCGTTGCGCGTGATCGCAGTGATCTTGAATCTGCGTTTGAGATCGGAAACAAGAGCGCTGCGCGCACCTTGCAGCGGCTTGGTGGTCGCCGCCTTGAAACCAGCAAGGTACCAGTGCTGTTTGCTGCCGATGTGGCGGGCAGCCTGATTTCGCATATGATCTCAGCGATCCGCGGTGGCAATCTTTATCGAAAATCCTCTTTCCTGCTCGACAAACTGGGTGAGCAGATCTTCCCTGATTTTGTTCATATACATGAAAAACCACATATGAAAAAGGTGCTGGGCAGTGCTCCGTACGATAGCGAGGGTGTCGCCACCTATGCGCGCGACCTGGTGCGTGACGGGGTGTTGCAGGGCTATGTTCTCGATAGCTATGCGGCGCGCAAGCTAAAGATGGAAAGCACCGCAAACTCGGGTGGCGTGCATAATGTGCTGATCGAAGCGGGTGAGCTGGACCAGCAGGGGCTGCTGCGTGAAATGGGCAATGGACTGCTGGTGACAGAACTGCTCGGCATGGGGGTCAATACCGTCACGGGTGACTACTCTCGTGGTGCCGCTGGCTTCTGGGTTGAAAATGGCGTGATCGCCTACCCGGTTGATGAGATCACCATCGCCAGCAATCTCAGCGACATGTTTATGCAGTTACAGGCGGTCGGGAATGATATTGACTATCGCGGCAACATCAAATGTGGTTCACTGCTAGTTGATGCAATGACCATTGCGGGCACATAAGCTGAGAGAAGCCCTCAAACCAATTGATAGACCTCAATGAGCAATAAAAAAGACAACCTGGTGGAAGTGCGCGGCCTGACATTCAAGTTTGGTTCGCGCATCATCTTTGACGGCATCGACCTTGACCTGCAGCGCGGAAAAGTGACCGCGATCATGGGGCCGAGCGGTACCGGAAAGACCACGCTGCTGCGCTTGATCGGCGGTCAGGTGAGACCGAGCGGCGGGGCGATATCTGTCGATGGCCATGAGGTAGCACGCCTGACGCGGCGCGAACTATTTGAGTTGCGTAAACGGATGGGGATGCTCTTCCAGAGCGGCGCACTGCTCACCGATCTTTCTGTTTTTGATAATGTCGCCTTCCCGTTGCGTGAGCATTCCGGGCTGCCGGAGGCGATGGTGCGTGATCTGGTGCTGATGAAACTGGAGGCTGTCGGCCTGCGCGGTGCGCAGCGACTCATGCCCAGTGAGCTATCGGGCGGGATGGCGCGGCGAGTGGCGCTGGCGCGTGCGATCGCACTCGACCCGATGATGATTATGTACGATGAACCCTTTACCGGGCAGGATCCGATCTCAATGGGTGTGCTGGTCAAACTGATTCGCGATTTGAATGAGGTACTGGGGTTAACCAGTATTATCGTGTCGCACGATGTCGCAGAGACTGCCGCTATCGCCGACTATATCTATGTGCTGTCTCAGGGCAAGGTAGTGGGGGAGGGGACGCCGGATGAGCTCCACCACGCCAACTCCGAGTGGGTACGCCAGTTTATGCAGGGGATGCCGGATGGGCCGGTACCGTTCCATTATCCCGCCGCAGATTATGCGCAGGAGCTACTGTCACGCGAGGGGCGGCGATGAGCTTTTTCCAGCAGTTAGGCCATCATGCGCTAGCAGCGTTTCAGCGGCTGGGGCGCGCAAACCTTTTTTTATGGACGGTGCTGGTTGGTGTGCCGGGCCTCCTGTTTCGTCTGCGCCTGCTGATTCAGCAGCTCTTCGCAGTCGGTGTGCTATCACTGGTAATCATTGTTGTGGCGGGGCTTTTTGTCGGTATGGTGCTGGGGTTGCAGGGTTACTACACGCTGGTTGATTTTGGCGCAGAAGAGTCGCTGGGTGTGATGGTGGCGCTATCGCTGGTGCGCGAATTGGGACCGGTCGTCGCCGCACTGTTATTTGCAGGGCGCGCGGGTTCGGCATTGACCGCAGAGATCGGTTTGATGAAGACAACCGAGCAGCTTTCCGGGATGGAGATGATGGCGGTTGATCCACTAAAAAGGGTCATCGCCCCGCGCTTTGTCGCCGGAGTGCTGTCAATGCCCCTGCTGGCCGCCATCTTTAGTGCGGTAGGGGTCATGGGTGGTTATGTTGCAGGCGTCACGCTGCTGGGGGTCGATGAAGGAGCCTTCTGGTCACAGATGCAGGGGCGGGTAGATTTTCATGAAGATATCATGAATGGTGTGATCAAGAGCGTTGTGTTTGGTGTTGTTGTGACCTGGATTGCCCTCTTTGAGGGGTATGATGCGGTGCCGACCTCTGAAGGGGTGAGTCGTGCCACCACGCGCACGGTTGTTTACGCTTCACTGGCAGTGTTAGGGCTGGATTTTGTTTTGACCGCGCTGATGTTTGGTGAAGTGTAAGTAAGCATACAGGAAAGAGGGATATTGAGATGCAGAACACTCGATTAGTAGAGACAATGGTTGGGGTTTTTATCGCTGCAGGGGCCGCAGCGCTTCTGATGCTGGCGATGAAGGTGAGTAACCTCAACGCCTTTTCTGATGTCGAAGGGTATGAAGTGACGGCCCAGTTTGAAAATATCGGCGGCCTTAAGGTGCTCTCGCCGGTCAGTGTCGGGGGGGTACGTATTGGCCGTGTCTCGGCGATTGACTTTGATCAGGAAGATTACGAAGCGGTGGTAACCATGGCGATCAACCCTCAATATGACCGCCTTCCCGTTGACACCTCGGCGAGCATCTTTACCTCGGGGCTGCTGGGTGAGCAGTACATCGGTTTTGAGCCGGGTGGTGAAGAGCGGTTCCTGAAAGATGGTGACCAGATCACATTGACCCAGTCTGCAATGGTGCTAGAGCAGATTATTGGCCAGTTTATCTTTAGCAAAGCGTCAGAAGGGGGAGGTGAGTAATGGGTTTGCGACTGTTGCCAGCAATAGCCCTGAGTGGCTCGTTCTTCTATAGCATAGTGGCGTCTGCTGAAGAGACGCTCTCACTATCGTTAGATGATGCGGTAGCGCGCGCACTGGATAGCGACCCGCGGATTGAAGAGCGCCTGCAGCTGGTCAATGCGGCACGTGCAATGCTGCAGCGCGCAGAGGGAAGTGATGATCTGATTTTTGATGTAAACGCCTTTGTTGGTTTAACCACGCAGGTTGAGGGCGGTTTTTTTGCAGCCGATGGCACCACACCGCGCGCTGATAAATATGATTATAACGGACTCACTTCGTGGACCTCTGTGCGCTTCAGCATCATTAAACCGCTCTACACCTTTGGCAAGATTGAACATTTTTCCGATGCGGCGAAGAGTAATATTACGGTTAAACAGCAAGATGTACGCCTGCAGCGTGGTGATACCGTGCTGGAGGTGACCCGCGCCTATTACGGTTACCTGGCAGCACGTGATACGCGTTATCTGTTTGAGGATGTTGAGGGTCGTTTGCAGAAGGCGTTAGATCTGGTGACACGCTGGCTCGAGGAAGAGAAGGGGGATGTACGTCTGGCAGATCTGTACGCGCTGCAGAGCGGCTTTGCATTGGTGAAGCGTTACCACGCCAGGGCGGTCTCTGTTGAAGCGATCGCGCTAGCGGGGTTGAAAATGTTGACTGGGCTTGATCGCAGCGTTGAACTTGAATTGGCCGATAGCCGCATTCGTCCAGTCGAGCTGCCCACCGCAGAACTCGAAGAGCTACAACAGCTGGCACTCTCCCGGCGCCCCGAGATGAGGCAGTTAGAGGCGGGATTGCAGGCGCGGCGTTCACTCGTGGCGGCACATCGAGCAACAAAACTTCCCAATCTTTATGCAGGTGTAGCAGGGATGGCCTCTTTTTCTCCGGGGCGAGAAAAATTAGATAACCCCTACCTTTATGACCCTTTTAATAACTACGGCGCGACGCCCCTGGTTGGGATGAAATGGAGCTGGGCAAGTGGTGTGCAGGCGGCCGAAGTGGCTGAGGCCAACGCAGCGTTAGCGGCGCTGACCGAGCGCTCCTCGTTTGCACAGCAGGGAATCCCCTTTCAGGTAGCAGAGCAGTATCACCAGGTACAGGGGCACTATAATGCGGTGATGGAACTCAAAAAGGGGAGTCGTGCCGCGCGTCGCTGGATGATGAGTCGTTACGTCGATTTTGAAGCGGGGCTTGAAGAGGCTGAGGCGATATTGGCGGCATTCCAGGGGTATGTGCTGGTCTATAGCGATTACCTGATGGCAGTGAACGACTATAATATGCACGTCGCGCGACTGCGCTATGTGAGCGGAGATTATTTATGAAACGACTAGCGGCCATTCTCTTTTTATACCTTGTGACGCTGCTGCCTGCTGGCAGTGTCGCTGCCACAGTGCCAGCACAGCAGCTGGTGATGGAGACAACGGCCGAGATGCTTTCATTGATCGAGGCCGAACGAGAAAAGATTAAGGCGCGACCGGTCTACATCTATGAGCTGGTGGAAGGGGTGATCCTGCCGCATTTTGATTTTGAGCGGATGGGGCGGCTCGTACTCGGTAAGCACTGGCGCAAGGCAAACAAGGTGCAGCGAGAACAGTTTATCAAAGAGTTTAGTTTTCTACTGGTACGCACCTACGCCACGGCGATGATGGATTACTCCGGGCAGAAGGTGATCTACCTGCCGTTTCGCGAAGGAAAAGATAAAAGTGAAGCGATTGTCAGAACCGAAATCGACCAGAAAGGTGGGCTGCCGATACCGATCGACTATTCGCTTCACCTCAAGAATGGCGAATGGAAGGTCTATGACGTTAAGATCGACGCGGTGAGTCTGGTCATGAACTACCGTACCACCTTTTCAGGTGAGATCCGCAAACTGAAAGGGATTGATGGCCTGATTGCAAAGTTGCAAAAGCGTAACCAGGAAGCGCGTGATGGTGCGTAGTCGTGGCGCTGCTGTACTTCAACAGCAGGCCAGTGGGCGCTTGTTACTGCAGGGTGAACTCAGTTTTTCCAGCGTGCCGGAGCTGTTGAATGAAGGCAAGCGTCTGCAGCCGGGGAGTGACGGAGTCGTGGTTGATCTACAGGGGGTGACCCGCACCGATAGTGCCGGACTTGCACTCATGGTGGAGTGGACGCGTAATGCCCGCGCCCAGGGTGTTGGCATCACCTTTGTTAATATTCCGCAACAGATGATGGCGTTGATCCGCCTGAGCGGCCTCGAAGAGGTTCTCTCTCTCTCTCCCTCCACCCCTTCAGCGGAAAAGGGC
>WFVD01000027.1 GCA_015491865.1 Gammaproteobacteria bacterium
GTTTGGGGTGATTCAGCCTATTCGGGGCAAGGGGATCAAATCCGCAAACATGCGCCCAATGCAACGGACTTTACCAACCAGAAAGGTCGTCGCAACCATCCGCTGACTGATGAAGAAAAAGCAAAGAACACAACCAAATCGAAGGTTAGAGGCAAGGTCGAACATCCGTTTCTGGTGCTTAAGCGGGTCTTTGGTTTTAGCAAGGTTCGTTATCGTGGGCTGGACAAGAATGCGACCCGGTTGTTTGTTGCGTGCGGTCTGGTGAATCTGAACATGGCGCGACGACGATGGTTATCCGTGAGGCAGGATACGTGTGTCTGGAATTTATCATGGCACCCAATCATCCAACGAAATGGATGAATAACGGGTTTAATTGGCCACAGAATCAGACCGTTTTTAAATTCTGAGGATTTTGTGATCGGGAAATCACTTGAATAGCGCTGTTTGCGCTAATTGATCAGAGGTTCCCTAAGGGATCCCCGGTTAATTGTCATTATGGGGATGAGTGGAGTAAACGGCAACGGCCTGTGTTAACAGACGCTAGTCAGGCCAGACCCGCTGTGATGGAATAAATGACGGCGCTGCCTCTGCCTGAGCCGCAGCCTCGACAGTGGTTTCTGAAAAATTCTTCGATACGTCTGTGTCTGAAGCACTTTTCTGAGGCCTGTTTGATTTGGCCTGACGCACACTGCTTGCTAGTTTGGAGCCTATTTTCTTTTTCATGAATTCAATATTTCCTCGATGAGTGCATCAATTTCCTGTGAGGCGGGTTCGCCACGTTTTCCCATGCAGTATACACTTGATCCTTCCAGTGCAGCATTTCGGTAGATGGCACGCCGCCGCAGGCAGCTTTCCAGCGCCGGAATATCAAACTCTTCCAGCGCCTGGCGCATCCCTCTGGATATTGCATTACGCGGCTCTAGCTGGTTGACGAGCATATATGGCTGTAGATCATCATTGTAAATCTTTGCCTGTTCGATCGCTTCTGCCAGTCGAACACTGGCCCACAGGTCAACAGGGGAAGGTAGAATAGGGATAAGTACTTTGTCGGAGACGCTCATCGCTTTTTGCGCGACACCGGTTTCAAGTGTTGGTGGGCAGTCAACGACCAGGTACTGGTAGTCCTCACGTATTCGTTTAATCTCTCTTGGTAAATTACTGCTGATGGCGATAACCGACACCGGGAATGGGCGCTCATCAGGCGACAGGCCTGCCCATTGGCCAGCTGATCCCTGTGGATCAGCATCGATGATAAGGGTGCGTCCCCGCTTCGAAAGTCCGACAGCAAGGTTCATGCTTAACGTGGTCTTGCCTGTGCCACCCTTCTGATTCGCTACCGAAAAAACCTGAGACAACATTACGCCCTTCCTTATTGCCTGATCATATCTGGCTACTTATTGCTCGAGCTGTTAAACGTGTCAGCCAGTGCAAGTAGTGACGCTATTTCATCCGCATTTGCCAGTGACTGATCTTTTCTAAAGGCAAGCATAACACCATTGCGTACTTCAAGATAACAGTCGTCAAATTTCGCTATAAATTCCATTAATTCTGGTGAAATACAGGAAAGTGGATCGCTCCCTTCTTTCGCAAAAAGACGATATTTTTCAGCAAATGCATTATTTTCTGGTAAGTCGACTTCAATATAATCGACCAGATAGCGCTCCAGATAATGGCCGGGTGTGATCACCAGGTCTGGTATGTTGATGCCTGACTCAGCAGCATAGCTTGATGTGATGATGGTGTGCCAGTGTTTGGAGTAGTAGTTTGGGGCTGATGTATGACTGTAATCGTATAGACGTACATTCGCCCCCTTATACTTGCCGTGCATGGTGTTACACGCCTCTTTATCAGCACCACGACGTAAGTACACGAAGTCTTCAGCATTCAATATGCTCACCGCCTCCGCATTAAAATCCAGCTCGTAATGTTGTGATAGTTTTTCCATCTGGATCTCTCTATCACTGCGCTGAACCTGCTCTTTAACCCGCATTGTGTCCTGCATGCGGGCGGCCAAAGAGTGTTTGCTGAACTGGATAAAATTTTCAATACCAATCAGTTCAAAAACACGCCCGTCACGCACACACTCTTCCTGAAATTGATGTAAATATTCCATTGCTGTGTGATCAATAATACGCCCCGATTCGGTGATAACCAGTGTTACACCCTCTTTGTCTGGCAGGCTCGAAAGCATTTTATCTAATGGCAGCAGGTTAAAGCAGACCAGTGATGACAGGGTCATCTCATAATGTTTTATGCCGTTACGCTCCAGCTCTTTTACTTTAATGACGGGTGAGGTGAAGATGCTCTTCAGGTTGTCCCATAGCAGGCAAATTGAGCGTTGCAGACTCAAACGACCGGTTAGTACATAGCGCAGTGACGGCATCAGTAAATAGAGCAGCAGTAGCACTTCAGTCGCAACTCCGATAAGAATGCCGGAGAGAAGGTCGGTGCTAAGGATCGCGACAATCGTAATTATAAAAATAATTAGCTGGTCACGCCCGACCGAGTAAGTTTTAGTGAATACCTTGTATTCACATAGTTTCCAGCCAACATAGATCAGGATGGAGGCGATCGCAGCGAGCGGCACCATTGCGATAAAGTCGGTCGCCACAAACATGAAGATCAACAGGAATACGGCATTATAAAAGTTAGCCCATAATGTTCGGCCACCAGCGTCAATATTAGTACGGCTCTTGATGCCCCCGGGAATAATCGTCAGGCCACCAAAAATACTGGACAATGAGTTGGAGACACCCATCGCACGCAGGGTTACGTTGGGGTCGGATTTTCTCTGGAACGGATCAATTTTATCCACGGCCTTGATGGTTGCCAGGGATTCAACGCCATCAATCAACGTTAATGTAATCACCACGATCAGAACGCTCCACCATAACTCAGGCCGTGACAGCACATCGCCAAAGGCGGGCATTGTGATGCCATCCTCTAAAATGCTATCTGGCATAGTGATTAAATGCTTTGCATCAAGCCCGAAAATATAGGCGAGGAAGACACCAAGCAGGGTGACAAATAGCGGTGGCGGCACTTTACGCATCCACTCATGCTTTGATTTGCTCAGGTAAAATATCAGGAAAAGGCTGAGCGCACCAATAAATAGTACGCTCCATTCGATCTGTAGAAAAACCCCGGGTAGTTTGGCGATAGATTCCAGCATGTTTGCAGAGGCGGGCATAACGGCCCCCATTAGAGGGGGGATCTGCTTTATGATGATAATCAACCCGATGGCTGCCAGCATCGCCTCGACCACCGTAACAGGGAGAAATATCGCATACCTCCCTGTTTTGAAAAAGGCGAGCAGTATCTGCAGCAGGCCGGTGAGGCAGATGGCTACCAGTAATAATGGATAACCCTCGGCAAGATCGCCCCCGCCAAGCATCAGCATGCCCGCTAATAATGCCGGCGCAAGGCCCGCAGCCGGGCCGCTGATGGTGACATAGGCACCACCAAGAAAAGGAAAAATAAGGCCGGCAATAATGGCCGAGATCAAACCGGTAACGGGTGGCGCACCAGAGGCGATAGCGATCCCTAGTGACAGTGGCAATGAGACCAGCGCAACCTGCATTCCTGCCAGCAGGTCATAGCGCCAATGTTTTAAGCCCTTAATACCGTTTTGTGGGGTTTCCATGTGAGTTATACCTTAAAATTTTCGTATCAAATGGGGGCGGCACGCTATTTTGTGCCAATGCCTATAAGGTTTTTTACCTGTATTGCCTGCTTCATAAATGTTAATGGCTAAATCATTACGCTTGAAATATCGAGAAGGGGTAGTCCCAAGCTTATAGAAGTTTATCTAAAAAAGTGCATTTCAATATTCAATCGAAGGCATTGCCTATTCTGAATGGTACCTGTCAGCTCGACAGGGCTGATGGTATCAAATCAAATGTCAGCGCTTCTCTGACAGTTATAATAAAAGCATTGATTCTCATAGATGACAACCATTCGATATCAGGATATACAGCTATAGGGAATTCAGTTAGAGTAATGTGTGGTCTCCCCAGGTTAACAGAATCATGCATCGCGAAAATCTTTTGCAGCTACTGCAGCGCTACAGAACACCTTTTCTGGAAGAGGCCGCCATGGTTGTGCGCACTCGGCGCTTTGTTATGTCGAACAGAAACTGCTTTGATCGCAACCTGGAGTCGGGTCATGTCACCGGCTCTTCATGGGTTGTCAATCCGAATAGAACCCATGTGCTTATGCTTCATCACCGAAAGCTAGGTCTCTGGTTGCAGCCTGGTGGCCACGCAGACGGGAATAGTGATATTCATGATGTTGTGATCAAGGAGACATCGGAAGAGTCAGGTATTTGCGTAAAAGATATAAAGCTATTAAGCAGCGAAATTTTTGATGTGGATATCCACACCATCTACCCCAGCCAGTACGATAACAGGCATGAGCACTACGATATTCGTTTTTTGCTGGAGATCGATGATGCGGTGGCAATTCCAGGTAATGATGAGTCGCACCAGATCGGCTGGGTCGCGCTCAACAGGGTTCCCCAGTTCAATCATTTTCGATCACTCTATCGAATGACACAGAAAACACGTCGCTACTTTAAATAGCACCTGCGGTTGTTGCAAAATGTCGCGTGTCGGTTGAGGTGCGCCCATTATTCTGGTGTGGTGGTGATCCGCTGCCGGTGATGGGTAGGGTATTAATGCTCACATTTTACTGTGGGTTCTGTTATATTTTGTTCGCCCGTAATGTGGTTCGATTAACATCAGGCAGTATCTGTGTCAGTCGATTGTAATTAGATTAATAGGGCTGGCCTGAGATTTGTTGAATGAGCGCTAAACTATTGGCTCATTGAGATCTAGGCGCCAGTTCGTTCAGTGCTTAACCGGATGTTTGAAGGCTCCCGTTAGCACGGATATAGGCCGGGAGGGGTAGATCCCGCGAAAAACTGCTTAAATATTAGAGACATTGATGATTATAGATGTGGATCATATAAACTATCGATTTGTTTTAATGACCCAGCCGCAATACTCTTCAATCCATAAGATTTTTAACCGTTTCGATTAACAGAATGTAGGAGAATAAAATGGCCAAGTTTGATTCCGGCGTAAAAGAATATCGCGATCTTTATTGGACTCCTGATTATGTACCTCTGGACACTGACCTGCTGGCGTGTTTCAAGGTAGTTGGGCAGGCTGGTGTGCCGCGTGAAGAAGTTGCTGCTGCTGTAGCGGCTGAGTCTTCAACGGGTACTTGGTCTACTGTATGGTCAGAATTATTGACCGATCTGGAGTTCTACAAGGGGCGTACCTATCGCATTGAAGACGTTCCTGGTGACAAGGATGCTTTCTACGCTTTCATCGCTTATCCTCTGGATCTGTTCGAAGAGGGTTCAGTTGTTAACGTACTGACCTCTCTGGTTGGTAACGTATTCGGCTTTAAAGCGCTGCGCTCCCTGCGTCTGGAAGATATCCGCTTCCCAATCGCATACATCAAGACTTGTGGTGGCCCTCCTGCCGGCATTCAGCTTGAACGTGATCGCCTGAACAAATATGGTCGTCCAATGCTGGGTTGTACCATCAAGCCTAAACTGGGTCTCTCTGCCAAGAACTACGGTCGTTCAGTATATGAGTGTCTGCGTGGCGGTCTGGATCTGACCAAAGATGATGAGAACATCAACTCTCAGCCTTTCATGCGCTGGCGTGATCGTTGGGACTTCGTTGCTGATGCGATTCATAAAGCAGAGCGTGAAACAGGTGAGCGTAAAGGTCATTACCTGAATGTTACCGCTTCTACTCCAGAAGAGATGTACAAGCGTGCTGAATATGCGAAAGAGCTGGGTATGCCGATCATTATGCATGACTTCCTGACGGGTGGTTTCACTGCAAATACAGGTCTGGCTAACTGGTGTCGTGAAAACGGCATGTTGCTGCACATTCACCGCGCAATGCATGCGGTAATTGATCGTAACCCTCATCACGGTATCCACTTCCGCGTACTGGCCAAGTGTCTGCGTCTTTCTGGTGGTGATCAGCTGCATACAGGTACCGTTGTCGGTAAGCTGGAAGGTGATCGCGCTTCTACGCTGGGTTTTGTGGATCAGCTTCGTGAGTCTTTCGTACCTGAAGATCGTAGCCGCGGCATCTTCTTCGACCAGGACTGGGGTTCAATGCCTGGCGTATTCGCAGTCGCTTCTGGTGGTATCCATGTATGGCACATGCCAGCACTGCTGAACATCTTTGGTGATGATTCTATTCTGCAGTTTGGTGGTGGTACACAGGGTCACCCATGGGGTAACGCTGCAGGCGCGGCTGCTAACCGTGTTGCGCTGGAAGCTTGTGTTAAAGCACGTAACGAAGGTCGCGACCTGGAGCGTGAGAGCAAGGATATTCTTACTGCTGCTGCTAAGAGCAGCCCAGAGTTGGCTATTGCAATGGAAACCTGGAAAGAGATCGTGTTTGAATTTGATACAGTTGACAAGCTGGACGTTCAATAAGCGACTTGCCTGGTTTTAACAAACGATTTAATACAAATTTAAAGAGGAAAAATCATGTCTGTAACAGGTGATTACCATACTAGAAATACGTTGGAGACCTTCAGCTTCCTTCCTGCATTTACTCAGGAAGAGGTTTATGCGCAGATCAACTACATGTTGGCGCAAGGCTTGACCCCAGGTATCGAGCACGAACTGCCAGAAAATGCCATGGATCACTACTGGACCATGTGGAAACTACCATTCTTTGGTGAAACTGATCTCAATAACGTGGTGAATGAGCTGGAATCTTGTCGTCGTGAGTATCCTGACCACAACATCCGTTTGACCGGCTACGATAACTACACCCAGTCTCAGGGCGTAAACTTTGTCGTGTTCAAAGCGCAGGGTTCTTCTTCTCGCGCTTGGTAAATGGGTGATTTCGGTGTGGGATCACTCCCGCACCGAGTCTGATTCTAGTTTTTAAGAACGGATGGGAAAAAATATGGCAAGTCAACAGCAATCCGGTCGCGCTGCCTCTATGGCACGTCGACAAATGCAGGTGAACGGTAAGCCGCGTTCAGCTGCTGCTTCTGCGCCTACCCGTCAGCCTAAGCGTAAAGCGGCTCCGGCTGCGAACCTGGCACCAGCACCGCAAGCGACTGCTCCAGTTGCGTCGAGCTCTGTTGCGCCAGCGAGTTTGCCCAAGCCAAAGCCAGCTCAAAAGAGTGCGTCGCGTCTGCGTCGTGAATCTCTGGCTGCGCGTGGCAAGCAGGCAGATAGCAGTAGTGATCGCCGTCGTGATAATGACATGGCGAGAAAACGTCGCTCTGCAGCGGAAGCTAAAGCGGCCAAAGGTGACTGCGATTGTGGTGGGCCATGCTGTCAGGAGGCTGAGGCGAAGGCCACAGCGACAGCTGCTCCAGCATCAACTCTGGGTGCGCCTGCCACCCGGCATGTTAAGGCTGTCAAGCGAGGGCGTATTGTCAGTGCTAGCGACACGGGGCGTATGATGTCGCGTGCGCGACGTGCGGCGATGTCTGGCCGTGGCAAGGCGGGACTGGAAGCGCATAGTAAAGGTAACTCTTCTGCCTCATTGGCACGTCAGGCGAACCCTGAAATTTCAGGGCGTGATCTTGCTCGTGTCGTTCGCGAATCACGCAGCAAGAGCGGTGGTCGAGGCACTGCTGTGGCAACCGTTCGTCCTCGTCGCCCTCGTAGTGCAGCTGAAGCGAAAGCGATCAGTGGGACCAGGGTCGGGCATACTGAAAAGCTGACGGGTGATGAAGCAGGTCTTTGTCACACTGGCGTTACCGGTACTAATTATATGTCTGCTGAAGTCTTTGATAAGTTCTGTCAGGGTGAGGCACCTAAAGCTCCATTGAAAGTTGAAACGACAAGCACCTTAAGTGGTAGCCATGTTACTAGTGCTGGCAAGGTTGGTGGCTCAACGGTGATGACTGGTGCTGACGCGGGCATTTGCCGTGGTGTGACCGGTAGTGAGTATCTTGGGCGTGAAGATTTTGCGCAATGTGATGCAACCCCTGCTGCACCCGCGGCCAAGGTGAGCAGATCCCAGACACAACGTGGTCTTACAGTTTCAGGGCCTAAAGCGAGTCGTTCCGAGAGTGTTACAGGAAATCATCAGGGTACCTGCCAGACAGTAACGGGTACCTCTTATGCGGGACAGGAAGCGTTTGAATCTTTTTGTGCGCCAGAAGATCAACGTAAAAACCGTGCGCGTACTGTGATGCCGCAACGTGCGCCGGGAGCAGGCAAAGAGATTAGTGGCCTGCAACCAGGTATAAGCGGTAACAATCTAACTGGGGTTGCTGCTGGTGCCTGTCAGGCTGTTAGCGGTACGCCTTATGTTGCTGCATCTGAAATGAGTGCTGTGTGTGCCGCAACACCTGCAGCTGAAGGTGAGCCTGACTTTCCTCAGCCGATTACAGATGGTGCGTTTAGCGTTGTGCCGACGGTTGCGTCTGCTGATTCATCGATCAGCACAGGGCCGGTAACGGGCTCTTCATTTGACGGTGAAAGTACAATCACGGGTGCTTTTTCAATGGGGAAAGGCAAAATAACAGGTACAGAGCAGGCGCGTTTCGGTGGTCGTTCTAACAATGTTGTGAAGGCGGAGCCAAAAGTAGAAAAAGCTGAGACAGCTTCACGCATAACCGGTGAAGGTATTGAGACAGGTTTAAACATCACGGGTGATGACTGGGATCGCGGCGAGCATGTGACAGGTACTGAAGGTCGTTCTGCTGCACGTCGTAATCCAAGCCGACGTGGTCCGATGAGTGCAATGCCGGATGTCGCTGCCAAGCGTGAGCCACAAGTGGTGCGCGAATCAGCTAACGTAACGGGTGGTAGTGGCGGTTCTCAAGGCTCATCAGCCATCACACTTTCTGGTGGCGCGCGCGGCTAAGCCCTGTGTCGATGTAAGAAGTCATTGGTTTTGAGGGTACAGCTAGCTGTACCCCTGGATCCTGAGTGTTTTAACTGAACTGGAACTTTATAGATTTAAGCATATGTTGGTAGGTAGGCAAAAAAGGGCGGGACATCTGGGGCTGGCGCGATCAAACCGTGTTCGTACTGCTGCAGATGCTGCTCATCGTCAACGGTTCGGTGCGGGGAATGTTGCGCGTATGCGTACGGGATCGCATCCATTTACGAATACTGTTGAGAATGACTGCCTGTTTGCTTATGAAAGTCGCTGTAAGGCGGCCTTCGATAAAATAGAACCAGTGTTGCGTGAGATTGCCCAGTTTCAACACGACAGTAATTTCATCGTCAAGGCGCAGGAGCTGGCCCGACTGCTACTAAACCTGGAGTTGCCCGAGCATTTGCTGGAGAACACCTGGATAGCACCATTAGAGATGGGCAAGTTATACGCCTGGTGTGTGTTTGAGACATTTCGGCTATTTGCTGATGAGTTTTACAGTGACAAACCATTGGCCCAGGAAAGTGATGCCGATTTCCAGCATTTTATTGAAAGCTGTGGCTTTCACACAGTGGATTTCTCACCCTGTGCCGATGGTCGTCTGGCGCATACGATTAGTTACGTATTGCGATTGCCGTACAAAGGTGTGCGACGCAAGTCTTACGCGGGTGCAATGTTTGATGTGGAAGACAGCCTGCAGAAATGGGTAGAGGTGGAGCACAGACGCCTGAGTGAATCAGTGCCCAATAGTGCTTCCGAGCCTACCCGTTATCTTAAGGCGGCGGTTTACCACTATAGTAGCAGTTTGCCTGCTCGGGAAGGGTGCGCTGCCCACGGCAGTGATGCGGTCAAAGCGGCTGAAGGAGCGATGTCACGCCTGTTGGCTTTCCAGCAGGGGGTGCAGAATAGTTTTTGTTGCGGCGCTTCAATAGATTTGATGCTGATCGGTATTGATACCGATAACGATACGATACGTATTCACTGTCCGGATGCGAGTGGAAATCCGGATGGCGAAAACTATATCGACGCGCAGGCCGTTTATGATGCTACACGTCATGCTAACCCTGCTGACAGCGAACGCATTATTAGTGAATTAATTGAACAGAAGAGCTCAGTGACTAGTCGTGAAGATAATAGAGGGCTGGTGAAGTTCATGGCGCGCTTACTGTTCAATAATATTTCACAGATCGATTATGTACGAAACAACTTTAACGGTTGTTATAGCGATATCGGCCACCAGGAAAGATTTATCGGCATGGGCGTTGGTTTTGAAGAGGTTCAATTACGCAATTTAACCTATTTTGCTTATCTAAAAACCGTTGAGCAAAATGCAACTGATGTTGATGTCGGCATTAAGATTTTTACGGGTTTGAATATAAAACGTGGCTTGCCCGCGCCGGTCGTGATTCGTTATGACTACCACGGCAATGTGCCAGGCGCTCGTGAGCGCGCTGTTGCAAAGGTACACTGTTTGCAGCAAGCGATGGCGGCGCGTTTTCCTGAGCAAACCCAACAGGGGTTAATACATACCATGTTGGTTGTGCGTGACTGCTCGGCTGATAACAGTATTGAAGTCGTCGGTGGTTCGACACAGCCTGGCGTAACAGAGGGCGGCCACTAATGAAGATTTGTCAGGTTGTTAAGCCATTGGTATCAACGAATCGTATCGAGACGATGAAGCATAAACATCTGCAGGTTGTTCTGGATGGTAGCTCAAAACTTGTCGCGGTTGATTCTGTGGGTGCCTCACCAGGCGACTGGGTGCTTTGTGTCGGGAGTTCTGCTGCGCGTGAGGCGGCAGGGTCCAAAGAGTATCCTTCAGATCTCACCATCGTCGGTATTATTGACGACTGGGATCCGGAAAGTTAAGTGAATATATTTCAGGTGGATGGCACAGTGGTTTGTACCGATCGCCATCCTGGAATGGAACAACTGCCTTTACGAATCTTGCGTGATCAAAAAGGTAAGATACAGGTCGCAGTTGATACGATAGGTGCATGCGATGGAAACTGGGTCTATGCGGTAAGTGGTTCTGCGGCGCGGCAGGCGCTGGGGCAGGAAAGGGTTCACATAATCACTGATTTGACAATATGCGGGATTATAGATTTTTGGGACGAAGCTGAATAATCAGCTTCTGCATAAAATAGAGCAGCACTCTCAAAGAGTACGAATTTTAAGATAAACTAAGTGGAGATATTAAAATGGCAAATGAATACGGTATTGCATTAGGTATGATTGAAACACGCGGCTTGGTTCCAGCTATTGAAGCTGCGGATGCAATGACTAAAGCGGCCGAAGTCCGTTTGGTTGGCCGTGAATTTGTTGGTGGCGGTTATGTAACCATCCTGGTCCGTGGCGAAACCGGCGCAGTTAATGCCGCCGTTCGCGCTGGTGCAGATGCATGTGAGCGTGTTGGCGATGGCCTTGTTGCTGCACACATCATTGCGCGCCCACACAAAGAAGTTGAACCTGTATTGACAATGAGCAGCGATTCAAACCGCAGTTAATAATTTTAAACTTAATCCATAGAGGAGAATTATCATGGCAAATGACACATACGGTATCGCACTAGGAATGATTGAAACTCGAGGTCTGGTTCCTGCAATCGAAGCAGCGGACGCAATGACCAAAGCAGCAGAAGTACGCCTGATCGGCCGTGAATTTGTTGGCGGCGGTTATGTAACTATTCTGGTTCGCGGCGAAACAGGTGCAGTGAATGCAGCCGTTCGCGCTGGTGCAGATGCATGTGAACGCGTTGGTGATGGCCTTGTTGCTGCGCACATCATTGCGCGTCCGCATAAAGAAGTTGAGCCAGTGCTAGGTAACGCATAATTCGAGAAGTGTTTTCAGGCGTGGCAATCATTTATGATCGCCGCGCACTGTTTGCGTTTGATTAGTGAGTTGCTAGCGTATTTATGGCGCAAGATCCAGTCGTTTTGGGGTATTTAGGAAGGGCATTAAGCTTCGAGCTTACTGCTGTTCAACAATACCTCGCACTGGCTCGTCTGCTCTCACTACGTGGAATGCCGCAAGCAGGAGAGAAATTCCGGCTTGAGGCACAGGAAGAGATGGAGCATGCCGAGCGAATTATTGGTCGTATGCTGGCGATAGGTGTCTCTCCTTCAGCCACATCTCTGAGACCCGCTTGTGTGGATGGGGCGTTGCCCGAGCTAGTTCAGCACGCAGTTAAGCTGGAGAGAGAGATCATCAGTTTTTATGCACAGGCTGTGCGATATTGCCAGCACAAGCAGGACTATGAGAACCGAATCTTTTTTGAAGCGTTGCTGGTAGAAGAGCAGCAGCACGCCTCTGGCATCAGTGAGTGGTGGCAGAAAACTGTGGGCGATTAATTTTTGGGAACAATATATCAGGAGAGCCCGAGTGAGTGATAACTGGAAAATACGCAAACGCCCAGCACGTCTGGAGCGTCGCTTTGAGTTTGACAGTTATGACGATACACGTGACTTTCTCGATCTTGCAGCAGAGTTAGCAGAGCGGGAAGGTTATTATCCTGATATGAGCTTTGGGCGTACACATGTCTCAATGACACTACAGTCCGAAGAGGAAGAAGATGAGGTCAATGCGAAACTGATGCGTTACGCTGAGATGCTGGATGAACTGGCACCTCCGCAACCTGAAAATTGATCTTAGATTTAGGCAGTGTCAGCGTTTAACTGGAGTAATAGATGGTGGATTCAAAAAAGCAGAATGTCGCTGAAAATGAGAAGTCAGCAGCGACTACTGAAACGGTTAGCAAGGCAACCGCTGCTGTAAAAACGACTAAAAAGAGAGCTGTTCGTGCTAAAAAGGGACAGAAAAAAACAGCAGTACCAAATTTTGCATCATGCCGGGTATGGCCTGATTAATTTGCACAAACCATGTTAGTCATTATCTAGTTATATTAATACTAAGGGTTGCCTGTTTTTTAGCTACTATTTCAGAGAAGGCTGGATGATAGCAACCGTATTGGTTATGAGTAATCGGAGATTTAAGGCATGAGTCTGAGTAGTTTATTGCTACCAGCAGTGTTGTTTTTTGCACTGGGTGTGATTGCAAAATTAATTAAATCAGATCTGCGCTTCCCGCCTGATCTGGCGAAAGTCCTCTCTATCTATCTACTGATGGCCATTGGTCTGCACGGCGGTTATGAGTTGGCCAAGGCCGACATCATGATTGCATTTCAATCGATCATCTGGGCGCTGGTATTGGGTTTTACATTGCCTATTGTCGGATACCTTGGGCTAGTCGCTACGCGCAAAGTTAATCCGCTGGATGCTGCGGCTATCTCTGCGCATTATGGCTCTGTCAGCGCAGGGACATTTCTAACTGCGATTGCCTACCTGGATAACTTAAGCATTCAATATGAGACTTATCCACTCATCATGCTGGCGGTCATGGAATCACCGGCAATTGTTGTCGGTCTGATTCTGGCAGCCAAAGCACGCCACACAGTTGCGGCACGCAATGGCGCCACAAATACAGCGTCTAATAATAGTAATGCACAGGGTGACTTTAAGGCGATGCTGCGCGATGCTTTTACCAATGGCAGTGTGGTGATTCTTATTGGCTCTATGATTATAGGTGCTATTGCTCAGCCTTCGGGGATGGAAAAACTAAAGCCATTCATCGATGATATTTTTATGGGTGTGTTGTGTCTCTTCCTGTTTGATATGGGAATGGTGGCAGCACGCCGTATTGGGGACTTCAGGAAGGTAGGCTTTATGTTAGCGGCATTTGGTGTCGTTATGCCGCTTGTCGGTGGTGTTATCGGTGTCTATGTTGGTGCTAGTATGTTAGATTTTTCAGTGGGTGGGGCAACATTAGTCGGTGTGCTGGGGGCGAGTGCTTCTTATATTGCCGTACCACCCGCTATGCGACTTGCCATACCGGAGGCGAACCCTTCGTTCTACCTGACGTTGTCGCTAGGCATCACCTTCCCTTTTAATGTGATTGTTGGCATACCGCTTTATCATAGTATGGCTCAAGCGATTGTGGCATGATGTTTACGTCATTCTGACTTCATAATAGAGAGGTAGTGTCAATGGTATCGCTTTACGCTGAAAAAATGCTCAACATTATTGCTAATGATTCACTAGAAGAGAAACTGGTCTGTATGTTTAAGAAGTACGGTGTGAATGGCTACACCGTTGTGCAGGCGCGCGGTGAAGGTTCTTCCGGGCAGGTTTCAGATATGTCTGGTTTTGATGCCAACATCGTTGTCAAAGTGATTCTCCCAGAGTCAAAAATACAGGTGATACTGGAGAGCATCGAACGTAAAATTAAAAAAGGCTATCATCTGACTGTATATATCAGCGATATTAAAGTGATTACTCCCGAAAAATTTGAAAAAACGGCCAGTTAATGTTCTGCCCTTGCTTCATTCAGCAGGCGATTAATAGTGGTTATGCCTGAGAGTGACGGCAGATTCAAAGCAGGTATGCCTGAATATCTGATTCGTCATACGACGTTTCGTCAGATGCAGATCTTTGAATCAATCGTTCGACTGCGCAGCTTTACCCGTGCTGCTGAGGAGTTGTTTCTTTCTCAACCGACAGTTTCTACTCAGCTTAAAAAGCTGACCAATGTGATGGATATCCCGCTTTTAGACCAGTCGGGAAAACAGCTTAAACCGACGAAGGCTGGCGAAGAGCTGTATCGCGCCATTCGCCAGATTTTTGATTCACTGTCTGACCTGGATTCACGCATAGCAGGCCTAAAGGGGATGCATCAAGGGCGTTTGCATCTTGCAGTGATTACGACAGCAAAGTACTTTGCCCCGGAAATTCTGGGTGACTTTTCGCGCCAATATCCTGGTATTGATATCTCGCTTAAGGTCTGCAACAGAGAGCGTATGTTTGAACGCATCGCGAATAATGAGGATGACATTTATATACTAGGCCGCCCCCCTAAAAAGGAGCTGAATTTACAGACGTATCCCTTTGCACCTAATCCATTGGTGGTGCTGGCGGCGCGAACCCATCCGCTCTACAGCGAATCCAATATCAGCCTTGAACGACTCGCACAGGAACCGCTTATCTCACGCGAGGCAGGGTCTGGCATCAGAGATACCACCATGCGGTTGTTCCACGAGCATGGGTTAGAAGTTAATGTCCGTATGGAGCTGGGTAGTAATGAGGCGATAAAACATACAGTGCTGGCTGGGCTAGGGGTAGCTGTACTCTCTTTGCATACGTTAAGCCTTGAGGGGGCCAATGGCCCTGTTGGGATGCTCGATGTTGTAGGTTTCCCTATAGAGCGGAAGTGGTACCTGGCGCATGCAAAAGATAAAGAGCTGTCGCTTATTGCAAAAGAGTTTCTGGAGTTTGCGAAAGAGAGCGGACCTGTTATTAGCGAAAAAATGAAAAAGATGCGAGATGAGTTTGCAGAGCAACACAGAAATATGCGGAAAGCTGGCAACAAGAATGGCTGATCTTGCATTGATAAGGTGATAGGGTCTGGTTACAGATAAAAATGATTAAGCTACGCACATATGTTTTTATTGACTCATTGCAGCCGCAGCTAGCGGCCTATATGGCGACGGTATCCCAGGGGTTTTTGCCTGTCCCGGGTGATGCCTGTCTGTGGATGGAAGTGGCACCAGGCATGGCGATACACCGCTTGACAGATGTTGCGTTAAAAGCAACAAGGGTCCACCTGGGGCAGCAGGTGGTTGAACGCGCATTTGGTTCGATGGTTTTTCATCACCGTGATCAGAGTGATGTGGAAGAGGCTGGGCGGGCAGTGTTGCACTCCTTAAAGACACGAGAAGATGAGCGACAGAAGTGCCGAGTCGCATGGAGTGAAATTGTACGTGCGATCACACCAGACCATTCAGTGTTGATTAATCGCCAGGATCGACGCGGTTCAATGATTCTTCCAGGGCAGAGTATGTTCATCCTTGAAACGGAACCTGCCGGTTACATTGTTTATGCGGCCAATGAAGCAGAAAAAGCAGCCAACATCACACTGGTTGATGCGCGTGCAGTAGGCGCCTATGGACGCCTGACATTGGCAGGCTCTGAAGCGGATATTGATGAAGCCGCCCATGCCGCAATTGAAGCGGTGCAAAAGCTTTCTGGTATCGCCCTGGATCGTTAACCGTTTACGGACAGCGTGATGACGCCAGCACGTTTCTCAATGAGTGTGAACAGCTTACTGAAACAGCAGTGAATGTTAAATGTTGGGGCTGATTAATTGTCTTGCCTCTCATTGCGAGCAAAGCATGATGGAACGGAAGTCCAGATTCTTCAGCGCGGCAATCTCGATGCCAGATGAACCGCTAAGTTAAGTGGTTGCTTAACTA
>WFVD01000028.1 GCA_015491865.1 Gammaproteobacteria bacterium
CACCCGTCAATCCTTTTTTTCCGGCTCTCCATGCACTTACGCAGCACCCCACGAAAATGCGAAGAAACAGACACCCCTTACAAAGCACCCGCCAAACCAGAGCCGCGAATTATACCCATCAACAACCACGCCGCAAGCAGTTTCTGGAATAAATACTGAATGCTATGCAGGAAACCTGCTATTTACCACGCCGCAGCTTAAACATATCCTTTAAAACAGAATCGCCCTGCAGGTGATGCAATATTGCGGTGGCACCATGCCCACCCCAATAGAGCCAGACAAACACCGCTATCATCTCATGGCTTTCAGCAAAAATTTCTACTGTCGATGAAAAGCTTCCACTTTCAGGCAAGATAAAAAATAGCACCCCACCAGTAGCTGCCATTGCCGTGATAATTAGCAACCCCAGACCATGCACAAAACCGGGTAGACCACCCCTCACCCCCCCTGGCGGTAGTTGCCCATCAAAGAGCGCCTTAAGGTCACCAATCACCTCGTGCCGCGCACTCCCGAACCAAGGGAACAGATGCTTTAAGCCACCATCAACCTGATTCGCAAGAGACCATCCCCAGTGTATTAGCACAATCAGTAGCGCAGCCATCCCGATCACCTCATGCGCCTCAAAAGTTGCAGCCGCCAGCGCAGAAATATTCGCCTCATCCGGCGACTCCATAAGAAGACTTAACGCCAACTGCGCCGTTACTGTCACCACCAGTCCCAGGTGCAGCAGTCGCGTTGGCTGACTCCAGCTTTTCGCTGCCACTATGTCATCATGCTTGCCTGTGGCCTCATTCTGATCCACCATCACATCCACTCCTTAATGTTAATTTCACAGGGGCACAACAGTGGTCACGCCCATTAACAGGAATCGTACACAACCGCTAATCAAGAAAATGTCAGAAAAACGTTAAGATTTCGTATAACAAAGCCATGCTCCACCTCTCTCAATGCACAATCAGCCAGGGTTCTTGATGACGAACACCACATCTATTTTAAATGGCGCTCAACCTCCTCCTCACCTTTTACACTCGGCATCCTAACACAGCATTTAGAATTGATATGCAACAACCGAACGCTGAGTCAGCATCCTTCAGCGATAACCCAACCAGAGACCATGCCCCCAATATGCGCACTTTAGACTATTGGCACACCAGTAGAAAACCTTAAGCAATACCGTTTAAGGAGCGAAAAATAACAAGGGGATTCAAGCTATGTGATTCAGATTTGGCAGACGACTTACTAGCACAACTGAAGTCCGGGGTAATAATGGTGGGCCGTGAAGGACTTGAACCTTCGACCAATGGATTAAAAGTCCACTGCTCTACCAACTGAGCTAACGGCCCATTATCGGAAATTACCGAGGGCGCTATTCTAACAGGAGTACGGGAACTCTAGCAGGCGTTTAATACTATACGCCGCCTCTAACTAGATAAGCGGCCGCTATTCTAACCGCTGAAAGTTGATCTGACAAATATAATTTTTACGCTGCCCATTAAGATAGATAGCGCGTAGGATCGGGTAGCCCTGCCTGCTCAAAACCGGCGGCTCGCAGACGACAGGCATCGCAACGGCCGCAGGCGTGTCCAGTAGCGTCTGCTGCGTAACAGGAGATGGTACAGCTGTAGTCGACCCCCAGCTCCGTGCCTTTTTTCACTATCTGCTCCTTGCTCATCGCAATCAGTGGGGTGTGAATAGTTAGAGATCGCCCCTCCACTCCGGCTTTAGTCGCGAGGTTGGCCATGCGCTCAAAGGCTGTAATAAACTCGGGGCGGCAGTCGGGATAACCGGAGTAATCGACTGCGTTGACACCAATAAAGATATCCTGTGCGCCCAGCACCTCGCTCCAGCCGAGAGCCAGCGAGAGAAAGATGGCATTGCGTGCCGGCACATAGGTGACGGGAATCCCATCGGCGGGCGTTGCGGCCCGCCCATCGGGGTCTGCCTGCGGCACCGCGATAGTGGGATCGGTCAAGGCTGAGCCGCCGATTGTGCCGAGATCGAGTCGAATAATTTTATGCGCCACTACCGCCGCCCGCGAGGCGATCGTTGCGGCCGCCTCTAACTCAAAGTTGTGACGCTGACCATAGTCAAAACTCAGTGCATAACAGTCATAACCGGCATCTTTTGCCATCGCCAGTACGGTAGTGGAGTCAAGCCCTCCTGAGAGGAGTACTACAGCTTTCGGGGGGATATCTGGCATTTTTGTTATGATCTCCGCTCGGTTCTCGGTTGGTTGCGCACAAGATGATCAGCGCTACTTACCCGGCAGGTCACCCCAGATAAATTTATGCAGCTGAATCTGCATTCTGACTGGCAGATGATCTTCCAGTATCCACTCGGCAAGGACTCGGGTATCAAGCTCGCCGTGCGCGACCTGAAAGAGCACTTCATATTGAGATGGCAGCTCATACTCGAGCAGCCTGGCGCGCGCCCAGTCGTAGTCGGCACGGGAACAGATCACAAACTTGATCTGGTCACTGTTCTGCAACCACTTAATGTTTTCATAGCGATTTTTCGACGCTTCACCGGAATCGGGTGTTTTAAGATCCATCACCTTCACCACGCGCGGGTCAACCTTTGAAACATCGAGCGCACCGCTCGTCTCAAGCGAGACGCGATAACCAAGATCACAGAGGCGCGACAGTAGCGGGAACGCCCCTTTCTGCGCCAGCGGCTCCCCACCGGTCAGGGTGACATGGTGGCAGTCATGAGTGATAACCTTTAACAGCACCTGATCAAGACTCATCCACTCGCCGCCATCAAAGGCATAGGTGCTATCACAGTAGCCGCAACGCAGTGGGCAGCCGGTAAGACGGATAAAAACCGTCGGGATGCCGACCGTACGAGACTCGCCCTGCAGAGAGTGAAAAACTTCTGTCACCCTGAGCCGCATTTCGGGCGAGGCACGCTCTCGGCTGTTATCTTGCGTTTCTGATCCCATAACTTAGCCGACTACCTCTGGTGAATTACGACAGACTGGAGCAGAAAGTAACTCCGCAAATAAGGGTGGGGCAGATGCTATTGATGATGAAGAAAAAAGTGCCAGGCCTAATGCCCTTCCAGCTTCATGCGGTGGAGACGATTCTCTGCTAACTGAGCAGCCGTTGTTTCGGGAAAACGGTCAACCAGTCGCCCCAGCGTCTGGCGCGCCTGTTCCCACTCCTTCAGCTCATAAAAAGTGTAACCAATTTTAAGCAGGGCATCGGGCACTTTAGCGCTTTCAGGGTAACTGGAGACGACTTTCTGAAACTCTTCAATCGCAAGTGGATAACGGTGCGAGACGTAATTTGCTTCACCAATCCAGTACTGCGCATTACCGGCATACTGGCTCCCCTGAAAGCGAGCAAGAAAACTTTGAAAGGCGACAATGGCCTCGTCGTAACGACCTTCGCGTAAAATATTGAGTGCTTGCTGATAGGCGGACTGTTCCTGTAACGGATCAACCGTTGCAACAGGTGTCACCTGCGGCGGCTGCCCACTGCCGCCACCCAGCGCAGGCAGCTCAACCGGCGCCGATGTAAACGATGCTGTAGGGGCCGCAGCCACAGGCGCTGCTGCTGCCGTAACTACCTGCGAGGAAAGGCCCGCGGTTGGCGCTACCTGTGCTGATGTCACCCGACTGACTGACTCCTCTAGCTGCAAAATACGACGGTCGATATCGAGATAGAGATCACGCTGACGCTGTTTAATCCCTTCAAATTCATGGCGCTGCATCTCCAGCTCACCACGCATCGTCTGCACCTCAGCCTGCATGTCTTCGATGCGGGAAAGCATCTCAAGCAGAGTACGGTTATCCACCATCCGTTCGAGGCGGATAAGGCGCTGCTCTAGTGGCAGCTTGCGTTCAGAAAACGTTGGCGTTGGCGGCGGTGTAGTAACCATATTTGAAGCGGAGGATTCATGAATCGGCGGCAGCCCATCCCGCGCAGAGGCCGCGGAGTGAAAACCTAAAGTGCCGACCACCACCATTAATACGACATAACCTGACCGCTTGCAGCTCACCATGCTCAACGTCTACTATCCCCTACTTCTGTTTGGTGTAAACGATTTCAACACGGCGGTTGAGTGCCCATGACTCTTCATCATGCCCTAGCGCCACGGGGCGCTCTTCACCGTAACTGATAACCTCCAGCTGGTTGCGAGCCGCGCCCTGTAGACCGAGATGGCGTGCAACAGAGTTACCACGGCGCTCTCCCAGGCCGATGTTATATTCACGTGAACCGCGCTCATCGGCATGCCCTTCGAGTCTTACCCGAGCACCAGGGTTGTTGGCGAGATAGGTCGCATGTGCTGCGATGATCTCTTCGTATTCAGATTTAACCTTGCTGCGGTCAAAATCAAAATAGATCACCCGCTTGTTAAGCAGATTAGCAGGATCGCTATCATCTAGCGAGAAGGCTGAACTGCTGATATCACTGCTACCACTCAAACCCATTGCTTGTGCTGAATTACCACTGTCGTCACTACCGCTGGTCATTCCAAATCCAGCCTCTGTACCACTACTCTCTATGCTGCGATCAGTACCAAGCTCCTCATCAGTCGTATCTGTCGGTGCACTGGCACAACCAGCCAGAAACATAACAGGTACAACCAGGATCAGTGCCTTTCTGAGAATATTCATCAATCACTCCTAAATTTATTAATATTGCGTGCTTCGTGCTTGTTTATTCATTTAACGTACGGCGCCCAAACAGGCTCGCGGGCATCGCCCTCTTGTAGTACAAGCCGTTGACGCACCCTGCCATCAACGGATACCGCAGATAAAACTCCCTTGTTCCGGCTCTCGGTCGCATAGATGATCATGCTACCATTCGGCGCAAAGCTTGGCGACTCATCTAATGAAGTATCCGTCAGTACCTGCATTGCGCCATTTTCCAGATCCATCACTGCAATCCGGTAACGGTTACCGCTGCCATGAACCATCGCAACCAGACGCCCATCCGGTGACAGCGCCGCGCGTGCATTATATTCCCCTTCAAACGTCAGGCGCTCTACCTGACGTCCAGCGAGTGTAACTTTATAGAGCTGGGGCTTCCCCCCTCTGTCGGAGGTAAATACTATCGCATCTCCTCGCGGAGTCCAAACGGGTTCTGTATCGATTCCGTAGCTGCGGGTCAGGCGTGTCAATTTTTTGTTCAAGAGGTTCATCACATAGATATCAGGGCTACCTTCCCTGGATAACACCAGCGCCAGCCGCGTTCCATCTGGTGACCACGCTGGCGCACCATTAATACCGCGAAACCCTGAAATCTTTTCGCGCTTCCCTAAACGGACGTCCTGAGTATAAATCGCGGGACGCCCCCCCTCGAAAGAGACGTAGGCGAGTTTTTTACCATCGGGCGACCACGAAGGTGACATCAATGGCTCGCTGGAATTGAGAATAGCCTGAGGTCCATGGCCATCGGCATCCGCCACCTGCAGCGAATAATGCGGTTTACCAGACGACCCTCGTGACTGAGTCACATAGGCGATTCGGGTATCAAAGGCGCCGCGCTCACCCAGCAGTGCCTCATAGATAATATCGCTTACCTGGTGCGCTGTTTTGCGTAGGTCACTCACCTTTCCAACATGAAAGGTCTGACCTGTAATCTGCGTGCTGCGAAAGACATCAAATAGCACAAACTGAACAATGTACTGGTTATTGGTGGTCGCACGAATCTTTCCTACTACGAGGCTTTCAACGCCCAGTGTACGCCAGTTCTGGAAATTCACCTTTGAAGGATCTGTTGGTCTCGCCAGCATGTCATACTCGGGCAATGGTGAGAAACGGCCACTACGATGAAGATCGGCAGTCACGATCTCTGCGATATCCACCGGCGGCTTGTGCAGCGGCCCTTCCCAGCCGAAAGGAACGATCGCTATCGGCATCGCCCCTTTGACGCCCTGTGTGATCTCAATCGTCAATGCCGCCTGAGCACTACTGCCCACACAGACCATCAACAATAATATGCAACGCAAGATAGCTTTCAATGTTTAACCCTCAGGATCAAAAATAAATTCCAGCACTCGGAAACGATCAAACAGTGCTCGATCAGCCGGCAGCGGTAACGGCGAAGCCTTTAATACGGCTGTCTCCACCGAACGATCAAACACCGCATTACCACTGCTCCTGGTAATCTGCACATCGAGCACCTCCCCACCAGGGATGATACGCACCCGCACGGTACAGGCCAGGCCATCAACAGAACCTGCGGGGCGTAACCAGTTTCTGTTCACCTTCTGGCGAATGATTTCGACATGCTTGTCAACAATCGATTGGTACTCACGTTCACGCGCGGCATCCAGGCGGCGCTGCTCTTCGGCCATCTGCTGCTGGCGAATGCGCGCCTCTTCCTTTCGTATCCGCTCGCGTTCCTGCTGCTTTTTGCGCGCCTCAGCTGCTTTGATACGCTGCTCTTCCTCACGCCGCATCTGCTGTTCAAGCCGCGCCTCTTCCGCCTTCAGCTTTTTGAGCTGCTCCTGCTTCTGCTGTTTAAGGCGTTTCTCTTCAGCAACCCGCTTCTTCTCTACCTCTTTACGCTTCTTCTCCGCCTCTTTACGCCGCTGCTCTTCCGCTTTGCGTCTCTTTTCAGCAGCTTTACGTTTTTTCTCTTCGGCCTGCAGCTTACGGCGTTCGGCCTCTCGCTTCTTTTTCAGATCAGCGAGGCGTTTCTCTTCACGCTGGCGTGCCTTTTTGGCGTCATCCAGTTTTTTCTTCTGCGCATCTGCCAGCTGCCTCTTTTTCTCATCGGCGAGACGCAACTTCTCCATCTCCGCCTTGATCTTCGACTCATCCACGGCGGTGGCCTGAATCACATGCGGGGTTGGCTTCGCCTTTGTATTCCAGTCAAGACTGAGCACAATCACCGCCACAAAAACCACATGAACCAGAATTGAATAAAATAAAAAGCGCGGCGAGCTCACCACTCGCCTTATAAACGATTCGCCACTGACGATCACTTTTTTCTGCGCGTTCAAGCAGCTGCGCCCTTTTCCGAAAACGAATTATTCATCAAGCACATCGGTCACCAACCCTACACTCGGCGCACCCGCCTTCTGCAACAGCGCCATGGCAGTGACCACCGCACCATAGTTGACTGCGGCATCACCACGTACCAGTACTGGCGTACCGGGCTGGTAACGCAACACAGCCGCCACTCGCTGCACTAACAGCTCATGGTCGATCCCTTTTTTGGGGTCTTCACCTACATTCAGATAATAAAGCCCATCGACATCGATCGATACGATCAGTGGCTCTTTCTCAGTCTGCTCTACCGGCTCGGCTGTCGCCTGCGGAAGGTCAACCTTTACCCCCTGGGTCATCAGCGGTGCAGTCACCATAAAGATAATTAACAGCACCAGCATCACATCGATGTAGGGTACGACATTGATCTCGGACATCGGTCGTCTGCGAGCGCGCTTAGTATTCGACATCTGCTCCCCACACTAATGAGATTGCATTCATTTCAGTCTTGCACCTAGCTATGGGCCTGACGATGCAGGATCGACGAAAATTCCTCGAGAAAGTTGTCGTAACGGTTCACCAGGCGGTCAACATCGCTGACATAACGGTTATAGGCGACCACGGCAGGGATTGCTGCAAATAGCCCCATTGCAGTCGCGATCAACGCCTCGGCAATGCCGGGCGCGACCATCGCCAGGGTTGCCTGATTGGCATTTCCCAGCGCACGGAAAGAGTTCATGATACCCCAGACCGTACCAAACAGCCCCACATACGGGCTGGTCGAACCGACTGTGGCGAGAAATGGCAGGTGGCTCTCTAGCTGGTCGATCTCTCGATTCATCACCACCCGCATCGCGCGCTGTGTACCGTCGAGCACTTCGCGTGGTTCGATCCCCTCTTGCTGATGCAAGCGTACAAAGGTGCGAAAACCCGCTTCAAAGATCGCCGAGGCTCCCTGCATCTCATCCGGTTTGGCGGTGACCTGCTTGTGAAGTTCATCCATGCTGATGCCCGACCAGAAGCGTGATTCGAACGCATCAACGGCCACCTTGGCATCGTTGATCTCTTTGCGTTTACGGAAGATCAATGCCCACGACGCAAGCGAAATCAATAACAGTAGTAGCATCACCAGTTGCACGAGGAAACTCGCGCCGGTAATCAGGTGTAGCAACGACATATCAGCGGTCACAAGCGATCTCCGTCTATTATTCTGGCCATTAGGTGTCTGGTAAAACAGGAGGGGTGCATCATCTCCGCACTCAGAAAAGTGAGCGCGCGACTGTTGAAGTCTATTTTAAACAGCGCAGTCCTGTGAAACATATGGAGCAGTATCATACCGTGATATTTTCATAAAAACGAGGCCGATGTCACAAAGATCTGCGCAATAAAAAGAGGGGGTGCTACGACTCGTCAGGGAGTTCCATATTTTCTCTAAGGCCATCAGGCGGCGGCGTTAGGCCAAAATGCTGGTAGGCGCGGCGTGTCGCCTGTCGCCCGCGCGTGGTGCGCATAATAAACCCCTGTTGGATTAAGAAAGGTTCCAGCACATCTTCAATCGTACCGCGCTCCTCACCAATCGCCGCCGCCAGACTATCGACACCCACCGGGCCACCATCGAATTTTTCGATTATCGTCATCAACAGGCGGCGATCCATCGCATCAAATCCACACGGATCGACGTTGAGCATGGTTAATGCGCGGTCAGCCACTTCGGCACTCACCCGCCCATCGGCCTTCACTTCGGCGTAGTCGCGCACCCGCCGCAGCAGGCGATTGGCGATACGCGGTGTGCCACGCGAACGACGTGCAATTTCCTGCGCCCCTGCTGGCGCCATTTCCACGCCAATAATCTGCGCTGAGCGGGTCACGATCGAGCAAAGGTCATCATCATTATAAAATTCCAGCCGCTGTACGATACCGAAGCGGTCCCGCAGCGGCGCGGTCAATGAGCCAGCGCGAGTGGTAGCGCCGACCAGTGTAAAGGGTGGCAGGTCGAGTTTGATCGAACGCGCCGCCGGCCCTTCGCCGATCATGATATCGAGCTGATAATCCTCCATTGCCGGATAGAGCACCTCTTCGACAACGGGGCTGAGGCGGTGGATTTCATCGATAAAGAGCAGATCGCGTGGTTCAAGATTGGTCAGCAGTGCGGCGAGGTCACCGGGGCGCTCCAGTACCGGGCCTGAGGTGTGGCGAAGATTGACCCCAACCTCATTGGCGATGATGTTGGCCAGTGTAGTCTTACCCAGCCCGGGCGGGCCAAAGATCAGCGTATGGTCCAGCGCCTCGCCACGACCGCGCGCCGCTTCAATAAAGATCGCCATCTGCTCACGCACGGCGGGCTGACCAACATAATCCGCCAGCCTGGTCGGGCGAATGGCGCGGTCGATCGCCTCGTCATCCCCCCCCTGCGAGGTCGCGCTGATCATGCGGTCTGTCTCAATCACCTGTGACAACACCGCTCATTTGATCACCGTCGCCTGCAGCGCTGCGCGAATAATCGCTTCACTCTCCAGCCCTTCCGTCTGCACAACGCGCACCATGCGGCTCGCCTCTGCGGCCTTGTAGCCCAGCGCCGCAAGTGCACTCACCGCATCGGCCACAGCATCTTTTCGCACCGGGGCCACACGTGCACTATCGGCAGTTGGCACACCTGCTCCGCCACTGCTTGCTGCATGGATAAAGAGCTTGTCGAGGCGGTCGCGCATCTCAATAATCAGGCGCTCGGCCGTCTTTTTACCAACGCCGGGCAGACGCGTTAGCGTTGCGCTGTCACTTTCACGGATGCAAACGGCAAACTCATCAATCGACATACCGGAAAGAATGGTCAGCGCCATCTTCGCCCCTACGCCGTTGATTTTAATCAGTCCGCGAAACATCGTCCGTTCCGCCTCAGAGGCAAAACCATATAGCAACTGTGCATCTTCGCGTACCACCAGGTGGGTATAGAGCGTGATCTCGCTGTTCTCAAGCGGCAGCGTATAAAAGGTGTTCATCGTGGCTTCGACTTCATAGCCGACACCATTAACATCGATTAGCAGCTGTGGCGCCTGCTTCCAGACTACCCGCCCGCGCAGACGAGCGATCATCGCACCACCGCTTCGCGCGCCATCTGCGCTGCGGTGAGATAGTCGAGTGATTGCCGGGTGTGACTATGGCAGAGCGCGCAGGCCAGTGCATCGGCCGCATCAGCCTGTGGCGCTTCCGGCAGCTTCAACAGTGCGGTAACCATATGTTGCACCTGAGCCTTATCGGCGTGACCACGCCCCACCACCGCCTGTTTGATCTGTGTTGGCGAGTATTCATGCACATCAACTGCCTGCGTGATAACAGCGCAAATGGCAGCCCCCCGCGCCTGCCCCAGCTTGAGTGCAGATGCGGCATTTTTCTGCATAAAGACATTTTCGATCGCCATCTCAAGCGGCTGGTAACTGCGTACCACTTCGGCGATTCCTTCATAGATCGTCTTAAGGCGCTCAGGCAGGGTGCCGTCCGCCGTCCGCACGCAGCCACTGGCTACATACGAGACACGCGCACCCGAGACATCGATCACCCCAAATCCGGTCACTCTGGAGCCAGGATCGATACCGAGAATACGGATCATCCGGTCACAGCCGGGAAGGCAGGGCGAGGCAGTAAGTCGGATCGAATAATCAAAGCTGTGCCATCACCTCTGCCGAGACATCCGCATTGGAATAGACGTTTTGCACATCGTCAAGGTCTTCCAGCATGCTGATCATACGCAGCATCTTTTCAGCCCCGTCGAGATCCAGTTCAACAGTGGTCGAGGCCTGCTGCGTCACCTCTGCATGTTCTGGTTCAAAACCCGCTTTGATCATCGCATCCTTCACATCCAGAAAATCTTCCGCGGTAGTCTGCACATCCACCGATCCATCATCGTGGATGACGATATCTTCCGCGCCGGCCTCCAGTGCCGCTTCCAAAATGGCATCTTCGTCACAGCCTGCTGGGTAGCTGATCACACCGAGCTTGCTAAAAAGGTAGGCGACAGAGCCATCGGTACCAAGATTTCCACCACACTTTGAGAAGGCGTGGCGCACCTCAGCTACGGTGCGATTACGGTTGTCGGTCAGACAGTCAACCATCACCGCCAGCCCGTTCGGGCCATACCCCTCATAGCGGATCTCTACATAATCTTCACCATCGGTCGCGCCACTGCCCCGCTTTACCGCGCGTTCAATGGTCTCTTTGGTCATGTTGCCACTCAGTGCCTTATCGATCGCGGCGCGTAGGCGTGGGTTTGAGGCGACATCAGCGCCCCCGATACGGGCGGCCACGGTGATCTCACGGATTAATTTGGTAAACAGTTTTCCACGTTTGGCGTCCTGCGCGCCTTTGCGGTGCTGAATATTCGCCCACTTGCTATGACCTGCCATAATGCCTCTCACAAAAATCGATTTCGCGACAGTCTAACATTTTGGTGCGCCTGAATTAAATGGCAGAAATCCTCGGCACATAAAAGATTCAGAAATGACTCACCACCAGGGGGCGGTCGAGACAGAAACCATTTGAACCACGGTGTAAAGTGTCGCGAGAAATGCTGCCAGCACCACCACCCCGAGCAGCGGCCGCACCAGTTGGTGACTATTTTTCATCCACGGGCTATCAATAATGCTCTGCCCGACCAGATCGAACCCAGCCACCACAGGGGTCAATACAGCAGTCATCAAGACAAAGTCACCCAGTGTGAGTGGGCGCTCAGGAAACAGAAAGCCCAGCCCCAGCAATAGTGCAACGATTGCATAGGCGAAGATTAACGAAGCGTAACGCATCAACAACCCCTCTGCTTATTTATCTCCACCTGCGCTACCCCCTCTCTCCACCTGTTAACTCTTGCGAAGCAAGTATACAGGGCACCCTTACCAACGCAATGCCATGAGTGACATTTCAACACAGCTATCACGCTCAACATTTTCACTATAATTCACAAGGTATTGGGGTTATGATATGCCGCTAACAGATTGAACCATTATCTATACTATGCAGACAGTTCACAGGAGACCTTCATGTTCGGCAAAAAACTCATTCCATTAACTGGTGTGGCCCTATCGGTAGCAATAATATCGATTGCCGCCACCCCCAACGCCACTGCAGATGATACGCCAGGCTACTGGACAACCAAGTCGGGTGAGATCTGGCGCAATGGCTTTGACCAGTGCTATCGAACTCGCTTCTGGCAACCAGAAAATGCCATAGCGGAGTGCGAAGGTGGCACGGCTGCTAACAGCGATAGCGACATGGATGGCATTTCCGACGAGCTGGATAGCTGCCCTGATAGCAAAGCTGACGTTAAGGTTGATGCCCGCGGCTGCGAGCTTGATAGCGATGGGGATGGCGTTGTTGATAGTCTGGACCGTTGTCCAGCCACCCCAGCCGGAACTGCGGTCACCGCTAACGGCTGTAAAAAAGCGGCGATGGATAGTGATGGTGACGGCGTCATCGATAGCCAGGATCGCTGCCCCGAAACCCCATCCGGTGCAGCTGTTAACGCCAATGGTTGCGAGCGAGATGACGACAAAGATGGTGTCGTCGACAGCAAAGACCGCTGCCCGAATACAGCAGCAGGCGTGCAGGTCAACACCTCAGGCTGTGCGCTTGACAGTGACGGCGACGGCATTGCCGATAACCGCGACAGCTGCCCCGATACCGAGAGTGGCCTGAAGGTCGACGCAAAGGGCTGCGAGCTAAACGAGGTAATTGTGCTGAAAGGGGTGAATTTTGCAACAAGCTCCGACCGCCTGACAGAGGGCTCATCCGAAGCGCTTAATGAAGTCGCCAGCATCCTGAAGCGTTACCCTCATATGATTGTAGAGGTTGCGGGCTACACCGATAATCGAGGCTCTGCCAGCCTTAACCAGGCGCTATCTCTGAAACGTGCCACATCGGTTGTCAACTACCTTGTTGCCGCGGGTGTCTCTCCCGCCAACCTGAAAGCGAAGGGATTTGGTATCACATCACCCATCGCCGATAACAGCACAGCTGCTGGCCGCGCCCAGAACCGGCGCGTTGAATTACATATCATTCAGCGGTAGTTATCAGCTAGAACCATCCACTATCAGGCTGCCCCTGCCGGGGCGGCCTTTTTTATGGTTGCCACATTTGTACAGACAGATTGATCAGGGGCACTCAGGACGAACTGAATTACAATCGGTGTTTTGCGCAGGATCAAAAAACAGTGCCCAGTCCTGGTTAAGATTAAAACTAGAAGCGGGGTCGTAGTAGGTATAGACCCCTGGTGCAGAGCCCGCACCAGGCTCAAAACTCACCTGACCTGCATCAACAATAGAAAAGTTAGTATCTGTAGAAAAATCAAAATTACCCCCATCAGGTGCACCAGCTATGGTAACACCAGGCGGGATCACCGCATCGGGCCCCAGCAGAGAGAAGGTCATGATGATGGGCGCTTTATTCGCGATGTTTGCCGCCGTAAAATCTAGCCCCCGCGCATCTGATTCAAAATAATAGTTAATCTTGTCACTAACAATCGAGCTGGTAAGTTTTGCCTTATTTAACAGCGAATCCTTTAAGAACTCCGTGCTATAGGTTCCTGCTGCCGTCGTACTGGTCATCTGCTGTCGAATCACTGACATTGTCGGAAAACCTCTGGCGTTTTCCTCCGACCCTAACGGATCATTATTAAAACATGAAAGATCTTCACAGATCCCACTACCCACCCTATCCAGGTAGACCTCCTGCACCCAACCAGTAGCAGGATCCCCAATAATTTGGTGTGTGTATTCTATTCCATCGATCATCACATACTCGAGCAGGATTGGCGTCTGGTCACTTCTGGAACCCATTCGCCCACCACACATCATTGAACCTTCACCTCGATTGCAGTTCAGTAGCACTGATCCACCGCCAGTATATCTTTCAAAATTCAGTTCAAAACCAGCGGCATAGAGAGGACTTCCAGCCATCAGTAAGCCCGATATCACGATTCTCAATAACCAACCAGGCACCTCTCTGAAGCGAGCCCTATCAGGGTGAAATTGAGGAACACCAAACAGAACCATGACACGTAACCCCCTAATCTATTGCTTTCATTGCGTGACTATATTGCATCCCCTCTACAGCCATCACCTTAGAGCCTCCCTATTTCGGCGCTCATTACAAATTCATATATCGACCAAAGAGGCATCAAAATTAATGTTTTTTTATGCTGTGCTATCATAAAGCACAGGGTGAATACATGCCAGAATGAAAGCTCTACCTTCTCATTAACCAAATGATAATCATAATAAAAAATAACATCATTTATTATCGGTTACCAATTGAAGCTTAATAAAATCCCCCATCAAGCCGATGATTGAATAAACACGTAACAGAGACTTGCTATGAGCAATAGACGATTTCAGGTCATCATTAATGGAACACTAGCCGAAGGAGCCGAGCCTGACCAAACTAAACAAAATATAGCCAGACTCTTTAAAACCGAAGCAGCAGCGGTTGAAATGATGTTTTCTGGCAAAAGAATCAGCGTAAAAAAAAACCTGGACCAGGCGACAGCCAGAAAATACCAGCAGGCTATCATCAAGGCAGGGTTAAAAGCTGGCATTGTGCCTATGGCAAAAGTAGAACCCTCAGAAAAAAAACCAGATATATCAACACTACCTGAAGATGAACTCTCCACAGCAACCCTTGCAGCCACTGGCTGCACAATGGATGAGAGACCGCAGCCAGCCAGGGTTGATATCGACACCAGCGCCTATGCAATGGATGAGGTCGGCATCACCTTGGATGAATCACCCCCGGCAGAAGCTCCTGAAATCGATATCACTGCCTATAACCTGGATGAAGCTGGCATTATCCTTGATGAAACCCCACCAACAGAAGCGCCAGAAATCGATGTAAGTGAAATATCAATGCAAGAAAGAGGCGCAGACCTGGTGGAATATACAGCTCTACCTGAGGCTGAGTATGATCTTAGCCAATTCAGCATGGCGGCCGCAGGCGAAACACTAGTCGAACACCCCCCCGTGCCACCCGCGAATATCGATACCAGCAGGCTAGAAATGAATAAGCCATAAAGGCTCATCACCCACTACAATACATAACCCGCACAGATGCAGCCTTCACCCATCAATTCCCAGACAAACTAACCGCCACTTACTTTTATTTAGTATCCGTTCTCTTCAGCTTGTCAAACGATCTCATTCCTGCAATACCCAACATGCCAGTGATGATCGGGTAGAGCGCGTCAGCACTAATTAAAGGCGGCGGCTCTATCTCCACTGCGAAGATTGTTAGCCCCCACACAAGTAGCGGATAGATAATAAATTGGTACGCCAATGCCAAAGCGCCGATCCAGCCTATGG
>WFVD01000029.1 GCA_015491865.1 Gammaproteobacteria bacterium
CGCACGCCGGAGATCAGCTCCTCCACCCGCATCTGGATCGGCTGGGTGAAGCTGATCACCGCCGTCGGCACCGCCGCCTCAAGCTGCTCGCGCATCTCGTCCACCAGGTCGGGCATCTCCCGCTTGGCGTCGGGCCATTCATCATGGGGATTAAGCTCGGTGTAGATCTCCATGTAGTTCACATCCGCCGTCTCGCCCTTCTCGGCACGGCCGATCATGGCGATGGTGGTTTTCACTTCGGGAAAGGCGGTCAACACCTTCGACACATCCTTGGAGATCTCAATCGACTGCTCCAGCGAGGTGGACGGTATGGAGACCACGCGCCACATGATGGAACCCTCCTGCAACTGCGGCATGAACTCCTTGCCCAGCAGCGGAAAGAGCGCCAGTGCACCGATCAATAGCGCCACCGCGCTGCCCACCACAGACTTTTTGTGCGCCAGCGACCAGGCCAGCGTCGGCAGGTAGGCCCGTTTCAGCCAGCGCACCAGCAGGGTGTCGCGCTCCTCCTTGGGTTTGAGGATCAACACCGCCAGCACCGGAATAATGGTCAGCGTCAGCAGCAGTGAGCCGGCCATGGCGAAGCTGATATTGAAGGCCATCGGTTTGAACAGCTTGCCCTCCAGCCCTTCGAGGCTGAACAGCGGCATGAAGACGACAATAATAATGAGAATGGCGAAGGCGATGGGGTTGGCCACCTCTTTGGCCGCCGCCAGCACAGCGGCGTTGCGGTTGACCTTCTCCCCCTTTTCGCGCCATTCGGCCATGATGCGAAAGGCGTTTTCGGTCATGACGATGGCACCGTCGATCATCATGCCGATGCCGATGGCCAGCCCCGCCAGGGACATGAGGTTGGCCGACAGCCCCATCTCGCCCATGAAGATAAAGGCGATCAGCATCGCCAGTGGCAGGGCGGAGATGACGACGATGGCCGAGCGGATCTCACCCAGGAAGAGAAAGAGGATGATGGCCACCAGAATGGAGCCTTCCACCAGGGCCTTGACGGCGGTGTTGATGGCCTTGTCCACCAGATCGGTCCGTTCGTAAACGGGACGCAGCTCAACGCCTTCTGGTAAAGCAGACTCGACAGTGGCGAACTTCTCCTTCACCGCCGCCACCACCTCTTTGGCATTTTCACCGATACGCGCCAGCGCCATCCCCAGCACCACCTCTTCGCCGTCGCGGGTGACAGCACCAAAACGCAGCGCCGGCTGCTGTTTGATGTCGGCCACATCACGCAGGAAGACCGGTGTACCATCTTCGACCTTGACGACAATGTTGCCGATATCGGTCTCGTTCTCCACCAGCCCAAGGCCGCGCACCAGATACTGCTCTGACCCCTGGTTGATATACTGGCCGCCTACCTGGCTGTTGTTATGCTCGATCAGCTCCATCACATCGCTAAAGCTGAGGTCATATTCGATCAGCCGCAACGGATCAAGAATGATCTGAAACTGCCGCTCCTCGCCGCCCCAGGACATCACATCATCCACCCCGGGCGCGGTGCGTAACATCAAACGTACTTGCCAATCCTGCAAGCTGCGCAGATCCATGTTGCTGACCTCTTTTTCCAGTACCTTATCCGCTCGTTCAACGGTGTACCAGAAGACCTGCCCCAGCCCCGAGGTGTTGGGCCCCATCTCCGGTTTGCCATACCCCTTCGGCAGACGGTCGCCCACCTCTTGCAGCCGCTCCATCACCAATCGCCGAGCGAAGTAGATATCGAGACTGTCTTCAAAATAGACCGAGACATAGGAGAGCCCGAACAGGCTCACCGAGCGGATCTCCTGCACGCCAGGCAGCCCCGCCATGCCCGATTCCACCGGGAAGGTGAGCAGCTCTTCCACATCTTCCGCCGCCAGACCCGCCGCTTCGGTGTAGATGTTGACCTGCACCGGAGTGACATCGGGGAAGGCGTCGATAGGCACCGTCATCACCGCCCGCCAGCCGAGAAAGGCGACCACGGCGAAGGCGACGATCACCAGAAATTTATAGCGCAGGGAGGCTTCGACCAATTTGTTTAACATGATCTCAGCCCCTTAATCCGAATCGCCAATCATCGATTTCAGCAGCATCGATTTGAGCACATAGGCCCCCTGGGTGACGATCTCATCCCCCAGCGCCAGACCGGCCCTGATCTCGGTCCAGTTGCCGCGCGTCACGCCGCGCTCCACCGGCACAGGATGAATCTCCTCACCTTCAGGCCTGAAGACCACGTAATCTCCCTGTAGCAGGATCACCGCCTCCCTCGGCACCGCCATAACCGATTTGCCAGCAGTAAGCGCTATCGCACTCTTAACGAACTGCCCGGGCCGCAGACCACCTTCAGCTGACTCCAGCTCGATCCGCACGGCCAGTGTACGAGTGCTCTCATCCATGCGACGGTGAATCTGCACCACCTTACCGTTAACCCACTGCTGTTCGTCACTACTGATGCGAACGGGGGCACCAATCTCGATACGGCTAGCAACTTCTGCCTCAAGCTGAGCCTCCACCCACAAGCGTGACTCATCACTGATCTCCATCAACACCTGCCCCGGCTCTACCACTCGCCCAATGACAAAATTATCGCTGATCACTGTGCCTGACTGGGTGCTGATCAAATCAAAAGTTCCTGTCGCCCTGGAGACATCACCCTGTTTCAAAAGCGCCTTCACCTGTACTTCAGTCATGCCAAATGCCAGTACTTTGGCATGCGCCTGTTGGCGATTCACCTGGGCCGCAACATAGCGCTTTTCTGACACCACCTTGCGCCCCAGCTTTTTCACCCGCTGCCACTCTTTACTCGCAATTAACAGCTGCCCCTGGGCATCAGCCATCTCAACACTGGAGAGGGTGATCAACCCCTCGCCTTTTTTTACGCGCTCCCCCATGCGGGCATGGCGGTGGATAATCTGCGCCGTAATGCGTGGTGTCACCTCAGCGGTACGGTAGAGGTTAACAGTGACCTCTGCGGGGGCGACCACCTCATCAGCCAGCAACCGAGTAGTTACGGTTTGCGTAAGAATACCCATCGCCTGACGCTGCTCTGCACTCATGGGGGGGATGCCGCCCTCTTCTTCATTTTCCTCTTCCGCAAAAAGTGGGGTACTGCCTAGCAGGAAGAGTATTATTAGTGGGGTTAAAATTTCTCTTTTCATCTGTTAAGTCCTTGCTTGAAATTCGGGTGTCTCGGGAGGGGGCTGACGGTTAAAACCTAAACTTCCAGAAATGCAACTCTGGCGCGCAAACCACAGCCGGTTGTGCCGACTTCAGAGTTGAGGCGGTCGAACGGGGGGCGCTTGATCAAGGGAGTGAAAAGAGTAGCCATTTCGCACTCCCCCCTGGTGAGAGGGCAGATAATAGTCGAATTTACTGTCGGGCATAATCGCAACCAGATGAAGCCAGCCAACGCAGGGAAGATCACAGATACTCTGGTCCTGCTGGTTGTCTGCCCCACTATCTGGGTTCTCCAGCACGGGGGAGGCATTAGAAAATTGCCATACACAGTCATCCATCGCCCATGCTGCATTGATTGAGAGCAGCGAGATAATCACTAACTGAATAACAATTCGACGCATCACTTTAACAGAGTCTTATAGTGTAGCTAGCACCCGTTCAAGGCGAGACTTCACTTCACTGGCAAGCTCTCTAACCGCCGGATGATCTACGAGGCCTAACACTGCAACGGGATCCATACACTCGACATAGACGGTACCATTGACGCTCTGGCGAACAACGACATTGCAGGGCAGGAGCAGGCCGATAGAAGGCTCATGCGTAATGGCCTGGTGCGCCAGGACCGGATTGCAGGCACCAAGGATCCGGTAAGGCGCCATCTCTTCGCCCAGTTTCTTTTTCATCGTTGCTGCGACATCAATATCGGTCAATACACCAAAGCCCTCGTTCTGCAGCCCGGCTGTCACCTTATCGATTATGCTGTCAAAATCACCTTCAACTGACTTACCAAGCCCATATTTAATTTTATTCATCATCACGCCCCTATCGTACTGTTATGGATAACGTCTAACCTTTGACAGTTTCTATCCGCCAGGATTCCAGTTAACACCAGCTCGCCTGGCCACTATGTTTGCCTTCGAGTAGCTCCTGTACATTCGCTTCCAGGACCCGGTAGCCCAGGTTTCCGTAGAGTTTCTGACGACCCTCATTCAACATCACTGTCGGGCTGCCATCAATCCGATATCGATCCCGTGCTTCGATGTCCCGACACCAGAGCGCACAGGCGCGCCCGTTGCTGATCATCTCTTCCACCGGGGAGCGTGCAATACCCAGCTGCTCCAGAATCTCAAACTGAACCCGCTGCTCGCCGATGTTACGGCAATCCCTGAAAAAGGCCTGCCGGAAGGCGCAGATAGCGCGATAATAGCGCTTATCATCACCTCCACTGTCCGCCTCTGTCACCAGCTCAACAGCCTTGAGTGTCAGGTGCGCACCGGCAGATGAGGCGGGCACATTGACCAGCCATAGATCGGGGTGGATATCGATGTAGTCAAACCCCTGCGCCACTTCATGTAGATGATGATTAAAAGCGGTAAAACCACCACGATCAGCCCACCCTTCGGCGATGCGCTTCTCTGTGTCGCCGAACAGGGGAATAAAATGAAAGCTCATCTCAACTCGGTCACCAAACTGCTCCTGCAGTGCATCAATACGAGCCTGTGAGATATAGGCCCAGAGACATAACAGGTCTGAGAATAAGGCCACTTTCACTGCAGTCTGTGGCTGGTTATCCATGGCGATCTACCTCTTGGGCGATTTCTGCACTGGCGTCTTTGTAGATAGCGAGACCACCGTGAACAACGATCGCAGCGATCACCAGACCGATCACCAGATCCGGATAAGATGAACCGGTATAGGCGACCAGCAGACCACCGACAATCACACCGAGGTTAGCGATCACATCATTTTTCGAGAAAATCCAGCTCGCTCGCATATGCACCTCATCCTCGCGGTGTTGATAGATCAGCACCAGACAGATCGTGTTGGCGATAAGCGCCACGCCGCCGACAGCGATCATCATCATCGATTCTGGTTCACTGCCGATGATGGCACGGCGCGCGATATCAAACAACACACCCAGCCCCAGCACGACCTGAAAGATGCCACTTATCTGGGCCGCTTTCGCCTTGACGAGCAGGCTTCGACCCACCGCGTAGAGGCCAATGGCATAAACCGTGGCATCGGCCAGCATATCCAGTGAGTCAGCGATCAAGGCGGTTGAGTCTGCCATCACACCGGCGATCATCTCTGCAACAAACATCACCCCATTAATGGCCAGCAACCAGATCAACACCCGGCGCTGCTCGCCATTTTTTATTTCAATCTCGCAGCCGCAACCAGACATGACTATCCTGTCTCACTCCTGAAGGCATCAGACTGAATACCGACCTGACAACGCCCATCTTCACGCAGCCGCATACGGTCATGAAAGCGCTTTAAATCTGCACGATAAATTTTACGGGGGTCAGGAAGCGCCTTTACGGTGGCGTAGAGCTGCTTTAAATAGGCAGGCTTTGTCACCAGACGATGGTAGACCCAGCGCCCCTCTTTGTGGGATGCCAGCAGTCCGGCCCGGCGCAATATCGCCAGGTGGCGGGAGAGTTTATATGAAGGTTCCAGCAGGCTATCGACCAGCTCACAGAGGCAGGCGCGCTCATGAGCCTCCACCACCATCAGGCGAACAATACGCAGGCGCGTCTCATCCGCCAGCGCCTGGAAAACCTCTTCAGAGTGAACAGCTATTGAATGCATAGTTGCACTATAGTGCAACTGTTAACCTCGTTCAACCATCTCTTTACTAAAATTGAATAGCGCCGGACTGGTAGAATTTCATACAATCAGGTGGATTCCCTAATGAGAGCACCCTTTCATGACATTTTCTGAACTGGTCACCGAGTATGAGCTGCTCATCCGCCTGAGCTTCTTTTTTGGTATCTTTGCTCTCATGGCGTGGTGGGAGGTAAGAGCACCGCGCCGTGCGCTGACCATCTCCAAGGCGGTTCGCTGGGCCAATAATCTGGGGCTGGTATCGCTTAATACCCTCCTTCTACGGCTACTCTTTCCGACAGCGGCGGTCGGCGTCGCCGTCTTCGCTGAACAAAATGGCTGGGGGCTACTCAATTATTACGAAGTGACACCCGTTGCGGCTATTATCATTGCGGTGGTGGCGATGGATTTAGTCATCTATCTGCAACATGTACTGGTTCATGCTGTACCCACGCTATGGCGTCTGCACCGAATCCACCATGCGGATCTTGATTACGATGTCACTACAGGAGCACGTTTCCATCCGATCGAGATTATTCTTTCCATGCTGATTAAATTCGCTACCATCATCGTACTGGGCGCACCAGTAGTTGCGGTGGTGATCTTTGAGGTAATGCTCAACGCAATGGCGATGTTCAACCACGGTAACGTCGGCCTGCCACTATGGCTCGACCGCATCGTACGGCTCTTTGTCGTCACCCCAGATATGCACCGTGTGCACCACTCAGTAGAGGACAATGAAACCAATAGCAACTTCGGTTTTAATCTATCGATCTGGGATCGCCTTTTCGGCACCTACATCGCCCAGCCTCGCGCTGGCCATGTCGGCATGACCATCGGCATCCATCAGCACCGTCACCCCAGGTGGGTGACCTGGTTACCCGGCATGCTGGTCCTCCCCTTCATTGGAAAAATCAGCGGCTATGCAATCAATCGCCGTGAATGGAGCAAGCCACTCTCTTCTCAGGAGGATAAGCCATAGAGGCCTCACCTAACTGAACGGTTTATCTCGCATCGAGATTACCACCCCTGAAGGGGCTGGAGTTCGACTCTGCCACGCTTTGCTCGCCATAAAATGACAGGATAATTAATCAGCGGTCTTGATAAAAGCTGCCAGCAGCACAGCAGCATCACGTATAGCAGCAGCAAACTCTCGGGTTGCCTTGTCAGATGAGGCCAGCTCATCCGCTTTAGCAGTCAGCTCTTTGAGGGATAGCCCGGCATAGTCAGCGATCAGACCGGTGCCGACGTTACCCTCAAAATCTACTACATATTTCTCATTAACTCCCAGAATCGCCGCCTCGGTGATCTGGTTATTGGCATCAATACCCACCGCAAATTTAAGATCACCATGACGATAATTGACTTTACCCACGTATGCCGCACCGGTAACTGCTTTACTCCGTTTGTCGGTTGCCAGATAGTAGCTGTAAAGCTTGTCATCCAGCTCTACGCCGTAAGTTTTCTCCGCCCATGCAACGGCCTCCTTTTTCAGCGGCTGTTTGCGTTTGACGATCTTGCTACCTGCCGGCAGCATACTTTTAAGCGCAGCCTTGTTCTTTATAAACTCAACATTAGGGCCAGCATGCCCTTTGTGGGCCTGCGCATTCACACTGACACCCAAAGTCACTATGGTGAGCAGCGGCGCGAGAAGATAGGCAAGCGGTTTACGAATTGTTTGCATGTTCATATTTTTTCCTTTATTTCGGGAGCGACCAATCCCATCCCTTTTTCTGTTATCTATTTTCTGGCTTCATCAGCCACAGTTCCCATAAGACTCGAAACGAAATGAAAGCGAAGCAGAGCCCAACTGTGGTTCCCATCACAACGGTTAGATAGGAGAAACTACCAGAGACAAAGCGCACTAGATTAAGACTGATAATGTCCCCCCACAGACTCAGAAACAGTAGCGAGACAACGAGCGCTTTGATCGCTTCTGTCAGTTGGGTCAGACAAAGGAGACCACCCATTGCCAGCATTAGCAGCGCAAACGACAGCAGGTGTACATGTGAGACCTGAGCCAGAATCTGTGGTGGCAGGGTATCGTCACCACTCGCACCGACACCATGATCCATACCCGCCATACTGCCCATATCCATTTGTGAGTGATCCATCCCCTCCATGTTCATATCGACCATCTCTGTCTCGTCATCGTCAAATGAGAATTCCTCCTCAACAAAGCCCTGCTCTGCAATGACTGCCGCCTCGCTGCTGGAGAGACTCTTATCTGCATAATGGTCTGCGATCGCCTGTGGGGTCATCCCTACAGAAAGTGCCGCATTGAACACAGCGGCGAGATAACCGCTGCCAAGAAGAATGACAAAACTGGTCACCAGTAACTTCCAGGAGAGCGGTAGACGGGTAAAACTAAAGGTGTTCAGCATTCGCTCTACTCCATGTCGTGTGTTCTAATCCACAGCACCGCGCCTAGTTCAAGCGGGTACTCTTTTCCATCGTGACTCATTGTCTCTTCACTCTCCACCAGAGCGGCCATTCCCCACCACCCTGAGCGGGGCATCGCATAAGAAAACACTCCGTTAGCATCAGTTTTAATGATCTGAGTAATGAAGGGATCCGCAGGTGCTGTGACCTGGCCCTTGTCGTTATAATATTCTACCTCAACACGGGCAAACGGGACGGGTTTTCCGTTATGCTTCACCACGCCTCGAAACAGGTTATTGGTCCAGAGCCCATACGGCCTTGTCAACGGAACAATTTCCATTTTAAGCCCGAGCTCATGATCCCACCCCTCCTCCATGCCAAAGGCGTTCACAACGGTTTTTGTGTAATGGATAATGAAGCGCTCTTCTGCGGCTTCCCAGTAGGGTTGAGGCTCAACAAAAAAGAGATGGTCTCCCGGTTTACGGATTTTGTAACGGCTCTGATAGGATGTAAGGGTATCGTCGGCACGATCCTGATAGTGGCTCTCCTGCAGCCTCTCCAGCAGATCTATCTCCTTACCTGCGACCCAGACGCCAAAGCGTTCTGGTTTTTTCATATTGAGTCCCATCCCTTCAAAGGGGTGGGTAAAAATCAGATCAAGTGTTAACTGGCGACTTTCACCAGCTGAAATGATCTCATCTGAAGGGATAATCATCTGAAAGTGGGCAGAGGCGGGTGCCACTGCGCCCACCATACCGATCATTACGACTGTCCTTATTAGTAATCGCTTAAGCCATCGTCCACTTTTCATAATGATCTCCACTCTTGACTAGACACTTAGCATTTCATATTTCGATGTTAAAGCTTAGGTAAACTGCTTTCAACCATGAACCATACAGAGAGGCCAAAGCCTCAACCTCCAGAAAATATTTCACTGGAGGTTGAGGCTTCAGCCGGATAAATAAAAATCAGCTGGGCACGGAGACCCAATTATGGGATGAATTATAGTGCGGTACTCCACCCCATACTCCAGCGATATTTTTCGTCATTGGATATGCCTGTCAGCTCCTGGTATACAGGGAATGACACATTGGCGTAAATACCCTGCTTGTCATTGATATGGTAATTGATCCCCGGCGACAGATAGATCACATCACCACCGCTATTTTTCTTGATCTCATCGTTTTCGATATCCTGATCAAAGAAGATACCATTTAACTCGATAACGGGCACAATGGAGCTATGGTGAGCAAAGCTCGTTGCGACATCAAACTGCCAGGAGTTGCCCGAGCGGAATTGTTTCGCACCCTGCGTGCCAAAACGGTAGATAACATCCGCATCAATAGCGATCTTTTCCGTCAGGTGGCCACTAAAAGCGACGCCGCCCTGAAAAGTGATCGCACCGCTACCTGGTTGATTATGGGTGCCGATGATCTCACTTTCACCTGTTCCCCTGTTCACATCCGTTCTATTTGTGATTTTTCCTGTTGGAAGAATAACCCCGAACACAGATGCCCACTGACTATCACCATCATTAAAGAAGCGATAACGGCCCGTAACCAGCAGATCGCCGACCCCAGGGGACTCCGCAGTAGAGGAGATACATTCAGCACTACTGAGACTGCCTTTAACCGCTGGATTGCTGGCAAAACAGTCGCTGGCATTTTGATCACCATTATCTTTAAAGCCTTTAAAATTGTTGTACTGGAGCATGAGACTAACATCCATATCCTCATTGACAGGGAAACCAAGCGTAAGGAAATAGGCATCTTCACTGGAGTGCATGTGTACATCTTCACCAGCAGCTCTGAAATCGATCAACTGCTGGTCAGTGAAGGTTTCATAACGACGCGCATCCCAGCGTAGACCAACCACAGGCTCTTCAAGGATCGCTGCGCCCACTGCATTAATACTGCCAGAACCACCACCGCGGATTGACTCACCATGTGCGTAAACAGCTGACGTCCCACCAACCATTAACGATGCTGTGATCGCACTCAGCAATGCTGTTTTTTTAAATGAATTATAGTTAGACATTTGGCTTCTGGCTCCTGAAATAGTTCGTTCAATCAATTACTTGTTTAAATATGTTAGTTAAATCCGGCGAAAATAACACCAGGCTAAGGCAACCGTTTATCAATTAACAGACAGCGTAAATTTTCATCATCTTCTTCTACAGGGCTAGCGGTATGACCCCACCTGTGTAGCATGAAAGCCTGAATCGTAGCACCATGATAACACGTTGTCAATATTTGTGTTACTTTTCGGTTTGTCGATGATTCCATGATTCGAGCTGAATCCAGCTGTTTAAATTTTTTATAAACATGCCATCGCCTGATCTACATGCAGCAGAAAGGCCAACAACAGCTGCCATTAACTAAAATAGATCCATTAATGATATGGTTAGCACTGCCGCTAGGAATACTGGTTAACGATAGTCAGATTTAAAACTTGAATCACTAAGCTAAGGAGAAGACGATAATGGAAGGCAAGCACCAGCATACCCATGACCATGAGCATCAACATTCACACCAGCACGACCATCAACACACTCATAGTGATGGTACTCAGCACAGTCACAGCCATGGGCATGAGCACGTTCATGCGCACAGTCACGAACATGAGCATGAACATAGCCATGCGGCAGGCGAAGATCACTCTCACCAACATGGGGAGAGCGAGTTGTCGGGACACGATCACGACCACTCAGGCCATGACAGTGAGATTCATGATCACGCACATTGATCCTGGGAATTAATATAATAATTCATGCTCGCACCTCAGCGGTGCGAGCAGTCGTTAACAGTAGCCGTTACTACAGTGATCTACTTCAAACTCCAGCGTCGAATGGGTGATCGCGTAGCGCTGTTCAAGCTCGCTTTTCAGGGCGCTCTTCACCACCTCTGACTGGCTAAAATCGGTAATCACGACATGCGCCTCCAGCGCGTTGCTATGTTCATCAAGCTGCCAGATGTGCAGGTGATGAACGTTTGAAACGCCGTCAACCCCCTCCATTGTTTGAATCACTTCATCAACAGCAACCTCTTCGGGCGCCCCTTGCATGAGAATATGGATTGTCCTCGGTAACAGGGTCACCGCCTGGTAGAGTACATAGCCGGCAATTAGCAGTGTCAACAGCGTATCAGTCCAGTACCACTCATAAAGGATAATAAAAGTTCCCGCGACAATCACGCCGACTGAAGCGAGTGCATCGGAGACATTGTGAAGAAATGCGGCCCGCATGTTTATACTCTTCTTTGACATGGTGTAGGTCAGAAGAGCGGTCGCGATATCGACCACCAGCGCAATACCTGCGACGATGATCACCATCCACCCTTCAATAATCTGCGGCTCATAAATCCGCCATAACGCCTCGTAAATCAGGTAAAGACCGACTATCACCAGTGTCACAAGATTAATGAGTGCGGCGATCACTTCTGCCCGTTTGTAACCAAACGTTTTAAAGTGGTCTGCGGGCTGCCTGCCGATCTTGCGCGCAACCAGAGCGATCAACAATGATGCCGCATCACTAAAGTTATGCAGCGCATCGGCAATCAGAGCCAGACTGCCGGAGACAATGCCGCCGATTATCTGCGCCAGTGTCAGCAACATATTGATGGTGATGGCGACAAAGAGCCGCCGATCACCCATCGTCTCTACCTCATGGTGGTGTTCATGTCCCATTGCTCTACTACTTACTCCACCTGATTATGGCGCGAGGAAAAAACGGATTACCAGCGTAGCGCCATCTTCATACCGAAAGTTGTTGTGCCAATGTAGTTGGTTTGTGTCGCCCTGTCGAACCGGGTATCACTAACCCTCTCTGTTTCAAATTGAGGGCCGATCATTGGGCGCAACGTTACCTCGCTCTCTTTACCAAACCAGCCTTCAACTGTCCTGTTCATTGCCCCCATCGGGTCTGTCATCACCATTATAAATGTGTCGGTGCCACTCCTTTCGCTCAGCGGTTTTTTCTCAATACCGGCGCGTACATCCATAAAGTATTTACCGACAAAATAGCCCGCAACCGGCGTTACGATCAGATCCTGTATCGAAGGGTTCTCAAAAAAGGCCTCAGCTCCAAACTCATACAATGACGACAGGGTTACTGCATACAGAAACGAACCCTTCGGCCCAAAACCGCGCTCCTGAGCACGTACATAGTAGACACCACCCCAGTAGGGATGCAGAATGTAGTTAATCCACAATTGATCTTTATCCCAGACAATCTTACTGACCTTATCTTTATATTGCTGAAAACTGAAGTCTTCCTTGGTCTGATCTGACCAGCCGGAGATGCTTTCAGGTGCAATCCACAGTGCGCCGATGATGGAAAACTGATAGGCCAGAAAATAGGCCGTATCTTTTTTCAGCCCATCCAGGTCGGGACCTTCTGAAGCCTCAGCTGGCAACGACGCTTCTGTAAGCGACAAAGTCAGGCCCGATGAATTTCCGCCGCTACTCGCCCCCGCACTGCTCGCCAATAAGTCCAGCTTGTAGGCTTGTTCAAAATCAAACTGCGATATCGGCGGGGACAGCCTGGGGTTCTCCCCAACCTCTCCCCAGGCAACAACAGGTGCCAATAAAAGCCCAGCTACGACACCCAGCACATTAGCTGTCAAACACTTACTCATCACTACTTACCCTCATTTACTGATTTTGAAAAGAAACGGTACAACGCCGGGATGACAAACAGGGTTAAAAAGGTGGCTGTTAACAGCCCCCCTACAATCACTGTCGCCAGCGGTTTTTGAATTTCGGCACCAACGCCGGTGGATAGCAGCATCGGGATTAAGCCCAGCGCAGAGGTGATCGCCGTCATCAATACTGGACGCAGGCGCGAACTTGCGCCGTCGAACACCGCATCGGGAACAGAGAGACCACCCGCAACCCGCTGGTTAATGCTCTCCACCATCACCACCCCATTGAGTACAGCGACACCAAACAGGGTGATAAAGCCGATAGAACTCGGCACCGAAAGATACTGGCCAGAAAAATAGAGCGCAAACACACCCCCAATAACCGCCAGCGGCACATTGAGCAGAATCAACATCGCCTGCCCCATGGAGTTAAAGGCAAAATAGAGCAGCAGGGCGATCAGCGCAATGGAGATCGGCACCACTGTGCTGAGCCGTTTTTGTGCCCGCTGCTGGTTTTCAAACTGACCGCCGATATCGACCGAATAGCCGGTCGGCAGATCCACCTGCTGCTCAATGGCGAGGCGGATATCGGCCACTACGTTGCCCATGTCGCGCCCCTGCACATTGGACTGAATCACCACGCGGCGCTGCACATCATCCCGACGCACCTGCGGTGGGCCCGATTCTATATTGATCTGCGCCACATCACCCAGGCGCACCCAGGCACCGGTGGGGGATTGCAGACGCAGATCGGCAATGGCATCGGGATTGGTGCGGAACGGTTCGGCCAGACGCACGTAGATGTCATAACGTTCGTTGCCATTGATGATCTGCCCGGCCGCCCGGCCGCCGAGTCCATCACTCACCACGGCCATCACATCGCCCACGGCCAGGCCAAAACGGGAAAGCTGATCCCGATCAGGCCTGACGATCAACTGCGCCTCACCGGCGATCTGCTCCATGGCCACATCCTGAGCACCGTCCACACTCTGCACCGCCTTCTCAATCTCTTTGCCTTTCTCTTCCAGCACTGCCAGATCCGGCCCAAACAGCTTAATCGCCAGCTGCGCCCGTACCCCGGAGAGCAGCTCATCAACACGGGTGGCGATGGGTTGCGAAAAGTTCAGCAGCAGCCCTGGGTGCTGCTCCAGTTTTAACGCCATCAGGTTTTGCAGGGTCTGGCGATCCGGTGCGCTGCTCCACTGATTCACCGGCTTGAGGCCAATGTAGATTTCAATATTATTGACCGGTTCCGGATCACCCCCAATCTCAGGGCGGCCCACACGGCTCAGCGCGTAATTGACTTCCGGGAACTCCAGTAACATCGCCTCCAGCTTGGGGGCAACCTCCAGTGCAGTCTCCAGGCTGGACGAAGGAGCGAGCGTAACACGCAGGTTAATCGTCCCCTCCTCCAGCTCCGGCACAAACTCCGTGCCAATTTGCGGCACCAGCGCCAACGCAGAAATCAGCAGTAACACCGCACCCGAGACGACAAATTTACCGTGCTGCAGCGCCCAGCCCAGCGCATGACGATAGAGTTTATCTAACGGCCTGAGCACAAAACTTTCGCGCTGCCGTATGCCGTGACGAAAGAGATAGGTGGCCAGCGCCGGCACAATAATCAGCGCCACAAACAGCGCTGCGATAATCGCCAGCATGATACTGATCGCCATCGGCTGAAAGAGCTTCGCCTCAACCCCTTCAAAACTAAACAGTGGCATAAAGACCACCAGAATGATGGCGGTCGCGAAAAAGACCGGTCGCGCCACCTCTCTGCCCGCCTGTTGCAGGCGCAGTGCAATACCTTCGCCACGGTCGCGGCGTACATCATGTGGATCACGGTCATCGCTGCCAACCCGCGCCTGCACCTCTTTATCATGCTCGGCATCGGGATGGGAGAGATGTTTAAACATATTGTCCACCATCACCACCGAGCCATCCACCAGCATGCCAATCGCCACGGCAATACCGCCCAGCGACATCAAGTTGGCAGAGAGCCCCAGCCACGCCATCACCATCAGGGCGATACCGATGGAGATAGGGATGGAGATCAGCACCAACAACGTGGCACTCAGGTTCATCAAAAAAAGCGCCAACACCACCACAATAAAGACAAAGGCGAGCAGCAGCGCGTTGACCACGGTGGTAACCGCCTGTGAGATGAGGTCGGACTGGTCATAAAAGACCTCAAACCGCACCCCGTCAGGCAGCGCCTGCTGAATCAGCTTCGCCTGCTGGTTGATACCGTCGATAGTGCTTTTGGTATTGGCCCCCATCCGTTTTAACACAATGCCGGCCACCACCTCACCCAACGGTTCGGCCTGACCCTGCGCGTTGCGCCGCGTCATGCTCACCGCACCCTGGCGTATCTCACTGCCGAGGGAGACTTCCGCTACCTGCGACACGGTGACCACGGTGCCATCAACCGTTTTTAACGGAATCTGGCGCAGCTCCGCCAACCCCTTCTGGTCGTGGCTCAACCAGCCGACACCACGTATCACCAGCTGCTCCTGGCCACGATCCATATACCAGCCACCCGCATTGGAGTTGTTGTTCTCCAGCGCATCGATCACATCCTGCTGCCTCAGGCCATACGCCAGCAGGCGCGATGGATTCAAATTGACCTGGTATTGACGAACATGGCCACCAAAAGAGAGTACATCAGTCACTCCATCCACCGGCATCAGCAGTAGCTTGACCACCCAGTCGTTAAGACTTCGCAGGGTCATCGCATCCAGAGTGGAGTCGGCATCGGTCACCAGCATGTACTGATAGACCTGCCCCAGACCCGAGGTGTTGGGACCAATCTCTGGCGTGCCCACCCCTTCAGGAATCAGCTCTTTTGCAGATTGCAGACGCTCAAACACCAGCTGGCGAGCAAAGTAGATATCTGTCCCCTCTTTAAATACCACGGTGATACCCGAGAGACCGGTCTTGGAGATAGAGCGCACCTGCTCCACATCAGGCAGCGCGTACATCACCGCCTCAATAGGAAAGGTGATCAGTTTTTCAACCTCTTCAGAGGCGAGTCCCGGCGCTTCGGTATTAATAGAGACCTGCACATTGGTCACATCGGGAAAGGCATCGAGATTGAGTTTAGGAATGATAACGGAGGCCGACGCCGCCAGCGCCAGCAGGCCGATGACCACCAGTAAACGGTTGGTGACAGACCAGTCGATTAATTTATTTAACACAGTCTTTCTCCCGGTTTAATGGTTATGCGGATCAAACCCGCCTTTCGCCATTTCAGACTGCACAAAAAAAGCGCCCTTACCGACAATGGTCGTGCCTTCGGCAACGCCTTCGATCAGCATACGGTCACCCACGGTCTCCAGCACTTTAATCTCTTTCGGTTCAAAGCGGTCAGGCGCGCTCTGCACAAACAGCTGCCAGTCACCGTCGGGGCTGCGCAACACGGCCTCAACAGGCACAACAATACCGTCACGTTTATGGCTTCCTTCGATCACGGCGGTCACAAACTGGCCGGGGTGGAGTGCGTCATCGCGATTTGCCACTTCAATGTGGACAGCCAGGGTGCGCGTCGTCTCATCGAGGGTGTGACGCGCCTGCGTCACTTTTCCGCTCAGCCACTGATTGCCGACCTGAATACGCGCAGGTGACCCCAGTTCGATACGGGCAGCATCTTCCGGCGTCAGGCGCGCTTCGACCCACAGCAGAGACTCATCGCTAATCGTCATCAACACATAACCTGGTTCAATCAGTTCACCAACAACAAAGCCGTCACTGATGATGGTGCCATCCTGGAATGAGAGCAGATGAAATTCACCCGTAGCACGAGTCGCATCACCTGTCTCGATCAGGGAGTTGATCTGTTTTCTGGTCATGCCGTAGGCGCTAACTCTGGCATAGGCCTGTTGATAAGCGATCTGCGCGGCAACAAAACGTTTTTCGGAAACCACTTTACGACCCAGTTTTTTAACCCGTCGCAGTTCGACATTGGCCTCCATCAGGGCACCTTGCGCCTCCGCCATCTCGACACTGGAGAGCGTCACCAGGCGCTCACCTTTTTTAACATGGTCACCAAGGCGCGCATGACGCGCCATCACCTGCGCCGGGGTTCGCGGGGTCACGATGGTGGTGCGATAGGCGTTGAGCATCGCCTCGCCGGGTGCCTTAATTGCATCGCCCAGTGACTGGCGCCTGACAACCATTGTCTCTATCCCTGCAATGCGACGCTGCTCAGTGCTCAATTCAGCATCACTGGCCGCTTCACCATGGCCATGGCCGTCGTCTTCCCCACCGTGACCACCATGATCACCATGCCCCTGCTCTTCATGCCCATCATCTTCGTGGTCATGCCCCTCTTTTTCATGTTGATGGCCTTCATCATCATGGTCATGTTTTTCTGTCGCTATCTCGATGCCTGAGAAATCATCCATACCATCCTCTTCACCATGGTGATGCCCTTTTTCAGCTAACAGAAGAGTGGGGGTAGAAAGGCTCAATAACATTAATAAAACAAGTCTGTTTTTCATTTTTTTACTCTCCAGAATTCTTTGGCTGTGCGATGCTGGTCGGTGCTAGACCTAGCCAGTCGTCAACCTGACCAGAAGCATCCAGCCAGCCGATTGCCGCCTGCCAGACCTCACCTTTCAGGGTTGTGGCTGCCGTCTGGGTATCGATGTTCTGTTTGGCCTGAATCAAAAAGTCGGTTGCGGTCAATTCACCCGCCTGCCACATCTGCTCCAGCAGTTTCATCTGTTCTCGATGCGCCTGTTGACCCGTGGCCACCCAGGCTCGCCACGCACTGGCGGTACTGTTAAAGCGCCCCAGGCTTCCTTCAAGTCGGGCGCTGGCGCGGCGGTATGCATCGCGGTAAATCAGCTCCTCAGCAGTGGCCTCGTGAGAGGCGACCAACACTTCAGCCTTAAAGTTATTGCGTACAAATAGTGGGATTTCAAAGCTCAGTCCGAGCAGCGAGTCAGAGCCGTCACGACCGGCACGAAGCCCGATAGTGGGATCTGCGCGACTTTCACGTTTAATGAGGTCGATCCGTGCTTTCGCCGCCTCCATACGGCTGCGTAACACCGTAAGCGCAGGCAAGGAGTGGAGCAGTGTGGTATCCACCCGCGCCGGTGGAGATGCCAGCTCACCTGGTAGCTGCGGCCACTGCGCCAGCTCTGAACCGGCAACAAACCCGGTAACAGCCTGTAGTGCCGCTTCGGCCTGAGCCAGCTCACTCTCACTCGCCGCCTGCTGCATCAGGGCCTCACTATAGGTAACCTGGGCCAGGGTTCCTTCCAGCGCACCCATATCCCCCGCCGCCTGGCGCTGCTTCACTGCATCGATAAACCCTTTCATTAACTGGCTACGACGCTGTGCCAGCGCCAGCATCTCCTGCGCAGTGGCGTACTGTGTCAATGCGTTCAGGGTTTCGACTGCAATACGCTGCCGGGTCTCTTGCAATTCGGCACTGACGGCCAGCACCTCCTGGTCAGCAATACGGCTCTGAGCCTCACGCTTGTCATTCCAGTCCAGCGTTTGATTAAAACCGATTGAGGTTGTGTTGACACCCGTTCGCTCAGCATCGATGACCAGATCAGGGTTGTAGATGGGCCGCCCCGCACCATCAGCTCGCGCCATAGCGGCTTCAACAACAGCATCTGCCCCCTGCATCGCCGGGCTCTCTGCCCAGACCTGCTGAATAAAAGCTCGCAACGCTGGATCAACCTTGAGCTGACCATTAGCGCTAATCGATAGCGACGTTTGATTCAATTCGGGGGCGACTGCTTTATAGTCAGCCGCAGCTGCAATCCATCCAGGAAACAACAGGCAGGCGAACAGGCCCGTCAATAGATATCTTTTAGAAAACATTAGCTCAATCCTTCAAATACTGAAGAGGGAAATAGCGCGCATAAAACTGCGCAGCATGCAGAAAAAACAGCAGTAGAAAAATTTAAATGATGGGGGGTCTTAGGAGTGGAGCAATATAGCGCAGCGCTAACACAGGGGATAGCGCCACAAAGCCTTCATGACCGCTGGCCATGAATGGTGAGGATTGATTGAAGATAAGCCCTATCAGATGAGCGGCACTATGACAGCAGTGGTCATCCTGATGCACTACACCGTTATCGGGCTGCTCACTGCTGACCTCAATTAACAGATCAATCGCAGCCGAATTATGCCCTGCTATCGCCTCTGGATGGTTATCCAGGGCAAAGGCTAGTCCTGAACTCAGGTTGGCTAACAGCAGCAGACAGATCAGTAGTTTCTTCATGGTGGGCGCTAATTTAGGTGAATCGTTGTCATCCTGTCAACAGAAAAATAGCAACATCAGATGCTATGCAGGCTTTATCGGCAGACCGCCTGTTCACATTAAACTACTGTGTAGCACTGCACAGTAGCGCCTCCCACACTGATTTCGGATGAATGCATGTGAGCGATAAAATCGCAACCGCACACCCGATTTGTCACTCATTAAACAGCCCCGATTCACAATAAAAACAGATGACATGATGTCGTGCTAGCGACTAAAATCGCCCCTAAGCCGCTCTCAGGCTGTTTTCATATTATTTGCAGGGTTTCAAAATGAGCAGAGTCTTAATCATTGGCGCTGGTGGTGTTGGGCGCGTCGTCACTCACAAATGCGCGCAGCTGCCCACTGTTTTCAGTGATATCTGGCTCGCCAGCCGTACCGTCTCGAAATGTGAACAGATTGCGAACGAGATCGGTGGTGGGCGTATCAAAACCACACAGGTCGATGCCGACAATGTGGCTGAACTGGTCGCATTGATTCGCAGGGTCGAACCCAGGATGATCATCAATGTGGCCCTTCCCTACCAGGACCTCACCATTATGGATGCCTGTCTGGCGTGTGGCATTGACTACCTCGACACCGCTAATTATGAACCAGAAGATGAGGCTAAATTCGAATACCGATGGCAGTGGGACTATCAGGAGCGCTTCAGGAAGGCGGGCATCACCGCCCTGCTCGGCTCCGGTTTTGATCCCGGCGTGACCAATGTCTTCACTGCCTATGCACTCAAACATCACTTTGACCAGATCGATACAATTGATATCCTGGACTGCAATGCGGGAGACCATGGCTACCCGTTTGCCACCAATTTCAACCCTGAGATCAACATCCGAGAGGTGACCGCCAACGGCCGTTACTATGAGAATGGGCAATGGCTAGAGACCCAGCCAATGAGCGTTTCACGCCTGTTTAATTTTCCGGAGATCGGCCCACGCAAGATGTTTCTACTCTACCATGAGGAGATGGAGTCGCTCGCCAGGCACATCCCCGGGGTAAAACGGATGCGTTTCTGGATGACCTTTGGTGACAGCTATCTGAAACACCTTGAGGTGTTCCAGAATATCGGCCTCGATAGCATCGAACCGGTCGAGTTCCAGGGACAACAGATTGTACCATTACAGTTTCTTAAGGCGCTGCTACCCGATCCTGCAACACTTGGCCCACGCACTAAAGGGAAAACCAACATCGGCTGTATCATCAAAGGGTCAAAAGGGGGGGAATCGCTATCTCGCTACCTTTATAACGTCAGTGATCATGAAAGCTGCTACAGAGAGACCCATGCACAGGGGGTTTCATACACCACGGGGGTCCCCGCAATGATCGGTGCCAAGATGATGCTGGAAGGAAAGTGGAAAAAGCCAGGCGTCTGGAATATGGAGCAGTTTGATCCCGACCCATTTATGGATGACCTGAATAGATATGGCCTGCCGTGGCACGATATAACGTGCGATATCGATATCGATACGCTTCCACACGAATAAATCAGAGACCTCACTTAAGCGATGGCAGACCAACGTCAACCACCCTCGCCCTGCTATCTACTGGAGGAGAGAAATCTCAGGGATAACCTTGAGCTGATCGATCGCGTACAACGTGAAACAGGCTGCACCATACTCCTTGCACTAAAAGGGTTTGCGATGTGGTCCACCTTTCCACTCATACGCCACTATCTCCCCGGCTGCGCTGCGAGTTCGTATAACGAAGCGCGCCTTGCACAACAACACTTCGGCGGGCATCTTCATCTTTATGCGCCCGCCTATAGCGATGCTGAATTTCCTGAACTGGTTAAACTTGCCGACCGTATCTCGTTTAACTCGCTCAGCCAGTGGTACCGTTTTTCAGATCAAACAGCTGACGTTTCATGTGGTCTACGTCTGAACCCTGCTATTAATGAAGTTGAAACCGCTCTCTACAATCCATGCGATGAGCAGTCTCGCCTCGGCATACCCGCCGCAGCGCTCAGCGCAGGCCTCCCTATCGGTATTGAGGGGATACATCTGCATGCGCTCTGTGAATGTGATGCTGATGCAACCGGGCGACTGATTGAGGCGGTTGAACACCGTTTTGGGCACCTGCTTAAGAAACTGAAGTGGATTAATCTGGGCGGTGGTCATCTGATGACACGACAGGGCTATGATGTGGCCCGGCTGATCGATCTCTTAAAAGCTTTCCGCGAACGCCACCCCTCATTAGAGGTGGTGCTGGAACCGGGCTCGGCCATCGCCTGGGATTGTGGCACCCTGGTCTGCACGGTGCTCGATGTGATCGAGCGTGGTGGCGTTCAGATTGCGCTGCTGGACATCTCCGCCACCGCCCATATGCCCGATGTGCTTGAGATGCCTTACCGAGCCACACTACGCGGTGCAGCACTCCCCACAGAAAAACCGTTTACCTATCGACTCGGGGGGATGAGCTGCCTCGCAGGTGATGTGATTGGCGACTACTCATTTGATCAACCATTAAAGATCGGCGACCGCCTGATCTTTGAAGATATGCTGCACTACACCATGGTAAAGAGTACCCTGTTCAATGGGGTTAACCACCCTGCCATTGCCGTTCAGCATGAAGATGGCGAAATAGAAGTAGTGCGCGATTTCGACTACCACGATTATGAGAGACGCCTTTCATAGCGATACCGCGCGTTTAGCCCGGGCTAAACGGAACCGTCGGTGTATCCTCTTCCAGATAGGTATACCCTTTTAACCCCTCCTGATAAAAGCGTAAAAAAGTGTTCGCCTCACGAGCGTTGATACGCCCTTCACTACGCGCCTCCTGCACCTGGCGCCGCATCCGGTCAACCAGGACGGTTTCATGAAACTGCACATAGTTCAGCACATCGGCAACCGTCTCACCCTCGACCACCTGTTCAAGCTCATACTGATCACCATCCATACGAATATGCACCGCATGGGTATCGCCAAAAAGATTATGCAGGTCTCCGAGGATCTCCTGATAAGCCCCGGTTAAAAATATCCCGAGCAGGTAACGCTCTCCTGGATTTTCAGCATGCAGCGGTAATGTCTTAGCATGGCCGTTTTCTAACGGAAAATTAAGCAATGTTCCATCTGAATCACAGGTCACATCCACCAGTATCGCATCCTGCGTGGGCTTTTCATCGAGCCGATGAACCGGCATCACCGGGAAAACCTGTTTAATAGCCCACGCATCTGGCAGCGACTGAAATACCGAAAAATTACAGAAGTAACGGTCCGCCGCCTGAGTTCTTAATTCCGGCATCAACTGTTCAATCTCATTCTCATCCAGTCGCTGCATAAGAGCATTAACCAGATGCCAGTAGATATCTTCCATCAAAGCGCGATCAGAGAGCGTGGCGTGACCGAGACTAAACAGCTTATTCATATCCTCACGCAATGAGATGGCGATATGCATCGCTTCGCGTGGCGACATCTCATCCAGCTCATTCAGCGTCTCCCATATCTGACGAAGTTGAGAGGGGGTGCCATCAGCGGGTGGCTGCAGAGGCTGGTCACTCATACGTTTCGTAATACCCAGCACATCTACAATCAATACGGCGTGATGTGCCACCAGAGCACGTCCCGATTCCGAGATAATATCAGGATGTTCCAGCCCCTCGTCATTACAGGCCTGCTGCATCGTCCAGACAATCTCATTGGCGTATTCCTGCAGGCTATAGTTAACTGAGGCGATGTTACCGTCGTAGTTCACCCCCAGTCCGCCGCCGACATCGATAAACGCTATCGGGGCACCAAGGCGACGCGCCTCCACAAAGTATCGCGCCGCCTCCTGCATGGCGTCCTTAATACTGCTGATCTCCGGTACCTGACTGCCGATATGAAAATGGAGCAGGTTCAGCGATGATAGCTGCCCCGCCTCTTTTAGTTTGTTGATTGCATCCAGCAACTCCGAAGGCGACAGACCAAACTTCGACAGATCACCGCCCGAACTATCCCACTTCCCTTTACTGCTGGCGGCAAGCCGGCAGCGTAGCCCAATCAACGGTTTCACCTGCAGCCGCTGCGCAGTGTTTAATATCAGCTCAAGCTCATTCGGTTTTTCAATCACGATGAAGATGCGCTTGCCCATCTTTAAACCCATCAACGCCAGCTCGATAAACTCCTGGTCCTTATAACCGTTACAGATGATTAACCCTTCAACATCCTCCAGCATCGCCAGCGTCGCGTGCAGCTCCGGCTTGGAACCCGCCTCCAGCCCCCAGTTAAAGGCAGCACCATACTCGATGATCTCTTCAACCACCTGTCGCTGCTGGTTCACTTTTATTGGATAGACACCGTAATATTTGCCCTGATAGGCCGCCTCCTCGCGCGCGATGCTAAAGCGCTTATGAATCTGCTCCATGCGTTTTTTTAGCAGGTCAGAGAAACGGAGGAGCAGTGGTGGGTGGAGATTCTGCAGCGCCAGTTCATCACAGAGCTTCTTGAGATCAATACGATTACCGTTTGCGACTGCCTCAACATTGCCGACATCATTAACATGAAAAAACCCACCGCCCCAGCCCGCTACCTGATAGAGTTGCGCGGCATCACTCACGCACCACTTTTGATCACTCATCATCAACCCCTGCTTGCGACCCATCCCTTGGGCGCTGAGCGTAACCGTTAGCACTGCCCCAGTATGAGATACATTTCAGCACCAGTTTGGCAGCCATCATTTCAGAAACCTGGCTGGGCTCAGGTGCAAGCTCTACAATGTCGATGTTGCGTAGATCCACCGCACGGTTATCGGTGAGGGTCTGCAGCAGATCAAGCCCCTGATGCCACGACAGCCCTCCCGGTTGCGGTGTTCCCACACCGCCAACCAGTGCCGGGTCATAACCATCCATATCGATACTCAACCAGACCGGGCCACTGAGCGCTGCCAGCTGATCAAGTAGCGCCTGCCACACTGCCGGCTGCTGCAGGGGGCGATCAAACCAGGCGGTGATGCCGTCGTCTGCCGCAATCATCGCCGCTTCATCAGCATGTAGTGAGCGGATACCGATCTGTATCAGTTGATAACCCCGCTCTCTGATACGGTACATCGGGCAGGCGTGGTTATAGATCGAACCGTGATAACGGGGGCGAAGATCTGCATGGGCATCAATATGCACCACCGTGCCCCCTTCTGGCATGCGTGCAAATAGCATCTCTGGCGTAATGGAATGCTCTCCTCCCAGTGCGATCAACAGCGCCTCTTCGGGTAGCTGGGCAACCCTCTCCGCGAGACGGCGATGATATGCCGCCAGCGGCTCCTCCGCTACATCTTCGACCGCAGGCAGCACTGCGAGCCTAAGGTGCAGTAGTGGACTCCAGCCCATATCCTCTTCATAAAACTCCAGCTGCTCACTCGCGGCTAATATCGCCGCGGGGCCATTGGCGGTACCTGACTTATAGGTCACAGTCTGTTCATGCGGTACCGGAAGAATCAGCACATCAGCGTCGGCAGTAGCACCATTGGGCAGTGAGAGGAATTGCATCGTTCTTTTCATAGGGGCGAATTTTGCCACTATTTCGCTGTTTTAGCACTATTCAACAGGCCCCTTTCCCCTTCCTTTCAGGGCCATCCAATGCACAATGATCCACAGCAGTTAGCGCACTATTTGACGGGTAACGTTGAGAGATAGGCGAGCAGGTCGATCTGATCCTGTAGCGTTACCACACCCAGCATCGCAGGCATATTGAGCCGCGGCCGCCCCTCTGGATCATATTTATTGGTATAAAATTTACCGGGGTGACCAAAGCGAATTTTGTGCATGGTTTTCCAGGGATTATGCTGCACAACCCCGCCCAGATAGCGTTTTTCTCCATTTACGCGAGAGAGGTTGCGTGTTTTACCATCACTGCCGTGACAGAGTGAGCACTGCTCCAGATAGGTCAACCGCCCTTTACGCGCATCGCCTGAAATCTTTTTTGTGATGGGATGAATAAAACGGCGCATATCAATCTGCCCCAACACCACAAAGGCCGCTACCGCCTCTAGCTGTCTGGCTGGCAGAAACTGATCAAACAGGTGGTTATCGTTCTTTAGCGTATCAAGCACCGCTGGTATCGATGTTCTGCGAGCAGCAAAAATCCCCTGTGTACCGGTGTAGTGCTCACCAACGCCGTAGCTTCCCGCAGCACCACGATAGTCCCAGCCGTGACACTCTTTACAGCGCCAGGTAGCAGCCCCTCGCTGTTTACCTTTGTAGTCGTTATAACCGGGATGCGTTTTGCTCGGTGCTGAGACCCCTAGCTCCGCTGCCCAGTTATCATAAAGTCGCCCACCTTCACCAATCTCATAGCTATCATACAGCTCGCTTTCTGCCATTAACACGTGGCTAAACAGCAGCGAAACAAGCAGCCATTTCAGTGGGGATCTCTTTACCCATCGCATAAGAAGACTCCATTAACGCTCTATCCCTTAGCATATCGACCGGGAGAGTGAGTTTTATGAGTCACGACCACCGGGAGCCTGTCGTACCTTTCACACATGGGGGCGCATCATCAGCAACAAGGCGGCAGAGCGCCTCCGTTTTTACGGCAAGCGGGTCAATAATGACGGCCTGCTGGAGATGATGGGTGAAAATGAGGCCAGTGGGCACCTCCCTCTTTGCGGCCTACCGAACCCCTCTTCCTGGAGGGCGACTCACAGCCCTCTTATGAGAGGGCTTAGCAGCTCGGCCTGCTCTTTTTTTGCTACCCGGCTTTTCAGCTGCATACTGTTTCGGTTTTTTGGCTTTCTTGGGTCTCTTTGGGCCACCGGCACGCGGTTGGGTGATGGGGACTACCTGCCGAGGCACAAACCCCACCTCCTGCTCACGAGTGATCTGCTGCTGAATCACCGTCTCGATTGCGGCTAGCTGCTTGGCATCATCGGCAGCCACCAGTGAAATCGCCTCACCCTGTAGGCCTGCGCGCCCGGTGCGGCCGATACGGTGGACATAATCAGTCGCCACTTTAGGCAGATCAAAATTAACCACATACGGCAGCTGCACGATATCCAGGCCGCGAGCCGCAACATCAGTCGCGACCAGAATGCGTACATCTCCCGCCTTGAATGTTGCCAATGCCCGGGTGCGCGCACCCTGGCTTTTATCACCATGAATCGAAATCGCGGTAATGCCATCTTCCTCAAGTTGCCTGACCAGGCGGTCGGCACCGCGTTTCGTCAGGGTAAAAACCAGCGCCTGCTTCCAGCCACCTCGGCGAATCAAATGACTTAAAAGCGCCGACTTGCGAGCCTTGTCGACTTCAAAAACGGACTGCTTGACAGAGCTGGCAGCTGCATTGCGCGGGCTGACTTCGATTTGAACAGGGTTGTGCAGAAGCGCGCCCGCAAGGCGGCGAATATCGGGTGAGAAGGTCGCTGAGAAGAGGAGGTTCTGTCGCTGTTGCGGTAACAGCGAGATGATTTTAGTGACCTCATCGGTAAAGCCCAGATCAAGCATGCGGTCGGCCTCATCCAGCACCAGCGTTTCGACTGTCGATAAGTGGATCGCACGCTGATGATAAAGGTCCAGCAGACGCCCCGGGGTTGCCACCAGCAGATCAACCCCGCCACGTAGCCTTTTCATCTGTGGATTGATCTTCACCCCACCGAAAACCACCGTCGAACGCAGTGAGAGATGGCGGCTATAGCGCGCGACAAACGCCCCCACCTGCGCAGCAAGCTCACGTGTCGGGGTTAAAATCAACGCCCGTACCCTGTTGGCTCTGGCCTGTTCACCTTCAGCCAGGCTCTGCAGTAGTGGCAGTGAAAAGGCCGCTGTTTTACCGCTGCCGGTCTCTGCAGCAGCCATCACGTCACGACGCGACAGTATCACAGGAATCGCCTTTTTCTGTACTGACGTCGGCTTATCGTACCCCTCAGCTTCAACGGCACGCAACAGGCGGTCGGTAAGACCCAGTTCAGAAAAGCTCATCGGCAGCAACACTCAATAGCGGGCTTTATACAACCACCCATAGAAATAGAGTGGGTGATTATACGTGATTTACAGCGCAGTTTAGCGCACCGTTTTCATCTCTCCCGGTTGACGACCGATGTGATCTAATCCCAGCTCAAGCCGCCACCGGTCTGATACTCCGTCACCCGTGTCTCAAAGAAATTTTTCTCTTTACGGATGTTGGACTGCTCATCCAGCCACGGCAATGCACATTCGGCGCCGGGGAATGGTTCCTCAAAATCGAGCTGACGGGCGCGACGGTTGGCGATAAAACGGAACTGTTCAATGTGCTGCTCTGCATCGTAGCCGAGCATCGGCTCGCGCAGAATATAATTCGCATAGCGGCTCTCTGCGGCCTCTGCCTCATCCCACATCTCGCGTAGTGCCGTAGGATCTGGCCGGATATTCTCTTCCTGCATTAGCTGTTTTACGGTACGGATGCCAAAGCCACAATGCATCACCTCATCTCGCATGATGTACTGCAGCTGTTCTGCCGTTCCCTTCATCAGGCCGCGGCGCTGCAATGCAAAGATCGGACTAAAGCCGTTAAAGAACCAACACCCCTCAAATACCGCTGCAAAAAAGAGATATGACATCAGAAAGTCATGTAGATCATCTCGATTCGTCAGGTCGATATCCGGGCGCAGCACCGAGTTAAGGCGTCGATTCGCGATCTTGATCTTCGAGTGGATCTCGGGCACGACTCGATAACGATTATAGATCTCACCCTGTTCAATACCGATGGTTTCAATGCAATGTTGATAGGTCCAGGTGTGTAGCGCCTCTTCATAGACCTGACGCGCCTGGTAGATCTGCAACTCAGGGGCGCTCATCTTCTCCATCACCGCCAGGCCGACATTTCGCATCGCCAGAATATCGGAGGTGGTTAAATAGGCCAGCACGTTCTCATACACATGACGCTCATTATCGTTAAGCTTATTGTGATAATCCTGTACATCCTGAGTCATATTGATATCAAGTGGTGTCCAGTGGTTTTTATTGGCATTAAGAAAATATTTCCACGCCCACGGATACTTGAATGGTGCCAGCTGATTGATATCCGCCACACCATTCACCACCCGTTTATCCTCTGCCCGCACCGGTGGAAGGTGATGTGACTCTGTCTGCTCAAGTTCATCAATGATGCGCTGTACTGCCGGCTCAACAACGGCCTCATCAGAGATCTTCGCCACACTGGCGCTACTTAATGGGTTATCCCAGTTCAACATGAGTGGCTCCTTATTATTGACACGCTTCGCAGTCGGGGTCATCAATTGAGCAGAGTTTTGGCGCATCACTGCTCACCGCATGTGCGCTACTTTTCTCCACATGTGTCGCACCCAGTGTGCGCAGATAATAGGTCGTCTTAAGACCACGTACCCAGGCGAGCTTATAAAGGCTGTCGAGCGCCTTGCCATCGGGTTCAGAGAGATAAAGATTGAGTGACTGCGCCTGATCAAGCCACTTCTGGCGACGGCTTGCCGCCTCAATCAACCAGCGGGAGTCGATCTCAAAGGCGGTGGCATATTTCTGTTTTAACTGCTCCGGGATGCGCTCAATCGGCTGTACAGAGCCGTCGAAATATTTGAGGTCATTGACCATCACCTCGTCCCACAGTCCCAGCGCTTTCAGGTCGGCAACCAGATGCGTATTCACCACTGTAAATTCACCAGAGAGGTTCGATTTCACAAACAGATTCTGGTAAGTCGGTTCGATTGATTGCGACACACCACAAATGTTTGAAATGGTTGCCGTCGGCGCGATCGCCATGCAGTTCGAGTTACGCATACCGACCTGCTTAACGCGCTGGCGCAGGGACTCCCAATCCAGTGAGGCTGTTTCATCCACATCGACAAAACGACCCCGCTCCTGCTTAAGTCGCTGTAGCGAATCATACGGCAACACACCCTGGCTCCAGAGCGACCCTTCAAAGCTGGCATAACGGCCGCGTTCCTCTGCCAGGTTGGTGGAGGCGGAAATGGCGTGATATGAGATCAGTTCCATCGAGCGGTCGGCAAAATCAACCGCCTCCGACGAGGCGTATGGCAGGTTCAGTTTATACAGTGCCTCCTGAAAACCCATCACCCCCAACCCCACCGGACGATGGCGTAGATTTGAATTACGCGCCTGCGGTACCGCGTAATAGTTGTATTCGATCACGTTATCGAGCATCCGCATCGCGGTATTGATGGTGCGTTCAAGGCGCTCTCTATCAATACCGTTGTCTGACACATGTGCCGCCAGGTTCACCGAGCCAAGATTACAGACGGCGATCTCTTTTTCTGATGTGTGCAAGGTGATCTCAGTACAGAGATTGGAGCTATGCACCACCCCGACATGCTGGTTGGTGTAACGAATATTGCAGGGATCCTTAAAGGTGATCCAGGGGTGGCCTGTTTCAAACAGCTGGCCGAGCATCTTGCGCCATAATGTCACGGCTGAAACACGTTTGAATATGTGCAGTTCACCACGCTCGGCGGCCGCCTCATACGCCTCATATTTTTCACGGAAGGCGCTGCCCGTAAGTTCATGCAGTTCGGGGGTCTCATCGGGTGAGAAGAGTGTCCATTCACCCTCATCAGCGACCCGTTCCATAAACAGATCCGGCACCCAGTTGGCGCTATTCATATCGTGGGTGCGGCGGCGTTCATCACCGGTATTTTTACGCAGCTCTAAAAACTCTTCGATATCGATGTGCCAGGTCTCAAGATAGGCGCACACCGCCCCCTTTCGCTTGCCGCCCTGATTAACGGCCACTGCGGTATCGTTGGCCACTTTAAGAAACGGCACCACCCCCTGTGACTCGCCATTGGTCCCTTTTATTTTAGCGCCAAGGCCGCGTACCGGTGTCCAGTCATTACCCAGACCACCGGCAAATTTTGATAGCAGTGCGTTATCCTTGATCGCGTTATAGATCCCCTCCAGTTCATCCGGCACGGTACTTAAGTAACATGATGAAAGCTGTGGGCGCAGTGTGCCTGAGTTAAAGAGGGTCGGGGTTGAGCTCATAAAATCAAACGATGACAACAGCTCATAAAACTCTATCGCACGCGCCTCACGGTCGATTTCATTAATCGCCAGCCCCATGGCCACACGCATAAAAAAGGCCTGTGGCAGCTCCAGCCGCTGGTTATCGCTATGAATGAAGTAGCGGTCATAGAGCGTCTGCAACCCGAGGTAGGTAAATTTAAGGTCACGCTCGGGCTTGATCGCCTGCCCCAGTCGCGCCAGGTCAAAACGTGTTAGCTCTGTGTCGAGTAGTTCAATCTCTGCAGCCTTGCGAATGTAGTCCGTAAAATAGTCGGCGTAGCGCGCTGTCATCTCCGCCTGGTCAATATGCGGCTGTGGTTCACTACTCAAAAACGACACCACCTCCTGGCGCAGACTGTCTAGCAGCAGCCGCGCCGAAACATGGGCGTAGTCTGGCTCCTTATCAATCAGGGTGCGCGCACTCATCACCAGTACGGTCGCAATATCTTTTTCTGCAATGCCGTCATATATGTTGCGCAACGCCTCTTTCAGAATCAGCGCGCTGTCGACCCCCGACAGCCCTGCACACGCCTCATGGATGATCGCCCTGACCGAGGACTCCTGCAGCACCTGGCGACTACCATCCCCCATCGTGATATGAATACGCGCTTCATCACTGCTCGTCTGCGCATCCGTCTCGCTTTCCATCTGCCGGCGACGGTTATGCTCTTCGCGATAAAGCACATAGGCGCGCGCGACTTTGTGATGACCGTTACGCATCAATGCCAGTTCTACCTGATCCTGGATATCTTCGATATGGATCGCACCGCCGCCGCTCAAACGGCGGAACAGCGCATCAATCACCTGCGAGGTCAACTGTTCCGCTATCTCGCGTACGCGGTGCGAGTCACTCGCTTGACCACCTTCTACGGCGAGGAACGCCCTGGTCACAGCCACCTGAATCTTGGAAGGGTCAAAACGGGTCAGCTTGCCATTTCGGCGAATCACCTGGTGCTGGGAATATTCGTTGGTATCAGGAGTGACAGCTAAGGGCGCGTTAGTCTGCATGATAATCCTCATCATTAAATCGAATGGTCAGGCAAGGCGCAGATAAAACAGGAGAGAAGGCGCAGCGGCAGCAGAAAGCAGCCACAATCGCACTCAACCTGTGACCTTAACGCGAGGCCCGGTTAAAATCCGTATGCAAGTTTGCGAGACGGATGACCATTCCGGCAGGTATTCGGACTTAGGGGCATGGCCGGTTTCAGTTAATCTCGGCCGATTCAGGCTACGGCAGACTACTCTTCAGGCAGCGCCTGAGCAGTGCTCTTGTAGCGTTTGCGCCCCAATACCGCTGCGCGACAGTCCCGGACTCTCACCGGGTTCCCTGATATAAGAATCACAATATCTAGTGCTCTTACCGGAATCGAATTACAAGATAGAGGATTACCCCGGAAAATACAAGCCATAAAACCAGATATTGATCAGCCGTCACCCATCACCTTTTTACCGAGCGCAATAAAGCCCTGAATAAACGCCGCATCGGCCTCATTGCGCCTGACCGCAGCATGAAGTGTGCCGTGCATACCCGTTTTTCCCAACGGGCGTGTCGTAAAACGGTTATGGCGCATCGATTCGCGCAGCACCCAGTCCGGCAGCACCGCGACGCCTTTTAGCGTGGTGACCAGCAGCAGAATGATCGCTGTCAGTTCAGCCTGACGCAATCTGGCAGGCTCGACCCCGGCCGGTTGCAGAAAACGGGAAAAGACATCCAGACGTTTGCGCTCAACGGGGTAGGTCACCAGCGTCTGCTCTGCAAGATCGGCCGGCACAATATACGCTTTCGCGGTCAAAGGGTGGTCGTGCGCAAGCGCCAGCAGCCCTTCATAATCAAATAGTGGCTCAAAATGGAGGTTCTGATGCGGCTGAGGATCGGAGCTGATCACCAGATCCACTTCACCTTTCTGCAATGCAGCGATCGGTTCAAAGTTGAGCCCCAGCCGGATATCGATCTCCACCTCTGGCCACGCCTGGCGATACTGGTCCAGCACCGGTATCAGCCATTCGAAGCAGGCGTGGCACTCGATGGCAATATAGAGCCGGCCACGCTCCCCCTGCGCATAGCTTCGCAGCTGACGATCGATCGTATCCACCTCCGGCAGCACCTGTTGTGCCAGCGCCAACAGCTTTAAACCGACCGGCGTTAGCGTCAGCGGTTTTGTACTGCGCAGGTAGAGCGGTGTCTGATAGTAATTTTCCAGTGATTTGATCTGGTGTGACAGCGCGGACTGAGTCAGATGCAGCTGCTCTGCTGCGCGCGCCAGACTCCCCTCCTGTTCGATCGCCTGCAGGCTTCGCAGATGGCGCAACTCAAGCAACATACAAATACCTCTCATGTTAGTTATGAAAAATATGAAGTTTACTCATTCCTGTTTCCAATTCACACTCCATTCAACAACAAATCAACCTTCAGGAGAAAATCATGACCACAACCCATAACCTCGGCTTCCCCCGAATCGGCGCAAAACGCGAACTCAAAAGGGCACTCGAGGACTACTGGAAAGGTGAGATTGAACAGCCCGAACTCCTCGCCGTCGGCCGTGAACTGCGTCAACGCCACTGGCAACAGCAGGCAGATGCGGGCATCGAGTGGCTCCCTGTCGGAGACTTTTCCTGGTATGACCAGGTGCTGGATCTCTCCACCCTGCTTGGCGTGGTGCCTGAGCGCTTTAACCACGACACAACAGAGGTGGCACTCGACACCTACTTTCGCATGGCGCGTGGCCGTGCCCCCAGCGGTGAACCGACCACTGCGTGCGAGATGACAAAATGGTTTGATACCAACTACCACTACCAGGTGCCCGAACTGATCGCTCAACAGCAATTTACAATCAGCAGCAGCAAGCTCTTCGATGAAGTTGCTGAGGCTGTTTCGCTGGGCCATAAAACCAAGCCTGTGCTGCTTGGCCCTCTCAGCTATCTCTGGCTCGGGAAAACAAAGGGGGGAGATTTTAATAAACTCGATCTGCTTGAGAAGCTGCTACCAGCCTATGGTGAGATCCTCAACCGCCTCAAATCGCAGGGAGTTGAGTGGGTGCAGATCGATGAACCGATCCTCGCATTAACCCTGCCACTCGAATGGCAACAGGCGTTCGAATCAGTTTATACACGTCTTCCGATCAAAGGCGTTAAAACCATGCTGGCGGTCTACTTTGGCCCACTCAAAGAGAACCTGAAACTGGCCTGCGGTCTGCCGACCGATGCGCTCCACATCGATGCGGTGCGCGGTGCCGATGAGATCGACACCGTGCTCTCGTGGCTGCCGGTCTACAAAACATTATCGCTTGGCATTATCGACGGTCGTAATATCTGGCGCAGTGACCTTGATGCACTGCTGGAACGGTTGCGCCCACTGCAACAGCGCCTCGGTGAGCGCCTCTGGTTAGCCCCCTCCTGTTCTCTGCTGCATGTGCCAGTAGACCTGGAGCAGGAAGAGAAACTCGATAGCGACATTCGTAGCTGGCTCGCCTTTGCACAGCAGAAACTGGCTGAACTGAACACCCTTAAGCACGCGCTCGCAGGCGATGATGAAGCTGCAGAGCAGGCGCTGCATGAGTCACGTCAGGCGGCCGCGTCTCGCCGCAGCTCCACCCGCATTCATCAACCCGATGTAAAGCAGCGCTGTGCAGCGGTGACCACGTCGATGGCCGAAAGGGAGAGCCCTTTTAAACATAGAATAGAGCAACAGCAGGCACGCCTAAAACTTCCCCTACTCCCCACCACCACCATCGGCTCATTCCCACAGACGGCAGCGATCCGCCAGACAAGGCGGCAGTACCGGACGGGCGAGCTCTCTGAGACTGAATACCAGACCCTGATGCGTAGAGAGATCGACAATGTGATCGAAAAGCAGGAAGCGATCGGCATCGATGTGCTGGTGCATGGTGAGCCAGAACGTAACGATATGGTGGAGTATTTTGGAGAGCAGTTAGATGGCTTTGTCTTTAGCCAGTTTGGCTGGGTACAGTCTTACGGCTCTCGCTGTGTGAAGCCACCGATCATCTTTGGCGACGTGAGCCGCCCACAGCCGATAACCGTCGCATGGAGCCGTTATGCGCAATCAAAAACAGAGAAGCCGATGAAGGGGATGTTAACCGGTCCTGTTACCATCCTTAATTGGTCTTTTGTGCGCGATGACCAACCACGTGCGACCACCTGCCTGCAGATTGCACTAGCACTGCGCGACGAGGTTTGTGATCTCGAACAGGCCGGCATCGCCATCATTCAGATCGATGAAGCGGCGCTACGCGAGGGGCTACCGTTACGCACAGAGGAGTGGCAGAGCTATCTGGACTGGGCAGTCAACGCCTTCAGGGTCACAGCAGGAGGGGTGAGAGACGAAACACAAATTCACACCCATATGTGTTATTCAGAATTCAACGACATCATGCCCGCCATCGCCGCCATGGATGCCGATGTGATCACGATTGAAACATCACGCTCAGACATGGAACTCCTCGAGGCCTTTGAAGAGTTCTCATACCCTAATGACATTGGCCCCGGTGTTTATGATATCCATTCACCCAACGTACCGGCAGTCGAAAGCATAACATCGCTCATGAATAAAGCGCTGCTCCATATTCCTGTCGAGCGGCTCTGGGTCAACCCGGACTGCGGACTCAAAACCCGGGGCTGGCCAGAAGTCAACACCGCGCTGGTCAATATGGTATCTGCCGCCCTGTTTCTACGCAGCCGTTTTAAGCGTAGCCGGGCCTCGTAACGAGGCTGCCAGTTGATGAAGCGATAGCTTCTCTGCTATCGCCAATCAAGCCCTCTGCCGACCCAAACGCCGATCACTCGAACAGAAACCCAGGTGTAACGCTGCAAGTGATTGAGGCTTTGGTCGGCATGATTTACGATGAGGAGAGATCAAAAAATAATGTGTCACTATTGAGCGGTTTTACAACAAAAAGCAGGGAAAGATGCCACCAAACTCACCTTCTGATGATACTAGCTGTAATGTCATAACCGATAGCTCATTTAAAATCCGCCTTATCCCCGCTATGAGTACCCCTCTTGCTTCAATTTTTGGTAGCGGCTTTCTTGTGGTTGTCCCGATTTTAGCGAGTGCGGTGGGGCCTTACGCATTACCTGCAATGGTTATTGTCGCGTTTGTCGCCTTTCTGGTAGGCAGTATCGTCAGGCATAACATCCACTGCGCCGAACATGCATTAGCCAAAGGCGCCAGGCCTATTACACGCTATGCTGAGCAACTCTCCGCACTTGCGCTGGTGGCCGCTTATGTAGTTTCAGTCTGTCTCTATGTTCACATACTCTCTTCATTTGTGCTGGCTAGCTTTGACCTTGACAGCGCATTTAATAAAAGCCTGCTAACAACCATTATTATTGGCACCATCACGGTGATCGGCCTGTCTGGTGGACTCAGGCCGCTAGAAAAACTTGAAAGCTGGGCACTCTATATAACCATTGCACTGCTTGCTCTGTTACTTGTGATGTTTGCTGTTTATGACATCAACCAGTACCTCACACTTGGCCAGCTCATGCTGCCCGAGATGCCCGACCGCAGCACTTGGGAGATTGTTACCATTGTCGCAGGCACGCTTATTGTTGTTCAGGGGTTTGAAACCACGCGCTATTTAGGAGAAAATTTTGATGCTGCAACCCGCATTCAGGCGTCACGCTGGGCACAATACTTTTCACTCGCTGTTTATATTTTATTTGTTGCACTAGCCCAGCCCATCGTACCGGTATTGAATGGCGTTTATGGCGACAACAGCCTGATCACGCTGGCCGCCACCGCATCACTGCTGCTACCCATCCCTTTAATTATTGCTGCGGGAATGTCCCAGTTTTCCGCTGCCGTAGCAGATACAGTGGCGGCAGCAGCCAACCTGAGAGAGACAAGCAGACAGCGGATAGATACACGCTGGGGTTATCTGCTTGTCGGGGGGAGCGCTATGCTGCTGGCATGGTCCGGCTCCACATTCGAAATCATTGCACTCGCATCACGCGCGTTTGCATTCTATTATTTACTGCAATGCATTGTGGCTTTTTCTGTTTGCCGAAACGTAAAAGAGCGCGCGCTATTTATCTTTATTGGCGCTATTTTGACCTTTGTTCTGATTTTTGCGGTGCCTGCAGGCTAGCAACCTGCTAATCCACTACCTTTCCGCGCAGCGCTTTGATCCTGCTTCGCCGCGTTTTGCTATCGAGCCGACGCCTCTGCGAGGCTTTTGTTGGTTTCGTTGCCCGCCTTCGTTTTTTCACAACTGAAGCAGCTCTAATCATCACCTGCAGCCGCGCCAGGGCCTCTTCGCGGTTTTTCTCCTGTGTACGATATTGCTGCGCCTTGATGACGATCACACCCTCTTTAGCGATACGTCGATCCTTTAAACCCAACAGACGTTCTTTATAGAACGCCGGTAGTGACGAGGCGTTGATATCAAAACGCAGATGAATCGCCGACGATGTTTTATTCACATTCTGTCCACCCGCACCCTGTGCACGGATCGCGCTGAACTCGATCTCATCTAAAGGAATCGAGATATGACTAGATATGATCAACATAATTGAACACGCTCTCACCCGGTGAGAATCTGCAGCTGCGAACAGTGACTTTTAAACCAGTGACGCAACCCTCTTAGCCGCCGTTACTGGGATCTCAGCTAAACGATTCTGTGCTAACACGGCACGATTCAACGCAGAGATGACCGCCTTTAACGACGCGCTCACTGTATCATAATCGAGTGCTGCACCACTAATACGCTGACCCGCCAGTTCAATCTGCACATAGGCGATCGCCTCAGCGTTGGTCCCCTCTTCAATGGCGTGTTCACTATAGTCGATAATAGCCAGCGGCTGATCGCTATAGAGATGCCACGCATCAAGAAATGCAGAGATCACCCCTTCTCCAGCACCACATATCACCTTTTCAACACCATCGATTTTAAGTTGCGCCTCCAACATGTCGCACGAACCGTTGTTATCGATCTGATACCCCTCGAGGGTGACCGGGGCACGCACTTTGACAAAGTGCTCGCAAAAGATACGGTAAATGCGCTCACTATCCACTACTCCTCCTTGTGCTTCACTCACCTCCTGCACCAGCAGTGCAAGCTCACCCTGTAACCAACGCGGCAGATTCAGGCCGTAGTCACGCTCCATCACAAAGGCGACACCCCCTTTACCTGACTGACTGTTGACCCTGATGATCGCCTGATAATCACGCCCCAGATCTTCCGGATCAATGGGCAGATAGGCGACCTGCCAGGGCGCTTCCACCTGCTGCTGCTTCAGACATTTACGGATTGCATCCTGATGGCTACCAGAGAAAGCGGTATAGACCAGCGCTCCCACCCACGGATGGCGCGGATTAAGCGGAATCTGCGTGCATTCAGTGACAATACGAATCATCTCATCTGGATCTGATAGATCTAACTCTGGATCTATCCCTTGACTATAGAGGTTCATCGCCATGGTGATGATATCCATATTACCGGTGCGTTCACCATTACCCAACAAGGTGCCCTCAACACGGTCAGCCCCAGCCATCAGGCCCAGTTCAGCGGCGGCCACTGCACAGCCACGGTCGTTATGGGTGTGTAGTGAGACTGTAATGCTATCGCGTCGGCAAATGTGGGTGCAGAAATATTCCACCTGATCGGCAAAGAGGTTGGGCGTGCTCGACTCCACTGTCGCAGGCAGATTGATGATGCACTTCTGTTGCGGTGTCGGCTGCCACACATCGACCACGGCGTTGCAGATCTCCACCGCATAATCCATCTCCGTGCTGCTAAAGCTTTCAGGTGAATATTGAAACTGCCACTGGCTCTCCGGGTAGTGCGCCGCCTCTCGCTTCACCCACTCAGCTCCCTGCACTGCAATGCGGGTGATACCGTCACGATCCAGACCAAACACCTGCTCGCGCTGAACAGCCGAGGTTGAGTTATAGAGATGGACAATCGCCCGCTTGACACCACGTAACGCCTCAAACGTTTTGATGATCAACGCCTCGCGTGCCGGCACCAACACCTGCACCTGTACGTCAGCTGGAATCTGCCCCTCTTCAATCAACCAGCGAGTGAACTCATAATCGGCCTGACTCGCGGCTGGAAAACCGATCTCGATCTGTTTAAAACCGAGCTTCAACAGCTCTGCCCACAGCATACGCTTCTGTGCCACACTCATCGGTTCAACCAGCGCCTGATTGCCATCTCGCAGATCAACACTCGCCCAGATGGGGGCCTTTTCAATGCGACAAGATGGCCAGTGCCGATCAATGATCGGTACTGGCGGGGCTGGACGGTATTTACGGTGATCAAAGCGCTTCACGATTCACTCCTGTTGCCTGCGGCAGTTATCACACCTTTCGGCTGTATGCAGAGAAGGCGGCTACAAAACTAGTCACAGAAGAATAATAGACCAATATAAGAGGATATTTATTGCGCTTATTGCTGTTAATATAAAATAATTAGCAATTAAACTTCAATATAGCGCCATTATGTGCAATATTATTCGTCAACACCTAGACTTGGAGAAGCGCAGTGCCCCTGGACCGCTACGACCAACAGATTTTAAGAATCCTGCAACAGGAGGGGCAGATCAGTAATCAGGCGCTCTCTGAACGTATCGGGCTCTCACCTTCCCCCTGCCTGAGACGCGTAAAGGCGCTGGAAGAGAGCGGCATTATCGAAGGCTACCACGCCGTGCTGAATGCGAGGCAACTAGGGCTAACCCTCACCGCGCTGATTCACATATCGATGGATAAACACACGCCGGAGCGTTTTGCCAATTTTGAAAAACAGATCAGCAGGCTGGATGAGGTGCTGGAGTGTCTGTTAATCACAGGGCAATCTGCCGACTACCAGCTCAAAGTGATCGTAAAAGATATGGACGCCTTCCAGATGTTACTACTCAACAAAATCACTCGCATCAAGGGGGTCAGCGGTGTTCACTCAAGCTTTATACTGCGGAGTGTTGTAGCGCATGCCGCCCTGCCTATTGGGGATATTTAGTGATGAGCAACACGATGAGATCGTTAAACGAACAGTTCGGGATTGATAACGCGCTTATTTTCGAAACAGAGGAAAATGGTGAGACCGTTGCCCTGATTAATAACTGCCATGCAAGCGCGGCTATCGCGCTGCAAGGTGCCCAGCTGATCTCATGGAAACCTAACGAACATAAACCGGTCATCTGGCTCTCCTCTGGTGCCACACCATCGACAGAAAAACCGATGCGTGGCGGCGTGCCGATCTGCTGGCCGTGGTTTGGTGCCCACCCCTCACACCCAGAGTTTCCCGCCCACGGTTTCGCCCGCATTAGCCATTGGCATCTCATCCACAGCGCAGCGCTCACCGACGGTTCAACAGCAATCACACTGGAACTCTCGTCCGATCAAATTCCGACGCATCTATGGCCCCAGCCAGTATCTCTTCAGTGCCGGATCACTGTTGGTCAAACATTAACGATGGAATTGATCACTCACAATAATGGTGATAGTGAGATCACAATTAGCGAAGCACTCCACACCTATTTTTCTGTTAGTGATATACGCAGCATCACGGTCGAAGGGCTCGATGGCTGCCACTATCTGGACAAGGTGAATAACATGCAGAGAAAGCAGCAGAAAGGTGATGTGGTATTCAACAGCGAGGTGGACCAAATCTACGTTGATACTAGCGCAGACTGCACCATCAAAGACCCCCTGTATGCACGCCAGATTCACATTAAAAAAGAGGGGAGCCGCTCAACCGTTATCTGGAACCCCTGGCTTGAAAAGTCGATTCAGATGAGCGACATGGATGATCACGATTACCTCAACATGGTCTGCATTGAGAGTGCCAATGCGGCCCATAACACCATCGTTATTCCAGCGGGAGGCACGCACCGCCTCATGACTAGCTACCGTATCGAGTCTCTCTGATTAATGCCTCACAAGCAGAGAGGATTGAGCATTAGCGGCCTCCGGTAACGCCGGAATACCTTACCCCTGACAATAGATGCATTTCATGATGCCAGGTTGCAAGATCCTCTCTATTGAACCGGCTCAGTGCGTCGTGTCCACAGGCCCTGGCCATCACCTGCATAAGCGCTACAGATGCCGTAAAAAAGTTATTCAATTGCACCGCTGACTGAGTAATATCCAGTTTTTTGCGTAACGCCTCGTCCTGGGTTGCGATACCGGCAGGACAGTTGTCTGTATTGCAGATCCTTGCGGCAACACAGCCAATTGCCTGCATTGCACTATTTGAGATAGCAATACCATCCGCGCCCAGCGCCATCGCCTTCACAAAATCAATAGGGAGACGAAGACCGCCGGTAATGATCAATGTGACACGACCACTGGCATCTTGCTCATCAAGATAACGACGTGCGCGTGCAAGCGCCGGGATGGTAGGAACGCTGATATGGTCTCTAAATATTTCTGGTGCCGCACCTGTACCACCGCCGCGCCCATCCAGGATGATGTAATCAGCGCCGGCATCCAGAGCAAACTGAATATCTCTCTCTATATGATTTGCACTAAGTTTAAAACCGACTGGGATGCCACCGGTAATCTCCCTGACACGTTCTGAAAACTTTTTATAATCCTGTACTGTAGAAAGCGCTTTGAACGTCGGCGGAGAGATAGCGGGCTCTCCTTCAGGCACCCCCCTGACGGCTGACACCTTCCCCCTATTTTTATTCCCGGGTAAATGACCGCCCGTCCCCGTTTTCGCACCTTGCCCACCCTTAAAGTGAAAAGCCTGGACATTCTGGAGCAGCGCCTCACGGTAACCAAACCCTGCACTGGCCAGCTCATAGAGATAGCGTGAGTTTTCCGCCTGCTCTTCAGGTAGCATACCCCCCTCACCAGAACAGATGCCGGTGCCAGCGCGCTCAGCCCCTCGGGCCAGAGCGATCTTTGCCTCTTCAGAGAGTGCACCAAAACTCATATCAGATACAAATAACGGGATCTTTAATGTAAGCGGCTTCTTCGCTTCAGGCCCGATCACAAGCTCAGTAACGACACGATCACTTTCCATTAAGGGCTTCGTCGCCATCTGTGCGACCATAAGCTGTAGATCATCCCAACGCGGCAATAGATCACGAGGCACCCCCATCGAGACCATAGGCCCATGCTGCCCTGTCTTCGTCAACCCCTCTCTGGCAAGCTGATGAACATATTCAAGAGTCGGCTCTTCCTTTGTCGCAATCGCAACCGGCACTTCTGAACTCTGCGGCCCTCTACCCTCTTTACCGATCTGGTCATCAGTAAAATTTTGATGCGCTCCGTCACAATAAGGCAAATTAGCACTATGCTTGCAGGTACATAGAAAAACATCACCCTCTTTTTCGGCAATCATCACCTTTGGAGTAAAGGTAGTTCCAGCGTGCGAACCATCACAAAATGGCTGACTTTTAGATCGGCCACAAGTGCAGAAATGATATTCATCACCCTTTGATAGCGTCACTTTTACAGGTTTAATTCCTGCAATAACAGGGTTGCTCATCACCTACATCCTTATATTACGTCAAACCACAACAACGCCCTGCATCTCTGCTGGCTATTAACTACCAGTTTTCCCCCAGCAGTTCAAAGTATGCCTGCGGATGAAGGCATGCTGGACAGACCGCTGGCGCCTCATCAGCTTCATGCAGATAACCACAATTTTTACAGCGCCAGACAACCTTGCCGTTTCTTTTAAATACCTGCCCAGCTTCCAGGTTCCTTGCCAGATCCTGGTAGCGCTTGCCATGCTGCTTTTCTGCGATAGAGATGGCGTCGAATGCAGAGGCAATCTCGTCAAACCCCTCTTCACGGGCAATCCTGGCAAACGCTGGATACATCTCTTCCCACTCATGCGCTTCACCTGCCGCAGCAGCCTTAAGGTTTTCCAGCGTGCTGCCAATGCTTCCCGCCGGGAATGACTCCGTTATCTCGACTTCACCACCCTCTAGAAATTTGAAGAATCTTTTTGCGTGCTCTTTCTCCTGACTGGCTGTCTCTTCAAAGATTTCAGCTATCTGTACCAGCCCCTCTTTTTTCGCCTGACCGGCAAAATAGGTATACCTGTTTCTTGCCTGTGATTCGCCTGCGAAAGAGATTAAAAGGTTTTTTTCCGTCTGAGTACCTTTGATACTTTTAGTCATTTATTCCTCCATGTAGTCAACATCAAAACCTGACACGATTATCCACTGCTATCAAATAGCGCTATTAGCGGAGTTTATTTTTAGAGAGTAGGCATCACCCATGACCTCCACCCATTACCTGAAGGAGTGGTGCTCTCACATTCATGAAAGATCCATTCTCTACTATTCATCGCTCAACCACTCAACCCAAGTTCATCACGAGTTGCAATTTGGCGTACTTTCCGCACAGCGACAAAGACGACCCCCAGTACAATTGGGATCGCAACGCCGGTGGCGATCTCAACATTAATGGGAAAGCCGCTGGATTTAAGTGCTTTTAGCGCATAAGCGGTAATACTTAGCAGGTAGTAACTCAGCACCACGACTGAAAGCCCTTCTACTGTCTCCTGCATCCGCAGCTGTAGCTTGGCACGCTTATCCATCGAGGCCAGCAGATCACGGGTCTGCCCCTCCATGGTAATGTCTACCCGCGTACGCAGGAGTGCCGATGCGCGCGCCACACGGGTTGAGAGTAATTCAAGGTTGCAGTTAACCGATTCACAGGTAGCCATTGCCGGCGACAGCCGCTGCTCCATAAATTCATGAAACATCTGCAACCCCTGGATGCGCTGTTCACGCAGCTCCGAAATCCGCATCTTCACAATGTTGTAATAGGCGGAAGAGGCGTTGAAGCGCTGGTTAGTCTGAGCAGAAATCCGTTCGATCTCTGCGGCTAGATGTGTCAAATCGTCCAGTAGTTTCTGTTCATTGTCATGACTTTGAAAACCGCAGTTATTATTGGTTAGCTCGGCAAGCTGGCGATCAAAACGCGCCAGCTCAGGAAGATACTGTCGAGCAGTCGAGACAGGCATCAACGCCAGCATCCGATAGGTTTCTATCTCCAGCAGGCGCTGCACCAGTCGCCCCGCCTGCCTTCTGCGCAGATCAACATCGTGAATTAAGATGCGCGCAAAGCCGTCGACATGTATCTTGTTATCTGTCCAGACAATCGCACTGCCCGCCACCACCTTTGCCCCGATAACCGTATTGGAGGCGAAGAGCGCAGAGAGCTCTTCAAGCGTTCGTTGCGGCCTTGATTTATGCTCAATCGCCAGGTGGGTTGCGGCAATAACCTCTCCCGGCAGGCTCGCTAGCCACTCCTGGGGAACATATTTGATCGCCGTCTCTGCAAATGGCACCTCAAACGGCATTTTAATAAAAAAGGTGTACATCGAGAACTCGGTATGGCGCTCCCACTTCAGACGGAACGATCCAAATTGCGCACTGAAGTGACGCGCATCCGCTGACGGCAGATTAACGCCATAACGCTCACACAGCTGTGTGATCAGGCGTAGTTCATCAACCACTACATCGCTGGCAGAAAGCAGCGCCAACTGCGACACATGCATCGGTGCCTTCAGTAATTCATGCGGTCTGGCGTGGAGCTCATTGTGAAGCTTGATACGTCGAGAATACTCCGATACACCCAGTACCGAGCTTCGCAGCGGCTCAAGATCATTTAATGTGGATGACGACCCGGAAACTTCTTCACTCATCTCTGCCAATAACTCCATCATAGATACGTTAATTCTATTGATAAGCTAACATATCGATCAGCAGTAAAATAGAGCGAAAACATGATGTTTTTGTGACACCAGAACGTGCCTGGAAAAGAGCTGAGAAGCGCTCAGGCGCTATCAAAGGTAATGCCAGTCGCTAAACATGGCGGCCTGCCCCCTGTGGTGCCCATCGTTGTCGGTAAGGTTCCACACGCAAGCCTGTTCGATACAAAAACGACGCCCGCCCTGTGCGATTCGAACCCCGGAATAGTTTTCAATGTAGCCCTTCGCCTTCACTTCATTAAGCAGTTGCATACGCTCAACCCGGCTCGGCTGCTCTGCAGAATAGCGAGACTGCAAGTTCGTTATCTCGTCCCACGTCATATTAAACAGTTTCATAGCCGTTTTATTGGCGTAGTTAAAGCGAGGTTCAGCTTCAGTGCCATGCGAAATTAAGGCAAAAGGGGCGTTGAATAGCGACTGCGCGAAAGCACTATCAGCAGCTAAATCGAGCCCTTGGTGGCGTAGCATTCCCACCCCTATCTGCTTTCCTGTCAGCTGATAATAGCTTCGCACCACCATTGCGATATGTTCACAATAAAACTGATTCTCTTCCGCTGGCCCCATATCCCCCTCACAAAAATAATTCCAATATTAAAATAATAACAATCGGTTACAAGCTAAACTTAAACTTATAATCACTAAGCAGAAGATATCTGGCATTTGTTATTTTTCAAGCAGGGTTTTTCTCATACAATGGATTGCAGGCAACAGAGACCGAGATTGCATTTACAAGACTTAAAACATACCAGCCCCAGGCAAAAGAGCTCAATTAACCCCACTGACTACTGGCCGTGACCCTAACACAGATAACATTACTGATGGTGCTATGCGGCATCGCACTACTTATCTCGGCGCTTAAGCCGATTAGAAATATTTTCGCCTGCAAAAACCAGGCGGGGCATGGCTGGCGCACCCTCTACCGCTTTATATTCCTGCTGGCTGGTGGCTATCTGCTCTTCGGCTATCATCTTGTAACAGGCGAAGCAACCTTTAACGAGCTAGTAGCAGCAGCGGCCTTGCTCGGCAGCGGCTGTTTTATCTTTATGGTGAGCCATCTTAGCCTGAAGGGCATTCGTAACCTGAATGATGCTGTTCAGGTTGAGCGTTACCGCGCGCTGCACGATCCGCTGACATCACTCCCCAATAGAATTCTCTTTTATGAACGTATTGATCATGCGCTCAGTTTTGCAAAGCGGGAGAAAAAAGAGATCGCCATCATGATTATCGACCTCAATGAGTTCAAAGAGGTTAACGATACCCTTGGTCACCAGGCGGGTGACACCCTACTTCTACAGGCATCACAGCGATTAAAAAGCCTGCTACGAGAATCGGATACACTGGCCCGTTTTGGCGGTGATGAGTTCGCGATTATTCTCCCTCAAACCGAAAAAATGCAGGCCTACATGTTAGCCGAACGCCTGACAAGCGCCATTCTCGAACCATTTACCATTGAGAGAAAGTCGTTGACGATCGGCATGAGTGTCGGAATTTCCATGTACCCACACCATGGAAGTGATAGCAATACATTAATCAAGCATGCAGATATTGCGATGTATAGCGCTAAAAGATATCAAAAATCATTTTTACTCTTCAAGGAGGAGATGCAAGAGGAGCCAGGCGTTAATCTCAACCTGAACCTCAATCTGGATCTTGTACATGCAGCCTCAGTACAGGGGCAGCACCGAACTGCCGAAAATGAAAAGCGAGTGCTTAACTAAATCGCCATTAACAGGGTTTATCGCCCCTCTCTTCTGATGGCACCTCGAACATTGCCGGGCTCTCAAATGAAACTGCGCCCAGCTTTCCAGCCCGCAGCTCTTTTAATAAAATCTCTGAAGCTTTATGTAGATCGACCACCCCACCCGGGCGCAGGCAGCCGCGCTTTCGCCCAATCGCCTCCAGTAACACCATCGCGCTTGCAGGCAGTTCTGTCAATTTGTAGCGCGCCATCAACGCCTGTGGGTATTGCTGCAGTAGAAACTCACCGGCGTAGAGGGCAATATCCTCAAAGGTGATCGCCGCATTTTTAATCGCCCCCGTCACCGCCAGGCGGTAACCGCTATTTTCATCTTCCATTCGTGGCCAGAGGATGCCTGGTGTGTCTGAGAGTACAATCCCATTACCCAGACTTATCCGCTGCTGCTGTTTTGTCACCGCCGGCTCATCCCCTACCCTGGCAATCGATCGCCCGGCCAGTGCGTTAATCAATGTCGATTTACCGACATTCGGAATCCCCATAATCATGGTTCGTATCGGCTCACCTCGCTGCGCTCTGAGCGGTACCATTTCACGGCACAACCCCACTATCTTACGCGCCTCGTCTATGTGTGTGGTCGTCATGGGCACTGCCCTGATTCCCTCCTGCCGAGAAAAATAGCTCAGCCACTCGGCTGTCACGGCAGGCTCGGCCAGATCCGATTTATTCAATATTTTGAGACAGGGACGAGACCCACGTAGCGTTTTCACCACCGGGTTTTCACTACTAAAGGGAATGCGTGCATCCATCACCTCAATCACCAGATCAACCTGAGGCATCACCTCCTTGATCTGCTTCTGGGCCTTGTGCATATGCCCGGGATACCAGATTACTGCCATCATTTACCCCAATAAAAAAAGGGCCCCACCATAGCTTGCCCAGACAAAAAATACGAATTTAGTTAGACACTACCCGCCCCCAATGAAAAATGCTGAAGCTGCTCAGCGCTTCACTAAATTATCCTTCTGCACATAGAAGAGAGATTATCAGTACCCTCCAACAATGTAGTCGATCGCAATCTGCAACACTTTCCGCCACGACACCTCCAGCTGATCATTAAACTCAGGGTCATGTTCGGAAACGGCCTGAACCAGGCTATCTACCCATAATGTGTATAAATGGGGTTCGATGTTCAGCCCACTGCGACTATGCGACTCTCTGATCCTTCCCACCGCATTTTTTGCAATCTTGTTTTCCTGTGGAAATAGAATCACCATATTGACAGACATTGCCAGCAGCTCCTGCTGCTTTTCCAGATCTGTATTCACAAACTTACGCGCGATTTCAGGGCTGCTCGCCAGAAATATCTCATAAAACCGCCCAAGGAAATCACGTTTTGCTATCGATCGCCCATAACTGAGCCGAACCCTTGAAATATCCTCTTTCATTCCCAATTCCCCGTCCTTAGCCATCAGCGGCTGAAAGCACACCTCACGACTCACCAAAAATACAGGCTACTCCTCGATAGAGAAAAAAGATTAAAGACACATCTTTCCATCTAAAAACCAAGAAAGATTGAACACAAGCACTACATGACGCATCAAAAAAATACGGACTCTTGCAAACCATCTTTATTGCCGAAATTCACTGCCTATTACCAGAACCCTCGCCTTTCCGGGCTAACGCTAGCCAGCAGGAACGGCGATGCAAATAAGCAACCACCTATATCCTACTAAAGCTGCGGCGGGATTATATGTACTAATGTCACAAATAAAAACAATGTAGTTTCATCAACTATTATCCACCGCACCTCACCCTGATCACAGTGACTGACAACAAAAGATTCCCTCATTAGAATATATCAAACTAAATAATAATATTAATAGAAGCGCTTTATATGGAAAGAGGCATTAACTACCCGGCAGACCAAGCCCTGAGTTCTGAATCTGGTGGATTTGATCTCGCAGTTTTGCAGCCATCTCAAAATCGAGGTCTCGTGCGTGCTGATACATCGCTTTTTCGAGCTGTGAAATCTTTTTAGCCAGTTTCTCAGGCGACAGTGCTGCGTAATCAGCCACCTCCTCTGCAACGTTAGCAGCCTCTCTGGCGCGCTTCTGGCCCGTCGCCACTCCGACTTCCATCACGTCGGCAATCGCCTTCTCTATCCCTTTGGGGGTGATGCCGTGCTGTTTGTTATGTGCAAGCTGCCTGCGACGCCGCCGCTCAGTCTCATCCAGCGCACGCCTCATGGAGCCGGTAATCTTGTCTGCATAGAGGATCGCACGACCGCTGAGGTTTCGCGCAGCGCGGCCAATGGTCTGGATCAGGGAGCGATCTGAACGAAGGAAACCCTCCTTATCGGCATCTAAAATGGCAACCAAAGAAACCTCTGGTATATCAAGGCCTTCTCGAAGCAAGTTAATGCCAACTAGTACATCAAACTCACCCAATCGCAGGTCGCGCAGGATCTCCATACGCTCCACCGTGTCGATATCGGAGTGGAGATATCGCACACAGATGCCATGCTCCTCCAGGTATTCGGTCAGGTTTTCAGACATCCGCTTAGTCAGGGTAGTCACCAGTACCCGCTCCTCCTTATCAACACGCTTACGGATTTCAGAGAGCAGATCATCCACCTGGGTGGTCGCTGGCCGCACCTCGACCTCGGGATCAACCAGACCGGTCGGTCGCACCACCTGCTCAACCACCGCCCCACTGTGCTCTTTTTCATACGGCCCCGGTGTCGCCGAAACATAGATCGTCTGCGGGGCGATACGCTCAAACTCCTCAAAGCACATTGGACGGTTATCGAGCGCCGACGGCAGACGAAAACCGTACTCCACCAGTGTCATCTTACGTGACCGATCCCCTTTGTACATGCCACCAATTTGAGGGATCGTCACATGACTCTCATCGATCACCAGCAGCGCATTATCGGGCAGATAGTCAAATAGCGTCGGCGGTGCGTCACCCGGCTCTCGCCCAGAGAGGTAGCGCGAGTAATTTTCAATCCCGGAGCAGTATCCCAGCTCCTTGATCATCTCCAGATCAAAGAGGGTGCGCTGCTCAAGACGCTGCGCCTCTACCAGCTTGTTGGCCTTATGCAACTGCGCCAGACGCTCCCGCAGCTCGTGACGAATCTTCTCCATCGCATCCACCAGCGTCTCCTCAGGGGTTACATAGTGGCTCTTGGGGTAGATTGTCAGACGCGGCACACGGCGCAGCACCTCACCAGTAAGCGGGTCAAAATAGCTGAGTGATTCGACTTCATCATCGAAAAGCTCAATCCGCACCGCTTCAAAATCCGATTCAGCGGGAAAGATATCGATCACATCGCCGCGTACACGGTAAGTGGCGCGGTGCAGTTCAATATCGTTGCGTGTATATTGCAGCTCAGCGAGGCGGCGTAAAATATCGCGCTGATCTATCACCTCCCCCTTTGAGAGGTGCAGCACCATACTGAGATAGGCGCGCGGATCACCCAGACCATAGATCGATGAGACCGAAGCGACGATCACTGCATCGGGTCGCTCCAGTAGTGATTTAGTCGCCGACAGGCGCATCTGCTCGATATGCTCATTGATCGAGGCGTCCTTCTCGATAAACATATCAGACGATGGCACATAGGCCTCTGGCTGATAGTAGTCATAGTAGGAGACAAAATATTCGACCGCATTATTGGGGAAAAACTCTTTCATCTCGCCATAGAGCTGTGCGGCCAGTGTCTTGTTGGGTGCCATGATAATCGTTGGGCGCTGCACCTGCTGAATCACATTGGCGATCGTAAAGGTCTTGCCCGAACCGGTCACACCCAGCAACGTCTGCGATGCAAGCCCATCGGCCAGCCCTTCAACCAGCTGTCGAATGGCGTTGGGTTGATCTCCGGCAGGCTTAAAACGGGATGATACTGAAAATCTTTGGCTTCTTTCACTCATTAGGGATTCTGCAAACTGACTTTCTCAAGTATATTACAGACTGCCGATAGAGGTTTAACAATTTTGCGTGAAAGGATTATATAAAGTGGAACTATCAGCCCGAGTACAGCGAGTCAAACCCTCCCCGACATTAGCGATCACCGCACGCGCCGCCCAGCTAAAGGCAGAAGGCAAAAACATTATCGGTTTCGGAGCCGGTGAACCCGACTTTGATACCCCCGACCATATCAAGGCCGCCGCGATTGGGGCGATTAACGCCGGCTTTACCAAATACACCGCGGTGAATGGCACTCTGGAACTGAGAAAGGCTGTCGCTGCCAAGTTTTTGCGCGACAACCAGCTCGAGTACAGCCCGGATCAAATCCTCGTTTCCGTGGGCGGCAAACAGAGCTTCTACAATCTGGCGCAAGCGCTACTAAACCCTGGCGATGAGGTGATCATCCCCGCCCCTTACTGGGTCTCCTATCCAGACATGGTGCTGCTGGCTGGTGGCGCGCCGATCATTGTCGGGAGCGACCTGGCGCAAGGCTTTAAAATTACGCCAGCACAACTGGAAGCAGCGATCACCCCCAGAACCCGGTTGATGGTGATCAACAGCCCCTCCAATCCAACCGGCGCGGCCTATAGCCGTGCCGAACTGGCAGCGCTTGGTGAGGTACTGCGCAAGCACCCACGGGTGGTCGTGGCGAGTGATGATATCTACGAACATATCGGCTGGTCGGATGGGCCTTTTCACAACATCCTCACCGTCAACCCCGATCTCTATGAGCGCACGATCGTCCTAAATGGTGTCTCCAAGGCCTACTCAATGACTGGCTGGCGGATCGGCTATGCAGGCGGGCCGCTCGCACTGATCAATGCGATGAAAAAGATTCAGTCGCAGAGCACCTCCAATCCCACCTCGATCTCACAGGTTGCCGCGCAAGCTGCACTCGAAGGTGATCAATCATTCATCACACAGATGAATGTCCAGTTTAAAAAGCGGCATGATTTCGTGGTCGATGCCCTCAACCAGATCGACGGTATTGAATGCCTCGCCTCTGACGGCGCTTTTTACGCATTTCCCAAAATGGAAGCGGCCTATTCAAAACTGGATGGCATCGACAACGATGTGGACTTTGGTGAGTACCTGATCAATGAGGCAGGTGTTGCACTCGTTCCCGGCTCGGCGTTTGGCGCGCCCGGTTATATGCGCCTCTCATTTGCCACCAGCATGGAAAACCTTAAAGAAGGGCTGACCCGTATCGAGAATGCACTAAAATAGCCCCTTCATCGCACTGAGCAGAGTCCCCCGCTCTATACGATGAAGATAACTCTGAATCAGATCCGTTTTTCACAACTGCAAGGATGCAATGGTGATAACAGAGAGACACTGCCCGCGCCTGCGCAAGCGGCCACCCTGCGAGAACGGCTTCACGCTGATAGAGTTAATGCTCGTGCTGGCGATCATCGCGATCACATTCCGCTTCACTCTCCCCACCTTCCAGGAGATCATCGCGGACACCCGTATGACGACCCAGCTAAACACGCTGGTTACCAGTTTCAACCTCGCCCGCAGTGAAGCTGTCAAACGAAAAAAGAATGTTGTGCTATGCCCCAATGATAGCGGTCGCTGCGCCAGACTGCCTCACTGGCATAACGGCTGGTTAATGTTTGTTGATGATAATTATGACCGCGAGCTGGATGATAAAGAAGAGATCATCTATATCGAGGCCGCCAGAGAAAATATCGAGATCATCTCCAGCCGTTATCGACGCAGAGTGGTCTTTAATGCGATGGGAACCGCTGCCGGCAGTAATGCAAGCTATGTTTTCTGCGATCAGCGGGGCCCCTCAAAGGCGCGGGCGGTGATTCTCTCAAATGGAGGGCGGGCACGTACCGCAGCGCTGAGGTCGGATGGGAAGGCGTGGAAATGCAGCTAACTCGCTGACGCGACAAAAATGGGCGAACAATGTACTAGTCCGACCGGCCGACCTCATCAGCCCAGGCAATCGCTTCACAATAGAGTCCGGGAACACGCGCCTCATCGATCCCTAACAGCTCGACCATTTCAGAGACCTGCTGCCACTCCGCCTGCTGATAGGCGATGATCAGCTTCAGTATGTTTGCAGCCGGAGTGCCGCCATCGATCAACGCCTCCTTCACCTCATCAGAAATATTGATTTCATCCAGGATCTCTTCAATCGGACGATCAACCAGCGCATCGACAACCGACAACATGCCGATAAAAAACAGATCTAGCTCCTTGCCTTTCATCGAGACATCCGCAGCGATCAACTCACAAAATGAGGCCCGTACCAGTGAGGTCGTTAGCAGTTCCGGCGGCTTATCCTCTGCAATACTGGAAAATGCAGCAAGAGCAGCCCATTTTCTGAGTGGGCGCTCACCCAGCATCACTAGCGCCTGCCTGATCGATTCAACCTTCTTGCGCCAGCCGAAGGAGACCGAATTAATATAGCGTAGTAACTTATATGACAGCGCTATATCATGTTTAATGATTCTTTCCATACTGGAAAAATCAAGATCAGGCTGGTTGAGCTCCTGTAGAAAGCGGAGATAATTGAGCTTAAACCCCGGTATATCCTTGCGCGAAACCACCTCTGGTTTACAAAAGAAATAGCCCTGGAAATAGGAAAAACCAAGCGCTAATGCCTCCTGATACTCGGCATGGCTCTCAACCTTCTCTGCCAGCATCAAAAATGGCTTATCTGCAAAGCGCTGACACAGCGCAGTACGCTCTTCCTTTGATGAGACAATAAAATCGATCTTCACAATATCTGCCAGTGCCAGCAGTGGTTCAAATCTCGCCTCATAGACAAAATCATCCAGCACGACTCGGTAACCATCCTTTTTCAGCTTCTGACAGGCTGCAATCACCGCTTCATCTGGTTCAACGGTCTCCAGCACCTCAACCGCCACCTGCTCTCTGGGGATTACCGTTATCCACTCATTCAGTAACACGGTACGCGTCAGGTTGATGAACGCGGTCTTACCGCCAGTCAGGCTATCGAGTCCAAAACCAAACATGCTGTCATTAATGACGGCAGAGGATGCTTCATCGCCATTGTGATGATTAAAATAGTTATCCAGACTGGAGCGATAAAGCAATTCGTAGGCGTAGACCTGCCCACTACGGTCAAAGATTGGCTGCCGCGCTACATAAATTTCTCCAGACACACCCCGTCCTATTGAGCACCAGATGCTCAGTCAGTAGCAAAAGATAGTTATCTATCGACCGGCACCATCTATTCGTGAGCCAATATACTTGCCGTCGCATTTAGTTTTTGCAACTAAACAGGAACGATTACTGGGAAAGCAGAAATTCCAGAGATTAAACAGTGGCACGACCCATCAGAACTAAGCAGGCGCGCAAACTTCAACGTAGAATTCGCCGGCCTCGATGGTGAATGGTAATATCAATGTCACCCCTTCTACGCTGTGTTGAATCGAATGCCCCTCACCCACCACAACCGACGGCAATGTGAGGTTAAAATCGTACCCGGCCTCCTGCAGATTGGCCTTGGCGCCACCCGCGACCATGTTGGCCATTTCACCCACCAGATCTTTAATAATGTCATCCACTTCTTTTAATTCCATGTGCATCATGCGACTGCCGATATCGAGAATTGCCGCCTGAGTAAATGTCACCGCGACAGAGACCCGGGTATCACTGCTCGCAAGGTCGATGAAACCGCTGATGACACCACGTGATAGATTATCTGGCTTAACCTCCGGTTTGCCCGGCTGAGCCTCAATCTGTGCCATCGTCTGCAGAATATTAACCACCGCGCTGAGTACAGGATTGATAAACTTTGCATCCATATATGCCACCCATTCCTATTGCCATCAACATTATCCGACACATCACGGCCTGTTAATCGCCACTGGCAAGCGCATCGTTACGTCGGAACATCACCGTGATCCTGCAGGATCAACGTCAAAGCTACAATGACTATCGGCAACTAACAAAAGATCGCCAGCGCATGCCGCTTCAAAAGCGCCTCAGATTGTATTAAAACAGATGTTCGATCAAGTTAATTTATATCAATAGTATTGCATCCAAGGAGTCATCAGCCTGACGACTCCCTGCAGGACTCAATATATTCAACCACCAGCTGTAGCGTTCGCTCTCCTCTGTATTCATTTACATCGAGGCGATAGGCGGCGCGTAGCCGGTCACTCGCCACCTCGCCGTGATTAAATGCGATCGCATCGATCATGTTACGGCTGCCTACCGGTTGCAACACCAGCTTCAAATGCTTTTCACCCACAATGCGCTGCTGCACTACATCAAAGAGACCATCAAAGAGCGGCTCTGGAAATGCCTGTCCCCAGGGGCCTGCGGCGCGCACTGCTTCAGCAAGTTCTAATGAAAACTCGTCGCCTTTGAGCTCACCATCACTCTGAATCACATCCTGCAAAATATCCTTATTAACACAACGCCGTAGTGCCTCATTAAAGGCGACTTCAAACGCATCAAGGTCTGTCGCCTTTATCGTCATACCTGCTGCCATTGCGTGACCACCAAACTTGCTCAACAATGCGGGGTGACGCGCCGCAATCGTATCGAGCAGGTCGCGCATATGCACCCCTTTAATTGAACGCGCTGAACCTTTAATCTCTGCATCATCACTTTCAAGATCACCACCCGCCAGAGCAAAGGCAACCACCGGTCGGTGGTAACGCTCTTTGACCCGTGAAGCCACAATCCCAATCACCCCCTGGTGCCAGCTTTTATCAAACAGACACAGCCCTACTGAGGCTTCTGTATCTTCGATATCCAGTTTGATATTGGTTAGGCATTCAAGCGCCTGCGTCTGCATCTCGCCCTCTATTTCTCGTCGCTCCCGGTTAAGTTCATCCAGACGTTCTGCCAGCAGCATCGCAGCAGCGGGATCATCCGCCAGAAGACATTCAATACCGGGGGACATATCTTCGAGGCGACCCGCCGCATTTAGACGCGGCCCGATTGAAAAACCGAGATCCGATGCAACCAGGTTAGCAGGATGGCGTTTAGCCACATGCAGTAACGCACCGATTCCTGCACAGCAGGCACCGCGGCGGATTCGCGACAGCCCCTGCGATACGAGAATACGGTTATTGTGGTCAAGCGGCACCACATCCGCCACGGTACCAAGTGCCACTATATCTAGCAGCGTTGCAAGATTGGGTTCATCAATCCCCGTCATCTTAAACCAGCCAGAGGTGCGAAGGTGTGCGCGCAGCGCCAGCATCACATAAAAGATCACGCCGACGCCTGCGAGGTTTTTACCAGGAAATTGATCACCTGGCTGGTTAGGATTGACGATAGCGTCTGCGTGCGGTAGTTCTGCACCTGGCAGATGGTGATCCGTCACCAGTACCTTTATGCCTGCCGCTTTTGCCGCCTTCACTCCATCAATGCTTGAGATGCCGTTATCGACCGTCACAATCAAGTCTGGCGACTGCCGCCCTGCCAGCGCAACAATCTCTGGTGTGAGGCCATACCCATATTCAAAACGGTTAGGGACGAGGTAACCCACCTTCTCCGCCCCCATCAAACGCAGCGCACGCATCGCCACTACGCAGCTGGTTGCACCATCGGCATCAAAATCGGCCACAATCAAGATACGCTGTTGTGCTACAAGCGCCTGCGCTAATAGATGAACCGCCTCATCAATGCCGCTCAGGGTTACAAACGGGTGCAGTTTTGCAAGTGAGTAATCCAGTGCATGGTGGCTGAGCACACCCCGAGCAGCGTATATCCGCTGTAAAATCGGCGGTAACTTCGCATCAAAATCGCTTGCATCGAGCGAGACATCTCGACGAATGATCTGTTTACTCGCTTTCATCAACGGAAAAACCCACTAAAAATTAGCGGGTGATTATATCGCTCCATCCACTGATTCTACAAACCTTTAACGCTGCTAAAAGTGGGTTATGCTATATAAACTAGCGATAACAGAAAACCACTATAGATAGTTAAACAGCGACAACCCCTGAATACGCATATAGGACTGCTGCGCCGCTTCAAGTGCAACTTGCTGTTGATTAAGGCGTGTTATCGCTTCGGTATAGTCGAGATCCTGTAAATCTGAGATCGTTTCCTTGATTCGCAGTAAGTAACCTTCATTGAGGCTTTCCTGAGCATCAACGGCATTAAGGCGGGAGCCAATTTGTGCCCGCGCTGCGCGGAAATTATCCATCGCACGGTCAACATCGGAGAAAAATCGGTTAATATCATTATTAAGCCGGGCTTGATCAGCAGGTGAACCAGTGCCGCCGTTTTCCAGTGCAACCACAAGGTTTCGAACCGTGGTAAAGACATCCTGGTTCAGGCTTGGGCTAATAGTGAAGCGGTCTCCCACATTCGGAGTGCCGATCACGTTGGTCTGAATGCCATTAAATGCGATGGAGCCACCACTGGTATAGTTACCCGATGCTTCACTGTTTCCCGTGCTATCTTCCACCAGATAGAAATCAGCAGCACTATTTAACGTCGAGGTAGCACTCGGCATAGTCGTGCCATTTAACGTTGCGCCAAAATAACCAGTCATACTATCCAGATCACCATCCGAAGCACCGCCCATGGTCTCAGTGATGGTGATAGGTGTCGCATCTGGTGAGGTGTTTGCGAGGTAGAGACTCCCCCCATCCACATACGCTCTGACCCCAGTTGCAGCGCTAGCATTATTTATTTCAGCCGCCAGTCCTGCCAATGTATTGACCGGAGAGGCATCCGCTTCATCAGTGGTATAAACCGTGCTCCCGTTGATCTCCAGGGTATAATCAAGATTATCAGCAGTGGCTAGATTATCGCTAAACGTTGCTGTTCCTGTCGCACTGGTGGCTACAAAGAAAGTGATATTGTAACTATCGCCATCAATTAATGAGGGGTTGGTAACACTTCCAGGGTCTATCACGCCGCTGCCCGTGTTTGACTGATTATCAAAAGTTGTAAAGGTACCATTCCCGTTGCGGATTTCGCGAAAGGTCGAGGTTCCAGAGTCCGTCACCGCAATTTGGCGATTGTTCCCTATTTGAATCAGGCGCTGTCCATCATCCCCATTGTAGGTATAAGGACCTGTTTCGGTTGCAGAAAAAGGCTGTGTATTTCCCTGATAACCAGCAAAAAGATACTCCCCCCCGGCATCCTGTGAATTGGCAAGCCCTAACAGTTCGTTCAGACGCTCTTTTACTTCAATTGCCAGTGTCGTGAGATCTTGATTAGTAATGGTGGGGTTGTTAGCCTGGACAGCTAATTCGCGTACGCGGTCAAGTGCGTTGGTCACACCTGAGATCACCTCTTCTTCTAGTTCAAGACGAGAACGGGAAAAATTAATATTCTTCTGAAATTGCTCGGTCACTTTTAGCGTCTGATCAAGACCAACAATCCGCGCTGATGCCGTCGGGTCATCAGCAGGCGTCATAAGACGCTTACCAGTGGCGAGTTGCTGCTGTGTATTAAGCATCTGTGACTGCTGCTCCAGCATTCGATTCAGACCGCTTAACTGAATTTGCCCGGTTGATATACGCATTACTACCTACCCATGGTGTTAATCAGGGTCTGGAACAGGCTATCCGCTGTGGAAATGATCTGTGCGGCTGCCTGGTAAGCCTGCTGAAACTTCATCATGTTTGCAGCCTCCTCATCCAGGTTAACTCCGGATATAGACGCCCGTTCTTCCAGGTTCTGTTGCAAAATACTATTGAATGCGCTACTGCTTACATCGGCCTGACGCGTCTGAGAGGCGACATCGGCGACTAAACGCCCATAGATATCATCGTAGCTAGCACTACCATTATCGAGCAGCAGGCTTGTCTGTAGTGCCGCTAGCTGCAATGCGTTGCGGTTATCACTAACACCGCTGGTATTATTCTCTATGGTAAAGCGATCACCGCTATTGACCGCGCCAGAAACAGATGCGGCAATTCCATTAAATGTTATCGCAGCACCTGAAGTATAAGTGCCACTGGTTTCTGTATTGTTACCACTATTGATAACAATGTAACTGTCAGCCGCGCCCCCGTAAGTAAACGAATTGCTTGGAGCGGCACCAGTTAATGCGCTGCCAAAATACCCGGTCACTGCATCCGCACCATCCAGCGGTGTTGCACCGCTATCTAGCAGCTCCTCTGTCACTGTAAACGGCATAGCACTTGCGGGGTCCTGCGCCATAAAAAGCGTGCCGCTTACATTATCAACATATGCCCTTACGCCGGTTGTAGCAGTGCTGAGATTGATTTGTGCTGCCAGCGCATCCTGATTTGCCAGTAGCGGATCACCTTCATTCTGGGTATAGACAGCAGTCCCGTTGATCATCAGGCGGTATTGAAGTGCATTAGCAGTGGTAGCGTCATCATTGATAGCACCTATCGCGACGGCATCTGCATCCCCTCCTGTTGCATCAGCCATCACCACTGAATAGCTATCAGGCACATAAGCGACGGCATCTGTTACGCTACCCGCATCAATCGAACCCTCACCAGTGTTACTTAATTCATTTGAAGTGCGCACTGGCACTGCCATCGCCAGACTCTGCGGTGACGAAACAGCCACATCGACATTGCGTGCAGCATTACGTACCGGCCTGATTAAGAAACTCTCACCATCTGCAATGGAGCCTGAGTTAAGGCTCAGAGTTAGTCCGTCAACGGTTTCGCTTGCACCAGGAAAGGTGGAGAGCGCCAGAGTGGTGTTGTCATCAAGGTTTGTGAGTGTGTAATTTGCACCATTTCTTTCTAATCGATAGTTGCTTCCTGTTAACTGACCGACATCCGAAACACTCACACCAATTTGGAATGCAGTACTCGCATTTGTCGAATTTGCCAACACCTGCGGTCCTGTCCCGCCAAGCGAATCAAAAAAGTCATTGCCGACAACTCCGTTTAGATCGGCTCCCAGGCGGTATTGGGTGTTAAATGTTTCAACCAGCCCCATCGCGATGAAGCCAAGGCCATCCTGCGCTGAGTCAAGCAGCTGCGTTCTAAAACCCAGCATCCCACCCAATGAACCTCCCGTAAGCTGACTTGAAAGCTCTACTGCACCCGACCCTGCAGGAAAACCTACTTCAGTCTGCTCGGGGTCAAACGAATTGTTCATCGTCAGAAGATCTCGCGAATCAAAACCAGTCACCACGGCCTGGCCATTACCGATAAAGACGTTAACAGCGCCATTATCCAGCTCGACTGTTGAAACAGAGACATATTCAGAGAGCTCTAATATCAGCTGATCACGCTTATCAAGCAGGTCGTTCGGTGAATTTCCATTGCCCGCAGAAAGTGCGCTCGATATCTCCCGGTTCACACCAGCTACTGCGGCGGTCAGGCTGTTAACGGCTCTAATTTCTGTCTGAATCGTCTGGTTAATGTCACTCCGGATATCAGACAACCCCTGATCAAAACTCTGAAAACGTGCGGCTAACGTCTCGCTTTCACTTAGCAATACCTGCCTTGCCGGAATAGAGGCAGGATCATCAGCGACGGTTTGTACGGCATTAAAAAAACTCTGAATACTCGGCATCAAGCCAAAATCTGCATCTGCAAGCAGATTATTGACACGACTCGCCTGGGCGTAAAACTCACCATATTGTGCACTTGAAGCGGTACTGGAACGCAGTTGTGATGTGACAAAACTATCAAAGGCGCGTTCAATCGAGGATATCTGAACCCCGGTACCAACAAAGCCATACCCAGCCGCATCGGGTGTGCGAGACGACAGTTCAACTCGTTGACGGCTATACCCTTCAGTATTGACGTTATTGATATTGTTAGAGATCGTTGCCAGCGCCCGCTGAGATGACAATAGACCTGAGATTCCAGATGAAAGCACGCCGCCGCCAGCCATCTCAAACCACCCGGCTAACGCATGCTAATTCGAGATAAGAGTTAAATTTTAATATGGGTCTATACATGTTCAATCCTTCCTATATTAGCGGCGGATAACCTGAATCCTGAATTGCCTCCGGCCTCTTCTGAACCACCTCATAGCTCATTATCCTGTTGATTTTGTAAGCATATTCTGGATCTGTTGCATACCCGGCCTGCTGTAGCCCTGCCACATATTGCTCGGGTATTGCTGCCACCGAAAGTGCATTTTCATAACGCGGATTAGAGAGAATAAAATTTGCGTAATCGTCAAAACTATCAGCATATGAGTCATAGGCGCGGAACACCTGAATCTCTTTTCTGGCAATACCGTTTTCATACTCGATGGTCGGCACCGCAATCCGCTCACCCTGCCAGCGTGTATCCGCCTTAATCCCAAAAAGGTTGTAACTGTTATCTCCATTGGGGGCTTGAATAATCGCTCTGCCCCAACCCGTTTCAAGCGCCGACTGTGAAATAAGCACCTCAGCCGAAACCCCTAATCTGGCAGCAGCCCTCTCTGCTTCAGGCCACATTGTTTCAACAAACTCACGAGGAGAGGTGATACGTTCCGCACGAAATTCAATATTCTGAACGGGTGAACTGGCTACGAAGGCATTGCTGCTGAGCATACGCGCAGGTAATGGGTTGAGGTTTATTTCACCATCGCCATTGGCTACTGGCTCACTATTCCCACCACCCAGCTGTCGAATCAACATCTCTTTTAAACCAATACCGCGCCCTTCCGACATCGACAGTGCAATCTGTTTATCAAACATTTCACGATACATTTTGCTTTGATCATTATCGAACAGGCCACCATCAGTCGAAATTGTCGCATCACGCATACTCTTTAACATCATCTGAGTAAAAATCGACTCAAACTGGCGTGCAACCTGCTCAATCGACTCCTCCGATGTGTCACTACGCACATCCGCTTTTAGCTGTGATAAGCCATGAAAATCGGTATAAACAGATGAGGCCGTTGGGTTCATTTGCTAGCTTCCTGTTAGGCTATTAAATGACAATCAACTCAGCACGCAGTGCGCCCGCTTCTTTGAGTGCTTCCAGTATTGCAATCAGATCCCCTGGTGCTGCGCCAACCTGGTTAACTGCCTGAACTATTTCATTAAGAGAAACCCCGGGGTTAAACATAAACATGCGATTTGTCTCCTGACTAATTTCAATATCAGAAGCGGGTACAACCACTGTTGACCCTCCTGAAAGCGGCCCGGTCGGCTGGCTGACCGCAGGCTGTTCAACAATCGTTACCGTCAGGCTACCGTGTGCCACCGCGGCTGAAGTGACACGCACATGGCGTCCGATCACGACTGTACCGGTTCGAGAGTTGACAATAATCCGAGCCGAGGCCTCACCTGGTTCCAGCGTAATGTTTTCTATAATAGAGACAAACATCACCCGTTGCGCATGAGACCTTGGCGCATTCACTTTAATAGAGGAGGCGTCAATTGGGTACGCAGTGCCCATACCGATCGTACTATTAATCGCCTCTGCCACACGTTTTGCTGTGGTGAAATCGGGGCCATGAAGATTGAGGACGATACTCTCCTCTTCTCCAAAAGGGGTTGGTGCTGCGCGCTCGACCGTTGCACCACCTGGGATACGGCCAACACTTGGGATATTGACAGTAATTTTGGAGCCATCACTACCGGCTGCACCAAAACCACCGACGACTAAATTACCCTGAGCAATCGCATAAATGGCGCCATCGGCACCTTTTAGGGGTGCCATTAACAGGCTACCTCCACGCAGGCTCTTTGCATTACCCAGAGATGAGACAGTCACATCAAGCATCTGCCCAGGTTTTGCAAAGGGTGGTAGCTTCGTGTGTAGTGAAACAGCTGCAACATTTTTCAACTGCGGATTTATACCTGGCGGTAACGTAATACCGAACTGGGCTAACATGCTCATCATGCTTTGAATTGTAAATGGTGTCTGGCTTGTCTGATCGCCTGTCCCGTCCAGCCCCACAACCAGGCCGTATCCAACTAGCTGATTAGATCGTACTCCTGCAACTGATGATATATCTTTGATTCTCTCTGCCTGCGCGATATTTGCCGTAAACATGCTGGCAAACAGAATTGAGATCATTAGCCACTTGGTTTTCATTACACTGAGTCCTTTTAGTAGTCCTGTGTATGTGAGTGAGTTAATCAGAAAGGCCACCAGACACTATTAAAAAACTTACCTAACCAGCCCATGTCATTTGAACTGGCGACCACGCCACTTCCACTATATGCAATCACTGCATTGGCCACCTGTGTAGATGAAACACTGTTATTTGAGGCGATATCTACTGGTCGAACAATCCCTTTGATTCGAATATACTCATCGCCCTGGTTGATACTGATACTCTTCTCGCCTTCAATCCGGAGATAACCATTTGGCAGTACTTCGGTGACCATCGCTGTAACACTACCGGTTAGATTATTACTCTGGGAACTATCCCCCTCACCCGTAAAGCTTTTGCTTGACTGAAGTGATGAGGCTAGCGACATAGGGCGATTACTTAATAAGCTACTGTTGATAACGGCTGGAAGCCCTAATACTGTCGGATTGGTAACATCAACGGTGTTATCTTTTGAAGTTGTAGTGCTGGCTGATTTTGTTGCATTGGTCTGCTCCGAGAGCAAAATCGTAATGATGTCACCTACGTGGCGCGCCTTATTATCTTCATAAAGCGCTATTCCGCGAGAAGGTTGATAAATTGCACCATTATCAATTCGCTCAGGAGTTGACATTGCAAAGATCTCCTCCGCGGTGGCGATTTTCTCTTTTGGTGAAATTGCACAGCCTGTCATCAATAAAATAACAACGCTGCCTATAAGAAATTTTCGCTTTTCAACACCCAATCTAATCACCTTTTCTTTTAAACCACTGACTGTTCAGAATCAAAGGTTATTGTTAATAAACTGCAACATGCGATCAGATGCAGAGATCGCCTTCGAGTTCATCTCATAGGCACGTTGTGCTTCAATCATGCCCACCAGCTCTTCGACCACATTGACATTAGATGTCTCTAATGTCCCTTGAGATAATGTTCCGATACCCGTTATTCCTGGTGTACCTGTCTGCGGCGAGCCACTGGCTGCAGATTCCAGCAACAGGTTTTGTCCCATCGGCTGTAGCCCGGTGGGGTTAATAAAATCTGCTAACTGAATATTGCCTACATTGGTTGGCGTTGAGTCCCCTTGCTGAGTCACACTAACGGTACCATCTGCGCCGATACTAATACTCAGCGAGTTTTCAGGAATGGTGATGGCAGGCTGCAAAGTATTGCCGCTTGCGGTGACAATTTGCCCCTGTGAATCTAGCTGAAAGGAGCCATCCCGTGTGTACGCCTGCGTTCCATCGGGCAATTGAATCTGAAAAAAACCACGCCCCTGAATGCTGATATCGAGTGGACTCTTGGTTTCGATACTATTACCCTGGGTAAAGAGTTTCTCTGTTGCAACTGTTCGCACACCTGTACCCAGCATCAGACCGGTGGGTAGTTTCGCATCCTGCGATGACTGAGCCCCCACCTGGCGTACATTCTGATAGAGCAGATCTTCAAAAACAGCTCGACCACGCTTGAAACCGGTTGTATTGACGTTAGCGAGGTTGTTCGAAATAACAGACATGCGTGTCTGTTGTGCATCGAGTCCTGTTTTTGCAATCCAGAGTGCTTGACTTGTCATACCATCATCCTCTTTAATTTCTGCTTAAATCGTTACTGCTTACTAACTTGCACGCAATAACTGTGCCGAAGCCTTATCATTCTCTTCGGCGCTCTTCATCATTTTCACACCCATCTCAAACTGTCTTGATAGTGCGATCATGCTCACCATCGATTCGATCGCATTCACGTTGCTTCCTTCTAAAACACCAGATGAGAGTGTGACAGATGCATCGGCAACACTGATCGAGCCATCTTTCAGGCTCATCACACCATCATTGCCTTTCTGCATAGTGGCAGGATCGGGATTAACCATTTTGAGACGATCGACCACAACCAGTGTCGCAGCTGTCTGCCCGACTGGACGTGCTGAAACGGTACCATCTGAGGCGATTTCAATTTTCTCTGCAGGTGGAATAATCACCGGCAAGCCACTATTACCCAGCACTGGCTGACCACGGTCGGTCTCTAATTGACCAAATGAGGTAATGCGAAAATTTCCGGCCCGAGTGAACCCTTCACTACCATCGTTTCGTTGAATGGCAAACCAGCCATCACCATTAATAGCCACATCAAGCTCTCGCCCTGTCGTAATCGTCGGCCCGGCACCGAGATTGACACCGTTGTCACGCGCCACACTGTAGACGCGACTCGCTAAACCTGCCCCTTCGACCGGTACACTCTGAAAGGCAGCCAGGTCAGCGCGAAAACTGGTGGTATTGGCGTTAGCCAGGTTGTTCGCATTAACCGCCTGCGCCTTCATAGCATGGCTGGCACCAGACATTGCAAGATATAGCATGCGATCCATGTTAGCCCTCCTGAGTGTTCAACAGCGCGCTAGCGAATATTGATGATTGACTGCGTGATGGTGTCGGCAGTTGAGATCACCTGTGCATTCGCCTGAAAATTACGCTGTGCGGTGATCATGCCAACAAGCTGTTCTGTCAGGTCAACATTAGAACCTTCCAGCGCACCTGACTGAATCAGCCCCAGGCCGGATGAACCCGGTTGAGAGATAACCCCCTGACCCGATTCAAATGACTCAGCCCAGGTCGTGTCGCCTAATTGGCGAAGCCCCTGCGGATTGGTGAAATTGGCCAGCTGAACCTGACCCAGTATGCGCGTTTGACCATTGGTAAAGCGGGAAAGCACGATCCCCGTATCACTGATATCGATGCCACTCAACTGTCCAGTGGCATAGCCATCCTGCGTTAATGATGCGACGCTAAAAGCGCTGCCAAACTGGGTGACACTGGAAACATCGACATCCATCACCACCTGTGCCGCGCCACCACCTGGATCAAAGGTCAACGTCGGCAACGTTCCGGTGGGCACTGTTAACTGGCCATTGGTATTGAACTGCATCTGCTGCCCTGATGTGCCGGCACCATCGACCCGGATACCGTCAGAAAAGGTAAACACCTCCCATTCGTTTGCCTGATTTGTTTTTCTGAAATAGGTAGTCAACAGGTGAGCTGTTCCCTGGGAGTCAAAAATGGTCATTGAGGTGGAGTTGTTATAGGTCGAGGCATCTGTTTCATTGAAGGCGACCTGAGCCGAGCCGTTATTCACCGTTGGTGCAGTCGCTGCCGATGAATCGCCATCAGCAGCAGCAGCAGCCAAAGTGATCCCCGCTACGCTGGTTGATACAACCACTGGGTCTTGCGCACCCGTTGCTGTTTCCGGAACCCAGTTAAAGCTCAGAGAACTGGGCGACGCACTGGCGCCGCTGGTGTCGATGGTTGAAGAGGCTGGAAATGTGTTGCCAGAGACATTATCGCGTAAGATGACGCTCCACACGTTTGCCGCAGTACGGGTATATTCAAGTTGAACTGACCGCTCAACACCGTAGTTATCGCGCATATTAAATGCCGTACCAACCACGGTAGAGGAAATCGCGGCATCCTCATCAAGGATGGTGCTGTTCGGTACAGTTAAGCTGGAGCTTGGTGTCGCACCAGGTACTGCAAGTGATGAATTTAGGTTCAGCGCCATCTCTGCACCTGTAGTCGCCTGGGGGCTAATATTCGAAAAATCCAGCTGCAAAGAACCTGTGGTGTTAGTGAGATTGCCATTACTGTCAGCAATATCTCCCTGCAGTACCTGCCCCTGGCTGTTGGAAACAAAACCGTTACGATCGACGCCAAAGGCTCCTGCGCGTGAATAGACGCGTACACCATTATCATCCAGCACAAACATCCCCTGCCCGCTCACTGCGAGATCCAGGTTATTATCGGTAAAACCAATATTCCCCTGTGAGAACTGCTGTGACACAGAAGAGATCTTGACACCACTGCCAATCGCATTGGCTGCCGCACCCAGACCTGACGAGGCAAAAATATCAGCAAACTCGACCCGTGACTTCTTAAAACCTGTAGTGCTGGCATTGGCCACATTATTCCCAATGACTCGCAGCTCTGCCGATGCTGCGTTGAGTCCACTTAATGCTGTACGAAATGGCATATTACTTCTCCTTACTGATATTAAATTACATGACCTGCTTGATACTGGCTATTGGCACCGAACGATCACTCGCTAGATCTAATGTCACGCCACCACTACCTAACGTAACGCTTTCAACCTTTTCAGCCAGCAAAGTCCCCAGCTGAATACTTTCACCACCAGTTAATGCAATCGCCTCAATGGTGTAATCACCTGCACTTAACCGTTCGCCCATATTATCCAGCCCATCCCATGAAAAATTTACCGATCCTGAGTTTTGCGCGCCCATATTCATCGATCTCACGACTGCGCCACTCGCATCCAGAATGTTAATTGTTAATCCGCTGGTGGCATCCTCGACACCCACTTTCCCAGTTACCGGATCACTGCCGTTAAAGACAGCCTCGCCAGAAGGAATCATCACCGTCCGTCCAACCATGGTTGACGCCTGCAGTGCCTGATTAGATTGCAAAGCAGTCGCTACCTGTGAAAATGAGCTCTGAAGATCCTGAATACCCGCAACACTGCTGAATTGTGCAATTTGAGAGAAAAACTCACCATCAGTCATCGGCTTCATCGGATCCTGATTGTTCACTTGCGCGGTCATCAGCTTCAGGAACTCTTCCTGTCCAATTTCATCCCCCCCTTTCGCCTGTGGTCGTTGGGAAATATTTAGATTATCCAGTACACTTTGTTCGATTGAAGCGGCCATATTAGATCTCCAGAATCACACTAAAAGGGTTATTGACCAAGTCTCAGGGTGCTGATCAACATCTGCTTTGAGGTGTTCATCACTTCCACATTATTCTGATACGAACGCGAAGCTGAAATCATATTCGCCATCTCTTCCATCGTATTCACGTTTGAGCGATAGATATAACCCTCCTTATCAGCAAGCGGATTAGCGGGGGAATACTGCCTCATCACGGGCGCATCACTCTGCACCACACCCGTCACCGCAACGCCTTTAACCTCGCCAGTCACATTATTCATCACTGTCTCAAATACAGTCTGACGTGAGCGATAGGCACCCGCTTCCGTACTACTTACACTCTCTGCATTGGCAAGATTACTTGCGGTGGTGTTCAGCCTGACAGATTGCGCATTCATTGCAGAACTGGAAATATTAAAGACACTCATTAATGACATAACTATTCTCCCTTAATCGCCATCTTCAGCCCTTTGATACTGCCGTTCAAAAAGTTGAATGATGCCTGGTATTCCACTGCATTTTTTGCGAATGCGGCTTGCTCCAGTTGAGCATTAACCGTGTTGCCATCCAGTGAAGGTTGAGTAGGCGTACGATAGAGTAATGGTGCCGTAGTGGCGGATGAGCCTGAGGCTTCCATGTGGCCCTGTTGTGTTCGATTGAGCGTAGTACCGTTTCCCGCCTGCATTACCTGTTTCATTGCTGACTGAAAATCGATATCTTTTGCCTTATAGTTCGGCGTATCAACATTGGCGATATTGGCAGCTAACTGAGCAGTACGCTGTGCACGTAACTTTAGTGCCGCTGCATGAACCCCTAATGCATTATCTAGATTAAATCCCACTGCCCTGCTCCTGTCTGGTGACTGCTCACAAGATACAAAGCAATGACCATGCCAGAGTTATTTAATAAAATAAATTCAGCTAGTTAGGGGTATTAATAATATTTTGAGAATAACAGAAAGGGCAAGATATTCCGCCCGGTGGCAATCTTTGTTGCCTGAGATAAATGACGGGAACTACTCTTTTAGTTGATATACCAGCCCATTTTTCAGCCTTACAACATCAAAACTGTCGGAGTAATCGGCCATCGACTCAGCACCTCCGAGTATCAGGAAACCGCCGGGGCTCAATACACCGGCAATACGGCTGAGAATATCCCTTTTAATTTCGGCAGAAAAATAGATCAGTACGTTACGGCAAAAGACCACATCAAATTTTCCTAAGGTGGCGTAACTGCCCAGTAGATTAAATTCACGAAAATCGATTCGGCTTTTAATCTCTTGCTTGATCGCCCATAGTTCGCCGTCAGATTCGAAATAACGACTCAGGCGCGCCGTAGAGAGGCCGCGGTCAAGCGCGATCTGGTGAAACAGCCCTTTTTTCGCCTCATTCAGCACCGTCTGAGAGATATCAGTTGCGATAATCTTTACCGGCCTCAGCGAGCGACTGATAGTATTCAAATACTCATCGACGACGATACTGATCGAGTATGGCTCCTGTCCCGATGAGGATGCAGCCGACCAGATGCGCAAGGCGCGGTTAGCTGCCTCGGCCTGCGGCAAGAGCTGTTGAGACAAAAACTCGTACGGATAGGCGTCACGAAACCATGAGGTTTCGTTAGTTGTCATTGCATCAACAACAGCTACATAAAGTGTAGAACCGGGGGAGCCCTTTAGTCGCTCAACCAGCTCAGTGAGTGAACAGATACCGTGCTCATCCATTAAACTACTAAGGCGGCTATTCACCAGGTACTGCTTGTTATCCCCTAGAATAATGCCACAGGCAGAACTCAGGAACTGGCCGAAGGCGTCATACCCCGGCTTGTCACCGACACACTCTGATCTAGTCACAGCTGACATGCTTACTCTTCCTTGTATAAAACTGTCGCGCTACACATATCAAAGACCGGCTTACTTCGTGCTATGCAGCAACACCCTTTTCCTCAGAAAAGCGCTTTATCTGCCCAAGCACCGCGGCACCCAAAATATCAGGATCATATTTTGAGATGAACTCATCGGCACCGACCTTTTTAACCATTGCGGTATTGAAAACACCACTCAATGATGTGTGCAACACAATATACTGAGAAGCCAGCCGTGGATCTTTTCTAATCTCTGTCGTTAAGGTATAGCCATCCATCTCTGGCATTTCAACATCAGAAATAATCATCATTAAGTCATTCTCAAGTTTTTCTGGTTCATTCTCAGCCAGTTGCTGAAGTATATCCAACCCCTCTCGTCCATTCTTTGCCATGACAGAGGCGACACCCAGCTGCTCGAGCGTACGCTGGATCTGTTTTCTTGCCACAACAGAGTCATCAACAACCAGAACAAATTTTTCAGAGAGATCGAAACCTCCCCCTTCATCAATTTTATCCTGAGACATATCCATGCGAGTGCCAATTACATCTGCCAGCACTTTCTCAACATCGATAATCTCAACAAACTCTTCATCTACTGTTGTAATGGCCGTCAGGTAGCAAGCGGAACCCATCCCTTTGGGTGGTGGCTTGATCTCTTCCCAGTTCATATTGACGATACGATCCATGCCGCTTACCAAAAAACCCTGTGTTACTCGATTATATTCAGCCACAACCAGGAAACACTCAGCCTCATCTGGCAGGGGGCGCTTACCAATGGCCATAGCGAGGTCAATCACGGAAATCGTTCTGCCGCGAATATTAACAATTCCTCTTACAACAGGGTTTGAATTGGGTAGTTTAGTCAATGCCGGGCAGTGAATAACCTCTTGAACCTTAAATACATTAATCCCATAACGCTGTTTGCCACCCAGGCGAAACATCAAAATCTCCAAACGGTTATATCCTGCCAACTGGGTACGCTGGTTCACATCATCTAGCAGACTACTCATGGTTCACTCCATTACATATCAATCATAAAAGGCTATCGTCATTCCACGCTTTATCATTAACGGTCGAACAAGATAGAAAACCTGGCGCGACGATTGCATATAACCAAACAACAGACAACTCACCTGACCCATAGCAGGAAACAGAATGAAGATGAAAAATAGCCACATGCTCAGCTCAGTACTATTTGCCTGCGCTATGATGTCATTTAGCACATTCTCTTTTTCTGAGGATTATCAATCACATGACTCAATTAAAAAGAGCGCGGAACAATATCTCACAAATATATTAGAGAACAATCTCCAAGGATCAATGACAGTTAAAGTGACCACAGGGCGACTCGACTCACGCCTGAGATTGCGGCAATGTGAGCTCCCGCTGGAACCATTTTTGCCGAGCGGTTCAAATTTAAGTGGCAACACCTCCATCGGGGTGCGCTGTGAAGGGAGGAAACCCTGGTCCTTATATGTATCAGCAAAAATTAGTAAATATGCAGATGTATTCGTCAGCACCCGCTTTTTAGCGCGTGGCATTGAATTAACAGAGCGTGATTTCACCCTGAAAAGACACGATATAAGCAATCAATCGCATGGCTACATCACTGATATTAAAGAAATCAAAGGAAAGATATTACGCCGTCCGCTACGTCATAACACGGTGATCCCACCCAACGCACTGAATGAGGCGATGCTGGTAAAACGAGGTGATCGCGTGACGATTCTGGCTCAGAATAGTGGTGTGAAGGTCCACATGAAAGGAAAAGCACTAAAAAATGGCGCGGCTGGAGAGTTGATTCGTGTTCAGAATCTTAGCTCCAAGCGGATTATTGAAGGACGGGTCCTGTCAGCCGGTGTCGTAGCCGTTCGACTATAAATGGCCATCAATAACTGGCGTGTCAAAGGCACCCCACTGAAGGTCGATATTTGTACTATGAGGTTTTAAAGTTATGCCGATCGAAATAATTAATCTACCAACCACACAACAGTCAGGAAATGCTAGCGCACGCCCATCTACTGCGGCGGTAAATGCGGCAAACAGAAATTCTGATCAACCGCAAAAAGAGGATGCCAGCCCCCCCATAACAGATACCGCTACATTTACCGAAACGGCAACACAACTACAGGAAATAGAGAGTAAAATCGCTAATATACCTGTAGTCGATCTCGAACGTGTTGAGGCGTTAAGGTCTCGTATTGATGAAAGCAACTATAAAATAGATGTCAATAAACTTGCCGATAGTATCCTGCGCTTTGAAAGCCAGCTCTAGTCCATATTAAGGGGTCAATTAATAATGCAGCACACTACACAAGCTCAGAAAACAGGCCTGATTCAGGAGGAAATTAGCGCTGCCCAGGGACTTCTAGCAATACTCCACGATGAGTTTGAAGCGCTTTCACACACCATCACACCTGATGAAATAGCCCGCTTTACTACGCAAAAGGAGCAGCGGGTCTCTGAAATGGAGAGAGCTACAAAGGCAAGGATTTCAGCAATCCCCGCAACTGACCCACTCCTCTCAACCGAACCGCTAAAGTCGCTGTGGGAGACATTGCGAAAAGTTGCACTCGAATGTCAACAACAAAACCAGATTAACGGCAGAATCATCACAAGTTCAAAGCGCCACATAGAGCAAGCAGCTGCAATTCTCCACGGTAAACCTCCATCTTCAGAATTACATTATGGTAGTACAGGTGAAACGGTTGTCGAAACAGCCAGGCACACTATTGCAAAAGCGTAGCTGTCGCTAAATGCTAGCGAGAACCCAGAAAAAAGGGGCATTGTAATCTACGTGATTACACCACGATGAAGAATAGGAAACCAACTGAAGAACCACCAGAGGTTATTACAGACCCTGGGCGTATATATAAGATCATTCACCATGTCTATCAGCAACGAGCGCTGTTAACCGCCCTGTTTCCTGAGCAGGCCTACAAAGGAAACTGCATCATTGTAGGGGTCAACAGAGGAGACAAAGAGCTACTCATTAACAAGCTCTCCCCTGAGCTGGCTCACACTCGCTTTATTAAAGAACGCAGCATCGTCTTTATCTCATTGCTTGATGGTGTTGAAATCGCTTTTAGGGCCAAATTAAAGTCGCTTATCAATGAAAACAGGGACAGCTATTATCTAGTTAAACTCCCAGAAAGGCTCAGCTATCATCAGAAAAGGGGCGCATATCGTGCTGATGTGAAATACCATGACCCTATACCGGTCTCCATCTCACTAGATGATGGCAGCCAGCTCAACGGGCTAATTGACGATATATCAAACGGTGGATTATCGATATCCTTCGAACGTCATATACCGCTCTCGTTGCAGATCGACAATACACTCGCTTCGTGCAGTTTTACAATCCCTGAAAAGCAGAACATAGCCTGTGAATTGAATATTCGGTTTATACAGCACATCCATGAAAAAACAGCACCCAGGATTGGCGCAAAATTCAGAAAACTCTCCAAAGAGGATCATCAAAAGATAATGCAGTTTGTGATGAGACTTGAGCGGCTGAAAAGAAGACAACTATTTCAGTAAATAATCCATATCATTTGCTCTCTCTTTCATCATTAAAATAACAAGTAATTGTATCTTCCCTCAGTAAAACAACACTTAAAGGTAACGTTCCAGTTGCCGAACAGTATGACGCAAACTGACGTCATAGACGATTGTTCAGAGCAGTGAATTTCATGGGCCAGACATTCATTAAAGTTTTAGATTTCACAGACGATATCTGGACTGAAGTAGCAACAGATTGTTGCCTCAGCTACACCAGGGACGATAAATAAATGTCGAATAACACTGAAGAAAACAGATCTGAAAACAATAATAACAGCGTTGACTGTGGGGACCTTCTTGATATCTCGATGGTTAATGAAATCAACCAGAAACTAAAAGATTCACTCAGATCAGATAACAACATCTCCATCAATGTATCTAATATCCAGCGCATTGACACAGCCGGCGCACAGATGCTATGCGCATTTTATCAGGATGCGAAATCAAAAAACATACAGTGCACATGGGATAACCCATCCGATGTATTTGTGAAATCAATAGTCCAGCTTGGTCTTGATGGCCACCTTGATATATCACCTGCTAGCTCAGCGAAATAGATATAACTTATTTAAGACAGAAATAGCGTGGAGGAGAGAAAAGTATGGCAAGTATTCTAGCAGTTGACGATTCGGCATCAATGCGGCAGATGGTGTCTTTTGCGCTAAAAAATGCAGGGCATAATGTAGTTGAAGCAGTCGATGGTGTTGATGGCCTGAAGGCAGCAAAAGCAAATAAGGTTAATCTTGTGATTACCGATGTGAACATGCCAAATATGGATGGCATAGCTTTGATCAAGGAGTTAAGGAACCTGCCCGATTATAAATTCACCCCTATTCTCATGTTGACAACTGAATCTGCTCCTCACAAGAAACAGGAAGGTAAAGAGGCAGGGGCAACCGGATGGATTGTAAAACCATTTGACCCTGACCAGTTACTGGCCACTATAAATAAGGTGTTAGGGTAACTCAAAATGGCAATCGATATTACACAGTTCCATGAGACTTTTTTCGAAGAGAGCTTCGAAGGTCTTGATATCATGGAATCGGGGTTATTAAACCTCGATATTGGTGCAGCAGATAATGACACAGTCAACTCTATTTTCCGTGCAGCCCACTCAATCAAAGGTGGCAGTGCGACATTTGGCTTTAGCGAAGTGGCAGAGTTTACGCATGGAATGGAGACACTGCTTGATGAAATGCGAGATGGCTCACGAGATGTTACTCAGGAATCGGTCGATACCTTACTACAGTCTGTGGACTGTTTGCGGGAAATGCTTGGTGCTTCAAGAGATAAAACACCAATTGATCTAGGGCGGGCAGAAGTACTCAAGAAAGATCTTGAAAAGATTCTGTCAAGCAACAACAGTATAAAATCACCATCTGAGAATAACGATAGTAACAGTACTACTCCTGCTAGTGAACCATCAGGAGGTAGTGGATGGGAGATAAAATTTAAACCCTACCACGACATGTTAAGAACAGGAAACGACCCTGTTAGAATGTTCCGAGAGCTTGCAGAGCTAGGCGAACTAAGTGTTGAAGTGGATATTTCACAGCTCCCGGCCCTTGAAGATCTTGACCCTGAAGAGTCCTATTTATCCTGGAAACTCACACTGAAAGCTGATGTAGAAAAAGAGAAGGTAAAAGAGATATTTGAGTGGGTTGAAGATGAGTGTGATATCGAGCTCAATGAGTTATCAGCTGCAACAGATAAAACTGATAACCCAGCCAATGTGATAGCAGCCGCTACTACCGCTTCCCCACAAGCCACTGATAAACCTAAGAAATTAGCAACCCCTAAAAAACCAGCTACTAGCACTGATAGCGCCTCAATTCGCGTCAGCATTGATAAGGTTGATGCATTGATCAATATGGTTGGTGAATTAGTGATTACACAGTCAATGATTGGTCAGCTTGACTGTGATTTAGATGAATTTGACAACAATCGCATGGAAAAACTACGCGACGGCCTCACATTACTTGAACGTAATACAAGAGAGCTTCAGGAGAGTGTCATGCGTATACGCATGCTGCCTATCAGCTTTGCGTTCAACCGTTTCCCAAGAATGGTTCACGACCTCTGCCAGAAACTAAACAAAAAGATTGAGCTGAGAACGACGGGAGAACAGACTGAGCTAGATAAAACGGTGATGGAGAAGATAGGCGACCCACTCGTCCATCTAGTTCGGAATTCAATAGACCACGGAATCGAGATGCCAGAAGACAGGGTGTCTGCAAACAAGCCGGAAACAGGTATCATCGAACTTAATGCCTTTCATAAGGGTGGAAATATAATTATAGAGATTAAGGATGATGGCGCAGGTTTTAATAAAGAACGGATTAAAGCGAAGGCGGTTGAAAGAGGGTTAATTTCGAGTGATGAACAGCTTTCCGATGAAAAAATATACGACCTGTTATTTCAGCCCGGATTTTCTACAGCAGAGCAACTTAGCGATATCTCTGGCAGAGGTGTCGGCATGGATGTTGTTAGAAGAAACATTAGAGAACTAGGAGGCAATATCGATGTCTCCTCTGAGGTAGGAAAAGGAACAACGTTTACAATAAGACTTCCATTAACCCTGGCAATACTCGATGGCCAGCTGGTTTGCGTTGGCAGTGAAATATATATTACACCCCTTGTATCAATCGTCGAATCACTACAAATTAAGAAAGAGTTTGTTAATAATATTGCGGGGCAGACTGAACTTTATAAAGTCCGCGATGATTATATTCCAATCGTAAGAATGCATAATATTTTCGGGATTGATGCTGAACAGAAAGACCTTGAAGGTGGTCTCCTCGTGATAGTTGAAGGTGATGGAAAAAAAGCGGGCCTGCTTGTAGACGATCTTCTAGGGCAACAGCAAGTTGTTATTAAAAGTTTAGAAACCAATTATAAACGTGTCGATGGCGTTTCAGGAGCAACAATTCTTGGAGACGGTACTGTCGCATTAATCCTGGATGTTGATGGTTTGATAGAGCTATCACGTAATCCACCAACATCGGGCAACACTTCAACGAGCCAGGTTAGAGAAGTTGCGTAAGGAGATAAGTATGAGTGTAGCACAACAAATTGACTCAAATACATCAGTAGATGTTATGACAGACACCGATCAGTACCTCACATTTATACTAGCCGGTGAAGAGTATGGCGTTGATATTCTTCGTGTACAGGAGATTAAAGGGTGGGATAACGTCACCCCTATTCCCAACACTCCTGACTACATAAAAGGGGTAATAAACCTGAGAGGAACCATTGTTCCGATCGTTGACCTTAGGCATAAATTCTCTCTTGATACCATACCCTATGGTGCGACCACAGTCGTTATTGTACTTAAAGTTTCAGGTGATGACGGTAACCGAACCATGGGAATCGTTGTTGATGCGGTATCAGATGTCTATAACGTTGCTGCTGAGGAGATGAAACCGCCGCCAGACTTTGGAACTATTAGCATTGACTATGTTAAAGGGCTTGCAACTGTTGAGGATAAAATGGTCATTGTGCTTGAGATTGATAAACTACTGAATAGTGGCGTTCTTGATAAGAGCGAATCCTTTTTACAGTAATAGACACACGTATCAGGACTTAGCAGTGAAGAACATCAAGAGCAGAAGTGATAAAAAAACCCGTTTTCAGACAGGTAATTATAGAAATATCGCAAATATCCATAGCGATAAAAAAATGTTTCAGCAGCAGACAAAACCAGGTAGTGAGTACAGGGACATACTGGAACAGACACTTTCTGACATGGCATGGTACGGCTAAATTAGCCAAGGAGATAGTAATATGCCAATAAATAAGACTAAAAATTCGGCTCGACCAACAGTAATCAGGTGGTGGTGAAATAATGAACTCACTTCAACTAAGATCTGACAAACCGGTCGATGTAGATATAGAGCTAATTGAAGCGAGTTTCTTAACACTCGCGCCTTATACTGATCAGTTAGCAAAAAACTTTTATCAAGAGCTATTTATTAGATATCCAGATATCAGGCTGCTATTTAAGGACACCAGGATTAAAGAGCAGGAGAAGAAACTGCTCTCTGCACTTACAACAGTTATAAATAGCCTGAGGGAACCAGAGAAACTCAATGAAATTTTAACGCAACTTGGCGATAAGCATATTCAGTATGGGGCGAAACCTGAACATTATGAGGCGGTCATCTCTACATTACTTGATGTTATGAAAGATCTCGCTAAAGATAAATGGACAGATGAAGTTGGAAACATGTGGGAGCTAGCGCTAAATAACGTCGCTTCTAAAATGACAGGTGATAATAGGACAATGGAGGAATCACAAATGGCGTCAGCAAGAAAATCAGTTAAATCAGGAATCAAGGGAGCAAAAGACATAAAGCAACTGCGTATGCAGTCGGCAATCGATAATGCAATGACGCCCTTTATGATGATTGATTTAGACCTGGTTATTACATATGCAAATAGTGCAACGATAGAGCTACTAAGAAAAAACAAAGAGACGCTAACATCGCTTTATCCTGGGTTTTCAGTTGATGACATAGTGGGAACATGCCTTGATATTTTTCATAAGAACCCAGACCACCAGAGGAAAATTCTAAGTGATCCATCTAACCTGCCCTATTCAACTGATATCCAGGTGGGGCCACTTACGTTTGCTATCAACGTAACAGCACAAACTGATCAGGACGGTAGTTATATAGGCACTACCCTTGAATGGTCAGATGTAACTCATGTCCGTGAAAAGGAAATATTAAATGAAGATTACTTTAATCAGATCAAGGCGATCAGTAAAAGTCAGGCAGTAATTGAATTCAGTATGGATGGAACTATAATAAATGCCAACGACAATTTCCTAAACACTGTAGGCTATACACTCAGTGAAATCCAGGGAAAACATCACCGGATCTTTGTAGATTCAGATTATGAAAAGTCTGATGAATATGCTCGATTCTGGGAGGAATTAAATGCTGGAAAGTTCCATTCAGGTCGCTACAAACGACTGGACAAGCACGGCAAAGAAGTATGGATTCAGGCTTCATACAACCCAATAATGGATATTGATGGCAACCCATCCAAAGTAGTCAAATACGCAACTGATGTAACTGCAGAAATAGAAAGAGAGCTAGAAGTCACCCGACTGAAATCAGCAATTGATGGTGCTCAGACTAATATGATGCTGTGTGATACCGACCTTAAGATCACATACGTAAACCCAGCTGTGATTGATATGCTTCAGAAGCGTGGAACCGAGCTTAGAAATGCTTTTCCAGGATTCGATCCAAATAACCTGGTGGGCCAAAATATCGATCAGTTCCATAAGAACCCTTCACATCAACGTGCACTGCTTGGTAATAAGAATAACTTACCTGCCAGGGCAGAAATTCGTGTCGCTGATCTTGAATTTGAAGTCAATGCAACTGCAGTAGTTGATGATAACGGAAACCTGATAGGAAACATGGTTGAGTGGAAAGATATTACTGAACAGAAGGATGCTGAGCGTCAGATGCAAGCCTTAATCAGTGCAGCCTCTGCAGGCGACCTCTCAAAGAGAATTGATGCTTCATCATACGATGGCTTTATGCGTAATCTTTCAGCTGGCGTGAACCAGATGCTTGATGCTGTGGTTAACCCAATCCAGGAAGGAACACGCGTCATGACTGCTCTTGCGAATGGCGACCTTTCACAGAACATGCATGGTGATTTCCAGGGTGAGTTTTTGGTGTTGAAAGATGCGATCGACACCTCTGTTAACAACCTGAGGAGAATGGTTGGTGATATCAGGGCATCTGCATCAGCTATCACTTCAGGTGCAGGCGAGATTGCACAGGGTAACCAAGACCTTAGCCAGCGGACTGAAGAGCAAGCCTCCTCACTTGAAGAGACCGCATCAAGTATGGAACAACTTACTGGCACCGTAAAACAGAATGCTGACAATGCAAACCAGGCTAACCAGCTGGCGAGCGGCGCAAGGGAGCAGGCCGAAAAGGGTGGGATTGTGGTTGGAAATGCCGTGTCAGCTATGGCTGAGATTAACAGCAGTAGCAAGAAAATAGCGGACATCATTAGTGTTATCGATGAAATCGCTTTTCAGACCAATCTGCTTGCGCTAAACGCCGCAGTAGAAGCAGCCAGAGCCGGGGAACAAGGCAGAGGGTTTGCCGTTGTTGCTGGCGAGGTTAGAAACCTTGCACAACGGAGTGCAGCAGCAGCCAAAGAGATTAAGGCGCTAATTAATGACAGTGTTGAAAAGGTTGATGAAGGCAGCAAACTGGTTGATGAATCAGGAAAGACGCTCGAAGAGATTGTGACAGCAGTGAAGAAAGTAAGCGATATTATAGCTGAAATAGCAGCAGCCAGCCAGGAACAGTCAACTGGGATTGACCAGGTAAATAAGGCCATCATCCAGATGGATGAAGTTACACAGCAGAATGCAGCGCTTGTTGAGGAAGCAGCAGCTGCCAGTGAATCAATGGATGAACAGTCTAAAGGTCTTTTACAGCAAATGGAGTTCTTTACTGTTGATGATAATGATGAAACCTTACAGGTTTCTCGTCCAGCTCATGCCTCCAGTAATATGCCAGTCGAACGACCAGGCACCCCGGCCAGGAGGCAACCTCCTCAACCGAAACAGAAAGTGGCGTCGGCTGAAAGTGATGAATGGGAAGAATTCTAATCCATATAGTTGCACAACCAGTGAGTTTATTAAAACATGGAAAAAGTTCGCGACTTCGACTTCACAGATAGAGATTTTGAAAAAGTAAGAAATCTAGTAAAGAGTCACACAGGAATATCCCTCTCTAGTGCGAAAAAAGATATGGTATACAGCCGCCTCTCAAGGCGGCTTCGGAACCTGGGAATAGATAAATTCTCGGATTATTGCAATCTTGTTGAAGGTGGTGATGATGCTGAGCTAATAAAGTTCACTAATGCAATCACCACTAATCTGACAGCATTCTTTAGAGAAGACCACCACTTCCAGTATCTGACTAAAACTTTAGTACCTGAGTTAATCAGGAAAAACCAGTTAGATCGTCGCATAAGGATCTGGTCTGCAGGCTGCTCAACAGGTGAAGAGCCCTACTCTTTAGCAATTGCCATGAAGGAATCGATGCCATCAAACGAGACCTGGGACCTGAAAATTCTCGCAACAGACCTGGATTCAGATGTGTTACAGAAGGCCCGAAACGGTGTCTATAGTAGCGATCGAATAAACGGGCTGAGTAATAATAGAAAAAAGCGATGGTTTCTAAATGGAAAGGGAGGCAATGAAGGCACGGTCCGTGTCCGACCTGAACTTCAGGAGATCATCACCTTCAAACAGCTCAACTTATTGCAAGAGTGGCCAACAAAAGGGCCTTTCGATTTTATATTTTGTCGTAATGTTGTGATTTATTTTGACAAGGATACTCAAAAGGTTCTCTTTGACAGGTATGCAAATGTTCTAAAAAACGATGCACACCTATTTATTGGTCACTCAGAATCACTTTTCAAAGTATCTGACCGTTTCAAGTTACTCGGTCAGACTATCTATAAAAAGATAAAATGAGGGTTTCCTGATGGCACTTGGTCGATCAAAAGATCTCCAGTTAGAGGATTCTCTACCAGGGTTCTCTCATATTAACCGTTATTGGGATAAACAGAACGAAATAATCACTGCTAAAATCCTTCCAGGGCAGTTTTATGTAACAAAATGCAATGAGGCTATCGTGACAGTCCTTGGCTCTTGCATATCCGCCTGTATCCGTGACCCACGTAGAGGTGTTGGTGGCATGAACCACTTTATGCTGCCAGCCGATAATAGTGGTAGCACTAAATTAAGTGAATCTGCCCGGTATGGAAATTTTGCGATGGAGATGCTGATCAATGAGATCCTGAAAAATGGTGGTCAAAAACAAAACCTTGAAGTTAAAATATTTGGTGGCGGTAAAATCCTCAGAAACATGACTGATGTTGGAGAGCGTAACATCGCGTTTGCAATTTCATACATCAAAACCGAAGGGCTGACACTCTTATCTAGCGATGTCGGTTCCCCACACCCTAGAAAGGTCTATTATTTTCCGGAAACCGGGCGGGTTAGAATCAAAAAACTTAGAAAGCTTCACAATGAGACCGTCATTGAGCGTGAGACAGACTATATGAAGAATCTTGTTCAGAAACCTGTTGAAGGCGATATTGAGCTTTTCTAAAGGGGGGATAATGGCTAATAAAATAAAAGTACTCATCGTCGATGACTCATCTTTGATCCGTCAACTTCTTACAAAAATCCTGGAAACAGGCAACGAAATTGAGGTGGTAGGGACGGCACAAGACCCATATGTTGCACGTGATAAGATAAAAAAACTAAAGCCGGATGTTATTACACTGGATGTCGAAATGCCACGTATGGATGGCATCACATTCCTTAAAAATCTGATGCGTCTGCACCCTATTCCAGTCATTATGATCTCATCACTTACTGAAAAGGGAGCTGATGTCACTCTGGAGGCGTTAGCATCTGGCGCAATAGATTTTGTTTCAAAGCCAAAAATTGATCTTGCGCACTCACTGCCCGACTATACTGAAGAGATCATCAGTAAAGTGAAAACAGCATCAAGGGCAAATGTTCATGCTATTACAGAAAGCTCGGACTCTATAGGTGAAATTCCCCCAAAGAATTCAGCCGATGTCATTCTGGAGAAGAACCAGAAGAATAATAAACGCCACTTTAAGACAACCGACACTATTATTGCACTAGGTGCATCAACCGGTGGCACCGAGGCTATAAAAGAAGTCCTGATCCGGATGCCGGCTGACGCCCCTGGAATGGTAATCTCACAACACATCCCTGAAGCCTTTAGCGGGCCCTTTTCGAAAAGAATGAATAGCTGTTCTGCTATGACTGTTTATGAAGCACATGATGGCCAGCAGATCTTGCCAGGTCATGTCTATATTGCACCTGGAAGCCACCATCTGTTAATTGAGCGAGATGGTGCAAGATTTATATGTCGCCTTAATGATGGACCCGCTGTAAACCGGCACCGCCCCTCTGTCGATGTAATGTTTAGATCTGTTGCGCAGAATGTTGGCCCCAATGCCATCGGAGTCATACTCACAGGCATGGGAAATGATGGTGCCGCAGGCATGAGGGAGTTAAATGAAGTAGGTGCAAACACTATTGCACAGGATGAAAAGACGAGTGTGGTATGGGGAATGCCAGGTGAAGCAGTCAAACTTGGTGGGGTTGACAACATACTCCCACTAAACTCAATTCCGGGAAAGATCATCTCGCTAACTAAACAGGGTAAGTAACCAAATAGGTCAAGTTACATTTCAAGAGACCGATAACTAATAGCATACGATCACCACGGACCATCATGAGCTCTTTAACACAGAAAATGAGCATTTATTTAAAAAACTACTTTATCCCTTTAATTACCAGCACTATAACTATAGTGCTGGTAATTAGCGGATCGTATGCTGATACCCACATACCACTATCAACTCTATCAATTGTGCTATGGGTAATCGCAACAATACGACATAGCGCATCACCCACTAGTGTAGCTAATGACGCCACAGATGATAACAGTCAGTCTATGAGCTGCAAACATGAAAGTCTCGTTGAGCTTGTGAGCCTTCTCACTGACGCACTAAACAACGAGATTGATAGCTCCTGTAAAGAACTATCACAGGCAAGAGGCGTAGTAGGTGATGCAGTGTCAAACCTTGGAAATAGCTTTAGCGCACTCAATGGTGATATACAGGAACAAAAATCAATGGTGACAGGGATCATTGAGAATGTCTCAGGCGCCTCCCTCAAGGGATCGGGTGATGACGAAAAAGCAATTGGAATAAAAGAGTTTGCTAATGAGACCTCAGAGATCCTAACCTACTTTATAGACCTCTTGGTTAACGTAAGCAAGCAAAGCATTGAAACTGTCCATAAGATTGACGATATGGTCTATCAAATGGATGAAATCTTTAAGCTCCTTGAAGATATTAAGACAATTGCTGACCAGACTAGCCTGCTGGCATTAAATGCTGCAATTGAAGCAGCACATGCTGGTGAGGCAGGTCGTGGCTTTGCTGTCGTCGCGGATGAGGTTAGAAAGCTTTCTCAGCACTCCAACCGTTTTAATGATGAAATCAGAAATCATGTAGAAAAAACAAGAAACTCCATTTCAGAGGCAAGAAAAATAGTTGGTGATGTTGCATCAAAGGATATGAACATGGCAATTTCCGCAAAAAGCAGGGTTGATATGATGCTTGACGAAATTGGGAATATGAACGGAAAGGTCTCCGATAATCTTGGAACCGTTTCTATTCTATCTGATAATATTAACGAGAATATTAATATTGCAGTGCGTGGATTACAGTTTGAAGACATTGTTAGTCAGCAAATTGATTCATCCCAGCGACACCTTGAAAAATTAAAGGTGTATTCAAGTGACCTACTTAGCCAGCTGTCCGATCTGGACAGTGGAAATAACAATGAATCATTTGATTATGAAGAAGCACTATCTCTAATAAAAAATAAAGCCAGGAAAGAAAGGTCCGAGCTAAATCATGAAAGAGATAAGCCAGCACACCAGGAATCAATAGTAGAAGGCGAAGTTGAATTATTCTGAAAACCATGCTCAGCACCTAACCGCAGGCTAATATATATTATGGATAGACTATTATGGCACTAACAACACAGCTCTCTAACGATGGAGCCACCCTTACCATTTCAATAAATGGTCGCTTTGACTTTAATCTATACAAGGAATTTAGAGATGCATACGAAGTCGGCCTTAGCAAGGGGAATATAAAGATCATTATCAACCTGGCACAAACAGAGTACATGGATAGCTCAGCTCTCGGTATGTTACTGGTACTTAAAGAACGAACGGGTGGAGATAACTCATCTGTCCTGCTGAAAAATTGCAATAAAGAGATCAAGAATATTCTCGCAATATCTAATTTTGACAAACTCTTCACTATTGAATAGATAGCATAAAAAATTATGGTAGTTGAAAATTATGATCACATCATGGAAGATGAGAGCAGTATAACCTCTAAAAAGAGACTATCTGTTCTTATCGTTGATGATGATAAAACAAACAGACTCATCCTCACAACACTTATCAAGAAACTTAATTACCATGTTATTTCTGCCATAAATGGTGAAGATTCAATCAGAAAATTCAAAAGTGATAAGCCTGACATTATTCTAATGGATGTCATGATGCCCATTATGAATGGGTATGATGCAGCAGTTGAAATCAAACGCTTATGTGGCGATGCATTTGTCCCCATCATTTTTCTGACTGCAATTACAGATGAAAACGCACTGGCAAAATGTATTGAATATGGTGGCGATGACTTTATCACCAAACCATATAATAGCGTTATTATAAAAGCAAAAATAGATGCGATGGTAAGAGTAAGAGAGCTTTATAACAAAATAGCAGATAGCAGAGCTGAACTACAGGAACACCACAGCCGCCTTCAATTAGAACATGAAATAGCCGAGACAATTTTCACAAACATCACAAATCCTCAAAATCTGGATATCAAAAACATTCAATACATGCTTAAACCCATGTCAATCACGAGCGGTGACATCCTGTTATGTTCGCGCACACCCTCAGGTGGTATGCATCTCATGCTTGGTGACTTTACCGGCCATGGTTTATCTGCTGCTATTGGAGCTATTCCCGTTTCAGATACTTTTTATAGCCTCTCTTCAAAGGGGTATTCTATTGGTGACATTGCCTTCAATATCAATAAACGATTAAAGGAGACATTACCATCAGGATTCTTCTGTGCTGCATCACTTATAGAAGCTGACGAAGAGTTTAGAACTGTAGCAATATGGAATGGTGGTAATCCTGACATAATTATAACCCGCGACAATGAAGAACCTATCAGGGTTTCATCTAGCCACCTCCCACTAGGCGTACTTGACAGCAGCAACCTGGATAGAAGCGTGGAATTCATTGAGCTCACACATGGTAGTAAGATTTATATGCTATCCGATGGTGTCATAGAGGCACAAAATAAGAATGGCGATATGTATACTCAGAAAAAACTTGACGAAATATTATTATCAGCCCAGAAATCTGATACCCCTTTTGATGCGATTAAGCAGTCCATCGAAGCATTTTGTAAGGGTACCCAACAGTTTGATGATATTACACTTATAGAGGTTACTGCCGATACCCTGGAAAACCCTGATAACACTATTATTGAGAAAGGCGGATTAACACTCCCTCCAGGAAGCTGGAGTCTTTCGATGAGGCTTGAGGCTGATGCACTTAGAAAAATAAACCCCTGCCCTCTTATCACCCAGTCTATTATGGAAATACAGGGATTATCAAAACACAGGGAACGAATTTATACCATCGTGTCAGAGTTATTTTCAAATTCACTTGAACATGGCCTGCTTAAACTCAGCTCAGATATAAAGAGCAACCCAAATGGCTTTATTGAATACTATAACTCACGCGAATTAGCACTAGAAAACCTTACTGATTCATATATTGAGATCACCCTTGAGCATAACCCAGTCGTTGCTGGTGGTGAGCTAATTATTAGTGTAAAAGATTCCGGCCAGGGATTTGACATCTCCCAGGAAAAAAATAAGTTAACAGAAAACATAAACTCACATGGTAGAGGCATTGCCCTTGTCAAATCACTCTGCTCTGAAATCAACTACAGCAATGATGGAAGTGAAGTAAAAGCGCATTATGTGTGGCAGACAAAGAACCAGGCCTGAACAAAAAATGGCGTAACAACCAGCACCACCTCACCTTCAATGGATTCTGAAGATGAACAAAGCAATTTTAGGAATAATATTATCACTTCTGATTCTGGCTGGTGGAGTTCTATTTTCAATTTACCCCGATAATAGTTACGCTAACTTATCTGACGCTCTAGTACAATTAGCCTTCTTAAGTCTAATTTCATTAATCGCGTATTTCATACTAGCGCATACAATCAACGATCTCACTTTAAAATCAGATCCAGATAATAGCCTTAATGATGAATATCAAAAATTAAAATTAATCGTCGAGAGCGCTGTCGATGGCATAATAACCATCAATAAAGGTGGAAATATTACTTACTTCAGTAAGTCTGCTGAGAGAATATTTGGTTATTCATCTGATGAAGTATTAGCCAAGAATATCAATATTCTCATGTGTGATGATCATAGATCAAACCATGACGACTATTTATCACATTACCATGAAACATCTATTTCTGGAATTGTTGACAATGGCCCACGTGAAATTAAAGGAAAAAAAAAGGATCAATCAGAGGTAGAACTAGAAATCTCTATCAGCAAGCTAGATACTGATAACTCTCATGGATACATCGGAATTGTAAGAGAGATCTCAGAACGAAAAAATGCAGAGCGTACATTGATGAAATCAACAAAAAGATTTATCAACTCAATTGAGCAATTCCCTTTCAGCATTCAAATATTTGACTTAAACGGTGCCTTAACAAATGTTAATGGCGCATGGCGATCATTATGGGGAATAGATGATGCTGCAGTAGGTACTTATAATATCCTGAAAGATAGCTCTCTCAAACAGAAGGGATTAATGAAATATGTCGAGATGGCATTTAACGGTACTGCATCTTTACTTCCAGCAACATTGTTCGATCTGAGTGGCTCAACTGGTAGCAACCGCTGGATTCAGAGCCATATTTTTCCTGTATATAATGATAATAATGAGATAGATGAAGTTGTCTTAATCAGCGAGGATAGCACTGAGAAAATAAGAGCTGAAAATGAAAGAATGAAACTAAGCCATCATATTCGCCTATTACTAGAGTCAACAGACCAGGGAATATTTGGGCTTAACTTAAATGGAACCTGTACATTTATCAATGAGTCAGCAGTTAGCTTATTAGGCTACAATAATACAGATGAACTACTTGGCGAAAGAATTTTACCAATGATCCATCACCTTAATGATGATGGAACAATTTATAGTCTTGAGTCTAACCCTATATTTAGAACTTTTACCGAGGGTGAGTCTTCTAGAGTTGATAACGAGGTTTTCTGGAAAAAAAACCACCAGCAGTTCCCTGTTGAATACTCAACAAGGCCTATTCTTGATGGCAGGCTGATTACTGGCGCTGTAGTTGTTTTTAATGATATTACAAAACGCAAGCTATCTGAGAAAAAATCAAAAGAAAATGAGGAAAAATACAGGCTATTATTCAGCTCAGTTTCAGATGCAATTGTTATATTTGATGAGAAAACACAACTCATTATTGAGGCAAATAGCGCTGCTTTATCACTATATGGTTATAAAAAAATGGCAGAATGTAGACTCCGATTTAGTGATTTAATGGTCTCTCCACTCTCACATAACGACCTTAATAAGATCACCATACAGAGTAAAAACATTAACCACCCTGAAATGATACATAAAAGCAGCGCAGGGAGGTCCTTTCCTGTTGAGGTTTCTTTCAGCACATTCAGGCTAAACAGTGAAACCTTGGTTTGCGCAGCAATAAGAAATATTACAGAAAGAAAGGTCCATGAAAAAGAACTGAAACAAGCCAGAGATTCGGCTATTAAGGCATATCAGGTAAAATCGCGATTTCTGGCCAATATGAGCCATGAAATTCGAACCCCCATGAATGGTGTACTAGGGACACTTAATCTACTGTCTGACACATCCCTGAGTAATGAACAGAGGAGTCACCTTAATATCGCCCTTGAATGCGGTAACAATTTAATGGGGATACTTGATGACCTCCTCTGCTTCACTAAAACCGAATCTGGAAAACTATCACTTGAATCTATACCATATAACATCATCTCTCTTGTTAAAAACATTATTAAGCACCATAAACCCATGCTTAAGGAAGAGACAGAACTAAAGACCTTGATTGATAGAAACACCCTTTCTACGGTCGTCGGAGATCCAACTCGCATCAGGCAGGTATTGACTAACCTTTTAAGTAATGCGATTAAATTCACAGATAATGGATTAATTACTGTTCGCCTGTCATCACGTTTAACAATTAATAATAAGCAACATATTCATATAGAGATTGAAGATAACGGAATCGGAATTGCCCAAAACCAGCATGCGATAATATTTGATACATTCTCCCAGGCTGACACTTCAACCACTAGAAACTATGGGGGAACCGGCCTTGGGCTTTCTATTTGCAAACAGCTAATTTCCAGAATGAATGGTAATATTGGCGTTATTTCTAATGAAAACCAGGGCAGCATATTTTGGCTAGACATATGCCTTCCTGTAATCCCTGATATAGAACCGACTATAGAATCAGAGGAAAGTCAGGGCCCTATATTGGAGAAAAAAGGGATCAACGTATTAATTGTTGAAGACAACCTTGTGAACCAGAAAGTCACCAGCTCAATACTAAAAAAATTAGGTTGCAATGTGGCAATTGCCTGCAATGGAAAAGAAGCTGTCAATAAGACATCAAACGAACACTATGACGTTATTTTAATGGACTGCCAGATGCCAGTAATGGATGGTTACCAGGCAACAGAATCTATACGGAAAAACAATGGCACAAATCAACAAACTCCAATCATTGCAGTCACAGCAAATGCTATGCCGGGAGACGAGATGAGATGTATAGCAGCCGGAATGAATGACTACCTCGCAAAACCTATCAACAGAGATACGCTCATTGCCAAACTGAATAACTGGACATTCAACCAGGGCAGAAGCAGATCCGTAAAAAACATACCAGAATCCACACCAACTACCTCAACCAACTAACAGGTTACTAACGATGAACATACTAAATGAACCATCATTAGATTACGAGTCTATAGCCATATTAAAAGAAGCAACTGAAGAGATGTTTAACGAAATAATAGAAGTGTATCTGAACGACACACCTGAGAGACTTAGCTTGCTTCGCGAGGCATTTAATAACAACGACCTTAAGGTGTTAACTGAAGAGTCTCACTGCATTAAGGGAAGCAGTGGAAATGTAGGGGCAATAAAGTTGGCAAAGATCTGTGAATATATTGAAAAGTCATCTAGAAATAATAACCTAACAGGGCACGACGAATATATTAGACATGCGGTAGAGGAATTTGGCATCGTTAAAAAAGAGTTAAAGAACCTGCTTGACTAATATCTCATGACTTAACAGGAACAAAGGATTCGCATAAATACTACGGATAGAGCCATGAATACAAAGGCAACGAACAAACAATCTCCACCAGAAAAAAGTAATAAAACCCTATCACTACCTGCTATAAATAAAGCAAATGTGTGTGTGCTTATCAGGACTCTTACTCTGAGTGATGAAATATGCGACCACCTAAAACTAAGAGGTTACTCTTCAATTGTAATTGACAGTCACATACAACGATCAGATGACCCAGTCATCATTGATTGTTCCGCACTGATCACAGAAACAAGCCAACTTGGCCACCGCCTGGTCAATGAGCTAAAAGGCGCTAACACTCCTGTTATTGTTTTATCACACGAAGATACAATTCACGAGAGACTCAAAGCCGTCCGCTCGGGGGGAACATACTTTCACCCATGGCCAATAGACTATTCTGATCTTAATAGTTCGCTAGATAAGGCAACAACTCCACGAGATAGCAGGTCTTATAAAGTATTAATTATTGATGATGATGAAATGCTGGCTTCTTACCATGGAATGATTATTCTTAGAGCTGGTATGAAAATAAAAAAACTGACGAACCCTCTACTTTCTCTTGATGTAATTGATTCCTTTTTACCAGACCTTATTTTAATGGACCTCTACATGCCATCTTGTTCTGGCGCTGAACTGGCGAGAATAATCAGACAAAAAGAGAAATACTCAGGGATACCCATAATATTTCTGTCAACGGAATCAGACCTTAGCGAACAGATGAATGCCATGGAGTTCGGAGGCGATGACTTTTTATCAAAACCGGTCTCCCCTGAACGTCTTGTTGCAGCAGTTTCAAATCGTGCGCGGAGAGCTACTGAACTAAACTTGATATCATCTAATCTTAAAGTTATTGCAGCCGAACTTAAAACCAAAACCATTGATCTTGATGAGGCTTTAACAACAGCACAATCATCAGAAGCATTAAAAGACCGTTTACTTGCAACAATGAGTCATGAGATTAGAACTCCGATTAACGGAATCCTTGGAATCATGGACAAGCTCCAGCAAAGTGACCTTGATAGCAATCAACATAAACTTGCAGAAACGGTTATAAGTTCTACCGAGTCATTATTAAGCATTCTTAATGACACGTTAGATTATTCAAAACTGGAAGCTGGCATGATGTCGCTTGAGAAAATAGAATTTTCAATAAGAAAGGTATCAGAACAGGTACTCAGCCTCTTCCACGAAACGGCATCTAAAAAAGGGGTATCGCTACAATACAAGACTGGCACTCAGGTACCCGAGATATTATACGGTGACCCAGTAAGAGTAAAACAGGTATTAATCAATCTCCTTAATAATGCGATTAAATTTACTGATAACGGTTCAGTGAAAATAGTGATATCAACAAAAGAGGAAGATACAGATCATATAACCATCTTATTTGAGGTTATCGACTCTGGCATTGGAATGACACCAACACAGTTGAACCACATATTTGATGAATATAAACAAGCAGATAAATCAACCAGCCGAACATATGGAGGAACAGGCTTAGGGCTATCAATATGCAAAAGACTTGCTACTATTATGGGAGGAGAAGTTGGAGTAACAAGCAAAAAGGATAAAGGCAGCACTTTCTGGTTTACAGCAATTTTCTATAAAAAAGTTAACCAGAAAGATCATGACTCTTCCGCTAATCACTCAACTAGTTCGATTGTTGATTTCAGCAATAATAAACTAACCGCGTTGATTGTTGAAGACAATGAAGTCAACCAGATGATCATCACATCCTACCTTCAAAAGCACGGCATATCTTCTACAACTGTCAATAATGGTGAAATTTCAATAACCGAATTCTCGAGCCGATGTTATGACCTGATATTTATGGATTGTGAGATGCCTGTACTTGATGGTTACCAAGCCACACAGATAATCAGAATGAATGAAAAATTATTGAATAAAAATAGAACACCTATTATCGCTATGACAGGGAATGTATTAGCTGGTGATCGCGAGAAATGCCTTGATGCCGGTATGGATGACTATCTTACTAAACCAATTAACAAAGATGCCCTGGCTACCCTACTTGAGAAGTGGTTAGAATAATGTAAGCGAAAAACAAACCACAGCATTGCACATCACCGAGTCATCTGATCTTTATTGATAGTACCCGGCAAGAGCGCTTCAATGGCCTCAACTGTTCCGCCTTCGGCAGTTTGGTAAAAAGATGCCGCAGATTAAGCATACGGTTCCAGTCCGTTCACTTTGGCGGTCTCAATGAGTGAGTACAGATTGGCACTGGCCTTGACGCCCTTGACCGAAGCACTGAACAACCAGTTTTTACGCCCAACCACAAACGACCGAATGGTATTTTCGGCACCATTATTGTCGATCTCCAGGCAACCATCGTCCAGGTAGCGAATCAGCTTATCCCATTCGTTGTGCAGGTAGTTCAACGCTTTGCCAGTGGCGCTTGCCGGGGGCACCTGGGGTAAGACATCATCCAACCAGACCCGTAATCTATCCAGAATCGGCTGAGCCTCTTGCTGGCGTTGTTGGTCACGCTCATCTGGCATTAACGGGCGAACGCGCTTCTCAACTTGATCAGGTGACGTGGTTCAGAAAATGGATCGTGTTGCAACGCCTCTTCCACCAGTATTGCCAGCCCGTTGATGCCCTTGCGGAAATCGCAATATCTCGACATAGATACACCGCTGGCAGGTCGTTCGATGGGCGCATCATCCAATGGTGACCGCCGTGTTCAGTA
>WFVD01000030.1 GCA_015491865.1 Gammaproteobacteria bacterium
GTAGTAGTGGTGATGGTGCCAGCACGACTGGCGGCCTTGATCTGGCAGCACTCGGTGCGCTTGATTTTACCTCAGGGTTGAGTCTGGCTGGGTATGATCTGCGCGGTTTTGATCTTAGCGCGCTCTCTGATCTGGGTAGTCTTGATTTCAGAGGGCTGGACCTGAGTGGTGTTAATTTTAGTGGCACCAACCTGACGACTCTCACTGGGCTGACCGATAGCTACCTGCGTGGTGTCGATTTCAGCGGCGTTAATTTCAACGGTGTCGGTTTCAATTTTTCTGGTCTCAACCTTGCGGGCGCGAAGTTCAGTGGTGCCACCTTGATCAACGGCCTGTTTGGGAGTGGTGATAGTGGCAACGGTATCAATCTGCGCGCTGTGGATCTGGGTGGGATCGACTTTGCTGGCCTGGAATTCGACTTTAGCCGTTTTGATCTGAGTGGTGCGACGTTTGCGAATGCGTTGAATATCTCGGAGCTGTCATTTGGCAGTAATCGCAGTGGTAACAGCAGTGGCTCGATCCTGACCGGGGTTAATTTCAGTGGTGTTGATCTCAGAGGCTTCGATTTCAGTGGCTTCGATTTTAGTGGCACCAACTTTAGTGGTGCCAGTTTGGCCGGTGTGAATTTCAGTGACGCGATTCTAAATGGCGTTGACTTCAGCGGCGTTGACCTGAGTGTTGTGGTGTCCCTTGCCGGTAGTTTCTACGATGCCGCAACATCTCTGTCGCTGCCTGAATTTAACTTTGGCGATGTTGGTGCCGGCAGTGAGGTGGTGCTGGAACCGCTCGACTGGCTCACTGATGAACCCGGGGTGCTGTTCAGCGGTGGATTTGAAGATAATGTACTCAAGTTCTCGCTCGATATTAATCAGGCATTTAATGAAAGTGTCGCTTTTAATCTCTCAGCAGCGGACCTGCTCGATACCACAGGTGATAGCGGTTTTGACCTGACGGCAACAGGAAATGCCTTAATACAGGGGGGCTTTGCATTTGGCTTTGAGGCCGGGCTTGATCTGAATAACGCCATCGGTGAGCTTGAATCTCGTGCAAGCGCAGGCGTTGGTGGTGATTTTAATGCCATCATCAATGGGGATGATTTCCTTAGAGAGGATGATCTCTATTTTACTCTTGACCCTCTTCAGGCTGGGTTTTACGCCTCTGTCAGTGATCTAGATGTGGCGCTGGCGCTGGGCATTGGTGAAGTTAGTGTCAGTAACAGTGACTTTGCAATTGAGGCAGTCGCAACCATCGAGGTGGCTGATCCCGGTGTTGATGATGGCCGTATCACATTAGGTGAGCTAAGCGATTACAGAAACGGGGGCGGCACAGTAACAGAGCTTGTTAGCGTCGGGTTGGAAAGCGGCATGGCTGGTAATTTTGTTATGGATGCCCGTGCCAGTCTGTTTGGTGAAACGGTTAACCTGGATCAGTTAGGGCGCTTTATTGCGACGGTGACTGATAACGATTTACTTGATGGTGAGCTGCCTGGTTTTGCATTTGATGTCGAACTAGCAGCAGAGTTGCAGACCATTATTCTTGATTTCTTACGAAGTGTCAGTGATTTCAGTGATGGCGTTATCGATGATATCAACGCGATCGACCTGCCATTGATCGATGGCGGTTTCGGTGAGCTGCTGGCGATGGTCGTGGGTGATGTCAAGAATCCACTCGATTTTTATTCACCAGTCAATGATTACTTTGCACAGTTTTCAAGTGGCGACAGTACGGCTAATAACAATGCGGGTGGCAGTGCGCCGACCATTCGGGGGCTGCTTGAAGTGATCATGGCAACCGTTTCTGGCGGGGCAGGGAATGCGCTCGGTTTTGTGATTGAAGGGAGCACCATCGAATTTGCGCTGGAGCTTGATCGTCGTGTTGAATTTAGTGAAGCGCTGGCCCTGAACCTGGATCAGTTTGCCGGTGATGCTGCGGGTCTGTTCGATATCTTTAATATTGAAAGCAGTGGCAATGTTGCCATAACCCCAGCAGCCACCTTCGGGCTGGGTTTTGGCATCGATTTTGGTAGCACTACCCCGTCACTCTATATAGATCCTGAGGCGGGGCTGGAGCAGGCAGAGATCGATGCAGGAATCCGCAATGATGGCCTGAGAATGAGCCTTGAGCTCCTTGCCGATGATCTTGACCTGGAGGCGTCACTTGACCTTGATGCGATGCTAACAGATCTCGCCAACGCCCTGGGTATTACAGATACCAGTTTTCTGAAAAACCTGACTCCCGGGATGTTTATTGAAAATGGGGTCGCATCACTTGATACTGGAATCGCACTGGTACTACAGGAGAAGAGTAATAGTAACAGTGACGGCAAAATTACCCTCTCTGAGCTGGAGCTCGCGCCAGTTGAGATTACCGGAGAAGGGATCGACATTGCACTGCCACTTTTCTTTCCAACGCCTGCTACTGCACTGGGTGGTGAGGGTCATCATCAACTGACTCTGAGCGCAGATATTACCACCAGTGGCCTGGCCAGTTTTGACGTTAATGCCCCGGCGATAGACAGTACAGTTTTTCTGCGCACCCTGTGGGAGAACCCTGAGCTCATTGTAGAAGCACTTGATATGGTGCTGCGAAATATTAACGACAGCATCAATGATCAGGTGATGGCCATTAAGCTCCCGTTGATTGGTGATCTGTCATCAATGGCTGGTTTTATAGACGATATTCGAACCAGTGTGCTGGCACCGCTTCAGGCCGAGCTTGAGAAGGATGGTGGTGATAGAAGCGTGGGCGAGATTATAGCTGATGCACTGGGCGCGGCCTTTGGTCTGCTTGGGCTGGATGGGCTTGAGGTAACCACAGAAGAGAATTTTGAAGATGATAACCGTTATGTCGTTTTCAATATTGCCATCTCTGACAAGCTGATCAGCCAGTCACTTGCGCTCGATTTTGATGTCGGCATGCCTGGGCTGGGGCTGGATATCGATGGTGATATCAACCTCGACTTTGGCTACAACTTTGGTTTTGGCTTTGGATTCGATTTTGCCGCAGCAGATTTCTTTATCGATACCACGGGCAATGAACTGGAGCTCTTTCTGGATGCCTATCTGGATAAAAATGCCGCGGGTGAAAATTTCTCTGCAAACGGCTCTCTGACATTTCTTGAGGTTGAGGTGGCTGATGTTGATGACTGGGATGCAGACTGGCAGGAACGCTGGCGTTCAGAAGAGGGGGTCGATAAACCGAGCGGTCTCTATGGTGGCTTTATCGTTGACCTGAAGGATACCGGTAACGGCGTTGGCGGTGTTGTTAATGACCGCCTGACAACGGCAGAGATGCGCGCCTCAAGCTTCAGTGAAATGTTAGAGGCAAACCTTGAGGTGGAGGCAGATGTCGATCTGTTTGCAGAAGTACGTGTTCCGGGTATCGACCTTGGCGCACTTGGTTTTGGCGATGTCATGCTGGAGCTGCCAGCCATCAGCACCACGCTTCGCTATAGCCAGATTTTTTCAGGTTCCGATTTTGGTGCCAGTGGTAGTAGCACTGAGTTGGGTGGTACACCTGAGTTTACATTTGAGGCTGTCACTGTTGATGCGGGCGAATTCATTAGTGAATTTGTCGCGCCGATCCTGGATCCGATCATCACCATCATTGAACCAATTAAGCCACTACTGGATATGTTATCGCAGGAGATCGGTTTCCTCAAACAACTGGATTCACCCTTCACATCACTACGCGATATGGTGGCATTAATACTGGGTGAGCAGGCAGTTGCACCAATCGATGCCCTGACATCACTTTCCGACATTATTGATCTCGCCACAGGTTTTGCTGATAGTGGCGTGATTGATTTTGGAAACTTTGATATCGCAGTTGATAGTAGTGGTAACGCTACACCGGCTCAGTCAACCGCTACCAGTCCTGGCAGTAGTTCGCCTGAAAGTAACGCTTCGACCAAGGCCCGTATCGACGATTTTGCCAGTAATGGGAGCTTTGAGTTATCACTCATTCAGGATCCATTCAATGCGGTCAAACTGCTGCTGGGACAGACAGCCGATATTTTCAGGTATACCCTTCCCGCGCTTGATATTGAGATGGACTTTGGTAGGTCGATACCGGTTTTTCCTGGATTAAATGCGCGAATTGGTGGTCAGGTTGACCTTGTTTCAGATTTCACTTTTGGTTTTGATACGCGTGGATTCAATGCCTTTCGCAATGATGACTGGCAAGATCCGTTGTTACTCTTCAATGGTTTTTATATGGATGATAACGTCATTAATGGCGTTGATAACCCAGAGCTAATGTTGGGTGCCACGCTCTCTGCCGGTGCTTCGCTAGGCATTGGGGGGCTGGTCGAGGCAGGTGTTGAGGGTGGCATTCGTGGTGATGTTGACTTTGACTTCAATGACGATATACAGGATGGAAAGTTCTACGCCGACGAGATGCTCAAGCGTATTGGGCAGGGGGTCGAATGTCTATTTGATATTGAAGGTGCCGTGTCGGCTTTTCTTGATGCCTTTATCTGGGCAGGGGTTGACCTGGGGCTCTTTGGTGAAGTGACCCTGTATGAATATCGTAAGAGCTTTGTGAATGAAGTGCTGGCAAACTTTACCTTTCACTGCCCAGAACCTGCAACACCAGATATAGCTGCCTTCGATAGTACAACGGGCGCGCTAGCGCTTCGTTATGATGGGGCGAGTGCGGGAGATGCACAGAATTACACCATTGAATATGTCGAAGGCCCACTTGACCTCGGGTCACTCTATGACTATGCCGCGAGTTCAACTGAAAAATCAGATCGCAGTGATACTGACAAGGTTCTATGGAAGGATAAGAATGGCCGCAACCTGACCAGTGATGGCAGTGTCAACGGTACACCTCTCTCCAATCAGATCGTAATCAAATCGCGTGGTGTGATAGAGGTATACGATGCAGCATCTATCACCTCGATTACAGCTGTCGGTACCGATGGGGCAGACAGTTATAAGATTCGCGGTGATGTTATTGAGTACAGCAGCATTACCACTATTAATATCGATGCCCGCGGCGGAGATGACACCATTAATCTCGGCGGTAACAACGAAGGCACAGGTGGGCAATTAACGAGCAGCGTGCTAAACGGTGGTGCGGGCAATGATGTGATTCGCGGTAGCGATGCTGCCGATACCATCCTGGGTGGGAGTGGTAACGATGAGATTTTCGGGCAGGGTGGTGATGACCTGCTCTATGCCGTGAACCAGAGTGTAACGCTAAATAATGAAACGAACGATCCTCTTGCTCGTAATTATGACCGTCTTGTGGGCGGGGCTGGTGCCGACAGACTCTATGGTGGTGACGGTGCGGATCAGTTAATCGGCGATTTCGACGAAGCGTTACCAGCCAATGAGCTGATGAGTGGAAATGACACCCTTTACGGCGGTCGCGGCAACGATTATCTGTTTGGTGGCGCGGGGCTCGATGAACTGTTCGGCGAGGACGGAAAAGATCTTCTGAGTGGTGGCAGTGGTGATGATCTACTTGAAGGAGGTGGTCAAGATGATCTCCTTGAAGGCAACGCCGGTGACGACATGATGCGAGGTGGTGAGGGTAATGATTACTTCGCCGGTGGTGTTGGTGACGATATCCTCTATGGTGATCTAGGCGCCGATATTTTTGAGTGGTATCTGGGTGAAGGGAGTGATGCCATTTTTGGTGTTAGTGATGGTCTTTCCAATGTGGGCGATAGCCCGGATCGTGTCCGCCTGTTTAGTTTTACACGCGATGATGCGGGCAATCTAAATGATGCCGTGGCTGATGATGTTATCCGAGTTTCTGCGAATGGCACTGATGTGGCCCTTGACTGGAATGGTAATCTATTTAACTTCAATAGTATCGGTAACCTTGATATTGACTCGGGAAGAGGTGCAGATACATTTGTATTTGAAGACCTTAGCGCGACAACGTTAATGAATGTAAACCTTGCTGTCGGTAGTGAACAGCGTTTTGTTGAACAGGAGCGCCAGGCACGTGATAGTAACGGGGTACTGGCCTTTGATAGTGATGGCAATCCAGTTATGGACACCTTTAACACGTTGCAGAAAACGACCGATGTTGAGCAGGACTCGATTGAAATTATCGGCAAGCTTGGCGCTGACCAGTTTGATATCAGCTCAATCACTAAATCCGACCCTGAGACGGGACTCAATGTCGATGCGGTACGCGTAACCCAGGCATCAGGTGTCACTTTTGAGATCAGGGAGGTCAGTGATCAGAACGACATCATTACCGTTGATGGTGCAGCTGGAGATGATGAGATTGATGCAAGTGGACTGGTAAAAGATCTGATCGGTGAGCTACGTCTGATTGGAAATGAAGGTGATGACCGGCTGATCGGTTCTATGTTTTCCGAGACCATTATTGGTGGTGCAGGAAGTGACCGTATCACCGGCGGTCTGGGTGAGGATCTTTTTGTCTCAGATCAATACAGTGATATTGCGCGTGAATATCGCAATGGGAAACTGATAATCGATACATTAGTAGAACAGCGCGATGCCGATTTTGATCTGTCAAATTCAGAAGTCACAATTGGTAGTGAGGTTGAGTCTTTAAATAGTGTTTTTGAAAGTGTCGAGTTTACGGGTGGAGAGCGCGCCAATAATTTTGTGCTGGAAGACTGGAGCGGCAATGGCCTGATCGATGGTGGTGATGGCAGTGATCTTTATCGAGTCGTATTAACGCAGTCAGCAGAGGGCGCTAACTACATCAACGTCAATGATACTGGCACCGATGGTCGTGATGTGCTCGATTACTGGGGCAGTGCAGAGATGGATCTGATTCAGATGGATACCGTCTATCAGCAGACTCAGGATCCTGATCGACAGTTTAGTAATGACCGCTGGCTGGGCTATGGTAGCTTTGGTGACGGTCTGCTGATTGCTCACTTTGGTGCCGCGCTGGCCGGTTATGGCAAGAAGGATCTTGATGATACCGATGCCCTGTTCGAAGTGGGTGTTTCAAGTCTGCTCGCCAGTGAGAGCTTTCAGGTGCTCAATTACTCTACTGTCGAAGATGTTACGGTGCGTGGTGGAGAAGGTGATGATGTCTTCATCAGTGATGACACTGCAGCCAGCCTTAATGTTTATGGCAATGAAGGTGATGATCAGTTTTACATTGGTTCCATCCTTGAAGTTGAAGAGGTGCTGGTTGAGGGGCAGGAGATTACCGTTGCGATTGAGATCACGCAGGGTACCTCTTTTGAGATGAATTTTTATGGTGGTGAAGGTGATGACTACTTTGAGGTTAACCACAATGCCGCTGATATCAACCTTTATGGCGATAACGGTGATGATACCTTCTTTATCAAAGCGCTACTGACACTGGATGAAGATGGAAAAACAGTTGACCTTGTGGGCAAAGAGGCTAATGTCAATGCAGGGAAAGAGGTTGCTGATGAGACGGACACCCGTGAAGTCGATATCGATTCACTTGTCTATGTTGAAAATGCCAATGTAAATATTGATGGTGGTGCCGGGTTTGACTCAGTAGCGGTTGTCGGTACTGTCTTAAGCGACACCTTTTATGTCTGGTCTGAAGAAAATGCTGAGGGCGATATTATTCAGCGCATATTTGGTGCTGGTATCAAACTCAATCAGTTAGTAAATATTGAACGACTGATGTTGCTGACGGGCGGCGGTGATGATCGCGTCTTTATTAACGGAGTTGATCTGGGGCCGAATGCTGACATGATGATCAACCTTGGTGCAGGCAGTGATGAAGTGCGGGTAGGCGGGGATGAGGTTGCATTTAAAGTTAACTATCCCACACAGAATAGTATTGAGTTTGCCACGCTGACTGGCTATGACAAAGGGACTGGCTATCTCTCCTGGGGGCGAACAGTTTTTGATATCACGACATCTGAGCTGATCGTACCCTTTACGATTCGGACCCCGGCACAGAGTGAGGATAAAACGCTACCTGAGTCGAAAGCGATCAACGCGATTCAATCACCATTAACCATTATTGGTGGGCTGGGCGAAATTGACCGGCTAATCATCAACAACCAGGGTGGTGCACAGGATGTCATCATTAGCGACACTGTTTTGCTGAAGAAACAGATAGAAACAGATGATACTCGGATAGTATTGCCAGCAACCGCTGCCCGGGTTGAAGTCCCACGTGTTGATGAAGGTGGCAATCCTGTTCTTGATAACAGCAGCGTTCAAATTGTTGATGTATTCACTGACCTGCTCAATCAGGAGAAAGCGAGTGATGCCGCAGTTAAGCAGATGGCGGCTGATTTTCTGCGGAATCAGATTCTGTTTCAGGATAAGTATATCGAGACAGACCTGGTTGATCAGCTACAAAATATGAGTGGCGATGAGAGGCGACAGGTTGAACTTCCTGTCGGTATCAGTTACGCGGTTTTCCAGGATACCCTGGTTGAAGAAGAGAGTGCCGATACTCTGCCACAGCAGCTTGAAGCGTTCCTCAGTGGTAGCGGTTACTCTGCCGATTTTGAAGTGACCACGGTAGGTAGCAACACTTTTTATACCCTGGCAAAAGATGGGATTAGTAACGCCTCCGGTGAACTGATAAGTTTTAGCGCAGTTGTCGAAACAGTCACGATTGATGGTGTTGATTATCAGAACATAACGCAGATTAAATTAACACTTGATGGGGAAGAGTCTCTCTTCAAAGATAGTGTCAAGGTGCTAAAAACAGCGCGAAGCCTGCTAGCTGAATTTCTCGATGGCACCGGTTTTAGCGCCGTTTATGAAGAGTATGATGTGCCTGGCTCAACAGAAACGTTCGCCCAGTTAATTCGTATCGAGAATAGTGATGGTGATCTATTGGAGTTTGAGAGCCAGAATAAAACCATTGTGGTCGATGGGGTTGAACGGCGAGACATGATCGGCGTCAGCCTGATTACCGCCTCAAAATCGCTGTTTGAGGTGAGAGCCGGTTACATTGAAAGTGTGAGCGTAGTCGATAGCGATCGTTTAAATACGGTTGCATTTCAGGGAGTGCCGGCCAGTATCTTCTTTGATGGTTTTGATGAGTTTAATCTCAGTTTGAACGCTACCGCTGAGAATACCCTGTTACTGGATAACAACTTTTTTGAAGGCGTTACCACCGTGACTGGTGGTGAGCAGCGTGATCAATTTACGGTGCTTGGCAGTATCGGCAAGAGCCTGCTGTATGGTCAGGAAGGTGATGATCAATACAGTATCGGTGATGGTATGATCGATTCGATTTCTGCGGAGCTGTTTTTACTGGGTGGGGCTGGTGATGATTCAGTTGTTGTTAACAGTGAAGCACTTGCTGCCGATGCGAACGTCGCACTCGATAAAAATTATCTTGAACGCCAGTTTGAACAGGTGAAACTAAACAAGATTAGTAGTCTGCTGGGTTTTGGTGGTGATGATAATGTTGAAATTTCCACTACAGAAAATGAGTTGATTGTTGCAAAGCTGAAACAGCAGACAGAAGCGTATATCACGCTGCTTGGAAACGCAGGGAGCAACAATGCTGGCTTTGAACAGTTTGAACTGGTGGCTGCCCTTACGGGCAAGCGCTACGCGCCGGAACTGCAGGCACTATTTGACAGTGCGCAACAGATTTTTGATGATAAGGTTGCCGTGCTTGTCAGCGATTCGGAGAGTGCTTATCTCGCCAGCCTTGAACAGATGATTGATGAGTATGAGGTGTTGACGATACGTGAGTCTACACTTCAGTCGGTCGAAAACTATCGCCTGATGATAGAGGCGCTGGATGATGATCGGATTGCTGCTCAGAATGCACTGCAATCTCGTCTGAATGATTTGAATGATAGCTTGCTGGCAGAATATGGCGCTGCGGGTTATACCGATGCTGATCGGGACGCCTTCGAAGAGCTGTTGGCTGGCTATGCTGCGGGTACCACAGACCTTTCGGGGTTGCTGGCCGATGGTGGGCTACTTGATAATCTACGACAGAGTACAATAGATAGCTTTAATGTTGAGTTAACTACTCTGGCTGAGGCGTATCGATCAGCCGTAGTCGCTGTGGATACACTGCTGGCTACCTATGCAGATGTGGGGGCTGACTTTGATACTATTATTGCAACGCTTGAAGCCGATCTTACCGAACAACAGACGGCAGAGCAGGGGCTGAATGCTCAGGTAGATTCTCTGTTGAATGACCGCTCTGCCTTTGATACACAGCTATCACTCTATCTGGAAAATAGCGATGGTTCTGTGACAGCGGCTTCGCTGATTAGCTTTGTACAGGAGGCGTTGAATGCAGAACAGGCTGCATTTGAAGCGACGTTAACGGAACTCGCCGAAACATATAAAAACGCAGATAGTGCCTCACGCCCGGCGGCATTAGCGGCGATCGATGTCCACCTGGCAACATTAGGAAATCCACTTTCAACTGATGCCAGGGGAGTTTTTGATGGTCAGTTAGCGGCTTATCTCGCCGATACTGATGGCTCAGTAACGGTCGACTCACTGCTGAATGCAGACATTCAGGCTGCGCTGGCAGCAGATAAACTGGATTTCGAAAATGAACTAACCACACAGGCCTCAGCGTATAAAGCAGCCAATGATGTTGTTACTGCACTGGTTGATAAATATGGCACTACAGGTGTAACAACATTGCGGAATATTATTGATACCCTTGAACTGGAACGTGCCACGCTTGAACTTGCCTCCACTACTGCTGAAGCTGAATTGAGAGAGCGCATGGATGAGATCTTCGGTGAGCCCTACGCAGTAGCCACTGGTACATCATTTGATACCGCTATGCCGAGCTTTATTGATGGTTCTATGGCAGTGAGTCTTTTGCTCGACACATTGAATGATGCTTATGAGGCGCAGGCGGTTACCTATGAAACAGAGCTGGTTCCGATGCTGGAGGCTTATAAAGCAGAAGCTGATGAGATTTCACGCTTAACGCTGTGGCTTGCAAAGGATGGTTTATCGCTTGCCGCTGCCGAGTCTGATCTTGTCGATGCTGAAGCTGAAACGGATGTTGATAGCGCCCTGGTTGCACACCTTGAAGCGGTGATCGCCCACAAAGCAGCACAGATGGCGGGAGGGGCGCGGATGGATAGTGTGGTGACCCCGGCAGTTGCAGCAGCCAGATTAGACCTGAACCAGTACATTAGTGAGCAGCTTCCGAGCGCCAGTTCTACTGCAGTAGATGCGGCAATCGCTACGGGTGATGAACGGTCAACCGATCAGCTTTATCAGGATCTACTAGCGGCGTTGGATACTGAGCTTAACGAAGCGTTCGGCAGTGGCATATCAGATGAACGTCAGAACTTTGAGAATGGTGTGTTCGGGCTGGTGAGCGCTTTTAAACAGGCTCGTGAAGCAGAGCTGGCATTAATGGAAGAGCTGGCCGCCTATACAGATAGTAGCGCCGCTGTAACTGCGCTACTTCAGTCTGTGAGGAGTGCCGTTGCTGCTATCGCTGATACTCTTTCGAATAGTCAGGGGCTTGATGTCGATGATTATCTGGCTGTCGCAGATACGACAACGTTACGTGACTATTTAGGCGGGCGTGCTCTGGGCGATTCAAGCAGCACTGTTAATGGCCTGGCTCAGCCTGTTAAAGAGCGCCTGTCTGCGATCATCACAGCGATTGAAGCGCTTAGTGATGATCTGTTTGATCGTAATGAGATTGCGGCGCTGGATACAGCCATCGAGGCGTTTGTCGACGAGGTTAATGCCATTAACGAAGGGGTGAGTGCCGAGGGTGACCTGCTCAAAACCGTAGCATCAGGGCTGATGCCTGCTTTAGATATAGCCAATATTCAGACTCAGCTAAGCAATATTCAGAGTGTACTGGACTATCAAACAGATAACCCCGCACTGTTCAATGTTGCAGCTGCATTTGCTAGCGATGATGTTAGCTTTGCTGATGCACAGGCACTGTTTAAAGACAGCGGTACTAAATCAGAACTGATTACCCTGATAAAGGCTTATCGCGATGTGGAAAAGCTGGCCGACGCCTATGGTATCTCCCGCTTTCAGGAGCTATCACCCTTCAACGACACATTACAGGCATTAGAACGGCTGGGTGTTTATGCCAGCTATCTGCCTGAAACAGGTCTGCTTGACGTGGAAGGGCTCTTTACCAGCTACGAAGCTAATCTCAGCAATTATGCAGAGATCGCAAATGCCCCGGAACGAGTGGATAATATAAAAATAAAAGCAGAAGCCGAGGCCAGGTTGGCATCGCTTGAAAAAGACAGGCGAGTTGTTGATCAGGTTGTTGCTGACAATGGAGAGGCCGACACATACCGCTATACCATCTTCCAGTGGTGGGGGGGGTGGGTTAATAACTTTTATGAAACCCGCTTCTTCCAGGACCCCGCCCAGGTCGCGAAGATCAATAACGCGAAGGCGGCTCAGACGGAGCTGGCAAGCACCATTGCCGCATTGAACACGGACCTTGCTGTGGCCAACGCGGCATTGAGTGACACTGATGCGGTGCTGGCAGATCTTGATGAAAAGCTCGCTGCTCAGTTCCTGATGGTTAAGGTGATGAGTCCCGTTGTGCTTGAGGTCTTCTCCGATACTCGCTCGGGCAGTGACCTGAAAGCGTTGCTGGATAAAGATAGCAGTTTGATTGCAACCGTCAGGTCATACAGCAATGAATATTCAGTGGTCACGGAAGCGGGTGATGATGTTGTCAACGATCCTGTTTTTAGTGATGCCAACTTTAGCACGGTCACCAGCACTGTTAGCTCGCTGGATTACACGGCACTGCTCTCACTAACGGGGTTAAACAATGCGGGTATCTATGCTGATTATGAGCAGATTGAATCTTTTACCCTGAACCTTGGTGATGGCAACGACACTGTTATTATCAGCGATAGCCTGGGGCAGCGTGATAGTCGCATGCAGATCAACAGCGCTGCTGGCGATGATACTATTCGGATTGGTAATGAACTCGATACGGTTGATGATGTACTGGGTAACCTCTTTATCGATGCCGGCGAGGGTGAAAATGCGTTGACGGTTGAAGATTCAGGCGACGTGACTGGCGACACGATCACTCAGCAGTATGCCGATGATGACTACCTGCAGCTAAGCGGCATGAGTGACGGTGAGATATTCTATCAATCATCGGGTGGTTTCAGTAAGGGGCTGTCGATAACAAGCTCTTCAGGTGGTGATGTCATTACCATTGATGCGCTGCATGCTGATGACCTTACCGAGCTGTTCTCAGTGGCGGGTGATGATGAAATATATGTAAACGATTTCGACCTGAACCCTGCTGCAACATTAACCATCTACGCGGGTGACGGTGCTGATCTGGTGGATGGAACCGCAGCACCACTTGCACTAACGATCCTGGGCGAGAATGGTGAGGATACTCTCTGGGGCAGTCAGCTGGGCGACCTGATAAGTGGTGGCGATGGCCGTGACTATATCTGGGGGCTGAGCGGAAATGACACCATCTGGGGTGATGTTATTGGCGGTTCATTAGCAAACGGCAGCGATATTATCTTTGGAAATGGTGGCGATGATGAGATCTATGGCCAGGGGGGCAATGATGCGCTCTTTGGTGATGATGGTGTTGCCACCTTCGATGCCGCGGGATACCTGGTCGATATCAGAAGCAGTGGGCTGGCTCAGGGTGGCAACGATCTGCTAAGCGGTGGCGGTGGTAATGACATCCTGGTTGGTGGTATTGGTGATGATGCATTGAGTGGTGGCGCAGGTAATGATTTCCTGTTCGGCAGTAACGCCTTTGTCACGTTAAACCCTGTCTGGATGGTTACACAGGGTGGTGACCTCGAGACCGATGTGAGCAGCGGAAATAACAGCGAGTCATCTGCTATTGCGGCTGGCATCTCTTTTGTAGGCAGCGCGCACTCTACTATTGCTGCACCTCGCCTGGAACAGAGTGATAACGACACCTTACGTGGCAGTGATGGTGATGATGTGCTGATGGGTGGCGCTGGTTCCGATCGCCTGTATGGCGGTGGTGGTCGTGATGACATGATTGGTGATAGTGGCCTGGTCACATATGAACGTGAACTCAATCGTTCGACCTATGAGACACGCAACTTCTTTATCGGCGGTGACGACTACCTGGATGCGGGTAGTGGAAACGACAAGCTATTTGGTGGCTTTGGCCGTGATACGTTAGTCGGTTCGCTTTCTGACGATCTCCTGGTCGGGGATAATGGGCGCCTGATTATGGAAAATGGTTTTGTAAAATCACTGGTTCGTCTTGGGCAGGGGGAGCTGAGCCTCACTATGTCAACCATGTCTGCACTGTTAAACAGTAACGATGTTCGCATCAAGGAGATACTTGGCGAGATTGAGCAGAACCAGGAGATGCTTGCCGGGCGAACTGTGGGCATTAATAATGCGGAGAAACATTCATCCGAGAATAGTCTGGCGGGCAAACCGTTCCAGCTTGCCAGTATTAGTACAGTTAATAGTGCAGGCACCCAGATAGTTAATCAGCTCCTGGAAGAGCATACGGTTGTTTATGGAGAGACATTAACGACGATCGCGGAAGATTACCTCGGTGATGCCGCACGCTGGAAAGAGATTCAGGCACTGAACCCTGAGATTAAGGATCCTGATAGAATTCCTGAAGGGATGACCATCAAACTACCGCCGATAGATGCAGAGCCCGTAGATGTAGAGCCCGCGTTGATAACGGCACCTCCCGTTGCACAACTTGATAAGCAGCCGCTACTTACTCACACTCTACTCGGCGGAATTGTTCCGGTTGTAAGTGGTGCTGGACAGAGCTACGCAGGGTTGAGTTATGCCGATGCGGTTGCAGCAAATGAAGCGGATGGCGAAACAGAGATTGATGAGGTATTGCTGGGTGTCGCGGCGGTAACAGCCGCCGGGCTGGGACGTGCCCAGTTAAACTGGCGGGTACTACAGAGTCGTAAAGAACTGATGACCGATGAGGTCGGCAGTGTTAATGCCGCTGGTTTCAATCGCCTGAAAAATGAATATGAAGGAAAACAGTATCTACGGTGGGATCAAGGCTCTCTGGGTTGATGCCGATAGGGCAGGGATGAAAGCTGATGATGATTTATGGGTGAAACAGTTGAATATTTTGAGCGCGAACGGGATCTATTTTAAAGATAACAACCAACAGAAAGAGGAAGTTTTGAATGGCTGATAAAGATAAAGTGCAAGCGACTAAAGGTTTACCCAGGATTCGCTGGGATGATTCAAAAATGCGCAGTACCTATGCAAACGTCTGTAATGTCTCTAGCACCCGAGAAGAGGTGACACTTCTGTTTGGCACAAATCAGGCGTGGCATACTGGCCAGCCGGAGGTCTCTGTTGAGTTGAGTGATCGCATTATCATGAGTCCATTTGCAGCCAAACGTCTTTTGCAGCTGTTGACCAATGTTGTGGGTGAGTATGAAAACCGTTTTGGCGTGATGGAGACACCGAAAGGTGCCCAGACGCCTGAAGCTGTTAAATAGCCTGTTTTTCTCGTGCTGATGCTCCCTCGGTCTGGTTAGTCTGGTCCGAGGGGTCTCTTTGTCGCCTGCTGCTGATCACACAGCTAACATTACATAACGAATTTCCCCGTTTTGATGAGTAAACAATCCCCCGGAGATGGCCCAGCATTAGAGATTGACCCTGCTCTGTGGCAGCGCTTTGCTGCGGCAAAAACAGATGGCGAATACTATCAGGCGTGGTTGCGCCTGCAATCTGTTTTTATTGGTGATGTAGAGCAGTCACTGCTAGTGCTGCGGGAGGGAGATGAAGGTCGTTTTGTTCCCATCGCTTACTGGCCAGAAGATGCCCCCAATATTGAGCGGCTAAGTAACATTATTGAGCGGGCGATTAAAGAGAGATGTGGGCTGGTGGCCCCTCATGAGGGGTTGGGTAGTTCATATCTAGTCGCTTTCCCAGTGATCGTTGAAGACAGAGTACAGGCGGTTGTTGCGATGGTGCTGGCGGCACGATCCAGCCTTGAACTACAGATGTCGATGGGCCGTTTACAGTGGGGTAGTGGCTGGCTTGAGTTACTGCACCAGCGGCATGGCAAGCGGGATGTGGAGGCGACGCAGCACCGCCTGGCTGCGGCGACTGAACTACTGGCGAGCGTGCTCTCTGAAAAACAGAGTGCAAGTGCGGTGATGAAGTGCGTGACCGAACTTGCCACACTACTCTCATGCGATCGCGTAAGTATCGGCTTCCTGCACCGTCACTATATGAAGGTGATGGCGCTATCGCACAGTGCCGAGTTTGGCAAAAAGATGAATCTGATCCGTTGTATTGGCAATGCGATGGATGAAGCGATGGATCAACGTCATGAGGTTGTCTACCCTGTGCCGGACTATCGCGAAAGCCTTTTAACGCGCGCCCATGAAACGCTCTCACGTCAACATGGTGCCGGTAACATTCTTACCATTCCACTCTATCAGGAAGGGGAATGTTACGCCGCAGTCACGTTAGAACGCCCTCATGAGATGCCGTTTAGTGAGCAAGAGGTACATTACTGCCGAAGCGTGTGTTCGCTGGTTGGACCCGCGCTGGAAGAGAAGCGCCTGAATGACCGCTGGCTACCACGCAAGATCCTGGATGCCGCCTGGCAACAGCTGGCGCGCCTCTTCGGCCCCTATTACCTTGCTCGTAAACTGGTGCTGTTAACGATCATTACCATCGTCGTCTTTTTTAGTCTCTATAAAGGTGAATATCACCTCTCATCAGATGCTGTACTGGAGAGCTATATTCAACGCATGGTAACGGCACCCAGCACTGGCTATATTGAGAGCACCTATGTGCGCGCTGGTGACCTGATAGAAAAGGGTGAGCTGCTCGCCACCCTGGATGATAAAGATCTGCGACTTGAGCGGATGAAATGGTTAAGCCAGCGTAGTCAGTTGAAGAAGCAGTACCAGGAGGCGCGCGCCACACGCGATCGTGCCGGGATGAATGTGATCAGGGCGCAGATCGAACAGGCCGATGCTCAGATCAACCTGGTCGAACAGAAGCTAAAACGTAGCCGCATCACTGCACCATTTAATGGACTGGTGGTGAGTGGTGACCTCAGTCAGATGCTCGGTGGTGCCGTGCAGCAGGGCGACATGCTGTTTGAACTGGCCCCACTCAACGCCTATCGTCTCATCATTTACGTTGATGAGCGTCGTATCGGTGACGTGGTCGAAAACCAGCGCGGTGTGCTGGTGCTATCTTCTCTGCCGAATGAGCGCTACCCCTTTGAGGTTAACAAGATCACACCTGTTTCGACTGTGCGTGATGGTGGTAACTTCTTTCGTGTCGAGGCGAAGCTGGATGAGATCTCTGATCGGCTTCGCCCCGGCATGGAGGGGATCGGGAAAATTTATATTGATGAGCGCCTGCTAATCTCAATCTGGACGCGCAACCTGGTTGAATGGTGGCGACTCACATCATGGGAATGGTTTTCTTAGGCAGCCGGGATGAGTGAGTCACTCTTTAGTCAGTCATGGTATCGGGTCAGCGGGCTGAAGGTACGCCTGCGCAGTCATGCACGTATCCTGCGTCACACCTACCGGAACCAGGTGTGGTTTGTATTGCAGGACCATGCAAGCGGCAAGTTTCATCGCCTGACACCTGAGGCCTGCTCGATCATCAGTCTGATGGATGGCAAGCGCACTTTGCAGCAGGTATGGGAATCAGCCTGCCGGCAGCTGGGTGATGATATGCCAACACAGGATGAGATGATCTCTCTGCTCGGGCGACTACACCGTGCCGATGTGCTGCAGGCCGACCTGTTGCCAGATATTGGTGATCTGCATGAGCGTCAACGCACTGGACGCCGGAAAAAGATCCTGCAACAGTTTAAATCTCCCCTTGGTATTCGCATTCCACTGCTCGACCCGGAACGCTTTCTGCAATGGAGCTATCCATTTGTCAGCCCTTTTCTCGGCTGGTTTGGTGCGGCGGTCTGGCTCTCAGTGGTGGTGACTGCATCCATGCTGGCAGCCATACACTGGGAGTCGCTAACTTCGAACGTTGCAGATCGCCTGCTGGCCGCTGATAACCTGATTCTGCTGATACTAGTCTATCCACTGGTAAAACTGCTGCATGAGCTGGGACACGCCTATGCGGTGAAGCGCTGGGAGGGAGAGGTACATGAGATGGGGGTGATGCTTCTGGTCTTTATGCCAGTCCCCTATGTTGAGGCTTCGGCGGCATCTGCCTATCGCAACAAATATCAGCGCGTGTTTGTCAGTGCTGCCGGGATTCTCTCAGAGGTTTTTATTGCTGGCCTTGCAATGATTCTCTGGGTTTATACAGAACCGGGGGTGATGCGTGCCGTGCTTTTTAATGTGATGCTGGTCGCCGGTGTCTCAACGGTACTCTTTAATGGCAATCCATTACTCCGTTTTGATGCCTATTATATGCTGGGCGATCTGCTTGAGATACCCAACCTGGGGACGCGAGGTAACCAGTATATTGCTTATCTGGCAAAGCGCTACCTGTTACGTATAAAGGATGCTATCTCACCTGTGACTGCAGCGGGTGAGGCTGGCTGGCTGGGTGGTTACGCCATCATCTCATTTTTCTATCGAATGTTTATCATGGTGGTGATCATCATGTTTGTCGCGACTCAGTTTTTTGTCGTGGGTGTTGTGCTGGCCATCTGGGCCTTTATCAACACACTGGTTATGCCACTGTGGAAGGTTATCTCCAGTTTTTTTACCGACAGCCAACTACAGGCGCAGCGTGGACGCGCCTCGGTGCTGGCGCTGGTCTCATTATCAATCATCTTGCTGATTATCTTTGTGCTGCCGATGCCGTTAACAACTCGAGTTGAGGGGGTGAGCTGGGCTCCGGAGCAGTCGCAGATACGGGTAGGCGTGAACGGTTTTGTGGAAACAGTGGTCGCTACTCCCGAGCAGAAGGTCATGCGTGGTGAACCACTTTTTATTACCACCAACCCAGAGGTCGATGCACAGGTAGCCATCGCTCAGGCCGAATTGAATGAGGCGCGCGCACGTTATAAAGCAAATGTAGGGGCCCGCGCTGAGCAGGCAGTGATTCGTGAAGAGATCAAACAGTTTGAAGAAGAGCTACGTCATGAAAAAGAGCGCAGGGCGGCACTCAATATCCAGAGCGATCGTGACGGTACCTTTATCGTCAGTGAGGCGCACAACCTGCCGGGACGTTATGTGACGCGAGGTGAAACGCTTGGATATGTGATCGACAGCGAGCAGATGCCAGTGCGCGCAGTCGTGTCGCAGGACTTTATTGATCTGTTAAGAAATCGGACACTCTCTGTGGAGGTGCGTTTTTCCTCTGATATTGCACAGGCCTATCCTGCAAAGGTGATTCAGGAGGTGCCGGCGGCAAGTCACCAACTGCCAAGTATGGTGCTCAGTACAGAGGCGGGGGGGGAGATTGCGGTGGATCCATCGGCAAAAGAGCCGGGTAGCGCCTTCAACAAGATCTTCCAGTTCGAGCTTGAGGTGGCTGGTGTCAATATCACGCGCATTAATGAGCGTGTCTATGTGCTTTTTCGCCATCCACCAGAACCACTGGCAAAGCGAATCTATCGTTCAGTGCGGCGGCTCCTGCTAAGCCAGTTTGATACTTGATGATGGCCCGTTATCCCGACATGCTTCCCGCTTCGCGTATTCTCCATCTGGAACGCTCGGAGCCAAAAATGGGACTGCTTGATAATGCGGCAAAGGCGTTGATCACACCAATAAAACTGCGCCTGACAGTTTTGCAGCGTCGCCACCTGCGTCAAATGGTACGGGAGATTATTACCCGGCATGCAACATTAACCACACTGTCTGACGAATCGTTAAGCGCGCGTGTTAGCGCGCTGCGTTGTGAACTGTTGCAGCAGGGGATGCAGGACCCACTCATTATTGACGCCTTTGCGTTGATTCGTGAAGCGGCCCAGCGCACGCTCGGCATGGCACATTTCGATTCCCAGCTGCTGGCAGGCCTTGCCATCCTCAGAGGGATGGTGATTGAGATGGAGACAGGTGAAGGCAAGACCTTGAGCGCAACACTGCCAGCTGCGACGGCTGCGCTCGCGGGCGTACCTGTGCATGTGATCACCGTTAACGATTATCTGGCCGAGCGTGATGCCTCGATTATGGCGCCCCTCTACCGCTGGCTGGGACTCAGTATCGGCCATATTACACATGACATTGAGCATGGAAAGCGTCCTGAAATTTATGATTGCGATGTGGTTTACTGCACCAATACAGAGCTGGCATTCGATTACCTAAAAGACCGTATCGTACTCGGCAACGCCGTTCGGCCACTACATCTACACGCTGAAACACTACAGGGAAAGCGTAATCGTAGCCACCAGCTGCTGTTGCGTGGCCTGCATTTTGCCATTGTTGATGAGGCGGATAGTGTGCTGATAGACGAGTCGCGAACACCGCTGGTCATCTCAGGTGGTGGTAACAGTGCGGGTAATGGTGAAGAGAAAATGATGCGCCAGGCGCTGGCGTTAGCGCAACAGCTTAAAAAGGTGTTGCATTTCACAGTTGACAGGGGTGAAGCGAAAATTGAGTTAACAGAGCAGGGTGAACTTGCCGTTGCTGAAATTGCCAGAGACTATGGTGCTACCTGGAGCAGCCCTGTGCGGCAACTGGAGCTGGCACGACAGGCGCTTTCGGCACTCTATCTTTTTCAGCTCGATAAACATTATCTGATTCGAGATAACAAGATTCAGATTATTGATGAGCATACTGGCCGCGTAATGGAAGGGCGCAGCTGGGAGCGAGGGCTGCATCAACTGATCGAAATCAAGGAGGGGTGCGAAGTGACACGGGCGCGTGAAACTCGTGCGCGTATGAGTTATCAACGCTTTTTTCGTCGTTATCGACACCTGGGTGGTATGACCGGCACAGTCAAAGAGGTCTCGCATGATCTGTTGTCGGTCTATGCAGTGCCGACAATGGTGGTGCCGTCGCGTCGCGCCTCACGTCGCATCAATCAGGGAACACGTATCTTCGCAACGGCCGAGGAAAAGTGGCAGGCTGTTTGTGATAGAGTGAAGGCGCTGCATGAGAGTGGCCGGCCGGTATTGATCGGCGTTCATTCGGTGGCAAGCTCAGAATATCTGAATAAAAAGTTAAATGAAATCGGTCTGCTTCATCGTGTGCTGAATGCGAAGAACGATAGCGAAGAGGCGGCGATTGTCGCAACGGCGGGTGAGCCTGGTTGCATCACAATCGCTACCAGCATGGCGGGACGAGGCACCGACATCAAGCTGGCCGATGGCGTTAATGAACTAGGAGGCCTGCATGTGATTCTCACAGAACGTTTTGAAGCTGCGCGTATTGATCGTCAGTTGGCAGGGCGCTGCGCGCGCCAGGGTGATGCCGGCAGTTTTGAGGCGCTGCTGTCGATGGACGATTACCTGCTTGAGCGCTGGTCAGGGCCGTTAACTGTCTGCGCGCGAAGTAGACTGCTGGCTACCCTCGGCCTACGCCAGCCACTATCACACTGGGCGATGCAGCGAGCCCAGCAGCAGCAGGAGAAGGTGCACCGAAAGGTGCGCCGCGATGTCTGTAAAATGGATGATAAGATGGGCGAGATACTCGCGTTTTCAGGAGCAACAGAATAAGCATGTTTCAAACTCTACGTTGTCAGCATATTATCATTTCTATGAGTGTTGTACTGACGGCAGGTATGGCTCTACCTGCTACTGCTGACAAGCTATTTGATGAGCGATTTGAATGTTTGATGGAACCCAGTACGGTTGTCAAAGTCAGCAGTGAAACCCCGGGTGTAGTCGATGAGATCATGGTCGAGCGTGGTGGCTCGGTGGAAAAAGGGGATCTTTTGTTTGCATTGACCACTGGACGTGAACGGGCAGCAGTAGCGCTGGCGCAGGCTCGGCTCGACTTTAGTCAGCGGAAAGTGGTCCGTAACGAAGAGCTTTATCAGCAGCAGTTGATCTCAATTCATGAAAAAGACGAGATGGCGACGGAGAGTCGGATTGCGGCACTGGAACTGCAGGAGGCGCAGGAGAACTTAAAAATACGCTCGGTTAAAAGCAAAATTAGTGGTGTGGTTGTAGAGCGTACGGTTGCCGCCGGTGAGTATGTGGGGGTTGACCCGATCATCACGGTAGCGACTCTTGATCCCCTGCATGTTGAAGTCGTAGTGCCAGCGGAAGCGTTTGGCACAATCGAGAAAGGGGCGAACGCGCTGCTCTACCCTTTTGACCCTGTGGGGGGTGAATATAAGGCGAAGGTGGTAGTGGTCGATCGTTTAATCGATGCTGCCAGTGGTACCTTCGGTGTCCGTTTGAGGTTGCCGAATCCCGGTTATCGCCTGCCAGCGGGTCTCGGTTGTGAAGTGAAGTTTCTTTGAGGTCAATGATGAATAAAATGAGTATGACTGTCGGGGTGGTGTTACTTGCTTTGATCATGACAGCGCCTCTGCTGGCGAGCGAACGCGCCCCACAGATCATCATTGATGGCTTGCTGGCTTATAAAGCAGATGGCGCAGATAAGGCAGTTTCGGCTTGGCTAAAGGGCAGCGCACTGTCGAGCAGGAAGACCGCCGCACAGCTGGAGAAGCAGCTGCTACAGGTGGGGCGGACCTGTGGCCAGTATCGTGGTTACGAGACGGTTCATGTTAACCCTTTTTCAGATAGCGCCCGCTTTGTCTACATGCAGCTTAACTATGGGGCATGCCCACTGTTTGGCCGTTTTGTGGTCTATAACACGGGACGCGGCTGGGTGCTGACGCAGGTTAATTTCAACGCAAACCCGGAGAAGGTGCTGCCGCAGCGCCTGTTAACCTCCGACTAGCATCGTTAGTGGGTCATTTTATGTGAGCCCCTCGCACGAGAGATAGTTGACCCGGTGAGGTTAAGCATGATCTCAACGTGCTCGCTCTCAGTGGCAGGCTACGCTCTATCTCTCATACAAAGATATCAAAGTAAATAGCCCCTGATGGTGGGTGTGACATTTTGTCACATTCTGTGGGTTACTTATCTCTGCTAGCATCATTTCTCATAAATATTCTGGATGGGAAAATTTGATGCGCTGTAAATTAGTTTATGCACTATTTCTGTTAACCGTATCTGTGTGCGCACCACAGGCCAGCGCCTTTGTTGGTCTCTGTTGTGGCAAGTGCGGCGGTAACATGCCGATGAATATTCCTGGTGGCGGGATCCCCGAGACGCATGAGTTCCGCTTCAAACTCAGTGCCATGACAATGGGAATGGAGGGGCTGACCCGTGATGGCAATTCGGTGAGTGCTGAATCTCAACTCGGTATGCCTGTCATGATGGGGTCCACAACGGGAAAATTCATGGCGGTACCAACCTCGATGGATATGCAGATGTTAAATTTCACTGTGGGTTATAGCTTTAGTGACCGTCTCTTTGGCGGAGTGATGATGATGTATAAAGATAACAGCATGGAGATGAAGTTCAGTAACGCAATGTCGGGGACAACTGGGCAGGGTGGATTTACGATGGAGTCATCAGGCGTTGCTGATACGATGCTGATGGGTAAGTACCGTCTCTTCGCTGATGATCCATTGATCCCATCTCGGCAGGCATCACTCTTTTTTGGGTTAAGCTTGCCAACGGGCTCGATCGATGAAAAAAACCGTAATCACCCCCTCGCAGTACGCCAGAGAGAGTTGCTACCCTATAGCATGCAGCTGGGGTCCGGCAGCTACGATCCAACTATTGGTGTTCTTTATCAGCGTTCAATGTCCCCTTACTGGTGGGGGGTGAATGCAATGTATACTGCACGGCTCTATGATAACGAACGTCAATATCGTTCTGGTAGCGAGGCTCGTCTTGACCTCTACGGTATGTACCAGTTCCGCAGTAATCTGCTGGTACAGCTGCAGTTAAATATCGAACACAAAGGAAAGATCGATGGAGAAATGGATGCTATTCTGTCGGGTACCTCTGGTCGTGCGACCGCGGGAGATGGCTCATCACCCTATATAACGCCGATGTATGATACCAGTAATTACGGTGGTGAAAAGGTGCTGGCAACAGTAGGGCTGCAGTGGCAGCCCGCGCCATTAAATATTATCGACCTCAATGTTGCAGTGCCATTCTATCAGAATCTAAATGGGCTACAGCTTGAAGAGGAGTCGCGCGTCATGCTGACCTGGTATCGTGAACTGCCGACCAAAAATAGCATCCGTTTTAATCAGCGAAAGGGTAAAGCAGATTCGCTTGGATTTTAATAATGGCAATGGTTTAAGTCAGGAATCTCTGACTAATATATGAACGTCTACTTTCTTTCTAAAACACCCAGCCTCAGCGTTGTCAGCCGTTACAGCTGTCCGCTACACTCTCTTCCCCGGGTGTTTGTGTGGTGCCTGAAGGTCACTGTCAGGCTACTGATTGTAGCTGTCGCAATGTTGCTGGCTGGGTGTGCCACTACTGGCACACCTATTCCACTACCGCAGTCGCAGGCGGCGCTGCTGTTTGCGGATAAATGTGGTGAGTGTCACGCTGTGCCGCACCCAGCGCGCCATAGCGCTGATGAATGGCCCCATTATGTGGCGCTGATGGAGAGGCGGATGGCGGAGCGAAATGTTACTGCGCTGAGTGATGCGGAGCGTCAATTAATAGTGAGGTATTTAAGTGAGCATGGGCGCTAAATCTATAGCGAAAATGTTATTCGCCCTGCTTCTGCTTGTAGCGACCACTATCGCCACGGCAGACCCCTTTAAGCTGCTTGGTGTTGAACAGCCGAAGGTGCGAATCGTCGCGCCCGACTTTTCGCTGGAGCTGCTGAGTGATGCCTCATACACCTCACTTTCCGATTATCGTGGAAAAGTGATTTTACTCAATTTCTGGGCAACCTGGTGTGCACCCTGTCTAGAAGAGATGCCTGCAATGCAGAAATTATGGAGGCGTTACCACGCCGCTGGTTTTGAAATACTGGCAGTGGCAGGCGATCGACGTGGACGTGTGAATGTCGCGCCATTTATAACTGAGCGTGGCTTTAAATATCCGGTTTTACTTGATGCCGACGGTGCAGTACGTAACCGATACGATGTAGTTGGTTTACCGATGAGCTATCTGATAGGGCGTGATGGTAAGATCTCCGGGCGTGTCGTGGGGGTGATCGACTGGGATAGCCCGGCTGCTTATGAGATGGTTGAGAGCCTGCTACAGGGGCCAGCTATCTGAGTCATCTGAGCGATTAGGGCAGCTGCGCTGTGTCGTCCCTGCTTACGGTTCTGTCTGGCTCTTTTCTAATGCAGTATCGTTAGCATTTTCCTCTGTTTGACCGCCGGGAGCAGGTTTAAGCGAAAATGCCTGCTGTTGCGAATAGGTGAGTGCCCACCCCATCAGAGCAGCAATGGTGATCGCAATCAGAGCATATTTGATTCTGCGGTTGCGCTGCCGACGCATGATAAGATTAAGTACAGCGGTTTTTTTATTCATCCAGAGGCTCTATTCAACACAGGTTTCAGGGGCCAATATCATACCCTTTGTCACCATCTGTTCACCAGTCGTTCGCACCATTTGAGACTGAGCCAGCACTTTTGGCGCGCACTCAACGGGTGATCAATGACTTACAGAAGTCAACCCCAAAGAGGCAGTGACACCTGCGTTAGAGTGTCGTTATAATCCTCTTCCCGCGTTGAGCGCTAATCCAGTTATTGAAGACTTATGTGGTTTAAAAATCTGCAACTCTACCGTTTTACCAGACCTTTTGAATATAGTGCTGAGACGCTCGAAGCGGCGTTACAGAGTAGACCTGGCCGTCTCTGTGGCCCACATGAAGAGATGAGTCATGGATGGAGTTCACCGATGGGGCGCAAGGGCGAAATGCTGGTCCATGCGGCCAACGGTTTCCTGATGATCTGCGCGACCAAAGAGGAGAAGATCATTCCGGCTTCTGTGGTGCGGGAACATGTGAATGAGCGTGTCGAAAAAATTGAAGAGACCCAGGCGCGCAAGGTGCGTAAAAAAGAGCGCGACAACCTACGTGACGATGTGATGAATGAGCTGTTGCCGCGTGCGCTGAGTCGTACCCTGCGCACCTTCGCCTATATCGATCCCAAAGAGGGACTGTTGGTGGTGGATAGCGCTTCGGTAGCGAAAGCCGAAGAGTTTACTGCACTACTGCGTAAAACCCTTGGTTCACTACCTGTTGTTTCTCCGACCACCAATGAGACGCCGTACGCCGTCCTGACCGAATGGCTCACTAAAAACAATTACCCGCCTGAGTTTGGGGTGGAAGATGAGTGTGAACTACGCTCTGCCGATATTGAAGGTAGTGTTGTGCGCTGTAAGCGTCTGGATCTTGCTAGCCCTGAAGTTAAGCTGCACCTCAAAGAAGGTAAGCTCGTCTCCAAACTGGCGCTTAACTGGCGTGACCGTTTGACCTTTGTGCTGGATGAGAACTTTTCGATCAAACGGCTGCGGTTTCTTGAGGTTGTGCAGGAGCAGGTTGATGAGGTGGAGGCAGAGGATGCCGCTGCCCGTTTTGATGTCGATTTTTCAATCATGACACTCGAGCTGTCACTTTTTATCAAACAGCTATTCGAAGCCTTTGGTGGTGAGAATATTGATGCGCTGAAGGATGCTGCGTAAGCGCACGTTTCACCGCCTGATTTGCGCTCAACGTGAGTCAGGCAGTGGAAGTACGCTATTGTGTTTGCGGTCTATAGTTCTGGCGAATTCGCATCTCAGAAAAGCCGTGCTTAAGAATGCTACTGTGTGTCTGCTGTGGCCCATCATCAACCGCTTCGCCGCTTTCGGTGACGATATGTTTGCAGCCTGAAGCGCTGGCCTGTTCAATACAGGCCGCCATGATTGCAGACTGGCTGCCGCTACTGCGATATTCCGGCAGGGAGGCTCTCCAGTCGAGCCAGGCGATCTCATCCTGCACAAACATCGCACCAGTAGCACTCATCGTGCCGCCATCAAAACTGGCATACAGATGCCAGCGCGGGTCATTAACAAGCGCGGCAATCATCGGTGTAGCCGCATCACTCATGTTAAATGCGTGGCAGACAATGTGTGCAAATCTCTCTGCGTTTTCGTTATCGACCTTTTCAACGCGCTGCTCACTTTCAGTTTCAAGACTACCACTCTCGTCGCCAGGCGTTGATGTATCTCGAATAAAACGCATCCAGCCCTGGGTTTCAACAAGCCCGGCATTACGAAGCTGTTGCTGGCTTGCCTGGGGCTGGTCTTCTATGTAGAGGTGGAGGAAATAGTTTTTGATGCCAAGCACAGAGTAGGTAGCGGCGATTTTCTGAATGGTGCTGGGTTTGATCTCTTTATTACTACAGAGTCCATGTGCGCGGTTAAGCATAATACTGGGGTCTGATCTGGCAGTCAGCAGCAGCGCATCATCAATATTAACAATACGAAATCCCAGGGCCTTTTTAGTCGCAGCAGGGCAGTTGCTAAAGAGGCTGGTTAAGACCTCACGTTCTACCGCCTCTGTTTTTAGTTCCAGTTCCATTGCTTAGTCCCAGTTTCATGCCTGTTTCCCGCAGCAGCGTTTAAATTTTTTTCCGCTGTGGCAAGGGCAGGCGCTGTTCTGACTCGGTTGCGAGATTGTACCATCGACATAGTACCAGCGTCCCTCTTCTTTAATAAAGCGGCTTGTTTCGTGAATCACGGCTACCGTATTACCAGCGCTGTAACGTGCGATGAATTCGACGACTCCGCTCGCCTTATCTGCATCCTCTCTGGTGCTGCATATTGTTAGCCCCAGCCATTTGCACTGTTCCGTCTGTGATAGATCAAGGCTGGATGGTCGTGTGGTTGGGTGCCAGGTTTTGAGCAGATAGCGGCTGTTGTTAACGGTGTAGGCGCTATAGCGGGAGCGCATCAGTTCTTCTACGCTGGATGGCGCTGAATCATTTTCAAAGTAGTGGCCGCAGCAGTGAGTAAACAAGCGGTCACTACCGCAGGGACAGTTTGTGAGGGGTGGGGTTCGCATGGGGGAAATGTAGCGCGTTAAGGTGGTTGCCGTAAAGACAGTACTGTTAGCAGCTGCCGCCGGCAACCCTGCCGTGCTAAAATCCGCGCATGATAAATTTTACCGATGTCGCGCTGCGTCGCGGCGGCAGGCTGCTATTTGAAAAGGTTTCATTCACCATTCATCAGGGGCAGCGCGTCGGTGTGACCGGGGTCAATGGCTGCGGCAAATCGAGTCTTTTTGCGATGATCCGAGGCCAGCTGCACAGCGATGCGGGTGAGTTGACCCTGCCGCCCAATCAGGTGATTGCACATGTGGCGCAGGAGACCCCCGCGCTGAACCGCTCCGCGATTGACTATGCGATTGATGGCGATGTTGAACTGCGTACCATCGAAGCCGAACTGCTTGAGGCGGAGCAGCGGGATGACGGCAATCGTCAGGCGCAGTTGCATGCCAGACTGGAGTCAGTCGATGGCTACACCAGCCGTAGCCGTGCGGCACGGCTGCTACACGGGCTCGGTTTTACCACAGCGCAAGAAGATGCGCCGGTAGAGCGCTTCTCGGGCGGCTGGCGCATGCGCCTCAATCTGGCGCAGGCGTTGATGTGTCGCTCCGATATTCTGCTGCTTGATGAGCCGACCAACCACCTCGATCTTGATGCAGTGATGTGGCTGCAGGCGTGGCTGAGTCAATATCAGGGGACCTTGTTACTGATTTCGCATGACCGCGATTTTCTTGATGATGTCACCACCCATATAGCCCATGTCGAGCAGGGCGGTATTGAACTCTACAGCGGTAATTACAGTGCATTTGAAAAGCGCCGCGCAGAGCGGCTGGCGCAGCAGCAGTCAGCCTATCTTAAGCAGCAGGAGGAGATCGCCCATATTCACAGTTTTGTGACGCGCTTTAAGGCGAAGGCGAGCAAGGCGAAGCAGGCGCAGAGTCGTTTGAAGACACTGGAGCGGATGGAGATGATTAGTGCTGCACATATCGATTCACCTTTTCATTTCTCATTCCTCAAGCCTGAAAAATTGCCCCATATGCTGTTGCAGATGCGTGATGCCACAATAGGTTACGGCGATAAGAGGATCCTCGCTGGTGTGAAGCTTGAGCTGGTCAGTGGCGACCGCGTAGGGCTGCTCGGTGCCAACGGCGCAGGTAAATCGACACTGATTAAAGTGCTGGCCAATGCACTGGAGCCGACCTGTGGCGATTTCACCCGGGCGCAGGATCTGCGTATCGGCTATTTTGCGCAGCACCAACTGGAGCAGCTGCACCTTGATGAAAGCCCACTGGAACATCTGTTGCGACTCGATCCTCGCGCACGTGAACAGGTGCTGCGTGATTTTCTCGGTGGCTTTGCTTTTCATGGCGACAAAGTAACAGACCCTGTTAAACCGTTTTCGGGTGGAGAGAAGGCGCGGCTGGTACTGGCGATGCTGGTCTACCAGCGGCCTAATCTGCTGCTGCTGGATGAGCCTACGAATCACCTGGATCTGGAGATGCGCCACGCCTTGAGCGTTGCACTGCAGGGGTTCGAAGGAGCGCTGGTGGTGATCTCGCACGATCGTCACATGCTGCGTAGCGTGACCGACCGCTGGTTGTGGGTCGATGGTGGTTGTGTCACCCCGTTTGATGGTGATCTTGAAAGCTATCGCCAGCAGATGATTGCGCGGCGTGATGCGAATGAGGCAGCCACAGTGAGTTCAGCTGACATGGCCGGTGAAAAGCGCCCAGTGACACGCAAGGCGCGCCGTCAGCAGGAGGCAGAAGAGCGCCGCGCTTTAAAACCGCTGCAAAACCGCCTGAAGAAACTGGAGCAGCAGCTAGAACGGCTCAACGGTAAAAAAGAGGAGATAGAGGCGCTGCTGGCAGAGAGTGCGATCTACAGTGATGCTGAAAAAGGGCGCCTGAAAGAGCTATTGGCGGCGCAGGCATCGCTGAGCGCCGAGCTGGATGAGGTGGAAGAGGCGTGGATGGCCGTTTCTGAGTCGCTGGAAGCGCAAGGCCTCTGAACGAATGGGTGAAAGTGGAAACACCCATCAAGCCGCGCTTTTTTGCTAGAATGTGGCAATTTCAAATGACTGGCACTATTTCGAGGCGCGCTTAAATCATGTCTGAGCAGATCAATCTTGAGGCGATCAAAGCACTCAAAGAGAAGTACGAGAGCATTATGGTCACCATCGGTATTTCGCTGGGAATGGCGTTAATGCTCTCTTTTTTTATGTATGCGCAGTTTATCGATCGCATGCCACCGATTTTTATCCAGGTGTGGCTGCTGGTTGTTGGCCTGATGATCGCAGCGCTCTGTTATATCAAACGTCTCTCCTTCAAATGGCTAACGCTACGTCACGGTCAGCGTGCCGCTTTTAAGCCGTTGCTTGCCAGGCTGTCGGTTGCCGATCTGGAAAAGGAAGCTAAAAATCTGCTGGATGAAAAATTCCCATCTTAGCCTTAAACATAGAGACCTTTGCGCGGAAACTATTTCTCGAGCAGGGCTTTCAGAGCGGCAATGCCCAGCGCGGTAGTTGCCTTATCCCGTCGTTAAGTATCGCTTCATGTTGCTGATAATCTGGCATGTACTCTGCGACCATGCGCCAGTAACGGGGGGAGTGGTTCATCTCTTTTGTGTGGCATAACTCATGAATAAAGAGATAACGAACGGTTCCGGGCGGCATAAAAAGCAGCGCACGGTTGATGCTGATCGTGCCGCTCGATGAGCAGCTCCCCCAGCGGGTTTTCTGGGCGCGAATGACAGCGCGGGTGAAGGGGAGTCCGAGTTCATCACTAACGTTGTGTAGCCACGGGGTCAGCACTTCAACCGCACACCGTGTTAACCAGCGCAGCAGCGCCTCTCTTGCCCCTTCATCATTCTGACTATAGACATTTAAAACGCCTTCGACTGCTGCCACGCGGCTGCGCTTTCCTTCGAGATATTCCAGTTGCCACTGTTCACCTGTGGCGGCCAGGTGGAGCGTGCCGGGGAGCTGCTCTTCAGGGGGATAAAGCGCTGCCATCTGCTGCTGCCTCTCTCTGATCCAGTGTTGATGTTCGGCGACAAACGGTGCTACATGGCGGGGGCTAATGCGTCTGGGGAGTATCACTTCAACCTCACCAAGAGGGGAGACTTTTAGCTGCATCCGCCTGGCACGCTGGCTGATACGGATCTGGTAGGGCGGCAGGCTGCCCGGACTCTCTTCAACGTCGCTCATAGTGCTCTATTGTCAACGAGAAGAGGGGGGTGTCAATGGTTAATCTTAATTCACAGTGAAGTGAGTTGAGTCAGGCAGGTTGGTCAGGTCCGAGCTAGCTTGCCGCTTTCTGTGCGGCTTCTTCTATCCCCTGACTACGCAGGTATTCATCATAAGTGCCGTGATAATCAACCAGCCCTTCAAGTGTTAGCTCGATGATACGGGTCGCCAGTGATGAGACAAATTCACGATCATGGCTAACGAAGAAGAGTGTGCCGGGGTAGTTCTCCAGTGCCAGATTCAGTGCTTCGATCGATTCCATATCAAGGTGATTGGTTGGCTCATCCATTAACATGATATTGGGTTTCTGCTGCATCAGCTTACCAAACAGCATACGTCCCTGTTCTCCACCGGAGATCACCTTAACAGATTTGTTAATCTCATCGCGTGAGAAGAGCAGCCGTCCAAGAGTGCCGCGAATAACCTGCTCGTCATCACCCGCCTGTCCCCAGCGACTCATCCAGTCGAACAGGTTCATCTCTTCTTTAAAGTCATCGGCATGGTCCTGTGAAAAATAGCCGAGGTTGGCATTTTCCGACCATTTAACCTCACCACTGTCCGGTTCAAGATCACCAGCAAGGCTGCGTAGCAAGGTTGTTTTACCAATACCGTTGGGGCCGATAATGGCGATGCGTTCACCCACTTCTACCATCATGTTCAGGTTCTCAAACAGCGGGGTGCCATCAAACCCTTTGCCAAGGTTGCTCACTTCAAGTGCGAGGCGGTGCAGTTTTTTATCCTGATCAAAGCGGATGAAAGGGCTGATACGGCTCGATGGCTTGATCTCATCAAGTTTGATTTTTTCAATCTGTTTAGCACGAGAGGTCGCCTGTTTTGCCTTTGATGCGTTGGCCGAGAAACGGCTGACAAAGGTCTGTAGCTCAGCGATCTGCGCCTTCTTCTTTGCGTTGTCGGCGAGCTGCCTTTCGCGCACCTGCGTTGAGGCGGTCATGTATTCATCGTAATTACCCGGATAGACGCGAAGCTCGCCATAGTCGAGGTCGGCCATATGGGTGCAGACGCTATTTAGAAAGTGACGATCATGCGAAATGATAATCATGGTGCTGTTTCGTTGGTTAAGGATATCTTCCAGCCAGCGAATAGTGTTGATATCGAGGTTATTGGTCGGTTCATCGAGCAGCATGATATCGGGGTCAGCGAAAAGTGCCTGCGCCAGTAATACTCGCAGTTTCCAGCCAGGGGCGACAGCACTCATCAGCCCAGAATGTTGCTCCAGTGGAATTTCAAGGCCGAGTAGTAGCTCGCCAGCACGAGATTCAGCGGTATAGCCATCCAGTTCGCCAAATTCAACTTCCAGCTCTGCAACCTTCATCCCCTCTTTTTCAGACATCTCTGGAAGACTATATATGCGGTCGCGCTCCTGTTTGACTGCCCACAATTCTGCATGCCCCATGATGACGGTGTCGATGACGCTATACTCTTCAAAGGCGAACTGATCCTGGCCCAGTTTGCCGACACGTTCATTTGCATCGATCACAACGTTACCGGCAGTTGGTTCAAGCTCGCCGCCAAGAATCTTCATGAGGGTTGATTTGCCGCAGCCATTGGCACCGATCAGGCCGTAGCGATGCCCCCCCCCAAATTTGACGGAGATATCTTCAAAAAGCGGTTTGGCACCAAATTGCATTGTGATATTGGCAGTGGTTAGCACGGGCGTCGTTCCTGAGAGTTAGTGATCAATAGAGTCAAATAGCTGGGGCGAAAACTAGCCGCCAAAAAGCGATGCGACTTCACGCGGCTTTTTATTGCTACCTTTATTGCGCCCCTGTCCCTGGCGTCTGGCCTGTTTCGGTTTGCTGGGTTTGTAATGAATGCTATTGCCGTTTACCTCAGTTGTTGTGCGTGGCAGATCGACCTGAAGCCCCATGCCGTCACTCGCCTGATGCATGTGGGCTTCCTGGCTAGATGGGCTTTGCTGGCTGCTTTTGTTCCTGTTGCTGCTGCGGCCTCGTTGAGGCTGTTTACGTTGCGGCGTGCTACTGCGTTGTGTTCGCGCCTGGTTCGATGGGCGTCTGCCTTGCTGTTTTCTACCACTGGCATTATTGCGCCCGTTAGGGATCGCTTCAGCCTTGATCGTTGGGTCTGGGGCAAATCCCTCGATGATCTCTTTTTTAATTTCACGATTGATGAGTCGCTCAATGCCACTGAGTAGTTTAAGCTCGTCGACGCAGACCAGCGAGATTGCCTCGCCCTCGTTGCCGGCGCGTCCAGTACGGCCGATACGATGCACGTAATCTTCCGCAACATTGGGCAACTCAAAGTTAATCACATGGGGCAGTTGATCGATATCGAGGCCACGCGCGGCGATATCGGTGGCGACCAGGACGCGAATATCATTTGTTTTAAAGGACTTTAGTGCTTTGGTTCGTTGTGCCTGGCTCTTGTTGCCGTGAATGGCAGCGGCAGTAATGCCGCTCTGTTCCAGCTGTTTGCTCAGGCGGTTAGCACTATGTTTTGTACGAGTGAAGACCAGCACCTGTTTCCACTCGCCTCTATCGATGAGGTGGGTGAGCAGTTCGCGTTTACGTGCGCGGTCTACCGGGTGTACCAGCTGAGAGACGGTTTCTGTTGCGGTATTTTGACGCGCCACTTCAATCAATGTCGGGTCGTTTAATAGCTGTTGCGCCAGCTGTTTGATCTCATTCGAGTAGGTGGCAGAGAAGAGCAGGTTCTGGCGTGTGCTGGGTAGTTTTGCCAGAATCTTTTTTATATCGTTGATGAAACCCATATCGAGCATGCGGTCGGCCTCATCCAGCACCAGGATTTCAATCTGCGACAGGTCTACTGTTTTCTGGGTTGCATGGTCTAGCAGGCGGCCGGGGGTTGCGACGATGATATCGACCCCCTGGCGGAGTTTATCGATCTGAGGTTTGATGTTGACCCCACCAAATACTACCGTCGATTTGAGTGCCAGATGTTTGCCGTAATTCTGCGTACTCTCCGCAACCTGCGCGGCAAGTTCTCGGGTTGGGGTTAGCACCAGCGCGCGTACCGCGCGTTTGCGTTTAGCGGTTGTTTCAGCCCCTGATTCAGATAAACGTTGCAACATCGGCAGGGTAAAGGCGGCTGTTTTGCCGGTGCCAGTCTGTGCGCCGGCAAGAATATCACCGCCTTTTAGAATGGCAGGAATGGCCTGAGACTGTACCGGTGTTGGGGTGGTGTAGCCCTGTGTTTCGATTGCACGAAGTAATTCAGCCTTCAGGCCGAGTGTGTTAAACGACATCTATTTAATATGCTCCTAAAGCGCGCCTACCAAAGTGTTTCACCTGGTGTAGTCTGAGGCGGGGTGATCTGATTATTCAGTTCGGGGTGCGCTGCGATCCAGCTCCGGGAGCAGTTGCAGTGCTGTTATCTGTTTACGGCTAATGTTTAGCAGAGGGCGTTATGACCACAGTCACCCAGATAAGTGGCCCGATTATACAGGGATTCACCGGGAAATCGCAAATTGACCGCTTTCCTGTCGATAGCAGTCGGTTTAAATCGCACGGTTATCGCTCTCTGCCGAGGGCGCGCTGTTACTGCTCTCTTCTAGCTTCGGCTGCTCTTCCAGTGTCCGCGCCAGTTTCTCAATCGGCTCTAACGCTTCGGGGGCTTTTGTTGCGCTGATGCCCATTTCGGTAAATTTTCGTGCGCCGCTTAACACCTGCCGTTCAAATGAACCGACAGCTTTATTATAGTGCTCAAGGCTGTTGTTGAGCCCTTTGCCGACTCTGCTCATGTGGCCGGTAAAGGTGCAGAGCCGTTTGTAAAGGTCTTCGCCGAGATCACGGATTTTCTCCGCATTGTCGGTGATCGCCTGCTGGTTCCAGCCAAAGGCAACCGCACGCAGTAGCGCAACCAGACTGGTAGGGGTGGCAAGGACCACTTTCTGTTTGAGCGCATCTTCCAGTAGTGCGCTATCTTTTTCGAGCGCAGCACTGAGAAAATGGTCGCCAGGGATAAAGAGCACCACAAAATCCGGGCTCTGTTTGAACTGTCCCCAGTAACTTTTGCTGGCGAGCTCACGGATACGTTCGCGCACTTTTTTTGCATGATGGCGCAGGTGTTGGTCACGCTGCTCATCGTTGTCGGCTTCGATTGCGTTGAGGTAGGCGTCCAGTGGTGTTTTTACATCGATCACAATCTCGCGTCGCCCCGGCATGCGCACAATCATGTCGGGGCGGATGTGACCTTCGTCTGTTTCAGTATGCTCCTGCTCAAAGAAGTCGCAATGCTCCACCATGCCGGAAAGTTCCACTAGCCGTTTAAGTGTCATCTCTCCCCACTGTCCACGCACTTCGGGGCGACGCAGCGACTTCACCAGATTGCGTGTTTCGTTATGTAGCATCTGCTGTGTCTGCGCCATATTTTCGAGGTGTTTGCTGATCGAGCCGTACGCCTCTTTACGCTCATGTTCGATCTCGCGGATCTGTTTCTCAGTCTTCTCTAACACCACTTTAATCGGCTGGATGAGGTGTTCAATCGACTGCTCTTTTTTTGCGAGATCGCCCTGCGCCTGCACGTTGAACTGTTTCAGGTTCTCCTGTGCCAGCTTCAGAAACTGTTCACTATTATGTTTGAGCGCCTCACTGGAGAGCGTGCTGAAGGTGTCGCTGAGCTGTGCCCTGGTTTTTTCAAGTGCTTCGATCTTCTCATTCGCGCTGCTCTGCTGCATCTCAAGTGTGGTTGTCAGCGTGCTGTTCTGGCGCTGTAGTCTGGCGATCTGTTTCTGCGCGCGCAGGTGAGCAAGGAGTGCGCCGATGAGCAGTGATAGTACGGCGGTAATGGCGATAAGGATATAGTGAGTGGTCTCCATGGTCTCTCTTCAGGTTTGATTAAAGCGCTGTTGCCATAGCAGGATCTCATCTGGGTGCTCAATCATACCGTCGGCGTTCCAGCTTGCAGGGTTGTCGTCATCGGTGATGTAGCCAAATAGCGCGGCGATGGTTTTCATCCCGGCACGCTGCCCCGCTTCCACATCGCGTCGGGCATCGCCAACGTAGAGGCACTCGGCGGCAGTGACCCCCATTAAATCGCAGGCGTGGAGTAGTGGTTGTGGATGTGGCTTTTTATGTTCAACGGTGTCACCGCTCACCACACAGGCGGCGCGCTGTGCCAGTCCTAGCGCTTCCATTAAAGGGTCGGTGAGCCACGACGGTTTGTTGGTCACGACCCCCCAGCGCCCGCCCCGCGCTTCAATCGTCTCAAGCAGCTCTGCCATGCCGGGGAAAAGGACGGTCTTATGGGTGAGGTGGTTCTGGTAGATATCAAGAAACGCTCTGGTCAATTGTGAAAATTTACCTGCCGGCAGGTCATCTCCAAAGCCGAACTCGATCAACGCGCTGGCGCCGTTGGAGACGATCGGGCGAACGTGCTCGAATGGTAACGGCCTGCGACCTTCGGTTTGCAAAAGTTGATTGAGGGTGAAGACGAGATCCTGCGCGGTGTCGGCCAGTGTGCCGTCAAGGTCGAGCAGGATATGTGTGATGGCACTTCGCTGCTTGTTCACGCCAGTACTCAAAGTGTGCTCTGCTGCGTGTGCATCATATAGTTAACATCGAGATCATCACCGACTGAGTAACGCTGGTTGAGAGGGTTATAGCTAAGGCCGCTGATGTTATGGGTGGTGAGCCCCGCTTCGCGCGCCCATGTACTGAGTTCAGAGGGGCGGATGAATTTGGCAAAGTCATGGGTTCCCCTGGGTAATATTTTTAACAGGTACTCTGCGCCGATAATCGCAAACAGATAGGCCTTTGGGTTGCGGTTGATAGTCGAGAAAAAGAGGTGGCCACCCGGTTTCACCAGTGCTGCACAGGCGCGAATCACCGAGGCTGGGTCTGGTACATGCTCCAGTAGCTCCATGCAGGTGACGACATCAAAGCGCTGCGGATGCTGCTCGGCAAAGGCTTCAGCGGTGGTGCGCTGATAATCGACCTCAAGGTTAGATTCATAGAGGTGCAGTCTCGCCACTTCGATTGACGGCGCCGACATGTCGATACCGCAGACGGCTGCACCACGTTGTGCCATGCTCTCGCTGAGGATGCCGCCGCCGCAGCCGACATCAACCACCGCTTTACCGGCGATGCCGCCTGATCTCGCATCGATATAGTTTAGACGCAGCGGGTTGATCTTGTGTAGCGGTTTACATTCGCCATTCAGATCCCACCAGCGACTCGCCATCGCTGCAAACTTGGCGACCTCATGACGGTCTACATTGCTCTCTGGAATCGATGTGGTTTCCACACTACTTTCTGCTTGCTGCATCGCTCTTCTCTTTAATCATTATTCAATACCGCTTACTGTTGTTTGTCAGCCGTTGCGATCTTCTCTCGCCACTGGCGCGTCTTTTCGAGGATGTGGTTCTCATCCAGTGTGGTCAGGGCGCGCGCTTTTAACAGGTGGCGGCCATTGATCCAGACATGGCTCACTTTATCACGATTGGTGGCGTAGACGATCTGCGAAACGGGATGGTAGAGCGGCTGAGACTCCAGCTCGCTGAGGTCAACCGCCACCACATCGGCAGCCTTGCCAACGGTGAGCGAGCCGATCTCTTTATCCAGCCCCAGTGCGCGCGCGCCGTTGAGGGTGGCCATCTGCAATGCAGTAGCAGCGGGGATCGCGCTGGCATCTTCCCCCACCGCCTTGGCCAGCAGGGCGGCGGTACGCATCTCGCCAAACATGTCGAGATCGTTATTGCTGGCTGCACCATCGCTGCCCAGCGCCACATTGATGCCTGCCTGGTGGAGTCTATGGACCGGGCAAAAACCGCTGGCGAGTTTAAGGTTGGACTCAGGGCAGTGCACCACATGGGCACCGGCAGTGGCGATCTGTTCAATTTCATCATCAGTCAGTTGCGTCATATGGACGGCGATCAGGCGCGGTGTCAGTAGCCCCAGTGCTTCGATGCGTTGCAGTGGGCGTTGGCCGTTCTGCTGTTCGGCATCGTTCACTTCATGGGCGGTTTCGTGCAGGTGAATATGGAGTGGAACATCGAGCTCTTCGGCGTACATCTGTAGTTTTTTCAGCGGCTCATCAGAAACGGTGTACGGTGCGTGGGGCGCGAAGGTGGTGGTGATCAGCGGGTTGTGGCGATAGTCGTCATGCACCTTTAGCCCTTTGGAGAGATATTCATCGGGACCACCTGCCCATGCGGTGGGGAAGTCGATCATGATCAGCCCGACCGCCGCGCGCATGCCACTCTGGCTGGCAACGTGGGCAACCTCATCGGGAAAGAAGTACATATCGCTAAAGCAGGTGGTGCCGCCGCGTAGCATCTCTGCAATCGCAAGGCGGGTGCCGTCGTGGACAAAATCACCATTGGCCCATTTCCCTTCGGCGGGCCAGATGTGATTATTAAGCCATTCCATCAGCGGCATGTCATCCGCAAGGCCGCGAAACAGCGACATCGCCGCATGGGTGTGGGTGTTGACCAGCCCGGGGATCAGTGCCTGCTCATCCAGCGTTAGCTCACTCTTGCCATGGTACTGCTGCCGAGCTTCACTGGTTGGCAGGATGGCGGCGATGCGGCCGTCATCAATCGCCAGGCTGTGATGTTCCAGTGCCACATCAGCAGGCTCGACTGGAATGACCCAGCGGGCATGAATAAGGGTGTCGATCTGTTTCATGGGTGATCCATCGATTTTGTTCGATGGCAGTATAGCTCAGATAGCGGGGTTATGGGGGGAGCAAGGGATGCGTATTTCTGGTGTCGTTTATATTGCGCTTACGTTAATGGATCAAAGGGGGCTAATCTCATTGATCCAGAATTTAGGTGGCTGGAGTAGGTCTGGATGCGACGGATTGTGTCACCTTAATTTGTCCGTTGAGTGGTTACAGTGAGTTCTGTTTCTGGATGAGGTATAGCTCCACCCGGCGGTTACGCTTGCGGCCGTTGTAGGTCCAGTGCTCATCTGTTGGGTGCCCTTCGCCCCAGCTGGTGGTGCGCATCAGGTGGGTTGGAACACCGATATATCTGAGGTATTCACGCACGACAAAGGCGCGTTTGGCTGAGAGCTTTGCGTTGTAATCTTCACTGGCCGTTTTGTCAGCGAAGCCGTTGATCAACAGGCGTTCGGCGGCCTCATTGTCCTGCAGGTAGGCGGCAATATCGTTGAGTATCTGTTTTGCTCTATTATCAAGCGCGGTGCCGTTGTGGGTAAATAGCACACTGTTCAGGGTGATAAATTCGATCGCTTTATTACGCTGTGCGAGGGTATCGATGGTGGGCCTGACTGGCGCTCTGTCAGCGGCAGGAGGGGTGTCATGTTTGTGCAGATCGGCGTGGTTATCTACCGCAACAGCGGGCAGGTGTGGGCTGCCTGGTTTTTCATTGCTGGCGACTGACTGTATCTCTAGTGGCGGTTCCTCCACGATCACGACAAGTTTGTCGTCAGCCAGAGTGCTCAACGGTAGCAGCATGGCGCTCATGAGTGCGCTATTTCTAAGCCATTGGGGTGGTTTTTTTCTGCTCATAAACGGAATATCGGCCGCCTGTGGAGAGGCCTTAACATCAGTAGAGGCTTCTGCGGTAAGATGGCGTCGCTTATCTATCTTGGAATCCTTGGTAATGTCTATTTTCGGAGCGGGCGATGTCGCAGCAGGTTGAACAGGTTCGGGCGGTAATTTGGGGTGAGGGGGCGTTGAGGCTGCTGGATCAGCGTCTGTTACCCCTGGAGCAGCGCTATATTGTGTGTGCGGATGTGGCTGGCGTGGCGGCCGGCATTCGCGATATGGTGGTGCGCGGCGCACCCGCGATCGGGGTGGCAGCGGCTTATGGGGTGGCGATGGCGGTTGCCGCGCGCTATGCGGAAAACAGAGCCGGATGGCAGCAGGCAGTTGAGGCCGATTTGACGTTGCTGGCAGAATCTCGCCCCACTGCGGTTAACCTCTTCTGGGCGCTTGAGCGGATGCGCGCGCTAATCGAAAAGCTGGATGGCGATCCGCGTCAGGCAGTGGTCGCTGAGGCGTGCCGTATCGATGCGGAAGATCTGGCGGCCAATCGCCGTATGGGTGAGTTGGGTGCAGCATTGATTGGGTCGCGCTGCGCAGTGATGACCCATTGCAATGCGGGGGCGCTGGCGACAGCCGGTTACGGCACGGCGCTTGGGGTGATTCGTGCGGCACATGCGGCGGGTAAGGTGAGCCGGGTCTATGCCGATGAGACCCGACCTTGGCTACAGGGTTCACGCCTCACTGCATGGGAACTGTTGCAGGACGGTATCCCGGTAATGCTGCTGGCCGACGGCGCAGGAGCGCACCTGATGAAGCAGGGCGAGGTGAAATGGTTGATTGTCGGCTCTGATCGCATCGCGGCGAACGGTGATGTCTGCAATAAGATCGGCACCTATCACGCCGCTATCACTGCCCGTTATCACGGGGTGAAGCTGATGGTGGTGGCACCGACCTCGACCATCGATATCTCACTCGCAAGCGGTGAACAGATCCCGATCGAGGTGCGCGATGAGGACGAGCTGCTCACATTTAGTGGAAAGCAGGTGGCGGCAACAGGCGCACGGGCGTGGAACCCGGTCTTTGATGTTACTCCGGCGGAACTGGTCGATGCGATAGTCACCGAGCGCGGTGTGGTGATGCAGCCGAATGCGGAAAAAATGGCCGCTTTGGTGGCAGAATAACCTCGTATCGACATCATTCCTCCCCCGTCACCGTAGGTAGGGGTGGCTTTGAAAAGGAAAAGCGCTCAGATCGGCGCTGCTGCGCCACAAAGGTGTGGTGTCGGTGGGGTTTATGGTACTATTTGCCGCTTAATGCGAATGCGCGGCGTGTGGTTGCCAGTTAGCGGGAAAATATCCGCGGGTGGCAGCGAAAAACAGCCGGTGTTCAGATAGTGTCGATGCTCGACATCAGACGTTTAATGTGCCATTCAGACAGGACAGATTGATCCCCGATGAGCGAAATCGCGAAAGAGATACTCTCCACTAATATTGAGGAGGAGATGAAGCGCTCCTATATGGAATACGCGATGAGCGTTATTGTGGGGCGTGCCTTGCCGGATGTTCGTGATGGTCTCAAGCCGGTGCATCGCCGAGTTCTTTATGCGATGCACGGTCTCGGAAACGACTGGAACAAACCTTATAAGAAGTCGGCACGTGTTGTCGGTGATGTGATTGGTAAGTACCACCCTCACGGTGACTCTGCCGTATATGACACCATTGTGCGCATGGCACAGCCCTTTTCGCTGCGTTACATGCTGATCGATGGACAGGGTAACTTCGGTTCTGTCGATGGCGACTCGCCGGCGGCGATGCGTTACACCGAAGTGCGAATGTCGAAGATCGCCCACGAGATGCTGGCCGATCTCGACAAGGAGACAGTCGATTTCATCGCCAACTATGATGAATCTGAGAAAGAGCCTGTTGTCTTCCCGGCGCGTATTCCCTCTCTGCTGGTTAACGGTTCGGCGGGTATCGCGGTCGGCCTGGCGACCAACATTCCGCCCCACAATCTGACCGAAGTGATCAACGCCTGCCTTGCGGTGATTGATGATCCTGAGATCGGCATCGCCCGCCTGCTCGAAATTATTCCCGGCCCCGATTTTCCAACCGCCGCAATCATCAACGGTGTGCGTGGTATTCAGGAGGCCTACTACAGCGGTCGTGGGCGTATCCATCTTCGTGCGCGTACCCACTTTGAGCCTTACGGAAAACATAATGATCGCGAGCGTATTGTTGTTACCGAGCTGCCGTATCAGGTGAACAAGGCCAACCTGCTGGAGAAGATTGCACAGCTAGTTCGAGAGAAGAAAATAGAAGGTATCAGTGAGTTACGCGATGAATCTGATAAAGATGGCATGCGCATGGTAATTGAACTTAAACGTGGCGAAGTGACCGAGGTGGTGCTGAATAACCTCTACAAGCACACCCAGATGCAGAACGTTTTTGGCATTAACATGGTGGCGCTGATCGATGGCCAGCCAAAGCTGCTAAACCTTAAGCAGATTCTGGAGGCGTTTATTCGCCACCGTCGTGAAGTGGTGACACGCCGCACCGTATTTGAGCTGCGCAAGGCGCGTGACCGCGGCCACATCCTCGAAGGGCTGGCGGTGGCGCTCTCTAATATTGATGAGGTGATTGCGCTGATTAAGGCCGCGCCCAACCCTGCCGAGGCGAAGCGCCAGCTGGTCTCAAAAGCGTGGCGGCCTGGCGCGGTCAGCGACATGCTGGATCGTGCCGACGCAACGGCGCGCCCTGAAGCGCTGGCGGCCGAGTATGGCCTGGGTGATGAAGGTTATCGCCTTTCTCCGATCCAGGCGCAGGCGATTCTGGATCTACGCCTGCACCGCCTGACAGGGCTTGAGCAGGATAAAATTCTTAAGGAATACCGGGAGATACTGGATGTTATTGCAGAGTTGCTTGAAATTCTGACTAATCCAGATCGCCTCATGGAGGTGATTCGTGAAGAGCTGACCGCGATTCGAGATCAATACGGTGATGAGCGCCGCACCGAGATCCTCGCATCGTCTCACGATCTCTCGCTGGAAGATCTGATTAGTGAAGAGGATGTCGTTGTGACGCTCTCCCATGCGGGTTATGTGAAGGCGCAATCGCTCGACACCTACCAGGCACAGAAGCGTGGCGGGCGTGGTAAGTCGGCGACCAATATGAAAGATGAAGATTTCATCGACAAGCTGGTGGTCACCAATACACATGATACGATTCTCTGCTTCTCCAGTCGCGGCAAGGTCTACTGGAAGAAGGTCTACGAGCTGCCGCAGGCGAGCCGCACCTCGCGTGGCAAACCGATCATTAACCTGCTGCCACTGGAAGAGGGTGAGCGCATTAATGCGATCCTGCCTGTGCGTGAATACGACGCCGATAAATATATCCTGATGGCGACCAGTAGTGGTGTGGTGAAAAAGACGCCACTGGAGGATTTCTCTCGCCCACGCTCAAACGGCATTATTGCGCTGGAGCTGCGTGATGATGACTGCCTGATCGGCGTCGATATCACCGACGGTACAAAAGATGTGATGCTGATCACCAGTGCCGGTAAGGCGATCCGCTTTAACGAAGAGACCGTGCGCCCGATGGGGCGTACCGCGCGCGGTGTTCGTGGCGTGAAGCTGGGGCCGGGACAGACGGCGATCTCGCTGATTGTGGTGAATGACGGTGATGTCCTTACCGTTACCGAAAAGGGGTACGGCAAGCGCACCGCGATGAGTGACTACCCGCTGCACGGCCGTGGTGGCCAGGGGGTCATTTCGATTCAGACCTCGTCACGCAACGGCAATGTGGTCGGCGCAGAACTGGTGCATGATGATGATGAGCTGATGTTGATCACCAACGGCGGCACACTGGTGCGTACGCGTGTCAATGAGGTTTCGATACAGGGGCGTAACACACAGGGTGTGCGCCTGATCCGCCTGAGTGGTGATGAGCGCCTGGTCGGACTTGACCGTATCGCAAACCTTGTGACGGATGATGCCGATGCTGATAGCAGTGCAGCAGATGATGCCGCTGAACCAGCCAGAGAAGATGAATAGCAATAGTTGATTTTACTGTTAAGAGAAGATCTGAAAGGAAACGTTGATGTCACCGATTTATAATTTTAGTGCAGGCCCCGCCTGCCTGCCCGAGGCGGTCCTGAAACAGGCACAGCAAGAGCTGCTCGACTGGCAGGGTGCTGGAATCTCCGTGATGGAGATGAGCCATCGCGGCAAAGCGTTTATGTCGATTGCGGCGCAGGCAGAAGCCGATCTGCGTGATCTAATGGCGATACCAGACAGTTATAAAGTGCTCTTTCTGCAGGGCGGTGCCAGTGCGCAGTTTGCTAACGTGCCGCTGAATCTGCTGCGCGGCAAAAAGAGCGCGGACTACATCTACAGCGGGCAGTGGTCGAAAAAGGCGATTGCCGAGGCGAAACGCTTCTGTGATGTCAATGTGGCGGCGAGTGCTGAGGCGAGTCATTTTAGTGTGCTGCCGGCGCAGTCAGAATGGAGGCTCAATAGCGATGCGGCCTATCTGCATTACACCCCGAATGAGACGATTGGCGGACTGGAGTTTCACTGGGTACCGGAGGTGGGCGACGTACCGTTGGTGGCCGATATGTCATCGACTATCCTGTCGCGTCCGATCGATGTCTCAAAGTTTGGTGTGATTTATGCCGGGGCGCAGAAAAACATCGGGCCGGCCGGTCTGACTGTGGTGATTGTACGTGAGGATCTGATCGGTGACACACTGCCGGGCATGCCGACGATGTGTGATTACAAAACAATGGCGGACAACGACTCAATGTACAACACACCGCCGACCTACAGCTGGTACCTGGCGGGGTTGGTCTTTGCGTGGCTGAAGAAAAACGGTGGGCTTGCTGCGATGGCCGAGATCAATGAGCGTAAAGCAGGCAAGCTTTACGATGCGATTGATCGCTCCGATTTTTATGCCAATCCGATCGACCCGAGCTGTCGTTCGTGGATGAATGTGCCGTTTACGCTCGCAGATGCTGCACTCGATGACGCGTTTCTGAGTGGCGCGAAAGAGGCAGGACTGATGACATTGAAGGGACACCGTTCAGTGGGTGGCATGCGCGCCAGTATCTACAATGCGATGCCAGAAGCGGGTGTCGATGCGTTGATCAGCTTTATGGCTGATTTTGAAAAACGTAACGGATAGGCCGCCGTCATGTATAAAGTCCAGACGCTGAACAACATCTCTGACCTCGGTCTGAAACGGCTACCGCTGGGGCAGTATACCGTGGACGATGAGGTGGCGGAGCCCGATGCCATTCTAGTGCGTTCCACCAAAATGCACGACATGGCGCTTGCCAATTCGCTCAAGGCGATTGGCCGCGCGGGTGCGGGTGTTAATAACATTCCTGTTGATGCGATGACGAAACGCGGCGTGGCGGTGTTTAACTCGCCCGGTGCCAACGCCAACGCGGTGAAAGAGCTGGTGCTTGCCGGGATGCTGCTGGCGAGCCGCAACATCTGTCAGGCGTGGGACTATGCACGCAACCTTGAAGGCGATGATGCCGCCATTCATAAACAGGTAGAAGCAGGCAAAAAACACTATGTTGGGGTTGAACTACCGGGGCGCACACTGGGCGTGGTCGGGCTGGGTGCGATCGGCGTACAGGTGACCAATGCCGCGCTTAAACTGGGGATGAATGTGGTGGGGTATGACCCCAGCATCACGGTACGCAGCGCGTGGCGACTGTCTGCCGAGGCGACGCAGGCGCATAGCATCGAAGAGCTGCTGTCGCAGGTAGACTATGTCTCTTTCCATGTTCCTCTGGTTGAGGCGACCACGCAGATGATCAATGCCGAACGGATCAAACTGATGAAAGACGGCGCGGTGGTGTTGAACTTTTCGCGCGACGGGATCGTCGATGATGCCGCCGTATGTGATGCGATTGAAGCGGGCAAGCTCTACGCCTATGTCTGTGACTACGCCAGCAACACCCTGAAGCGCCATGAGCGTGTGATTACGTTGCCGCATATCGGCGCTTCAACCGTAGAAGCGGAGGATAACTGTGCAGTGATGGTGGTTGACCAGATTCGCGACTATCTGGAGAATGGCAATATTGTCAATTCGGTTAACTTCCCTGAGGTGGTGATGCCACGCAGTGGAAGCCCGGCGGATTCACGTATCGCGATCGTCAACTCAAATGTACCGAATATGGTCGGGCAGATCTCAACCGCGATGGCCGATGCCAACCTTAACATTATCGATCTGCTGAACAAATCGCGTGGCGATGTCGCTTACACACTGGCGGATGTCGAAGGTGACATCCCTGCGGCTGTGGTGGAGAAAATCAGAGCGATTGATGGTGTGGTGTGTGTCCGAACACTATAGGTTTTTTGCTTTGGGTCAATTGAGATGAGCGATACAGATGGTCTGCAGGCGGTGCGTGCGCGTATTGATGAGATCGACGAAAAGATTCAGGCGTTGATTTCCGAGCGGGCCAGATGTGCCGAGGAGGTGGCGCGCCACAAGGGCGATGGCCCCGATGTTGTTTACTACCGCCCGGAGCGTGAAGCGCAGGTGCTGCGCACGGTGATGGCGCGTAATAAAGGACCGCTCGATGATGAGACGATGGCGCGCCTTTTTCGTGAGATTATGTCGTCATGTCTGGCGCTGCAGTATCCAATGAAGATTGCCTTTCTGGGGCCTGCCGGCACCTTCACCCAGGCGGCCGCAACCAAACATTTTGGCAGTGCGGTGACGACGGTACCGATGGCGGCGATTGATGATATTTTCCGCGAGGTTGAAGCGGGTCGCGCAAACTACGGTGTCGTGCCGGTAGAAAATTCAACCGAGGGGGTAGTGAACCACACCCTTGATATGTTTATGAACTCACCACTGAAGATCTGTGGTGAAGTTGAGCTGCGTATTCACCATAACTTGATGAGCAGGTCGAAAACGTTGGCGTCGATTAATAAACTATACGTGCATCACCAGGCGCATGCACAGTGCCGCGGCTGGCTGGATGCCAATCTGCCCGGAGTCGCTTACGTGGTGGTCAGCAGCAACGCAGAGGCGGCAAGGTGTGCGGCTGAAACGGAAGGGGCGGCCGCGATTGCCGGTGAGATGGCTGCTGAGATCTACCAGCTTGAGATTGTGGCGAGTAATATTGAAGATGAGCCAGACAACACCACCCGCTTTTTAGTGATTGGTAACCATCTGGCACAACCGAGTGGTCACGATAAAACATCATTACTGGTCTCGACCGCCAACAACCCGGGGGCACTGCACAAACTATTAAAAGTGTTTGCAGAAAATGATATTTCGATGACACGTATCGAATCGCGCCCGTCGCGGCGTGGTATGTGGGACTACGTCTTTTTTATCGATATTGAAGGGCATGAGCAGGACCCTGCAGTTGCGAAATCGCTACAGACCCTGCAACAGACGGCCTATATGGTCAAGGTGCTAGGCGCCTATCCCGATGCGGTGCTGTAACGTGCAGGCGCGATCCACTATCATCTTTTGCATTAACCATTTAACAATATTTTAGAACCAGGAAAAGTAACATGATTATTATCATGAGTAACAAGGCTGCGGATGAGCAGGTAAACGCAGTGGAAGAGAAACTGGCCCAGATGGGGCTTAGCTCGAATGTGTCGCGCGGTATTCAGCGTATCGTCATTGGTGCGATTGGTGACGAGCAGGCGGTGGATCAGGAGGCGCTTGAGGCGCTGCGTGGCGTTGATAAAGTGGTGCGGGTGATGAAGCCCTATAAGATTGTGGCGCGTGAATCACATGAAAAGAGCACCGTGATTGATGTTGCTGGAGTACCGGTCGGTGGCGCTACTGTACAGGTGATCGGTGGCCCTTGCTCGGTTGAGACTGCGGCGCAGATGGCCGCCTCTGCTGAAGGGGTAGCAGCGGCAGGTTGTCGTTTGATGCGCGGTGGCGCGTTTAAGCCTCGTACCAGTCCCTACTCCTTTCAGGGGGTCGGGGTGGACGGTTTGACGATGTTTCGCGAAGCGGCAAACCAGCACAATCTACCTATCGTGACCGAGCTGATGGATGTGCGCATGCTTGACACCTTCCTTGAACACCACGTTGATGTGATCCAGATTGGAACCCGAAATATGCAGAACTTTGATCTGCTGAAAGAGGTGGGGCGAACACAGGTACCGGTGATTCTGAAGCGTGGCATGTGCGCGACTATCTCTGAGTGGCTGATGTCTGCGGAGTACATCGCCGCGGGTGGTAACCACAACATCATCTTCTGTGAGCGTGGCGTGCGTTCATTCGAGACCGCATACCGCAATATGCTCGATGTGACTGCGATTCCAGTCTTAAAGCGTGAAACGCATCTGCCGGTGATTGTCGATCCAAGTCATGCCGGCGGTAAGGCGTGGATGGTGCCGGAACTGTCACGCGCAGCGGTCGCAGCCGGTGCGGATGGGCTGCTGGTTGAGATGCATCCGTGTCCGCAGGATGCGTGGTGTGATGCGGATCAGGCGCTAAGCCCTGTCGAACTATCTGCGTTGATGGTTGAACTGGGCGGCATCGCACGCGTTATTGGGCGTGACATCTAACCAGGGCTTAATCCATTGAGCAGACCCAGTCAGCCATTCTCCAGCCAACGTTTGACAATTATCGGCGTTGGCCTGATTGGTGGCTCGCTGGCGCGCGCGCTGCGTCGTACCGGGCGATGTGGTGAGATTGTAGGCTGTGGCCGTGATGAGGCGCATCTACAGAAAGCGCTTGAACTAGGGGTGATTGATCGCTACGAGCTGGAGGTGGCGTCGGCCGTTGCGGGTGCCGATGTGGTGGTGCTGGCGGTCCCTTTGCGTGCGATGCTCTCTGTGTTAAAGCAGATGGTGCCAGCACTTTCACCAGCGGTGGTGATCACCGATGTCGGTAGCGCCAAAGGGTGTGTGGTTGAAGAAGCGCGAGCGGTTCTCGGTAGTCGATTGGCTGACTTTGTGCCGGGACACCCCATTGCCGGTACGGAAAAAAGCGGTGTTGAGGCGTCGTTTGCTGAGCTGTTTGACCATCGCAGCGTGATTCTAACCCCGGTTGAAGAGACTGATGCAGCGAAGTGCGCACGCGTCAGCGCAATGTGGCAAGCTGCTGGCGCTAATGTCACGGAGATGGCCGTACCGCACCATGATGAGGTGTTGGCGGCAACCAGCCATCTGCCACACCTGCTGGCATTTTCGCTGGTTAATACACTCGCCAGTCTTGATGAAAGTAGAGATATCTTTGCATACGCTGCGGGTGGGTTTCGCGATTTTACCCGTATCGCCTCGAGTGACCCGCTGATGTGGCGTGACATCTGTATGGAAAACCGCGATGCGGTACTGGAGGTGCTACAGCACTTCAATAACGACCTCCGGCAGCTTGAAGAGGCGGTGCGCGATAATGATGGTGATGCAGTAGTGAATGTCTTTACGCGAGCAAAAGAGACGCGTGACCGTTTTTGCGGTTGAGCCGTCGGCTCCCGTTTAATTTTTAATGACTGTTTGGAAATTGTAGATATGTCAGGTTCAAACCTAGTATTCAACCTCTCGCCGGGGGGGCATCTCAGCGGTGAAATCCGTGTCGCAGGAGATAAGTCGATTTCACACCGCGCCATTATGCTCGGCTCACTGGCCAATGGCGTGACTGAGATCAGCGGGTTTCTTGAAGGTGACGACAGCCTCGCGACATTAAATGCCTTTCGTGCGATGGGGGTTCAGATCGATGGCCCGACCAACGGCAAGGTCACTATTCATGGTGTCGGGATGCATGGCCTCAAGCCACCTCAAGGTGTACTGGATCTGGGTAACTCAGGCACCTCGATGCGGCTACTTTCCGGGTTGCTGTCGGGGCAGTCGTTTGATGTTGAGATGGTGGGTGACCGCTCATTAAACGCGCGCCCGATGAAGCGTATCACTGTGCCGCTGGCGATGATGGGGGCGGTGGTAGAAGGAACCGACGCCGGCACACCACCATTAAAGGTGAAAGGGGGCCAGCAGCTGAAGGGGATTTTATATAAAATGCCGATGGCCAGTGCGCAGGTCAAATCATCGTTACTGCTGGCGGGGCTCTATGCCGAGGGTGAGACCTGCGTGATCGAGCCGGCACCGACCCGGGACCACACCGAACGGATGTTACAGGGGTTTGGTTATGAGGTGCGTGTCAATGGTCACGCCGCCTCGCTTTCAGGTGGGGGCGAGCTACAGGCGACGCGCATCGATGTCCCTGCCGACATCTCGTCCGCGACCTTTTTTATGGTGGGCGCCGCAATTGCACCCAAATCAGATGTGTTGTTACAGCATGTCGGCATCAATCCAACCCGTATCGGCGTGATCAACATTCTGCGTCAGATGGGGGGGGCTATCGAAGTGCAGAATGAACGTGTGGTTGGTGGTGAGCCGGTGGCCGATATTCGTGTGCGATCAAGTCAGCTACGCGGCATTCAGATCCCGCAGGATCAGGTGCCTCTGGCGATCGATGAATTTCCAGCGCTATTTGTCGCAGCCGCCTGCGCCGAGGGTGAGACGGTGTTGACGGGAGCAGAGGAGCTGCGCGTTAAAGAGACCGACCGGATTCAGGTGATGGCCGATGGACTGAAGGCGCTGGGGGTGGCGGCGACACCCACTGCGGACGGGATGGTGATCCGCGGTGGAGAGATTTGCGGTGGCTGTGTCGATAGTGGCGGCGACCACCGCATCGCGATGTCGTTTGCGATGGCGGCGCTGCGCGCCAGTGGCGAGATCAAAATCCTCGACTGTGCCAACGTAAACACCTCCTTTCCAGGGTTTGTAGCGCTCGCCCAGCGTGCCGGGCTGTCGATCTCCAGCGATCATCAGGGGTGAAATGAGCGATGAGTGAGCGGAAGATTGCATCAGAGGTCGCCCCCGTCATCACCATTGATGGCCCCAGCGGCTCCGGAAAAGGGACCGTGAGCCGCCTCATTGCGAACCACCTCGGCTGGCATTTTCTGGATAGCGGCGCGCTATATCGCCTGGTGGCGCTGGCGGCATTAAAACGCCAGCTTGAGCTGGATAAAGAATCTGAGATCTCCCAGGTTGCCAGAGGGTTGGCTGTTGAGTTTAAGGTTGATTCTAGCGCAGGTGAGCCGCAGATATTACTTGAAGGGCGCGTCGTTGGCAGTGAGATCCGCAGCGAGACGTGCGGCGATGCAGCTTCAAAGGTGGCGGCGCTGCCGGCTGTACGTGAGGCGCTGCTGGCGCGTCAGCGTGACTTTAGAGTCATGCCGGGCCTGGTGGCCGATGGGCGAGATATGGGGAGTGTCGTTTTCCCGGACGCTGCGCTTAAGATTTTCCTCGATGCAAGCCCCGAGGAACGCGCCCAGAGGCGCTATAAACAGTTGAAAGAAAAGGGGATGAGTGCTAATCTCTGCGATCTTCTGGAAGAGATCAAAGCGCGAGATGCGAGGGACAGAAATCGCAGCGTAGCGCCGTTGGTACCCGCACCCGGAGCGATATTGATCGATTCAACGAAACAAAGTATCGATGAAGTGGTCGCGGGGATTTTAGAAAAATACTCCAGACTCGGCTGAGTGAGGGGTGGATTTGTACAGGATGTTCTTCGATTTTGATGGTATTAATGTATGGTTTTATCGATAACAGAGTCTTGGGGCAGTTTATTAACTAAATAACCGTGTAAGCGGTTTCAACAATCGGGTTCGCTGCATAACGCTATTGAGGCTGGATGTGTTTAAGTGGATCAAGGGTTTTTTAAATAATGAGTGAAAGTTTCGCGCAACTCTTTGAAGAGAGTCAGGTAGAAAAATTAATGCGTCCAGGCGCTATCGTAACTGGTGTTGTGATGGCGGTTGGGCCCGATGTGGTCGTTGTTAATGCAGGGCTTAAGTCTGAAGGTGTTATTCCCCTTGAGCAGTTCCTGAATGAGAAGGGTGAGCCCGAAGTCGCTGTTGGCGATGAGGTTGATGTCGCCCTTGATGCAATTGAAGATGGTTTTGGCGAAACAAGACTTTCTCGTGAGAAAGCGAAGCGAGCGAAACTTTGGGACGAGCTTGAAGAGGCTCTTGAAAGCAGTGCAATTGTAACCGGTGTTATCACTGGCAAGGTGAAGGGCGGCTTCACCGTTGAGATTGGTGCAGTGCGCGCATTCCTGCCGGGTTCTCTGGTCGATGTTCGTCCAGTGCGCGACACCTCATATCTTGAAGGTAAGGACCTTGAATTTAAGGTTGTCAAACTTGATCGTAAGCGTAACAACGTCGTTGTCTCTCGCCGTGCAGTGGTTGAGAAAGAGAGCAGTGCCGAGCGTGAAGAGCTGCTTGCTAACCTTCAGGAAGGGCAGGTTATTAAGGGCGTGGTTAAGAACCTTACCGATTACGGTGCATTTATCGACCTGGGCGGTATCGATGGCCTGCTCCATATTACCGACATGGCGTGGAAACGGGTCAAGCAGCCTTCTGAGATCGTTAACATTGGTGACGAGATCGACGTTAAGGTGCTGAAATTTGATAAAGAGCGTAACCGCGTGTCGCTTGGCCTGAAACAGATGGGGGAAGATCCATGGGGTAATCTGACCCGTCGCTATCCAGTCGGCCATCAGGTCTTCGGTAAAGTGACCAACATCGCAGATTACGGCTGCTTTGTTGAGATTGAAGATGGCGTTGAGGGGCTGGTTCACGTCTCTGAAATGGACTGGACCAACAAAAACATCCACCCTTCCAAGGTTGTTCACCTGGGCGATGAGGTTGAGGTTAAAGTACTGGATATCGATGAAGAGCGCCGCCGTATTTCGCTTGGCATGAAGCAGTGTTTCTCGAACCCATGGGAGGAGTTTGCCGCTACCCATAATAAGGGTGACAAGCTGACCGGTACCATTAAGTCGATCACTGATTTTGGTGTATTCGTTGGGCTGACCGGTAGTATTGATGGGCTGCTGCATCTCTCTGATCTTTCGTGGAACGTCTCTGGCGAAGAGGCGGTTCATAACTACAAGAAGGGTGACGAGATCGATGCGGTCATTCTTGCGATCGACCCGGAGCGGGAGCGTATTTCACTGGGCGTTAAGCAGCTTGAGCGCGACCCGTTTTCCAACTATGTTGCCGATCATCCTAAAGGTGAGATCGTTAAGGGTGTCGTGAGCGAGGTTGATGCCAAGGGTGCAATTGTGACGCTGGCCGAGAGTGTTGAAGGTCATCTTCGCGCATCTGAGCTAGCGCGTGATCGTGTAGAAGATGCGCGTACCGTGTTGACAGTGGGCGATGAAATTGAAGCGCGTTTCATGGGCGTTGATCGTAAGAACCGCACAATCATGCTCTCTGTTAAAGCGAAAGATGCCTATGAAGAGGCGGCCGCAGTTAAAGATTACAGCCAGTCTTCTGCATCAACAGGCTCAACTACACTGGGCGATCTGTTGAAAGAGAAAATGGAAGGCAACTCGTAGTTGATTCATGTCTGATCGGCTCTCCCTTGTTATTGCAAAATATCGTGTAACAAGGGATGATCAGATATATACAGTCGTGTGTAGCGCTTTATCTGTTTTGGGGCGGAATAAATGACAAAATCTGAGTTAATTGAAATCATCGCGCAGAAGCAAAAGCATCTATCGTATAAGGATATCGAATATGCTGTGAAAACCATGATCGAACAGATGGCTCAGTCACTCGCGAGTGGTGAGCGAATCGAAATTCGTGGTTTTGGTAGCTTCTCCTTGCATTTTCGTCCACCAAGAATGGGGCGCAATCCAAAGACAGGTGAGCCGGTACCGCTTTCAGGGAAGTATGTACCGCACTTTAAACCAGGTAAGGAATTGCGTGAACGGGTGAATGAGAGTATCGGGACAACAACGATTCAGGAATGATCTTGTTTGATTGGCCTAATGATAACTTCAAAGCCTATCGAGCAGAAGAACTTCACATAGAAGGGGTGTGATGACATGATGAAAATCTTTTTATTTATTTTTACGTTGGTAATTCTGATACTCGGCGCGAGCTTTACACTACTGAATGCAGAGCCGGTCCAGGTGAATTACTACTTTGGAACGGCTGAGGTTGCATTGTCAGTAATCCTGGTGGGTACATTGGTCGTTGGGGCGCTAATTGGTGTCTCTGCCACCATGGGTAAGCTGCTATGCCTTAAGCTTCAGCTATCCAGATTGCGTCGCTCCTGATTAATAGCGTCTGCAAATCCTGCTGATCTGGCAGTCATAATGTTTGAATACGAAGCCCCATTTTATAATGGGGCTTTTTGTTATGAGCAAGGCTCATATCTGTTTGTCGATTAACGATCTGTTGTTGGAGGTGTGCGCCGTGAGTGGGAAGGAAAATAGAGTGATCGACCCTAAGTGCGTTATTGTCGCGCTTGATTTCTCAGACTCAGGGGAGGTGATGGAGCTGGTTAGTGGGCTTGATGCGGCCAACTGCCGCCTCAAGGTTGGAAAGGAGCTCTATACCCACTGTGGTCCCGCGTTAGTTGAGCGTCTGGTAGCCGATGGGTTTGATGTTTTTTTAGATTTAAAGTTTCACGACATTCCAAATACAGTGGCTGGGGCGTGTGCTGCTGCTGCAGAGCTGGGTGTCTGGATGGTGAATGTACATGCGCTGGGCGGACGCCGCATGATGGAGGCTGCACGTGCAGCGCTTGAGCAGAAATCACACCGGCCACTGCTGATCGCGGTGACGATTCTAACCAGCATGGGTGAAAGTGACCTGCTGGAGATCGGTCTGTCAGGGTCAGCGCAGGAGAATGTGATACGGCTCGCAAAATTAGCAGAACAGGCAGGTTTAAATGGTATCGTCTGCTCACCACTTGAGGTCGATGTGTTAAATAAACTATGTGGCGAAACATTCGGCTTTGTTACGCCAGGCATCCGCCCTGTTGGCGCGCAGGTCGATGACCAGAAAAGAGTCACCACGCCGGTTGATGCGCTAAATGCCGGCTCGGACTACCTCGTGATCGGACGGCCAATCACTGCTGCCGATGATCCGTTAGCCGCGCTTCAGGCAATTAATAGCGATATACGCCAATCATTCCCGATCACTGCTTGACAGCGAATTTGTTCTGAGTTTAGCTATCAAAACTGACGCCAGGACGGCGTTGGAGTGGCCTTATTGTAACAAGGCGATCATTGATTGGATAACAGGGAGGTTAATGATGCGATATCTAAGAGAGTTGCTGTTACTGGTTTTTATCTGCTTAAGTCCTTCATCTCTATTGGCAGACAGCGTCGATATTAATACTGCCAATGCCGATGTGCTGGCAGCTGAACTTCACGGTATTGGTGAAAAAAAAGCGGCCGAGATTGTGAAGTATCGAGAGGCCAATGGATCATTTAAATCCATAGAAGAACTGATAAAAGTAAAAGGAATTGGTGATACAATTCTAAAGAAGAATAGAGAGCGAATAGTCATTGGCGGGATGGATGAAGAAACCTGAAAAGTCTTTTTTTAACAACATATAATGGTTGATAGCTTCCGGCGTGAAAACCGGAAGCTTTTTTATGCGGGCCTTATGTGGATATTATTGAATAGTAGCGACCGAGAATGGAAAAAGGAAGTTGTGTGGAGGTATCAAAAGTCGATAAGGAGCTGATTGATGCTGATGAAATTAGCCTGATGGAACTATGGGCTGTACTTCTCCGTCGCTGGAAAACAATGGCTACAGTATCTGCTTTGTGCCTGCTCATTGGTATTGCTGCGGTACTCTCCACATCAACAAAATTTCTCTTTTCAACAACTATTGAGCTAGCGAGAACGAGTTCGCAATTAATAAAACCTGTTGCAGCTATTCAGGCAGAATTAAAGGAAAGCTACATCCCCCGGATGATCGCTGCAGAAAATAGAACAGAAGTGTTGGAGAGTGATGTCAAAAATCCGCGGGGTAGTCAGGTTCTGGTTTTGACAAGCCTGGGGCGTAGTGCTGATGAGGACGCAATAAGAACCCTTCACCGCTCTATACTGGATCTTTTAATAAAAGATCAGGCAGTGTTGATAGAGGAAGTGAAGGCCCCGCTCAGGAAGGAGTACTCATTATTAGAGGCTCGAGTAAAAGTTGATACGCAGCGTATCAACAAGCTTAAGCAGAGTGAAGTGCGATTAGAAAAAGCGCTCACGGCAATTGAATCTAGTCCCGTTTCATCGAAAGAAGTCGCCGTAGCCAGTATATTACAGGCGGCTTCACTCAACTTGCGAGCATTGATGGATGCAGAGCATACTATTACCGATCACCAGTTAGCATTAAATGACCTGAAATCCAAGATCGATATGGTACAGCCGGCTACTGCTGATCGGATTGCAGTAAGATCACTGAAGCCTGTTGGTATAGGGACGGGGGCAATGGTTCTATTATCCGTAGTGGTAGGGTTATTTTTAGGGGTTCTGGCCGCTTTTTTTCAGGAATTTATCGCTAAGGTGTCTCGTTCACGGAGTGTGATTGAATGATGGGTATATCTATAAAAAATTGTAAAGGCCAGCCGAAATGAACATCCAGCCTGTGATTCTATCTGGTGGTGCGGGTACGCGGCTGTGGCCGCTTTCCCGAGAGCTTTTTCCTAAACAGCTGCACGCCCCTTTTGGTGGTGAATTTACATTATTACAGCATACCGTTAAGCGCCTGGAAGGGTTGGAAGATCAGCAGAAAGGGGTCAGTGTGCTACCTCCAATCCTGGTGAGTAATGAAGAGCACCGTTTTCTGGTCGCCGAACAGATGCGCCAGATAGGTACTGATATGAATGGCCTTTTACTCGAACCTGTCGGTAAAAATACGGCACCTGCGCTAACACTGGCTGCGCTCCAGGCTAGTCAGGTCGCTGGTGATCCAGTGATGCTGGTGATGCCGGCAGATCATGTTATTCGTGATGTGGCCGCTTTTCAGAAAATTGTTATGGAGGGGGCTAACAAAGCTGTTATGGGCGATGTCGTCACCTTTGGCGTGGTACCCACATTTCCTGCGACGGGCTATGGCTATATCAAGCGTACAACTGTTCCAGCCGATGGGAACGCCTTCCTGGTTTCCTGTTTTGTCGAGAAGCCTGATGTTGATACGGCGCTGAAATTTTTTGAAGGTTCGGATTATTTATGGAACAGCGGGGTGTTTATGATGAAACCCTCTGTCTGGTTGGCACAGATACAGATGTTGCAGCAGGATATTTATAATGTTTGCCTTGGCGCCTACGAGGCGGGCAGTGCTGATGGCGATTTTCAACGAGTCGATAAAGCGATATTTGAGCGTTGTACAAGTGACTCAATCGACTATGCCGTTATGGAGCATCTATCGGGTGCCCAGTCAAAAATAGATAAGCAGGTCTCTCTATATGTGTTACCACTCGATGCAGGGTGGTCGGATGTCGGTGGTTGGGCAAACCTTCAGGAAGAGGCGCCTCATGATGAGCATGGCAACGCGGTACAAGGCGATGTCATCACCCATAATGTTAAAGATTCGCTACTACTGTCGAGTCACCGCCTGATTGCTGGTGTCGGGCTTAAAAATATGATTGTGGTGGAGACAGCAGACGCGGTACTGGTGGCTAATAAAGATGATGCGCAAGAAGTGAAGCAGATTGTAACGCAACTCAAACTGGATGAACGGAGTGAACACCAGATTCATAAACGTGTCCATCGCCCCTGGGGGGATTATGAAGGGATCGATTTGGGTGAGCGCTATCAGGTGAAGCGTATTACTGTGACGCCTGGTGCATCATTATCGCTACAAATGCATCACCATCGCGCTGAGCACTGGATTGTTGTCAGCGGCACAGCAAAGATCACACGTGGTGAAGATGAATTCCTGTTGAGTGAGAATGAATCAACCTATATACCGGTTGGCGTGAAGCACCGTCTTATGAACCCAGGGCAGGTGCCATTGGAAATCATTGAAGTACAGTCGGGAAGTTATCTGGGCGAAGATGATATTGTCCGTTTTGATGATGAATATGGGCGCTAATTTTAATGACTAAGCGTGCATTAATCTGTGGAGTTTCAGGGCAGGATGGCGCCTATCTTGCCCAGTTATTACTGAGCAAAGGTTATGACGTGTTTGGAACCTCTCGTGATGCTCAGATGTCATCATTCCAGAATTTGAAAACTTTAGGGATCAAAGAGCAGGTTCGCTGTGAATCGATGAGTCTTAACGACTTTAGAAGCGTGATTCAGGTGTTGATCAATGTAGAGCCCGATGAGGTTTATAATTTAGCCGGTCAAAGTTCAGTTGGGCTTTCATTTCAACAGCCAGTAGAGACGCTTGAAAGTATCAGCGTTGGCACGTTGAATCTGTTAGAAGCTATTCGCCTGACTGATAAATCAATAAAACTCTACAGCGCAGGATCAAGTGAATGCTTTGGTGATGTTGGCAATCAGTGTGCTGACGAAAATACCCCGTTTCATCCAAGAAGCCCATATGCAGTGGCAAAAGCAGCAGCCTACTGGGAGGTCGCAAATTACAGAGAAGCGTATGAGCTGTTTGCCTGTTCTGGAATACTGTTTAACCACGAATCCCCGTTGAGGCCTGAGCGCTTTGTGACTAAAAAAATAATCTCTTCCGTGTGTAAGATTGCTGAAACTGGAGGGGGAAAGATTCGATTAGGTAATATGGATATTAAGCGAGATTGGGGGTGGGCGCCTGA
>WFVD01000031.1 GCA_015491865.1 Gammaproteobacteria bacterium
ACAGGTATTCCCGTATGCATTCTTGTGTTGAAAAAGTGCAAGAAGCCCGATGATGTTCTTTTTATTAATGCCAGTGAACATTTTGAAAAAGGCAAGCGACAGAACCGTCTTCTGCCTGAGCATATCAACAAGATCATAGAGTGTTATCAATACCGCACGATCGAGACACGGTATTCGCGTCGTGTTTCGATGGAAGAAATCGGAAAGAATGACTACAACCTGAATATTTCCAGAGATGTCAGTACAGCCGAACCGGAAGAGCAAATTGACTTACAGGCTGTGAATGATGAGCTTGTCTCAGTCGAAAGTAATATCGTTACTGCAACCAATAAACATAATGAGTTTTTGGAAGAGCTTGGATTGCCACCATTGCCATTTGAGAAGACCAAGGGGATGCAGTAAACCAAATCGATATAAATCCTTGATAATAAAGGAGGGAAATATGGGCATGGTGCAGATAGGGCAACGTGTACTTGCTATATTTGGTCAAGCAGATATAATAAATCCAATGAACACAAAATCACTCGCGGCACTGTTTAAGACCCTCTCTGAGCCGGTGCGGCTGCGGATCGCCTATCTGTTGCTGAAAGAGGGTGAGTTGTGTGTCTGTGATCTGGTTGAGACGTTGGCGTTGTCTCAGAGTGTGGTGTCACGCCATCTGGCTTATCTGCGGAATAACGGACTGGTCTCTACCCGGCGGGAAGGTGTGTGGGTCTATTACCGTGTTGTGGATGGCTGTTGTGGACTGCTGTTTAAACATATTCGCCAGTGTGGTGAAGAGAATGACGAGATGCAGGCGGATCTTGCCCGCTTGAAGGCCACGAGACAGTCCCAGCAGTGTGGTTGATGCTCGTCTCCACGCGGGAGGATGGGAACCAGAAAGACTCTGCTCGTTATAAGAGAGAAGGTAATTAATCAGAGTTTCACTAAGGTAAACAGGCTGGTGAGTTCCGGTCTTTTTTTAGCGTGCATACATCCGCTTATGCGGTTATACGGCAAGGAGTGAATATGGCTATTCGGGTAGGTATCAACGGCTTTGGCCGTATGGGACGGCTGGGCTTGCGCGCTGGCTGGGATAAATCAGCGTTTGAGATTGTGCGTATTAACGAGACGGCTACCGATGCCGCGGGTTCGGCTCATCTGCTTAAATTTGATTCGGTACATGGTACCTGGGATCGCGCTACCGGGGCGGAAAACGGCAATGTCATCATCGGCGATAAAACAGTGGTCTATTCGTCGAATGTTTCGATTGGCGATACCGATTGGTCTGATTGCGATATCGTGATTGAGGCGACCGGTAAACATCATAAGCAGCCTGAGTCACTGAAAGCCTATTTTGATCAAGGGGTGAAAAAGGTAATCGTTGCTGCGCCCACCGAAGGGGCACTTAACATCGTCTATGGCATCAATGATGATTGCTATGATCCGGCGACAAATCATCTACTGACAGCGGCCTCTTGCACCACCAACTGCCTCGCGCCGGTGGTGAAGGTGATGCACGAAAAGGTGGGGATCAAACATGGTTGCATGACCACGATCCACGACATCACCAATACACAAACCATCGTCGATAAGGGCCACAAAGACCTGCGCCGTGCACGCGCCTGCGGCAACTCGCTGATTCCTACCTCAACGGGTTCAGCCAGGGCGATCACCAGAATTTTCCCCGAGCTTGAGGGCAAGCTCAACGGTCATGCGGTGCGTGTGCCCTTGCTCAATGCGTCGCTTACGGACTTTGTATTTGAAGCAACACGTTCGGTGACGACTGAAGCGATCAATGATTATTTCAGAGAAGCTGCAGAGGGTGAATTGAAGGGTATTCTCGGTTATGAGGAGCGCCCGCTGGTGTCGGTCGATTATCTCAATGATCCGCGCTCATCCATCGTCGATGCGCTCTCCACCATGGTGATCAATGAGACCCAGGTGAAGATCTACGCCTGGTATGACAACGAGTGGGGCTATGTGAATCGCATGATGGATCTCGTGGCTAAGGTGGCGCGGAGTTTTTAAAGATGGATCAGGGGCTGCGTAACTACCTTGTCATCACCGGCGGCTACTGGGCGTTTACGCTGACTGACGGGGCGATTCGCATGCTGGTGGTGCTCTATTTCCATCAGTTGGGCTACTCGCCCTTTGAAGTGGCGATGCTGTTTCTCTTCTATGAGCTCTTCGGCATCGTCACCAACCTGCTGGGTGGGTGGCTGGGGGCGCGTATCGGTCTGAACCTTACCATGCATATTGGCATGGGGTTGCAGGTGGTGGCGCTGGCGATGCTGGCTGTGCCAGAGGCGTGGTTGAGTGTCGCTTATGTGATGGTGGCACAGGCGCTCTCCGGTATCGCCAAGGATCTGAACAAGATGTCGGCCAAAGCCGGAGTGAAAACCCTGGTGCCCCAGGATGGAAATTCACGCCTGTTCAAATGGGTCGCCATGCTGACCGGCTCCAAGAATGCGTTGAAGGGGGTAGGTTTTTTTCTCGGTGGCGCACTGCTTGAATTTGTCGGCTTTCGATATGCCTTGTTGGTACTGGCGGGTGGTCTGCTGCTGGTGCTGCTCGTTACCGCCGTATTGTTGCCGAGGGGGCTGGGTAAGAGCAGCGCCAGGCCAAAGTTCACCCAGCTCTTCTCCAATGCCCCCGCCATTAACTGGCTCTCGGCAGCACGCTTTTTTCTCTTTGGTGCACGGGATATCTGGTTCGTCGTCGGCTTGCCGGTCTTTCTCTTTTCGGTGCTGGGCTGGCGTGTGAGTGAGGTGGGGGCCTTTCTTGCGGTGTGGGTGATCGGCTACGGCATTATACAGTCCTGTGCGCCGATGATACTTCGTGGCCGCTCTCCCAGCGCAACCACGGCAACGTGCTGGGTGTTCGCTTTGATGATAGTACCGGCGGGTATCGCTTTCGCCTTGCAGCAGGGTGTTGAGCCAAACCGTGTCATCATTGCTGGGTTGATGCTGTTTGCGGTGGCGTTCGCCATCAACTCGGCGATCCATTCCTATCTCATTGTTGCCTGGTCCGAGCATGAGAGGGTCTCGATGAGTGTCGGTTTCTACTACATGGCCAATGCTGGAGGGCGACTGACCGGCACGGTACTATCGGGCTGGATCTATCAGACCCAGGGGTTGGTAGGGTGTTTGTGGTGGTCGGCCGGGTTTGCGCTGGCAGCAGGGTTGATATCGTTAAAGTTAAGAAGGCTCTGATCTTTGATACCCTGAATCGGGAATGTTGGCCAGGTTTGTAGGGTGCGAAAATGGGGTGTCGGGGAGCGCCTCTACAATGTTGAACAATTCAGCGCACCCGCCCCGGCGTTGGATGTACAATACCGGCCCTCAGATTAGCAGTCTATAAAGAGGTCTTAATAAATGAACAAGAACCTGTTAACCAATCTAATTGCTGCCGCGCTGTTTGGCCTGGGCTGGGAATGGCAAAATGAACTGGTGATGATGGTGGGGCTGTTTGCGCTCTCTGGCGCATTAACGAACTGGTTGGCTGTACATATGCTGTTTGAAAAGGTGCCTGGGCTGGTGGGTTCCGGGGTGATACCTGCACGTTTTGAGGCGTTTAAAGCGGCGATCAAAGCGCTAATGATGGAGCAGTTTTTTACCCAGGAGAATATTGACCGCTTTGTTTCAGGTGGTGCAACAAAGGGTTCGTTGACGCTTGCACCGGTACTGGAAAAGATTGATTTCTCACCGGCGTTTGATAAGTTGATCGATGTGATTATGCAGTCATCGTTTGGTGGCATGTTAGGAATGCTCGGTGGTGAAGCGGCACTTAAACCGTTAAAAGAGCCTTTTATTACCGGCATGAAGGAGTCAATCATTGAGATCTCACAAAAAGAGTCTTTCAGCCAGCTGTTACAGGAGGAGATTGATCAACCCGCCGTTATGGCTGATATTCGAACCAAGGTTGCTGAGATTATCGACTCACGTCTGAATGAACTTACTCCACAACTTGTAAAAGAGATGGTGCAGCAGATGATTAAAGAACATCTTGGCTGGCTGGTTGTGTGGGGCGGTGTCTTTGGCGGGGTGATTGGGTTTCTCTCTGCGCTGATTGTTTTATAGCGGCAGGTTGTAGCGCGTTGATAAGATGAGAGAGACCATTCCAGCTGAAATCCTGGCCCAGCTTGATCCCGCCTGGAGGGCTCACTTTGAGCGGGAGTCTGCGCAGGATTATATGCTCAGGCTGTATGAGTTTCTGAGCGCCGAGAAAGAGAGCAAGGAGGTGATCTATCCTCCCGATGAACAGTGGTTTAACGCTTACCGCTACACCCCCTTTGATGAGGTCAAGGTTGTGATTGTTGGTCAGGACCCTTATCACAGTGAAGGGCTGGCGCACGGCCTGAGTTTTAGTGTGCCGGAGGGGGTCAGGCCACCGCCCTCATTACGCAACATCTACAAAGAGCTCAACCGTGATTTGGGGATCGCCATTCCGGCATCTGGCAATTTAGAGGGGTGGGCGAAACAGGGGGTGTTGCTACTCAATGCATCACTCACGGTGCGCGCAGGTGATGCGAATAGCCATAGCAAGCAGGGGTGGCTAAACTTTACCAACGCCTCTATTCAATACATTAATCGGCACAAAGCCGGCGTGGTGTTTCTGGCATGGGGCCGTTTTGCACATCGCCTCTGTTCAGTGGTGGAGAGCAGTCAACACTGTGTCATTAAGACTTCACATCCAAGCCCGCTGGGAGCCAGTAAAAGCGGTAAAGACTTTAGCGCATTTCTCGGTTCGGGTTGTTTCTCTTTAGCGAATGCCTTTCTGGAGAAGCGGGGTGAGGCAGCGATTGAGTGGGAGCAGGCGGGGAGAAGTGGTTTCGGTGATTAACCGGGCTGAATGTCTGTGTTGTGCAAAATCCATATCAGGTATCCGTTCGTTTATCTAAGGTAGCTCTTGAGGTGGCTCTGGACCTGCTGGCAAAGATGCGAGATATCAACCTCTACGCCAGAGTTAACCGTGACTGTATTGAGTAATTCGTTTCTGTTGAGTGGTTCCTGGGTCTCTATCTGGTGTTGCAACACTGAGAGGTCCGCTTCGGATGGATCATCTCCCTTCTCATTTCGTTCGATAATCCACTGTCGTAGTAGTGCCTCCGTAGCGTGAAAATGAAGTATCACAAACGGCACCCCAAGTTTATCGGCAGTGCTCCTGAACTGCTGCCGTTGCCGCTGTTTTAAAAAGGTAGCATCGATAATGACGGGGTAACCACCCGCTATGGTCGCGGCTGCAACTGTGGCGAGCCGTTGGTAAGTCGCCTCACCTGCTGTGGTGGTATAAAGCGCTTTCCCAACGGATGATTGACTACGGGCATTAAAATGCAGGCCGTGCAGCCGTTTACGCTCAACATCTGAACGCACGCGAATTGCACCGAGCGCTTCTAAAATTAGCTGAGAGATAGTGCTCTTGCCGGAACCCGAGAGGCCGTGAGTAATCATCAATGGGGTGGTGATCCGCTTAGTATATGATGCGGCAAGTTCAAGGTAGCGCTGGCACCGTTGCCGCTGGCCAATATTCGCCTGTTGTTGATACTGGATCGCAGCAACCTTGGCGCGAACCATTGCACGGTAGACAAGGTAGAGACGCAACAGCGGCAGACCGTCATAGTCACCGCTCTGTTGCAGCCAGGCGTTCAGAAAACGAAAGCCGAGATCACTGCGCTGATGAGCATCGAGGTCCATTACCATAAAGGCGATATCGCTGATCTGATCGATCCAGCGCAACTCAGAGCTGAATTCCAGGCAGTCGAACAGCACCACCTGGTTCTGATAGCAGGTGACATTCGCAAGGTGCAGATCACCGTGGCATTCACGGATAAAACCAGCCTCTTTGCGGCAGGCCAATAACGGCGCAAGCCGTGTCAGTTCATCCTCTGTCCACTGTTGCAGCTGTTTGAGCTGATGCTGTTCTACACGGTCAGACAGGATTGTCGTGAGCTGGTTAAAATTTTCCAGTATCGGCTGGCGAATCGCCGCGGGTGAGCCAAACAGGGTGTCTTGGGCTGCACCTTCGAGTGACTGATGAAAGGTGGCGACATGCGTAGCGAGTGCATCGATACGGTCTGTGGTCAGCTCACCCTCTTTTATCAGTTGATCAAACGTCATGCCGCGTTCGAACTGGCGCATCTTGATGGCGTATTCGATCACCTCACCCTGGCCATTCAATTGTGGCGCCTCCTGCGAGCCGGTGATCGCCACAACTTCGAGATAGAGTGGCGCAGCAAGCCGTCTGTTCAGACGAAGCTCCTCTTCACAAACCTGTCGCCGTTTCGCCACAGTCGAGAAATCGAGAAAGCCGAGATTGAGCGGTTTTTTGATCTTATAAGCGTACTCGCCGGTTAGCAGTACCCATGCACAGTGGGTCTCGATCAGCTCAAATTGACTGACACTGTGATCGTAAATCGCTCTGTTTTGCAGTGCAGTGATCAATGGGTGGCTCTCCATTTCAAGCTCCAGTGGGTGGTGTAGCTATCAATATAATATAAATAGTTGAAAAACAGTGGTTATTTGTTTTGAATGTTGCGTAAAATATCAAATAGACTATTTGAAGTGAGGTGCTGGATTCTGTGGGTGTCTATTCGGTTGATAAGCTGATTTCTGAGGCGCGTCGTCTGGCGGCGGATTACCGCCGTGCTACCGGTAAACCACTGGCAGGTGTGAGTGGGGAGATTGCCCAGCATGATGCGATTCAGCTGCTTGATCTGGAACTCTGCAATCCGCCCATCGCGGGTTGCGATGCCATCGGTAAAAGCGGTGCGCGTAAAGGGAAAAAAGTGCAGATCAAGGGGCGCGCAATTTTTGATGAGGCTAAATCTGGCCAGCGTATCGGTCAGCTCAAGATGGATCAGGAGTGGGATCTGGTCGTCGTCGTGCTGATGGATGAAGAGCTGGAGACCTATGAGATCTATGAGGCTACGCGTGAAGAGCTAAAAGAGGCGATGGATGAAGCGGGTGCCAGTAAACGTGCCAAACGTGGTGCGATGTCAGTGGCCAAATTCAAGATTATCGGGCACCTGGTCTGGACGCGTGAAAATGGCCTGGAGATGGATGAGCTCTGGGACAATCAGGCCGACGGTTAGCCTCTTTTCCAATATCTGAATGCCTGAATAACCTGCAATGGCTCACTTTGCTGATCTTAAAAGCCCAGCCGACCTATTATCGGTGGATGGCCCGCTGGCGCATCACATCAAAGGCTTTGCGCCGCGCATTCAGCAACAGCAGATGAGCGATGCGGTTGAAAATACGCTCGACAACCAGGGTGTGCTGGTGTGCGAAGCGGGTACCGGCACCGGCAAGACCTTTGCGTATCTGGTGCCTGCACTGCGTTCGGGCAAGCGGGTGATTATCTCAACCGGTACCAGAACATTACAGGATCAGCTCTTCCATCGTGATCTGCCTACGGTGCAAAAGGCGCTGGCGATCTCGGTGCGGGTCACGATGCTGAAGGGGCGTAGCAACTACCTCTGCAACCATCGCCTGGATCTTCTTGAGCATTCTGGTAATGCACATGTCAGACATCTGCTGGATGACTTTCAGGCCATTCGTCAGTGGGCAGGCAAAACCGGCACGGGTGATGTCGCTGAGGTTACCGGGATCGATGATAACGCGCCGATCTGGCCGCTGGTCACATCGACCAGTGAAAACTGCCTGGGGCAGGAGTGCAGCCTGTTTCGTGATTGCCATGTGGTAAAGGCGCGCAAGCGTGCGCAGGAGGCGGAGCTGGTGGTGATCAATCACCACCTGTTATTTTCAGATATGGTGTTAAAAGAAGAGGGGTTTGGTGAGTTGTTGCCGAGTGCCGACGCCTTTATCATTGATGAGGCGCATCAGCTGCCGGAGATTGCCTCAAACTTTTTTGGCCAGTTTCTCAGTGGGCGGCAGCTGCTCGATCTGGGTCGTGATGTGATTGCGGAACAGCTCAATGAAGCGGGTGATATGCCGCAACTTGTGAAGACGGCACAGGCGCTTGAAAAAGAGCTCTATGATTTTCGGCTTGCGCTCGGGATGAAAAAACAGCGTGCGCCGTGGCGCGAACTGCGTGATCTGCCGGCGGTAAAAGCGGGTATGGAAGCGATCGAGGGGCAGCTGCAGAAGCTATCAGACCAGCTTGAAGAGGCAGCAGTGCGAGGTAAAGGGCTGGAGCGCTGCTGGCAGCGCAGCCTGGAATTGACATATCGACTGCAGGCGTTTAGTCAGGCCAATGAAGCGGAGCGGATTCAGTGGTATGAGACCACACGGCGTTCATTTATGCTGCATGACACGCCGATGAATATTGCGGCAACCTTTCATAAACATGCGGTGCGTTACAACAGCGCGTGGATCTACACCTCGGCAACACTTGCGGTGGGCGATAACTTTGATCACTTCACAACACGGCTCGGGGTTGAGAATAGCGAGACTGCTCGCTGGGATAGCCCGTTTAATTTTCGGGACAACAGCGTGCTCTATCTGCCGCAAGATCTGCCAGAGCCGGGTTCACCACAACATGTGGAAGCGGTGGTGGAGAAGTCACTGCCGATTCTTGACGCGTGTGATGGTGGCGCCTTTATGCTTTTTACCAGCCACCGCGCACTGCGGCGTGCTGCGGAGCTGCTGGAAGAGAAGGGGTTTGAGGCACCGCTGTTGATCCAGGGGAACTCCCCACGTAACGAACTGCTCGATACCTTTCGTCGTCTCGGCAATGCGGTGTTACTGGGAACCAGTAGTTTCTGGGAAGGGGTCGATGTGCGAGGTGAGGCGCTCTCCTGTGTCATCATCGACAAGCTGCCGTTTATCACCCCGGATGATCCCGTATTGCAGGCGCGCATGGATGCGCTGAAAAAGAGTGGTGGTAATCCATTTCGAGACTTTCTGCTGCCCAATGCAGTGATTACCCTTAAACAGGGCGCAGGGCGTTTGATTCGTGACGTGAATGATCGTGGTGTGCTGATGCTGTGTGATCCGCGCCTGGTGACAAAGTCTTACGGCAAGACCTTTTTGAAAAACCTGCCGCCGATGCGCCGCACGCGTGATGAAGCGAAGGTGGTTGGGTTTTGCCATTCAATGAAACGTCAAAGGGAAAGAGAAGATAATTAAACGATGAAGCTACTCGCAATCGACACCACTACCGAAGCCTGTTCCGCTGCACTCTCCATTAACGGCGCGATCAGTGAACGTTACGAGATCGCACCGCGTCAACATGCAACGCTGATTTTACCGATGATTGATTCGTTACTGAGCGAAGCAGGGATCACATTGGCGCAGATGGATGCCATCGCTTTCGGCCGTGGTCCCGGTGCCTTTACCGGTGTGCGTATCGGCGTCGGCGTGGTGCAGGGGGTGGCATTTTCGATTGAGCGTCCGGTCGTGCCGGTTTCATCACTTGCCGCGATGGCCCATGGTGCCATGGCTGGCTTTAATGCGACCAATGTACTGGCGGGTATCGATGCGCGCATGGGGGAGGTCTACTGGGGCGCTTATCAACGCAGCTCCGATGGTGGTGTGAGAGCGGTTGGCGAGGAGTCTGTCTGTGGAGCCGATGAGACCTTTATCCCTGAAACGGGCCGCTGGATTGGCGTCGGCACCGCATGGCAGAGCTACAGCGAAGTGCTGGCTGCTCGATGTGGTGGCCGGCTTGATCAACTCCACCCCGCTATCTTTCCCCGCGCCTGTGACATTGCCGCACTTGGTGTGATCGGTTTCGCAGCGGGAGAGGGGGTGAGTGCCGATGAGGCGCAACCGGTCTATCTGCGTAATAATGTGGCCAGGAAAAGGGGGGATTCAGTTTGACTGGCTGATCTCAACGGATAGCGGGGATATTGCTGTAAACTGACAGGCATGCTTAATACCATTGCGATACTGATTACCACTGCGGCACTGTTCAGCTATCTTAATCAACGTTTTATCCGCCTGCCCACCACTATCGGTTTAATGATTATTGCGCTGGGCCTTTCAGTTGCGTTGGTATTGGCTGGCGCACTGGGGTGGCCAGTGCTTCGCCAGGAAGCGGAAGTCTTTCTAAGGGGGATCGATTTCCATGAAACCCTGATGGAGGGAATGCTAAGTTTTTTGCTGTTTGCTGGTGCTCTGCACGTTAATCTCTCCGACCTGCGCCAGCAAAAATGGATCATTGCACTGCTCGCGACACTAGGGGTAGTGATCTCCACCTTTCTGATCGGTGGATTTACTTACTGGCTGGTACGTCTGCTGGGAATCGAGTTGTCATTTATTTATTGTCTGATATTTGGTGCTCTGATTTCCCCAACGGATCCGATTGCAGTGTTGGGTATTCTCAAAACAACACGCGTACCCAATACACTGAAAACCAAGATTACCGGTGAGTCACTGTTCAATGATGGTGTTGGTGTGGTTCTGTTTCTGGTGTTAACGGGAATTGCTATTGGTGGTCAGCCGGTCACTGCTGGCAGCATTACGCTAATGTTTATAACAGAGGTGTTAGGTGGGATCGGTTTTGGACTGGTGATTGGTGGGATCACCTATTTCATGTTACGCGGCATCAACAACTATTCTGTTGAAGTGCTGTTGACACTGGCCCTGGTCACTGGTGGGTATGCGCTGGCTACCACTCTGCACCTCTCGGGTCCCATTGCTATGGCAGTGGCAGGATTACTGATTGGTAATCACGGGCGCCATTCGGCAATGTCTGAAACCACCCGCCAGCATGTTGATACCTTCTGGGAATTAATCGACGAATTACTTAATGCCATTCTGTTTGTCCTTATTGGCCTTGAGGTGTTGATATTGAGTTTTGAGATGAGCTATTTTCAGGCAGCCTCAATGCTCGTGATAGCGGTATTGCTGGCTCGCCTGATTAGTGTCAGTGTACCGGTGTTACTGCTGCGCAGAGCGCGCCAATTCAGCCCAGGCATTGTTCCGATCCTGACCTGGGGAGGGCTCCGTGGCGGCATTTCAGTTGCCCTTGCACTGTCGTTGCCACTGGGGCCTGAGCGTGAATTTATTCTCGCAGTGACCTATCTCATCGTGGTTTTTTCCATTACCGTACAGGGCCTGACTATTGGATATGTGATTCGGCGCTGGTTTCAGTGATGAGCCCCCCCTTGTTAACTTGTTGTAGAGTGACTACGGTGCTTCGTTCATAATCTTAAAGAAATCCGGGGGATGCACAATTGCATATCCATGCCAGCCATACGACTGTGTGTAGTTTCTTGCGGCCTTAGTCATGTAATCGTTATAGCTCTGTTTAGCTATGGTGCCCCACATCGCTTGTTTGTCATACCATTGAGGATTGGTGATCCTTCCGGATCATCCAGGTAAAGGTCATTTCGACTTTGAATAAAGAGCCTGCTCAGGCGTTTCTGAATATGTGTTATGTACGAGAGGTGAAACCGCGTGTTTCCGCCTCTTTTGGTCATGGAGATGACCGGCTGTATCGGTTTGTTGTAACCGTTACTGTTTAGCGTGGATAGCATTTCTTGTCCCGTTTTTCCCAGATCGATTTTGATTGCGCAATGGCGCTCTCTGGACTCTCTGCTCTGCCCATCATCCGTAATGCGATTGCCACTGTACCGGTAATTGCAGCAACGCCATATTCATCGTCTGTTTCACCACGCCACACTTTCAGAAGGCGTTTGATCTCCATGCTCTCATCTTTCAGGTGACGAGTTTTAAACATTGCAGGCCAGGTCTCTGTGCTGGCTTTACCGTGATGCACTGAGAAGACTTCACAGTCGCCATCTGGGTTACGTTCACATTCACCACCTTCGCCTTTAAATACTGCCAGGTGGGCTTGCGCTAAATGAATCGCAGCCTGCTGGTGAATGGGGCGATAACCGGGGTGAAACGTTCCCTGCATCAGATGAGAAGCGGCGAGCGGATTGAGAATACGCAACAGCGTGTTAATGGGGGAGCGCAGACCCAGCAGGCTACGCAGTTCCATGATCTGTTTTAGTTCTGGACTGAACTGTTCCAGTGAGATAAAGGCGATATTATGGGTGTTGATCTGCTGTGAGGCGGCATCAAGTGAGTTGCAATCGGTGATACCAAATAGCTTCATGACAGCCGGGGTGTAGATGCGGTTATCACGCTGTCCGGCTGTACCATGCATCAGGATCTTAGTGCCATTCTCAGCCAGTAGCAGCGCCGCGAGAATAAACCACGGTAGATGGCGTCGCTTACCAGCATAGCTGGGCCAGTCTAAATCAACATTGTTTGAATTTACCGGTTGCGGCAGTGATGTGCGAGCGGCAGCAACGAAGCCGGCCAGCTCCTCCGGACTCTCTTCTTTAACGCGTAGCAGCATCAGAAAAGCGCCCAGCTGTACCTCTTCGATCTCGTTGTTGAGAATCATGCGCATCGCTCGAAAGGCTTCGTCTCTGGTGAGTGAACGGCTGCCTTTCTTTCCGCGCCCGAGGATACGCACATACTGCGCAAAGATGTGTTCGCTATTATTCATGAGGGTTATTGTGACGTGATGTGGCCCATAAAAAAAGCCTCGCTATTGAGCGAGGCTTTTAGTTTTCTGCTGGGGTAGCCTGTTAATCGTCGCCGCTGAATGCGCCGATCAAATGGAGCAGGCTAACGAAAAGGTTATAGATGCTCAGGTAGAGTCCAACGGTTGCCAGGATGTAGTTGGTCTCACCACCATTTACGATGCGGCTGGTGTCATATAGCAGAAAGCCAGCCATCAGCATTGCGATCATCGCTGATAGTGCCAGAGAGGCCATCGGCATGTGATAACCAAACATGCTTGCGCCTAGCAGCACTAGCATGGAGACAATCGCAACGATCATGCCGGTCATCAAAAAGCCGCCCATGAAGGTGAAGTCTTTCTTTGTTACCATCACATAGCCAGATAGCGCAAGGAAGATCGTTGCAGTAGAACCCAGCGCAGTCATCACAACAGAGCCACCGTTAGGCATGCTCAAATAGTGGGTCAGCATTGGTCCCAGGCCAAACCCCATCAGTCCGGTAATCGCGAAAACAACACCCAGGCCGGCAGTGGAGTTAGCTGTCTTTGGTAGTACAAGCCAGATGAGTGCAAGGGCGCCGAGTAAACAGATGATGCCTGTAAAGCTTGGTGGCTGAATCGCAATAGAGACACCCGCCATCACGGCACTAAATAGCAGTGTGATTGCAAGCAGGGTGTAGGTATTGCGGATCAGCTTAGTGGTTTCGAACGAGGTTTCAATACCCGTAGCAACAGCTACTTTGATTTGATCTTGTCGATGTGGATTCATTGTTTTCTTAAAACTCCAAATAGTGATGGTCTGGTTACTATATGAGGTTATGCGAGTGAAAATCAAGCGGGAGTTGCATCTTTAGTGAGAAGCGGGTATATTCTCCCGCGCTGTTTACAAGGACTTGTTATTTGGGCAATTTTTATGAGAACACTGTAAAATTGTCCGGGTGCCCCAGTGTGCAGTTAGTCGATATAGTCCCCACTACCTGGATTGATGGGGGTCATATCAGCTGGATCAGGAGAGGTGGCTGAGTGGTCGAAAGCGGCGGTCTTGAAAACCGTTGAGGGTTTGTAGCCCTCCCAGGGTTCGAATCCCTGCCTCTCCGCCATCATAAATTGAGACAGAAGAATTCTGCCGATCCAAGTAGCTAATTGAGCACATGCAATATATGGAATGGGGGATTGGATGGTAAATATCTTGCTGGTCGACGACCATAAGCTTGTGAGAGCTGGCATCATGCGTATTCTCGATGATGCACCAGGGATCAAGGTGATTGGGGATGTCGATAGTGGCGAAGAAGCGATCCGCTTTGTTCGCCAGCGAAAGCCTGATGTCGTTTTAATGGATGTACAGATGCCTGGCATCGGTGGTTTTGAGGCAACTCGCAAGCTGCTAAAATCCTACCCTTCGCTTAAAATTGTGGTGCTTTCTGTGTGTGCCGATGAGCCCTTTCCCTCTCGCCTGTTACAGAGTGGCGCTGCTGGTTATTTGACCAAAGGATGCAGCCCCGAAGAGATCATCAGTGCAATCAAGTCTGTGAATAAAGGACAGCGCTATGTGGGAGCCGACATTGCCCAGCACCTCGCATTAACGTTTTTACCTGGTGCGGGTTCAACATCGCCGCTTGATGCGCTCTCAAACCGGGAACTGCAGGTGATGTTGATGGTTGCCCAGGGGAAAAAAACGCAGGCAATCTCTGATGAACTCTGTTTAAGCCCCAAGACGATCAGCACTTATCGCTACCGATTATTTGAAAAACTGCGTATTCACAGTGATGCCGAGTTGACTCATGTCGCGCTTCGTTACGGTCTGCTCGATGAGTCTCATCAATAGCAGCTCCTTCTATTTTCTGCCCTCAAGCAAAGGGAGCAGTATGCGCCAGATATTGTTAAGAATAATCGGCTGAGCACTACTTAGTGGGTGGAGTCTATCTGGCTGAAAGAGGCTTAAATCCTTTTCCATTCCCTCCAGTAAAAAAGGTAATAGTGCGATGTTGTATTCATCGGCTAACTGCAGAAAGCTGTCGGCAAAGCGTTGTGAAAAGCGTCGCCCGTAGTTGGGTGGGAGCTGCATACCGGCCAGTAAAACCGCGGCCTGTGACGCTTGAGCTGTTTCGATCATCGTCGCAATGTTTTTTTTCATCGCATTGAGCGACAGCCCTCGTAGCCCATCATTGGCCCCGATGGCAATGATCACGATCTCTGGGCGATGTTCGCGAATAATCCCCCTGAAGCGAGTAAGGGCTCCGTGGCTGGTTTCGCCACTAATACTGGTGTTGATCACGCGGTAAGGGCGCTGTTCTGCTTTTAGCCGCTGTGCCAGCAGGTTTACCCACCCTTCTTTTTGTGCCATACCATAGGCTGCGCTTAAACTGTCGCCGACTACCACAATCGTCTGTTGTGCGGCGACAGTTGTCGGTAGGATGAGGGCAATAAGAATCAGGAGTGGTTTTAGCATGATGGAAAATATCTCACGCCCGATTGTGCGTGTGCAAGGGTTGCATAAGCGCGTGATCAGCCCGGAAGGGGAATTGGTGCTGCTGCGTGATCTCAATTTTGAGATCAAGCGAGGCGAAGCGGTGGCAATTGTCGGCGCCTCGGGGTCGGGAAAATCGACCCTGCTGGGGATTCTTGCCGGGCTGGATCTGCCCAGTGAAGGCAAGGTGTGGCTAGATAACCAGGCGCTGTTTTCGCTTGATGAAGATGGCCGTGCTGCACTGCGCCAGTCTACGGTTGGCTTTGTTTTTCAGTCTTTCCAGCTGCTGCCAAATCTGACGGCGCTCGAGAATGTGATGCTGCCACTGGAGCTGGGGACCGCTTCTGGTATCGAGGCGCAGGCGCGTGAGATGTTACAGCGCGTCGGACTTGCACAGCGACTACACCACTATCCCAAACAGCTTTCAGGTGGGGAGCAGCAACGTGTCGCCATTGCGCGAGCCTTTGTTGTGCAGCCAAAAATCTTGTTTGCCGATGAGCCGACCGGCAACCTTGACAGAGTAACAGGCGAGCGAGTGATTGAACTGCTGTTTGAGATGAACCGAGAGCAGGGCGCAACCATTGTGCTGGTGACTCATGATGATGCGCTGGCCCAGCGCTGCAACCGATCGCTCCGGATCGACGCAGGCGCGCTTGTTGACGAACCACTGGCGACATCGATGTGAGGCAGAGTATTGCAGCAGTAATTCGCATGTCGTGGCGTATGTTACGGCGAGACTGGCGTTCAGGTGAGCTGCATGTCCTGAGTCTTGCGCTGGTGGTTGCGGTGGCGAGCGTGACCTCCGTCGGTTTTTTTACAGACCGGGTGAGGCTCGCACTGGAGAATCAGGCAAATACATTACTGGGTGGCGATCTGGTGGTGCTCTCTGACCAGCAGCTATCGGAGGAGATGCGAGCAATGGCTGCCACGCTTGGGCTAAAGCGCTCGGCATCCGTTGAGTTTCCAACCATGGCGATGACGGATGCGCGGAGTCAACTGGTGGCGATTAAGGCGGTTGAATCACCCTATCCGCTACGCGGTGAGCTACGCATTGCAACGCAGCGATTTTCAGCGGGCCAAAGTGTGACGACAATCCCTGCCGCCACAACTGTCTGGGTTGATCAGTCGCTGCTGGATCAGCTAGGTGTTGAGATCGGAGAGCGGGTGGCGCTGGGTGAGGCGGAGTTTACAGTTGCGGCAATTTTGATAAGCGAACCTGCACGTGCCAGCGGGCAGCTGTTTAGCATTGCACCGCGCGTGATGCTGAATATGGCGGACCTTGAGCGCACTGAACTGGTCACGCCGGTGAGCCGAGTCAAGCACCGCCTGCTGTTTGCCGGCGACGCTGAGGCAGTGGCTCAGCTGCGGACCGCGATCGAACCTCGGCTGCAATTGGGCGAGCGGCTGGAGGGGATCGAAGAGGCGCGCCCTGAGGTGCGGAGCGCACTGGATCGGGCGCGTCGTTTCCTCGGCCTTGCCGCCATGGTTAGCGTCCTGCTGGCCGGTGTTGCCGTTGCCACGTCGTCGCAGCGTTTTATACGTCGTCACCTCGACAGCTGCGCGGTGATGCGTTGTGTGGGTGGATCGCAGCGGCAGATATTGTCGATATTTATGCTGCAGATGTTATGGCTCGGTTTGATCGCCGGGACGGTCGGTTGCCTGCTGGGGTTTGGGGCGCAGTTTGTGCTGGTTAATATCGTCGGATCGCTGGCCGGCTTTGCGCTGCCGACACCCTCAATGTTGCCGATACTGTCAGGTCTGTTGGTGGGGTTGGTGACGCAGTTTGGTTTTGCGCTACCGCCGCTGCTGCACCTCAAAAATGTACCGTCACTGCGCGTATTGCGGCGAGAGCTGGGAGCGCTGCCGACGCGCAGTCTTTCAACCTATGGGTTGGGGGGATTAGTGCTATCAGCGTTAATTGTGTGGCAGGCCGGCGATGTGAAACTGGGGTTATACCTGCTCGCGGGCCTGTTGGGCGCAGTGCTGTTACTGGCCGGAGTCGCTTTTCTATTACTTAAGATATTGGGCGCATTGCGATCACATCTCTTTGCCGAATGGCGTTTTGGTGTCACCAATTTAATGCGCCGCCCACTAAGTAGCGTTGCACAGATGATCGCTTTCGGGCTGGGAATGATGGTGCTACTGCTGTTTTCAGTGATCCGGGATGACCTGCTTCAGGAGTGGGGCGATAGCCTGCCGGAAGATGCACCAAACCGTTTTCTGATCAATATTCAGCCCGACCAGGTTGAACCATTAACGCAATTCTTTATTGAGCAGGGGATGGCAGCGCCCGCGCTTTTTCCGATGATTCGTGGGCGGTTAATCGAGATCAACGGCAGCGGAGTAGCGCCATCCTCTTATGAAGCGCCACGCGCCCAACGGTTGTTGGCGCGACAGTTCAACCTCTCATGGGCCGCACAGATGCAGGCCGATAACCGACTGATCAGTGGCCAGTGGTGGTCTCAAAACAGCACAGATGCAGAGTTCTCTGTTGAAGAGGGGTTAGCTAAAACATTGGGCATCGCCGTTAACGATACGCTCACTTTTCTGGTTGCAGAGCAGCCTGTGGTTGCGCGTGTGAGTAACATTCGTTCGGTTGAGTGGGATTCATTCCGCGCCAATTTTTTCGTTATCGCCTCACCGGGCGTGCTGGAGTCGTTTCCGACCAGTTACATGACCGGCTTTTACCTGCCGCCGGATCAATACCGGCTGCTGGACAGGATGGTGCACCAGTTCCCTAGTGTCACCGTGATCGATATTGCAGCGGTGATGAGCCAGGTTCGCACCATTATCGAACGGGTGACACTGGCTGTTGAATATGTTTTTCTGTTCACCCTGATGGCCGGTCTGCTGGTGATGTATGCTGCGATCTACGCCACGCTTGACGAACGTATCCGTGAGAGCGTAATTCTTCGCACACTGGGGGCGAGAAAAAGGCGTCTGATAAATGGGGCGGTTGCAGAGTTTGTCACACTGGGTGCGCTGGCCGGAATGGTCGCAGCCATCGCTGCGAGCCTGCTGGGTTATCTGCTGGCTGAGCAGCTCTTTCAGCTTGAATACCACTTTAATGGCTGGGTCTGGATTATCGGCATTATGGGTGGTGGTGTCGGTATCGGGGTGGCTGGAGTGGTGGGAACCCGTCAAGCACTCAACGCGCCGCCGTTGCAGGCGTTACGGGCGATGTAAGTGGAGCCGATAGCGTACAGAGCGCTTCTCAGGTATGCTTTTATGCAATCTTAACGGTGTAAAAGGGGACCGAGTATGTGGCGCAAGTGCTGGCTAATCGCGATATGTTTTCTCTGGGTTGCTGGTAGCAGCGCTGAGATGACCCGTTTGAAGACGGCCTATGGGACCGACTTTGACGCCTATATTGTAGGGCCAGAAAATGCGGAGATCGGTATCCTGCTGGCGCATGATCGCTGGGGATTGACAGAAGAGACTAGAAAATGGGCGGATCGCTTTGCGCAACAGGGGTTCCGAGTGGTCGTGGCGGATCTTTTCGACGGCCGCCCGGTGCATCGCGAATCAATGGCAAAAATGGTGATGGCGCAAACTGCGCCAGAGTGGGTGGAGGCTGATATCGAAGGGGCGCTGGACTATCTCAGTAAATACCAGCGCAAGATCGCAGCGATGGGGTGGGGTTACGGTGCCGAGCATTTATATAAGATTGCGTCGCGGGGCGAGGCTGATTTCGATGCGCTGATTACTTTTTACGCGCTGCCACCAGAGGACCAACAGCTACTTGCTGGGATCGATCTCCCGATTCTAGGGGTGTTTGGCCGGCGAGATCGCGTGCTGAACTTTGAGCGGGTCGATGACTTTCAGCGTCTGATGTTGCGGTTACGCAAAAACCTGGAGGTGGTCAGTGTCAATGCTGATGCTGGTTTCGCGAATCCCAGAAATGCCACCTATCAGCAGGCGGCCAGTAATCAGGCGTGGTTTGCGACGGAGGCATTTCTGAAACGCCATCTTATTGATGAGTAGCCGACCGCTCGGTAGTGTTGAAAGCCCGTTAAAAAGTACTGCTCTTCCACCCCCATAGATGGCGTGGCGGACTGGAATATTCGATATAGATCCGGTCGTCGGGGATGGCGAGATGGCGGGTCATCGAATTACACAGCGCGGCAGACAGAGCGGGGGTCGCCTCCTGCGGAAGCCCGAGACTCTTTAGTTCCAGATAGGCGGTAGCGGCATCGCTACCGGCAAACAGCATCGGGATGCGCGCCTCAAAAAGAACCATGACATAACTCTCTGGTTTGCCAAGTTCGCTGGCAACCGTCTCAGAAAGTTGCTTAAGCAGTCTCTGCTGCAAGCCGGATTCCAGTGTGATATTGGTCTGCACTTTCAGTAATGGCATCGAAACCGTTCTCCTTTTGTGGTTTGGGTATTTCGTGGATCTGCGTTGTAAAGGTCTCTGAAAAACCGTATTAGATCGCGGAAATGGCTTGTATTTCCAGAAGTTTTTCGCTTTCTTCTCTATCTTTTTCCACAGAATCTCATTAAAATTCGATCCCGTATATGATGATATAAGGAACCTCTGGCTTAATTGCCTGATTTGTCATTGTGAGCAAAGCGTGACGGACTGGAGCTCCAGCGCCTTCAGGGCGGCAATCTTGATGTGAGTGAATCGTTGAGTTAAGCGATCGCTTCGTCGCTTCACGCCGCGTCATGACCATTAACCAGAGGTTCCATAAATGATTCAAATCACCCGTTTTCGCGGGTGTTTTTACTTGTTAAGAGAGCTATACACGAGAAATAGCCTTTGTTCCAGCAAGGCAGGAATGCGCGAGAAGCCGGCGTTTGTTTACCGCAAACGGGGGGCTTTGAGGGTGTTTTTAATGTAGCTGGGGCGGAAAATATGAACCGTGCAGCGATCTCGTTAAAGAGGATGTTAACTGTGGAATTAACCGGTGCGGAGATACTTGTCCGTTCTCTGAAAGAAGAGGGAGTCACGCATCTGTTTGGCTACCCCGGTGGTGCGGTGCTGCATATCTATGATGCACTGTATCAGCAGGAGGATGTAAAACATATTTTGGTCAGACACGAGCAGGCAGCGACCCATGCGGCCGATGGCTATGCACGCTCGACCGGTAAAGCGGGTGTTGCGCTTGTGACATCCGGGCCGGGCGCGACCAATGCCGTTACCGGTATTGCGACGGCTTACATGGATTCTATTCCGATGGTGGTGATTACGGGTCAGGTGTTTACGAGTATGATCGGGAATGATGCCTTCCAGGAAGTCGATTCGATCGGCATCACTCGCCCCTGCGTCAAACATAACTTTCTGGTGAAAGATGTTACCGATCTGGCGGAGACGATCAAAAAGGCGTTTTACATCGCCACCACCGGTCGCCCCGGCCCTGTTGTGATCGATATTCCAAAAGATGTGACAGCCAATAAGGCCGAATTCAACTACCCACAAACGGTCTCAATGCGCTCATATAACCCGGTGGTAAAAGGCCACATCGGACAGATCAAGCGCGCAGTGGCGATGATGCTCTCTGCCAGACGCCCCATCTTCTATACTGGCGGCGGGGTGGTGCTGGGGCGTGGTGCCGCAGAGCTCACTGCGTTGGCGCAGCAGCTCAACTACCCCGTCACCAACACGCTAATGGGGCTGGGAGCCTACCCGGCGAGCGACAGGCAGTTCCTCGGTATGCTCGGCATGCATGGCACTTATGAGGCCAATATGACGATGCACCACTGCGATGTACTGATCGCCATCGGCGCCCGTTTTGATGATCGTGTGACCGGTAATATTGAGAAGTTCTGCCCGCATGCCAAAATCATACATGTTGATATTGACCCATCGTCAATCTCTAAAAACGTCAAGGTTGATGTGCCGATTGTCGGTTCGGTTCCAGATGTCCTGCAGGAGATGATCGCCCTGATTAAAGGTGGTAATAAGAAGCCGGATGAAGATGCTATCAGTGAATGGTGGGATCAGATTACAGAGTGGCGTGGCGCAGATTGCCTTAAATACGACGAAGAGAGTGGCAAAGTGAAACCACAGCAGGTGGTTGAATCACTCTATCGTGCGACCCATGGTGACGCCTATGTCTGTTCTGATGTCGGCCAGCACCAGATGTGGGCTGCACAGTATTACAAGTTTGATAAACCTTATCGCTGGATTAACTCCGGCGGCCTCGGCACAATGGGTTTTGGTCTGCCCGCTGCGATGGGGGCACAGCTGGCCCATCCTGACGCAACTGTTGCCTGTGTGACAGGCGAAGGCAGCATCCAGATGTGTATTCAGGAGCTCTCAACCTGCCTGCAGTACGGCTTGCCGATTAAAATCATCGCATTGAATAACCGTTACCTGGGGATGGTGCGTCAGTGGCAGGAGTTTTTCTACGATGGCCGATACGCGATGTCCTATATGGATGCGCTGCCCGATTTCGTCAAGCTGGCCGAGAGCTATGGGCATGTCGGTATGCGGATCGATAATCCAGCCGATGTCGATGGCGCGATGGAGGAGGCGATGAAGCTGAAAAATCGCCTGGTCTTTATGGACTTTGTCACCGACCAGGAAGAAAACGTCTACCCGATGATTCCTGCTGGTGCCGGTCTCAACGAAATGATTCTTGTATAGATAGCGGATGTAGCTTGATGAGACATGTAATTTCAATTTTGATGGAAAATGAGGCGGGTGCGCTTTCGCGTGTGGCCGGACTTTTTTCTGCGCGTGGCTATAACATCGAGTCGCTAACCGTTGCACCGACAGAAGATGCCTCCCTTTCGCGCATGACGATTGTCACGCGCGGTTCTGAAGAGATCATCGAACAGATCACTAAACAGCTCAACAAGCTGATTGATGTGGTTAAACTGGTTGACCTGAGTGATGATGAGCATATCGAGCGTGAAATGGCGCTGATCAAGGTCAGAGCGATCGGTGAGGCGCGTGAAGAGTACAAACGGCTCGCGGATATCTTCAATGGGCGTATTATCGATGTTACCGAGACGACATATACGATAGAATTGACCGATTCTGGCGACAGAATTGTTGAGTTTCTCGCGGCGATCAACGCTGATGAGATTATTGAGACCGTACGTTCCGGGGTGAGCGGGATCGCACGCGGCGAGAAGAGCCTGCACCCCTAGGGATTGTGATAACACCCGCTGAAGAGTTTGAATCGCAACTGCCCTGTTTTTTGGCTGGCATTGCGCGTGGAATGAATCAATTTGAATGTGAGTAAAATTTTGAAAGAGGAAGAGAAATAAATGAACGTCTATTATGATAAAGATGCAGATCTATCGATCATCAGGGGAAAAACAGTTGCGATCCTGGGCTACGGCTCACAGGGGCACGCCCACGCAAACAACCTGAAAGATTCTGGCGTCAATGTGGTTGTCGGTCTGCGTGATGGCTCTTCATCTGCGGCTAAAGCAGCGAATTCTGGCCTAACGGTTAAGCCTGTTGCCGAAGCGGTGGCTAGCGCCGATGTGGTGATGATTCTTGTTCCTGACGAAAGCCAGGCGGCACTTTATCGTGACGAAGTTGCACCCAATATCAAACAGGGCGCAGTACTGGCCTTTGCCCACGGTTTCAACATCCACTACGAGCAGATTGAGCCGCGTGCAGATCTTGATGTGATCATGATCGCCCCCAAAGGCCCCGGTCATCTGGTGCGTTCAACCTACAGCCAGGGTGGCGGTGTTCCATCGCTGATTGCGATCCATCAGGATGCGACCGGCAGCGCGAAAGCGATCGCACTCTCTTATGCCAGCGCCAATGGCGGTGGCCGTGCAGGGATCATCGAAACAAATTTCCGAGAAGAGACAGAGACCGATCTGTTTGGTGAACAGGCAGTACTTTGTGGTGGCGCAAGCGCGCTGGTTGAGGCCGGTTTTGACACCCTGGTAGAGGCGGGTTATGCGCCAGAGATGGCATACTTTGAATGTCTGCATGAACTTAAACTGATTGTCGATCTGATGTACGAAGGCGGCATCGCTAACATGCGTTACTCGATCTCGAACACCGCTGAATATGGTGATCTGACGCGAGGCCCTCGGGTGATCACTGATGAGACCCGCGCTGAAATGAAGCGCATCCTGACAGAGATTCAGAACGGTGAATTTGCACGTGAGTTCATCCTTGAAAATCAGGCAGGTGCAGCCACACTGAAGGCGAAACGCCGTATCGGCCGTGAGCACGGTATCGAAGAGGTGGGTGCCAGGCTGCGCGGCATGATGTCCTGGATCAAAGACAACAAACTGGTTGATCAGGAAAAGAACTAAGTTCGTTTCAGAACCACTCAGTCGTGGCTGATCACAGCGCGAGAGCCTCGAAGCCGGACGGTCCCGGCCTTGAGGCTTTTTACGTTTAATCACCGGGAGTTTGGTAATGAGCCTTGTCACACACCCCTATATCGCCCGGGAAGGGTGGCTATTCATCGCCGCGATAGCCGTCTCAGGTATCGTGGCAAAATTCTACTTCGGCCTGCTGGCTGCGCTCGCTCTCTGGTTGTTGTGTGGTGTTGTCGCCTTTCTGTTCAGAGACCCTTCGCGAATGATCCCCGCTGCGCCGCTGGGTGTTGTCTGCCCGGCAGACGGTGAGGTGATCGCGATTGAGCAGGTGCGAGATGAGAGTCTTGAGCGTGATGCGACCAGGATCACCATCCGCATGAAACGTCTGGGTAGTTATGTGACGCGCGCACCGATCGAAGGGAAGATCATCAAATACTGGTTTTCCCCGGCAGAGGCGAAGCATGACAGCGGGGCAGCAGCAATCGATCGTTATAGTATGTGGTTGCAGAGCGATGAAAATGATAATGTAGTGGTACGAATGGGAGTGGCTAGCAAGGGGTTAAAGCCGGTCTGCTACCATCAATCTGGAGAACGCATTGGGCAAGGGGAACGTTGTGGTCTGGTACGTTTTGGAGGCCTGATTGAGGTGCTGCTGCCTGTGAGTGCGCGGGTAAAAGTCGCAGTGGGTGATCGCGTGATTGCAGGGTCCGATATTCTGGCAATGCTGGTACATGCGCCCACCTCAGCCACCAGGGCGGCGGATCCGGCGGTTTTCCTGTAAACATACGGTTTAAGAGTAGCGTGTTATGACAGAACAAAAACAGAGGCGCAAGGGCGTCTACCTCCTACCAAATCTGTTTACAACAGCGGGTCTCTTTGCCGGTTTTTTCGCCATCATCGCCGCGATTGATGGGCGCTTTGAGGCTGCAGCCATTGCGATCTTTGTTGCGATGATTATGGACGGTATCGATGGTCGTCTGGCACGCATCACCAACACCCAAAGTGACTTTGGTGCCGAGTACGATAGCCTGGCCGATATGGTCTCATTTGGGCTGGCACCTGCACTGGTGATATTTATGTGGTCACTGAGCTCGCTCGGAAAGCTCGGCTGGATCGCCGCCTTTGTCTATACCGCTGGTGCAGCACTGCGCCTGGCACGCTTTAATACCCAGCTGCATGTGATCGATAAAAACTATTTCCAGGGACTGGCCTCACCACCCGCTGCGGCGCTGATTGTCGGTCTGGTATGGGCGGGCGAAGAGTATGGCCTGCCGGGAGATGCGGTGACCTTATGGGCCTTTCTGTTAACCCTTTCGGCGGGCCTGCTGATGGTTAGTAAGGTGCGCTACCATAGTTTCAAGGGGTTTGACATCAAAGGCAAAGTGCCGTTTGTGACGATCTTTTTTATCGCACTGCTGTTTGTTTTTATCTCGACGAACCCCCCCTATATTTTATTTGCGATGGCTTTTGTCTATGCCGCATCAGGTCCGTTATTAACATTATGGCAACTCCGTCAGCGCCGCCGTAACCGCAAACAGAGCGCAAGCAGCGATTCGGCCGATAGTCTGGATGAGAGTACGCAAGATAAAGAGCGTTAGCAATATCACTGGCTGGATAGTCTTTGGATAAAAGTCTTTAATCAGCCAGCTAATGGTACCCCGATTTTTGATTATCTCTGTGTCTCGCTCAAGCTGAGAGATAAGATGGAGTAGTGCAATGGATAAAGAAAAATTAATCATATTTGATACCACCCTGCGTGACGGTGAACAGAGCCCTGGTGCGTCAATGACGCAAGAAGAAAAGGTACGTATCGCCAGGGCGTTAGAGCGTATGCGCGTCGATGTTATTGAGGCCGGTTTTCCAATGGCGAGTGAGGGTGATTTCGCCTCCGTTCAGGCCGTCGCACGTGCGGTAAAAGATAGCACCATCTGTGGTCTGGCGCGCGCGCTTGATAAAGACATTGCGCGTGCCGGTGAGGCGATCAAACCCGCGAACTCAGGGCGTATCCACACCTTCATCGCCACCTCACCGATCCATATGCAGATGAAACTGCGCATGTCGCCCGACCAGGTGGTCGAGCAGGCCGTCAAGGCTGTAAAGCTGGCGCGACAATACACCGACAACGTCGAATTCTCACCCGAAGATGCGGGGCGTTCCGAGCACGACTTTCTCTGCCGCATCATTGAAGCGGTGATCGATGCTGGCGCAGGTACTATCAACATTCCAGACACCGTCGGCTATAACCTGCCGCAGCAGTTTGGTGCGCTCATTGGCGAATTGATCGCACGGGTGCCCAATGCAGATAAAGCGGTGTTTTCGGTGCACTGCCACAACGACCTTGGCCTTGCGGTGGCCAATTCACTTTCAGCCGTGATGAATGGCGCGCGTCAGGTGGAATGTACCATTAACGGCCTGGGTGAGCGTGCGGGTAACGCCTCTCTGGAAGAGGTGGTGATGGCGATCGAGACACGCCAGGATCTCTTCGCCTGTAACACCACACTCGATACCACACAGATTGTCCCCTGCAGTCGCCTGGTCTCCAGCATTACCGGTTTTGCGGTGCAGCCCAATAAGGCGATCGTCGGCGCTAACGCCTTTGCCCATGAGTCCGGCATCCACCAGGATGGTGTCCTGAAAAACCGCGAGACCTACGAAATTATGCGTGCCGAAGATGTCGGCTGGAGCGCCAACCGCATGGTGCTCGGGAAACACTCCGGTCGCAACGCCTTTCGCTCACGTCTACAGGAGCTGGATATCGTTTTCGAGACCGAAGAGGCGCTCAATGAGGCCTTCGCACGCTTCAAGGAGCTGGCAGACAAGAAGCATGAAATTTATGATGATGATTTACAGGCGCTGGTTACGCAGGCGCAGTCCTCCACCGTTGATGAGCGCATCAAGCTGGTCTCATTGAAGGTCTGTTCCGAAACCGGTGAGACCCCGGAGTCGGCCGTGACACTCTCGTACGACAGTGAAGAGAGCAGCGCATCCGCTAGTGGTGGTGGTCCGGTCGATGCCACTTTTAAGGCGATTGAGAAGATTGTGAACAGTGAAACAGAGCTACTGCTCTACTCGGTTAATGCCATTACCAGTGGTACCGATTCGCAGGGTGAGGTGACAGTCAGGCTCGACAAGGGGGGGCGCATTGTCAATGGGCAGGGTGCCGATACCGATATTGTGATCGCTTCGGCCAAGGCCTACCTTAACGCCCTTAACAAGTTGCATGAGCCGATTGAACGCGCCCACCCTCAGGTATGATAACGACAGGGGAAAGAGAAAAGCTATAAAGAGTAAAAGAGTAAAAGAGTAAAGAGCTGAAATAATAAGCGTGTGGCAGGGAATATGGCAGAGTTACAACGGCAATATCTAAAGGAGATGGGGATTGATGTGTGGCAGCGTCGTGAACTTGCGGCTGCCGAATTGCCTCAGCAGCCAGTGGCGGTTGCGCAGGCCAGTGAATCGGCAGCTATTATCGCTAACAGTGAGCCATCTATAGCATCGACTGCTGATGTCAGCACGATGGAATGGGGTACATTACAGCGCGCTGTCTCTGCCTGTGAACGCTGTTCGCTTCATAGCACTCGCACGCAGGCGGTGTTTGGTATCGGCAATCAGCAGGCCAGCCTGCTGGTGGTTGGTGAAGCGCCGGGGGGCGATGAGGATCGCCAGGGCGAACCCTTTGTTGGCCGCGCCGGACAGCTACTCAATGAGATGCTGCGTGCGATCGGTTTGAAACGTGGAGAGGTTTACATCGCCAATATTCTCAAGTGCCGTCCGCCCAATAATCGAGACCCGAAGGTGGATGAGGTGAGCCGTTGTGGTCCCTATCTGAAACGTCAGATCGCACTGGTGCAGCCTGCCGCGGTTCTGGCGGTGGGCCGTATTGCCGCGCAAAATTTATTAAAGAGCGGTGAGCGTATTGGCGCACTGCGCGGCAGAGAACACCAGCTTCCCGGTACGAAGATCCCGTTGATTGCCACCTACCATCCCGCCTATCTTTTACGCTCACCAATAGAGAAGCGTAAGGCGTGGCAAGATCTGCAGCAGGTGCGTGCGCTAATCACGGATAAAACCTAACCGCCGTCGCCCTAATGAATCACCCCCTGCCGCCGAAGTAAGCTATATGAAACAGATGGATGATTGTCAGCCCGGGAAAGCGGGGCGCATTTGTGATGACTACCGCTTTCGCAAGATGACCGAGCAGGACCTCAGCGATGTGCTTGCAATAGAGCGTCGTGTTTATGAATTTCCATGGAGTGAAACGATCTTTAAAGATTGCCTGCGTGTCAATTACCACTGTTATGCCATGGAACAGAACCGGGCAGTCAAAGGCTACGCGGTGATGACGGTCGCTGCGGGAGAATCACACATCCTCAATATCTGCGTTGATAAGTCGTTGCGTGGCATGGGCGCTGGACGAAGCATGCTCGCTCACCTAGTCGAAGAGGCGAGGCGTTTTCGTGCCGAGATGATGCTGCTGGAGGTGCGTACCTCAAATAGAACGGCGATTGGCCTTTATATGAAGAGTGGCTTCAATGAGGTTGGGCGGCGCAGTAGCTACTATCCATCGAAAAATGGGCGTGAAGATGCGTTGATTCTGGCGCGGGTGCTTTAATTACTCAGGGCCTATTGCCCGCTGTTGCGACAGGTAAAGGTGGGCATCTGCGCTTTCCTTTCGATTAACCAAACTTTTTATAGGTAATCCGCTTCGGCTGCGTGACGGCCTCATCGCCAAGGCGGCGCTTTTTATCTGCTTCGTAATCGGCAAAGTTACCTTCAAACCATTCGACATGGCTCTCGCCTTCAAAGGCGAGTATGTGGGTAGCAATGCGATCAAGAAACCAGCGATCATGTGAGATCACCACCGCACAGCCGGCAAATTCAAGCAGCGCATTTTCGAGCGCGCGCAGGGTTTCAATGTCAAGATCATTGGTCGGCTCATCCAGTAGCAGAACATTGCCACCGCTCTGCAGTAGTTTGGCCTGATGAAGGCGGTTTCGTTCACCACCAGAGAGATCGCCGACACGTTTTTGCTGGTCGGAACCTTTGAAGTTGAAGCGGCCGAGATAGGCGCGTGAGTTGATCTCAATGTTATTGACGGTGATGATGTCGTGGCCGCCCGATACCTCCTCCCACACCGTTTTATTCTCATCCAGCGTATCGCGGCTCTGGTCAACATAAGCGAGCTGAACAGTCTCACCAACTTTCAGTGTGCCGCTATCCGGCTGTTCAATTCCCATAATCATCTTGAACAGGGTCGATTTACCCGCGCCATTGGGGCCGATAATACCGACAATGCCGCCGGGTGGCAGATTGAAGTTGAGGCCTTCAATTAACAGCCGATCACCGAAACCCTTCGTGACATTATCGGCTTCAATAACCTTGTCGCCGAGGCGTGGGCCGGGTGGAATAAATAGCTCGTTTGTCTCGTTGCGCTTTTCAAAATTCTGACTGGCCAGCTCTTCGTAGCGCGCAATGCGCGCCTTGCTCTTCGCATGTCGCCCTTTAGTGTTGCTGCGTACCCACTCCAGTTCTGTTTTCATCGCCTTGAGGCGGGCACCTTCGCTCTTCTCTTCCTGTTGCAGGCGGGCCTCTTTCTGTTCCAGCCATGAGGAGTAGTTGCCTTCCCACGGAATACCATGGCCGCGATCCAGTTCCAGAATCCAGCCTGCAACGTTGTCGAGGAAGTAACGATCATGGGTCACGGCGACCACGGTCCCCTCAAACTCACGCAGGAACTGCTCTAGCCACGCGACAGACTCAGCATCGAGGTGGTTGGTCGGTTCATCGAGCAGCAACATATCGGGTGCCGACAGAATCAGGCGGCACAGTGCAACACGGCGGCGTTCGCCACCGGAGAGCTTGGTGACATCGGCATCCCACGGCGGTAGGCGCAGTGCATCGGCGGCGATCGCCAGTTTGCGTTCCAGGTTATGGGCATCTGCCGCCTGGATGATGTTTTCCAGCGCTGCCTGCTCTTTGGCGAGGGCATCAAAATCGGCATCTGGTTCGGCGTAGGCGGCGTAGACTTCATCCAGCCTTGTCATCGCCTCTTTGACCTCTCCCAGCGCCTCTTCGACATTACCGCGCACATCTTTGGCGGGGTCAAGTTGCGGCTCCTGTGGCAGATAGCCGATACGGATGCCGCTCTGTGGCCGCGCCTCGCCGTGGTGTTCGGTATCGATACCGGCCATAATGCGCAGCAGTGTGGATTTACCCGAGCCGTTAAGCCCCAGCACGCCAATCTTTGCACCTGGAAAAAACGATAATGAAATGTCTTTAAGGATCTCACGTTTGGGCGGGACTACCTTGCCGACACCGTTCATTGTGTAGATATATTGAGCCATGAATTTTTCCAGTAAATTGTGCGTTTATTAGATTGATGTAGCGTGTTAACTGGCCGCTATGGATTATAAATATACTACAAAAAAATCGGCCGCTGCACGCTTTCTGACAAAGATAGGGATATGCTTTTTACATTAAGAAATCTACTCTACTGCCTTGTTGGTTTACTCTCTATTGTATCTACCGCAATAGCCTCGCTCACGACGATTGATGAGATACGTTTCACTGGAAATAAGAAGACGAAACCGGCGGTGATGCTACAGGAGATGCGAACGAAAATTGGTGGCTCAGTCGATCTTATCCAGATTGAGTATGATCGTCAGGCAATTATGGATCTGGGGCTGTTTAAATATGTCTATGCTGATGTGATTGAGGTCGATGGACAGCAGGTACTGGAGATTACGGTGAGTGAGAAATATTACCTCTTTCCCCTGCCTAAGTTGGATCGCTCTGCTGATGGTGATATCAGTTACGGTGTGCGCTTAAAAATGGACAACATCGCGGGTCTGAATCAAAGCATGCGGATGACCTTTAAGCAGGTTGATGGCTGTTGCGATGCATTAGGCAAGTCTAACCAGTTCGATCTCAGTTACAACTACCCGCGCATTGCTGGTAGCCCTTTTGGTTTGCGCGTTGGGGTGCTCTATACTGATGCACCGGTTGACGATAAGGTGAGCGGCGGGGTGACCTCTATCTATGGGAAAGAGTACCAGGCCTTCAGTTTCGGGGTTAACCGCTGGCTTAGGCAGGATGAGCCGAGTATCGGCTGGTCCGCCTGGGCGGGCCCTTTCTGGCGTTCAGCGAAATACAGTTATGTCAGTGGTTTTACGGGGTTGTATGAAGATGGGCGTGCTGTGGGAGTGGATCTGGGGGTGAGCTACAGTCGAGTGCACGATTATCTTTATAGTCGAGAAGGGACGGAGTACGGTTACTCTATTCAGATTGGCTCTCGGGCGCTCGGTTCTGATGGCTCTTTTACCCAGAGTAATTTCTACTATCGTCGCTATTACTATGTCAACAGTGAGCGGCACCGTAATCTTAATGTACAGTTATTGGTCGGGTTTTCTGGTGGCGTGCTGCCATTGGGTGGTGATTTTTTTGCTATTGGTGGCAGCAGAAGCGTTCGGGGGTATGAAAAAGGGAGTTTACGGGGGGCGTCATTTTTCACTTTGAACCTGGAGTATCTCACCCCTGTTCGCGGCAATAATGCATTGAGAGGCGTGTTGTTTGCGGATGTCGGGAATGCCTATGCCGATAATCGTACCGTGGATCCTGATGATATAAAATCCACGCTTGGTTTGGGGGTGCGTTATAAGATGAAATCTTTTGTCAAAGTCGATCTAAGATTTGATACGGCATATGCACTTGATGACAGGGATCTTGTGGTCTATTTCAGTACCAAGGGGACTTTTTAACAAACCCTGATCATCTGCTGCTCACCTGAGAATAGCGGGGCTAACTGGTTATTTTTTACTGATGATTCCTGATAGAAATTTCGAATCTCATTATTGCCGCTATGATGCTTAATGTTGTTAGTGTTAGTATAATCGCCTTGAGCATACTGGAGCAGCCAAATAATTGCTCTATACTTTAAGACTGGATTTAGATTGGGTTAATCTCGGAATTCGATTAAGATGAAACTTATCAGTTTTGGGGCGCTACTTTATGCCTTGTGGGTGCTGTTGTCCGGCCATTTTTCGCTTCTGCTGTTAGGGGTGGGCGCAGCCTCTGTCGCATTGACACTTTATCTGGTTAATCGCATGAATGTGATTGACCATGAGAGTCACCCACTCCACCTCTACGCTAAATTCCCTGCTTTTTTTGTCTTTATTCTGCGTGAAATTATCAAGGCAAATATTGATGTGGTTAAACGAATCCTGAAAAGTGGTGGCAAAGATATTAGCCCTCAGATGGTTAAGGTGCCTGTTCCTCAGGAAACAGATCTTGGGCGGGTGATCTATGCAAATTCGATTACGCTTACGCCGGGTACGGTTAGTATAGAGCTGGATAAATCATATGTGCTGGTTCATGCCTTGACGAAAGAGGGCGCAGATGAGCTTTTAACTGGCCAAATGGCCAGCATGATTCCTGATCGGACCATTAATCTATAAATGTATATAGCGGTTACTCTGGCAATTCTTATTACCATGGCGCTCGCGCTGGCTCGAGCGCTGATGGGACCAACGGTTTATGACCGAATTGCCGCAGTCAATATGTTTGGTACCAAAACGGTGCTACTGATAGCGGTGTTTGCCTTCTTTTCTGGTCAGACTGACCTGCTTGACATTGCGCTGGTTTATGCGCTGATCAATTTTATAGGTGTGGTGGCAGTATTAAGGCTGGTTGAACAGGGTAACTTTCACTCACGGCCAGGTAAAGCGGGCAAAGAATGATCATCGACCTGTTGAGCTGGATTTTGCTGTTAGCCGGTGGACTGCTGGGAGTGATTGGTGGTGTCGGTATTCACCGTTTTCCCGATTTCTACACGCGATTACATGCCGCGGGTACGACTGATACCCTCTGCGCGATTCTGATTCTGCTCGGACTGGGCTTGCAGGCAGGCTTTTCTCTGGATGCCTTTAAGCTCTTTTTGATCTTCGCGTTTCTGTTTTTTACCAGCCCAACCGCCTCTCATGCGTTAGCCAGCGCAGCGATGCATGGCGGGGTAAAGCCGCGGCTCGAGCCACAGAGAGATGAGGCCAAAGAGTGATCGATCTCCTGCTTAATATCAGTCTGCTGGCTTTTCTTGCAATCAGTGCGATCGCAATTGTACGGATGACAAACCTCTTTGCCAGCATTATGCTCTTCGGTATTTTTAGCCTGCTATCGGCAGGCATGTTTGTGGTGATGGATGCCGCTGATGTCGCATTCACAGAAGCGGCAGTGGGGGCGGGTATCTCAACGGTGTTAATGCTGGCAACACTTGCGCTGACAAAAGATCATCATGAAAAAAAACGTTCGGAACATCGCCCCTGGTTACCGCTGGCAGTCGTCACGGTAACGGGCGGGGCACTGGTTTACGGCACAGTTGATATTTCACATTTTGGCGATCCGCTCGCGCCAGCACAGATGCATGTCGCCCCTTACTATATTGAGCAGTCGATAGTGGAGACAGGTGTTCCAAATATGGTCACTGCAATATTAGCGAGCTATCGCGGGTTTGATACGCTGGGTGAGGTTGTTGTTGTCTTTACAGCGGGCGTGGCTGTGCTGATATTACTGGGCAGTCGGCGCAGAAAAAACGGGCAGGGGATCGATAAGGAGGTTGATCATGACGCATAACCTTATCCTGAGAGTTGTTGCTAAACCGTTAATCCCGCTGATTATGCTTTTTGGGCTATATGTGCAGTTCCATGGCGATTTTGGACCCGGTGGCGGGTTTCAGGCGGGCGTTATTTTTAGTGCTGCGATCATCCTTTATGCGCTGGTATTTGGGCTTGATCTGGCTGAGAGAATCATCCCCAGGAGCGTTTTACATATCCTTGCCTCTGTAGGTGTGCTGCTTTATGCCGGTGTTGGTATCGCCAGCCTGATGCTGGGTGGTAACTATCTCGAATATGGTCTGTTTGGCGAGACCCAGGTGGCAGGGCAGCTTCTTGGTATTTTACTGGTCGAAGTTGGCGTTGGGGTTACCGTTGCATCGGTGATGTTAATTCTCTTTTTTTCATTTGCGGGCAGGGGGCGGCCGTAATGGAAGTTGTGTTAGGTCACTATAACTACTGGGTTGTTATATTTCTAATGATGACCGGTTTTTATACCGTCATCAATCGCGGTAACCTGGTGAAGAAAATAATAGGATTGAATATTTTCCAGGTCTCTGTGTTTATCCTCTATATCAGTATCAGCACGGTGGAGAATGGCACAACCCCCATTCTTAAAGAGGGTTTTGAGGTTTACTCTAATCCGTTGCCCCATGTCCTGATTCTGACGGCGATTGTTGTTGGTGTTGCCACCACTGCTCTGGCACTGGCGCTGGTGGTGCGCATCAAAGAGGCCTACGGCACCATTGAAGAGGATGAAATTCACCAGCGGGATCATTCACTGTGAGCGGATTGCAAGGCCACTTAAGTCTACTGTTAGTTGTTATCCCCCTCATCGCTGCCCCCATCGTTGCGGTGTTACCACGGGGACGGCTGCCGTGGGCAGGGGCACTGCTAGTAACCGCCGTCTGTGCGGTATTAGCGGGGATGCAGTTGTGGAGCGTCGTTCATGACGGCGTCATTAGTTATGAGCTGGGTGGCTGGGCGCCCCCATGGGGGATTGAATACCGGATCGATGCAGTTAACGCCTTTGTCGCGCTGATTGTTGCCGGCATTGCAGCGGTCACTCTGCCGTATGCACTGCTAAGTGTTGAACAAGAGATTCCAGAAGAGCAGGCCCCACTTTTTTACGCCTCTTTTCTGCTCTGTCTGTGTGGTCTGCTGGGGATTACGCAGACGGGTGATATTTTTAATGTCTTTGTCTTTCTGGAGATCTCCTCGCTCTCTTCTTATGCGCTGGTCAGCCTGGGGCGCAAGCGTCAGGCGCTGACCTCTGCCTATCAGTATCTTGTTATGGGGACGATTGGCGCAACCTTTTTTCTAATTGGCGTCGGTTTGATCTATTCACAAACGGGCACGTTGAATATTGCCGACCTGGCTGAGCGCCTGCCAGCGGTCTTTGATCATAAAACGGTACATACCGGTTTTGCTTTTATTGTGGTTGGGGTGGCACTGAAGCTGGCCCTGTTTCCGCTACACCTCTGGTTGCCCAACGCCTACACCTACGCGCCGACGGTTGTTACCATCTTTCTGGCCGCGACGGCCACCAAGGTGGCGCTCTACCTGATGCTGCGCGTCCTGTTTACGGTATTCCCGAATAATTTTGCGCTGGGCACACCCACCTTTGATCTGTTTGTTATTTCAGGCATTGCCGCGATTCTGATTGCATCTGTATACGCCATTTATCAGATGGATGTTAAGCGTTTGCTCGCTTATTCGAGTGTGGCGCAGATCGGTTATATGGCGCTGGGAATCGGTTTTGCTTCTGCGATGGGAGTGACTGCCGCACTGTTACACCTGTTTAATCACGCGCTGATGAAGGGGGCGCTGTTTATGGCAGTCGGCGCGATTATCTACCGCGTGGGTAGTTGTCGTATGGACAATATTCACGGTTTAGGGCGACGCATGCCGTGGACCTTTGGTGCGATCATTATCGGTGGCCTAAGTTTAGTGGGCGTGCCGGGCACCGCCGGTTTTATCAGTAAATGGTATCTAATATTAGCCGCGCTAGAGCAGCAGGCCTGGATCTCTGTGGCAGTGATCCTTGCTGGCTCTCTGCTTGCCGTGGTCTATGTGGGGAAAATGATAGAGGCGCTCTACTTCAAACCGGCATCAGAGGCAAACCAGTCACTAAAAGAGGCACCCCTCCTGTTGGTGATCCCTACCTGGATACTGGCACTTTCGAATCTCTATTTCGGCTTGAATACAGAGTTAACCGTCGGTGTGGCTGAACGCGCGGCAGAGGTATTGGGAGCAACGGGATTGTGAGCGCAGAAACCATGATTCTCGCACTTATCCTGTTACCGCTAGTGGCTGCGGGTGGCATCATTGCCGCTCGCCATCAGCCGAATGTCAGAGAGGGTGTCACGCTTGTTAGCGCGCTGTTAGTTGCCGTTCTGGTGCTGCTCATTGCAGATCGCTTTATGGCGGGTGAGCTGTTTGCTATCACCCTTGCTGAGCCGATACCCGGTGTCACCATCGGTTTTGAAATAGAGGCGTTGGGGATGCTGTTTGCGCTGGTGGCCGGGCTTCTGTGGCTGGTCACTTCTATTTATGCCATCGGTTATATGCGCAGCCATAATGAAAAAAACCAGACACGATTTTATGCGGCGTTTGCGATCGCAATTTCGTGCACCATGGGGATCGCCTTCTCATCCAATTTATTTACGCTGTTTCTCTTTTACGAGTTGCTAACCCTCTCGACCTATCCGCTGGTAACACACGCTGGTACGCCTGCCGCAAAGCGAGGCGGGCGTATCTATCTCGGTATTTTACTGGGAACATCGATCGGTTTTTTCCTGCTGGCGATCCTTGCGACCTGGTTGATCACCGGCAGCATTGATTTTCAGGAGGGGGGCATACTGGCTGGCAAGCTCGACCCCGCCTGGGGTGGGTTGCTATTCGCGCTGTTTCTTTTTGGCATCGGTAAGGCGGCCGTCATGCCTTTTCATCGCTGGCTACCGGCTGCGATGGTCGCCCCGACCCCTGTCAGTGCGCTGCTGCATGCAGTGGCAGTGGTAAAAGCGGGCGTCTTTACTTTACTGAAAGTGACGATCTATATTTTTGGCAGTGATTTCATTCTCTCAAATGATGTCACGGGCGGTCTGATCTGGGTGGCGGCGATCACCATTTTGCTCGCTTCGATGATTGCGATGACAAAAGATAATCTTAAAGCGCGGCTGGCCTATTCGACGGTCAGTCAATTAAGTTATATCGCTCTGGGTGCGATGCTAGCGAGCCAAGCGGCCTTAATCGGTGCTTCAATGCACATTGCGATGCATGCGTTTGCAAAAATTACCCTGTTTTTTGCTGCGGGAGCGATCTATGTCGTCACACATAAAACATTGGTGAGTGAGCTGGATGGGTTGGGGCGAGCGATGCCGATTACCTTTGGCGCTTTTCTCATCGGCACACTCAGTATTATCGGAGTGCCTCCGCTGGGAGGTATGTGGAGTAAATGGTACCTTGGTCTTGGCGCGATTGAGTCTGGACAGCTATTGCTGCTTGGCGTTTTAATGGTGAGTTCGCTGCTGAATATCGCCTATTTATTACCCATTCCCATACGTGCCTTTTTTAGCAAACCGCGTGATGGAGAGCACTACACGAAAATTAAAGAGGCGCCCAGAACCATTTTGCTGGCGATAATCATCACTGCCAGCGCATGCACCATTCTATTTTTCTATCCAGACCCTTTTTACCAACTGGCAAATCAGGCCGCAGGAGGATCTTGATATGTCAGCACCGAATCAAAAACAGCATCTCTTTGACAAGCCTGAGAATGTGAAGCGGCTACTGAGGGCCCTTTATCTCATCTGCATTGGGCTGGTGGTTGCAGACTTTGTGATCCATCGCCATGTCAGCCTGGGGTGGGAAGAGATCCCCGCTTTTTATGCGATTTATGGCTTTGTTGCCTGCGTCATATTAGTTGTTCTTGCAAAGGCGATGCGCAAGGTTGTCATGCGTAAAGAGGATTACTACGATGAGTGAATTGCCTCCATTCATCATCTTTTTTGTTGCGGCACTGTTAGTGGTCGCAACGCGCGGGATTGTACGCAGCACGATCCTGCTTGCCGCACCAGCCATTGGTGGGCTCCATCTCTGGTTGAATGTTGATCCTGGTCTCATCGTTAGCCACTCTATTTTGAGCATTGATCTCATCGTTATGCGCACTGACAAGCTCAGCCTGCTCTTTGGTTATCTCTTCTGTCTGGCCAGTTTCATCGCCACTATCTATGCCTGGCATGTGAAAGACAGTACGCAGCAGTTGGCTGGGCTGATCTATGCGGGCGCGGCTTTAGGTGCTGTATTTGCTGGTGATTTGATCACACTGTTTATTTTCTGGGAGCTACTGGCGCTCAGTTCAGTTTTTCTGATATGGGCGCGCCGTACCGAACGTGCCTTTAATGCGGGTATGCGTTACCTGATATTCCAGGTGGCCTCGGGGTTGCTTCTGCTGGCTGGGGCGCTGCTGCACTATCACAATACCGGCTCACTCGCTTTTGATCATGTTGGGCTTGAAGGGCTGGCCGCATGGCTGATCTTTATCGCCTTTGGTATTAAATGTGCGTTTCCATTTCTGCACAGCTGGTTAACCGATGCCTATCCTGAGGCAACGGCGACGGGTACCGTTTTTCTCTCCGCCTTCACCACAAAGGTAGCTGTGTATGCGCTGGCGCGGGGTTTTTCTGGTGAAGATATTCTGGTTTATATTGGTGTCACAATGGCCTGCTTCCCCATTTTTTATGCGGTGATTGAAAATGACCTGCGTAAAGTGCTCGCCTACAGCTTGATCAATCAGCTCGGTTTTATGGTGGCGGGTATCGGCATCGGAACAGCACTGGCGTTGAATGGGGTGGTCGCCCATGCATTTAGCCATGTCATCTATAAAGGTCTGCTCTTTATGACGATGGGCGCCGTATTATACCGGGTAGGCAATATCAATGGATCGGATCTGGGGGGGCTGTATAAGTCGATGCCAAAGACAACGGCGCTATGTATCGTCGGTGCGTTATCGATATCCGCCTTCCCACTCTTTAGTGGTTTCATCAGTAAATCGATGGTGATGACAGCGATGATCGAAGCCAATTTCGATTACCTGTGGTTGCTGTTACTGTTTGCTTCAGCGGGTGTGTTTCACCATGCGGGAATCAAGATCCCCTATTTTGCCTTCTTTGCCCATGATTCCGGCCTTCGCCCTCAGGAGGCACCAACTAACATGCTGATCGCGATGACCATTGCTGCCGTGATCTGTATTTTCATTGGTACTCAGCCGCAATATTTATACGCTCTGCTCCCCTGGGAGATCGATTACTGGCCGTACGACGCCTCGCATGTGTTGGCCCAGTTGCAGTTGCTGTTTTTCTCCGCACTTGCGTTTGTCTGGTTGAACCAGAAGGGGATGTACCCACCTGAGCTCCATTCCACTAATCTTGATGTGGAGTGGTTCTATCGCAAGTTGCTACCGCGTTGGGTTCATGCGACAGTCTCGCTGTTGCGTACGCTAAGCGTATCGATGACGAACACGATTCGTTCGCAGATGGTCACTATTCGTCACGGGTTTTCGCAGACCTTTGTTGCCAAATACTACCTCTCAGAAAGCTGGCCTACCGGCAGTATGGTATTCTGGGTTGCGATTATCCTCGCCTCATACCTATTAGTGGATATGTTTGGCTAACGATTAGAAAAGGCTTGCTGGAGAGTGGGAACGGTGTACCGCGAGAGAAATGGGCCGAAAAAAACCTGGGAAGGCAGCTCCCCAGGCTTTTATTGCACTATACAGCGTTGAGATTAATCGTCTTCGAGATAACTCTGTAGTTCATTGGCCAGAGAGTTACAGGCAGATACCTTGTCATCATCAACACTCGCGAGACCGCCATTTTTGGTGGAGTAGCTGCAGTTTAGGTCGGTATCATTTGAGTCTGCACTAATGGTTAATGCATTTTTCTCCTGAGAATATTCGGCATTGAGCTGACCTCCAAGATAGAGACTATAGGTGAACGTGCTGCTATGCCACTGGGTGTTGTGGTGGTTAGTTAGCTCTTTAGCGATATTTGGAATGTCGGGGGTTGGCACAGGTTTAGCTGTTGCGGCAGCAACCTCTTCTTCTGTAGCACCCAGCGGGATAATAACCACGCCATCTTCAGTGGTGCTAACTTTTGGCGCCTCATCATTTGCTGCCGCTACTGTTGCTACGGCCGCTTCATTGGTGCTGGCTGTTTCTGTGCTCTCTGGTGCTGTGGTTGTTTCCACGACAACCTCTTCGGTAACAGTCTCTTCAGCCATTTCAGGCGGTGCAGCAACATCGTTGGTGGTTACTGCCGCAACGGCTTCACTCTCGACAGCCTGTTCGCTGTTTTCAGCAACATTATTACTGGTTGCGCAGCCACCGATCATGGCGACTGTAAAGAGACACGCTGAAGCGAGCATAAACTGGTTTTTAGTGATCATAATGTAGTACTCCGCAATGTATCAGTTGAAGTTAAAATCGGGTTACAGCATAAATGGTACGTTATTTAGCATTCTTAGCTCATGAACGATCAATGCACAGTAGCCTAAAAAGAGGCAGGGCAGGATGTGATATGTGCGAACCACACCCTTAATCAACCAGAAGTTTCGGTGTGCCAGAATAAAAATTAGGCAGATGGCCGTTATCAAAACTTTGGTGGAGACAAATAGTTGCACGTTAATCTGCAGCAGACTATTCATGAACGGGTTAATCTCCTGCGCTCCTTGTTGAATCAGCAGCAGGGTGAAAAATGCATCAGTACAGGAGAGCCCCATGATCGCGATAGTCAGCGCAAATAAGATGGGAGCGTGATGAAAGTCTACATAGTGCGAGCCTTCGAGACAGCTCTCGCGGCGCGTTTCACGGCGACGATTTCTGGTGAAACTATGGAAAAATGTACGCAGTCCATGTGATCTGCGCTCAATTCCCTGACGTTGACAATCGATCGTGACTTCCATCGGTGCACCTACCCCCCTCAGAGCTTATGCGATAGGGGGAGGATTTTAGCAAAAACGATCGAGTTAAGCATAGGAATCTTGACGCAATCCATCGAAACACCTGTTAAATTATTGAATTTATTGGTTCGAAGGTGGCAATAAACTGGCGTTATCGGCAGAATTGAAGCGAGACTTAAATAAATGCTGTGCCATTTGTTTAAGCGCATAGATGCGCGTAGAATCGCCGCTTTTATTGATGAGACAAAAGAGCTTTTATGTCCATTTCTTCAGAGACGGCAAGACGCCGTACCTTTGCGATCATCTCGCACCCGGATGCTGGTAAGACCACTGTTACAGAAAAACTACTGCTGTTTGGCGGTGCGATTCAGTTGGCGGGTAGCGTAAAGGGGCGCAAAGCGGCGCGGCATGCCACATCTGACTGGATGAAGATGGAGCAGGAGCGCGGCATCTCGGTCTCCTCATCGGTGATGCAGTTTCCTTATGGCGATAACATTATCAATTTGCTGGATACCCCCGGGCATGAGGACTTCTCAGAAGATACCTACCGCACCCTGACGGCGGTCGATTCTGCATTGATGGTGATCGATGTCGCCAAAGGTGTTGAGCAGCGTACCGTTAAGTTGATGGAGGTGTGTCGTCTGCGAGATACCCCGATTCTTACCTTTATTAACAAGATGGATCGAGAGGGTAAAGAGCCGATTGACCTGATGGATGAGGTTGAGGATGTGCTCGACATTCAGTGTGCCCCAATGACCTGGCCGATTGGTATGGGGAAAAATTTCAGGGGCGTGTTTCATCTCTATAGCGATACCATCCATATTTATAGCCCGACGCACGGCGGTAAGATCAATGAGGGTGAGATGATCAGGGGGCTGGATAACCCGCGCCTTGATGAGCTGTTTGGGGATCAAATTGATGATTTTCGGGAAGAGATCGAACTGGTGCGTGGCGCGAGTCATGCGTTCGATCTGGCACTTTTTTTACAGGGTAAACTGACCCCTGTCTACTTCGGCTCCGCGATTAATAACTTTGGTTTGAAAGAGCTGCTTGATGCGCTTTCTGATTATGCCCCCGCCCCTCAGACACGTGCGACCAGAACGCGGAATGTTGAACCCACAGAAGAAAAATTTAGCGGCTTTGTGTTTAAGATTCAGGCGAATATGGATCCGCAACACCGTGACCGTGTCGCCTTTCTGCGTGTCTGTTCTGGCTCCTATGAAAAGGGCAAGAAGATAACCCACGTGCGTCTTGGCAAGCAGGTGCTGATCTCTAATGCTATCACCTTTATGGCGCAGGATCGCTCGCATGTTGAAGAGGCCTACCCGGGTGATATCATCGGCCTGCATAATCACGGCACGATTCAGATCGGTGACACCTTCACCATGGGCGAAGATCTAAAATATACCGGCATACCTCATTTTGCACCGGAACTGTTTCGTCGTGCCCGCCTCAAGGACCCCCTCAAAAGCAAGCAGCTGTTAAAGGGACTTGAGCAGCTCAGTGAAGAGGGGGCTACCCAGCTTTTTAAACCGTTGACCAATAATGATCTGATCCTGGGCGCGGTCGGAGTGCTGCAGTTTGATGTGGTAGCTGAGCGACTGAAAAATGAATATAAGGTGGATTGTATGTTTGAGGCCGTTTCTGTTGCCACCGCACGCTGGGTGATGTGTGACGATGAAAAGATGCTGGAAGAGTTTAAGCGAAAATCAGAGGCGAACCTCGCCATTGATGGCGGCGGCGACCTGACTTACATCGCGCCAACGCGTGTCAATCTTGAGCTTACGATAGAGCGCTGGCCTGAGATCCAGTTCCTTGCTACACGAGAACACTAAGGGTAAATTGGCGCTAATGACTCATTGATCCATTGCCAGGGGGAGTGCAATATGCTTAATCGATTAACAATAGCGGGTCTGGTGCTGTTCTTTTCAACTGCGATGAGTGCACATGCCGAGATGGTGGTTAACCTCGGTATTGCATCTCCGGGTGGTAACGATTTAATCGTTGAAACGGACGAAGAGCTAGAGGCTGGAGCCGGACTTGTCGGTAGCGTCGGGCTGGTTCACCGTAAAAAAGGGAGCCCATGGTCGTGTCAGGCGATGCTTGGGGTTAAATTCAACGGTGTTGAGTTTACCGGTGGCGAGGCGACAATCCGTGCTTATCCCATGCATTTGATGACTTATTATAAAACTAAAAATATTCGATATGGGGTCGGTCTGACCTATGATTTCGCTATCGAACTCGATATCACCGGCGATAACCCGAGAACGATTGCCTATAAAAATGCACCGGGTATTGCAGTAGAATTTAACCATCTGCTTACCGAACGCTGGTACTGGGGGGTGCGTTACACAGAGATGGATTACAAAGAAAAGGGTTCTGGGGTTAAAGCAAGTGCCAACAACCTTGCTGGCTATGTCGGGATGTTTTTCTAGATGCTGATCGCCGGTGTCGATGAGGCGGGCCGTGGTCCGCTGGCCGGCGCAGTGGTTGCGGCGGCAGTCATTCTTGATCCCGCTTACACTGTTGATGGGGTGACAGACTCCAAAAAGCTGACAGCCAGAAAGCGAGACCGTCTTGAACTTGAGATTAAACAACATGCGATCGCCTGGGCGATCGGCCGGGCCGAGGTGGATGAGATTGATAAGATCAATATACTGCAGGCCACTCTGCTGGCGATGAGGCGTGCGGTTGAAGGGCTCTCTACTCAACCAACACATGTACAGGTTGACGGCAATCAGTGCCCACAGATCGATTATCCCGTTGAAGCGATTGTAAAAGGCGATGGGCTGGTGGCGGCCATTGGTGCCGCCTCAATCCTTGCAAAAGTTGCGCGTGATCGTGAGTTGATAGCGCTTGATGAGCAGTACCCTGAATACGGCTTTGCGCAACATAAAGGTTACCCGACCAGGGGGCATATCGCTGCACTTGAGAGGCACGGTGTATCACCTGTGCACCGCCGCTCATTTGGGCCTGTTCACCGTCTTTGCAAGCGCGCTTTTTAATCCCGTTTATATCCAGAAATAAAACCCCTTAAACTATTAAATCAGCCTCGCCGGGGGTGGCTCCCTGCGATAGAATAACAGGCCATGATCCCTTCGTTTGTACACCTTCATCTGCATACCGACTACTCCCTTGTGGATGGCTGTGTTCGCGTAAAACCACTGGTTAAGCATGTCGCTGAGGCGGGTATGCCGGCGGTTGCTGTCACCGATCAGAGCAACCTGTTTGCGATGGTGAAGTTTTACCGTGCCGCGATTGCAGCGGGTGTTAAGCCGATTATCGGTGTCGATCTCTGGGTGCAGAATCCTGATGATGTTAATCAACCCACGCGTCTGATACTGCTCTGCCAGAACCATGAAGGGTATCTCAATCTGACGCGCCTGATTTCGCGCAGCTATATTGAAGGGCAGCACAACGGCACCCCAATGATCCAGCAGGCGTGGTTGCAGGGCGAAAATGCAGGCTTGATAGCCCTCTCTGGTGGCCGCAATGGTGATGTTGGCCAGGCCCTGTTAGCGGGTAACGATGAGGCTGCAAAGCGGTTGTTAGCAGCGTGGAAACAGCTATTTCCAGACCGTTTTTACCTCGAGCTGCAACGTACCGGGCGGGAAAATGAAGAGGACTATCTGCATGCAGCCGTTGCACTGGCGGTGGCAGCGGCAGTGCCGGTGGTCGCTACCAATGATGTCTGCTTCTTAAAACCTGAAAACTTTGAGGCGCATGAGGTGCGGGTCTGTATTCATGGTGGCCGCACCCTTGATGATCCTCGCCGCCCCAGACTGCACAGTGAGCAGCAGTACCTGCGCTCGCCGGCAGAGATGTGCGAACTCTTTGCCGATATTCCTGAGGCGCTTGACAACAGTGTTGAGATCGCACGACGCTGCAATCTTGAATTAACGCTGGGTGAAAATGTACTGCCTGAGTTCCCGGTGCCGGAGGGGATGACAACCGACTCTTTTTTCAGGATGCAGGCCGAAGAGGGGTTAAATAAACGCCTCGACTTTCTGTTTGATACGAGTGCTGAGAATTTCGCTGAGATCCGAAAGCCCTATGATGAACGCCTTGCGCATGAGCTAAAGGTGATCATCGACATGGGGTTCCCCGGTTACTTTCTGATTGTTGCAGACTTTATCAAGTGGGGTAAAGCGAACGGCGTACCGGTCGGACCGGGGCGTGGTTCTGGCGCCGGCTCTCTGGTGGCCTATGTGCTGGAGATTACCGATCTTGATCCAATCCACTATGAGCTGCTGTTTGAGCGCTTTCTCAATCCGGAGCGTGTCTCGCTGCCCGATTTTGATGTCGATTTCTGTATGGATGGCCGGGATCGGGTGATCGAATATGTGGCGCAACATTATGGGCGGGAGCGTGTTTCACAGATCATCACCTACGGTACGATGGCGGCGAAGGCGGTGGTTCGTGATGTGGGACGTGTGATGGGGCACCCGTACGGTTTTGTGGATCAGATCTCCAAGCTGATCCCCTTTGAGATCGGCATGACGCTGGACAAGGCGCTGGAGCAGGAAGAGCTGCTGAAACAGCGTTACCAGGAAGATGAAGATGTGCGCGACCTGATCGACATGGGGCGCACCCTGGAGGGGATGGTGCGTAACGCTGGCAAACATGCGGGTGGTGTGGTGATCGCCCCGACTGCGTTAACTGACTTTACTCCGCTCTACTGCGAGCAGGGTTCGGAGAGCACCGTCACACAGTTTGATAAAGATGATGTCGAAGCGGTCGGGCTGGTGAAGTTTGATTTCCTCGGGCTGCGTACATTAACGATTATCGATCAGGCATTAAAAACGGTGAATGCCACCCTGCCCGAGGGTGAGAAGATCGATATCGCTGCCATCCCGATCGATGATGAAAAGAGTTATACGCTACTGAAAAAATGTGAAACAACAGCGGTATTTCAGTTGGAATCCCGCGGCATGAAAGAGCTTATCAACCGCCTGCAGCCGCACTGTTTTGATGAGATTATCGCGCTGGTGGCGCTCTTTCGCCCAGGACCGTTACAGTCGGGCATGGTCGATGATTTTATCGACCGTAAACATGGACGCGCCCCAACGATGTACCCGCACCCCGATCTGGAGCCGATCCTGGCCCCCACCTACGGGGTTATCCTCTACCAGGAGCAGGTGATGCAGATTGCTCAGGTGCTGGCGGGTTATTCGCTGGGACAGGCCGATATGTTGCGGCGAGCGATGGGTAAAAAGAAACCGGAAGAGATGGCAAAGCAGCGCGAGTTTTTTGTGAACGGCGCATCTGCTCGCGAGATCGATGAAAAGACCTCGGGCGGTATCTTTGATTTGATGGAGAAATTTGCCGGTTACGGTTTCAATAAATCACACTCTGCCGCTTACGCCCTGATCGCCTATCAGACAGCCTGGCTCAAGGCTCATCACCCGGCGGCCTTTATGGCGGCGGTGCTGTCGGCAGATATGGATAACACTGACAAAGTGGTGATGTTGATTGAAGAGTGCCGTTCAATGAAACTGGCGGTGCGCCCACCCGATGTCAATGAGTGTCACTTTGCCTTTACAGTGCCGGATGAAAGCACGATTCTCTACGGACTCGGTGCCATCAAAGGGGTGGGTGAGGCCGCACTCGAGGGGATTATTGAAGAGCGCAGGGCAAACGGCCCATACCGAGACCTGTTTGACCTCTGCCGCCGTATTGATCTACGCAAGGCAAACAAGCGCGTGATGGAGGCGTTGGTTCGTTCTGGTGCTCTCGACTCGCTTGAGAAAAATCGCGCTCGCACCATGGCGCTGTTGCCGAGCGCACTGCAGCTCGCCGATCAACACGCCCGCAATCAGGCGGCAGGGCAGAACGACCTCTTTGGGCCATCCAGCCCCGCCACGCCGGCCGAACCTGACGAGGCGATCACCCGTCTGGAGGTGGCCGAGTGGAGCGAAGAGCAGCGCCTGCAGGGTGAAAAAGAGACGCTGGGGCTCTACCTGACCGGCCACCCGATCGCCCGCTATGAGAAAGAGCTGAGCCATTTTATCACCTGCCGCATTGCTGAATTGCGCCCCAATAAAACGGTCTCGGTGGCGGGGCTGGTAACATCGATCAACACCCGAAATGACCGACGCGGTGAAAAGATTGCGTTTGTGACCCTCGATGATCGCACCGGTCGGGTTGAGGTAGCCGCCTTTTCCGACGCCTATAGCCGTTACCGTGATCTATTGACCAAAGAGCGGCTGGTGATCGTCAGTGGTGAGGTGAGTGAGTCAGACTTTTCGGGCGGTTTCAGAATGAGTGCGGAGTCGATCTACGATATCGACCAGGCACGCGCACGCTATGCACGCAGCCTGGAGATTGATATCGATGAACAGCGCGCGGGTAACGGCTTTATCAACTCGTTAAGTGACGCATTGCAGCCGTTTCGAGAGGGGCGCTGTCCGGTGAGGGTCAACTATCGCCGTAAAGATGCTACAGCATGTATGGCGCTAGGCGATGAGTGGAAAGTGCGCCCGACCGATGAGTTACTGCAGCGTCTGCGCGAGATTGCAGATAAAGTGCGCGTACTTTACTAAAGGCTGCTTTTAGACCCTGGAGGGCAGGACGAAGTGTCTGTAGGGGTTAGAAAAGGGATTGTATTTTCACCCCTCTCCCTTTACCCTTTATCTCTTTACCTACAAAATTAACTAATTAAATATGAATCTGAATTATCTTGAATTTGAGCAGCCAATCGCCGAAATGGAGGCGAAGATCGAAGAGCTGCGTAATGTAGGTAGTGACAACGATATCAACATTAGTGAAGAGCTCGCACGTCTTGAGGAGAAATGCACCTCAATGACAGAGTCGATCTTCTCCAAGTTAACTCCGTGGCAGGTTTCCCAGCTGGCGCGTCACCCACTGCGCCCCTATACGCTTGATTACATCGAGCATATGTTTTCTGATTTCGAAGAGCTTCATGGTGACCGCATGTTTGCCGATGATGCAGCGATTGTTGGGGGCGTTGCCCGCCTTGATGGCCGCCCGGTGATGGTGATCGGTCATCAAAAAGGGCGCGATACCAAAGAGAAGGTGCGACGCAATTTCGGCATGCCGCGCCCGGAAGGGTACCGCAAGGCGCAGCGGTTGATGGAGATGGCAGAACGATTCAAGATGCCGGTGCTGACGTTTATCGATACACCTGGTGCGTACCCCGGGGTCGATGCCGAAGAGCGCGGTCAGAGCGAGGCGATTGCGCGAAACCTTCGCGTAATGTCAGACCTGAAGACGCCGATTATCTGCACCGTGATCGGTGAGGGCGGCTCGGGTGGTGCGCTTGCTGTTGGGGTGGGGGATCAGGTCTCAATGTTGCAATACAGCACTTACTCTGTGATCTCGCCGGAAGGGTGCGCTTCTATTTTGTGGAAGAGCGCCGACAAAGCGGAGGAGGCCGCAGCTGCGATGGGGATTACCTCTAATCGTTTGAAGGAGTTAGGGTTGATTGATGAAGTGATTGATGAGCCTCTTGGGGCCGCCCACCGCAACCTTGAAATGATGGCTTACACCCTTAAACTGTCGATCAAAAAGGCCCTGGCTGAATTTGATGAGATGGAGCTGGAGCAGTTAATTGAGCGCCGCTACCAGCGTCTGATGGGGTACGGTAACTTCAAAAGCGAGTGACCGCCTGAGATGGTAAACGCCGCTGCGCCTCTGCTGTTGCAACAGTTGAGGGCTGAGCTGGAGGCGATCCCTGCCAACCGTTACTGGGTAGCCTATAGCGGGGGGGTCGATTCCCATGTGTTATTGCATGCGATGGCGGCGCTTCGCCCGCAGCTGTCGGCAGCAGTCAATGCGGTTCATGTTAACCACGGCCTCAATCCTGCTGCAGGTCAGTGGGCGGCACACGTCATTTCGATTTGTGATGCGCTCAGCATTCCTTGTCATCTTTTTAATGTTGATGCCCGCCCCAGGAGAGGTGAAAGCCCAGAGGCGGCCGCCCGCAATGCCCGCTACCACCACTTTTCACAGCTGATCGAAGCGGGCGATGTGCTGCTAACCGCACACCATCAGGAGGATCAGGCAGAGACGCTGCTGCTGCAACTGCTGCGCGGTGCTGGCCCGCACGGCCTGGCAGCGATGCCGCTGGTCGCCCCATTTTCTGCTGGCCAGCTTGCTCGTCCACTGCTCAACACGGCGCAGGCGTTAATCAATGACTATGCGCAGGAGAGATCGTTGTGCTGGATTGAAGACCCCAGTAACCAGGAGCGGGGCTTTGAGCGCAACTATCTGCGTCATGACGTGGTGCCATTGCTTAAGGCGCACTGGCCGGCTTTTTCAAAAACAGTCTCACGTGCCGCCGCGCACTGTGCTGAAGCAGCAGGGCTGCTGGATGAGCTCGCGGCCGAAGATCTGCAGCGGCTCTCAGGCGGTGCGGCAGAGCGGCCTCTCGCTGCGCGGATCTCCCTTGATGGATTGCGTCAGCTGGCACCGGAACGGCGCAGAAATATAATAAGATTTTGGATTAGGAAATGCTCATTACCTACTGTTTCAACGAAGATAATGGACCAGATTAACGCTTCGCTCATTACCGCCCGAGATGATGCGGTGCCGCTGGTTCGGTGGCCGGGTGGTGAGCTGCGTCGCTACCGCGAAGATCTCTATGCGATGGTGCCACTGGAACCGTTTGACCCCTCGCTGCAGTTTCGCTGGTGCTGGCAGGAGGGGGCGCTCGAGTTGCCGGCCGCCATCGGTAGCGTAGTGGCGCAGACGCATCTTGCCACAAGTGGAGATAGCAGTAGCAAGGGGTTAAGCCGAACCCAGTGCGAGCAGCAGCCGTTGAGCGTACGTTTCAGACAGGGTGGAGAGCGCTGCCGCCTGCCCGGGCGTACGCAACACCATCAGCTAAAGGGGTTGCTGCAGCAGGCGGGAGTGCCGCCGTGGCAGCGCGACCGAATTCCGCTGATCTATCTGGGTGAGCAGCTCGCCGCAGTGGTCGGCTATTTCTACTGCGCCCCATTTCAGGCGAAAAGGGGTGAGGCGAGGGTGACATTTGCGTTGTACTAGTCGTAACTGATCAATGATTTCCATAGAGAAATTATGCGCTTGCCAATTAAAATTCGATTGAGCGCGCGTAGAAAATCTTGTAATATAACCCCCCGTCCTGTTTGTTGATTCAAATACAAACGTCTTACTATTTTAGGTATTCATGACCAAGTATATTTTTGTAACCGGCGGTGTGGTTTCCTCTCTTGGAAAAGGCATTGCCTCCGCCTCTTTGGGGGCAATTCTCGAAGCGCGGGGTCTGAAAGTGACCCTGATCAAACTAGATCCCTACATAAACGTCGATCCCGGTACGATGAGTCCCTTCCAGCATGGCGAGGTCTTTGTCACAGACGATGGCGCGGAAACCGATCTCGACCTGGGTCACTATGAGCGCTACGTGCGTACCACGATGAAGAAGCAGAACAATTTCACCACCGGGCGCATCTACGAAACGGTGCTGGCCAAAGAGCGCCGCGGCGATTACCTCGGAGCAACAGTACAGGTGATCCCGCATATCACCGATGAGATCATCAGCCACATTAAGGTGGGCGCGGGTGATGCGGATATCGCGCTGGTCGAAGTGGGGGGGACAGTGGGCGATATTGAATCACTGCCATTCCTTGAGGCAATTCGTCAGATGGGGATAGAGGTTGGGCGTGAAAATGCGATCTTTATCCACCTGACACTGGTGCCATATATCCCCTCTGCCGGCGAGATCAAAACCAAACCGACCCAGCATTCGGTTAAAGAGCTGCGTTCGATCGGCATCCAGCCAGACATCCTGCTGTGTCGCAGTGACCGCCCGCTGCCGGATGCAGAGCGCCGTAAAATCGCGCTATTTACCAATGTGGATTCCAGAGCGGTTATCTCCGCAGTTGATTCAGACAGCATCTACAAGATCCCTCTGCTACTACATGAGCAGGGGCTGGACACCATCACTACAACCAAACTACATATCGATGCACCGGCAGCAGACCTGAGTGAGTGGCTGGAGATCAAGCAGCGTCTTGAAAGCCCGACAGCCATCGTTACCGTTGCGATGGTTGGTAAATACATGACCTTGACCGACTCTTATAAATCGATCTCTGAGTCATTGATCCACGCGGGCCTTCAGACCCATACAAAGGTCAACATCATCTATATCGACTCCGAAGAGATAGAGAAGAACGGCACCGGCTGCCTGGAAGCGGTTGACGCAATTCTGGTGCCGGGTGGCTTTGGTGAGCGCGGGGTGGAGGGTAAAATTGAAGCGGTACGTTTTGCCCGCGAAAACAAACTGCCCTATTTTGGGATCTGTCTCGGAATGCAGGTTGCGGTGGCCGAGTTTGCACGCAATGTCGCCGGTATGGCCGGGGCGCATAGCACCGAGTTTGACACCAGCACACCCTATCCTGTGATTGCGCTGGTGACAGAGTGGACAGCGGCCGATGGCAAGGTTGAAAAACGAGATGAGTCTTCAGACCTGGGGGGCACGATGCGCCTCGGTGCGCAGCAGTGTCGCCTGGTTGAAGGGACAAAGGCGCGTGAAACTTACGGGCAGGAGCTGATTTCAGAGCGTCATCGCCACCGTTATGAAGTGAACTCCGGGCTGCTGAGCAGGCTTGAGCAGGCGGGGATGGTGGTCTCTGGTAAATCGATGGATGGCGGTCTGGTGGAGATGATTGAACTGTCGGATCACCCCTGGTTTATCGCCTCACAGTTTCATCCGGAGTTTACCTCGAATCCACGTGATGGCCATCCGCTGTTTAGCGGATTTGTGCAGGCAGCACGTGATCGAAAAGAGCAAAAGAGCAGTAAATAGAAGTTTTAAGTATAGAATAAGGCCTTTGTACGAGCAGGAAAGAACAGTCGTGCAAAGGTCTCAGAAAGTAACTGTAAGTCATAGGAAATAGGAAAAGCAAAATAATGTCGAATATTACAGAAGTGCGTGGACGCGAAATCATTGATTCACGAGGTAATCCAACCGTTGAGGCCGATGTGGTACTCGCCTCCGGTGCAATGGGGCGGGCGGCAGTACCATCAGGCGCATCCACGGGTGCGCGGGAAGCGGTTGAACTGCGCGATGACGATGCCAGCCGCTTTGGTGGCAAAGGGGTATTAAAGGCCGTTGCGAACGTTAACGGTGAACTTGCGAACGCTTTGATTGGCCAGGATGGGCTGAACCAGGCAGCGCTTGATCAACTGATGATCGATCTTGACGGCACCCATAATAAAGGTCGTCTTGGTGCCAACGCACTGCTCGCCGTCTCGCTGGCTGCTGCACGTGCCGCAGCGGCAGAGAAGGGTGTTTCACTCTACCAGTCACTGGGCGATGCCGCTAAATTTCGTATGCCAGTGCCGATGATGAATGTTATCAATGGTGGCGCACATGCTGATAACAGCGTCGACATGCAGGAGTTTATGATCATGCCTGTTGGTGCCAGCAGCTTTTCCCAGGCGTTGCAGATGGGGGCAGAGACGTTTCATGCACTCAGAAAAGTCCTGGCAGAGAAGGGGTTAAACACCGCAGTCGGTGATGAAGGCGGTTTTGCACCGGATCTCCCCTCTAACGAATCGGCGATCGACGTGATCCTGGAAGCGATCTCAAAAGCCGGTTACACCGCAGGCAAAGAGATCTTTATCGCCCTGGATCCTGCGAGCAGTGAATTCTATAAAGATGGCCTCTACTGCCTGGATTCGGAAAACAGAAAACTGACCTCTGCTGAATTTGTTGATTATCTGGCTGACTGGGCAGATCGTTTTCCGATCGTCTCGATTGAAGATGGCATGGCTGAGGATGACTGGGATGGCTGGGATCTGCTGACTAAAAAGATCGGTGAGCGGGTGCAACTGGTTGGAGATGATCTGTTTGTCACCAACACGGAAATTCTGAAAGAGGGGATTGACAAACATATCGCTAACTCAATCCTGATCAAGGTAAATCAGATCGGCACCCTGACGGAATCAGTCGCCGCTATCAACATGGCTAACGATGCAGGCTTTACCGCAGTCATCTCACATCGCTCGGGTGAAACCGAAGATGCCTTTATTGCCGATCTTGCCGTTGCTACCGGCGCCGGCCAGATCAAAACCGGCTCTATGTCTCGCTCTGACCGCATCGCCAAATACAACCAGCTGCTCCGTATTGAAGAGGCGCTGGGTGACAGGGCTATCTATCCAGGACGTGACGCGTTCGCAATCGCTATCCCTTAAGAGCAAGAGCGATTCGAACAGCGTCTGGCGAGGTTGATCGATGGTGACGGCAATGAGTTTACCAGACCACTCTGATAGACTTGTGTCACCCATGAAGATCATCCTCGCCATTCTTTTTTTACTGCTGGTGCTGCTGCAAATTAAACTGTGGAGTGGTGATGGTGGTATTGTCGATACGGTGCAACTGCAACGGGCGGTTGATCAACAGCGGCTGGAAAACAGTGCGCTCACGGAGCGCAACAGGGCGCTTGAGGCTGAAGTTGAAGATCTCAAAAAAGGGATCGATGCGATCGAAGAGCGTGCCCGCAGTGAACTGGGTCTGATCAAGCAGGGCGAAACCTTCTTCCAGACAGTCGATGAGTGATAAAGCACATTACTGGGGCGTGATCCCGGCTTCCGGTGTTGGCAAGCGCATGGGCAGTGAGCTGCCCAAACAGTACCTTACGCTGCATAATCAAACACTCCTCCAGCACACGATTGCACGGCTGCTATCGCACCCGAAAATCAGTGGTGTCGTGGTTGCCGTTGCTGCACACGATGACCGTTGGCGCGCTATCGAAAAAGATTATGATGGTCAGGTCATGTGGGTAACGGGCGGCGCTGAACGTTACCACTCGGTGCTCAACGCCCTGCAGGCGCTAACAGCATTTGCCTCCAGCGAGGAGTGGGTGCTGGTGCATGACGCGGCACGTCCCTGCCTGCGTACGGATGATATCGATCGCCTCATCGAAGAGGCGAGTGGTGGTGTCGGTGGCATCCTCGCCGCGCCGGTGAGTGATACCGTGAAGCGTGCAGATAAAAATGGCGCGATCATCGATACCGTCAACCGCGATGGGCTATGGCGGGCGTTAACACCACAGATGTTTCGTATTGGGCTGCTGATCGATGCGATCAAGCATGCGATGACGCAGGGGTTTCCCATCACCGATGAAGCGAGTGCGGTTGAATCGCTTGGCCATGCGCCAAAGGTGGTGGCGGGACATTCCGACAATATCAAGGTCACCATCCCGCAGGATCTGGAACTGGCAAAGCTTTACCTACAGCAGCAACTATCTGCAATAATGAAACAGAAGGAGAGCTCATGAGAATTGGTCACGGTTTTGATGCTCACCGCTTTACGCCGGATAAAGATGTTGTGATTATCGGCGGCGTTTCGATCCCGTTTGAGCAGGGGCTGGAGGCGCACTCTGATGGCGATGTGCTGATACATGCGCTGTGTGATGCGTTACTCGGTGCGGCGGCGCTGGGAGATATTGGCCACCATTTTCCTGATACCGATTCCGCAAATGCCGGCATCGATAGTCGTATGCTTTTACGCCATATCGTGGGGCTGCTAAGTGAGCGAGGCTACACACTTTCCAATGCGGATGTGACAATCATCGCGCAGGTGCCGAAGATGGCGAAGCACATTCCTCTAATGCGGGAGCTGCTGGCGAAGGATCTCCAGCTCACGATTGAGCGAATCAATATCAAGGCGACCACTACCGAAAAGATGGGTTATACCGGTCGAGGTGAAGGGATCGCAACGCACGCCGTCGTGTTGATCAATGAAAAGTCGGCAGAGTGATTGAGCGTTCCTTTTTGCCTGACACTACCACCGCCCAGCAGAGAGAATCATTCCCGCTCGACTGGCCACGTGCCTATGGTGAGCCTGCTTTAAGTGGCACCATCCGTACCGTCCCGGAAGACTTTCGGGTCGATGAGATCCTGGGTTTTGAGCCAGATGGTGACGGTAGCCACGCCCTTCTTAAGATTCGTAAAAAGAATATTAACACGGAGCGGGTTGCTAAACAGTTAGCTCGCTTTGCAGGTGTGCGCCAGGTCGATGTCGGTTATGCCGGCCTGAAAGATCGTCGCGCCGTGACCACACAGTGGTTTAGTGTTGATCTGGCTGGGCGGGAGGAACCCGACTGGCAATCACTTGCCGAGGATGGTGTTGAGTTTATCGCGGTCACACGACACCGTCGTAAACTGAAACGCGGCGCCCTGCAGGGAAACTATTTCACACTGGTTATACGTGAGATTCAGGGTGAGCCCCGTTTATTTGAAGAGCGCATTGCAGAAGTTTCAGCAAATGGTGTTCCTAATTATTTTGGAGAGCAGCGCTTTGGGTTCGCTAACCTTGAAAAAGCGACGGCGATGTTTACCGGGCAGTTAAAAAGGGTACGCCGTCCAGAGAAGAGCATCTACCTCTCTGCAGCTCGTTCATGGCTCTTTAATAAGATTCTAGCAGCGCGTGTTGCGGCAGGTTCATGGAACAGGGCGATAGCGGGTGATGTGATGATGCTGGCCGGTTCGCACAGTATCTTTTCAATTGACGGAGTCGATAATGAAATCGACCAGCGCATTCAGAAGCTGGATATTCATCCGACTGGTGCAATGTGGGGTGGCGGTGAGCTTGCTGCAACACGCGATGCTGAACTGTTAGAGACAGCAGCGGTTAAAGATGAGGTGGTTTTCTGTGCCGGCCTGAAACGTGCCGGTTTAAAGCAGCAGCGCCGTGCACTGCGTTTGATGCCAGTAGCGATGCAATTTAATCGGACCACTTCGAACGCAATTGAGTTGCAGTTCTCACTACCCGCGGGGAGTTATGCGACAGTGGTTTTAAGAGAGCTGCTGAATTACCGCCTGCATGGCTAGTTAAGGGTGCTCTCAAAAAGGCGGCCTCTCTCAATTATGGCAGGTCAACAACCTCATCCGACTGAGAAAACATCCAGATCAGTGCAAAGCCCAATGCGCGATAGCGCTTTGTTGAGACCAGTGGACTCTCTGCGAAGACGGCGTTGTTGAGCGTGTCAAAGCGGACGAAGAGACCAAGGCGTAGCTTGTCGGTCAGCTGTTTCCTGACCGATAATGTGCTGCGTGAACCGCTGTAGCCGCTAGTTGCACGGTATTCACCACGGTTTTCTGTGACATAGGTGGATGTTACCTCATAAAAATAGTTGTGGTAGTCACTGTTTGCGTAGAGTGGGCCGACGGAAAGGCTCGCTTTCCAGTCGTTATATTTTGCGCTTCTGATGGTGTACTCCAGGTGGGGAGAAAAGCTCCAGCCACGCTGTTTGAAGATCCCGTTGCGGCCGACTGAGTGGGCAGAGCGAAGCGGTAGCTTGAGCCAGAACGACTGGCGCTGATGGGTGTGATGCCAGAGGTTTAGTTCGAGTGAAGGGCCTAGTTCGACCGTTGGATCCAGATCAGGCATGCCCGCACGCGGACTGTCACCATCGCTAGAGACAGGGATACCTGCCGCCATACTCAGGTCCAGTTTGATACGCTGAGATTGAAACAGGTGCCCCTGAATCCCGCTGCGATCAATATTTAACCGCTCACTTCGATAAGTGATATAGGGGAAAGGGGTCGCATAATTACGATAAATATCTGAGCCTCGATAGTAGGGCAGGTTTAGCCCGCCAACGCCAATGCCCAGTTCCCAGCGCGGTAGCGGTTGTCCAGAGGCTGCTGGCAATGTGGTGATAATCAGTAGAATAGTTGTGGAAATATTTCTGAGATTCACGGCGCTATACAGTTTGGCTGGTCTGGTTGTGTTAGGTAAGATGGCAGTGTATTACGTATCCGTAGCGCAATTGTACCATGGGAATGAGCAATAGAAGTCTAAGCCTGAAAGGAGTGGCATGAAAATGAGTGACTGCCTGTTTTGCAAAATGGTGAGTGGTGAGATAGTGCCTGATAAGGTGTATGAAGATGATAATGTGCTGGCCTTTCGTGATTTACACCCGCAGGCGCCACTGCATCTACTCGTGATTCCAAAGGCACATATTGCAACGCTTAATGATCTTGATGAAGATAATGCACCATTGATCGCACAGATGCACCTGGCAGCCAGGCAGATCGCTAAACAGGAAGGGGTAGCTGAAAAGGGCTACCGCACGGTGATGAACTGTAACAGCGAAGGGGGGCAGTCCGTGTACCATATTCACCTCCATCTGCTTGCCGGGCGTAATATGCAGTGGCCGCCGGGCTGATACTGGAGTGATGATTGGTGGATCTGTTACAGGAAGAGTCGCTGCCTCATTTTGCTCCCTGGGCGAGTAGCTGTTTGGGTCTGCCAATATAATGTCCCTGAGCATAGTCGATGCCCAGTTTTTTGAGAAGTGCCATGGTATCTTCATCCAGTACATATTCCGCAATGGTAAATTTGCCGACAGTTTTGGCAATCTGGATCATGGACTGGACCATCGCCTGGTCTGTTTTATCGTTGGTGATGTTTTCAATGAAGTTTCCATCGATCTTGATGTAATGAATAGGCAGGTGCTTTAGGTAGTTAAATGAACTGAAGCCAGAGCCAAAGTCATCCAGCGCAAATTCACAGCCGAGCGCGATCAGTTTCTTGATAAGCAGGTTGGCCTCCGCGATATGATGTACTGCGACCTGTTCGGTTACCTCGAAGATCAGGGCGTCGGGCGGGATATTAAAGCGTTCGATATTATCCTGTACGATCTTGACCAGGTTGACCTCCTCAAAAACATGTCCTGAAAGGTTAATCGCAAACTTGATAGTGGGCTTTGACTGGCGCTGGATAGATAGCGCTTTGAGGGCATGTTCGATCACCCAGTGGTCGATATCGACCATCAGGCCAAAGCGCTGTGCAGCCGGCAGGAATGCTGAAGGTGGGATCAGCTTGTCACCATCTCCTGGCATGCGAAGCAGCACTTCATAGATCTCTGAGTGACCGGTGTGCACATTAATGATCGGCTGATATTCGAGTATAAACTGATCACTCTTAAGCGCCGCCTCAATGCGACGCGACCAGCCGATATCCTCCTCCATCTTGCCCGTTTCATTTTTAAGTTTTTCGTAGAAGTAGAATCGGTTGCGTCCCGCTCTTTTGGCCTCATGACAGGCAAGGTCTGCCTGAGAAAGAAACTCATCGGGAGTGTAGAGATCAGAGTCGATCATCGTGATGCCGATACTACAACTGACCTGGAAGTTCTGGTTACTATCGATAAAGATTAACTGTTCACCCATGGTGGTGATGAGTTTGTTAGCCAGCTGAATCACTTTCTCCTGGCTGGTACTTTCAATCAGAATGGTGAACTCATCACCCCCGAAGCGACACAAGGTGTCGCACTCCCTGAGGCGGTGCCTGAGCCAGCGTGCAGCCTGCACCAGCATTCGATCCCCGGCCTCATGGCCGAGGGTATCATTAACATATTTGAAGTGGTCAAGATCAATAAAGAGCAGCGCACTGGTGCTGTTGGTGGCGGCAATCTGCTCCAGTTTTTCAGTGAAATAGTTGCGGTTATAGAGTCCGGTCAGTAAATCATGGTTGGCAAGGCGTAGCAGTGTTGCATCCCGCTCACGCAGGGCTGTGATGGTGGTGTTGAGCGCGCTGCTGATGTTGTTAATTTCACGGTGTCTGGAGGGCTGAACATAGATATCAGTATTGCCTTCGGCCAGGCTTTTAAGAGGCTTACTGAGCTGTTCAAGTGGCTTGACGGCACGCATAATGATGTTTTTACTGATGAGCAGGATGACAAGAAAGATCAGCAGAATCACAAAACTGCCAATAACAAGATTATTGACAAGCTGTTTTTCATAAGGAGAGAAATCGAGGCCGATTTCCACATAACCGGCAAGGGTGATCTCATCAGTGGTCTCATCGGCGAGATTAAAGTCTAGCAGGCCGTCATCGGGAATAGATTCTACCCAGATAGGCGTATAGGTTTTGATATAGGGTAAGCCATCACGCGCCTGCTCAATGATCTGGGGTTTTTGTGAAGCGGTAATATTATTCAGCAGCGCCAGCTGTGTTGAGTCGAGGCTTAAATGGTGAGTTGTGCTGTTGAGATTTGGGCGGCCTTCGCTAAAAATCAGCGCTCCATCACGGCTGTAGTAATTAACGTACGCAATTTCAGGGAACTTTTCGATATAGTCTTCAATGTGAATAAAACGATCTGGTTCTGATCTGCCATCATAGAGCGGTGTGCCTAGTTCGTTAAGTTCCTGGGTCCAGCGAGAGGCCCATTTTTCAAGGTTATTATCGACAATCCAGCTGCTCATCAGCCACAGGCAGGAGGCTGCTGCAAGGTAGACAATGACCGCGTAGACGATATGAATGAGCAGTATATCGCCGACCAGACTGCGTTGTTTGTTGTTGGTTTTCATCTTGTCAGCTACTGTTCATCGTGAGGAGCCACAGCCACGCGGTATGAAGGGTACTCAATGTTTACCGGGTTTCGATAACCAGAATATAGATACTACTGTGTCAGTGTAGCGTTAACCCGGGGCGAGGGCCACCTTTCAAGCCTGATTGTCTGGTTATCCTCAGGGATCGAAAGATTGAACTGCTTGATGGTCTGTGTGTTGACGAATATACGGGCCTGTTCCAGTGGTGCCACACCCGGTTCAGGGATAGTGTTGTCGTTGCTGACCGTAAGCAGGCGGGCAACAACCCTGGCAGCGACATCATCACCCACCTGTGAGGCCGAGATTGCAGCGCCCGCCGGGAGCAATAAACCGTTGATCGTAAAAAGTGGCGTGCTATGTTTTACACTGTAGCTCACCATATTGCGCAGGGTGCGTTTACTAAGAATTCGGTTATCTGGCAGTAACCAGAAGGCGTCGATCTGAGGTGTTAAATGTCGAAACTCACTCCACATCTCCTTGTCGCTATTCACGGTGCGGCTGAGCAGAGCGATCTCATATGTCGCTGCAATTTGTGTGGCGTTATCGATGAAGGGCTCTTTGCCGCTGCCGGTGATTAACCCAACCCTGCTTAATGTTGGAAGAACCGCTTTCCACGCCTGGAACTGCTGGTCGATAGCGGGCACCAGGCTGACCCCTTTCATCTTTTCGTTGATCAACCCATGGTCCTGATAGTTATAGACCTGGCAAAAGATAACCGGTCTCTCCCTGAGCTGGGTGGCAGCCTTTGCAGCCTGCAGCCCAACGGCGACAACCTGCAGGTGTTGTGCCTGTCTGATGTTATCAATAATTTCAGCCGCAGGCTGCTGGTAGAGATAAAATGATTCGGCACGCCCCTTCTTCTGGCGGATCAGTTGCTCAACCTTATGTTGGATAATGTGGTGATTTTCGATATCACGGCTGACGATGATGGCAACGTCAAGCGGACTGGCTGTTTCAACCACTGGAGGAGGCGGTGGTGGCGGAGGAGGGGGTGAAAGCAGTAAAGCGGTGGACGTAGCTGCTTCAGTGACGACCTCGGGAGCCGCTGGCGATGGGTCAAATGGTTTCCCTGGAAGCGAGCAGCCGCCCAGTGTGACCACTATCAGTAGCAGTAACGTTCGAACGAGCGTTATGCTGTGACTGTTTCTGGCGCTGTGTTGATATTTCTGCACGTTATTACCGGGTGATGACTGTTATTAAATAGTGATGCGGCGTGACCAGCAGCGTGCTGGTCGCCGTATTAAACGGGTTATTTTAACTGAAAAAACAGCGTGAAGGCTCTCTGTTGTGGTGATCGATGGATCCATATTAAGGGCGCTTTCTAACCGTCTTGTTGTGGCCGCGGATCTTTCAGCGTAAGGCTGCGGGTGTCGGCGATGGCGTCGCGATCAGGCAGTGTCGAGCGGAGCTGTTTAAGGCACTTTTCAGCGGTAGCGCGGTAGGCGGTCAGTTTTCCGCCATAGATGGTGAGCAGCCGTGGCGCCTGTTCTCGGTCTGGCAGTAACACCGTTTCACGAGGGCGGCTAAAGGGGCGCTCACTTTCGTTGCTGTCGGCTGCGCGGGGCAGGACACGCAGCCCGGCAAATGTACTGCAAACCGGGTTTCTCTGCAGGTTTCGGTAGGCGGGAAAATAGCTGGCCATGGTCTGCAACAGGTAGCGCGCCTCCTCCTCTGTCGGTGCAACAGTGCCAGGGTCCATGTTGGAATCGAAGTGTTTCTCAGTGGTGCCGACGAGTATTTCACCCTGCCATGGCATGGCGAAGACCGCGCGCCGATCACTGGGGGCTTCCATGTAGTAGATCCCTTTTGTGAGTCTACCCTCGATCACGATATGGGTTCCCTGTATCAGGTCGACTCTCTGTGGTGTTTGCTGCGGTGAGATCTTTGCCAGCACCTGATTGACCCATGGGCCGGCGGCGTTAACGACAGCGCGCGTTTTACAGGTGATGGTCTGCCCATTTTTCTGATATTGAATGACGGCGCCGTCGTTATGCAGCTGGCCGTCAGTAAACTGCGCCCCTGTTTCAAGGAGCGCGCCGAGTGATTCGGCAGAGTACATCACAGCGCGAGTGAGGGCAGCATCATCTGTCTGTGCATCATAGTAGCGAAAAACCGCCTCCAGCCCGATGGTGTCAAGGCCGTCTAACGTGTGCCATTTCTCTTTATCTAAAGAGCGAAAGATGCTGGCACGATGAAACCCACCCATGACTGAATAGAGTGTGAGGCCGGTACGAATCAGCCATGGACGGCGGCGGGTATCTTTATAAATGGGAATATAAAACGGCTGTAGCCTGACCAGCGAGGGAGCATTTTTTAATAGTAGTGCGCGTTCACGCAGACACTCACGCACCAGAGAAAACTGCATCCCCTCAAGATAGCGCAGGCCGCCGTGAATCAGTTTGCTGGAGCGACTGGAAGTGCCGCTGGCGAGTTCCTCCTGCTCAAGAACCAGCACTGAATGGCCTGCTGCTGCCGCTGCCTGAGCGACCCCAACACCATGAATGCCTGCGCCGATGACGATCACATCATAATATCGACTACCCACTATCATTCTCCACCACATGCACGCTGGTTGAGTACCGGATGAGATAGCATCGCTTCAATCGCCATGGTCTCAACCATCTCAATCCCCTTTGCTGCCAGCGTCAGGGCCAGTTGCGGATCGGTCACCTCATAGAGCACCCACTGCCAGGGGCCGCGCCAGATCTCATCTTGGTTCTCAGGCAGGCGACGATGGTTGGTAAAGAGGTAATCTGGCGCGAGTTCCCTCGCTATCTGATGTGACGCCTCATCCCATCTGGCAGCGACCCAGCCGATCTTCTTAGCGCCGAGTGCGCGGGCCGTTTCCAGTGCGGAAACTTCGTATGAGATGGGAATGCACTGTGAGCCGAGCGCGGTTAACTGTTGCATGATGCGCTGCACAACAAACTCGCTACCGAAGCGTCTGGTGCTCTCCTCTTTTATCTCAATGAAGGCGTGGCGATGAGGCCAGCTACGCAGTAGCGTTAGCAGCGCTGCAAGGGTAGGGATAGCTGTCTCTGAGAACTGATTACCAAAACGCATTTTTTCACTTGCAGGATAATGGGCCAGCTGCTCTGCATGAAGCTGAGTGATATATTGTGAGTGGCCAGTGATGCGTTGCATATCATCGTCATGAAAGAGCACTGGAACGCCGTCGGCAGTGAGTTGAATATCGACCTCAACATAGCAGCTGCCCGCCTTTAGTGCCGACTCAATCGCCGGCAGCGTGTTCTCTGGATAGTGCGCAGCATGGCCGCGGTGGGCGACAAGTTCAGGTATCTTCATCGGTTAAACTGTTATCTGACATACATAGAGAGCTAATCTACCATGAGTTGTGGCGTTATGCGCTATATTGGGGCGGTATTGCCTAAGTTTTTATGGCCTGTTCCATCGCTATTTTCCAGCGCTGGTAGCGTTTAATGAGTGCCGGGTTATGGTCTGGTGTGATCGGTGTCATGGTGTCGCTACGCCAGCTAACCTCTGGCAACGCTGGTGATTCTGGTGCTGACTGCGCTAGTAACCATGCAACACCACGGGCGGTCGCTTCACATTCAGCCATGCGTAGTATAGATAAGCCACTTAGATCGGCAATGCGCTGGCAGAGTCCATCGAGTTGCGCGAGTCCACCGCTCATCAATATCTCACTGGCAGCCGGTTGGTGCAGCTGTAGCTGTTCAATGTTTACCTGTAGCAGAAAGGCGATGCTCTCGATGACAGCTACCACTTTTTGCTGCTCGTCTCCTTTACCAATAAACTGCGAATCAATATCGGCCTGCCAGTAGGGTGAGCCGACACCTGAAATGCCGTTGATAAATAACAGCGGGCAGTCATTATTTTTTAGCCATAACGGTAATTGCTGAAAAAGGTTTTCTGGCTGTAGCTGCTGTTCGATCCAGCTGAGCGCGCTGCCGGCACCGTTGACGGTGCCCTCTAACGCATAGTGTGCTGCGCCGTACTGCTGTAACAGCAGACTGGTGAGGAGCGTTGGTCTAATCTCACAGCCGCTGCTGATGACCCGCTGGATAAAGGCGCCGGTGCCGATATTGATATAGAGCGCCTCATTCCGCAGCTGTTGCCACGCAAACAGTGATGCAGACTGATCGCCAATCACGGTCATCATCGGAATGGAGTGGCCTGAAATCGTCAGTGATCCGTATGCGCAGTGGTTCGGAACCGGTTGTGGCAGGGGGATATCGGGCAGTGAAAATAGTGCGATCAGTGCCGGATCCCAGGTGAGTGTTCTGATATTCCATAGCAGCGTACGAGAGGCGTTAACATGATCAACCAGATAGGGCTTCTGGTCCAGTAACTGGTGTAGCAGATAACTACTCATCGGTCCCCAGCAGAGGCGCTGCTGTTGCGCGGCAGCGGCGACGGCTGGCAGCTTCTCAATACACCATTGAAGCTTCCCTACGCCGTAATGTGGTGACAGGAATAACCCGGTTGCCTGATGGATCTGTGATTGAGCTCCCCGGAATTTCTCGATCCAGTCGGCAGCGCGCCTATCTTGCCAGCTGATGAGGGGGGCGAGTGGTGCGCCGGTGATGCGGTCCCAGCAGGCGACATTAGCGCGCTGGGTCGCCATGCCGGCGGCAACAATATCGGTTAGTTTAATGTTGGGTGAAGTGACCGCTTCGTGAATGGCCTGCTGAATAGATTGCAGCAGCCGTTCGGCCGGATATTCAACATGGCCAGCGCCATTCACCTGCGCCTCAATAGGAATGGCCGCGAGTGAAAGCAGCTCTCCTTGCCGGTTAAAGAGAGAGGCGCGGCTCGCATGCCCTCCCTGGTCGATCACGAGATAGAGCGCACCGTTGTTATCTGAACGGTTCAAATTTGCCCTCGCAGCCATGCCCATACCATCCCGATATACTCATGTGCTATCTGTTCTGATTTCAGCAGCGCGCTGGCGTTAGGCAGGAAATAGTCGGGTCCGTTTAGCGCCTGTTTTCTTGCTCGATGATGAGTTGGCGCAGGAGCCGGTGTGAGCCCCTGACGCTCAAATAAAGCCATAGAGCGGGGCATGTGCATTGCCGAGGTGACCAGTATAAAATCACTCTCCCTGACCAGCGATTTAATATTGATGGCCTGCTCTCCGGTGTCGCGGGAGCGTGTATCAAGCACAATATTCGCCTCTTTTACCCCCATTATTCTGGCAGCCTGACGCATCGTCTCTGCCTCGGGTTGATCATCAAAGACCTTTCCACCAGAGAGAATCAGGTGACTACTGGGTAGCATCTTATGCAATCGAACACCTTCTGTCACACGCGCCAGCGTTGAAGGGTTGATCTGGCTGGTGACGGGAACTGCCGGGTCACTAACATGACCACCACCCAGTACTACAACATACCTGATATGAGCACTCTCTGCTGTTGTTTGTAGTCGATAGCTCGGGTACTGGTTTTCGAGTGATGCCACCAGGGTGTTGCTAACCGGTGTGATGCTGAATAACGTCAAGGTAGTGAGCGCGATGAGAATCAACAGATGGCCTGCGCGCTTCCTGCATGTATAGCAGGCCAAAAACAGGCCGAGCAGAATAGCAATAATACTCAGCGGCAGTGGTGCTAACAGTGCTGCAACGGTTTTTTTAAATAAAAACATGGTTCGATAGTCAGGCTCTGTTGTTAGAGGCGTGTTTGGTAACGCTAGCTGTATGGTGCCCTGGATCGTGATCAGTATAAGTTAATCATGGTTGGTTTCAGAATAAGCTTAAAAGTTTTCTGAAAGTTTAGCTGATTAAAATAGGTCATTCATACAGGTGCCTGCCAGGGTAGCAGCGCTCATTAGCGCAATACGAGCAGAAGTTTACTGATGAGTGTAAGCTAGGGGAGAGGCCTGATGTTGCGGCTGTGTGAAGAGTGGCCGTTTCTGTAGTGGCTCAATTGGTGGCTCGGGCTGAGCATCCATAAAGAGAGTAGCTAATAATGAGCGCAGTATTTAGCGATGTCTTTACTGAAATAGCAGTGCTGCTGTTGATGGCTGCCGTCATCGGTGCCATCGCGCTACGGCTACGTCAGCCACTCATAGTTGCCTTTATCGCGCTCGGTCTTTTGGTGGGGCCATCTGCACTGGGTTGGGTCTCTGCTAATGATCAGGTAGACCTGCTCGCCAGGATGGGAATTGCACTGCTGCTGTTCGTGGTGGGACTCAAGCTGGATCTACACATCATCCGTATCATGGGGCCAGTGGCGCTGGCGGCCGGACTTGGCCAGGTCTTTTTTACCTCTGTCATTGGCTACTTTATCGCTATTGCACTCGGTATGTCTCAGGTAGGCGCACTTTATGTCGCGGTGGCGCTAACCTTCTCCAGTACCATCATCATCGTCAAGTTACTGTCTGACAAGCGTGAAGTGGATGCACTCCACGGGCGCATCGCCATCGGTTTTCTTATCGTTCAGGATATCGTCGTGGTACTGGTGATGATCGGCCTGACGGCGCTGGGAGAAGTGGGTGACACCACCAGCCTGAGCTGGGAGGCGCTTGGGCTATTATTCAGGGGCGCTCTGTTTATTGTTACCATTGGTCTGTTAATACGTTTCGTCCTGACACCACTACTGCACCAGCTGGCCCGCTCACCAGAGCTACTCATACTATTCGCTATCGCCTGGGCAGTTGCCCTGGCAGCGGCAGGTGGGGCGCTTGGTTTTAGCAAGGAGGTCGGGGCCTTTCTCGCCGGCGTGTCACTGGCCTCAACACCTTATCGTGAGATCATCGGTGCACGCCTCGTAAGCCTGCGTGATTTTATGCTGCTGTTTTTCTTTATCGATCTCGGTGCCGGGCTGGATTTGTCAACGCTTGGCGCGCAGGTGATGCCGGCTATAATTCTGTCGCTATTTGTCCTCATCGGTAATCCATTAATTGTGATGACCATTCTTGGGGCGATGGGTTACCGTAAGCGTACAAGCTTTCTCGCCGGCCTGACGGTGGCCCAGATCAGCGAGTTCTCGCTGATACTGGGTGCGCTGGGGCTGAGCCTGGGCCATATCGATACGGAGACCATGGGGCTTATCACCCTGGTGGGGTTTATTACCATCAGCGTCTCCACCTACATGATTCTCTATTCCTATCCACTCTACGAACGGATTGCTCCGTGGCTTGGGCTGTTTGAGCGCCGCGTTCCACACCGGGAGGCGACGCAGGGTGAGGTGGGGGAGGCGGAGAGAGTCGATCTCATCCTGTTTGGTCTGGGGCGATTCGGTACCGGGATTGTGCAGGAGCTACGTAAGCGAGGCCACCAGGTGCTCAGCGTCGATTTTGATCCCGACCTGGTGAGACGCAATGATGGTAATGGCATTGAGGTGCGATACGGCGACGCTGAAGATCCGGAGTTTATCGCCAGTCTGCCATTGGACCAGCCACGCTGGGTGTTAAGCAGTGTACGTGAAAAGAGTATCAACCTTGCGCTACTACACGCACTGCGTGACCATGGATATAAAGGACGTGTAGCGGTTACGGCCGATACCGCTTTCATTGCCGCACAACTGGAGCGTGCGGGGGCAGACCGGGTGCTGATCCCCTATGCAGCTGCAGCTGCCGAGGCTGTTGAGAGTCTCTTTGGTGAGAATGATAAAGAGCAGGGCAGGCAGTTGAGAAGAGATGAAAAGGGTGTGTGAGCAGATTGATTTAACCAGAGGTCATATGAGTAATGCCTGGTTTCAGAGATAGCGGTGAACAGCGTTTTGTATCTTTCTTTCCCATGCGCATTCTGCTGTTTTCGCTGCTGTGGTGGATACTCACTGATGGTGTAATGGCGTCATGGCTGGTGGGGGTGCCGGTAGTGTTACTGGCGACAGCTGTCAGCATGGTGCTACTGCCCCCTTTTAGCGGCTCTTTACGTGGTGTGGTGCAGTTTGTCCCGCTCTTTCTCTGGCGCTCCCTGCGTGGTGGGGTGGATGTCGCCTGGCGGGCGTTGCACCCTCGGCGGCCACTCTCTCCCGGTTTTATCAAATATCGCTGGCATCTTCCACCAGGGCTGCCGCGGGTGGTGATGGCCGATATCATCAGCCTGCTGCCCGGCACCCTGAGTGTGGAACTCGGCGACCACTATCTGCATGTGCATCTACTCGATGAACAGCAAGATTTTTTATCAGAAGTTGGTAAAGTAGAGCAGAGCGTAGCCGCGATCTTTGCGATCTCTTTATGGCCAGAGAGGGAGATAAAATGAAACGATTTAATCATATCCTTTGCGTGGTCACACCGGGAGTAGAACAGCAGCCCGCACTGACTCGCGCAGTTATGCTGGCAGAAAACAATCGGGCGAGCCTGACGGTTATTGATGTGGTTGAGCCGGTAACAGTGGGCAATGGGGTGCAGCAATGTGCGCCAACAGCAGCTGAGTTGCAGGGCGCGATGATGACGCTTCACGAAGAGGCGCTGGAGCTTCTGATCTCACCTTACCGAGAGCGGCTGGAGGTGCAGGGCAAGGTGCTGAGTGGCATCCCATTTCTGGAGATGGTTCGCGAGGTGCTGCGCAACGGGCACGATCTGCTAATTAAAACAGCTGAAACCCCGGAGTGGCAGGACCATCTATTTGGCAGTGACGACATGCACCTGTTACGCAAATGCCCCTCTCCTGTCTGGCTGATCAAGCCTCAGTTGTGTAAGCGGTATCAGCGGGTTCTGGTGGCGGTAGATGTAGAGGATGCCTGTTCTTCGGATGAAAGGAGATCACGACAGGCGATGAACTGTCAGTTAATTGAGATGGCCCGCTCTCTGGCGCTGGCCGACGCGGCTGAGCTGCACATTGTGCATGTGTGGGATGCGCCTGGTGAGCGTATCATGCGCGGCGCATCCATGCAGATGTCAGAGAATACAATTACAGCCTATATCGAAGAGGAGCGGCGCCACCATGCGGCGAGCCTGGATCTCTTAATGGGTGAGGCGTGCGCGCTGGCTTCAGATGATCTCACCCCTCAGATACATCTGATAAGGGGAAGGGCCCGCAGGGAGATTCCAGCGCTGGCGAGGCAGATCGGGGCCGATCTTGTGGTGATGGGAACGGTCGCTCGTACCGGCATACCGGGTTTCATTGTGGGAAATACAGCAGAGGCGATATTAAATCAGCTCGATTGCTCTGTGCTTGCGATTAAACCCGAGGGGTTTCTTTCGCCAGTGACACTGGAGGAGTAGGGTGTATGGAGGTGTTTTACTTCGCACTGGCGCTGTTTCTACTGTTAAACCTTATTGTCGGAATGTGGCGGGTACTACGCGGCCCCACAGCGGCTGACCGCATGTTGACGGCGCAGCTGTTCGGTACCACATCGGTGGCACTGCTGCTGCTACTCTCGCAGGCGATGGAACAGCCTGCCCTGCGCGATGTGGCGCTGGTTTTTGCGCTGTTAGCTGCCGTAACCGCGGTTGCATTTGTACGCCGCGCCTGGCCGCAAGTGGAGAGAGAAGATGGCAATAGATGAGGTGGTTTCAATCCTCCTGCTGCTTGCCGGGGCTGTTTTCTTTTTTGCAGGCACGCTGGGGCTGCTGCGCTTTCCAGATATCTATACGCGTCTGCATGCACTGACAAAAGCCGATAATGTAGGACTCGGGCTGATGGTGGCGGGGCTTGCCCTGCAGGCGGAGTCTGCGGCTGCAGTGGGTAAGTTAATGGTGATCTGGCTGCTGGTGCTGCTGGCGGGGGGCAGTGTTGCTCATCTGGTCGCTGCCGCGGCACGGCGGAGGGGGATCGTGCCATGGAAGCGATGAGTGGCATCAAAATAGAGAATGCGCGGGTACGAGGGGCGCAGGCACGATGACCTTATTGCCGCTGATCTTCGATGGCGTGCTGGGGTTCACCTTGCTATGGCTGGCGTGGCAGCTGCTGGGAAGTCCAGATCTCTTCAGGGCCATTGTACTGTTTATCGCCTTTGGTCTGTTGATGGCGCTGATTTGGGTACGGCTCGATGCGCCGGATGTTGCGCTGGCCGAGGCGGCAATTGGTGCCGGGTTGACGGGCGCTCTGCTGCTGGCGGCATTGGCAAGGCTTGGCCCGCCTAGTGAAACTGCCAGCCTCGATAATCAGGGCGATAGGGCCTCTGTGGCAGAGGGGGGCGGGCTGCCATTTCGGCGATGGTTGGTAGCACTACACCTTGTGCTGGCCTGCGGGCTCGGCTACGCGGTGATGAGTCTGCCATCTGCAGCGCCTGGGTTGAGTGATGCGGTGGCGAACAGCCTTGCGCTTAGCGGAGTGAGCAACCCGGTGACGGCGGTGCTGCTTAATTTTCGGGCCTACGACACCTTGCTGGAGATGGGGGTACTACTGCTCGCGCTGCTGGCTGTCTGGTCGCTGGGTAGTACGCCTGACGCCCCCCCTGATGATCAACCAGTGGGCGGTGTGCTGGCACTGTTGGCGCGTCTGCTGACACCCTTGCTGTTACTGGTGGCGGGTTACCTGTTATGGGTCGGCGGCCGCGCACCGGGCGGAGCCTTTCAGGCCGGCTCAGTCCTGGGGGCAGCAGGGGTACTGCTAGTGCTGGCAGGATGGCGTCTCGGTCGGAGGTTTGCACAGCTACCCCTGCGGATCATGCTGGTGGCGGGCCTGGTTCTGTTTATGGCGGTTGGTCTGTTTGTCATGCTGGTGGGAGGGGATTTTCTGACCTATCCTCATGCTTCTGCAGGGGGATTAATCCTGTTGATTGAAGCGGCAGCGACGCTTTCGATTGGTATGATTCTGGCGGCCCTTTTTCTGGGAATCCGGCCTGATTCGAGGGCCGATCAATGAGCTGCCGGGGTACATCTTTCACCTCGCTATGTTCATCTTATTGTAGTACTCGCGCTGCTGCTGGCAGCGATTCTCAGGAGGCGCGGTGACCTTCTTTCTATTCTTTGCACTGGTCGGTATTGGGCTGTTTACCCTGGGGCTATATGCGGTGATTGTACATCCCCATTTACTGCGCAAAATTCTTGCTGTTAATGTGATGGGTAGTGGCGTATTTCTTCTGCTAGTGGCTCTGGCAAAGCGCAGCGATAGTGTGGATCCTGTGCCGCATGCGATGGTGATTACCGGCATAGTGGTGGCGATTTCTGCTACTGCTCTGGCGGTAATATTGATGTTACGGGTGAAGGGTGAAACAGGCCGGGTCAAACTTCCCGAAACCCCGCAAGAGTAGTGCTGGATGAGCGTGTTGATCTTTAGCATCCATTGGCAAGTGATGGTTGTCCTGTTGCCGCTGGCTGGCGCCATCGCCTGTTTTTTGTGGCCTCGGCGCGGCGTTATGCTTGCTCTGGTCTGTGCGTTGGGAACCACCCTCTCTGTCGCCGGGCTGAGCTGGCTGGTGGTAGTTGAGGGGGCGCAACGTTATACGGTTGGTGGTTGGGGTGCGCCATTAGGCATCGATCTCTATGTTGATGGACTTAGTTTACTGATGCTTATCGTCACCTCGGTAGTGGGAGTGGCCATTAGCGTCTATGCTAACGGTTACTTTGAGCGCAGCAGGGCGAGAGCGTTCTGGCCACTATGGTTATTCCTCTGGGGGGCGCTGAACGCACTGTTTCTGTCAGCAGATATTTTTAATCTCTATATCACGCTGGAGCTGCTGGGGCTGGCGGCTGTCACACTGGTCGCACTGGCTAAAGGTGCGCAGCCTCTGAGTAGTGCTATGCGTTATCTGCTGGTTACTCTGCTAGGTTCGCTACTCTTCCTGCTTGGGGTTGCGCTGCTCTATCATAGTTCTGGTAGCGTCGATATTGCTATTCTGGCCGAGCGACTGAGCGCGTCGCCTGTGGTGTGGATTGCACTGGGGCTGATGGTTGTTGGCCTGCTGCTCAAAACGGCTCTCTTTCCGCTTCATTTCTGGTTGCCGCAAGCTCACGCCAGCGCACCTGCGCCGGTGAGTGCCCTGCTTTCTGCACTGGTGGTAAAGGCATCATTTTATATCTTGATACGCCTCTGGCTGGAAATCTTTCCACCAAATAATTTCGTACTGGGGCAGCTATTGGGACTGCTTGGGGCAGCGGCTCTCCTCTGGGGGAACCTGCAGGCGCTGCGACAGACACGGCTTAAAATGTTGATCGCCTACTCAACGGTGGCACAGCTGGGCTATCTGTTTCTGGCTTTTCCGCTGGCGAATATTATTGGCTGGACGGGAGCGCTTTATATGCTGCTATCCCACGCGATTGCAAAGGCAGCCATGTTTATGGCGGCGGGCAACATCCTGCGTTTTGGTGGCCACGACTCTATTGCAGACCTTGACCGCATCGTGCAGCGTCTACCCCTGACGGTCACAACCTTTGCGCTGGCAGGGGTTAGCATTATGGGACTGCCACCCAGTGGTGGATTTGTCGCTAAATGGTTACTGCTAGAGGCGGCGATACGTTCTGCTCAGTGGTGGTGGGGGGTGGTTCTGGTTCTGGGTGGCCTGTTATCTGCTGTGTGGATCTTTAAAGTAGTTGGCTACGCCTTTACCCCCTCTCCGGTGCCACACGAGGTGAGAGCAGTACCCGCCTCAATGGAGTGGAGTGCGCTGGCGCTAGCCCTGACAGCGATTGCACTAGGGCTGTTCTCTTCCTGGCCCCTGGCGCTGATGATGGTCGGCCTCCCTTTTGGTGAGGGGGGTGGGTCGTGAGTTGGAATAGCGCCTTGCCGCTGCTTGTGCTTGCCAGCTCACTGTTTCCGGGGGGGGTGATTTTCTTTCTGTCAGAGGAGCGCGTCGTCACCCGCACGGTTTTGAACCTGGCAGGCGCCACACTTAAATTGTTGTTGGTTGGGGTAATGATCTGGGGAGTGTTTCACGGGGAGCCGTACGAGAGTCGCCTGCCGCTACTGCCCGGGCTTGATCTCGTGTTGCGCGCCGATGCGCTCTCGCTGCTGTTTGTTACCCTCTCAGCGGTGCTTTGGCTGGCAACGACGGTTTACGCTATCGGCTATCTGGAAGGGTCGCCTAATCGCAGCCGTTTTTTCGGTTTCTTTAGTCTCTGTGTCACCGCAACAATTGGCGTGGCTCTCTCTGGCAATCTGCTGACCTTTTTACTGTTTTATGAACTGCTGACACTGACGACCTATCCGCTGATCGTCCATCGTGAAACCGAAGTCGCGCGCAGGGCGGGGCGCATTTATCTAACCTATACGCTTGCCGGTGGCGCATTGCTGATGGTCGGCACGCTCTGGCTATATACCCTGAGTGGCACTCTGGCATTTACTGCACAGGGTTTTTTGTCTACGTTGGCGAGTTCTGAGCAGAGCACTCTGATCATGATTTTTGTACTGCTGATGATGGGACTGGGGGTGAAAGCCGCATTGATCCCCCTGCATGGCTGGCTGCCGCAGGCGATGGTAGCTCCCGCACCCGTTAGTGCATTACTGCATGCTGTCGCGGTGGTAAAGGCAGGTGCATTCGGCATCATTCGTGTGGTCTATGATGTCTATGGTATCCAGTTTGCTGCCACACTGGGGGTGACATTACCGCTGGCGGTGGTGGCGGCTGTCACCATCATCTATGGCTCACTGCGGGCACTGTTCCAGGATGACCTGAAGCGTCGTCTCGCATTCTCCACTGTCAGCCAGGTTGCCTATATTATCCTTGGCGTTGCGATAGTCGGGCCGATCGCCGCCATTGGCGGGCTGGTTCATCTGGTACATCAGGGGGTGATGAAGATTACACTCTTTTTCTGTGCCGGTAATATTGCCGAGACGCTGGGTATCCATAAAATCAGTGATATGAACGGGGTCGGACAGCGCCTCCCCTGGACGATGGCAGCGTTTACTATCGCGGCTCTCGGTATGATCGGGCTGCCGCCACTGGCGGGATTTATCAGTAAATGGTATCTAGGACTGGGAGCGCTGGAGGCGGGGCAGGGGTGGGTGGTTATTGTTCTGGCCTGCAGTAGTCTGCTGAATGCGGCCTATTTTCTCCCTATTCTCTACGCCGCGTGGTTCAAGCCGCCACCAGAGCGCTGGCCTGCCGAGCGCTCGTTTGGTCGGCAAGAGACTGCCTGGCCTCTGCTGGCTCCACCACTCGTGACCGCACTGCTGACAGTGGTGATCGGACTACTGGCGTCGGCACCGTTTAGTCCACTGCAGTGGGTACACTTTATCACTACATCGGAGTATCTACCGTGAATGGGTTTATGAGCACTTTTCTGCTGCTATTAGTGCCTGGGCTGCCACTGTTACTAGCGTTACCCGCGCTGCATTCACGTCTGCGCCGACCTTTATATCTGGCACTTCTTCCTGCCGTTATTTTATGGATCGTTCCAGCGGATATTGCTCTGGAGTTGCCGTGGCTGTTATTTGGTAGCGGAGTGGCGATTGATGGTGACACTCGCTGGTTACTGGCAAGCCTTGTGCTCATCTGGATGGTGGCCGGGTTCCTGTTACAGGCAACAAGAGGCACAAAAGAGCGGCGGCTCACGACCTTTTTGCTACTGATGATGGGGGGGAGCCTGAGTGCGATACTCGTAACAGAGATGGCAGGCTTTTTCGCCTGTTTAGTGCTGTTAGGTTATGCCTATTTCGGCGTTCTGCTTACCGCCGATGGCAGTGAAGCGAGCCGACCTGCGGCCCGTCTTTATCTGGTGCTGCTGGTTCTGTCTGATGTGCTGTTGTTTGAGGCTTTATTGGTAACATCCATCATGAGTGATCCCCCATGGGGCAAGGCTATTGGCGAAGAAGTTATGCATCCGGCGGCGCAGCCTCCCCCCTTGCTCTTCTATTTGTTGCTTACCTTTGTCGGTTTTGCAGCCAGGGGTGCCGTCTGGCCGCTGCAGAGCTGGTTGCCGCGCCTCTCTGTTTCGCCACACCCCGCTTTAACTCTATTGCTGGGCGCAGTGGTTATCGCTATTGCACTGCTGGGCATGGTGCGTTGGCTGCCGCTGGGTGAACTCACTTCACCACTGCTGGGTTTTCTGATACAGGGCGTGGGGGGCGTGGCACTGCTTTACGCTGTTGTAGCGGGGTTAAAGTGGCAGACAATCTCCGCTACCTTCATTCTCTTTTTCAGCGGTCTGCTTATTATTATGGTGGGGGTGGGGCTGGCCGACCCTGCGGTATGGAATAGCTACTCACACTGGGGCAATATTTTTATTGCGATCATCGCCATCGGGCTGGCTGTTTTAACGCTGGTGAGAGACCGGTTGGGGGCGCCACCTTGTAACGCTGTAGTAGCCGGCAAGCCCGCCGTACCCATGGTTGGACTGCTTGAGGAACGGATTGGTCGCGCTATACGCTGGGTGTCAAAGGCCGGATTTGAGAGCTTGCCACGACTGCGCGCTGCCTGTGTGGTGCAGATCGTTCGTCTCTGGCAGCCTCATCAATGGCAACGTATGCTGGTGCGTGGTGAAGCCTGTTTTCGCCAGTGGCACTACGCTATTGCTCTCTCTCTTTTATTGGCAATAGTGGTTGTGTTAATCGGTATATCGTTCCAGGATTATCCTGAGACAGCTGCAGTACAGGTGCACATTAATCAGGAAGGAGTGCAGCAATGAAAGCGTGGCATGCTGAACAGGTGAACAGAGTTTTTGCATCACTCGAAGCGACAGCCAGCGGGCTATGCAGTGAAGAGGCGAGCAGCCGACTCGATCGATATGGCCCTAACCGTCTACCTGAACCAGAGATGCGTAGCCCGCTTCAGCGTTTTATCCACCAGTTCCATAACATCCTGATCTATGTGTTGATAGCTGCTGGCACCACCACTGCCATACTGGGGTACTGGCTCGATGCCGGGGTGATTTTTGCTGTGGTTGTGCTCAATGCGGTGATCGGTTTTGTACAGGAGGGGAAGGCTGAGAATGCATTAAGGGCGATACGTCAGATGCTTTCACCGAACGCCATGGTGCTGCGCAACGGGCGGCAGCTCACTGTACCGGCAGAGAGGCTAGTGCCGGGTGATGTTGTGTTGCTACAGTCAGGCGACAAAGTGCCGGCTGATCTACGCCTGTTTCGCGTCAAGGGTCTTCAGATAGAAGAAGCGGCGTTGACCGGTGAGTCGATGGCGGTCGAGAAGCGTATTGAACCGGTTTCACCAGAGAGCACGATCGGTGACCGTCGCTGCATGGCCTATTCAGGCACGCTCGTGTCCCATGGCCAGGGTAGTGGTGTAGTGGTGGCGACCGCTGCGCAGACTGAGATTGGCCGCATCAGTGCCATGGTGTCAGACGTGGCTGCCGTGACAACGCCGCTGCTCGCTCAAATGGCCCAGTTTGGGCGCTGGTTGACAGCCGCAATTCTAGCACTTGCCGTCATCACCTTTTTCTTTGGCGTGCTACTGCGAGATTACCAGATTGCCGAAATGTTTCTTGCTGCCGTCAGCCTTGCAGTCGCGGCGATTCCTGAAGGGCTACCCGCAATCATGACCATCACACTGGCCATTGGGGTGCAGCGGATGGCCCGGCGTAGCGCCATCATTCGCAAGCTGCCGGCGGTCGAGACCCTGGGTGCTGTTAACGTGATCTGCTCAGACAAGACAGGTACCCTGACGCGCAATGAGATGACAGTCCGAACGATTGCCACGGCCGATCAGCTCTTCGGGCTGGCGGGGACAGGCTATGATCCTCACGGCGCAATATCGTACGAGAATAACGATGTCGCAGCCGACGAAATACCGCTATTGCAGGCAGTGGTGCGAGGCGCGATGCTCTGCAACGATGCGTCACTGGAACAGTGCAATGGTGAATGGCGTATCCATGGCGACCCGATGGAAGGTGCGCTACTGGTGGCAGGTTTGAAGGCGGGGCTTGATCGCGACGAAGTGACGAAACAGTTTCCCCGCACTGACCTTATCCCATTTGAATCAGAGCACCGTTTTATGGCAACGCTACACCACAGCCACGATGGCGATGCCTTTATTATTATCAAGGGCGCACCTGAAAGAGTGCTTGAGATGTGTGCCCAGCAAAGAACGAATGATGGGGAGCAGCCACTGGAGAGAGCATTCTGGCTAACACAGATTGAAACGATGGCACAGCAGGGGCAGCGTGTACTGGCCATTGCGACCAGGGTGGTTAGCTATCAGCAGCGGGGACTCGCATTCAGTGACGTGGATAACGGCCTTATGATGCTAGGACTGTTCGGCATCATCGACCCACCGCGAGAAGAGGCGATTGATGCAGTGCAGCAGTGTGCTCAGGCGGGGATTCGGGTCAAGATGATTACTGGTGATCACGGTGCGACCGCATGCGCCATCGCACAGCAACTCAAACTTGCAAATAGCGACGATGTCATCACCGGTGAGATGCTTGAAGCGATGAGCGAAGAGGTGCTGCACCAGCAGGTGAGAACTGTCGATATCTATGCACGCGTCAACCCTGAACATAAGCTGCTGCTGGTTAGAATAATGCAGGCGCAGGGTTTGATTGTCGCCATGACGGGTGATGGGGTAAATGATGCGCCCGCGCTGAAACGTGCTGATGTCGGTATCGCCATGGGTCGTAACGGCACAGAAGCGGCCAAAGAAGCGGCCGAAATGGTACTGGCGGATGATAACTTCTCCTCTATCACTCAGGCAGTAGAGGAGGGGCGAACCGTCTACGATAACCTCAAAAAGGCGATCCTCTTTATTTTACCGACCAATGGCGGGCAGGCACTGGTTATCCTTGCCGCCATTCTATTTGGTTTTCAGCAACTACCCTTAACTCCGGTGCAGATTCTATGGGTAAATATGGTTACAGCAGTAACGCTGGCGCTATCACTGGCGTTTGAACCACCCGAGAAGGATGTCATGCAGCGCCCCCCACGAAATGCACATGAGCCGATACTTGTCCCTCACCTTATATGGCGGGTTCTATTTGTCTCCGTCATCATAATGGGTGGAACCATGGCGATGTTTCTGTGGGAGATGAAACAGGGAGCCACCATTGAACATGCGCGCACAGTCGCGGTAAATACACTAGTTATGTTTGAGGTCTTCTATCTGTTTAGTGCGCGTTATACAACCGCATCGGTACTTAATATGGATGGGCTAACAGGCAACCGCTATGTGCTGATTGCCATTGTGATACTGCTATTATTTCAGTTCGGCTTTACCTACCTGGCACCACTACAGGCGCTGTTTGGCACGGTCGCAATCGGCTTAAGTATCTGGTTGAATATTCTGCTGGCAGCCTCTTCAGTGCTACTGCTGGTTGAGCTGGAGAAATATATTGTTCGTTGCCGGATGGCGCTGGGGAGTATGTAAGGAGTCGCTGGCGGCCTTAGTCTTTGCGCTAGAGAAGTATTGGCCCGGAAAAACCTGCGATTAAGAGAGCTGGGAAGTCCGTAAAACCTTACCAGGTTAAGAGCTGTAGCGCGACTTGCAGGCAATAAAAACCCCAGCTGAAACAGTTGGGGTTTTGTATTTGGTGGAGGTGGCGGGAGTCGAACCCGCGTCCGCAAGTCCTCTGCCATCGGCTCTACATGCTTATCCTGCTAATTAATTTAACTGCAAGCTACCCAACAGGCAGGGAAAACAGACAGCGATTCCGTTAAGTTTTAACGCATCCGTCCCGGACGTACTTCAGCGCGATCTTATGTGAGTCGACCCCAGTGATCTGGGCGCATAAGCACACGCCAGGCTGAGGGCACTAAACAGGTTTTTAAGCTGCTAGCGCGTAGTTGTCTTCGTTGGCAACTATGGTTTTGCAGACGGATTAACGAGGAATTCTGCACCTCGGCATGCACCTCAGGTTTCGCAACCCACGTCGAAGCCAGGTCACCCCCCAAAAGGTATTGTATGGACAGTCTAACGCAGTGAGAAGTTCAATGCTATGTTGTATTTTGAAAGCGCTGTTTTATCAAGGCATTTACTATTGACAGGGTGAGCGGATTTGATCTGGCTGCTGGTAAAAGTTGATAGAGGGAGGGTTGTTATTGCTAATGACAATCATTATCATCGAGAAGCGAGGCAAAATTAACCGGGTAGCGAGGTGAATATGAATGAGGTGATGGCGATTCCTAAAATGGTTTGGCAATCAGCTGGGCTACTGCTGCTGGTGGCTTGTGTTGCTGTGGCAGCTGCTGGTGAGCAGGAGGATGGGCTTCTCTCAGCTACCCCCGTTGTAAAGGTTGAGCTGAACGAGTGGGCTATTAAGGTGAACAGGGAGACGGTCAGGAGTGGCGTGGTTGCATTTGAGGTGAGCAACAGGGGATTGGAAGAGCATGAGTTTGTGGTGATTAAGAGTGAGTTGCCACTCGCCAGTCTGCCGCTTGTTGCGGGTAAGGTTAATGAGGCCACGGCAGGTGAATGGATTGGTGAGATCGAGGAGATTGCGCCGCGGACAGTGTATCGCGCAAGCTTTACTTTGGCGCCGGGCAGGTATCTATTTATCTGTAATATTGTAGAGAAAGAGCCGGATGGCACGCTTGAAAGCCATTATCATGAGGGAATGCAGCGTGAATTTCTGGTGTTGCCGTAACGATGTCGGTTACGTTCAGCATTGGGTGATACGAGTTTGCAGCGTGGCGTCCGCTGGTTACAGGCTATGCAGTGTTTATCGCCCTTTTAACAGGCGGTTCTTTTCTCGCTTCCAGTCACGATCTTTTTCGGCGGCGCGTTTGTCATGCTGCTGTTTTCCTTTGGCAAGGCCAACCTCAAGCTTGACCAGTCCATGACTCCAGTAGAGCGCAGTACCGACGAGGGTGTAGCCTTTGCGCTCAACAGCGCCGATGAGCTTGTCGAGCTGTTTTCTGTGGAGCAGTAGTTTGCGTACGCGCGTGTTTTCCGGGGTGATGTGGGTAGAGGCGGTGTGCAGTGGGGTGACGTGGAGGCCCGAGATAAAGGCTTCGCCATTTTTGATAAAGACGTAGCTCTCAGTAAGCTGAGCACGCGATTCGCGCATGCTTTTAACTTCCCACCCCTGCAGCACGATTCCCGCCTCAAATTTCTCTTCAATGAAATAGTCGTGGTGCGCACGTTTATTGAGCGCAATGGTATTACTGCCGGGTTTTTTCTTCTTATTAGCCATACAGCTTGCGTGAGTCAGGTTCTGGGTTTCATCGATTATCGCCGGTTATTATACACAGGCAGACGCTATGTGGTTGAGTGATCTGGCGATTTCGCCCACAATAGCGTGATGAAAATTCATCGGAGCAGAAATGGCAGGTCATTCACGTAGTAGCATCCATGGGCAGTGGTCATCACGCTGGGTATTTGTGCTCGCGGCGACCGGTTCTGCGGTGGGGCTTGGCAATATCTGGAAGTTTCCCTACATTGCGGGTGAAAACGGTGGCGGTGCGTTTGTGCTGGTCTATCTGATCTGTATCGCAGTAGTTGGGCTGCCGGTGATGATTGCTGAAGTGATGTTAGGGCGCCGTGGCAGGCAGAGCCCAATAAACACGATGAAGTCTCTGAGTCAGGAGGCGGGGGCGAACCCATTATGGCAGCTACTGGGGTGGTCCGGTGTACTGGCCGGCTTTCTGATTCTCTCTTACTACAGCGTGATTGCTGGCTGGGCAATCAATTACGTGCTGGAGATGGGCGCAGGCACTTTTAGTGGCAGCTCTGCGGGGCAGGTGAAGGCGGTCTTTGACGAGCTGCTGGCTGATCCGCTCAAACTGACGCTCTGGCATACGCTGTTTATTATTGCGACGATGGTGGTGGTGGCACGCGGGGTGCGGGGCGGACTGGAAAAGGCGGTCACCTTTTTGATGCCGGCACTGTTTGTGTTGCTGATTATCCTGCTCGGTTATGCGATGAACAGCGGCGCTTTTATGCAGGGACTTGCATTTCTCTTTACTCCTGATTTCAGTGCGATCACAGGCAAGGGGGTGTTGATTGCGATGGGGCACGCCTTCTTTACCCTGAGTCTTGGGATGGGGGCGATCATGATCTACGGCTCTTATATGCGCAGTGAAGATTCGATTGCGCGCACCGCGATCATGATTGTGGCTGCCGACACAGTGGTCGCACTCGTCGCCGGGATGGCGATCTTTCCGATCGTTTTTGCAAACGGATTAGAGCCAGGCGCGGGACCGGGGCTGGTCTTTCAGACGCTACCGCTTGCATTTGGGGCGATGCCGGGTGGGCTGCTGTTTGGTACGCTCTTTTTTATTCTGCTCTTTTTTGCGGCATGGAGTTCATCAATCTCATTGATTGAACCAGCGGTGACCTGGCTGGTGGAAAATCGCAACATGAAGCGGGTAAGTGCTTCGATTATCTGTGGCATTTCAACCTGGGGGCTGGGCATGGGTACGGTGCTGTCGTTTAACCTCTGGGCTGAGGTGAAACTGTTCGACATGACCTTCTTTGATTTGCTCGATTTCCTGACGGCGAATATCATGTTGCCGCTGGGCGGGCTGTTTGTTGCCATGTTTGTCGGCTGGATAATGTCTCGACAGTCAAAAGCAGATGAGATGGCCACTAAACATCTTTTCGCATTTCGCGCATGGAATTTTTTGCTGAAATATATCACTCCGCTGGCGGTGGTCGTTATTTTTCTGCAAAGCACCGGCCTGCTGGCAAAGATCACCGCCTAGTTGTATTGAATAATAGATTAATAGACGTATGACCATAATAAATAGAAGTGCGCTGGTGCGCTATTCCACTAGTCAGATGTATGCCCTGGTGGATGATATCGACGCCTATCCGGAGTTTCTGCCGTGGTGTAAAAGCTCAACGGTGTTAAGTCGTGATGAAGATGAGGTACGGGCAACACTGGAGCTGTCGCGTGCCGGTATTCACAAGACGTTTTCGACCTGTAACCGGCTACAGGCAGGCAAGATGATTGAGATGCGTCTGATTGAAGGGCCGTTTAAGCGACTGGAAGGTTTCTGGCGTTTTGAACCGCTGGGAGAGGAGGCCTGTAAAGTATCACTAGATCTTGAATTTGAGTTTTCCAGCCGCATTCTGGAAGTGACCCTTGGGCCTGTTTTTAATCAGATAGCGAACTCGCTGGTGGATGCATTTTGTGAACGTGCGATGGTGAATTATGGTAGACCCTGAAGAGAGCACCCCTGCAGCGGATGGTGATAGCGGCATTGAAAAGATCAAGGTTGAAGTGGCCTACGCATTGCCTCATGAGCAGGTTATTCTTGAGACGATGATCAATGTTGGTGGTACCGTGGATGATGCGATAAAACATTCCGGCATTCTTGTTCTCTACCCTGAAATTGATCTCTCAGCTAATAAGGTCGGGGTGTTTGGCAAGGTGACAAAAAGAAGCACTGTGCTACGTGAGGGTGATCGGGTCGAGATCTATCGTCCTTTGATTGCCGATCCAAAAGAGGTGCGTAGAAAACGTGCGGCCGAAGGGAAACAGATGAAGAAAGGGGGGGGGGATCTGCAAGAGACGGCCGCACCACCCAAAGAGGGTGCAGAGGCAGGCGGCGCTGCAAAAGCGGCTGCAAAGTCCTCGCAGGATTAGCGTGCTGGAAGCCCTTCAGCAGGCAGTTTGCTGTCGATTCGTGTGAGCCGCTGACCATCAAAAAAGAGGGTAACGCGGTACTGACTGCGTGGCTCATCATCCTTGCCGGATTTGAAGGTGTGGATGTAGTCCCAGCGGTCTCTACGGAATGGATCAATAATCAGTGGACGCCCCATCAGGCGTTTGATCTCATCTCGCTTCATGCCAGTTTTAAGCTGTGACATCATCTCCTGAGAGACAATATTCCCCTGCTGAATATCGATCTTATGGACCGAGCAGCCAGCAATAAGCACTAGAGAAAGCAAGGGTATGACGATTGTGAGATTATTTTTCATATAGGGTTGTCTTGCAATATTCATTACTAGTAAGGTGCGTCTCTTACCCAGTTATCCTAAAATGGTTGGCAGGGATTGATTAAGCAGATTGTCATGCCGCCGCTGGCAGCATGGCCTTAAAGGATACCACAGTGGAAAATTCAGATCTGAAAAAGGCAGGGCTAAAGGTGACATTGCCGCGTGTCAAAATCCTCGATATCCTCGAAAAAAACCATAAACGCCATCTGACGGCGGAAGATGTCTATAAGGCGTTGATCGAGTCGGGTGAAGATGTCGGGCTGGCGACAGTCTACCGTGTGCTGACACAGTTTGAGGCGGCGGGGCTGGTCACGCGCCACCACTTTGAAGAGGGTCACTCAGTATTCGAGCTTGATGCGGGTGAACATCATGATCACATCGTCTGTGTTGAATGTGGAAAGGTGGATGAGTTTATTGACGACACAATTGAGAAGCGCCAGGAGGAGATTGCGTTGAAGGCGGGGTATGCGATTACCGACCATTCACTTTATATTTATGGCGTGTGTGGCAACTGCCAGACGAGCTGATACAGCGATAGCTGAAAATGGGTAAAAAATACGAAGGCAAAGGTGAGCTGCATCAAGGCTCTGCGCGTACCTCACCATATCCAGTCAGTCGCCTCGGAGCTGCGGTAGATCTGGTTGATATTGCACGTGAGATTTCAACGGCCGACAGCCATATCAACACTCGCGTCTCATCTCAGCTTGAATTAATCGCCGACCAGATTCACCACCTGCAACGTGAGGCACGTAAGGTGCTGGAGACGGCGCAGCGTGATCAGGCGCTTCACCGTGCGCAGTGCCATTTCAAGCGCATGCCCGGCAAGCTCTATCACCTTTATCAACGCAGTGACGGCTCCTCTTATTTCTCAATGGTCGGGCCGGATGAGTGGGGCGGAAATCCACCTCATGCATTTAGTGGCAGTTACCGACTGGAAAATGATATGTCGTGGACACCGGCGGCGGAGATGAATCGCCCCGGTGAGCGTTGTGAGCTGCTGCAACAGCTGTTAGATAGTGAGCTCTAGCCGGACTAGATAAAGACAAAAAATAGCAATATTCCTAGCAGTATGCGGTAGACCACAAACGGCACCATGCCGATCCTGTCGAGCAGTTTCAGAAAAAAGTGGATACAGGCATAGGCGCTCAGCCCTGAAATAATCGCCCCAGTGAAGAGCGCCTGCCAGTCAACGGCAGTCTGCGCTTCTACCAGGTCCAGCGTTACCAGTGCCCCTGATAACACAATCACCGGTATCGACAGCAGAAATGAAAAGCGTGCTGCGGCAGAGCGGGTTAGTCCCAGCATCAGTCCTGCTGTAATCGTGATGCCAGAGCGCGAGGTACCAGGGATCAATGCGATGGCCTGCGCGCAGCCGATAATGATGATATCGCGCCAGCTGAGTGTGTGTTCGTCACGTTCACGTCTGCCCCCTCTGTCGGCCCATAACAGCAACAGGCCAAAGAGGATTGTGGTGGTGGCGATTACCAGCTCTGAGCGGAGTGATGTTTCGATAACGCCTTTGAATAACAGTCCGCAAAGGCCGACAGGGATTGTGCCGATCAATACGCCCCATGCGAGGCGGCTCTCCGCTGTCTGCTGGCGTGTGGTGATAGAGCGTACCCAGTCGCGGCTCATCACCTTTAGCTCTTCTCTAAAATAGATCACCACGGCGGAGAGGGTGCCGAGATGTACCGCAACGTCAAATGCGAGCCCCTGATCGACCCAGCCAAACAGTTTGGGCACCAGTATCAGGTGGGCAGAGCTTGAGATCGGCAGGAACTCGGTGAGTCCCTGAACAATTGCCAGTATCAGTTGCTGGAGAAAATCCATCTCGGGCCTGTTTATTATTCTGCGTTATACGTTGTCGTTTTGGTGCGTAATGGCCAGATGACCGCTCTCTTTAAACTGCTCGACGTACATGATGGTTGCACCAGCCACTGCGGCAGGCATTGCAAAAAAATTGATCACCGGAATAAGCGTACAAAAGAGTGATGCACCACCGAAGCCAAAGGCGATGAAACGTTTCTCCTTGACCACCTCTTTTGAATCCTTAAATAACAGGCCGTGATTAGCAAGCGGATAGTCACTGTACTCCAGAGCCAGCATCCATGCGCCAAAGATTGCCCAGATTAGCGGGGCGAAAACATTGATTCCGGGTATGAAAAAGAGTGCTGTGAGTGGCATGGCACGCACAACGAAATAGCCAAATTTGTTCGCCTCGCTGATGAGGGCAGGAGCGACCCCTTTGGCAACATCAGCCCAGCTTGTTTCGGGCAGGGTGCTGTGGGGATCAAGCTGTCGTTCTACTGCTTCCGAGAGCACACCGTTAAATGGGGCAGCTACCAGCAGTGCAATGTGTAAACTAAATGTGAAGCCGACCAGTAGGAAGGCGATTAGAAAGAGTGGCCACAGTAACCAGTCGAGCCACTGTAACCATTCAGGCAGGTTCCCCATCACATAATCCAGCAGGATGTCGAACTGGTAGATTCCGAGCCAGATAAGCAGGCTGAAGATGGTCAGGTTGATGATCAATGGCGCAATGACAAACCCCCTGACTCCCGGCTTAAACAGCATGAAATAGCCGCGGAGAAGGTATGAAGCGCCAATGAAGGGGTGGGTGATCATCTAATCGTAAGTCCTGTTAAATGGAGTCGTGAGCCTGCTGGCCGTAAAGTGTGCTGGGTTGCTGATTTTATTGGGTTTTCACCTTGAAATCAAAATTAACGCTTTAGTTATGTATTCTGACTGCCGTTATGAATTCAGAGGGAGTTAATGATGTCTGTATTTGTAGGAAATTGCCTGCTAACATAGTCGGAGTTGTCGTAGTGGTGTTGAAATGTTGGCAAAGCGCAGGCTGAGCTGCATTGCTGGATGTCACCTGTTTTTCATTTAAAAGGACTTAAATGTAGTTGAGCATTGACGCCCATTTAAACCTTGAGATGAGAGAGATGGCTCAACCAGCGCCGGTATTAATAGTTGATGATTCTGATTCTGCTCGCCTCGTAATGGCCGCTATTTTGCGCAAGGCCGGCTACCAGGTGGAAGAGGCCAGCAGCGGTGTCGAGGCGCTGAAGATGGCCGTTGCACAGAACTACGGTGTCGTGATTACCGATCTTCACATGCCGGATATGGATGGTGATAGTCTGGTGAACTGTTTACGAAAGATGTCTGATTATCAATTTACCCCGATTTTATTTGCCTCTGCTGAACCGGCGGATGAGATCAGGCATATTGGTGGTGAAGTGAGAGCCACCGGCTGGATTTCAAAGCCGATCAAACCCGATAAGCTACTCTCTAGTCTGCGTCGCCTGTTATACCCTGATTAACCTGAAACCCTTGAGCTTACGGCGCCATCTTCCGCTGCAGGTCGGCGCGTTGCTCAAGTAATTTCTGAACCTGTTTCGCCTGCTCTATCGTTGATTTTCCGTGGGTTAAAGGGAGCAATATGTTCGGGGTGACATTTTCGACGGCAGTCATCGTGGCAACTTTCTCTTCTGCTTGTTCAGGCTGTTCTCTGGTGGGGGGCGGGGTGAAATTGTTTTGATCCGGGTTGATAAAAATAACCTGGCTACTGGTGCCTCGCTGCGAGCTGTCAACGCTCGAAAAATGCCATACACCCTCTTCATCTTTCCACTTGTGCACTTTTACCTTACCTCCCGTGGGTGAGTTGCCAGTGGCCGTAGATGAGAAGGTTTCGCTGTTCGAAGTGATGCCGGAAACGGCAGATTTAATGTTGTCAGGTATCGGTGGTGTGCTGAGATCAGGCATTTTTAAATCATTTAACGCCATCAGTGGCGTACCATTTTTATCCTTGAGAAAAAACGGTGCGGCTACTGCTAAAACGACCAGTGCCATTAGTAATTTTAGAAATATTTTCATGATCTCCTCACCGTTATTTCATCGCATAAGCTTTATCGTCAACTCTGGCTGAATAGAGAGGGTAAATTGACGCCAGCCGGCAACTGTTGCTCAATAATCCACCTATTGTTGGCCTGTTATGATCTATTATTGACGCTATCAGTTGATGGGGGTTTGACTAACTTGCTGTTCTTATAGTGAATATCAACCATGGCATATTTTGTGCAATAACTTTGATGAAAGCAGAGAAAAGCGTCCCCCTCGCTTTTTTGGCTTTCACTCTCCCTCGATATTTAGGTGCCACATCGGCACCTTTTTTTTTGTGTTGTAATCGCCGCTTGGTTACTCACATCGCTTTACATAAAGAGAGACTCAGTGAGAGTGAGGTAATCGTTAAATACCGGCGGAAGCTGCAATAAATAGCGGTGATATTCATGAATATTGGCAAGGTGCCGCTGAGCTTTTGATGTCTCAATCAAGTGGGTTGCGTCTCTATGCAAACTAAGTTAACCTTAAGGTGTATATGAGATGCAATTACTAGGTTTTTTATCTCAGTGCAACTTTAATCGACCCAGAAGGAGCTAAATGATGAGTCAAAGTGTTTATGACAGGATTGGTGGTGAGGCGGCAGTGAATGCAGCGGTTGACCTCTTTTACCGCAAGGTACTGGCGGATGATCGTATCAACGGCTTTTTTGCAGATACTGACATGGATAAACAGGCTGCGAAGCAGAAGGCTTTCTTGACGATGGCACTGGGAGGCCCCAATAATTATACGGGTGAGGATATGCGGAAAGGGCACGCACACCTGGTTGAACGTGGCTTAAATGATTCACATTTTGATGCGGTAATGGAAAACCTGGGGGCTACATTAAAGGAGCTGGGCGTGCCAGATGACCTCATTGGTGAAGCGGCTGCGATCGCCGAAAGTACACGCAATGACGTATTAGGCAAGTAACTCGTTCATCTATAAGGTAAGAGATTATGTCAAAAGTCGTCTATCAGGGCCGCTCTTATGAGCGGCAGGACGATGAAACGGTGCTGCGCTGTCTGCTAAGAAATGAGATTCATGTGCCGTATTCATGTGAGAGTGGGGCCTGTCAATCCTGCGTTATGCAGGTGACCAGTGGTGAAATTCCCCCGAATTCCCAGGAGGATCTCAAAGAGACTCAAAAATCACTCGGTTATTTCAAGCCCTGCGTCTGTAAGCCAGAGGGTGACCTGGAGATTATTGCGCTGGATGATGCGCACAAACAGAAACACCGGGTGACCGTGGTTGAAAAGTGTTTTCTAAATGGTGAGATATTACGGCTGCGACTGGCGTGTGATGAACCGCTGGAGTATCGAGCCGGGCAGTTTATCAATCTATTTAACGGCGACCTGATTCGCAGCTATTCACTGGCCTCTCTGCCTGGCAGTGACGAGATGCTTGAACTGCATATTAAGCGCGTACCCACTGGAGCAATGAGTAACTGGTTGTGCGACGATGTGCAGGTGGGTGATCAGCTATCGATCGCCGGTCCGATGGGCGAATGTTTCTATCACGAAGTGGATGGTGAAGAGGGGTTACTTGCAGTCGGCACTGGTTCTGGCCTCGCCCCGTTGTGGGGGGTGGTGCGTGACGCACTCGCCCAGGGGTTTGAGAAGCCGATCATCCTCTGCCACGGCGCAATGAGTGCTGAAAATCTCTACTACGTAGATGAGTTGCGCCGACTTGAAAAAGCGCACCCTAATTTTAGTTATTTTCCATGTCTCTCCGATGTGGATGTAGCTGAGCTGCCCGCAGGTATGTTTTCAGGATACCCAAATGATGTGGCGTTTGCGCAGCAGCCGACAGTGGTAAAGTGGCAGATCTTTCTCTGTGGTCACCCCGAGATGGTTGACCAGACAAAGCGCAAGGCGTTTCTGCTGGGAGCCTCACTCACTGATATTCATGCGGATCCGTTTGTGCTGGCATCTTCCGCGTAAATTATTAGTTTATCTGAAATTATTTCGTTTGCCCCTTGCTGAGGGCGGGGTGCTCTGGTAGTATTCACCTCGTCGTAAATACAGGTGCGGGGTGGAGCAGCTTGGTAGCTCGTCGGGCTCATAACCCGAAGGTCGTAGGTTCAAATCCTACCCCCGCTACCAACACTATCTATCTACGGCAATTCCCGTTTTTTTCATTACCATCACTGGCCGGTAGTGGTTGAAGCCGTTCAGGAATACCAGATTTCATCATATATTTTTTCCCACTGCCATATACAGGATTGCCGCAAGGTTTCCGGATACATCTATCTGCAGGTTTCCCTCACGCGTTTTTGGGGGTGATGCTATTCCTGAAGTGCAATAAGAAAACTACGGGTTAGTCAGTGAAATCAACTGTTACCTGTTTTCGCTACTACCACCCTGGTGGTCATGGTCGTGATGGGTATGTGTCGGGTTGAGGTCATCATGTGCGTGGACATGAAAATGAACCTCGCCATCGGCTCCATGTACGTGGCGGTGGGCATGTAGGAAATTACCGATGATAAAACGGTGGTCTTCATCCAGGTCGTCCTGGTTTTTCAGGATGTTATTTAGCAGTTCATGTGTCATCAGTGCCAATGGCAGTTCGAGGTTGTTCTCCTCCAGTAGCTGGCGGTTATGGAGGATTCTGGAGGCGGCATCGTCCGCAACGATCTTGCCATCGGTAAGCAGAATGCAGCGATCGCACACCTCCAGTGCAATGTCGAGATCATGCGTGCAGAGCAGGATGGTTTTGTCTGACGACTTGAGCCAGTTAATCAACTTGCGACGATTAAGTGGGTCCATATTGGTCGATGGTTCATCGAAGACCAGGATCTCGGGGCGATACGACAGCACTGTGGCAAGCGCGAGGCGTTTACGCTCGCCAAACGAGAGGTGATATGATGAGCGTTCATCAAAACCTTCCAGCCCTACCAGTGCAAGTGATTCCTGAACACGCTGATCGACTTCATCGCGCGGAAGGCCGAGGTTAAGGGGGCCAAAAGCGACATCATCATAGACGGTTGGGCAGAAGAGCTGGTCATCCGGGTCCTGAAACACGATGCCGATCTTGCGCCGAATTTCGATTAGCGAAGCTTTCTCCACCCGCGTGCCGTTGATATGGACCTGGCCATTGGTCGGAAGCTCGACACCGTTTAGCAGGCTCATGAAGGTCGATTTACCTGCGCCATTAGGACCGATCAGTGCTACCTTTTCGCCCGCCCTGATGGTGCAGGTGATGCTCTTCAGAACAGCATGGCCATCGGGGTAGGTGAAAAATAGCTGGCTTGTTTCGATTGCTGGCGTGTTTTTAGACACGAGGCCTCCTGAAGGTAACGGTTAAAACCAGCCCTGTTTGGCAGGTAAAAATAACCCTGAAAAATCGAGTGAGAGCATAATGATTGCAGTGGTGAGCACAAGCGCAGACTTGATAAAGTCCTGTCGCTCAGATTTAAACCTTACCATGCTATGAAGCTCGCCCTGATACCCCTTGGAAAGCATCGCTTTATAGACACGCTCTGAGCGTTCGAAGCTGCGCACTAGCAGCGTACCGACGAAGTTTCCCATCACCTGCATGGTGTTCAGGTCGCTCTTCATCACAAAGCCACGGGCGCGCATTGCAACCTGCATGCGGCGCATCTCGTCGATAAAGACAAAGGTGTAGCGGTAAGTGAACAGTAACATCTGCACCAGAATTTTAGGGCACTTGAGGTGTTGCAGTGCGATCATCGAGACATCAAAACGTGAGGTACCAAACATGGAAAAGGTAGTGAGGATGATTGCCACAGCCTTGATGAAGATAAGCGTCGCGAGCTGAAGTCCTTCCCATGCAAACGGTAGCCCGATGACGTAAAAGGCAGCTTCGCCTGGGTAGCTGAGCGGCATGATGATAAAAAATGGTAGCAGAAAAAAGATCACCCATTTGACGCTGCTGGCAACAAAGTCATAGGGCAGGTTACTTAAGCGCAAAATCGAGATCGCCAGGGCGAGCGCGATGCAGGCGATTGGCAGCGTCTTGAGAAGTGCAACACTAAAGACAAAGATGCCAAGGGTGAAGAGCTTGATGCGCGGGTCCCAGCGCTGCAGGGGAGAGGCCCGTTTGGCAAAGCGGTCAATATCAAGTGGCATAAGGGTCGATTCCGTTGTTGCTCCGTGGGGTTGTGCTCACCTGGGGGGCTTCTCATTACGACTATCTGTTGTTGGCTCCACTGCTGGAGCGGCGGACGTTGGTAGCTGTCCTGCCAGCGCATCGGGTTTGACTTTTGCAAGAAAGGCGGCGCATGCGCCGACGATCAGTGCCTCAATGATGATCACTGGAATATGGGCGATCAGTGTGTAACCGGCAGTGGCGATAAACTCTTCACCAGTCGTAACAAGTGCGAGCGCCAGGACAATGCCGGAGAAGAAAATTGCGCTTGCCCCGGCAAGGCCACCAAAGAGCATCTCTTTTTTCTTGATGTTAAAGCGGTGGCGTAGCTGCCATACCCCATAGGCGACCAGTCCACCACCACCCAGCATCATGGTGTTAACGCCGATCACCGTGACACCGCCGTGACCAAAGAGAATGGTCTGTAAAATAATGCCGAGCATAATGGCGGGAAAAGCGCGCATGCCAAGCACCACGCCGACAAGCCCCCCCAGAATGAGATGAACGCTGCTAGGGCCGATCGGTACATGAATCAATGAGGCGACAAAAAAGACCGAGGTAATCACCGACACCTTGGGGATGTCGTCAAGATCCAGCTGGCGCAGGGTGTAGGCCGCGAGCGCAACAGTGCCGATAAAACCGGCAGTGAGGACTGGCGCTGATAGGATCCCGTCAGAGATATGCATATGATCTGGGTCTCAGGTGATTAATGGGTGTTACAAAAGGTATCGACGTATTACAGGTAAGATTGAATCTTCGCACGATCTGGCGTGCATGGTGGCGGGTGAACACTACTGCTTGCGCGCTTTAAAGTACATGGCGATGCCGAAAAGGCCAAAGATAAAGCCGATGCCACCAATAATATCAGCGAGCGACTTCTCCGCACGCAAGGCAGATAGCTCTCGCATCAGTGGTTTAATCGCCTTGCCGACGGCGCGTTCAACTTCACTCCGAAGCTGGCTGTTATCGCTAGCAGGGGTGGTGGCTATTGGTGGGGTACTCGTCTCTGTTGCGCCACTCTCTGCAGCGCTCTCAATAGCAGAAGCGGCTGTGTTAATCATGGCTTCACTGTTCTCATCACTCAACTCCTCTTTGCGTACCACAAACGCTGCCTGGTGTCCCATTCCGGCATTAATGGTGATGCGCAGGTCACTCTGTTTTGGAATGGCAAAGGTGAACTGGCCATCCACATCGGTGGTGCCACGCAGTAGCTCGTTACCGTTACCATCGAACACCGTCACCTCGCCATTCTTGGCCTTTTTTCCATCAGTGAAATAGCCCTCGGCAAAGATCTCATTCCCTTCGGCATAGGCAAATATGTTGAGTTTATGGGCAAAGGCGGCTGGCGAAGAGAGCAGCAACAGGGCTGTTATCGCGACGACGAACCTCCCTTTCGGGAATCGGCATTCAGGAATAATCTCTTTATTTTTAATATGATATGATTTCATCAGCCACGCTCCATTGTCGTGGTACAAATATTAGATATGTAGCACTCTAAAGTCAATCAATGTGAGTGATGGTATTGGTTGCTGAGTGCCGTAATATCGCGCTATGAGGTATGCAATATGTCAGAGTTAGTAAGGTTTGGGGTCTCGATTGATAATAATCTGCTGGATAAGTTTGATGAACTGATTGGTCGTAAGGGGTACAAAAACCGTTCTGAGGCGATCCGCGACCTGATTCGTGACCATATGGTGGAGCAGGAGTGGGAGGCCGACGCTGAAACGGTGGGCACCTTCACGATGGTCTATGATCATCACACGCGCGACCTCTCTTCTAAACTGACCCATCTACAGCACTCCTTTACCGGCGAGATCTGTTCGGTGCTGCATATCCATCTTGACCATAATAACTGCCTCGAAGTGTTGGTGTTAAAGGGTAAAGCACAACTGCTGCAGAGACTGGCTGATAAACTGGTTAGTGTGCGTGGTGTTAAGCATGGAAAACTGACCATGACAACGACTGGTGAGGCGATGCCGACGGGACCGGGTGATCATAACCATTCGCATCCAGATGATGGCCACACCCATGGCCATTCTCACGGTTGACATGGACTACTCTTCACCGTTATTCAAAGACAGGGAGCAGATTTTCGGGTCGACGGCTAGCTTTTATCAGGAGGCGTGTCGTCCGCTGCCGGGGTGTTGTTATCTGCTTCAGAAACCACTGGAATATAGTGTGGGTAGCTATCCTGATCGATGAGTGATTCGGGTAAGAGGATGGTGTTGTGGCAACCGAGGCTATAGCGTCCTCTGGATTCCGGCGAGGTACCCTTATAGCAGTAGCCGCGAGGATCGTTTTGAACCTTGCTTAGAGACTTCCAATGTCGGCATGCGCCACACTGCATCGAGGTCAATTTCGATTTGATGACAGTTTTCACTCCGCCTCCTTGCTGGAACACCCAGATCGAGATGGCCAGAAGCTACCTGGTTATTTTCCCTTATGATTGCGATGAGTACGTAGTAGGCAAGGCGATGTACTGAGAACAAACGGGCAAACAGGTTGTGAACATCTCTAAACGCTTCTTATTCTGCGGCCTTCACCAGAAGGGTGCAACCACATATGCTTGGGAGCATAGGCGACTTTGGCCATTTTGTTTTATGGGCGTTGCCGTTTGGGTTATTAGCGTTAAGGAGTCTCTGATGTATTCGAGAATTGGTTCATAACGGTCTTGCCGTCAACACCGGCACGATTGTGGATGCCACGATCATTGATGCGCCCAGCTCAACCAAGAACAAGGATAAGGCACGAGATCCGGAGGTGCATCAGACGCGCAAGGGAAACCAGTGGTATTTTGGTATGAAGGCGCATATCGGGGTCGGCAGCCAAACCCAATTGATTCATTCGGTGGCAGCCACTGCGGCCAATGTTCATGACAGTCAGTTGCTTGGTGACTTGTTGCACGGCGAAGAAACCCGCGTTTGGGGTGATTCAGCCTATTCGGGGCAAGGGGATCAAATCCGCAAACATGCGCCCAATGCAACGGACTTTACCAACCAGAAAGGTCGTCGCAACCATCCGCTGACTGATGAAGAAA